>CAWCDQ010000023.1:0-42633 GCA_963794305.1 uncultured Acidobacteriota bacterium | reverse complement strand
TTGAAGTCGCGCATGCGTCCGCTACTGGTGCAGCGTCGACCAGACGTCGGCGACCCATACCGGGCGAGACCTTTCCATCTCGTCGTCGTTGGCGCGGGGATGAGCGGGCTCGCGCCGGCCTACTACTTCTCAAGAACGTCGGGCGAGGCGCGAAGGTTCTGATCCTCGACAACCACGACGATTTCGGCGGTCACGCCAAGCGCAACGAATTCCGTCACGACGGCAAGACGCTGGTGATGAACGGCGGCACGCTGAACATCGAGTCGCCCTTCCGCTATAACGAGGCTCGCAAGCAGCTCCTCCACGACATCGGCGTCGATCTCGATCGCTTCAAGAGCGAACACGAAGAATCGCGAGCCTCTACCGTTCGCTGGGCCTGCGGAACGCGCCACTTTTTCGACAAGGAAACCTGGGGCACGGACCGGCTGGTCGTGCGCGCGACCGGCGGCCGAGGCCGGGGCGCGGGGCGGCTACTCCGAAGAATTTCTCGCGCAGATGCCGCTGTCGGCCCAGGCGCAGAAGGACCTTCTCCGCCTCACGCCGAATCAGCCCGACTACATGCCGGGGCTCTCGTCAGCGGAGAAAAAGGAGCGCCTGGCGCGGATCAGCTATCAGGACTATCTGCTCAACCTCGCGAAGGTCGACACGACAGGTGCTCTGGTTCTTCATGCACTTCGGCGAGGGTAACTTCTGCGTCGGCGCCGACGCGACGCCGGCGCTTTCGCGTGGGAAATGGGCGAGCCGGGATTCCAGGGCTTGCATCTCGAGCCGACACCGGACGGCGTGCTCGCGGATCTGCCGGGACCACAGCATGGGCGACAGAAGCCGGACCGCGGAGGTGCGGTGCATTTTCCCGACGGCAACGCGACTGTCGCGCGGCTGCTGGTGCGGTGGCTGATTCCGGATGCCGTGCCCGGCACAACGATGGAGGATGTCGGAGCGGCGCGCGTAACTACGCGCTGCTCGATCGCGCCGGCCAAGCCGCGCGGATCCGCCTGAACAGCACCGTCGTCAACGTTCGCCATGATGGCGACCCGGCGAGCGCGCAGCGAGGTGATCGTCACCTACAGCCGCGGCGGCAAGCTCACCGACGTGCGCGGCCGGCCGTGGTGATGGCGTGCTGGAACATGTTCATCCCGTATCTCGCGCCCGATCTGCCGCCGGCGCAGAAAGAAGCGCTGGCTATCGGCGTCAAGGGACCGCTCGTCTACACCAGTGTCGCGCTGCGCAACTGGACGTGCGTGGCAGAAGCTCGGCATCAGCAACGTCAGCGCGCCGACCATGTATCACACCGGCGTGGCGCTCGACCGAAGCGGTGGATCTCGGCGAACTGCAGCACGCGCAGACGCCCGAACGAGCCGGTCGCGCTGCATCTGGCGAGATTCCGCGGCGCCGGGAAAGCCGCGCAAAGAACAGCATCGGATCGGCCGCGCCGATCTGCTGAGCACCACGTTCGAGACCTTCGAGCGCAACATCCGCGATCAGCTCGCCCGCATGCTTGGCCGGGCGGCTTCGACCCGGCGCGCGATATCGTCGCCATCACCGTCAACCGCTGGCCGCACGGGTACGCCTACACCTACAACAGCCTCTACGATCCGATGGAGTGGGTCTTCACATCGACCAACGCGCGCCCGTATGTGACGGCGCGCCAGCCGTTCGGACGCATCACCATCGCGAACTCGGATGCCGGCGCCAGTCCCCACACCGACGCGGCATTCGCGGAAGCGCATCGCGCCGTCGGCGAGGTCCTCGAACGCCGCGCCATGCCGATCATGGGCACACCGCCCGGCCGTTGAAGAGCGCAGAAAGCCAGAGGCACACACGATGCACGCAAGCGATCGAGATCTCGGAATGGCGCGGAGTATCTCGCGCCGGGATTTCCTGAACGGCGTGGGCGTCGCGTTGACCGGGCGCGATGGCGCCGCCGTGGCGCGCCGCGTACGGCTGGCCGCCGGCAGTCAGGCGCCGCAGCAGGCGCCCGACTACTACCCGCCGCGCGCACCGGCATGCGTGGCAGCCACGCCGGGTCCTTCGAGGTGATGCACCGCTGCGCGATCGCGCGCCTGGCAGGACGCGGCCACCGATACGGGCGAGCACTACGACCTGGTGGTGGTCGGCGGCGGCATCAGCGGCCTTGCCGCCGCGCACTTCTTCCGCGCGGCCGCGGCCCGGCGCCTGGGTCCTGGTTCTCGACAACCACGACGATTTCGGCGGCCACGCCAAGCGCAACGAGTTCTCGCAGGAGGCCGGATGCTGTGCTGAACGGCGGCACGCTGAACATCGAGGCCCGGGGCAGTACAGCCGCAGTCGCGATGGGTCTGCTCCGCGAATCGGGATCGACATCGAGCGCTTCGAGAACGAGACCGCCCACGACTGCGCCACCTACAACGGATTGAGGCTTCGCAACGGCGTGTTCTTCACAAGGAGAGTTCGGCGAGGATCGGCTGGTCGTCGGCTACGCCGGGGGCTGCGGCGGCGCCGGCCGGCGCTGGCCCGAGTTCCTCGCGAAGACCCCGCTGTCGGAGCAGGCGCAGCCGACATCGCGCGGCTCCAACGTGACGATCAACCCGATTACATGCCGGGACAGTTCGGACGACAAGAAGCAACAGCTCATGCACATGAGCTACCAGGATTTCCTTCTGAACATCGCCAAGGTGCACCACGACGCGGTCTGGTTCTACCAGACCCGAAGCGACCGGCCTCTTTCTGATGAACATCGACGTGTTGCCGGCCTCTACGCCTGGAACATGAACTATCCGGGGTTTCAGGGGATGAACCTCGAGCCGACGCCGCCCGAGGTGCTGATCAACGAACCGGGCGGCGCGCACGGCCGCGAGAATCAGGCGCGCGCCAACGGCGGCCGGGCGCGCGATTCACTTCCCGGACGGCAACGCCACGATCGCGCGACTGCTGGTGCGATCGCTCATTCCCGACGCCGTTCCGGGCCACACGCAGGAAGACGTCGTGACCTCGCGTGTGGACTACGCGCAACTCGATCGGCGCCGGCAACGCCGCGCGCATCCGCCTGAACAGCATCGGCGTGCACGTGGCGCACGTGGCGATCCATCGACCGCGAAGGAGGTCGTCGTCACCTATGTCAAAGGCGGCAAGACCTTCAGCGTTCGCGGCTGCACGTGTGCTGGCGTGCTGGAATTTCATCATTCCGTACCTGTGTCCCGAGATGCCGGCTAAACAGCGGGAGGCGCTCGCCTACGGCATCAAGGCGCCGATCGTCTACACCAGCGTCTTCATCCGCGACTGGACGGCGTTTGCAAGCTCGGCGTCGCGCAACATCACCGCGCCCGGCCGGCTACCACCCGACGTGCAGTTGCCCGAGCCGGTGACGCATCGGCGACTACAAGGCGTCCAGGACGCCACAGGAGCCGATGGTGCTGCACCTCGTCCGGACGCCCGTGCGCACCGGGAAAACCACGGAAGGAGCAGCATCGGCTCGGACGCGAGGATCTGCTCGACACGACGTTCGAAACCTTCGAGCGGGAGATTCGGAGCAGCTCGGCCGCATGCTGTCGGAGGGGGGCTTCGATCCGGCCCGCGACATCGAGGCGATCACCGTCAATCGCTGGCCGCACGGCTACACCTACAACTACAACACGCTCGTCCGATCCGGTCGAATGGGCGCTGGCCACGCCCGACGATCGCGCGTGTGTCGTCGGACGGCGACAGTTCGGTCGGATCACGATCGCCAATGCCGACGCCGCAGGCAGCTCGCACACCGACGCAGCCATCGAGATGGCGCACCGGGCAGTGGCGAAATCGTCGCGATGCGCACGTCGGAATACGTGTCCAGGATCGAACAGAAGAAATCTTAGGAGAGAGACCATGACCTTTCTCATGCGAGTGGCGGCGTTGTCGGTCCTCGTCCTGGGCGTATCCACTCATACGGTGGCGCAGACGGTGAGCTCGACAACGGGTGCCGTCAACGGCACGGTTACGGACAATACCCGAGCCGTGCTGCCCGGTGTCACCGTCACCCTCTCAGGTGCCGCAGTGATGGGTGTGCGGAGCACGGTCACCGACGCTGATGGCTCGTACCGGTTCCCGTCGCTCGCCCCCGGCGAGTACAAGCTCACGTTCGAGTTGCAGGTTCGACCGGTGACCCGCGCCGGGCATCAGCGTCACGCTCGGCTTCACGGCGACCGTGAACGCCGAGATGACACCGGGATCGATCAGCGAGACGATCACCGTCAGCGGCGCGTCGCCGGTCGTCGATCTGCAGTCCACGAACGTGACGACGCATTTCGACACAGACAAGCTCGCGAGCCTGCCGGGCAGCAGAGACTTCTGGGCGGTGCTGGCCCAGGCACCGGCGGTTTCGATCGGCCGCATGGATGTCGGCGGCAGCGGAGCGCTGACGCAGCAGCCCTATACGGCGTACGGCTTGACGAGCGCCGGCGGCGTCAATCGCGGCATGGTCGAGGGGATCATGGTCAACGAGGGCGCCGGCGGTGGTGGCAGCGACATGTACTACACAGACTACGGGTCGTACGCCGAGATCGCGGTCAACGCGGTGGGAAACACAGCCGAAATGCCTGCCCCGGCGTGCTGAGTCAGTTGATCGCGAAGTCGGGCGGCAACACGTATCACGGAACGCTCTATGCCGATTACGAAAACGATGCGATGGAGGCGCACAACATCGACGCGCGCCAGCTCGCGGCCGGCGTAACGGGCAGTACGGTCGTTCCAGCGATCGACACGAATCGGTTGACCGAATTTCGCGATTTCAACGTCGACCTCGGTGGATTCATCAAAAAGGATCGCCTCTGGTGGTACGGGGCTTACCGCCGGACCAGCACGGGCCAGCGGTATCCCACCCTCCTCGACGATGTGCAAACACGTGGGTGCCTGTCGGCACCGCGAAGATGACCGCGAACCTGGCGGGTAACCAGAAGCTGATCGGGTTCTATCAGCATGCAAACAAGAACCAACCCGATTATCTCGGCGCAATCCAGATTGCCGGCGGCCGCGCGACGCCGGCGATCATGCACGCGGACACCGTCTGGAATTCGCGATTCCCAACCGACGTGTGGAAGGTTGAGTACAACGCCGTGCTATCCAATTCGCTCCTGCTGGAACTGCGTGCCGGCGCGTACAAGTCGCTCTGGGCACGAACCGGGAAGAGTGCCGCGCCGCGCGTCGAGGACATCGGCAATAACTTTGTCTCCGGCGGCGTCTATGGCATCGACTTCGACCGTAGCCGTCCGCAGATCAACGGCGCACTCAGCTATTCGAAGAGCGGGTGGGGCGGCAACCACAACTTCAAAGTCGGCGGCGAAATCATGCGGGACAGTGTGTCCAACCCGTTCAACGGATTCAGCAACGCGAGCAACGCGCTGTCTCTGTTCAACAACGGTGCGCCGACACAGGTGTATGTCTATCAGTCTCCATCGGTGTCGCAGAGTGGCGTGGTGAGCGATGCGGTGTATGTCAACGACACCTGGCAGGTGAACAAACGATTCACGCTGAACCTCGGTGTGCGCTGGGATCGGCAGCAGGCCTATCTGCCGGCGCAACAGGGTCCGGGCGGTGCGTCGTTCGCAGAAGTCGGCAACGTCATCACGTGGGGCAACAACTGGGGCCCTCGGCTGGGTGCGAGTTACGATCTCACCGGCGACGCCAAGACGCTGCTGAAAGGCAGCTTCGGCCAATTCTGGCTCTATCCTGGGGCCGATTTCGCGAGCAGCATCAACCCGAATTCCGCGACTTGGTACCGGCAGTATCGGTGGACGGCGGATCCGAACGGCAACGGGGTCTGGGATTCCGGCGAAGAAGGCGCCCTGCTCGGCGTTTCGGGCGGTTCCACGTCGACGGCGCTCGACCAAAATCTGAAGAACACCTACACGCGGCAGGCAACCGTGTACTTCGAGCGTGAAGTGGCCACCAACTTCGGCGTCCGCACCGGGTTCGTCTGGAACGGGCGCCGTCAGGTGCGCGGCACCGTGAACGCGAGCCGACCATTTGGCGCCTACACCGTGCCGATCACGATCCGCGATCCCGGCGTCGACGGGCGCGTGGGGACTGCCGACGACGGTGGGAGCTACACCGCATAATCTCGCGCCCGAGCTCGTGAGTCTGCCCCCCGTCAACATCACGACGAACCTCGCCAACACGGACAGCGACTATTACACCTGGGAAATTACCGGGACGAGGCGGGAAACGGGACGCTGGTCGCTGCTCGCGAGCTTTGCGGAGACGTGGAGCGACGAGACCAACATCGCAGGGGGCGCGTCGTTCACGCCGAACGCGCTCATCAACACGGAGAATGGCCTCAATAGGTACAAGACCTGGCAAGGCAAGATCAACGCGACCATCAGACTCGTGGCTGGCGTTCGCGTCACGCCGATTTACCGCCACCAGTCCGGCGTCCCGTTCGGTCGCACCTTCGTGACCGCGTTGAACTACGGCAACGCCACCGTCTTGGCGGAGCCGTTCGACGCGGAGCGAACGCCCAACGTGAACGTGTTCGACATCCGATCAGAGAAGGTGTTCACGGTCGGACGATCGCGGATCACGGGGTTCTTCGATGTCTACAACATCTTGAACACGAACGCAGAGCAGGACTTGACCAAGAGCTCGGGCAGTGCCTTCCTCCGCCCGATCGCGATCACGCCGCCTCGCGTGGCGCGCATCGGCGCCAAGCTGCAGTGGTGAACTCCGGATGTCGATGTCCGCAGCCGCCGAACAATCTGTGGGACGGTTCCCTCTCGATTAACGGCGGTTGCTCGCCGATCGCCTTACCAGCCGACCGCCTGACCATCCTTGCGGTGATCCGATCCGCCGCGGTAGACGCCGTTCACCGGCAGATCGTCCGTCGCGCGCCCGGCGGTCGAAGATCGGCTCGGGCATTCGTGGATCGCGCGTGAAAAGGATGCCCTGATACCCACCGACCGATCCGCCGTTGACCGACCGCACCTCGTGGCCCTTCGCCTTCAGCGCCGCGCCGACGAGGTTGAACAGGTTCGCCTCGAGCGACAGCACGTTCGAGTTCTGGTTGTGCGTGAAGCGCGCGGCATCGGTGGTCATCTGCACGTTCATGCCGAGGTCGATCAGGTTGACCATGTGCTGCGCGTGCGTTTCGGGCTGCACGCTGCCGCCCATGTTGCCGAACGTCATCAGCGGCTGGCCGTCCTTCATCACGAAGCCGGCAATGATGGTGTGGAACGGCCGCTTGCGCGGCGCGACGATGTTCGGGCTCTTCGGATCGAGCGAGAACGCGGAGCCGCGATTGTGCAGGACGAAGCCGTACGGCGGCACGGTCGCGCGGCTGCCGTAGACGCCGAACACGCTGTGGATGAGCGACACCATGTTGCCCCAGCGATCGGCGGTCGTCAGATAGATCGTCCCGCCTTCCTGAGCTGCCAGTCGACGCCCGGCTTCGATGCCAGCGTTCGGATCGATCTTGCCGCACAGCGACGCCGCGTGCGACTTCGAGAGCAGCTCGGTCACCGGCACCTTCGCAAACATCGGATCGGCGTTGTTCGCGAGGAGATCGGAGTACGCGAGCTTCTTCGCCTCGACCATGAGGTGCCAGTACTGCGGATCGGACGGGCCGAGCGCGGCGAGCGTTGTGCTGAATTTCGGCACGCAGACTTCGAGGATGTTCAGCATCTCGAGCGCCGCGAAGCCCTGTCCGGGCGGCGGCAGCTCGAAGACGTCGTAGCCGTGATAGTTCGTCGAGATCGGCTCGATCCACTCCGACTGCGAATTCGCCGAGATCGGCCTTCGTCATCACGCCGCCGTTGGCTTTCACTTTCGCGACGATCGCGTCGGCGATCTCGCCCTTGTAGAACGCGTCGCGGCCCTGCGCCTGGATCAGTCGCAGCGCCTTCGCCAAGCCCGGGATTGCGGATGATGCTGTAGAGCGCCGGCGTCTGGCCGTCGACGAGGAACGTCTGCGCCGAATCCGGATCGTTCTTCAGTCCGTTGGTCGCGTTCTTGAGATCCGCATGTCGGCGTTCGGCGATGGCCCAGCCTTCGTCGGCGAGCGCGCGCCGCCCGCTCGAACGCTTCCCTGAAGCCAACGGTGCCGAAGCGTTTCAGCAGCGCATCGTAGCCGGCGATCGCGCCGGGCACCGACGCGGAGTTCACGCCGTTCTGCGGTACGCGTTGCACGCCGAGCGTGGTCTTGAAAAACTGCGGCGTCCAGCCGCTGGGCGCCCAGCCGCCGGAATTGAGCGCGTAGAGTTTCTTGTCTTTCGCGACATAGACCAGCGCGAAGAGATCGCCACCGATCCCGGTGTCGTTCTGCGACGTGACATCGAGGACGGCGCCGGTCGCGACGGCCGCGTCGATCGCGTTGCCGCCGTTGCGAAGAATCTCGAGACCTGCTTGAGCAGCGATCGGATCGCTGGTCGCGACCATGCCGTGCCGCGCGAGGACCTCCGAGCGTCCCTGCGAGAGCCATCCCTGCGCACGTGATCCAGGCACGGCCTTGATCGTGGTGCCCGGCTGCGGTTGATCCGCCGAGGGGACACCAAACGCATTCGGCGACTGCGCGGTGGGTATTGCCAGCAACGCGATGAGGCCGGCGAGCGTGGCCGCGGCGACAGTATGGCGCAAGGGCGTCAGCATAGACAGATTCTATCAACGACCGGGGGCTGCAAAGAGCGCTGGCGATGTCGCGATTCTGTGACGGGCTCTCGGCGTCCGTGGGCATGACGCTCGCACCTGCCTGCGCGATCAGACGATCGGCGTCCTCCTGAAGAAGAAAGTTTCTGAATCGTCATTCGTGCGCAGACAAGGGGCGATTGGACGAAGCGCGGATCTTGCCCGAATCGCCCAGACCACGCGCCTACCTATGCTTCCCGTGCCGCGCCCAGGCGCCGGGCCTGACTCAAGCCGGATCGAGACGAATCGCCCCGATGCGGGCGGCGCCCGGAGATGTGCCTTCGAAGACGTACGCGTCACGGCCGGTTTCACCGGCGTACTCGGAGCGCGATGGCGCGGACCGTATCGCCAGCGGACGCATCAGCGAGAAGCGCGACGGTGCCGCCGCTGCCGCCGCCGGTAATCTTGGCTCCGTAGATACCACGCGCCGAACCGGCCGCCCGCGCCATCGCGACCAGTCGATCGGTTCCGCCCGAGCCGAGACCGCACGCGGAGTAGCTCGCGTGCGACTCGTACATTCGTGCACCGAGTCGCGCCGCGTCGGGTTGAGCCGCGGCAGAGGGCGACGCCGCCAGCAGGCACGCCCATTCCGTCACGCGCTCGTGCTCGTAGATCGGGTGCGCTGTGGGCGTCCGGATGGCGTAGCGGCGCGCGGGATCGACACGGGTCACGAGATCGGTCGTGCCGTCGTAGCGCGCCAGGAACGTTTCTCCATCAAGAGTTTCGGGGATGTCCTGCTCGAATCGACGAAATGTCTCACCGCCCACGTTGGCGAGATAGCCGCCCCAGCGCGGATCGTCGACCTGCACGTGACCTGCCCGTTGGCCCGGCGTCACGCGCAGACCGGCGAGCGCCGCAAGGATGCGATAACCCATGAACGCGCCGATGCGCACCGCGCCGTAGTCCGCGCCGGTCATCGCGTGCCGGATGCCCGAATCGATTCCCCAGACGCCCAATCGGTCGGGCAGTCGCACACTCCCCTGGGACTCGGCGGGCTGGCACAGCAGCGCCATGAGACTGCCGGTCTCTCCGCAGATCGACGCCATCTGGTCCATCACTCCACACGGGGCGCCGACGATCAGGTTCTCGACCTGCTGGCAGCGAATCGCGCGCATCCTCGGCTCGATCGACACGCGCCACGCGGCAAGCACCGCCTCCATCGTCGCCGCTTCGATCGCTGCTGAAGAGCTCACGCCCTTGCCCTCCGGGACGTCGGAGTCGATCAGAATGGCGGCGCCGTTGCGGAAGTGCACGCCGTGCTCGCGCGACAGCACGTGGAACGCGCCGGCGACGTAGGCGGCCCAGTGGCGCGCAGGGTCGCCGGCAAACCACGCACGCACGTCATCGTAGGGACGATGTGCCTCGGCGATCAGGTCCAGCGGGACGTCACAATGACGCTCGACGCCGCCGCGCCCAACCGATGTGATCGAGAGCCGCCGTTCGGGCCACGGCAGGAGGGCGACGCGGGTTGCCTCGCGAATGGGCCACTGAAGCACCAGAGCGCCCGAGTAGTCGGCGATGCCGCCCATCACGTCCAGCCGTCCTGGCGCGCGGGCGACGAAGACCGAATCGCCGCTGTGTGGGATGGCGCTCCGCGGCCATGCGCCTGCGCTGAGACGAGCCGCCACATCGACGGCGAACCGTTCGAGGTCGGGAACGCCGTGAGGCATCGCCGACGGCAAACGATGCGAGTGCGTCAATCGATCAACCCTCGCCGGGTCAGCGCGTGTCGAAGATGTGGCTCGATGAGTGCCTCGAGAGAGCGGTTCGCATATCCGATCCACCCTACGTCGGATGTGACGTCGAGTGGCGTGTGGAGCGGCTGACCATGTTCGTCGGTCACGAGGATGCCCAGTTCCCGCGCGATCAGTTCCGTGCAGAGATCGTACGGATGACAGCAGAGCGCGGCACCCCCTGGACGGCGACGCTCGAGGAGCGGTCTCAGATCAGCGACGAAGCGATCGTGGCCCGCCATCAACTCGTAGAGCTGACCACCGCTCGAGATGTATTGGTCCTCGAACAGCTGTGCCTTGCCCGGCTGTGGAGGTCCCATCACCGCGGCGACCACTTCATCATCAATCGACGCGAGCTCGGCTCGATGGCCCGGAAAGAATCGCGAGATCATGGCAAAGCCATGCGCCAGGGTCGTCGCGGTCGAAGGATGGAGCATCAGAGGAACGGTTTCGCCCGTGAACCGGTTGACGCGCACCGCAGACGCTCCCTGGCCGCGAACGGCCCAGAGCTCGTCCGACAGATGCTGCTTGACGAGAGGAATCTCCGTCTGCACCGCGAGCTCGATATCTGCCAGCGTGCAGGGGCCTGGACCGCGCGCGACCCCGGTCAGGATCCAGGCCGGACGTTTCTGGTACATGATGCCGCGCGTGCCGTCGATCGGGTCGACGATGATGACCCATCGCGCGGTCTTTCGGTCGGCGCCTTCCGGCACGACGGCCTCGCCGCCCGGCAGCCCCTCGGCCACCAGCAGTACCGGTTCCTCCTGCGTCGCGATCGTTCTGCCGATCTCCGCGACGAGCTCGTGTTCAGCCACGCGGTCGATCGCGTAGATCGTATCGCCCTCTGCCTCGGTCGCGACGCCTGAGAGCGTTCCCACTGTTGCCGCTTCGCACGCGCGGACGACATCGTCTCGTATGCGGCGATGCAGGACCTGGATGGGCTCGAGCAGCGGATGGAAGGGGAGGGCGGTGGTCATCATTCGACTCAGGCCGGAGCCGAAAGATAATGCGGACCGCCGACAGCCGCCAACTCGGCGGCCTTTTCCTCCGGCGACGTGTCGCTGAGGAAGTTCCCACCGCCAATTTCTGGACCGGCCAGGTACTTGAGCAGATTCGGCCGGCGCAGCGGCGGATGGAACTCGATGTGAAAGTGGAATCCTCTGAGGTCCTCTCTCAACGGCGCCTGGTGAAGCGCCATCACGTAGGGGAACGGCATCCGCCAGAGGTTGTCGAAACGGATGACCACGTCGCGGAGGACCGTCGCGAGATCGCGTCGCTCCTCATCAGTCAATCGGTCGATGGTCGGCACGCTCCGCAGCGGCGCGACGTACGTCTCGTAGGCATAGCGTGCAAAATATGGCACGAACGCGATGGCGCTTCCATGCTGAGAGACGATCCGGCGGCCGTCCTGGCGCTCGGCCGCCAGGATGTTGTGGAACAGCGTGTCGCCGGTTTCGTCGAGATGCCGGCGGCCGGCTTTGAGCTCCGTCTCGATGTATTTGAACGTGAAGTTGGTCGCGTAGATTTGACAGTGCGGGTGCGGGTTGCTGACACCGACGAGCGCTCCCTTGTTCTCGAAGATCAACACGAAGTTCACGTCGCGATGCGTCGCCAGTTCCTGCATCTGCAGCTGCCAGGTCTCGAGCAGCGCCTCGACGCCGTCGACGTCGAGCTCGGCCAACGTGAGGTCGTGCCGCGGGCTGTAGCACACGACTCGCGCGACGCCCGTGGCCGGACGGTTACGATAGATGCCGATGGGTGGCGTCAGGCCGCTCGGGGCATCGGCGCCGACACACGGGTGATCGTTGTCGAACACGAACGTGCTCGTGTAGGCCGGGTTGGTGGCGCCACCCACCCTCGCGTTTCCAGGGCACAGATAGCACGTCGGATCGAAGGCCGGCGGCTTCAACGCCTGACCGGCCACTTCCGCGCCCGACCACGGCCGCGACTGTCGATGCGCCGCGACGATGACCCATTCCTCGCGCAGCGGGTGCCAGCGCTCTTCCCACATGGGCCGGGCGTCAGCGGGTCCGCATCGTCAACACGACGATGCTTTGCTTCGGGACCGTGTAGGTGAAGCCGGACTTGACGCCTGTGACCGTCGACTTGACCGGGAACGACGCGCTCGGGCGTATCGATGGTGTTCGTGGCCTGGGGATCGCCCGACAGGGTCAACGCGGTTGCGGTTGACGCGAGCGCGCCCGTTCCCGTCAGGGTGATCTGGATCGGCGCGTCTGCATCGGACGCGTTCACCAGCTTGGCGTAGATCATGCCGCGACTTGCTGTCGCGTGTGACCGACGTCAACACGTCGGTGTCGGTCGCCGTGGCCTTTAGAATCTCGTCTCCCAGGTTCGTGCTGAACAGTTTGATCGCGTAGTAGCTCGGCGACCCGTAGACACGCAGCCCGTCGTAGCCGATCAGGTTCGGCCGCCATTGCCGCGCACCCGGGTTGACGTTGACGAACATCGGCGCGTAGCAGTTCATGACCACGATGTCGGCATTCTTCTCCATCTGGGTCATGAACGCGGCGTCGCCGATCGCCGCGCGCAAGTTCGGCGTCGGCGGCTCGCCGCGCGAGCGCGCATTCCACGGCTCGAAGGGCGTTTCGTAGGCGGCCCACTCGCCGACGAAGATCTCCGGTCCGCGGCGATCGTACTTCTCGTACTGCCCGCGCGCCATCTTCAGGAACACGTCGACGGTCCGGTAATAGTGCTCGTCGAGCACGTCCGGCTTGACGCTGTGGACACGCACACCCTCCGGCTGCTCGAAACCGACGGTCGAGATCACTTTGAGCTGCGGATACCGCGTTTTGATGGCCGTGTTGAATTGCGCGAACCGCTGATCGTAGGAACCCGATTTGTCGAACCAATCCTCGTTGCCCACCTCGACGTACGTCAGCTTGAACGGTGCCGGATGGCCAGCCTTCGCCCGCAGCGATCCCCATGTGGATGTGGCCGAACCGATCACGTACTCGATCTCGTCGAGTGCGTCCTGCACGTGCGGTTCGAGATCCGGTCCCGGATTCACGTGCGCCCCCTTGAGCGAGTAGCCCGCGTAGACCGCGAGCAGGGGCTCGGCGTTCATGTCCTCGCACCAGAGCAGGAATTCGTGGAGGCCAAGCCCGTCGGTCGAGCGATAACCCCACGGCGCCATGTGCCCGGGGCGATCAGAGAGCGGCCCAATCGTCTTCTTCCACTCGAACCGATCGGCGATCTGATCCCCCTCGAGGTAGTTGCCTCCGGGGAAACGCAGGAACTTCGGCTTCATGTCGACCATCATCTGCATGATGTCCGGACGGAAGCCGTTCGGCTGATCCTTGAACGTCGGCGGGAACAGAGACACCAGACTGAACCAGACGGTGCCGGGGCGATCGACCGTCAGGACGTAGCGGGCCTTCGCGGTGGGCGTCACCTTGCCGGTCTGCAGCGTCAATTCGTACTGCTTCCAGGCCGACGTCAGAGCGGTGACGGTCTTCGTCGCGTAGATCGTCCGGCCGTCGTCGCCTTGGATCGAGACCGTGACTGGGGCGGTGAATCCGGGCGCGGCCTTGGCGTAGAAAGACGCACGGTAGCGCGTGTTGGGTTGAACTGGAATGCCCCAATAGCCCTCGTTGGCGATGCCGGCCACGTGACCGGTCGAGGCCTGGGCCACGTTCAACCTCAGACTCGTCCCGATGGCCGTGTTGAGCGGCTCCTTTGGATCGAGCGCCATCGTCGCGGTCGAACCGTCGGCCTGGACGACCGACCAATGCGCGGCTGTAGCAGGCATCGTCGAGGAACGCGCGGTTGCGGACGAGTTCAGCGTAGAGGCCGCCATCGTACGCATGGTTGATCTCCTCCGTCATCAACCCGTAAAAGAGCGGGCTGACCTTGCCCGACGGCGATGCGGTGTCGATCGTCACGCTGGGGCCCGCAGCGCGGGTTGCGGTCACACCGAGCACGAGCACGAACGGTAACAGCCATTTAGCGGTCATGGGCACTCCACTTCGACGACCGGCCCCGATTCAGGCGCTTGATCCAACGGCTCCAGTTCTTGTCTCGCGGCACATCATACAAACGTTGATGGACGGCTTCCGGTTCGAAGCGGCACTAGTCCACCTCGTACATGTGAGCCTGGTACGGGAATCCGTTCATCGCCAGCCGGCAGGAGCGCTCGCCTTCCTTGCCGCCGTTGCTCGCGAGGTGCCACGTCTGCCTCGGCGCGTAAACGACGTCGCCTTCCTCGGCCTCGAATTCCCGCAGCCCCTCGATGTTGTAGCGGATGTGGCCGAGCATGATCAGCCAGAACTCCCCGCCCTCTTCGTGGTAGTGCCCTTTGTTGCCGGGCTGCGGCCGCTGGTAGTTCCCAACGATGATGTTGGCGAAGCTGCGGTCGTCGGTGACGAACGCGCCGCCGCGTTCCTCGCCGCTCACAACCTTGTTGAAGTCCACCACCTGCCGGTTCTGCGGGTCGAGCAGGCCGCGGCCGCCGTCGACGCGCGTCTTGACGTACTCGAAACCGGCTAGCGGCACTGGCGTTTCCTCCACCGGATACAGCTTGCGCGCGCGCACGACGTTCACCTCGAAGCGGAGCGCCGGCTCGGTGCCGATGTTCTCGATCTGGTAGAGCGTGCGATACGGGACCTGCACCATGACTCCCTTGGCTGCCACGATCGGTTCGCGCCCGTCGATCGTGAAGCGCAGCGTGCCCGACCGGACGATCCACCATTCGCGCGTGTCGCCGTTCATCCGCCGCGGCGTCTTGTTCCCAGGGCCGAGCGAAATCCACTGCGCGTTCAGGCTCTCGTCGTCGACAACCGTCTCGGCCCAGTCGGCCTCCGCCTTGTGGCGCGCGAGCACGTCGGCGATTTTCGTGTGAGGCTTGTGGATGCCGGTCCATCCGGCGGACTTCGCCTTGGGCGACATCATCATCAGCGGCGTGTTCTGGCGGGCGGGGGGCCGTCCCGCCGCGCCGGTTTGCGTCTGTCCGGTCAACGACGTCACCGCCGCAGCCACTCCGACCGCAAATGTCATCAGCCATCGAGTCATGCTGCTCTCCTCGGGCGGAATCATCGCACACGCCGCGACGTGTCGCCGTCGTGACCGTGATCATGGGGCCGCGCGTATAATGCGCCGATCAACTGTGCCGATCGACTCGGAGTCTGGAGTGGGGTATGCACGCAAGACGGCTGCATCGCAGGGACTTTGCGAAATCACTGGGCGGCGTGGTCGGCGCCGCGCTGGGCGGCGTATCCAGGCCGGCATCCGCCTCCGCGCAGGCTCCGGCTGCCGTCGGCGGCCGCGCGCACTGCCGGCCGCCTGGCCCCGGCGAAGGTGACGCGCATCCGCCTCTTTTATCCGCAGAATTACGACCGCAACGGGCCGCAGGCGTTTCCGCAGAGCAACATGGTCGTCCTGGTCGACACCGACGCCGGGATCACCGGCATCGGTCAGGGTGGATCACCCGATACGGTGCGCAACGTCGCCAGAAGCGTCATCGGCAGGAACGCGTTCGACACCGAGATGATTTGGCAGGCGGCGTTCATGGACGGCTTCTATTCGCCGGGCAAGGAGCGGCTGCACGCGCTCGGCGCCATCGATCTCGCGCTCTGGGACATCAAGGGCAAGGCGCTCGGTGCTCCGCTCCACCAGCTATTCGGCGGTAAGGCGCGCGAACACATCGAGCTGTACGCGACCTCCGGTCTACCGCAGGGCCTGGTGCCGCCGGCGGACGCGGCCGCGCTGACGCTCAAGGAGCGGGCGGCGCGCACGATGGCGGCGGGCTATCGCGTGTTCCGAGTGGACAGCGACATTCTGCCGAATCCGGGCGGCCCAGCCGGCGCGCGGCGCGGGCCCGCGCAGGGCGCCACCTTCGATTCGCGGTCGCACATCCGGCTGATTGCCGAGGCGTCCGCGCAGATGCGTGAAGGCGTCGGCCCGGACGGCAACTGGATGATCGACCTGCACCAGAAGTTCGATTTCCACGAGGCCGTCGAAGTGTGCCGCCTCCTTGAACCGCATCGACCGTTCATCGTCGAGGATCCGCTGCGCGAGGAGCAGTTCCGGACGCAGCTGCCGAAACTGCGACTGATGACATCAGTGCCGCTGGCGCCGGGCGAGGAGTGGGGTACGCGCGCGGACTTCAGCCCGCTCGTCGAGAACCGCGACATCGACTTCGCCCGCGTCTCGCTGCCGAACGTCGGCGGCATCACCGAGATGCTGAAGATCATGGCGGTGTGCGACACCCACCGGGTCGGCATCGTCCCGCATTTCACGGGCCCGATTGCGACTGCGGGACACATGCAGACGATGATGGCGTTCCCCGGGCAGGTATTGATGGAATACAACCTGGGCGAGCGCCCGGTGCCTTACCTGCCCGAGTTCCTCGAGTGCCGCAACGGCAAGGTATGGCCGAACGACCGGCCCGGACTTGGCGTAACGGTCGACGAACGCCAGCTCGCGTTCGTCGAAGCCATCACCGAGGGAGCCCCCGGCGCCACGCAGCGGCGGCTCGACGGATCGCTGACGCACTGGTAAGCCTGGTGGCGTCGTGGAACGGAACGTGTCGACTGGCGCTCGACTGAGCTGCGTCTCGACTCTTGTTCGCGCTACCGCGCTTCACTACAATCCGCGAATGGAACCGATGTTGCTGCCGGACGTCGAACACGCGGAGCCGAAGGGGCCTTCTGCCGTCCCGATTGCGCAGTTGCGGGCGGCAGGCCTTCCGGTCCCGCAGATCATGCACCTCTTCGCGTTCAAGCCGGATCGGACCCAGTTCCTGTCACGGTTCACGCATGGCGTCATGCGCGGCCCGTCGCCGCTGTCGCCTGGGCTGCGGGAACTGATCGCCGCGTTTACCTCGAAGCGGAACGACTGCCTGTTTTGAATCGGCTCTCACGCCGCGGTCGCGGCGAGACTGCTCGATGATCGCGGGCTGGTCGACGCGGTGCTCGACGACTATCGCACCGCGCCGATCGGCGAGGCCGAGAAGGCGCTCTTCGCATTCATCGACAAGATGAACCGGGAATCGACCTCTATCGGCGCGGCAGACGTCGATGCCGTCAAGGCCGCCGGCTGGACGGACGAGGCGCTCTACGATGCCATTACCGTGTGCGCGCTGTTCAACTTCTACAACAAGTGGATCGACGCCACCGGCGTCGGCGACATGCCGGCTGCAGCCTACTTCGCGTCCGGCGAACGACTGGCGACGGTCGGATATGCGCCCCCAGAGTAGCGGGCGCTGCGGCCGGCGTTCCTGCGGCGGAGAATCGACGCACGTGTCATGAGCCTACCGGCCCTTCCATTGCCGGAGCAGTTCAAGCGGCGACTGCATGCTTCGGATTTCTCTGCAGCAACTGTTCGAGCACGGCGATCCCCTCTTTCGAACGGCCGGCGCTGAAATGGATCTTTGCCAGCGTCACGTAGGCGGCCTCGTACTCCGGTGTCCGCTTCAGAACGCCTTGCAGAAGGCCGACCGCCGCGTCCGCTTGCCCTCGTCGAAACGAACACGAGCGCGAGATTGTTGGCGGCCTCTCCGTAGTCCGGGCGGCGGCCGAGCGCATCACGGAAATAGCGCTCCGCTCGATCCATGTCGCCCGCCCGGCCGAACAGCAGGCCCAGATTGTTCAGCACTTCGGGAAAGTCCGGCTGGAGCGCCAACGCCTTTTCGTAGAGCGCGCGAGCCTCCTGATCGCGGCCGGTCAGCAGGAGGGCATAGCCAAGATTGTTCAGCGCGTCGGGATAGTCCGGAGTCGACGCCAGCGCCGCACGAAACCGGCTGATGGCCGCGTCGAGATCGCCGCCCTGCGCGAGCAGCGCTCCGAGATCGTTGTTGGCCTCGGCCAGATCCGGCTGCAGGACGAGGGCGCGCTCGAACGCGGCGCGGGCCCGGACCGTCTCCCCGCTTCTGGCGAGCAGCGTGCCCAGACGATACAGCGTCGGCGCGCCCGGGTTCGCCTGGGCCGCGCGCTCGAACGCCATCACCGCGGCACGCTCGAGTCCGCCATCGAGAAGTTCCCGGCCGTACGGCAGGTAGTTGCGGCGCGGCAGTCCGGAATAGAACGTTCCCTGAAAGGGCAGGGCTCGAGCAAGGCGCTCGGCCGGAGACACGTCGATCGTGCTCGCGTCCTTCACGATCTGGTCGACGTCCACGCGATCGCGGTAGACCTTCACGACGTTGCCGCTCCGATCGAGGAGCAGGCACGTGGGCAGACGCAGATCCTGCCGATTCATGAACAGATGCCGGTTGAGGATGGCGTAGCTCAGGCTCACTTCAGGAGTGGCAATGACCACCGGCGTTGCGCCTGAAGGAAGGCGTCCGCAGCGATGCCTGATCCGGCGGAGCATCGACGGCAATGGCGATCGACCCCACGCCGGCCCGGGTCAACGCCTCGCGCGCCGCGCCCAAGCGTCTCGAGCGCTGCGCGTGCCGCGATCACGTCGGACGACCACAGCAGCACGATCGCCGGCTTTCCTCTCAACGCCGCGAGCGAACGCGTCCCGCCGGCGAGGTCCTGGAGCGAAAAGTCAGGCGCCGGAAACGGTTCGTACATCCAGGTGGCGCGCGGCGCTGAAGCCGGAGCGGGAACCGAGGACGTCGTCGTTCGCTGCCGATCGCGGCTTGAAGGCCTCCGTCTCGATATCACCGCGCCTTCGACGATCCGAATCCGAGTGTTCAGCGGCACATCGGTGAACACCTGCGTTGCGCCCGAGGGCCAGCTGACCGTCAGTTTCAAGATGCGCTCGCTCGCGCCCAGACCGATGAGCAGCTCCTTCGAGTGCTGCGACAGGAATCCGGAGCCGCTCTGCACGACTTTGACCTTGTGGAGTCGATCGGTCTCGACGGTCACGCGCGCACCGATCGCGTCGCGGTTGCTGGTGGTCCCGCGCAGGCGCACGGCGAGCGACGCCGTCTTTGCCTCGAAATCGTTTCGGAAGATCCGAAGCTGCGGCGCCTGCCGATCGGCCATCACGACGAGGTCCGGATCGCCGTCGCCGTCGATGTCGAGGACCGCAAACGACCGGCCGTCCTGATCGAGGTCGAGGCCGACCGTCCCGGAGATCTCGTCGTAGCCGCCATGGCCATCGTTGCGCAGGAACACGTTGCGCTGCCGGCTGGCGATCGAGCCGTGAATCAGCAGCTGATTGATCGCGCGCCACGCATCGTCGTAGGGTGTGCCGGGCACCCGCGTGAGCGGTGAGCGGGCCACGACCTGTCGCCAGAAAAATCCCTCGAGGTCGCCGCCGCCGGCGGCGTCCGTCTTGCGCGTCAGCATGCCGTTGACGATGTAGAGATCGTCCCAACCGTCGCTGTCGAAATCGAGCGCGTCCGACGACCACGCCCAGCGGCCCATTTCGGCGTGCGCCTCGAGCGTCTTGTCCTCGAAGCGTCCATTGCCGAGGTTTCGCAACAGCGAATTGCCGCGAACGTGCCGGCGATAGAGCGCGCGCACGTCCGGCGTCGCATCGCGCATGAAGCCGGGCGCCGAGGTGACGCGCAGCCCCGGCGCGCTCCACATGTTGCCGGTATAGATGTCGAGCAGCCCGTCGTTGTTGTAGTCGAGAAATGTGGCGCTCATGCCGGCGCCGTGATCGAGGACTCCTGCTGCGGCGGCGACATCCTCGAACCTCACCTTGCCATCACGACGCCCGAGGTTGTGATACAGGTTCTTGGTCCCGAAGTCGTTCGCGACCAGAAGATCCGGCCAGCCGTCGCCGTCGTAGTCGGCCCAGGCCGCCGCGAAGTGATAGCGATTGTTGCCGGCGTCGAGACCCGCGTCCTGCTGTGGCGTCGACGAATCGCCCGTGGCCGTCATTGCGAAAGAGCACCGCCGGCGGTCCGTTGCGTGCGTCGTAGTACGGCGCCGGCGTGCCTGCCTTGTCCTCGCCGGCGCCGAAGAAATACGAGTAGACGCACACATAGAGATCGAGAAAGCCATCCCGGTCGTAGTCCGCCATCGTGATCGACGTCAGCACGCCCTGAAGCGGCCGCGCGAACCGGAAGGCGTCCTGACGGAGCGTGAAATGTCCTTTGCCGTCGTTGATGAACAGCAGCAGGTTGGTCGACGTCGCCACGACGAGATCCTGATCGCCGTCGTTGTCGACGTCGGCAAAGAGCGACTGCGCCGTGTCGTCGAGGACGCCGACCCCCGCTTCGTCCGTGATGTCCTCGAAGGTCGAGTCGCCGCGATTTCGGTAGAGGCGATTGGGCAATCCGGCCGGCTGCGCGACGTACAGATCGTCGAGTCCATCTCCGTCCGCATCTCCGACCGAGACGCCCTGATGGCCGTTCGAGTCGCGTGTCAGGACCGAGTCGAACGTCGCCATCCACGAGTCGAGATCGATGTTGAGCTGGCGGCGGAACGAGTCGTTGCCGCCGAGCGCCGCCGCGGTGATCTCCGTGAAGATTGGCTGTCGCGCGCGGCTGACCAGATGCGACGCGGCCGTCCATCGAACGACCTGCCAGCCTGACGCGTTTCGCCGCCATCCCATCTCCCACTCGCCGACGTGTTCGACGCGGTACGCGTGTCGTTCCGGCGCCGACGATGTCGTAGCGGACGGTGGTGCGGAGGGCTGACGGCGAATCGGCCGGACCCTCCGCTTCGATCGCGGTGATGAGGAACTCCGCCACGGCGACGTCGCGGACATCGTCAATCAGCCGCCGCAGTTCCGCGCCAAACGCGCGAGCATCGAGCGTCGGATCGCGCGGCAGATCCGTCGCCCTCTTCACATCGAGCGGCGCTTGACTCGCCTCAGCGGCTTCGAGCGGGACCAGTCGTGCGCCGCGGAAGCCTGGATCGAGCAATCCTTTGGTGACGTCGGCGGCGCGGTCCGCCTCCCGCACGAAGCGCATCGGACAACTCGCGGAGCCGCGCGTCGAGCTCGGCTGCCTGACGCTCCAGCGGGAACCCATCGTTCCCTGGTTCGAGCTGTTTCAGAAACGGCTCCACCGATTCCGAAACCGCGAGCTTGGGTCGATAGTCGGCTTGCTTCTCCACTTGCGCTGTTCCACCAACAACGGCACACGCCGACAGCAGGCCTGCGATGAGGAGCCGCTTCGTCCGGGGTACGCACCGCGACGTCATCGAGCAACGCCGGCTCGAGGGATGCTCGCCGCATCCGAGAGCCTGAGAAGATGGAGGCGGTCGCTCGGAAGCTGTTTCCATGCCCAGCGACGTCCGCCCGGCATGCGGATCTCGATGTCGACGGGACCTGCATAATCGCCGAGCCCGAAGTACGCCCGCAGGTCGTTTTGCGAGAGGAAGCTCCCGCCCGAGCGGATCTCGCGGATCTGTTTGGCGCCGCCGCCGCTGACCGTCACTTTCGCGCCGATGGCGAATCGGTTTCCGGTCGCGGCCACGGCGCGCACGGCCACCCAGTGGTGCTTGGTCGCCTGCCGATTCTCCAGCAACGTCGGGGTGCCGTCCGTGTTGCTGACGACGAGATCGAGATCGCCGTCGTTGTCGAGATCTCCGACGGCAAGGCCGCGGCCGACCGCCGCGATCTGCAGGCCCGCGCCGGCGCGTTCCGACACGTCGCGGAATCGGGTGCCGAGGTTCAGGAGCAGCTGGTTCTTCTGGCGGTAGGTTTCGCCAAGCTGCGGGAATCTGTCGATGTCCGAGAAAATGTGGCCGTTGGCGAAGAACAGATCGAGCTTTCCGTCGAGGTCGGCGTCGAAAAAGGCGGTGCCCCAGCCCATGCGGCTGAACGTGGGGGCCGCGATGCCCGCCTGCGTACTCGCGTCCTCGAAGTGCCGGCCGTCGACGTTGTGATACAGCGTGTAGCGATCGTGCGCGAATGTCGTGAGCACCAGATCCATCCGCGAGTCGCCGTCGTAGTCCCCAGCGTCGGCGCCCATCCCCGCCTGGGCGCGCGCCTCGCCGTTCACCGCCACGCCCGCGGCCAGTCCCACATTTTCGAAGCGGCCGTTCCCGAGGTTGTGATACAGGAAATTCGGGTTCGAGTCGTTGGCGACGAACACATCGACGAACCCGTCGTCGTCATAGTCGGTCGTCACGACTCCGAAGCCGTAGGCCCTGGACGCGTCGGAGAGGCCGTGCCGGTCGGCGGCCTCCACGAACCGTCCGTTGCCGACGTTCTCGAAGAACAGATCGGACTCTCCGGGAAGTCCGACCGGCCCGACCATGATGTGTGGCCCGTTGCGCCACAGGAGCGTCCGCTGCGCTCGCACGACGGAATCCCACGTCGTCTCGACGTAGCGCGCGACGTAGAGGTCCAGATCGCCGTCGCCGTCGGCATCAAAGAACGCGCATCCCGTGCTCCAGCCGCCGGCGGCGACGCCGGCGCGGGCAGCCACCTCCTCGAACGTGCCGTCGCCACGATTGCGGAACAGCGCGTTCGGTCCCCAATTGGTGACGTAGAGATCGAGGCGGCCGTCGCCGTCGAAATCGCCGGCGCACGCGCCGCTGCCCCACGCCGCGAGATCCACGCCCGCCTGCCTGGATACGTCCTCGAACTTCCATCCCCCGAGGTTGCGATAGAGGGCATTTCGATGTGGGACACGCTGACGCGTCGGCGTGAGCTCCGCCCCGGTCACCAGATAAATGTCGAGCAGTCCATCGCCGTCGTAGTCGAACAGCGCAACGCCGCCGCAGGCCGATTCGAGGATGTGGTCCTTGGTCGGTCCGCCGCAATACATTTTCGTGGGCAGCTGCGCACCCACTTCAAACGTGACCGGCACGGGTGCGCCGTCTTCGGGCGATGGCATGTTCGCCGGCGCGGGACCCATCGCCGACGCGTGGCCCCCGTACGCAGGATCCTTGGGCTTGGTCTGCGCTGTAGCTTCCCTGGAATGGGAGGCCGAGCGCGACGTCCCCCTCGAGTTGAGCCCGCACGTTTTCGAGGAGCGCGAGCACAGGGCCGGTCGCGGACGCGACGGCTCGAACGTCTCCCGAGGCCAGCGCTCTGAGCGTCGGACGCGGCGCGGCCAAGCTCGGCTCGCAGCGACGGGTCGAGACGCGTCCTGTGCTGGCGTTGTTGCGAGGCGCGGTGCCTGGATCCGGTCCGGCACCCAATGCGTCAAGGCTGCGGCTGGCGTCCAGGAGGGCGCGTCGCACCTGATCGGCCGGCGCTCCAGGACGCGCCGCCTGCTGCAGCTGCGTGACGGCCTGGCGCTGCAGTTCCAGCAGCCGGGTGCGATCCTGCGCCTCGGTCCGCGCCTGCTGCGCGGCAGCGGTCGGAATGAAGGCGGCGATCGCGCCGAGCGACGCGGACAACACGAGCAGCACCGCAGGCGGTTTCGAGCGAGCGCGAGCCCAATAGCTCTTGACGTCCATTGCGAAGGTCAATCCGGGGCCCTCGGCCGCCAAAGGACGCCATCGAGATCCCGGATCGGGCTGATTCTAGCCGAGTGCGTCTTCGTCCGGGCAGCGATTGGGGCTCGAAGGCGGTGCGCCCTCGAGCCCGATGACCGATGCTAGAACCCTCGCTGCGCCGGAGCCCGCTAGAACGTCAGGCGAGCGACGAGCTGGAGCGTGCGCGGAGGCGGTGGTGCCGTTGATGGTCCCGAATCCGTTCCGTTGGGTCAGATTCCCCTGCGCGTTGTACGGCAGGTTGGTGATCGTCCGATCCGTCAGGCTGGCGAAGTTCACCGTGCTGTTCAGGCCGGTGAACTGCACCGTGTTCAGGAAGTTGAAGATGTCGAGCCGGATCTCGAACTTCATCCCAGTGCGCAATCGGGAAGTTTTTCGACACCGACAGGTCGAGATTGTTGAGCGGCGGGTTGCGGGCGAAGAACCGCGGGGTTTCGTTGCCATTGCTGCCCGGCTGCGGCGGCGCGAAGCACTCCGGGTTGGCGAACTGCTTGTACGGATCGCCGCTGTAACCGATGCCCGGATCGCAGGTCAGGGCGATCCGCGCGTTCGGATTGCCGTCGGTGCCGGTCAGGTTCGCGGCGCCGATGCCGGGGATCGAGAAGTTGATCGTATTCGGCCGGCCGCTCGTCCAGCGGTAGACGCCCGAGATCTGCCAGTCGTTCGCCAGCAGGCCCAGGCCTTTGCTGCTCGTCACGGTCGGTGTCTGGTAGATGGCGTTGATCGTGAAGTTGTGCGTCCGGTCGTAGTCCAGCAACCCGTAGTCGAGCGCGCTGAGTCTGCTCCTCGGTCAGATTCGGCACGCCGGCGGCAAAGTCGGTGCTGTTGATCCCCTGCGCCTTGCTCCACACCCAGAAGCCGGAGACCATGAACCCGCGGTCGAACCGGCGGGTCACCGACGTCTGCAGCGCCTTGTAATCCGCGTAGCCGCTGTAGTCCCACATCCTGATGTTGCCGTAGCCGCGGTACGGCCGCAGGAAGTCGTTCGGCAGCGCCGTCGCTCCAGGAACCGAGCTCGGGACGCGGGTCGGATCCTGGTTCTGCGGCAGGAACGTCGCGCCAAACGGCACGGCGTTGATCTGCACCTGCCGCAGCAGGTCGGTCGACCTGGAGCCGACGTAGGCGACGTCGAGGATGACTTCCTTGACGAGCTTGTGCTGCACGCCGACGTTCCACTGGTTGACGCGCGGCGGCTTGAAGCCGAACGCGGTCGGATTGAGCGACAACGTCGGGTTCGGATCGCCGCCCGACGAGGTCAGGTCCTGCAGCCGCCCGTAGTCGAGTCTCGAGTTCAACACGCCCGGCGCGTTGGAGATCATGTCGAACACCATGTTGCCCTGCGGCCGGTCGTAGAAGATCCCGAAGCCGCCGCGGACGATGGTCTCTCCTTTACCCGTCAGGTCGTAGACCGCGCCGATGCGCGGCGAGACGCGGAAGGCGTTGCCGTCCTGGAGCTGATCGTCGATCCCCTTGCCGGCCTGGAAGCTGCCGTTGAAGCGATTCGAGCCGGGCGTGAGCCGGCCGATGAAGCGCTCTTCAACGGTATTGGCCATCGTCGGGATCGTATTGGCGGCGATCAGCGTGGGGTCCATCCCGCGGCGCACGCAGCCGGCGCCCGGCGCGCCGCCGACGCACACCGGCGTATAGAGCTTCGCGGCATTCTTGAAATCGAACTGGTCCGGCAGGAAATTCGACGCCTGCAGCGTCGTGTCCCACTGCGGTGTCAGATAGTAGAACCGCACGCCGTAATCGAGCGTGAAACGGTCAGTGGGCTTCCAGTTGTCCTGCGCGTACCACTCGATGTTCTTGTAGTTCCATTCGGGAAGCGCGAACTTCGAGGCCTGCTGGTAGAAATTGAACACGCCGGTCGCCGCGTTCGCGTAGCCAAATCCCGTGTCGAAGGGGTTGCTCGAGTTGTCCGACGAAGTCGATCTGGCTGTTGAAGCTGGCGAAGATGCTCTGCGGCTTGAAGCTGTGCTGGAAGTAGAACCCGGCCTTCGAGGAATGTGCGCCCCACACTTTCGTCAGGTTGGCGATGACGTCGTGGGTGACGTTCTGGTTGGTGAACGGGCCGCGGTCGGTTTGATACTGGCCGGCATTCCCCGTGCGGCCGGTGCCGTTATCGCCGCGGAAGACGAACCAGGGCACGTAGTCGGCCTGGACGGCGCCGGGGAACAGCAGCGGCAGCGACGACACGTTCGCATTCGAACGGAACAACTGCTGCTGCTGAAGTTGATAGTCCAGCGAGTTGCTGGCGCGTCCCCAGCTCAGCTCGAGCGTGGTGGTGGAGTTCAGGACGCCGGTCGCGGACAGCATGTAGTTCGATCCGGGGTGCACGAACAGCGTCGGCGTCGGGAGCTGGTCGCTGCCGTTGCCGGCCCACGTCGTCCCATACGCCTGCAGGATGTCTTCCTTGTTGTTCATGTAGCGGCCGGTGACCCGCCAATTGTCCGTGGGCTGGAAGTCCATGCGCAGCAGCTCTTCGCGGCGCTTGGGGCTGTCCGGATCCTGGCTCGTGAAGTTCAGGCCGCTGCCGCCCGAGAAATTCGCCGTCGGGAAAATGCTCAGGGAGGACAGGCCGGCCGCATAGAGCCGGTTCGCGGGAATCCGGCCGAGGACGCCGCCATCCTGGAAACAGCCGCGCGTGTCGGAGGCGCTGCACGGCAGTCCGGTGGCTGTAATCACGAATGTACGGGAACGGATTGCCGCTGCTGTCCACGCTCTGTGAGAAATCGCCCTTCCGTTCGAGAGCCGTCGGCACGCGCGTCTGATGCACGGTTGCCGGGTTGGTGCGTCGCTCGAATTCCTGGCTCCAGAAGAAGAACAGCTTCTTCTTGCTCTCGTTGAAACCCGGGAACGAGACCGGCCCGCCGAACGTGTAGCCCGAGTCGTTGCGCGCGGTCTGCGACTTGGGGACCTCGGGCGTCTCGCGCTTGTTCAGATACGAGTTGGCGTCCCAGTCCGAGCGGCGTCCGAACCAGTAGCCGGAACCGTGGAACTTCTGCGAGCCGCTCTTGGTGACGACCTGCAGCTGGCCGCCGACGGCGCGCCCGTACTCGGCCTGGTAGGCGTTGGTCAGGACCTTGACCTCGGCGACGGCGTCGATGTTCGTCGTCACCATGTTGCCGCCGTTGTCGCCGGTGTCGATGTTAGCCACCCCATCGATGGTGATGTTGTTCGAGTTCGGCCGCTGGCCGTTCACCGTGAAGCCGCTCACCGAGCCGAGCTCGGTGTTGCCGGTGTTCTGCGACAGCGCGCCGGGCACCAGCGTCACGAAGTTGAAGACCGCCCGCCCGTTGTTGGCGATGTTC
This sequence comes from uncultured Acidobacteriota bacterium, assembly GCA_963794305.1. Taxonomy (GTDB): domain Bacteria; phylum Acidobacteriota; class Vicinamibacteria; order Vicinamibacterales; family CAVVIG01; genus CAVQFC01. Next base: position 15,654 of record CAWCDQ010000023.1, on the reverse strand, counting down.
GTCAACGCCGCGCTCTCGAGCGTGAACGAGCGTTCGCCGCTCGTCGTCTGCAGCTCGGTCACCCGGCCGGTCACCTGGACTTCTTCGCTCAGCGCGCCGACCTCCAGCGTCAGCGCTCCCGTCGACAGCTTGTCGTTCGCATTGACGATCAGGTTCGTCCGCTCCACCGTCTTGAAGCCTTCGAGCGTGAGCTTGAGCGTGTACGCGTCGGGACGGACGATCGGGAACACGAAACGGCCCCCGGGGTCGGTGACCGCGGTCAGCACGTTGCCCTGCGTGCGGCTGGTCATCGTGACCGTGACGCCCGGCAGGACCCCGCCCTGCGCGTCCTGGACCGATCCCGAAACGGATGCGCTGGTCGTTTGCGCGCGAACAGCGGTCGGGTAGCCGGCGAAGACGAGAGCGATGAGCACAGGACCCAAAACGTCTTCGACACCTTTGGTGAACCGCATGGACGCTCCTTTACAGCAATCGAACCTTCGCCCGCGCCGTGAGAGGCTGCCTTCAGTCGGACCTGTCAGTCTCGAATATCAGTTGTGTGCGCTCGGAATAGTTGCTGCTTACTCCAGCTTTATAATGTGGAACCGGTTCCAAGTCGGGCCTTGTATCACTTTGTAACTGAGGGTGTCAAGGGATTTGGCAACGTACGGCTGAGGCCAGGCCGTACCTGAGACAGCCGACCGATCGATCGGATGTGGGTGGAGTTACGACGCGCTGCTGGCGATCGCCCGGGCACGGACCGGTGCGGCGGCCGTGCTCTCACGGACGGTGAGAAGCATCGGGAACTCGATCGTCTGGAGCCGGCCTGGTGAGTCGATCGCCTCGAACAGCCAGCGGCACGCCGCGCTCCCCATCTCCCGCATCGGCTGCGCCACGCTCGTCAGCGCCGGCCACAGCAGCTCGTCTTCCGGCAGCCCGTCGAAGCCGATGATGGACAGCTCTTCCGGCAGCCGAATCTTGCGCTGATGCGCCACCCGCATGAACCCCGACGCCAACGCATCGTTGGCGAACACGATCGCGGTCACGTCGGGCGGCGCCTCGAAAAACTCTCGCGCGAACGTGGCGCCGGCGGCCGCTTCGTAGGTGCCGCACGCGAAAATCCGCCTCGGATCGAGCGCCATGCGATGCTTCTGCAACCCCTCGCGCAGTCCCTGGAGTCGATGCTTCGAGTCAATCGAGTGGCGCGGCCCGCCGACGAACGCGATCCGTGTGTGACCAAGCTGCACGAGGTAATTCGCCACGATCACGCCCGCACCACGGTTGTCGCAACGAACGAGCTGCACCTGGTGAAAGGCTTCGTCGGGCGCGACGAGTACCGTGGGAAGCTGCGCGTCGACCGCGCGACGGATCAGCGCGCGATCTCGCCGCTGCGATTTCGCGATGATCAGCCCGTCGACACGCCGCTCTCGAATCCATTCGAAGACGATGCCGGGATCGTATTTACCGGTCAGCTCCGTGCTGGCCAGCATCAGGCTGCTGTCCCGTGTGGACAACTCCGTCTCGATGCCAGCCAGCAGCCGCGTAAACCAGGGGTCCTGGCTCGAGTCGACCACGACACCAATGCAGCCAACACGCCCCAGGCTCAGGTTTCGCGCGGTTGACGAGCGGGTGTAGCCAAGCAGCTCGATGACCTCGGCGATCCTCGCCCGCGCCTTCTGGCTCACGTACCGATCGTTGAGGTACCGAGACACGGTGCTGACGGCGACACCGGCGCGTTCGGCTACTGTCGCGATGTTCGGCTTTCGCTTCATTCGGTGAACCAGCGCGTGATTTTATCAGGAAACACCGAAGGCACCCTGTCTCGACCCCGACCAACATTCGTGTTGGTTGATCGTCCAACGTGGCGCCCAACCGGTTCACCACATCGCACACAGCTCGATGCCGGACCTCATGGCCTGCCAGTTCCCGAGTAGCCTCGCATGCATCCCCAGATGCGAGCGTTTTCTACTCGGAGAGGAGAAGCGCTCTCATGGCAGTTCCTCTCGGAGGTCGCACGCCGCTCGATCGAGCGCGGCGACGATCCGGTCGACGTCGTAGACGCACCCGCCCCACGTGCCGCCGCTCGCGCGCTGCAGCGCCGCCCAGAGGCGGCTGTCGTCGGGCAGACGCTCGTGGGGCGCAAGGCCCGGATGCGGCGGCCGGCCGCGCAGCAGCGCCTGGCACGCGTCGGAGTCGAGCGGCACGCCTTCCGCGCCCACGAGGTTGACGCTGCCGGTCAGCGTATTCCGGTCGATCACGATCTCGATGAGATCGCCGTCCCGGACGCGTCCGATCGGTCCGTCGTCCAGCGCCTCGGGGCCGATGTGGCCGATGCAGGCCCCGGTCGACACGCCGGAGAACCGCCCGTCGGTGAGGAGCGCCACGCGCTTGCCCCAGGGCAGGTAACGGAGCGCGATCGTGATCTGGGCGGTCTCCTGCATGCCGGTTCCCGACGGCCCTGTGCCGATGAGCACGATGACATCGCCCTCGCGCACGGGTCTGCCGGCGACTCCCTTGACCGCCTGGATCGCGTCGTGCTCGTCGGTGAACACCCGGGCAGGACCGCGATGCCGATAGACGCCGTCGCCGTCGATCACCGATGGGTCGATGGCGGTCGCCTTGATGACCGATCCCTGCGGCGCGAGGTTGCCGAGCGGAAAGGCGACGGTGCTGGTGAATCCGGCGCGGCGCGCCGCGTCAGGCGACATGATGACCTGGTCCGGATCGATGGCCGCGGCTGACGCGAGCCGGGCGCGCGACGCCCGCCGACGCTCGCTCGATTCCCACCAGTCGAGCGTGGCATCGAGCGTGTCGCCGGTGGCCGTGAGCACGCCCCCGTTCAGCAGCCCCATGCGGCGGAGATGCAGCATGACTTCCGGCGCGCCGCCGGCCATGAACACCTGGGCCGTCGCGAAGCCGCGTGGTCCGTTCGGCAGCGCGTCCACCAGGCGAGGCGTCGCCCGATTGATCCTGATCCAGTCCTCGACCGTGGGCGGCTTCAGCCCCGCGGCGGCGGCGATCGCCGGGACGTGCAGCAGCAGATTCGTGGAGCCGCCGAACGCGGCATGGACGAGCATCGCGTTCTCGACGGCGGCACCGGTGACGATCTGGCCGATCGAGATGCCGAGCAGATGCAGTCGCTGCAGCGCCACGGCCGAGCGGGTCGCGAGCTCGAGCCAGACCGGTTCGCCCGAGGGCGCGAGCGCGCTGTGCGGCAGCGCCATGCCCAGCGCTTCGGCGACCACCTGGGCCGTCGCCGCCGTCCCGAGAAACTGACACCCCCCGCCTGACGAGCCGCACGCACGGCAGCCCATCGTCGCCGCGTAATCCAGACTGATCAGATCGTGCGTGAACCGGGCGCCGAGGCTCTGGACCTGGCCGGCGTCTTCGGCGTCCCGCGCGGGCAGCGTCACGCCGCCGGGCACGATCACGCCTGGCAGATCCTTCGTGCCGGCCAGGGCCATCATCATGGCCGGCAGCCCCTTGTCGCACGTCGCAATCCCGATCACGCCGGATGCGGTCGGCAGCGACCGGATCAGCCGCCGCATGACGATGGCCGCATCGTTCCGGTAGGCCAGGCTGTCGAACATGCCGGTCGTGCCCTGCGTCCGCCCGTCGCACGGGTCGCTGCAATAGACCGCGAACGGGAGGGCTCCCGCGGCGCGCAGCGCTTCGGCGGCGCCGCGCACGAGCAGGCCGATCTCCCAGTGGCCGGTGTGATAGCCGAGCGCGATCGGCTCGCCCTGCTCCGAGCGCAGGCCGCCCATCGTGCTGACGATCACATACTGCGGTCCGCCGAGCGCGTCCGGGCGCCAGCCCATCCCGGCGTTCTGGGTCAGGCCGAAGATGTTGCCGCTCGGTTCGGCGCGCAGCATCTCCGCCGTCAGCGGCAGACGCCCGTCCGGTCCGTCGCCTTCGATGCGGGATGAACCGATCGAAGCGGCCGAACCGAGTACCTGCTCGAGCGGCGGCGGAGTCCTCTGGACCATGACTCAGATCATCGCACGCCGGTGGTACGCTACGCTGCCCTGATGGACGGTTTCATGAAACTGTGTCGTTTCACGGCTGCACGCAGTGCCGACGTCCGCGTCGGGCTGATCACGAACGGTCAGACGCTCGTCGATCTGACGGATGCCGGCGTGCATCGCATGAAGGGCCTCCTCGAACGAGCCGACCTCGCAGACGAGCTCACGCGTCTCAGCGCGGCCGGACTGACAACGCACGCGCTCGACAGCGTCCGGCTGCTGACGCCTGTTGAATCCCAGGAGGTGTGGGCCGCCGGTGTGACCTATCTCAGAAGCCGGGAAGCCCGAATGGAGGAATCCGAGTTCAGCGCCAGCGCCTACGACCGCGTCTACGCTGCCGAGCGGCCGGAGATCTTCTTCAAGTCGCTTCCCGAGAAGGTCGTCTCTCCCGGCGAGGCCGTCGGGATCCGGCGCGACGCACGCTGGAACGTCCCGGAGCCGGAACTCGCGCTCGTGATCAATTCTGCCGGCGCGGTTGTGGGGTTCACGATCGGGAACGACATGAGTTCGCGCGACATCGAAGGCGAGAACCTGCTCTATCTGCCTCAGGCGAAGATCTATGCGAGCTCGTGCGCGGTCGGTCCGTGGATTGTCGTGGGCCCGACCGAGGACGAGGCCCGTCAGTGGACGATTCAGCTCGAGATCCGGCGCGGCGCCGAGACGGTGTTCGCCGGCGACACTCGCGCCGGCCAGATCAAGCGGCCGTTCGCCGAGCTCGTCCACTACCTGTTCCGTTCCCAGACGTTCCCGAACGGCGCCGTCCTGCTGACCGGCGCCGGCATCGTCCCACCCGATTCGTTCACGCTCGAAGCGCACGACGCCGTGCGAATCACCATCTCCGGCGTCGGCACACTCGAGAACGTGGTCTCGATCGTGTGACGTCCGGCTCGCGCGGGGCTCCTCCGGTACGCGTCGATCACCTTCCGCCCGGCGACGAGGCGCTCGTCGTATCCGGCACGTGCTCCACGAGGTGCTGGTGCGGGAACACGAGCACGATGATCATCGCCACGAGGCCTGCGGCCGACAGCGTCAGCAGCCCTCCGCTGTAGCTGCCGGTCAGATCCTTGATGCGGCCCACCGCAAACGGGCCGGTGAAACCCGCCAGGTTGCCAATCGAGTTGATGAGAGCAATGCCGCCGGCTGCCGCGGGGCCGGAGAGGAACGCAGCCGGAAATGTCCAGAACACCGGCAGGGCGCCGAAGATACCGAAGCCGGCCACCGACAGCGACGCCATCTTCATCGTCGGGTCATCGAACAGCGTTGACACGGCGATGCCGGCGGACGCCACAAAGAGCGGAAACGCGAGATGGAACCGGCGTTCCATCTTGCGGTCGGAGCGACGTGACCACGCGACGATGCTCACCAGCCCCACGACATACGGCAGCGCCGCCACGACGCCGGCCTGGGCGTTCGACAGCCCGAACGACTTCACAATCTGCGGCAGGAAGAAGCTCAGCCCGTAGTTGAGTGCGACAGCGCCGAAATAGACGACGCTCAGCGCCAGCACCTTCGGATTCCTGAGCGCCTCCATCGTGGTGTAGCGGCGAACCATCTCGCGCTGTCGACGCTCGTCATCGAGACGGGCGACCAGCCAGGCGCGCTCTTCTTCGGTGAGCCACGTGGCGTCGGCCGGTCGATCGGTCATGTACAGGAAGACGATCACGGACAGGATCAGCGCCGGCACCGCTTCAAGGATGAAGAGCCATTGCCATCCCTTCAGGCCCACGAAGCCGTCCAGCCCCAGCAGCAGTCCGGAGACGGGGGCGCCGATGACGGTTGACAGCGGAATCGCCGCCATGAAGTAGCCGATGATGCGGGCCCGGTACACGGAGGGGAACCATAGCGTCAGGTAGAAGATGACGCCGGGAAAGAAACCTGCCTCGGCAATCCCGAGCAGCACCCGCACCGCATAGAAGCCCGTGGCCCCGTTGATGAACGCCATGCCGCCCGAGCACACGCCCCAGGTGAACATGATGCGCGCGATCCATTTGCGCGCGCCGACCCGTTCCAGGAACAGGTTCGACGGCACCTCGAAGAGGAAATACGCGAGGAAAAAGATGCCGGCGCCGAAGCCGAAGGCCGAATCGGACAGCCCCAGGTCCTTGTTCATGGTCAGCGCGGCGAAGCTGACGTTCACGCGATCCAGGTAGGCGACGAAGAAACAGACAATCAGGAAGGGCACCAGCCGTGCCGTCACTTTCGCGATCGTGCGTTGCTCCAGCGGTGTCATGCGTCTCCTTGCGTCTGCTGTCTCGCGTTCACGCTCGCCGTTCGTGACCGGACTCGGCCACGAACTGGCGAATGATGCCATCGATGTCGCGATCGGCGCTGAAGCCAAGGTGCAGGGCCCGGCTGACATCGAACGTGCCCGGCCAACTGCAGACGATCTGCATGATGCGTTCGTCGAGCGACGTACGAACGCGCGCCCGGGCCGCCGGCCCCGCCACCCGCTCGAGGCTGTCCAGCATCTGCCCCGGCGTCACCGACAGCCCGGGAAAGTTCACGGTCCGGCGAGGCTCCAGGTCGGACGTCCGGACACGCGCCGCATGCACGAGGTTGGCGATCACCGTGCCGGGTGACGCGATCCACAGCGGCGTGTCGAGCGGAACCGGACAGACCGTGTCGATCCCGGCAAGCGGCTCACGAACCAGGCTGCTCACGAACGACGATGCGGCGGCGTTGGGCGCACCGGGACGGATCGCCACTGTCGGCAGGCGGCAGACAATGCCGTCCACGAATCGCTTTCTCGAATACTCGTGGACGAGGAGTTCGGCAATGGCCTTCTCGGAGCCGTACGACGATTGCGGGACCACGGCGGCATCTTCCGGCACCACCGCAGGCAGCGGGCCGCCGAACACCGCGAGCGTGCTCGAGAACACGAATCGGGGCGGCTTCCCGAGGCGGCGGCACGCGTCGAGCAGTGCCCGCGTCGCGTCGACGTTGACCCGCATCCCGAGGTCGAACTCCGCTTCCGCCTGACCGCTCACGACCGCCGCGAGGTGGTACACGAGGTCGACACCGTCCTCGACCACCGACTGCGTGAAGCGCTCGTCGGCGATGGTTCCGGTCCGCCACTGGACGCGCGGATCGTCGATGCCGCCGACCGCGGTATCGACGGCGACGAGCGTCGAGACCGCCGGCACGTCGGGCGCGCCGGCGAGGAGTGCCGCGGCGAGACGACTGCCGAGAAATCCGCTCGCGCCGGTGACGAGTATCTTCATGCAGGTTCCGTGTTAGCGTGGCGACGTGGACACGCGATCCAAGGTGGCGATTGTAACGGGAGCAGGGACCGGTATTGGCAGGGCCGTGGCGATCGGTCTGCTCGAAGCGGACTACGCCGTCGTGCTGGCCGGCCGCCGCCAGGCGCTGCTGGAGCAGGCGGTCCTCGAGGCCGGAGCGCATGGCGCACACGCGCTCGTCGTCCCAACCGACGTCGGCGATCCGGACGCGGTTCGAGCCCTCTTCGCCGCGACGCGCGAGAGGTTCGGGCGGCTGGACGTGCTGTTCAACAACGCGGGCATCACCACGCGCAGCGCGCCGCTCGAGGAGTTGACCGTCGAACAGTGGAAGTCGGTGGTGGACGTCAACCTGACGGGGACGTTTCTCTGCACGCAGCAGGCCTTCCTGCTGATGAAATCGCAGCAGCCGCAGGGCGGCCGGATCATCAACAACGGATCGATCTCGGCCCACGTCCCGCGGCCGCACTCGGCGCCGTACACGGCCACCAAGCACGCCATCACCGGCCTGACCAGATCCACATCGCTCGACGGCCGGCGATTCAACATCGCGTGCGGCCAGATCGACATCGGCAACGCCGCGACCGACATGACCGCGGCATTCGCGAGCGGGGTGCTCCAGGCCAGCGGCCAGATGGCGGCGGAACCGCGCCTCGATGTGGCGCACGTCGTGCGGGCCGTCCTTTACATGGCCAGCCTGCCGCTCGACGCGAACGTGCAGTTCATGACGGTGATGGCGACAACCATGCCCTTCATCGGCCGCGGCTAGCGGCCGCGCTGAGCGCCGCCGGCTGGTGTCAGCGACCGAGCGTGCCATCGCATAATCGCGGCATTCTCTGGCCAATTTTTTCCCGAACACCCGATATCAGTAGACAGGCTGGCGCCACCCGACGGGCGACGCTGACTGAGAAGACCGACCCGCGAACGCCCGTGATAAAGCGCCGCGACCGTCTGGGCGGGCTATTGCACGAGTATCAACGCGCAGCCTGAGAGCGGTGCGAGTGCGCGCGTTACGGCAGATCAGAACGCCTGAGGTGCCGACTTTCCTTTTCCTGTCGCTGATACCTCTGCCGCGGCGATGGTCGCGTCGGCTTCAGGCTTCAGGATGTATCCGGCCTTGAGATTCTTTTCGGTCACCGCGCGGACCGCGTTCACGTAGTCCGCGTGCGTCGGATACCGAGACGCGAGCTTTGCTCGATCGAAGTCCACGTGCGATCCGTACAGCCGGCAGAATCCCGCGCCTGAGTTCTGGCCGGTATTGACTGCGATCGGGACGGCGATGCCCGCGAGACGGATGCCGCCGCCCGACGAATTGCCGTCCCCGTCGCGGGCGATGGCCACCGGGCTGGTGGAGCTGAGATCGATCGGTGGAGCGGCCGGTGGGGCCTTTCCGTCCTTCACCCACGCGACGAGATGATCCAGCGCCGCCGCCATGACCTGATAGAAAGGCACGTCGCTGTACGGCGGTTGCTCGCATGGACTGGCGCCGCCCGCGAGCTGCGGCGCGGCTGCCGGTGCCGACACCGGCGAGGAGCCGCCTCGCAGCCCGGGCGTGAAGCCCGAGGCGATCGGATTACCGTCGCGCGCGACCAGCTTGACGCGGCTGGCGATGAACTGCGTGTCCACGTGCGAATCGCCAGCAACCTCCCACGTGCGGAAATTGTCGGTGTCCGGCTGACGCGCGGCAGCCTGGCCGATGATGACGTCGGTCTCGGAGTTCAGCTTCCAGACTTTGATCTTCAGATCCGTGCGTATTCTTCCGCCGCCGCCGTGCAGGATCACCGCGTCGAACACCGGCTCCAGCGGATGGACCGAGTTCACGTACGTGGCCAGGCGCGCTGAGGATTGCGAATGGCCTGTCGCGAAGACGCGCTGCGGCTTCAGGCCGCCGAGGAAATCCGCGCCTTTCGGCGTGCGGGCGGCGCGGCCGACGTCCGCGAAGACGTCGTAGCTGAGCGCGTCGTTCGTGATCGCGCCCCCGTCGCTGACGTCGAGCGACCCGTAGCGGTTCCTGTTCCAGACCTTGAGCGCTTCGACGCCGACTCGCTGCGGCGTGACGCCGACCCATGCGTAGCCCGATCGGATCAGGTGTTCGTGAATCTGGTACCAGTCGATATCGAGATCGTGCCCCGATGTGACGTTGTTCCACTCGACGATCACGGTCCCGTTGAATCTCGCTGCGGCGGCCGGCCGTCTCACGACGAGCCGCGTCACATATTTGTGATTCCCGTCGATCACCTTGCCCGTGGCGCCGTCGGGTGTCTCGTAGCGATTCGCCGTTCCGGAGACGAAGAACTCCTGCTCGACATAGCCGCGCGCCTTGAGGTCTTCGAGCGCGGCGAAGAACGGGTAGTCGTGAGATGGATCGCCAGGCGCAGCTTTTGCCGCGACAGGCCCCGTCACGGACGGATCGGCAGCAAACAGCCGAAAAGGCGGGAGCGAGGCCAGCACGAGAAGCGAAATCACCTTGAAGCGCACGGGGACTCTCCTCTCCGCCCGCATCCGGCAGGCAGCGCACGGCATTCTAGATCAGGGATGAATGCGCTCGCACAAGTCGGCGAATCGCGGATCGGACTGCAGCGACGCCAGGCGATCCGAGGTTGGCACCGGCGCGCAATTGTTCGCCGAGGGCACGCGTTCGGCCACGTGGAAGTTAGTGAAGAGCCGCGTCGGCGACGCCGGAGTGATCATCGCCACTTACTTTGTACCGGCGGGCGAGATCGTGACTGGAACCATTGGCGGGTAACCGAGGAGCACCCTCCGAACATGACATCGCTCCACAGGCCCTTGTGCTCACCGTGGCTTGTGTGCCTTGAATGCCGTGGCGCGCGAACAATAGGTGATGCTCCCATCGGCGGCGGCCGGCAGTGCGATGCGCAGATTGTCGCGTAGCCGTTCGCGATCGTCATCGCTCAGTGCCGCCACGGATCTGGCGACCGGATGTTGGAACGTTTCGGTCTGCGCCGTCCAGAACTCCTCGAAGTCGCGGAAGGTTTGGCTCGCCTCGATCGTGGTGGTCTCGATATCCTCATAGCCCTCCGCGGTGAGGGTGGCGCGCAGGCCCTCGGGCATCGCCTCGGATACCGTCGGCGATGTCATCACGTCGCCGGCGATTTCGATCACTGCGCGCGCCAGCGGACCATAGGGAGCATCGATGATCGTCGGGCTCTTGCGCCAGGTATAGCCGGCAACGATGCCGCCGGGCCTGGCGACGCGGAGCATCTCGCGGAATGCCTGCGGCCGGTCCGGGATGAAGTGAATCACCAAGGCGGAGACTACGACGTCGAATTCCCCGGTCGCGAACGTGAGATCGATCGCGCTGCCAATGCGAAAATCCGCCTGCGGCGCCCTGACCGTCTGCCTCGCGTGCTCGATCTGCGGCAGCGATGGATCGATTCCGATGATCGTCTCAGGCGCGACCTGTCTGAGGAGTAGCTCCGTGAACGCGCCCGTACCGCAACCGATCTCCAGCCAGCGGCGATTCTGTGGAGGATCGAGCCACACGAGGAACTTCTCACCGATCGCCCGGCTCCATCGGCCCATGTAGCGGTCGTAGGCGTTGCCATCGTCGAACGCGATCCGTGTTTCAGTCATGGACTGATCAATTGTTTCGCAGCATTTTCGTCCGCGCTCTAACCGATGACGCCCCTGGGCGGCAGAGAGATGGCGTCGCGCCAAGACCAGGCCCCGTGGCAAAGAGGAACCCACGTGGATTCATGTGCTTTCTATCAGACGCCGGGCGTGGCGACTTCGGCTCGTCGTCCCTCGACGCGCGTCCCGCCTCGGTCCTGATTGCGTCGTGATGGAAATGGTCGCGGGTGATTCGAGCCAGGAGACGGCGCGAACGACGAGTCGTTCGCGCCGCGGACCTAATTGCGTTCGGGCACGGCGGCTGTCGCGGTGGGATTTGCGAAGAACACGTAATCGGCTTCGTAGGGCACGAACGCCGTCTTCCGGATGTCGGCCGGCGAGCTGCAGCCGGTGGACGGTGCCAGCCCGCCCACGGTGTTCACTCGCTGAACGAACGTAGCCACGGAGAGATCGTCGCCGTTTGCTGATGCTCCGAGAACGCCAGCTCGGCTCAAAAGCAGCCAGGCGACGGCGTCCTTGGCGACAAAATCAGGAGCTGTGGCAGCAGTTTCGGCCTTCACCAGCTGGCCCCAGAAGGCGCTTGAGTTCCGTGTGCTCTGCCACGTGGCGCGGATCGTGCCGCCCTCAACGGGGTTCGGACTGAAGAAGTGATTGATGATGCGGTGTGTCGGATTGCCGACTGGGTTGTCGAACAACACAGCCTCGGGCGTCGTCAACACGAAGGCCACGCCGGAACCTGATGCCGCGCACACGTAACACTGGCCTGCCGAAGGTGTGCGCGACGAGAAACGCCTCGCTTCCATCCTGCGGTACAAGTGTGCCGGGTACTGGTGGCGGCGTGACGTTCTGCGCGTGACCGACTTGCGGGAGCGCGACCACGAAAGCCGTCCCGAGAGCGCCAATGCAGGCGATGAGCCTGATCCGACGCACGATGTGGTGTCCTGTCTTGCGAATGTTCATGCGATTCTCCTCATTAATACGACTCGAATACAGCGACTTTTATTCCGTGTGGCTGAACGGGTGGGAGGACGTCGCCGCTGCCTCGACGTCTTACCTGTGTAGGCGCAGCCGTCCGGTTTCTTTCGTCGCTATTGGAAGTTCGGAAAAAAGCTGCGTTTTACGGCCGTGACACCGCAAGCGCTTACGAAAGCCGTCAGTAATTACGCAGCAGGAATGGCGATGGAGGAAATTGGCGATCGACGAGTGCGTTCCATGCGCTTCGGCATTACCCGGTACGGAGAATGGACACAGCACCGGCGCGTTCCAGCTCTCTCCTCGTCACTCGCTCGGTGACCTTTGCCTCCTTCACCTCTCGCTGGAAGTCAGTGCGACGCCGCACCTCTGCAAAAGCCGCGTCACGCTCGAGGGTGGCGCTGGAGGTGTATCCTTCCGCACGCGCCCGCTGCAACATGCGCACGGTCTCGGGCGCGTCGCCGATCATCGAGTAATGACGTGCCAGATAGAAGACGACCTCAGGTTCCCGTTCGACAGGAACCTGCGTCATCGTCTCCCGCGCCTCATCGCGTCGATTGTCGAGTGTCGCCAGCAGCGAGCGCATGAGTCCGGCCATCATCGTGGACAATTGGCCCGCCTCCAGGCGCTCTCGCAGCAGCGCTGTCGCGCGCGTGATGTCGCCGAGCGCCGCCCACGCCGCGGCATCGAGGTAGTAACGGTGCCGCCGTACGTCTCCAGCGTCGCGTGATAGTCGCCGCGAAGAAAATGGGTGTGGGGAACGCTCGTCACGAGCGCCGGATCGAGCGCCGTCGCCCGCTGGCGCGCGGAGAGCGATTCTTCGAGAAGGCCGCAATATCTGAGCGCCTGCACCAGACCGGCGAAGCTCTCGGGGTCTGCGCCGCGGGCCACGATGCGCTGGACGAGGCGAACTGCGGCGGCGCGCGACTCGCCGAGATCGATTTGTAGTTGCGTGTAGAACTGATGGGCGCAGGCGAGATGCGGGTCGATCGCGAGCGCGCGCCGCAGCGCCGCCTGCGCGAGCTCGAGGTTGACCGACGATCCGGCTTTGAACTTCGCCAGAAACCGGCAACAGCGACCGAGCCACGCCCACGCGGCAGCAAACGTCGGGTCCTCAGCGACGCAGAGGGCGAGCAGATCGCGCGCGCGGGCCATCGATTCGAACGATCGCACCGCCACCAGTTCCTTCGCCTGCAGAAAGGTCGCATAGGTGCCCTGGTGAATCCCCGGCTCACCCAGGACAGGCAGGCAGAAGCGGTAACCGAATTTCGACACCGTCTGGATCGACGCGCGGCCGAGCACTTTGCGCAGCGTGACGATGATGTTCGTTAGGTTCGCGTCGGAGACATGCGTATCGGGCCAGAGGGTCTCGATCAATTCCTCGCGCCGTACCAGCCGTTCGGCGTTGTGCACGAACAGCAACAGGGCGTCGAAGATCTTCGGCTGGAGCGGAATCGCCTCGCCGCTGCGATACAGCTGCCTCTCCGGTGGCGACAGATCGAATTCGCCGAACCGGTAGCCCCGTCCCCCGGGCTTTGAATTTCTTTTGATTTTCCCTGCATCGTCGCTGGGACTTTGGGTGTGCGCCGAGTCTAGCATGCCGGTGCTGGACGAACGGACCAGCAGAGGAGGAATGGTCATGAATTTCACGGCGACAGAAAGCAAGCAGTTCGTCGGCCGGTATCTCCAGGCGTTGAGCGGACAGAGCAAAACGGCCGATCTCGTCGAGCGGTTCGTCAGCGACCCGAGCCTGGCCGCCGACATCCGCGATGTCGAGGCGGCGTTTCCCGAGGACGAGCTCATCGCCGAGACACTGATTGCGGAGCAAGATCTGGTGGCGATGCGCGGCACGTTTCACGGAGTGCATCGCGGCCCGTTCGCCGGGATCCCGCCCACGGGCCGATCGGTGGCGGCGCCGCTGATGATCATCTATCGCCTGGAAAACGAGCGCATCGCCGAGCACTGGCTGCACTTCGATGGCGCTTCGCTGGTGGCCCAGCTGCAACAGCCGGTCTCCCAGGCGTCTGTCCGAATGGCGGGGTGATCTGAGCCGCACACTCCATCGGCGCGCCACTCGATCGGCGCGGGCGGGCCTTTGTTCAGTCGATCCGAAGCGCGTCTGCCGGCTGAATCGAGGCAGCTCGGTTCGCTGGAATCGCGGCGGACATCATCGTCACGACAAACAGCACCAGGCTGACGGCGACGAGCACGACCGGATCGTTCAGATCGCCGATCGACCACTGAGCGACAACCTTGTTCAGCCCGACGCTCAATGCGAGACCAGCGAAGAGGCCCGCGACGATGGCCAGGACCGCCGGCTGCACCGCAGCGTTGACGATGCGCCCGCGACCGGCGCCGAGCGCCATCCGGATGCCAAATTCTTTGAACCGGCACGACACCGAGTACGACACGACACTGTAGAGCCCGACGACGGCGAGCATCAGCGCAAACACCGCGAGCCGAGCAACAGCCACGTCACGAACCGCTCACGGGCCCAACCCGCGCTTGCCAGCTCGTCTTCCGCTGTGCGTACACGTCCACTGGTTGATTGGGATCGACGGTCCGCACCGCCTCCGAATCGATCGGGTCATCAACGTGGATCGTGACTCGTCCGCAGGATCACATTCAGGGAATCGCTCAACATGAGCGTGTACGGCACGTAGATCGACGGCGCCGGCGGCTCATGGAGACCGACATTGGGCGTGTCACCGACCACACCGATGATCTCGAACCAGCCGTCGCTGCCGGGCGCCGGCAGCCTGAAATAGCTGGGTGATTTAATGTACTCGGGCATCCGAACTCGCCGTCCAGTCGCGGATTCGTCAGGCCACAGCTCACGAGCCATTGTTTGGTTGACGACGGCGACGTGGGGCGTTCCGGCGCTCTCGGCATCGACCACACGCGGCCTCGAACGAGCGGGATCTTCATCGTCGCAAAGTACCGGGCGCTGATCCGTTGGAGAAGCGGTGTCTCGCCTCCCGTCATGTCCCGTCCGGGGATTTCGACCACCGACCGTTCGCCCGACCGGGGTGGGATCCCGCTGTTGGTGGCGAGCGCGACCGATTCGACTTGGGGCACGTCTGCCATTCGATTCCGCAGGCGCTCATAGAACGTGGCGCGGTCGGCCCATTCCGTGTGACTGTTCTCTGGAAGGTTGATCGAAGCGATGATCACATTGTGCGGATCGTAGCCAAGCGATGTCCGGTACAGACCGATGAGCGCCCGGACCGCCGCGCCGGTGCCCGCGAGCAACAGCACCGTCAGCGCAATTTGAGCCGCGAGCAGGAGGTGATGCGCTCGCCGGCTTTCGACGCCGGCGGTCGTCCGGGCAGTCGCCGTCAGGCGCGGCCGCGAAAACGACAAGGCCGGTGACAGTCCAAAAACCAGCGCCGACGCCATCGCAAGGCCCGCACTGAACAGCAAGACCGGTACGTCGACGGGCACGGCCATGAGGTTCCCGACCGGAACCGAATTGGGGGGCAAGAGCCTGAGCATAGCCGGCAGGCCCCAGTAGCCCGCCGCCACGCCCAGTGCGGCGCCGTTGAATGCCAGGAGGAGCGATTCCACGAGGAGCTGCCTCATCAACCGTCCACGACTTGCCCCTAAGGCGGCCCGCACGGCGAACTCATGTGCCCGCGAGGTCCCGCGCGCCAACAGCAGGATGGACACGTTCGCGCATGCGAGCAGGAGCAGCAACAGAGACGCCGCGAAGATCAGCAGGAGGGTCGGCACAAAGGCGGCCGCCCTTTGTGTCTCCACCAGACTCCGTACGAGCGGACGCGCCTCCTTCGGAAAGCGTTGCGGCGCCTCCTTGGCGAATTCGTCGAAGAGCGGCTGAAGTCGCTGTTCGG
>CAWCDQ010000022.1:0-64602 GCA_963794305.1 uncultured Acidobacteriota bacterium | reverse complement strand
ACTCTGGGCGTGCAGCCCATGATTGGACGATCGTTCACCGCGGAGGACGATCGCGACGGCGCGCCGGGCACGCTGGTGCTCAGCTATCGATTGTGGCGGTCGCAGTTTGGCGGCGATCCCGGCGTCGTCGGCCGTCAAGTGCTGATGGATTCGGAGTCGTCCACGATTCTCGGCGTGATGCCGCCCGAGTTCAGGTTTCCGTCGAGCGACACGCAGTTCTGGTCGGCTGTGCGTTTCAACGAGCAGGCGTACCGAGGATCGCAACGACAACTGGCACTACGGCATCGGCCGCCTCAAGACCGGCGTGACGTTCCAGCAGGCGCGCGCGGAGATGGACGTGCTGGCTGCCCGGTCGAAGCAGCAGTATCCCGCGGAGAACAAGGACGTGGGCGCGCTCGTCGACCATCTGAGCGACAGCGTCTCACCGCAGTCGAAGCTCCTGCTGTACGCGCTCTGCGGCGCCGCGGCGTGCGTGCTGCTGATCGCGTGCGCCAACCTCGCCAACCTGCTGCTCGCGCGCGCACTCGAGCGGCGGCGCGAGCTCGCCGTGCGCACGGCGATGGGCGCCGGCCGCGAGCGGATGGTCCGGCAGCTCATGACGGAGAGCCTGCTGCTCGCGCTCGGCGGTGGCGCGCTCGGCGTGGCGATCGCGTATGCGGCGGTTCCGTTGTTGAACCGGCTCGTGCCCACCAGCCTTCCACTCGCGAGTGCGCCGACGGTGGATCTGCGCGTCCTCGCGTTCGCCATCGCGCTCACCGTGGCGACCGGGATGGTGTTCGGACTCGCGCCGCTGCTGCGCGTCGGGCGCGGAGGCCGACCTGGGCGGTCTGCGTGAAGGCGCCCGCTCCGGAGGCGGACAGAAGGAAGGCGTGCGCTCTACGCTGGTCGTCGTCGAGATCGTCGCGTCGGTGGTGCTGCTCGTCTCGGCGGGCTTGCTGATGCGAGCGCTCTGGACGATTCAGACGACCGATCCCGGATTTCGTGCGGAAGGCGTGCTCACGCTGCAGACGCCGCTGCCGACGCCGCAATTCAACCTGGTCTCGACGCGCGAGGCGTTCTACACGCGTGTCACCGCCCGGGTGCGCGCGCTGCCTGGCGTGACGAACGCCGCATTCGTCACGTCGCTGCCCATGGGCCGGATGCGCGGCGGCATCTGGCCGGTGTCGCTCGACGGCCGGCCGGTCAACCGCTCGGAGAACAAGAATGCCTTCCTGCGCTACGTGACGCCAGGCTATTTCGCCACGCTCGCCATCCCCATCAAGACCGGGCGCGACATCAGCGACGCGGATTCTCAGGACCGGCAGGCGTCAGCCGTCGTGAGCGAGTCGTTTCTCAAGCGCTACCTTCCAACCGAGACTCCCGACTCGGCGATCGGCCACCATTTCACGTTCGCCCTCAAGGACCGGGTCATTGTCGGGGTGGCCGGCGACGTGAGGATGCGCGGCCTCGAGCAGGCGGCCGAGCCGCAGGTTTACCTGTCGTTCCGGCAGGTTGGGGACGGCGACATCATCGGCTACATTCCACGCGCCCTGGTGGTGCGGGCCGCTGCGCCCGAGACGCTGGCTTCGGCGGTCCGCGCGATCATCCACGAAATCGAACCTGCCCTGCCAGTGACCGACGTCAACACCATGATCGACGTCGTCGAACGCGACACGGCGTCGCGGGCGGCCCAGGTTCGCGTGCTCGCGGCGTTTGCGGTCATCGCCTTCGTGCTCGCCGGCATCGGCATCCACGGACTGCTGTCGTTCTCGGTGTCCCAACGGGCTCAGGAGATCGGCGTGCGCATCGCGCTCGGTGCGCAGTCGGGCGACATCCTGCGGATGATCGTGCGTCGCAGCGTCGTGCTCGCCCTCACCGGCATCGTGCCGGGAGTGGCGCTCGCCTATGCCGCGGGCCGAAGCATGCAGGCCCTTCTGGCGGGTGTGGCGCCGGCCGACATGCCGACCATGGCGGCCGCGGTCGGCCTTTCGGCGCTGATGACGATCGTGGGCAGCCTCATGCCGGCGCTCCGGGCGCTCCGCGTCGATCCGATTACGGCGCTGCGGGCCGAATCAATCCTCCAATCCAATCCCGCAATCCACAATCCGCAATCAGGAGGCTCGCGCCCGCAGTCCTGGATGCTCGAGGAACGCGTGGTCGCTCGTGTCGTCTTCGAGCAGCCACGCGGTCACCAGCTTGATGATTTCGTGCGCGGCGGCGCCGCGGCCGCTCGCCGAATCGACACGAACCGTCACCGTACACGCCCTCGGGCCGACGACCACGATCTGCACCCACCAGTCGCGTCTGCACACGCGTCACGCCGAAGACATACAGATCCCAGATATTCGAGCCCACGGCGATGGACAACGGCTCGTGTGTGGTTCGCAGCTGACGCTCGACGTCGAAGTGCATCTCAGCCTCCATACCGCGTTTCGACTGAGTGCGTGTGGCCGCAAGATGCCAGAACGATGAAAAAATTATGACGGGCAGTGTATAAACGAAGACATGACGAATCGCTGCGTCGAGCCGGCATGGCTGGACGCCGACAATCCCGAAGCGATCGAGCGTTATGTCGTGGCGCGCGGCCTGGTGCCGTCGAGCGGCCTGCCTGTCGAGATCGGACGTGCCGGGGCCGGAAACATGAACCTGGCACTGCGCGTGACGCCGGCCGTGGGCGAGGCGTTCATCGTGAAACAGGGGCGGCCCTGGGTCGAGAAATACAAACAGATACCAGCGCCGATTGAACGCACTCTGGTCGAGGCGGCGTTCTACGAAGCGGTTCAGGACAACCCGCGCCTCGGACGCCAGATGCCTCGGGTGCTCGACCTCGACAGACTGAACCACGTGCTGGTGCTCGAAGATGTCGGACGCGCGGGCGACTTCACCTCGATCTATGCCGACGGCGTCATACCGGCGTCAGTTGTCGGCGCGCTGCTGGAATGGCTGGAGCAGTTGGACACCATCTCAATCCCCGCCTCTCGACGAGAAGTCTTTGCCAACCGCGCCATGCGCGCGTTGAACCACGAGCACATGTTCGACCTGCCGTTGCGCGACGGGAATGGCCTCGATCTGGACGCCATCACACCTGGACTAGCCGACGCAGCCCGCGACCTCATCGCCGATCGCGCGATACGGCGCCGTCGTGGCCGGACTGGGGCAGCGCTACCTGGCCGACGGAACATCGCTCGTGCACGGCGACTACTTTCCGGGAAGCTGGCTGAAATGTGCCGGCGGCGTTCGCATCATCGATCCTGAGTTCTGCTTTCTCGGCGACCCCGAGTTCGACTGCGGCGTCCTCGCGGCCCACCTGACTATTGCGAGCGCCGGCTCCACGGTGCTGGAGATGATTTGCGCCTCGGCGGAAACGCGCCGGCTCGATCTCGAGCGGGTCGCCGGGTACGCAGGCGTCGAGATCATGCGCCGCCTTATCGGCGTCGCCCAACTGCCGATCCAGCACGACATCCAACGGAAACAGGCGCTGCTCGAGCGCTCGCGCAGGCTCGTCACCGAGCCGAATAAAGGACTCGCTTGATCAAGCTGAAGCTGACAGCAGCGCTCGCGCTGGTGATTCTCCTGGCGGCACTGGCGCGGCCGAGCGCCGCGCCTGCGCCGGTTGCCGTCTGGATCGACACCGATCCCGCGATCGGCGAGCCGGAACGCGACGTCGACGACGGTCTGGCGCTGGTCCAGGCGTTCCATTCGCCCGAGCTGGACATTCGTGGAGTGTCCGTCGTATTTGGAAACGCCGCGCTCGAACGGGGTCTGCCGATTGCCCGGCGACTCGTCCGCGATTTCGGACCACCGCGATTGAAGGTATTCGGCGGCGCGGCCGGGGCCAGCGATTCCACGCACGAGACCGACGCCAGCCGCGCGCTTGCGTCCGCGCTTCGCAGCGGACCACCGTTGACGATTCTCGCGCTCGGCCCGGTCACCAACATTGCCACGGTGCTCAGGAAACATCCCGATCTGGCTGCTCGAATCACCCGGGTGATTGCCGTCGCGGGACGCCGGCCCGGCCAGCGATTCACGACTGGCACGTCGAACCCGAACGGTCATCGTGACTTCAACTTCGAGCTCGATCCCGAGGGGTTTCAGGTGCTGCTGGACTCGAAGGTCGACATCGTGCTCGCGCCGTTCGAAATCTCCTCGAAAATCTGGCTGACGGCCGAGGATCTCGATCGCCTGGCGGCATCCGCGTCGCCGGCCGCGGCCGCGCTCGTCACGCCGGCCAGGGCATGGCAGGCCATGTGGAAGCGGCTGTTCGGCGTCGACGGTTTCAATCCGTTCGACACGCTCGCCGTCGCCTATGCGGTTTCTTCCGACGGGTTCGGCTGCGAGAGCCTGAAGGCCCGAATCGACACGCTGCCGGACGATGTGACGGAGCCGGGCGTGCAGGGCGTGAAGGTCGAGCGGAAACCGTACCTGCTGGCGTCGAACACGCTCGGCGACGTCCCGTCGCGCGTGACGTATTGCTCGTCGGCACCCGACGGGTTCAAGCAGGACCTGCTCGCGCGATTGATGCGATGAGCCGGCCGAGCCTGCTGCGACTGCTCCTGATGCTCCTCGCGGTGGTGCCGGTCGCCGCGATGCCGCGCGCCTCCAGCCCGGACCACGACGTACCAGGCGTATGCGAAGATCCTGCACGACTACGTCCACAACGCGCGCGTGGATTACTCCGCGCTCAAGCGGAGTCGCACCGCGCTCGACGCGGTTGTGGCGGCGTTCGCCGAGCCGACGGCGGAGCAGGAGCGGGGCTGGACGCGGGACCAGCGGCTGGCCTACTGGATCAACGCCTACAACCTCTTCACGCTTCGCGCGATCGTGGATCACTATCCGATTCGCTCGGCGCTATTCACACTGCAGCCGCGCAACAGCATCCGGCAGATCGACGGCGTCTGGACGACGCTGACCTGGCGCGCCGCCGGCCGCACGGTGACGCTCGACGACATCGAGCATCGCATCCTGCGTCCCGAGTTCAAGGAACCTCGAGTCCACTTCGCCGTCAACTGCGCGTCGGTCGGTTGCCCGCCGCTGGCGGCTGAACCGTACCTGCGCGGAAACGCTGGATGCGCAGCTCGATGCGGCCGCGCGGCGGTACCTGTCGACCGAACGCGGCCTCACGATCGAGGGCAGCACGCTCGGCGTCACGAAGATTCTCGAATGGTATGGCGATGACTTCGTCGCGCGTTTCGCGCCGGAGGCGGCCGGCGCCCCGATCGCATCGAACGCGCGATTCGAGGCGTCGTGATCCGGTTCGGGCCCGCGGCCGCGGCCGATCTGGCAGGGAAGTCGACGACCCGGATCAAATTCCTCGACTACGACTGGTCGCTGAACGATGTCAAGTGAACGACACGCCCGGAAGAAACCGCGGAGATCGCAAAGACGCGCGGAGATCGTTCTGGGTTTGCCCGCTGAAAAACCGACTCCGCGGTCTCCGCGGTCTCCGCGGTTCCTTCTTTTCGTGACGTCTACGGCAGCGCGAACGCCACGATGCTGCTGCCGGAGGGCGCGCCGTTCTTGCCGCCCCCGCACACGATCACGACGTACTGCTTGCCGTTGATGGTGTAGGTCGAGGGCGTCGCATTGCCGGCGGCAGGGAGTGTGGTTTCCCAGAGCAACGTGCCGGTCAGCTTGTCGTACGCGTGGAATTTCTTGTCGAAGTTCGTCGCGCCGATGAACAGCAGGCCGCCGGCAGTCACAACCGGACCACCGTAGTTGTCGCTGCCGGTGTTCCTGAGACCCTTGGCCGCGAGCTCGGGAAACTCGCCGAACGGAATCTTCCAGCGGATGGTGCCCGCGTTCAGGTCGATCGCGTTGAGTGTTCCCCAGGGCGGCGTAATCGCGGGATACCCGTCCGGATCCTGAAAGATGCTCTCGCCGTCGCTCCGATATTTGAGCCAGCTCGGATCGCTCGTCAGCTTCGGATCCTTCCCCTTGTCCACGCCGGTGACCAGGAACTCGACGACGTCGTTGATGTTGCGCGCGCCCATGTCGGGAAACGCAGGCATGCGGCCGGTGCCCTGGCGGATGAGCGTCGCAATCTCCTCGCGCGTGTGCCGGTCGCCGATGCCCTCGAGGGAGGGCGCCGCTGGCGAGCCTTTCCGATCCTCGCGGTGGCAGGTCGCGCACTTGCTGTTGTAGAGCGACGTGTCGTTGTTCGGGATCAGTTTGACGATCCACGGCATCTCGTTCGAGTTGACATAAAGAAGAGCAGAAGCTGGATCGAACGCCGCGCCGCCCCATTCGGCGCCGCCGTCCACGCCGGGAAAGATGATCGTCCCCTCGAACGAAGGCGGCGAGAAGAAGCCCGACGAGTACTTGCGGAACCGCTCCAGCACCGCCGCGTGCGCTTCAGGTGTCCGAGTGGTCAGCATGTCTTCCGTGAGACCCTGCCGCGTGAACGGCGGAGGTTTCACCGGGTAGGGCTGGCGCTCGGACAGACGCTCGCCATCGACGGCCGATGGCGGCACCTTCCGCGACTCGATCGGAAACAGCGGCTCCCCGGTCCGCCGGTTCAGGACATAGACGTAGCCGTACTTGGTGATCTGCGCGACGGCGTCCACCTTGCGTCCGTTGCGCGTGACGGTGACGAGATTCGGCGATGCGGGAAAATCGTAGTCCCAGACGTCGTGCTTGATGCCCTGAAAATGCCACACGCGCTTGCCGGTGCGCGCGTCGAGCGCGAGGACGCAGTCGGCGAAGAGATTGTCGCCGTATCGCGTGACTCCATAGAAATCGAACGACGCCGATCCCGTGGCGGCAAACACCATCCCCAGCTTCGCGTCGACCGTGACACCGGCCCACGCGTTCGCGCCACCAGACAGCTTGTAGGCGTCTTTCGACCAGGTGTCGTACCCGAACTCGCCGGGTTGAGGGATGGTGTGGAAGATCCACCGAAGCTTGCCGGTGTTCACGTCGAACGCGCGAATGTGCCCGGGCGATCCCGGTATCGTCTCGGGCACCGAGCTGCCCATGATCAGCAGATCCTCGAACACGACGCCCGGCGTGCTGGCGCTGACGCTCAGTTTTTCCGCGGGCATTCCCAGTCCCTCGCGCAGGTCGATTCGACCAGCCGTGCCGAACGAGGCGATGGGTGAGCCGGTGTTCTTGTCGAGCGCATAGAGAAAGCTGCGATAGCTCACGAACACGCGGTCCTTGTGCACGGTGACGCCGCGATGCCGGAACCGCGCGCCCGGCGACGCGCCGCCGCTCGGATCGAACTTCCAGATTTCCTTGCCGGTCCCGGCGTTCACCGCGACGACCTTGAGGGTTGGCGTGGTCACGTAGAGCACGCCGTCGACGACCACGGGGTTGCTCTGCATTTCGGACGCCTTGAACGCGTCGTGCGAGTCGTACGTCCAGGCGACCTGCAGCTTCGACACGTTCTCGCGATTGATCTGCGAGAGCGGTGAGTAGCGGATGTTGTCGATGCCGCCGTTGATCGGCCAGGGGACATCGGTTGCCGGGTGCCCTGAGCTCCGTCGATGCGCATGGTCTGCGCTCCGCTCCACAGGTGGTGTCCGGCTTCAGCCGGACCCGCAGCTCCACTGACAGGTAGTGTCCGGCTTTAGCCGGACCCACAATGGCGAGGACGACGGCGAGGGCGGCGAGCGAGGCCTTCATAGCAGCCGCGTCACGTGCGCCGAGACGCACACCCACGTGCCGTTCCGCTTCTGCCAGTCGTCGGTGTAGCGGCCGCGCCCTTCCTGTCCGGTGAGCGAGGTGTAGCTCGTCGCCGCGTGAATGATGGCCACATCTCCCAGTATCCGGATCCGGACGTCCTGGCCTTCGAGCCGATCGAGCGTTCGCGGCCCGGCCGTACGCTCGAGGAACTGTGACTTGTCCAGGATCTCGCCGGCCGGCGTGGATGCCTGGAAGTCGTCCGCCAGCAGTTGGCGAAAGCGCTCGACATCTCCAAGGCGAACGGAATCGAGATACGCCTGGTTGAGCTCGCGCAGCATCGTCAGATCGCCGGTGTCGCGTGCGGTCGAATCGGTGGATTCCATGGCGTGATTCTACACGCGCTGCTTTTCTGAACGCCGCGCCTGCCTGGCGTACGCCGCGGGCGAGGTCCCGACCAGCGCCTTGAAGTCGCGCACGAAGTGCGCCTGGTCGCTGTAGCCGAGGTCGGCCGCCAGCGCCGACTGACTGACAGAGTCGTCCGACGCCAGCCGCTCCGCCGCTTCGTGCAGACGGTAGCGTTGAATGACCCATTTGGGGCTGACGCCGACGTACTTCGAGAACAGCCGTTGCAGGGTTCGCTTGTTCAACTGGTAGCGATCCACCAGATCCTCGACTTTCAGGACGCCCCGGTCAGCCGCTACGGCATAGACGATCTCCGCAATGCGAATGGCCTGCTCGTCGGGCGGCGGGAGGCGCTTCCGGAGAAAGGCTTCGATGATCGCGATACTCGACGGATCTGCCGGCCCTGCCAGGACGTCCCGCTCGAGCACGTCGGCTTCCGCGCCGAAGACGTCGCGCAGCGGCACGACGGCGTCCGTGAATCTGGAGATCGGCTCGCCCACAAACGGATAGAAGCCGCCGGGGGTGAACTTCGCGGCGATGACACCGCCTTCATCCTGGAGCACGCGGGTGAATTTCTTGCGCGCCACGCCGGCGATCCGCGCGCCGACGTGGCGCTCGAAGATCATGTGCACGCTCGGATGAGGCAGTGTCTCGGCCCGCTCGGGCGCCAGCCCCCGCAGGTCCCACTGCACCGACCAGAAGTGCTCGACGTGCCTTGCGAGGTCGGGGGACGGATGGTAGCGCGCGTGCTGGTACCGCGTCCGGATCGGCGGCGCCGGACGACTTGAGCACGCCTCGCGGGGGAGCGGTTTTTCGGCGATTCATGAGCGCTGTCGCGTTCCTGCAATACGAGAAATCGGCTCCCGCCTATGATGTGCCAACCGCGAACGGAGCGATCATGAAACGACTGGCGAGGGGCCTGCTGCTGATGGCCATTGTTACTCCTTCATTGCATGCGACAAGCGAGGTCTTCACGATGAGCGAGGCGAGAGGAACGTTCGACGTCAAGGTGATTCCACAGGCTGCCGACGATGCGGCCGGCGGGCCGTTCGGCCGGCTCTTCCTCGACAAGCAGTTCCACGGCGACCTGGAAGGCGGCAGCAAAGGACAGATGCTGGCGTCGGGAACCGGCAAGGATGGCTCCGGCGCCTACGTCGCGCTTGAACTGATCAGCGGCACGCTCAACGGGCGTCGGGGCAGCTTCGTCCTCCAGCACAACGGGACCATGACCAAGGGTGTGCCGAACCTGATCGTGACGGTGGTTCCCGATTCAGGCACCGACGAACTCACCGGCCTTGCCGGGACGATGACGATCGTCATCGCCGAAGGCAAACATTCGTATGTCTTCGCGTACACGCTCGACGGCGCCCGTCCGTAGGACGCGCCTGACGGTTCACGTGTCGCTTTCACGAACAGCGTATTCGACACCGACGGAGACCGCGAAGACCGCTCAGGAACGTGTTTCAAAGAACACGGACCGAAACGAATCTTCTGCGACCTTGCGATCTCCGCGGTTTCTTCCGAGCGTGTCACTAGTGGGAGAGCAGTTCCCTCAACGCGGCATCGATGAACTGATTGTCGGCCGGATTGGTGCCGCGGCCGGCGGCGTGCCCCCAGCTCGAAGGTATCGGCCGGAGCTCGGCATTCGGCATCCCCGCGACCTCGAGCTCGTTGTCCCGCACGCGGAAATAGAGATCGGAACTGCTCGGCATCACGATCGCGCGAGCGACGATCGCGTTCAGCGCAGCGGCGAAGTCGCCGTTGAATCGCGAATTTGCGCTGATGTCGGCATGCTGCCAGGTCCATAACATCGACAGCAGATCGTTCGCGTCGCGTGACCGATAGCGCGCCTCGGAGAACCGCAGCACATCGTCGATCGACGCGAGTCCGAGCTGCTGATACGAACGGTCGCGATAGAAGTCCTGCGAGTACACCCAGCCGGCATAGACTCGTGCGAAGGCAATCAGTCCTTTCACGGGCGGCGCGCCGTACCAGCCGTCGTCGAACGCCGCGTCGGCTGTGAGCGCCGCCTTCAGACCTTCGAGGAACACGAAATTGTGGGGCGAGGTGCGCGCGCTCCCGCAGATCGGAGCGATGGCCGCCACCATCTCTGGAAACACCGCGCCCCACTGGAACGCCTGCTGCGCGCCCATCGAGAAACCGGCGACGAGGCGGATGCGCTCGATGCCCAGACGCTCGGTGACCAGGCGATGCTGGCAGAGGACGTTGTCGTAGATGGTGACGCGGGGAAAGGCCGCACGATCGAGCGGCGGCGGCGTGTTGCTGGGCGACGACGACAGTCCGTTGCCGAGCATGTTGGGCACGATCACGAAGTGCTTCGCCGGGTCGATCGCGCGACCGGCGCTCATCATCAGCTCGACGTCGGTGTGGTGGCCGGCATAGAACGTCGGAATCAGCACCACGTTGTCGCGCGCCGCGTTCAGCGTGCCGTAGGTCGTGTAGGCGATTCTTCGCCTGCCAGAGCGTCGCGCCCGATTGGAGCACGACGTCGCCGAGCGGATAGACGGCCGGTTCGGGCATGCCTACTTCTCGTAGAGATCCTTGCGGATCGTGACGCCGAGCCCGGGAGCGCCGGGCAGTTCGAAGTAGCCGTCCTTCGTCAGCGCGATCGGGTGCTCGAACACGGCGTAGCTGTGTTCGTAGGCGCCTTCAGGTCCCTCGTTGCCCACTTCGAGCAGCGGCGCGTTGGGCCAGCTGGCGACCAGGTGCATGTCGCAGACCGTGCTGAGCCGTCCGTCGCCCAGGTGCGGCATGATCAGTTTCTCCATCGACTCCGCCATCACGGCCACTTTCTGCAGGACGCCTGGTCCCTGCGCATCGATCTCCGGCTGAATGATGTCGAAGCAGCCTTTTTCCAGGAGCCAGCGGAATTCGTGGATCCCCGGATTCTGTTCTTCGCCGCCGGCCAGATTGATCGAGGTCAGGCGATTGAGCTCGGCCAGGCGCTCGAAATCGAAGCGGGGAAGCGGCTCCTCGAGGAAGAAGACATCGAGCCGTTCGAATTCCCTGGCCGTGTCCAGCGCCCGCTTGAAACTCCAGGGCACCCCGCGCGTCCCCTGAAACGCCGCATTGAATCCGGCCTTGTTCGCGTCGGTCGCGATGATGAAGTCGGGACCGCATGCCCGGCGCACCGCTTCTATCTGCGCGACGTCCTCCTTCAGCGTGGCGTAATGCGACTTCAACTTGATCGCCTTCCAGCCCTGCGCCTTCAGCGCAAGCGCCGTGTCGGCGCGCTGCTGTGCCGGACCGAGCCGGAACATGCTGGAGTAGGGCATGATGCGATCCTTGGTACCGCCCCACAATTTGTAGAGCGGCTGGTTCGCCGCCTTCCCGATCAGATCCCAGAGCGCGATCTCGACACCAGTGGGGCGGCCGCCGGCGATGCGAATGCCGCCTTCTCGCCCGCCGCCATACAGCAGCGCCATGTGCCTGTTGACGTCGAATGGATCCTTGCCGACGAGATATCCCTTCACCGCGTCGAGAGCAGCGGGGTTCAGGCCGGGACCGATGCCGATCAGCCCCTGGTCCGTGTAGATTTCGGTGATGGCGCCGCCGCCGGTCCGGCCGCCCCGCCGGTTGCCGACGTAGTCCTCGTATGAGCCCCAATCCTTCTCCAGCCGGATCCGCTGCAGCTTGAGGTCGGTGATCTTGATTCGTCCCGCCGATTGCTGCGCACGGGCCCACGCGGGCGTCTCGGTCAGCAGCGGCACGACCGCCGCGGCGGCCATGGCCGACAGGAACGTCCGGCGGCTCCAGCCGGCGCGCGGCGGATCGCGAAGGATGTCGCGGATCCGTTGTGCGGCAGGTGTCATTTCGGTTGGGCGCATCCTCATCGGCAGCTCCATGACGCGGATCGATGGTCAGCGGAAGTTCCTCGTGACTCCCGCCGGCGAGGCAGAATAGCATGCGGTCGTGGCGACACGGTTGGCCGCGATCGCTTCGATCCTGACGCTCGCGATCGCGAGTGCTCAAGGATCGTCTCGCGTGTTCGTCGTGGTCTTCGACGATCAGCATTTGTCGTCGGGCGGACTGAAGCGTTTGCAATCGGCTGCGACCAACCTGTTCAAGAGTGAGCTCCAGCCCGGCGATCTCGCCGGCGTCGTGGTCGACGGCCGGCTCGTCGGCGACCGTCTCCTGTCCGATCCTGACGATCTGCTGAAAGCGGTCGACCGCGCGCATCCCCGTTTAGCCACGGCGGCCGATCTGGCATCGTCCACGGCCGTTCCAGGTGGTGTCGAACAGTCTTCGCGTCTGGCGGAGATCG
Source organism: uncultured Acidobacteriota bacterium (assembly GCA_963794305.1). Taxonomy (GTDB): domain Bacteria; phylum Acidobacteriota; class Vicinamibacteria; order Vicinamibacterales; family CAVVIG01; genus CAVQFC01. The sequence continues at coordinate 52,313 of CAWCDQ010000022.1, read as the reverse complement.
AGACGCTGGACATCGCGCGTGCCGCGCTCGATCGCAAGTTCTCTGTTCTGGAAACGCTGGTCGCCAACCTCACGCGGGTGGATGGCGCCAAGGCGGTGTTGCTGGGGTCCGAGGGTTTTGGCGGAGACGCCCAGGCGCCGCGCGTGTCGAGCATCGCCGAGGCAGCAAAGCGGGCCGACGTGCGGTTTCACGTGCTCGACGAGTCCGGGAACGACCGCGATGCGGCGGCCGGCCTCGCGCGCCTCACGGGTGGGGTGATCGTTCACCGATCGAGCGAGTTCGCGTCGGCGATCGCTCGCATCGCCAACGTGACGACCACGAGCACCGTGCCGTCCGGCGCGCCGCCACGGACGGCGCCCGCGGCGGCAACGGTTGCACCTGCTGCTGCCTCGTCCACGCCAGCGGTCAGCGCGACCCCCTCAGACTCCGGATCGATCACCAGCGGCACGATTGTCGCGGAGCCGTCCGCAGACCCTGGAGTGCTGCGCGTTCGTCCGCTGGCGGAGTCGCACGTGAAGGACCTGGCGAGCGGCGACTGGTCGGACGCGACCGCGCGCGCGGGATGGGAAGCGTACCAGCGCGGCGATCTGGAAGCCGCCCGCGTAACGCTCGCACCGATTGCCGCCAGGCCGATCGCGCCGTCGTGGATTGAGTATGTGCTCGGGCAGGCCGATTACGGCCTCGGCCAATTCAAGGACGCGGCCGTCGCGTGGGAGCGCGTCCGTCAGCGTCAGCCGCAGTTCCAGCCCGTCTACTTCGATCTGGCGGACAACTACGTCAAGCTGAACGATCGGAAGAAGGCGCTCGACGTGCTGCGCGAGGCGCGGCGCCGGTGGCCGAAAGACGTCGACGTGCTCAACGATCTCGGCGTGACCCAGGCCGCAGGCGGCGGCCTCGACGAGGCGATCAAGGTGTTCGGCGACGCGATAGCGCTGGCGCCGAAGGAAACAATCAGCTACTTCAATCTCGCGAAGGCGCTCGAGATGCGCTACTTCCAGAAGCGCCGGCACCTGGACATGCTCGGCTGGGCGACCGGAGCGGCCGAAGAACGCGATCGCCAGAGCGCCATGAGCACCTACCAGCAATACATCGATATCGGCGGTTCGTACGGAGACCTGGCGCGCGAGGGGATCGCGCGTCTGAGGGCCTCCGGCCCGCTGCGCCGACGACGCTGAGAAGTCAGTCGCAGTCAGTACCGCTACGCGATTGAGGCGGTGTACTCCTCGTAGGTGCCCTTGAAGTCGTGAATCGTGTTTCCGTCGAATTGCCAGACGCGCGTGCCGACTTCTTCCATCAGGTCCTCGTCGTGCGTGACGAGGAACACGGTGCCTTCGTACTTCTGGAGCGCGATGTTCAGCGCGTTGATCGACTCGAGATCGAGGTGATTGGTCGGCTCGTCGAGGACGAGCACGTTCGGCTTCTGCAGCATGATCCGGCAGAAGAGCAGCCTGGCGGTTTCACCACCCGAGAGCGCATCGGTTGGCTTCAGGCCTTCCTCGCCGGTGAACAGCATTTGTCCGAGCAGGCCGTGGATGTCCTGCCGCGCCGCGTCCGGATCGAACTGGTGCAGCCATTCGACGGCGGTCATGCCCTTCTGGATGGCGCCGGTGTGATCCTGAGGGAAGTAGCCGATTGACACTTCGTGCCCCCACCGAACGCTGCCGCTGTCGAGCGCGGATGGCGACGCGTCGACGCCCGGCGCATCGGAGAGAAGCGCCTTGAGCATCGTCGTCTTGCCAAAACCGTTGCGGCCGATGAGCGCGATCTTCTCGTTCCGGTTCACGATCGCGCTGAAGTTGTGGACGACCTTCAGATCCCCGAACGCCTTGTTGATGCCCTTGATTTCGGCAGCGACGCGGCCCGACGGCCGGTTCATGGCGAACCGGATGTAGGGACGCTGGATGTTCGACCGCGCCAGCTCGGTGGTCTGCAGGCGTTCGACTTCCTTCTTGCGCGACATGACCTGGCTGGCGCGCGTGCCGGCGGAGAAGCGCGCGATGAAATCCTGCAGCTGGGAGATTTTCTTCTCCCGCTGTTCGTTGTCCGCTTCGACGCGCGACCTGATTTGCGTCTTCGCCAGGACCATGTCGTCGTAGCCGCCCGTGTACGTGATGATCGTCTGGTAGTCGATATCGGCGATGTGCGTGCAGACACCGTTGAGGAAATGCCGATCGTGCGAGATGACGATGAGGGTGCCGTCGTAGCGGAGGAGGAACTCGCGCACCCAATGGATCGAGTCCAGGTCGAGATGGTTCGTGGGCTCGTCGAGCAGCAGCGCCTCCGGCCGGCCGAAAAGCGCTTGCGCAAGCAGGACCCGGACCTTCTGTCCGCCCTGCATCTCCGACATCGTCCGCTCGTGCAGCTTCTCAGGAATGTCGAGACCCTGCAGCAGAATCGCCGCGTTGGCCTCGGCTTCGTAGCCGTCCTCGTCGCCGACGATGCCTTCGAGCTCGCCGAGGCGCATGCCTTCCGCCTCGGTCAGATCGCTCTTGGCGTAGAGCAGTTCGCGTTCCTGGAGGGCGCTCCAGAGTTTGTGGTTGCCCATGATCACCGTATCGATCACGCGAAACTGATCGAAGGCGAACTGATCCTGGCGGAGCACGCCGACCTTGGCGGGACGGGCGACCGTACCACGCTGCGGCGGCTGCTCACCGGTCAGCAGCTTCATGAACGTCGACTTGCCGGCGCCGTTGGGACCGGTGAGGCCGTAGCGGCGGCCTGAAGAGAATGTTGTGGTTACGTCTTCGAAGAGGACCTTCGAGCCGAACCGCATGGACACACCTTGGACTGAAATCATAAAAGGAACCAATAATTATACCCCATGGCTTCGATCGCGATCCTCGGCGGCACGGGACATCAGGGCGGCGGCCTCGCGCAGCGCTTCGCGGCCGCCGGCGCACGCGTGATTGTCGGCTCGCGCGATCCGGAGCGCGCGCGCGAAATCGTGACCGGCTGGAACACGCCCGGCCAGTCGATCGAGGTTGCGGGAAACGCGGAAGCGGTCGATCGAGGCGAGGTCATCGTCCTCGCCGTGCCGTTCACGTCGATCGACGCGCTGCTCGGCGAGGTCGGATCGCATTTCAAAGCGGGAGCGGTCGTGATCGACGTCACCGTGCCTGTTGACGTTTGCCGGCGGCCGGATGGCGATGCTCGACGTGGTGGAGGGATCGGCATCGGAGCATATCCGCGCGCGGCTTCCCGAGAACGTCGGTCTCGCTGCGGCCTTCAAGACGCTGCCGGCGCACGTGCTCGGCGATCCGCAACGGCCGCTCGATTGCGACGAGTTCGTCTGCGCCGATTCTGAGGCGGCGAGAACCCGCGGCCATTGCGCTGGTCGAGCTTCTTCAGGGCTTGCGAGCGGTCGATGTCGGACCGCTTTCGCGCGCGCGATCGATCGAACACATGACGGCGATGGCCATCGCGATCAATCGGCGTCACAAGATTCACGACGCGCGGTTTCGTATCGTCGGACTCAGCGGCTCGGCCGCATGAGCTGGTTCCGTTCTTCAACGGTTAATATGGCGGCTTGAGGTGACTCGATGGCGACCGTTCCCGCATCCCATTCCGACCTGCTCACGACCAAAGTCGCATTCGCGCATGTGGCCACACTCAATGGCGACGGGAGTCCTCAAGTGACCCCCGTGTGGATAGATTTCGACGGCACGAACGTGCTGGTGAATACCGCCAAAGGCCGCGTGAAGGCCAGGAACTTCGCTCGCGAGCCGCGAGTTGCGCTGGCGATCACCGATCCGGACAACGCATACCGGTATCTTGGCATCCAGGGCCGGGTGATCGAGATGACGGAAGCGGGCGGCGATGCGCACATCGACAAGATGGCGAAGAAGTACCTCGGCAAGGACACATATCCGGGTCGCACGCCGGGCGAAGTCCGCATCATCGTGAAGATTGCTCCCGAGAAGGTTCACACGAACGGCTAGGCTCCAGGTCCGTGGACCTTCAGCTGTTCACTCTTCCCGGCCTTCCCGACATCGCGCGCGGAGCCGATCTCGGCGCCCTGATTGCCGCCTCGGCCGCAAGGACAGGGCGCGGTGTCGAGGCCGGCGACGTCTTCGTGATCGCACAGAAGATCGTGTCGAAAGCCGAAGGCGCGATCGTGCGACTCGACGAGGTCGTGCCCTCGGCCGCCGCCAATGCGTGGGCGGCTGAACACGGCAAGGACGCGAGGGTCGTCGAGGTGATCTTTCGCGAAGCGAGGCGGATCGTCAGGATGGACCGTGGAATTCTGATCGCCGAGACGCGTCACGGATTCGTGTGCGCGAACGCCGGCGTCGACGCCTCGAACGTCGAGCCTGGATACGTCACCGTGCTTCCCGCGGATCCCGATGCCTCAGCCGAGCGGCTGCGCGAAGGGCTCAGCCATGCGTTCGGCTGCGCGGTGGCGGTGATCGTGTCCGATACCTTTGGACGCCCGTGGCGCGAAGGCGTCGTCAACGTCGCCCTTGGCGTGGCCGGGTTGCGGCCGCTGATCGACTATCGCGGCCGCTCGGATACGTACGGCCGCCCGTTGACGTCAACGGTGATTGCGCTGGCCGACGAGCTGGCCGGCGCCGCGGAGATCGTCACGCGCAAGAGCGCCGGCACTCCGGTCGCCGTTGCCCGGGGTGCCGCGGAATGGGTGGGCGAGGGAAACGGCAGGATGCTGATTCGCGATGCCAGCCGCGACCTCTTTCGCTAAGGCGTCGAACCGTGAACGCCGGAAGCCGCCCATGAACAGTGGATCCGTCCCGCAGCGGCCACGGTGCTGACGACGGCGATCTTCGCGCTGATCCTGCGCCGTGTGCCGCTCTCCGCGCTTGCTGATGCCCTGCACGACGCCGACTTCGGCCTGTTCCTGGCCCTGATGATCCCCAACACGCTGTTCTACTTCGCGTGGGACACGCTCGTGCTGTCCGTCGTCATTCGTTGGTTTCATGGCGACGTCCCTTATCGCCGGCTTCTCCCGGTCCGCGCGGCATCCTATGTGGTCGGCTTCTTCAATACGAATCTTGGACGCGGCGCAATGGCCGCCTACTTGAGCCGCCAGCTCCACGCGCCGTTTCTCGAATTGAGCAGCACGGTCATCTTCCTGGTGCTGACCGAGTACACGCAGCTCGTGGTGTGGGCGATGCTCGGGCTCCTGGGGCTTCGTGCGGATGTGTCGCGAAGCCTTCTTGCCGTCGCCGGAGGCGTGGCCGCATTCTGGTTGGTGGTGCGATGGCTGCTCGCGCCACGCGACTGGTCGATCTCCCGGACGTTCCGGCTCGCGACACCGACGCGCTACGTGCAGATCGTGCTGCTGCGCGCGCCGATGTTCTTCGTCTCGCTCTGTCTGCACTACTACGCCGCGCACGCCTTCGGAATCCGGATTCCATTCCTTCAGCTGCTCACGTTTCTGCCGGTGATCTTCATGCTCGCCGCGCTGCCCGTGACGGTCGCGCACCTGGGGACGACCCAGGCCGCCTGGATTTTCTTTTTTGGTCAGCACGCGCCGGCGCCGCGGCTGCTGGCGTTCAGCCTGGCGGCGCACCTTGTGTTTTCCTTTACGCGCGCGATGCTCGGAGCGGCATGGCTTCCGGGCGCATGGCTCGAGCTCTACCCGGGAACTCTTCAGCCGGAAAAGGTTTAGACTATCGGTCGCCGGATTCATCGGGGCCGGTTCAGGCCGGTCCGGGAGCGAGCCGTGAAAACATCTTCTCTCTTCGTCGTCGTGGCGGCGGTGTCATTGACCGCCGCGGGCGTCGGCGCGCAGAACTCTCCGCGAGAACAGCTTGCGCACGGACAAGCCAGCTGGAACCAGCGGTTGTCGAAGAGCGCGATCGAGTCGCTCGAAGCCGCGGCGCGCGATCGCAGCGTCGCGTCAGAAGCGCATGAAACACTCGGCCGCATCTACATGTTCAAAGGCTGGCAGCAGGAGAGCGCGTTTCCGGGCTGGCACGACGAGCCTGCGTACCGCGCCAGGGCTATCGCGGAACTGAAGGCGGCGGTCACGGCCGATCCCGGCCGCGCGTCCGCCAAAGAGGCGCTGACGACCGCCGAGGGCTTTGCCGCCGCGGAGAAAGTGGATCCAGCGCCACCGCGCCCGGAGATCAAGGAACTGGACGCGAAGCTGCAGTCTGCCACCACGCCTGATGCCGTCGTCGCCGCGGTCGAGGCGCGGGCGAAAGCGCAGGCGGACCCAGCGCCTATTTCACCGGCGCGCAGCTCCTCATCGATCAGGGCTCCTACGATCGCGCGATTGCGCTCGCCGAGCGAGGTGCAGCCGTGTCGGACCATTTCGTCGACGAGAATCTCAGCGCCTATCAGATGAGCGGGAAGTCGCAGGGCTCGAAGATCCGCGGGCACGCTTCGGCTGCCGACCTGATCGGCTGGGCGCAGTTCATGAAGAAGAACTACGCCGCGGCGGCGGAGAAGCTGGGCGAGGCCGAGCGTCTCTCCCAGGGGCTGGATTTCGTGACCGAGTTCCACCTGGGCGAACTCGCTCGCGCGCAGAAAGCGCCGGCGCGCGCGCGCGATCACTACCTCGACGCGTTGTCGCTGAGCGGTGGCCCGGCGCCGCTCCGCCAGAAGGCCAAGGATGCTCTGGCCGCCCTTCAGGCGGGCGAGTCCGCCGCCTCGGCGTTCGATACGTGGCTCGAAACGGAGCTCTCGCGCCGCCGGGACGATCGGAAGGCCGCCATGCTGAAGAGCCTGGTGGATCGCCCGCTGCCGAAGCTTGCGCTGACGACCGTGGACGGCAAGCCGTTCGACGCCTCGACCCTGCGCGGCAAGGTCGTCCTGCTCGATTTCTTCGCCTCCTGGTGCGGCATCTGCCGGGCCGAGCTGCCGCAGCTGAAGGCGGCGTACCCGAAGTATCAGAACGATCCGAACGTCGCGTTCGTGCTCGTCAGCATCGACGAGGACGACAAGCGGCTCCAGCGTTATCTTTCGGAGATGAAGTTTCCATTCCCCGTCGCGCGTCTGACGGCGGAGCAGGCTGAAAAGAGCATGGGATTCGACAACGTGCCGGCGACGTTCTACGTGGACGCCGGCGGCGTCGTCCGCTATCAGCTCAACGGATCCGAATCGCACGGCGATTCGACGGGCCGAGTCGCGTGGTACATCGATCAGGTCAAGCAGCTTAGATAGCGCATTTCACTGCGGACACGGTCCGGCGTCGGCGATCTGCCGGACTTTGTCCAGAAACGCGCGTGTCCACGCACGCGCGTCACCTCTGCGATCTCCACTTCCGAAAAACTCTGGAAAGCGCGCGCTGGTGAACAGTTCCAGAACCTGACGCTCGCTGAGCGCCGAGAGCTCGCGAACGATGAGCTGGCGTCCGCCTTCCGAGATCGCCGCGTCTGGAAATGTACCGCCGCCGTACGGAACGTGCCGCATGCTCACGCGGCAAGCCGCTGCATCGGTCCAGACGGGGAGCTCCCTCCAGTGATCCAGATCCAACTTGTTCGGTCCGAACGTCGCGCCGAGATCGTTGATCAGCGCGAAAGGACGCGGGCAGGTCGATGGAGCTTCGGGAGCTGGCGCGAGACACACGAGCCGCTGGTTCGAGGCCTTGTTGTCCCAATGTGCGAGCAGGACGGCCGCCAGGCGCAGCGCGTCACGTTCGTCTCGATTCGCGCCGAGCGATGAATCGATCGGCTCGAGCTCGAACCAGGCCCATCCGCGCTCCTGCCCTGCCTCGATCGTCACGCCGTCGAAGTGCCGCTCGACGGAAGGCCACTCGAAGTCGGTGTAGCTGTCTTCCGGGATCGAGCGGACGAGCAGGTCGCGCGCTCGCAGCTTGTCGAGGAGCCAGTACGTGTAGAACGGCGTTCGTACGCAGCCGTAGCATCGCAGTCGCGGTACGAGAAACATCGGGTCGGCGCCGAACCCGAGGGCTGTGAGCAGCCGGCTGGCGGCCACCTCGGCGTGAATCTCGCCGGTATGTCCGTACTTGACCTTGACGATCTCACCGTCGGGCAACACGCAGTCGAATTTCGCCGTCGTACCGCGCGCGGGACCGTCGAGGTAGCGGCAGCGTACGATCGGCGCAGACAGCGAGCCGGTCGGATCGGACGGATTCGTTCCAAGGTCGGCGCTCGAACCAGTGTGCGGCGCCCATACTCGAGCCTGCCGCATCGCGGAGTTTCTCGCCTGCTCCGCGACACCGGGCGCGAGCGGCCAGCTGCCTCGTGCACGCGGTCCGTCAAAAGCCACCGGCGACCGCTCACGTCCCGCCGGCAGCAGCACAGCCGCGACGGCAACCGACGATGCAAGACAGACCGCGATGGCGAGAAGCCCGCGACCGCCCCACGTCGAAAGAGGGAGCAAGCCGTGCGCCAGCTCAGGCGACTATTCGCGCGGCATGAAATCTGCTGGTGCTCAGCCGGCGATTGAACGCCACAGATGGAGCTCCCATGGCGAAGCGTGACGGCGGCGGACAGCACAGCAAGACGGCGGCAGTGAATGAGAGCACGACCACGGACGCTTCGATGGCCACCGATGCGATGGAGCAGCGGGTGGTGGCGTTTGCCGAGCAGCTCGGACGAGTCGTGGGCGCGGTTCAGGCGAAGACGGAAGGCTGGATGGATCGCGAGGCGCTGCAAGCGCAGATCGCGAGCGTCCGCGACAGCGCGTCGGCACTACTGGAGCAGCTCAAGACGAGCGTATCGAACATGACCAGCGGCGAGAGCGGTCAGCCGCAACGAGCAGCGGTTGGTGCCGCCGCGCAAAAGAACCGGGCTCGCAGCCGCAGCGAGGTGGCTGCGCCGGGCAAGAAGCACCGGAAACCGATGCCGAAGGACTCCCGCGCAGTCGCGGCGGACGCCAGGAAGTCGACACTGCGGGCCGGTCAGCCCATGATGAAAACCATGAAGCGGCGGGGAAGGGGATAAGCGGACATGGCCATCAGCCATCACTCTGATCCGTCAGCCCGCCTCACCTCGACATCGCGATCGCCTTCTGACCTGAACACGCGAACGCGCCATGGGTTGCAGCAGACCTCGCAGTCCTGCACGAAGGTGCCTCTCACGTCCGGCTCGAGATAGATCTCCACCTGCTCGCCGCAGTAGGGACACGTCACGATGAACCGATCGTCCACTAGTTGATCGCGAAGCAGTAGAACCGCCCTGCGCCGCCGGTCGCGACCAGGTTCTCCTGGCTGCAGCCGCGGCTCGGGTGCGTCGAGTTCCACGAGGTGTTGCCGCCGCCGGTGCGATCGTGGTGCCCGAGCTGCACGACGCCGGTCGTTGCGCTGCTCGTGTAATTGCCGCAGGTATGGTCTGCCGCGTCGGGGAAGGCCGTTCCGTCGAGCTGCGAACCCGTGACCATGTCGTGCTGGTTGGGCGTGTCGCCGACGCCGTTGACGGGATCCCCCTTTTCGTTCAGCGCCGTCGTCTTGTTGATGTTGTTGCCACGTCGCGCCATCTCCAACGTGTCGCCGTGAAGATCGGCCACGCTCTGCGCGATGCGCGCGCCCTTCGCGTTGAACCACGGCCCCGCGCCGATGCGATCGCGCGCGTTCACCGCCGCCTGACCGCCGGCCGCGGCGGCGCTCAAGTATGCATGCCAGGTCTTGCTAGAGCCCGCGGCCGTCGCCAGCGTCTGGCAGATCCGATCGGCTCCGGCGATCCCGCCCAGGTCCGCGCCTTTGCCCGACCCCGCGCTGGTCACGAAGAATGACATCGGCGGAGGCGGAGCCGGAGGCTGAGGAGCTGGCGGCTGCTGCGCCATGACGAAATAGGAGCTTGCCAGCGCGATGGCCAGACCGACGCCGACTCTGTGCGACATGTTCTTCATTGCTCTCTCCTAGCGGCCGAATAGCGCCGCATTGAACAACACCCGGAACGTGCCGAAGGGCTGGCCGCGCCACTCCGGCCTGAAACCAAGAAGCACCACGTGACCCGAACCGAGTTCGACATCCAGGGCCGCCGATTTTCCCGACAGATATTTCTCGCCGATGAGGTATCCGGACAGCAGCGGTGAACCCGACTCCTGATAGTGCGCGAGCACCGTGCCCTTGAAGCCATCCTGCGCCTCGAAGACCGGGCTGCCATCCACGAACAGGGCGGCCTTATCGGGCATGCCGGCCATGACGGGATGCGTCGTGTCGGTCAAGACTTCCACGATCGATCCGCGGAGAAAGAACTCTTCCGGACGCAAACCGGCCACGACGTTCTTCACCGGCAGCTTGAATTGCTGGATGGCGAACGCGCTCGCATTGCTCAAGCAGACGACCGTGCCTCCACCACGCACGAACTGCTCGAAGCCTTCCAGGTCGCCCGCGGTCAGCTGATACGCGTACTCGGGTCGGACGGCAGGCGCGACACCTCCACGGCCGCCACGGCCCGACGCTGCACCTGCCACCGGCACACGCGCATCGTCGGCCATGATGAGAACGTCGACTTTCTGTGTCAGCGGTGACTTGAAGTCTTCGGGATGAATCGTCACGAACGAGAAGCCGGTACTGCTCGAGCACCCAACGGCTCCAGCCTTCATCCATGCTCCCGGTCCACGGCTGGAACAGTCCGATGCGGGGCTGCCGAATCGCGCGCCCTGGCGCCGATTCCGCGCGTGCCGCCTGCAGCGACAGCGACTGCACGATGTCCTCTTGCGCGGCGTCGGAGAGGCCGCGCAGAGAGTATTGAATGGGCGCGCCCGACGCGCCGGCGCTCGCCTGCACCGTTGCCCCCAACTTCCACGCGCGATTGATCGCCTTGAACGTGTTGTTCTGAGCCGGATCCAGCAGCAGCACCGGACCCGCACCGGTAATGTGGCCGGGTGGCGGCACGATCGCCGCAGACGCCGGATCGGAATCGAACCCGACACCTGGAAGGCTGTCGAACGGAGCCGCGTCGGTCTGAAGCGCGGGCTCGTAGGCCGAGGGCTTCACTCTCAGCGCCGGCGGTGCGCCAACGCTTTTCATCTTGTCCCGAACCTCGGTGCCGAGAGGGGAGAGCGCCGGCACGACGCGCACGCCCATTTGCAGCGGCAGCGACCACCCGGCCGCGTCGTACGGCCGCTCCGGCGGCCCGCCGGGATACTGCCGAAGGTCCGGATACGTCTGAGTGTCCAGGACTTCGCGGGCCATCGCGGCAAATTCCTGGTCCGTCGGAATGACCCACGTCCCTGACGGAAACGTGTCTGGACCGATCGTCACGGCTGCGGTGAGCGTCCATACGCGGACGCCGCCAAAGGCGATTCGGCGGAGCATCTCGACGGCTGCGACGGGATCGCGCTGCTGTTGGGGGATGAAGTATCCGTAAGGCGCTTTCTTCGAGCCCAGGACGATCTGATCGCGGCCCGCCTGGTAGCGATCGTAGAGCAGCGAGTTCTTGTACTTGGACGCGAACTCGAGCACCGACAGCGACGCGGTTTCCATGTAGTCGACCGCGTCTCGAAGCCGCCATCGGCCCGGGGGCCACGGACTCGAGTACAGGCTCTGCGGACGCAGGTCGCGCATGTTCGGGGGGAAATCGGTGATGGTGTAGTCGTGCGGCGTGGCGTACTGGAACAGGGCCGTCTCCGTCCAGAAGGCGGCGATGTTCTTGAAATTCGGCGCGTAGTCCACGTAGCCCGGATACCAGGCGTCGAATGCCGTGCCCATGTGCGTGGCGCCGACCTGGCCGTGTTCTTCGAGGCTCTTGGCGATCGCCATGCCGATCATGTTCACCTCGCGCGACATGATGAACGGCGCGTCGACACCGACGGGTTCGGAAAACGGCGGCAGCCAGATGCGTGTCGGAAACGGGCCCGACTGATGGTGCACGTAGATGATCTGCGGCTCCCATTGCCGCCACGTGTGCTCGAGCACGCGCGACTCGATCATGTTCAGCATGTACGCGTCGCGATTGTTGTCGTGGCCGACATACTCCTGATAGAGGCGCGGCAGGCCGGACAGCTCGTACGGCGTCCCGGCGTTCTTCATGTACCACTCTGCCACCATCTGCTGTCCGTCAGGGTTGATGGTGGGCCACAGCATCACGATGACGTTGTCGAGGATGGCCTTCGTGTCGGGCTCGTGAACCTTGCTGACCAGGTCGTAGAGGAGCTGCGGTGTGTGCTGCGGACCAGCCACCTCGGTCGCGTGGAGTCCGCCGTCGATGTGGACGAAGGCTTTCCCGTCGTGCGCGAGCTTCCTTGCCGCGGCATCCGTCAATCCCTGCGGGTGTGCGAGACGCCGTGCAATCTCGCGATAGCGGTCGACCTTGCCGAGGTTGTCTGGCGACGACACCAGCGCGTAGTACATTGTGCGTCCCTGGCTGGTCTTGCCCGCCTCGAGAAGCTTCACGTATTTGCTGGCGGCCGCGACTTTCTTGAAGTAATCGACGGACTGATCGTAGGTTGCGAGCTTGTAGTCGGCGCCCGGTCGAAAACCGAGGACCGACTCCGGCGTCGGCAGACGCACCTCGCCGACCAGCACGACCGGGACGCCGAGGAAAAGGATGAGGGAGACGAGCCTGGGAAGGATCCGCACGCGCGGAGTATACAACCCCGCGTCAGTTGGCCGTGACGCGCAGATCGCGGAAGTACGCCTCCGTACCAGCGCCGATCCAGAGGCCGATCTGACCGCTGGTGGCGCCGCGCTTGAGATCGTTGACGACGAGCGCGGGCTGCGTGGCGCCATTCACGAACAGGCGCGCCTTCACGCCGCTGACCTCAATCTTGACGTGCGTCCAGGCACCGGTGACCAGGTCCACATACGACTCGTAAACGCCGGGGTTCTCCGTGCGCAGGCGCTGCCAGGGGAACTCCGGCGCCGAAATGTACTGCGTCGAGTGATTCCGCCGAAGCTGATCGTCGGCCCGCCCGTTGGTCGGCCGCAGGTAGAAGCACTCGAACGCCGCGGCGTGGGGAGTCGAGCGAAACGCGATGCCGACAAATCCGCGCGCGCCGGAGTCGCTGCCAGCACCCGGCACGCCGGCGAGGTCGACCTCGATCGTGCCGTCGCTGAAATCCGAGCCGGTCAGCAGCGCCACCGCCTCGCCGTTGTAGTTCTTCTCCTCGTCGAGACGAAGCGCTTTCTGGCCTTGATAAGTGACCGTTTTCGGAACGACGTGGACGAACTCGAGTCCCGTTCCCGTTTCCACCGGGTAGTGCGCGGATTTCCCGGCCGCATGAAGAGACAGTATCGAAACGGCGGCCGCCGACAGAGCGAGAAGGCAAATCTTCATGACACCTAAGACGACGGGCCGTCGGTGGTTGTTTCGTGGGCCAGTCAGCGGCGCTTCTTCCTGGAACCGCTGGACCTGGTTCGAGGTTCCTCGTGAAGGAGCGTGATTCGCGCGACCAGATCTTCGTGGAGCACGCGCATCTGCGCCTTGGTGTCGGCATTCAGTTCGTGCATCAGACGCACGGTTTCGGCGTTGAGCGCGCGCATCTCCGCCCGAAGCTCTTCACGCGTGGCAGAAAACTCGGCGCGAACCTCCGCTCGGAATTGTGAATTCTGCAACTCCAGAGCGTCGAGCCGAGCGGGCAGCTGCTCCAGGGCATCCATGCGGGTTTCCAGTCTTTCTACTCGACTGACAATGGTTTGCGGCGGCATCGTTCCTCCGATGAGGAGCCGGAAACGTTCGCGTCCGTAGCGTCCTCGATCGGGAGACGATGCGAGCGCCGTACCACTGTGCCGGACGACGGTAGCATCGTCGGGGAGAGCAGGCAAGGCATGAATCTGTGTCGCGAGTCGGGCGTATAATCCGCGCATCATGAGGGACGCCGCGCGCCTGTTTCTCGATCGCCGGATGTCACGCCGCGGCTTTGTGTCGCGGCTGACGGCGGCCGGCGTGGCAGCGAGCGCGGCTTCGGGGCTCTCGACGTCGCTCGAGGCGGGCCAGACCTCGAAGTCGCCGGGGGCGGCGCCCGGCCGCGTGCTCAACGATGCGACCGGCGGCGAAGTGATGGCCGAGTTCCTGATCGACTGGAATGTGCCGTACGTGTTCGGCCTTGCCGGTTCGGAAGAAGTCGGTTTCCTCGATGCGCTCGTCGATCGCGTGAAGCTTCAATACGTGCAGGGACTTCACGAAAGCTCGGTCATGGCCATGGCCGACGGCTATGCGCGCGCATCGGGACAGACGGCGTTCGTTCAGGTGCATTCCGACGCCGGCACGGCCTACGCGCTCGGGCAGATCGCCAATGCCTTCCGCGATCGCGTGCCGGTGGTGATTACCGCCGGAGGGCAGTCGACCGCCGCTCGTGGTCAGAATGTGTTCCTGGAGGCGCCCAACCTGGCGCAGCTCCCACGCGACTACACCCGCTGGACCTGGGACGTCCTGAACGCCGAGACGATTCCGGAGGTGCTCCGTCGGGCCTTCCTTTTCGCGCGCGTGCCGCCGGGCGGCCCCACCTTCGTCACCTTCTCCAAGGATCTGTGGGAGCAGCGCGTCAAGCGGGCTGAGATTCTTCCGCGGTCACGCTCGGAACCTGACGCAGCCCTGCACCCCGACCCTGACGCCGTCCGGCGCGCGGCGGATCTCCTCGCCGGGGCGCAATCGCCCGTCATCGTCGCAGGGCGCGAGATCAACCCGTTTGGCGGCGCCGACGATCTCAGGCAGATCGCGGAACTGATCGGCGCGCCGGTGTGCAGCGATCTGTTTGCCAGTCACAGTCCGCTGACGTTCCCGACGTTCCACCCGCAGTACGCCGGCTTCTTCGCCGAGGACGACAAGTCTCCGCGAGGCTACGATGTCTTCTGGAGCGTCGGCGGCACGATGTTCACGGCCGCCGGCGCTACGGCGGTGCCGATCGTTCCCCGCGGCGTCAGCGTGATTCACACGACAACGGACTCCACCGAACTCGGCCGCACCTATCCGGTGGACGTGCCCATGATGGCGCGGACGGACCTGTCGGTGCGCGCCGTGCTCGAGGAGCTACGGACGCGCCGGCTGGCGACGAGCGCGATCGACGATCGTCGACGCTCAGTCGTGCGCGACGCGGCCGCGCGCCGGCAGGCCCTCGACGAGCAGGCCAGGCGCGCGTGGAATGATACGCCGATCGCCATCGAGCGCCTCTCAACGGAGTTGAACCGGCTGATCGATCCCGGAGCCATCGTCGTCACGGAACTGATCAGCGAAGAGCAGGTCGCCGACGCGTATTTCGATTTCAACCGCGGCCCGCGCGGTCGCCGCCATTTCACCACGGCCGGCGGCTGCCTGGGATGGGGTGTGCCGAACGCCATCGGCGCCAAGATCGCGCAGCCGGATCGGCAGGTCGTCGCGCTCGTCGGTGACGGCAGCTTCCAGTTTGGCGTCCAGGCGCTGTGGACGGCCGTCCGCTATGAAGTGCCCGTTGCCGTCGTCATCTGGAACAACGGTGCCTATCAGGCGAACCGCAAATTCCTGCATCAATACGGCGGCCGCGCGGCGGCGACCGGTCGATACCCCGGCTGCGCCCTGGATCATCCTTCCATCGATCACGCGGCCATCTGCAAGGCCTACGGCGTCGAGGCGGAGCGCGTCGACGATCCCGCGAAGCTGACCGCCGCGCTCGAACGCTGCTTCAGAATCACGGCTGAAGGCCGGCCTTACGTCGTCGACGTCAAGATTGCCCGGCGGTACGGCGGCGCCGACTCCACCTGGTTCGATTTCTTTTCCATCGCTCGAGGCATTTCGAGGCAGACCTGAATCATGCACAGACGTACATTTCTCACGGCGGGCAGCGTGGCGGCGATCGGATTCGGCGTCTCGGCGTGCAGCACGAATTCGAAGCCGAGTGGCGCCCCGAAGCGGACGCCGGTCAGCCTCGTACCCGTCAAAGCCTCGTGGGATCGAGTCATCCGGACCACGGTGGGTCTGCGCCCACATCGCGACGCCGGCTTCGTTCTGAAGACCGACAAGCTGGATGACAAACTGCTGATCCACAACTACGGACACGGCGGCGCGGGCATGTCGCTGGCGTGGGGCACGGGGTTGATGGCCGCGGAGTTCGCGACCGAACACCAGTCGCGCCAGGCGGCGGTGATCGGCTGCGGATCGGTCGGCCTCACCTGCGCGCGCCAGCTGCAGCGCCGCGGCTTCGAGGTGACGATTTATGCGCTCGCGGTACCGCCGAATGTGACGTCGAACATGTCGCTGGCCGGCTTCACGCCCGAGTCGGGCCTCGTGCTCCCGGAGAAGCGGACGCCGGAGTGGGACGCGCAATATCGCCGCGCCGCCGACATCTCGTACCGCCAGCTGCAGCTGCTCGCCGGCCCGCACTTCGGCGTGTCGTGGCTCGACAACTACTCGCTGGTCGAGGAACTGCGTCCGCCGAATCCGGGTACCCCCGAGCGCCCGAGCCTGATGGCGGGGCTGGCGGTGGGGCAGGACGTGCTCGGTCCGGGGGAGCACCCGTTCGCGACGAAGTACGCGCTCCGCTCGCCGCAGATTCGCATCGAGCCGAACATCTATCTCGATAACCTGGTCCGCGATTTCCAGCTCTGGGGCGGCCACATCGTCATCCGCAAATTCGATACGCCGCGCGAGCTGGCGGCGTTGCGCGAGCCAATCGTCGTCAACTGCACGGGGCTCGGCGCGAAGGATCTGTTCGGCGACCAGGAGCTGCTGCCGCTCAAGGGACAGCTCACCGTGCTGACGCCGCAATCCGAGGTGAACTATCACACCAACGGCGGCGTGCCGCCGGTGCCGGGAGCGTCGCTTGGCATCCACATGATGGCGCGCAACGATGGAATCATCCTTGGCGGAACATCGCAGCGAGGCGTGTGGTCGCTCGAACCCGACGAAGCCGAGCGCAAGCGCGTCGTCGATTCCCACATCGCCGTGTTCGGCGCGATGAAAGGCGCCAGAACCTGACTCGTTTGGCACCCCTGTTGCGAGACAGGAAGGTGTGCGATTAGCTCTGGCATTGGGCGCCGCATTGTCGATACTGATGGCGCCTTTATTTGTTGCCCCTCGCGATGGGACGGCACAGAGCCCGGCTACGTTGAAGGTGATGACCTTCAACATCCAGCACGGCATAGATGGCACCCACAAATACAACCTTCAGCGGGCGATCGAGACCATCGCCAGGGTTCAGCCGGACCTGGTTGGCCTGCAGGAAGTGACGCGCAACCATCCGTTCTATGCGTGCGACGATCAACCGGCGCGCATCGCCGAGGGGCTGAAAGCGGCGACAGGTCGAGCCTGGTCCGTCGTGTACGAGCAGGAATGGTTCACCCCGAACGTCGAGTGCCAGCAGGCCGGCAAAGGCGACGGAAAGGAAACAGAAGGGCTGGCGTTCCTGTCGCCCGCACGCTTGGTGAGCCCTCCGTGACGAAGTTGCCGGCCAGCCGAATCGCGATGACGGTCAGACTGGCGTCGGCAGGCGGCCTGCCCGTGACGGTGACGCACCTGGCCAACGGCAAGAACAACGGACCTGCTCGCGCCAGGGAGATTGAAGCACTGATCAAGTGGACCGAGAAGCTGGGTCCGACTCAGCTTCTGATTGGGGACTTCAACCTCGGACCGGAAGAAGCGGAGTTACAGCCGTTGCTCACGCCGTTTCGCGACACCTGGATCAGCGGCGGGCAGAGCGGCGCCGCGTCCGGATCCGGCGACACACATGGCAGCAGTCGCATCGACTTCATCTTTTACAAGGGGAGTGGACTGTCGGTGACGAGCGTGCAGGCGGTTGAAACAGCGTCGTTGCTGAGTGCTGCCGCGTCGGATCATCGTCCCGTCGTCGCGACGATTCAATTATCGCCTGTGCTAAAGTAACCGGTAAGTTGGCCACCTGTCCCAAATGCATGGGGGCGCTTACCGAGAATCATCGGTGTCCGCGTGGCCCATTTCATCGGCTCATCGACGCGCTGTCGACCGTCGCTGTCGGGGCGTTCATCGGCATCGCCGTGTTATACACCGTCTTCAACGAACAGCCGGTGCCCGCGTTGGTGCTGGCCGCAGCCGCGCTTGGAGCCGTCCTCACGTCGGCCGTTCGCCAGGCCGTGAGCGGCAGGTAATCGGCCAGACCCGCGTTACGCGCAGTACCTCTTCACGACCTCAATCAGCACATCGACATCGAGCGGTTTCGCCAGGGTCGCGACGGCGCCCATCGCCTCGGCGCGCTGGTGGAGATCCGCGGCCCCCGACATGACGGCGACCGGTACGTTGGCGACCGTCGGATCGCCGAGTTGCGATCGGCGAAACTCCCGGCCGCCGAGCCGAGGCATCGAGAGATCCAGCAGCACGAGGCACGGCGCCGCGGGGGCGCGATGCCGGACCGCGCGCAGCAGGTGAAGCGCCTCGAGGCCGTCTCCTGCCGCGAGCGCGTAGTATCCGTGCGTCGCGAGAACCTGCCGGACCATCTCGCGGGTGTCGGGATCGTCCTCGACGATGAGTACGTTCCCGGTGGATGAGCTCATGCGAGATGGGCTGGGGATCAAGTCCCGTGCCGCCTCGACCAGAGGCGGACCCGAGGCTGAACTGGCGCGGGCGGCCAACTCGTGTCATGTTTCTACGCACATGACAGCTGAGCCTGCACGTCTTTCGTACGCTGAGTTTGAGCGGGTCGACATCCGGGTTGGCCGCGTGGTCGCCGTCGACGATTTCCCGGAGGCCCGCAAACCGGCCTACAAGCTGCGGATCGATTTTGGCGGCGAGATCGGCATCAAGAAGTCGTCAGCCCAGGCAACGAAGTACTACTCGAAAGAGGCAGCTGCTGAATCGTCTCGTGGTCGCCGTGGTCAACTTTCCACCAAAACAGATCGGCCCGTACATGTCGGAGGTGCTGACGCTGGGCGTGCCTGACGGCGACAACGGCGTCGTGCTGCTCATTCCCGAGCGCGATGTGCCGCTCGGCGGGCGGATGTTCTGAACGGCCTGCAGCGCGCATTCGTCAATGCGATGGCACGTCGAGATCAACGGCATAGATCGGGCTCCCGTGAAGGACGAAGAACGTCAGCTCTGGAGCATCGGCGATCTGACATGCGTGATGATTTCGTGCTGCGCGGGGGCGGAGCTGCAGCTGCGCCGGGCCCGAAGCCACAGCGAGCCTGGCGACCGCGAAATCATCCTGCGGGAGATGTATCCGATGAAATCCGATCTGTACGATCGCGCGCGCGACCTGAAGGCGCAGCACGAGACGGCCCCCACGGATCAGAAGTAACCGCCGAGAGGCAGACGTTCCATCTTTGTCGTCAGACCGGCAGCCGCAGGTACGCGCGGCAGCCGCGGCGGTCGGCGCGATTCTCGAGCGTCAAGCTGCCGCCGTGAGCTTCGGCGATCTGCCGGCTGAGCACCAGCCCGATTCCGGATCCTCCGGGCTTGGTCGTGAAGAACGGCACGAACAGGTTCGAAGCGTTCGTCAACCCGGACCCTTCGTCGTCTATCCACAGCTCGAAACTGCGGCCCTCACGCTTCCATCCCACGGTCACCGCGCCGCCGGTCTGAAGCGCGGCGTCCGACGCGTTGTGCACGAGATTGATCAGCAGCTGCTCGAGCTGATCGGGATCGGCTCTGATTTGCACGTCCGGACCGTCGGCGACGTGAATCGGCAGGCGCGTTTCGACACCGGCAATGCGGCGGACCAGGTTGGGCACGTTGACCGTGTCGAGCCGCGGCGCAGGCAGCTTCGCGAGTCGCGCGTAGGCCGTCGTGAAGCGGCTGAGGGAATCGGACCGCGCGGCAATCACCGCCAGACCGCGCTTCATGTCCTCGTTCCAGTCGTCGGGCATCGGCGTCCCTCGCCAGCATCGATTCCAGGCTGCCGGCAATCGACTTGATCGGCGCGAGCGAGTTGTTGATCTCGTGGCCGATCACGCGAATCAGGCGCTGCCACGCCTGCCGCTCCTCGTCGCGCAAAGGGCGGCTGACGTCGGCGAGCACGAGCAGCTGGTGCGGGCGGCCGCCCTGGCGGAACGTGGTGCGACGCACCTCCCATCGGCCGGACGCGCCTGGAAATGCGACGTCTTCGATGCGCGGCGAATGCCCCGCGAGGCACGCGCTCAAGCCGAGCTCGGCGGCCGTGCGCCCGAGCAGCTGTTCGGCGGGCTGCGCGAGGACTCGCTCGCCGGCGCGATTGACGAGGCGCAGCGTCTTCGCACCGTCGAAGGTGAAGACGGCGACGTCGATCTCCACCATCACGGTTCGGAGCAGCGCACCTGCCTCGAGCGCGCCCAATCGCTGATCGTGCAGCGTCGACGCGAGCACGTTGACTTCGAGCATCACGGCGCCGAGCGGATCGTCGCCGCTGGCGCCGCGCGCGCGGATCGAGAAGTCGCTTTCCCGCAACGCGGCGAGAAGGTTGGACAACGTCTGCAGCGGCAGGACCACGCGCTGGCGGACGCTGAAGGAGCAGCCGGTCCACACGCCGATGACGAACACGGTCAGCGTCCACTGGACTTTCGGTGTGTAGTCGCCGGTCCAGAGCAGGATTAATGCGACGACCGCCGCGGGAAAGCCGGCCGCGAGCGCCAGCAGCAGGATGCGTTGATCGAATCGCAGGCGCGAATCGGATCGGCTCGACGCAGAGTCGAGCGCGGAGGCCGCAAGCATGGCCTCCGCGGACAGATCGGTCGAGGGCCTCACGGGATCATGATAGTCCGGCTAAAGCCGGACACCACCGTGGAACAGCTAAGACCGGACACTACCATGGAACAGCGCGCATCGAATGCTTACGGGCACATCCGAATTCCGGTAGTGTCCGGCTTCAGCCGGACCTCACAGGCCGTAGCGCTGCAATCGCCGGTAAAGCGCGCTTCGGCTGAGGCCGAGAGCCTTGGCCGCCTGGCTGACGTTGCCGTCGAAGCGCGCCATGGCCTTCTTGATCAGGAACCCTTCGACGTCCTCGAGGCTCATGTCCTCGATACGCGACGTCGCATCGCGATCGATGCGCAGCCCGAGTTCGCCCAGGCGAATCGCCGAACCTTGCGCCATCAGCACGCCGCGCTCAACCGCGTGATCCAGCTCGCGGATGTTGCCCGGCCAGGGATGATCGAGCAGCGCCTGAAGGGCCGCCGTTTCGAAGCCGGTGAGGTTCTTCCGGTAGCGTTGCGCGTGTCCCCGCAGGAAGTGTGTGGCGAGCGCGGGAATATCCTCGCGCCGCTCACGCAGCGGCGGCAGCTGGATCTCGATCGTGTTGAGGCGGAAGAGGAGATCCTGCCGGAAGCGTCCGGCCGCCACTTCCTCTCCGAGATTCGAGTTGGTGGCCGACACGATCCGCACGTTCGCCTGTCGCGTGCGCGACGACCCGACGCGCTCGAAGTCGCCGGTTTCGAGCACTCGCAGCAGCTTGGGCTGCAGGTTCAACGGAACGTTGGCGATCTCGTCGAGAAACAGCGTGCCGCCGTCGGCCAGCTCGAACCGGCCGACGCGATCCGTCTTCGCATCGGTGAAGGCGCCCTTGACGTGGCCGAACAGCTCGCTTTCGAAAACGCCTTCGGACAGGCCGCCGGCGTTGACCGTGACCAGTCCCTTCCCGGCGCGGCCCGACACGGCATGGAGGGCCTGCGCGACGGTGCCCTTGCCCGTGCCGTTCTCTCCGGTGACCAGGACGTTGGCTTCCGACGGCCCCACCCGCGCGATGAGTTCGAGCACCGGCCGCATGGAGACCGCTTCGGCGATCAGCAGCGGGCGCACGTCGGGCTTCAGCAGCCGGTTCTCGGCCTCGAGCCGCTGCTGCCGGCGCAGCGCGCGGGCGAGCTCCACCTGCGTGCGGACGATCGTCAGCACACGCGCGTTCTCCCAGGGCTTCTGCACGAAGTCGCGGGCGCCGCGCCGCATCGCTTCGACGGCGACCTCCACGCTGCCCCACGCCGTCATGACGACGATGGGAAGCGTCGAATCGTGCGCGCGCAGCTGCGAGATGAGGTCGAGCCCTTCCTGACCGGAGGTCGTGTCGCGCGCGTAATTCAGGTCCATCAGGACGGCGTCGAACTCGTCGCCATCGATCGCCTCGAGGATGGCCGCCGGTGATCCGGCGGATTCGATGCGGTAGCCCTCGCCTTTCAACAGGAGGCGAAGCGCTTCGAGCACGTCGGGCTGATCGTCGGCGATCAGGACGCGCGGCAGTGCCGACTCGACTCGCGTCGGCGTGTGGTCTTCAACGGGCCATCGCTGTGCAATTGCCACTACGCTCTCCCTGGAAAAACTCCGCGGTTTAGACGTTCGCCAGCGGTCTTTGGTTTGACGTTTCTTCTTCCACCACCCAACCATCGCGCAGCTGAATGATCCGCGTGCCGAACGACGCGTTGACCTCCGAATGTGTTACTTGGACGATCGTTGCGCCGCTTTCGTTGAGGGATCGGAACAGCTCCATGATTTCTTTGCCTTGAGCCGAGTGCAGGTTGCCGGTCGGTTCGTCGGCGAGAATCACTTGCGGATTGGCGATGACGGCGCGCGCGACGCCAACCAGTTGCTGCTGGCCACCCGACAACTGGTTGGGGTAGAGATCCTTCTTCCCGACGATCTGAAAACGGTCGAGGATGTCGCCGACCATGCTCTGGCGATCCTTCCGGGAGACATTTCGATACGAGAGGGGAATCTCCAGATTCTCGTAAACGGTCAGGTTGTCGAGCAGGTGGTAGCTCTGAAACACGAAACCGATGTGCTTCTTGTGCAATTCCGCACGCTGTTTGGGATTGAGACGATGAACCGGCTGGTCCATGAAGTAGTACTCCCCGGACCAGGCGCTGTCGTGCATCCCGAGAATGTGGAGCAGCGTCGACTTGCCTGCGCCGGACGGACCCATGATCGAGACGAACTCGCCCTCCTTGATATCCACGTTCACGCGCCGCAGCACGTAGGTTCGACCCACGCCATGCGGGTAAGACTTCTCGACGTTCCGTAATGAGATCAGCATGATTAGTCAGCTCTGAGTGCCACGATAGGATCGACGCGCGTCGCGCGCCGCGCCGGGAGATACGCCGCCAGCAGAAGGACGGTGATGAGCGCCGCCGACACTCCGGCGAAGGTCAGCGGATCGCTCGCGGTGACGCCGAAGAGCAGGCTGTCGAGCACACGGGTGACAGCCAGCGCGCCGGCAATTCCGATGAAGAGGCCTGCCGCGCCCAGCCGCACCGCCTGGTTGACGACGAGCGAGCGGACGTCCCCGGACTGCGCGCCGAGCGCCATGCGGATGCCGATTTCGCGGCTGCGCTGTGCCACGGAATACGCCATCACGCCGTAGAGGCCAAAGCCCGCGAGCAGCAGCGCCAGCGAGGCGAACGTTCCCAGAAGGATGGCGGTGAAGCGCGGTGTCGCGATCGATCGCGCCATGTACTGATCGAAGGTTCGCAATTCACCCGCAGCCTGTTCCGGATCCAGGTGCGCCAGCGCCTGGCGCATGGAGCCGGCGGCGGCTTCGGGTGAGGCCGTGGTCCTGGCAACGGCCGTCAGGAACGGCCAGGGCGCCTGAACGAAGGGGGTGTACATCTGCGGCGCAACGGCGTCGGTCAGGTTCGTTTGCTTCACGTCGCCTGCGATGCCGACGATTTCGCGCGGACCGGTGTTGTTGTAGCTCAGCTTGACTCTCTTCCCGATAGGATCCTCGCCAGGCCAATATTTCGCGGCCATGGTTTCGTTGATCACGACGACCGGAGGCGCCTGCTCATCGTCGCGCTCCGTGAACGCGCGCCCGCGGACGATTTTGATCCCGAGCGTCGTGAAATAGTCCGGACTGACGCCGAAGAACGACGCCGATGTCCTGACGTTGGGATCCACCGCTCGACCGTCGGGTACGAAGCCCATGCCGATGTCGCTCCCGGTCATCGGCAGCGTGGTCGCGACCGCGCTTGCCGTCACCGACGGGATGGCGCCGACTTCGTCATGGAGCCGTCGATAGAAGGCGATCATCGAGGCGGTGCTGCTATAACGCGTTTGAGGCAGCAGCAGCTGCATCGTGATGGCGCGCTCGGGCCTGAACCCGGGGCTGACCCGTTGCAGGACGCCCAGGGTTCGGATGAGCAGACCGGCCGAAGCGAGCAGCATCAGTGACAGCGCCACTTCGGCGACCACGAGCGCATATCGCGTTCGCGCGCCGCGTCCACTGCTCCCGCCTCGATCGCCGTCCTTGAGCGCGTCGCCTGGATTCGACCGCGACAGCTGCAAGGCCGGAAGAAGGCCGCACAACGCGCCGGTCAGCATCGAGGCCGCCAGCGTGAAGACCAGCACGCCGCGATCGATCTGCACGGTATTGAGTCGAGGAATCTGCACCGGGCTGATGCGCACCAGGGCGTCGACGCCCCAGAGTGCGATGACCGTTCCGCCTGCGCCGCCGACGATGGCGAGCACGAGGCTCTCGAGCAGGAGTTGGCGGACGATACGGCCCCGGCTCGCTCCGAGCGCGGTGCGAATCGACATTTCGCGCCGGCGCGCGGTGCCGCGCGCCAGGAGCAGGTTCGCGATGTTCGCGCACGCGATCAGGAGCACGGCCGCGACCGCGCCGAGCAGGGCAATGAGCGCCGGCCGGTAGTTCTTGACCAGCACGTCCTGGAACGGGCGCACGACGATCCCGTGCGTCCCGTTGCGCGGGTTGGCCGCATCGATCCGGGCAGCGATCGCCGACAGCTCGGACTGCGCGGCCGGCAGGCCGACGCCTGGGCGCAACCGGCCGATCGCCTTCAGGAACGACGCGCCTCGCTGGTCTGCCCACTGCGCGGAGAACCGCGATGCCAGAACCGGCATCCAGATTTGAGACGGATTCTCCGCGTCGAAGGGGAACTCGAATCGCGCCGGCATCACGCCGACGATGACGATCGGATCGCCGTCCAGCAGCGCGGCTTTCCCGATGATCGACGGATCGCGCTCGAAGGACCGGGTCCAGAGCGTTTCGGAGATCACCGCAGTCCGCTCGGCGCCGTGGGCATCGTCGGAAGGCGCGAGCACGCGGCCGGCAATCGGCGCGACTCCAAGGAGGGGAAACAGTTCGGGCGTCACGACGGCCATCGGAATCGACGCCGCCTCGCCGTGCCCGGTCAGCGTCACGGCGGCTGTCGCGTACGCGGCGATGTGATCGACCGTCGTGGACTGCGCATGCCAGTCGACGACGTCGAGATACGCGCTGTCGTCAGGCTCGTTTCGCACCGTCGTATCGAGGGCCACGAGGCGCGAGCTGTCGGCAAACGGCAACGGCTTCAGCAGCACGCCGTTGACGATGCTGAAGATCGCCGTATTGGCGCCGATACCGAGCGCCAGCACGATCACAACGATTGCGCTGAAGCCAGGGGACTTGAGGAGGAGGCGGAGTGCTTGTCGGAGATCCGTGAACATGGCTTAGGGCTGATGGCTAATGGCTATGGTCGATGGTCAGACGGCGCGCGCCATCCGCCATAGCCATCAGCCATAGGCCATCAGCCATGGAGGGTTGCTACTCGGTGACAGCCATTTCCGTTTGCTCTTCGACGACGCGGCCGTCGAAGACGTGGATGCTGCGATCGGCGTGGCGAGCGTAGCGCGGGTCGTGCGTGACCATGCAGATCGTCGCGCCGGCGCGGTGCAGTTCGCGGAGCAGATCCATGACCGCTTCGCCGCTGCGCGAATCGAGGTTTCCGGTCGGCTCGTCCGCGAGCAGGATGAGCGGCTCGCCGGCGACGGCGCGGGCCACGGCGACGCGCTGCTGTTGACCGCCCGAGAGCTGGCTCGGCAGGTGCTTCGCACGATGGGCCATGCCGACTCGCTCGAGCGCCGCCTCCACGCGCTGCTTGCGCTCGGCCGCCTTCATGCCGCGATAGGTGAGCGGCAGCTCGACGTTCTCGAAAACCGTGAGGTCGCCAATGAGGTTGAAGCTCTGGAAGATGAACCCGATCTCGCGATTGCGCACGCGCGCGCGCTCGGACGCGGGGAGTTCGGCGACCGGCCGGTTGTTCAGCAGGTACTGTCCTTCGGTCGGCGAATCGAGCAGGCCGAGGATCGACAGGAGCGTCGACTTGCCGCAGCCGGACGGCCCGGCGATCGACACGTACTCGCCCTTGTTGATCTGAAGATGGATTCCCGAGAGCGCATGCGTCTCCACTTCGTCGGTGAAGAAGACCTTGGTCACACCATCCAGCTTGATCAGCGCCTGTCCGTTCTCAGCCATGCTTCAGTCTCCTCGTAGGGGCCGGCCCATGTGTCGGCCCCGTTTTCGGCGGACGCACGGGCCCGCCGCTACGTCTGCTGCCCGGGTTATTTCAGCCTGATGCGATCGTATGCGTCGTATGCCGACATGTCGGACAGAATCACCTGATCGCCGACCTTGAGCCCCGACAACACTTCGATGGTGTTGACCGAGCTGCGCCCGAGCTTCACCTGCACGCGCTCGGCGTTCACGCCGTCCTCGCCGATCTTGAACAGGCCGACGACGCTTTGATCCTGGCCGAAGGCGGGGCGGCCCATGAAGAGCACGTCGTTCAGCCGTTCGAGCTCGATGGTGCCGTCCACGCTCAGATCGGGCACCGCGCCCTTGGGCAGATCGCCGGTGAGCGTGACGTCGACGGTGCGCGTGCCGTTCTGAACCGACGGATCGATGCGGGCGACGCGTCCCTGAACGATCCCGTTGCGCGTGTCGACTTCAGCCTTCTGTCCGAGCTGGATGTCCTTGGCCTGGGTCTCCGCGATCTTGATTTCGGCCTTCAGCCGGCTCGGGTTGGCGACGCGCGCGAGGTTCGTTCCGGGAGCGACCTGCTGACCGACTTCAACCGGCACCAGCTGCAGCATGCCGTCGAGGCCGGCGCGCACCTTGAGCTCGTCCTGCTGCTGCTGCGTCAGCTTCAGGAGCGCGCGCGCCTGGTCGACCAGCGACTGCTGCACGTCCATCTGCGCCTTCATCGAGTCGGCCTTGCTCGCGAGCTGATCCTTCGAGATCTGGTTGCGCACGCCGAGCGACGTGGCGTCGACCCGAGACTGTTCGAGCACCAGGTTCGAGACGAGCTGATCCTTGGCGAGCGCCTCGTTCATCTGCGCCTGCATCTTCGCCTTGTTGTAGTCGGACTCGATGCTCGCCGACGCGGCGCGCTGCGCGAGCAGATCGTTGTTCAACTGCACCTCGGATGTTGGCCAGCCCGGCTTCGGCGGCGCCCAGCTTCAGCTGTGCGTCCTGCAACTGCTGATCGAGTTGTGGGTTGGTGAGTTCGAGGATGACGTCGCTGCTCTTCACCTGCGTGCCCGGCCGAAGGATGATCTTTTCGACGCGTCCCTGCGTCGTCGCCGGAATCCAGCGGATGTCCTCCGGCGTCAGCGTGCCGAGGCCGCGCACCTGGCGCACCATCGGCCCGCGCTCGACCTTGGCCGGCCAGACCACCGCGCGCTCGACGGTCGGCGCCGCCGGCTTCAGCCGCGACAAGCCGACGCTGACGAGCGCGACGGCCAGAAGACCGACGCCGGCGTAGATGGCCTGCTTGATCCGTTTCTTCTTCGCATTGGACGGGCGTGCAATATCCATGGTTGTTTTGTGTGCTTAGACGGAAACTTTTGGGAAAACGATCGCGCTTTCGCAGGGGCAAACGCCGCGCCACTTGCGAGGCGACGACTAAGTCATTCTATCGCAGCGAGTTACGTTGACGCAAAGGGTATCGCGGGCGGGGCAAAAGTGTCCGGTCGTGGGACGACCTCGTCCCGCGAATCGGTGAGCTTAGTGGCGGCCGAGGACCGCGAGGAAGGCGGCCACGATCTCGCGGATCGAACTGCGAGGGGCTGCAGCGGAGGATCTCCGCGACCGCATCCGACGAATCGAGGCGGATGCGGTACGCGCGATCCTGGGTCATCGCGTCGTAGGCGTCGGCGACGGCGATGAGGCGGCTCATCGAGCGGAATCGCCGTGCCGGTGACTTTTTCCGGGTAGCCGCCTCCCTCGAACCACTCGTGCGACGCGCGGACGGCCGGCGCCGCGCTGGCCAGCGTCCGGGTCGACTCCAGGATCTCGGCGCCCAACTCGACGTGCTGGCGCATGATCGCCGTTCTCGCCCCGGGTCAGCGGCGACGGCTTCGACATGAGCGCCTCGGGCATCGCCAGCTTGCCGACGTCGTGAAAGCGCGCGGCGATCTCGAGTTCGGGCCGAGCAGCGCGATCCACGTCCAGCTCGCGCGCGACCGAGTGCGCGTAGCGCGCCACGCGCTCGCCGTGGCGCGGCCACTTCCGGCATTCGGTCGGCCAACAGGCTGGTCAGCGCCTCGTCTTCGCGCGCGCCGGCCGCGACCTGCTGATCGAGGGCGTGCACGACCTGCGCGGTGCGATCGCGCAGCTCGATCGACAGCATCGCGTGCCAGTGCACTTCTTCGAGCGCCAACTTGCGCCACTGACGGCCGCGGTCCACCGCCAGGACGAAACGCTCCCGCTGGAACGGCTTGATCAGGAAGTCGGCGATCGGCGTGTGCTGCGCGTCGCCGCCCGAGCAGTTCGGTGTACGCCGTCGCCACGATGACGGCCGTGTTGCGGGTGCTCGCGCTGCATCTCGCCGGCGAGCCAGAGGCCGTCGTGGCCCGGCATCATCACGTCGATGACGGCCAGGTCGTAGTGGCTGACGCGCAGAGAGGCGAGCGCCTCGTCGGCGTTCGATGCGGTCTGTGGACCGCAGCCCCAGCGACGCCACCCACCGCGACATCAGATCGCGAACGGCCGGCTCGTCATCGACGATCAGAACCGAGGTGACCGGCGTCATCGGCGCGGTACGGTCGGCAAAACGATTGCCAGAATTGCACATGGGAATCCTGAAGGAGCGAGTCGTGAGGACTGTGTGCTGATGTGTGCTATAACGCCCACACCCGCACACTATAATGGCCGTATCCGCACACTGTGTGCGGACTGCACGGCCGATTCGGACCGGCGCGCCGGATCGCCTTGGGCACGCTTCTTGGACCTCGCGCGCCTGCACCAACTCATGACCGCACCCAAGACCGAGCGTCCGCTGCTGCTCGTCGTCGACGACGAAATTCCGGTGTTGAAGGTCGTCGAGCGGCTGGCGGCGCGCATCGGGTTCGACGTCGTCGCCTGCGCCAGCGGCGCCGAGGCGATGCGCACGCTGCTGCGCAAGCCCGCCGACCTCGCGATGGTCGATCTGCGGATGCCCGACGTCAACGGGCTCGATCTGCTGCGGCAAATCCGCACGACCGTGCCGGGCTGCGAAGTGATCCTGATGACCGCCTACGCCGCGGTCGACAGCGCGGTCGAGGCGATCAAGCTTGGCGCGCGCGAGTACCTCACCAAGCCGTTCGACTTCGATCGCCTGCGGCAGGTGCTCGAGGACATCCGCGCGGAGCTCGAGCGCCGCGCGCAGGTCGTCGCGCTCGAGAGCCAGGTGGCGCGGCAGCTCGAATTCTGCGGCATGCTCGGGCCGCAGCCCGGTCGATGCAGGAGGTGTTCAGCCTCGTTCAGCGGCTGGCGCCGCACGCCAAGGTCGTGCTGGTCAGCGGGCGAGACGGGCACCGGCAAGGAGCTCGCGGCGCGCGCGTTCCATCACGCGGGGACGCGGCGCAACAAGCCGTTCGTCACGATCAACTGCTCGGCGGTCGTCGACACGCTGTTCGAGAGCGAGCTGTTCGGCCACGTGCGCGGCGCGTTCACCGGCGCGGTCGAGTCGAAGGCCGGCGTGTTCGAGACCGCGCATGGCGGCACGCTGTTCCTCGACGAAGTCGGCGAGCTGCCGCTCTCGGTGCAGGCCAAGCTGCTGCGCGCGCTCGAGTACGGCGAAGTGCAGCGCGTCGGCTCGCTGCAGCCCAAGCGCGTCGACGTCGACGTGGTCGCCGCGACCAACCGCGATCTGCGCGCGGAAGTGGCCGCCGGCCGGTTCCGCGGCGATCTGTTCTACCGCCTCAACGTCGTCGAGGTGATCCTGCCGCCGCTGCGCGATCGCCGCGAAGACATTCCGTATCTGACCGCGGCGTTCATGCGCGAGTGCGCGGCGCGGATGCGCAAGCCGATTCACGGGCCTGACGCCGGCCGCCGAGCGCGTGCTGCTGCAGCGCGCGCTGGGAGGGCAACGTCCGCGAGCTGAAGAACGTCATCGAGCGCGCCTGCATGCTCGCGGAAGGCACGCTGCTGTCGGAGCGCGAGCTGGCCGGCGCGTTCGGGCCCGAGGCACAGGCGCGTTCCGCCGTCGCGCGGGCGACTGGCCGCCGCTCCGCGAGCGCGGCAGCGAGCCGCCGCCGCTCGACGCGATCGAGCGCGAGCACATCCTCGACGTGCTGCGGCAGGTGAACGGCAACCGCATGGCGGCGGCCAAGGTGCTCGGCATCAGCCGCCGCGCGCTCTACCGCCGTCTCGATCGCCATCACCTCGGCGACGAGGCGCCGCCCGCCGCTCGCCGATTCTCATGAGAATGCGCGACAATGCCGATGACTGATGTTCGGAACGGATCCAGGGTACGCCTCGTGACGTTGAACCTGCGGCCAGCCAGCGGGGGCCGGACGGACTACCGTGGCGCATGCGGGCGGCCTGGGCGAGGGATTTCATGCGACTGAAGAAAACTTCTCCGTCGCGACCGTTCAATTTGCTCATCGTCGACGACGATGAGCTGGTGCGGAAATTCCTGGAAAGGGTACTGAGGGAGGCCGGCTACAAGACCAGCACCGCCTCCGACGGGCCGGAAGCGCTCGAAGTGGCCGCAAAGCTCGAGACGCTGGACGTGCTCGTGACGGACCTCATGATGCCGCAGATGACCGGCGACGAACTGGCGCGGCGTGTCCGTTCAACGATGCCCGGTGTGAAGGTGCTCTACATCACCGGCTTCAGCGATCGCCTCTTCAAGGAAAAGGTCACGCTGTGGGCCGATGAGGCCTTTCTCGACAAGCCCTGCAGCGTCAAAGGCCTGCTCGAGGCGGTGTCGCTGCTGCTGTTGGGACACTTCGACGTGCCGCAAGAGCAGCAGACCTAGGCCGCGATTCCCAGCCCGCGAAGCTGCGCGGCTATCCGCCTCGGGTGTGCATTTCGAGATGCGGATCTCGTTTCAGCAGATCCTGCACCGGCACGAATGCGCGCCGATCGCCGAGCGCGAGGCGATCTTCGGCGCCGCGATCGTTGCGCGATCCCCAGCCGCGGCTGATGAGCGCCTTGAGCTCCTCGACGGGCATACCCGCGCGAAGCGGCGCGCGCAGATCGAGCCCGCGCGTCGCATACAGGCACAGGTACCACATGCCGTCGGCCGTGAGCCGGCTCCGGTCGCACGTGCGGCAGAACGGATCGGTGGTCGACGCGATGATGCCAAACGTCGAGCCGTCCTGAAGGGCGTACCGCTCGGCGGGCGCCGAGGATCCCGGTTCGTCGATCGGCGACGATGGGACCGTAGTGGCGTCCCAGCGCCTCGAGCATCTGCTGCCTGCGAGAACGACGCGGTCGGGCGACCAGCGGCTGGCGCCGCCGACGTCCATGTACTCGATGAACCGGATCTCGCCGTTGACGCGTCGGCCGTACTCGATCAGCGGAATCAGCTCGTCGTCGTTGACGCCGCGGATGACGACCGTGTCGATCTTCAGCCGGCCAAACGCCCTTTGCGCCGCCGCAATGCCGGCGTGAACGGCGTCGAGCTGATCGAAGCGCGTCAGCGCCTTGAAGCGATCCCGGTGGAGCGTGTCGAGGCTCACCGTGATGCGGCCGAGCCCTGCGGACTTCAGCGCGTCGATCTGATCGGCCAGCAGCACGCCGTTGGTCGTGAGCGCGAGGTCCTTCAGACCGGGTTTGGCCGCGATCATTCGCACCAGGGCCGCGACGTCGCGGCGCAGCAGCGGCTCGCCGCCGGTCAGCCGGATCTTGTCGACGCCGAGCGACGAGAAACAGATCGACCAGCGCGCTGGTTTCCTCGAAGTGCAGCACGTCCTCGCGCGGCAGCCAGACGTAGTCGTCCTCCGGCATGCAGTATTCGCAGCGCAGGTTGCAGCGGTCGGTGACCGAGAGCCGCAGGTTCCGGAGCGGCCGGCCGAGGGTGTCATTCATCACGAGTTCAGAATTCGGAGCCCAGAATCCTGAATTCTAGCGCGAAAGGGATGTGACGACGACCTGCCCCTCGAATCCGGCGCTCCAGCGCCCGGGAACCGCCGCGGCACACGACGGGCAACGTCCGTCCGGCGGTCACGCGATAGGCGCGAATGTGGTATCCGTAGCGCGCGATGAGAAGCTCGCCGCACGCGGCGCAGCGCGTGTCCTCGAGGTCGCCGACCTGGCCCGGCAGGTTGCCGGCGTAGACGTAGCGCAGCCCGCTCGCGCGGCCGATCGCCGCGGCGCCGAGCAGCATGTCGGCCGTCGTGTTCTCCGGCGACGGTCATCTTGTAGTCGCCGTGGAAGGCGGTCACGTGCCATGGAATGTCGGGCGAGACGCTGGCGATGAACTCGGTCAGGCGGGTCGAGCTCGTCGCGCGAGTCGTTGAAGCCCGGAATCAGCAGCGTGACGATTTCGACCCAGAACCCCATCTCGTGCAGTCGCCGGATCGTGTCGAGAATGGGCTCGAGCCGCCCGCCGAGTTCGCGGTAGTGGCGGTCGTCGAAGCTCTTGAGATCGACTTTGTAGAGATCGACCCACGGGCGGATGTACTCGAGCACCTGCGGCGTGCCGTTGCCGTTCGAGACGTAGCCGGTGACGAGCCCTGCGGCTTTGGCTTCCTTGAACACGGCCACCGCCCACTCGCTCGTGATCAGCGGCTCGTTGTAGGTGCTGACCATCGCGCGCGCCCGCTGACGCAAGCGCGTCGCTGCACGAGATCGTCCGGCGACGCGAGCACCGGCGGCGCCACGGCGGCGGGATCGCGAAGCGCCTGCGAGGTCACCCAGTTCTGGCAGTAGGAGCAATGGAGATCGCAGCCGAGCATGCCGAAGCTGTAGGCGAGCGCGCCGGGGTAGGCGTGAAAGAACGGTTTCTTCTCGATCGGATCGCATTGCGCGCCCCCGACGTAGCCCCACGGCACCAGCAGCCTGCCTCCGTGGTTGAAGCGGACCTTGCAGACGCCGATCGCACCGTCGGGCAGCGGGCAGCGATGCCCGCACGCGTAGCACTGCAGACGGCCGTCGGCCATCCGTCCGTACAAATCGCCCTCGCGCGTTTGGCGTGCGATCACCTCAGCCAGAGTCGCCATCGAGCTATCTCAATTGTACGCCCGCTCTCTCCATGGCACACCGATTGAGAGAACAGGCTCTGGAGGGTCTCATGCGGGTGGTATGGACTGGGCTCGTCCTAACAGTGGCGGTGCTGATTCCGAATGTTGGAAGCGCTCAGGTATTCCGCTTTCGCACGCCGCCGCCCGAGGTCTCCGCCGGAGGCGCCGAGTGGCAGTTGAACAGCGAGCCGATTGTCGTCGGGGGACTGACGTACTACCCGACGCGCGGGTTCCGCCTGTTCGACGGTCAGGTGATGGCGCAGGCGGGCAGTTACGAGAGAGTCCCGGTCTACTCGGATGCGACCATGGAGCCCTACCTCGAGGTGTATGTGCCGTCTGGGCAGCGGCAGGATGCGCATCTACGAACGCCGACGCGACCGAGAGGCGCCGGGCACAACGCCGCAGCCGATCTCGCGACCGAGCTCGAGTCGAAGACCTGTCTGTTCGGCCCGCCGGACGGGCCTGACGTCCGTTCAGGACGCGGTCGGGACTCGCGGCACGTTCGTTCCCCGTCCATCCGACTCTTCCGCGATTCCCGATCGCGATCGGCACGCATCACACGTCCATCATCACGGCCGTGCCGCATGCGGGCGATGCCAATGGCGTCTGGCTGGAGTACCAGGGCGCGCGTTGGTACAGCGACGGGCCGGCGGTGCCGTTTTCGCCCGACCGTTTTGAGCCGGTTGGCGCATATCAAGGGCTTCCCGGTCTACCGCGACAAGATCCTGGGCGGCGACGACCTCTGGGTGGCGGCGGTGAAGGATGGTCCGCTCGCGCCGTACCGAAGGCGATAAGGCACGGAGACCGCTATAATTGTCCGCACATGTTGCGGATTCTTGTGACGAACGACGATGGGTACCGCTCCGCGGGCATTCACGCGCTCGCCGATGCGCTGCGCGAAATCGGCGACGTCACGATCGTGGCGCCGACAACCGAGGCCAGCGCCATCGGTCACGCGCTCACGCTGCGGCGCCCGCTGCGGCTCGAAACCATCGACGATCGCGTGTTCGCCGTCGACGGCACGCCGACCGACTGCGTCAACGTCGCCGTCGAGCACGTCTTTCACGGCCTGCCCGCCCTCGTCGTCTCCGGTATCAACAAGGGATGGAACCTCGGCGACGACGTGACGTATTCGGGGACCGTCGCGGGTGCGCTCGAGGGCGCGCTGCTTGGCATTCCCAGCATCGGCGTGTCGCTGCGACAGACGCGCGGCGACTACGATTTCCAGTACGCGGCGCGCGCTGCGGTGGTGATGGCCGACGCGATCCTGCGCCAGCCGCTGCCGCCGCGCACCTTCCTCAACATCAACGTGCCGAAAGGGGAGCCGAAGGGGTATCGTGTGACCGTCCAGGCCAGGCGGAACCACGTCACCTCGGTCGGCGAGCGCCACGATCCGAAGGGCAACCCGTACTACTGGATTGAAGAAGGCCAGAACGAGTGGGAGCCGCACGATCGGTCGGACTATCAGGCGGTGCGCGACGGGTACGTCTCGGTGACGCCGCTCCATCCCGACCTGACGGCCCATCATGCGCTGGCCGCCGTCGAAGCGCTGTCGTTCGAGAAGGCGGCCAGTCAAGTAAACCGGAGGCTCGCGATGCGCAGCCGTTTGCTCGTCGGTGTATGTCTGCTGGCGATGGCGACGTGGCCTTCCGATCCGCTGACGGCTGCGCCGCCGAAACGAAAGCTGCTCGGTCCCAACGAGCGCGAAGCCGTCCTCGCCCTCGTCAAGGCCGTCGACCTCGCGCAGGCCGTCGATGCCACGTCGGATGCAACGCTCGCCTGGGACCACCACGTCCTGAAGTCGGCCAACTACACCGCCTACGTCCCGTTCACGGTGACGGCCGCGAACGCCGCGCTACAAGTCCACGGCGATGTACGTGCGTGCGGTGTCGCGGCACGACGGCGTGCGCTCGTCCAGCGAGCATTCCTTCATGCGTGACTGGCTGCTGAACAACCGCGACGTCATGCCGCGCCAGGCGGAGACGGTCTACGTCGGGATCGGCGAGATGCCGGTCGCGGGCCTTGCCGGCGCGTCGACCCGCCAGGCGACGGCGGCGGCCGCGGCGGCTTCAGCATCGCTCGCGCTGCAGCAGAAGGATCTCGAGAAGCAGCAGCGCGCGGCGGCGGAGGCCAAGCGGAAAGCGGAGACGCGCGAGCTCGATCCGCTGCTGTTTCCGTTCGAGGAGTATTTCTTCTTCGACATGGCGCAGCGCGCGAAGCGTCGGAGCGCGCGCTGGCGCTGCCGCCCGGGGAATACGACGTCTACGTCGGGCTGATCGACCGCGCGAGGATCAAAACGTCGAGCCCGGCCGTCGTGCGCAGGACCATCACCGTGCCTGATTTCTGGAACGATCAGCTCGCGCTGAGCAGCCTGATCCTCGCGAGGGACGTTCGACCGCTGAAGGCGGCGCTCGCGGCGCCGCAGCAGGTCGAGCATCCGTACGCGTTCGGCGCCGCGGAGGTGATTCCGGCGATCGGCGCGCAGTTCACGACCGACGATGCGCTGACCGTCGTGTTTCAGGTGTGCAACTACGGCGCGCCGGATTCCGACCTGACGGCCAACTACACGTTCTTTCGCGTCGACGGTGCGACGGCGCCTGTTCAACCGGACCGACGCGCAGCAGTTCTCGGACACGGACCTGCCGCCGGCCGGCGCGTGGGAATCCCAGGCGTTTGCGTCGCAGACGGTGCCGCTGCGGTCGTTCCCGCCGGGGCAGTACGAGCTGGAAGTCCAGGTGCGGGATCGGCTGACGCGGGCGACGGCGAAGGGGACCGTGGCATTCACGGTTGCGTCTGGGTTAAGATAGCGTTTCGCCCGGTCGGGGCGTGGCTCAGCCTGGTAGAGCACTCGGTTCGGGACCGAGGGGTCGGAGGTTCGAATCCTCTCGCCCCGACCAATAAATTCCAAAGCCTGCAGAAATGCAGGCTTTTTTGTTGAACGGTCGTTCGTGCTCAGTCTGGGCGGTCACTCGGTTCCTCGTTCACGATCGAGTGTCGGAACCGAGTGGCCGGTACTTCAAATCCGGCCTTCGATCCAGAATCGTTCGAGATTTCTCGCCTCCGTCGGTCGCGACTGGTCCATCCCGCAAGCTCTTCGAAGCAAAGTGCTACCCTCGACGCTACCCGCCGTCCTGGTCGGACACTGATTCACGAAGCCGACGATTGATCGGTTGATCGCGTCGTCCGGACGATGACATCATCGCCGCAAGGTCCAAGGCGAGTGAATTCTGTGGATCAGAGTCCAGGTCTCGTCCATCAGCTCTCCTCATCTGACGAGAAGATCGCGCTTTTCCGCTCGCTCTTCCGCGGGCGCGACGACGTGTATCCGCGTCGATTCGAGAGCCGGAAAACCGGCAAGTCCGGCTACGCGCCCGCCTGCGCCAACGAATGGGTGCGAGGCATCTGCGAAAAGCCGCGCATCAAATGCGCCGAGTGTCCGAATCGTCGCTTCCTCCCAGTGACCGACGAAGTGATTCGGTGGCACCTCTCCGGCTATGACGACGCCGGACAGCGGTTCGTGGCCGGCGTTTATCCGATGCTCTTGGACGAGACGTGCTTCTTCTTGGCTGTCGATTTCGACAAGGGCGGCTGGTTGGAGGATTCAACGGCATTCATGGAGACCTGCCGTCGGATGGATGTCCCCGCCGTGCTGGAGCGGTCACGCTCCGGCCGTGGCGGTCACGTCTGGCTGTTGTTCGAAGAGGCCGTGCCTGCGGCGCTCGCGCGGAAGGTCGGCTCCTACATCCTGACGGAGACGATGGAGCGCCGGCCGGACATCGGCTTCGACTCGTACGACCGATTCTTCCCGAATCAAGACACGTTGCCCCACGGAGGATTCGGCAATCTGATCGCGCTGCCGCTGCAGAAGCACGCCCGAGGCGACGGCAACAGCGTCTTCCTTGACGACCAGGCAGTACCGCATCGCGACCAATGGGCATTTCTCTCAACCGTGCAGCGCATCGGGCGCGCGCATCTGGAAGCGATCGCGCGCGACGCTGATCGACGTGGGCGCGTCCTTGGCGTGCGCCTTCCGCCGGCGGAGGATGACGAACCTGCACCGTGGGCCGCGCCGCCGTCGCGTCGTCGGACGGAGCCACCGATTGTGGGCGAGCTTCCTGGTTCGCTTGAACTGATCCTCGGCAACGAGATCTACATCGCCAAAGACGGTTTGGCTCCGGGTCTTCGAAACCGGTTGCTGCGTGTCGCCGCGTTCCAGAATCCGGAGTTCTATAAGACCCAGGCGATGCGCCTGCCTACCTACGCCAAGCCACGAATCATCGGTTGCGCTGAAGAACATCCACAACACATCAGCTTGCCACGCGGATGTCTCGAAGACGTTCGTGAAGTACTGATCGACTTGAATATTCGCCCGGTCATCCGTGACGAGCGTTTCAGCGGACACCCGCTGCAGGCCACCTTTCAAGGCGAGCTCCGAACAGAGCAGAAGCTCGCGGCCGAGGCGATGCTGAAGCACGACACTGGTGTCTTGGCCGCCACGACGGCGTTCGGCAAGACAGTCGTCGCTGCCTGGCTGATCGCCCAGCGCGGCGTCAATACGTTGGTGCTCGTGCATCGGCGCCAGCTCTTGGACCAATGGATCGAGCGTCTGGCGACGTTTCTCGACCTCCCGGCCAAGTCGGTCGGCCGCATTGGCGGCGGCCGCAACAAGCCGACCGGGCTGCTCGATGTGGCGGTCATTCAGAGCCTCGTCCGCAAAGATGTCGTGAACGATTGCGTCGCCGAGTACGGCCAGGTGATCGTCGATGAATGCCACCATCTGTCAGCGCACAGCTTTGAACAGGTGGTCCGTCGGGCGAAGGCGCGATTCGTCCTGGGCCTGTCCGCGACGGTGACGCGCAAGGACGGTCATCATCCGATCATCTTCATGCAATGCGGCCCCGTGCGGCATCGTGTGGACGCGAAAGCGCAGGCGGCGGCGACGACCGTTCGAACACACGGTCATTGTCCGCCCGACCGCGATTTCAGACCGGCCAGCGACACAGGCGCGGATAAACGGGTCGAGTTCCAATCGCTCTATCAACTCTTGGTAGACGACGAGACGCGGAATCGAGCGATCTGCGAGGAGGTCGTTCAAGCCGTACGGGACGGCCGCTCGCCGCTCATCCTCACCGAACGCAACGAGCACCTCGATCGTTTCGAGAGCGTGCTTTCCGCAAGCGTTCCTCACGTCGTGGTCCTGCGAGGGGGAATGGGGAAGAAGCAGCGGCAGGCAGAGGCCGAGCGGCTGGCAGCCATCCCACCGGAAGAAGGTCGCGTCATCCTGGCGACTGGCAAATACATCGGAGAGGGATTCGACGATCCGCGATTGGACACGCTGTTTCTGACGCTTCCGGTTTCATGGCGCGGGACCATCGCGCAATACGTCGGCAGGCTGCATCGCCTCTACGACGGCAAGCGTGAGGTGCGGGTCTACGACTACGCGGACCTGAACGTGCCGATGCTGGCGCGAATGTTCGATCGCCGTTGCCGCGGCTACGAGGCCGTCGGCTACACGATTGTCCTTCCGGCCAGCGCCATTCCGGGCTGGCCGGCAGACGTGACGTTGCCGGCTGATCCGCTCTGGAAACGCGACTACGCTGCCAGCGTTCGGCGACTCGTTCGCGATGGCGTCGATACGCCGCTCGCGAACCTGTTCGTGACGGCCGCTCGTCCGATTCCTCCAGAAGCCGAAGGCGCCAAACGCGCGCGAAGTGCGTCCGAGGCATTCCTCTATCGACGTCTGGAAACGTTGCCGGAGACGCGAGGACGATTTCAGGTGAACGCCGACTTGCCGATCGCGTTCGATGGCTGGGGCAGAATGGAAATCGATCTCCTGTGCGCCGATTCGCGGCTCGTCGTTGAGATCGACGGCGCGCAGCATCTCGCGGATCCGGTCGCGTACCGGCGTGATCGACGCAAGGACCAGCTACTGCAAGAGAACGGCTATCTCGTGCTGCGTTATCTCGCCGAGGACCTGGCCAAGGAACTGGACTCGGTGCTCGATGGGATTCTGCGATCGTTGAGCTCCCGGCGGAAGCCGGGCCCCATGGCCATTCCGATGACCGTTGTGCGAGGGAGCCGCGTCTGAGCCGTGTCCGATCGCTTACAGGCGCTTTGGCCAGCGCTGGCGGCCATGGAACACCGCGATGATCTCCAGACGCTCGCCGCGCACTCGGTACGGAATGACGTACCGTGTGCCCGGCACCACGAGCTCACGAGTGCCGGATACCCGACCGGGACGCCCGAGATTCGGCAGCACCGCCAGGCGATCGACCGCAGCGAGTAATGTCGTAGCCGTACGGGCTGCCGCGCCAGGGTTCTCGCGGGCAATATAGGCTCGAAGGTCAGCGAGATGGCCGATCGCCCGCGGCGACCAGACGACAGTCACGCGCGAGGCGCCTTTCGTTCACGCTTCTTGCCCCAGGATCGCAGCCATTTCGACACATCCTTGTGGGCCACGGCGCGCCCCTTATCAAGCTCCTGGAGGCCAGCTTGAATCTCGTCCAATTGCCATCTCTCCGCTTCCACATAGGCGGCAATGGCTTCAGCCGCGAGAAACGATTTGGAGCGACGTGCGCGCTTTGCGAGCGCCTCGAGTTGGTCCTTGGTGTCGCTGTCGATCCGCACTGAAAGTGTTGTAGTCATCTGTGCTCGTATATAGTGAATTGTACACACTGTAACACAAGCAAGCCACCCGTCGTCCGACCGGTGGATATGAAACTGAGCTAAGGAGATGAATGACGATCTCGTGCACGCAATCGGCGGCAAGCATCTCGTCGAGTTCGTCTACAAGGCAGGACGCACCCGAATCGTCGAGCCGCACGACTATGGGATTCGACGTGGCGTCGGCCTCTCGGTTTTCAGATTGGCGGTGAGAGTCAAAGCGGCGCGTCGCATGGA
Source organism: uncultured Acidobacteriota bacterium (assembly GCA_963794305.1). Taxonomy (GTDB): domain Bacteria; phylum Acidobacteriota; class Vicinamibacteria; order Vicinamibacterales; family CAVVIG01; genus CAVQFC01. Next base: position 12,477 of record CAWCDQ010000022.1, on the reverse strand, counting down.
TGAGAGTTCGACGTCGATCAGATCCGCCACCTACGTGTCCTGGACCGTCGGTTCGCTGGGACACGTAGGTGGCAGATGATCGACGTCGAACTCTCTCCATCCATGCGACGCGCCGCTTTGACTCTCACCGCCAATCTGAAAACCGAGCAGGCGCTCGACGCCACGTCGAATCCCATAGTCGTGCGGCTGAATTCGGGTGCGTCCTGCCTTGTAGACGAACTCGACGAGATGCTTGCCGCCGATTGCGTGCACGAGATCGTCATTCATCTCCTTAGCTCAAGTTTCATATCCACCGGTCGGACGACGGGTGGGATATGAAACTGAGCTAAGGAGATGAATGACAATCTCGTGCACGCAATCGGCGGCAAGCATCTCGTCGAGTTCGTCTACAAGGCAGGACGCACCCGAATCGTCGAGCCGCACGACTATGGGATTCGACGTGGCGTCGAGCGCCTGCTCGGTTTTCAGATTGGCGGTGAGAGTCAAAGCGGCGCGTCGCATGGATGGAGAGAGTTCAACATCAATCGAATCCGCCACCTACGTGTCCTGGACCGTCGGTTCGCTGGGACACGGGCCGATGGCGCGCAGCATCATCGAACGTGGGATACGCTGTTCGCTCGTGTAACCTGATCGCGCTCGGTCCTTCGGCTCAAGTCGACTCTCGCGATGCGGTATCACCACAGAGCCCTGAAACGCCTAGCTCCAAGACTTGCGGCGAACACGGCCGGGCAAAACCCGATCCACACTCGCGGCTTTGCAGAAACTGCAACATCGACGCAGAAATGAGAGGCGGATCTTGCCTCTTGTGCCCCTCCCGACGACGATGCCATCGTCGTCTCTTGACGTGTGCGGTTCGCACGGGAACAGTCAGCTTGTTGAGAAAGCGTCCGCCTCGAGCGGCTACGCGGCACGTCGAGAAAGGGAGAGAGGACATGATAGCGGACTCCAGTTAACCATTCCGGGAGAAGTGGTGCGACAGCTACTCGAGCAACGAATGGAGGGTCATCGCCAGCGCGCCGAGTGGTGGAAGCGTGAGCAGGCGCGGTCACTCGAAGAACAAACTGAGGACGTGCCGGTCCTGCCAGAGCACATCTGCGAGAACGAGGCGGACCGGCACGAATGGCGGGCCGCCGTTCTGGGATTCATTCGCGACCGCATCGAACCTGCGGAGGTCTATCGACTGAGTGAAGCGGATCTCGCGTTCGGCGAGTTGCTGCCAGAAGAGCCGGGATCGATCGAGCAGGAGGAATACGAAGAGCGAACACGCGTCGGATTTCATCTCGAGCGACTCGCGAGAAGAGCAGGCGAACTGAGGGCCAGGGAATTGGCCTCCACGGTGGGAGGAGGCGACGACTAAGGAATCACGACACGCCGTCGACTGACCAGTCGACGTTCGAATGACCTCTGTGGTTCGCCAATATCAAATCGTGCAACTCACGCAGGCAACCGGTCGCGGATTGAACGAAATGTCAGCCACCCGAAGACATTGACGATCTGATTGTTCGTCGAGTGAAAGCAAGACAACTGCAACAGCCGAGCATGTGTGCGGGAGAGTCACTTCGCACTGCCGCCCATCGCGAAAGCATGTCGCTGCGCATCAAAAAAAGACCGACGCAAAACGCCGCGAGGCTGGCCGCAACGTAGATCCCGCGGCGGGTCGCGACCGTTGCTCATGCGCGCTCCTGTACGAGAGTGACACTGGGCGAGGCTGATGCCGAGCGTCGACAGCCGGCGCGAAAGTGCCGGATCTACGGTTGGTCCATGAATGGACGGACGCGACACATCAATCGACTGAGCTAAGCGTAGCGGCACGTCAGAGGCGTCGACGAGGGTTTCCCCATCGACCGCATCCGCGAACATCACCGGCGAGACAAACGTCTGGCTGCCGAAAGTGTTTGAGAGGAATGTCCGCCATGTCTGTGACCGGGTGGTCGGGCGGCCGCGCAGATAGCGCGAGACGGTGCGCTCCGAAATGGTGATTCCAAGCTTCAGTAGTTCGCCATGGATCCGCGGCGCGCCCCAGAGACAATTCTCGGCGGCGATCCGCCGAATCAGATCGCGACAGGTTGAATCGATGCGTGGCCTTCCAGGACGTCGCGAGCGACGGCGCCAACATTGACGGACGCCTTCGCGATGCCATCGATCGACAGTGGCTGGCTGGATCAGCACCAGCGCTTCTCGCCAGCGGGGCCAGAGCCAGCGCAAGAACAGCCAAAACAGCCGGTCAACTGGGCGAAAGCGCTTATTCGAACGAGCGAGGACGCCGAGTTGGTGCCGCAGGGCAAGGGTCTCGAGCAGTAGATCCCGACGCGTTGCCTGAGCCGATCGGACCGCAGGCCGTGTCGCCATCACAACTCGCATAGCCTCGTAGACTGCCGAATGGCGACGCGAGCGTCAATGAAATTGGCGTGGCGCAATATTGGCGAGGGACAGGATGGTGATACGGCCGCGTGAGAACATGCGTTTCCACGTGTCCAGTACCCCGCGGGCGACGGCGCCTTATTGCGCTGTCGTCGACGCTCTTCCCCTATTCGCCGCCCCGCCAAACAGCCCGCCGAAGAAATCGCCCGGGTTCCAAGCGGGCCGCGCGGTCTCCTGCGCCACCAGCCAGCCGGTCAGGAAGTTGATGCGCGCGTGCGCGGCGCCGGCCTCGAAGTCGAACGGCTGCGACATGTCGTCGTTGGGCTTGTGGTAGACGTCGCGGCGGTACGCCGCGTTGATCGCCGCGCCGTCAGCGCGGATCCCCGGTCTTGAAGCCGCTCTTGATGAACAGCGACGGCACGCCCTGGCGCACGAAGCTGAAGTGGTCGCTGCGGATGAACAGGACCTGCTCGGGGATGGGATCGGTGCGCGATCGCGATCCCCAGGTGCTCGGCCGCCCGCGTCACCGGCGCCAACGAGCGTCGAGTGCTGCGCGCCGTACGGCACGATGTCGAGCAGCGGGTGGAACAGGAACGGCATGTCGAGCGTGAGGTCGGCCACGATGCCGTCGCGCGGCACCGTCGGGTGCCGCGCGAAGTAGTCGGAGCCGAGCAGGCCCCGCTCTTCGGCGGTCACGAACAGGAACAGGACGGAGCGCCGCGGCCGCGTCGGCAGCGTCGAATAGGCGTGCGCGACTTCGAGCACGATCGCCACGCCCGAGGCGTTGTCGTGCGCGCCGTTGTAGATGTCGTCGCCGTTCATCGCGACGCCGCGCCCGAAGTGATCCACGTGGGCCACGTAGACGACGTGCTCGTCCTTGAGCGCCGGGTCGCTCCCCTCGAGGCGCGCGACGAGGTTGGCGCTCTCGACGTCCTTATGGGTCGAGCGCGTGGCGAGCGACACGCGAGTCGCCAGGTCGAACGCCTGCGGCGTGCTCTTCGCGGCGGCCGCGAAGACCTCCGCCGGCGGCTTCGGCGCACCGGCAAAGAGCGCCGCCACGCCCGACTGGTTGAGGGACGCCGACCCGCGCAGCGCCGGATCGCCGCGATTGGGGTTGCCCCTGCGCGTCCACCCAGGCGTAGCTGCCCTGCTTGCCGGTGGCGACGCTCACGTCCCAGCGGAAGCGCGGATCGTCGGGCGACGTGAAGCTGATCGTGCCGATGGCGCCGCGCTTGATCGCCTCGGCCTCCTTCACCGCGCCTGACGAGTAATAGGCGCGCTCGTTGCTCGGCAGCATCGCCGGCGCGCCGCTCAGGTACGCCACGACCTTGCCTTTCGACGTCCGACGCCGGCCCCGTAATCGTCGTAGCCGAGCGCGGGCGCGCTGACGCCGTAGCCGACGAACGCGACCGGCGCATCGTCGATGGCTACCTCGCTCGCGAAGGGCATCCGCGCCGAGCAGGTAGTCCTTGCCGTAGGCGAGGGTCTTCTTGCCTGCCGGCGAGCGCACCGCCATCGAGCTCTTGTCCTCGACGACGACGCTGTTCCTGCAGCGGCACGCGCTGCCGGAAGCCGCCGTCTTCGCCGGCGGGCGCGAGCCCGTAGGAGCTTCACGTCGTCTCGACGTAGCTGCAGCGCGCTCTCGTATCCGGCGTGCCCAGCCCGCGCCCCTCGAGCTCGTCGTCGGCCAGCACGCTCATGTGCTGCTTGATCTGGCCGCCGTGGATTCTCTCGAGCGCGGCCTTGATTTCAGGAGTGTCGAGCGAGGCCGCCTCCTGGGCGGGCGGCGGCGGGGAGCCTCCGCACGCACTGACCAACGCGACCAGCGCGAGACCCAGAATCATTCGACAGCCGAAGCGCCACCTCAGGCTCTTATCTTCTTCCCACATGATGCGTAGGATAGCAGCAGAACGTGACGATAGAAGGAAACATTGCGCTCAGCCCGGGGATACAAAGGACGCTCTCAGAGGTTGGTGGCGCGAGAGCTCCAGTCCGAAGCAAAGAATCACCGATTGGTGGTCCCGGGGCGCGGCTCGTCGGCGGTCTGGCGGCGAGCCCGGGGTCGCCGGACGCGCATAACCCGTTCCGGTGAGCATCGTCACCCAACGCGATGTCACATCTGGATGCCGAGGAAGTCCGCGCGAAGAACATCAAGCGAGGGGCATGCCGCTTGGCACGCTCTACACGGATCTCCTCGATGAGATTCTCTGGCTGCACGTGGTGTGGCTTCTGCAACGCCCATGCGGCACAACCATGTCGAGTCGTTGGATTGGGATTCGTCTTGCCGGTCTGGTCGGTTTTCAAGAGTTCCTCTCTGCAATGTCTATTTCGCCGAGGGCCTTCCGTCATGGCGCAGGACTCCCCCCCACGCGGCGTTTTAGCAACCAGGGTCGAAAGTCGTAGCACACAGCCCGTCAACTCTCTCGCTCCCGCTCGTTCGCCGGCGGCGCGACGGCCTCAGGCGTCGCGCGGCGCGCGCCGCGCTTGGCACGAGTCCCGTCGACCCCGCTAACAGCTGCGGAGGTGAAGAACACGGTCGAAGCCATCGCCGGCCCACAATGAGCGATAGAACGTGGATGTCCTCGAGTAACCCGCGCTCGGCCGCCAGGATTTCTGAGTCGCTCTGACATTGGTTTTCACATGTTTTGACATGCGTGTGAGCGGAGCGTGTATCGCCGGAAACTGAGGTAGGCACGGTGTGCAAAAGTGAACAGACGGGGCATGATGAGGTCGCTACGCTGACACCGCAGAGCCAAAAAGAGGACGCCGATGAGCCCGCGAGCAGGCCCCCCAACCTCAAACATAAGAAACGCTACCAGTCGCCGAGAAATAACTCCCAGGCTCTGTCACTCCACCATTGAAGGCAAGTCGTTAGACGGCACTTTCCGTTGAGAGCGGAGGACAAGTGAGACGAATCGATGGTGAAGACTCTTCTCGCATCTCTTGTGGCGGTGTCTGTGCTGGCGTCGATTCCGGCTTCCGCACAGACGGACTTGGGCGGTCTCAGGGGCTACATCAAGGACGAACAGGGAGGCGCGCTGCCGGGCGTCACGGTAACCGCCACTGGTCCACAGATCCTTGCGCCGGTCGTCGGCGTGACCGACGATTCCGGCTACTACCGCCTGCTCAATCTGCCGCCGGGCAATCTGACCTTGAGGGCCGAATTGACCGGCTTTGCTGCATATGTCCGTGAAGGGATCCTGATGCGGGCCGGGAGCACGTTCAGCGTCGACATCGAGATGAAGGTGGCCACCCTGACGGATACCGTTACGGTCAAGGCCGAGTCGCCGATGATCGAGACACAGGAGGCGAAGACGTCGTTCTCGATCAGTGGCGAGTTGTTGCGAGCCGCCCCGGTCACGAACCGAGGGCTGTACAGCGACGCGATCGACATGGTCCCCGGCATCCAGTCGCGGCAGGGCGTGGATGGCAGCGGCGTACGCGTTTACTACTTCATGGGTAGCACCCAGAACGCGGGCTACACGGCGCTCGAAGGTGCACCGTTCGGGGGTTTCGCGAATCCCACTCCCGCTCGCACGAGCATGAGCTACGGAGACCGTCGGGGATTCGGAGATCCGGACGGGCGGCTCCGAGGCGTCGACGCCGTTGAGCCTCGGCATCTACATGAACATCATCGCGCCGCAAGGCGGCAATGCCTTCAAGGGAGGCGCGAGTTTCGCGTTCCAACCCTTGGCGTGGAATTCCGACAACAGCATGAACAGCCGGGTGAGCGGCGGCGTGCCCAAGCCGGAGGCCGTTCGCCAGCTCGACCTGTCGCTCGGTGGCCCCATCGTCCAGGACAAGCTGTGGTTCTTCAGCTCCTATCGCTGGGCGTCCGATATCAACGGCATCAGCCGGACCCCGTTGAACCTCAACGCGTTGACCGCGTTCAGGCCCGATTTCGAAGTGTTCCACAACACGTGGCGGACCAAGAACCCCTTCGTCAAGGTGAACGCGCAGCTCGCTCCGAGCCACTCGTTGTCGGCGTTCTATCATTACGACCGCTCGTATTACACGTCGAACCGCGAGTACCATGCGGATCCGATCGCGTATCAATCCGGCGGTGGGTCGCTGACTCAAGCCAGGCTGAACTCCGTGTGGGGCCAGCACCTCGTTACCGAGGTATCGGCCGCATACAGCAACAAGGGCAATAGCTCCGAAAAGACGTACTCGAAGCTGAACCTGGCCTCCGGCCCTCAGGTGATGGTGCACAACGACATCTTCATCTCGAGTGGCATCCCCGTCGGGACCGGCTTGCTCGTGGAGATGAACAATCCACAGTCGACGCCTATCCAGCCCTCCTCGTTTGTCACGCTGCAAGGCGAGGTCACCTACTTCAAGGAGGGGTGGGGCGGCTCTCACGAGTTCAAGAGCGGCATCTGGGCTTCGCCGAGGAGCCACTTCGATGTCACGAATCGCTACGTGAACAACGGCTTCGTCCTCGAAGAGGTGCGGCAGATCGACATGAGCAACCCCGCTGCGGGCGTCACGCCATTCCACCGGCGCTACAACTCGCCGAGTGAGGTCGCCACGCAGTCGGCTCGGGACAAGGACATCGGGATTTACGTCCAGGACTCGTGGAAGCCCCACGCCCGGATGACGGCGAGCCTCGGCGTTCGCGCGGACTTCATCCGCCGGTACGACGGGATCCTGGGCACCCAGCGCATGAAGAGTACCGAGATCGGGCCCCGACTGGGCGTCTCGTATCTGGTCACCAAGGATGCCAATAACGTGTTGCGCTTCTCCGCCACACGCCTGCACGACATGATGAACGGTGCGGACGTCGTCGAATCGTTCGCCACCACTTCCCGCGTGACCACGCGCGACGTCTACATCGACAAGAACGGCACTGAGACCACGGTCATCACGCCTCCCCCCACTGCGGCTCTGGCTGCCCTTCAATTCGCCGACGATCTGCACCAGCCGTTCGTCGACGAGTACATCGTCGGGTTCCGGCATCAGTTCCCGCGCCAGCTCAGTCTCGATGTGTCGGGACGCCGGCGGTACTACAAGGACCAATACGGACTGGTGGACATCAACGGCATCTATCCGAGCGGACCGTACCAGCCCTTCGGTGGCTTTGGCCTGGTGGACCCGACTCGGGGGAGTCTCTTCCGGGAGCGCAACAACAATTGGAGCAAGCCCGTCGTGACCGCGCTGGAGGTAGTCGCGGCCAAGAACATGTCGAACAATTTCCAGGCGATGGTCAGCATGTCGCGCCAGTGGCAACACCTCGACGGCACCTGGAACCCGACCGACCCGGCGCGGTTCATCCAACCAGACGCGTTTCCCACCAATCGGCAACTCCCAGCGACAGCCGGGAACGGCGACACCAACACCTTGGACGGCGGCGCCGGCTCGACTCCGGCCTTCGCGGGCTGGCGGCCCTACGCGATCCGGACAGTCGCGCAGTACCTCGCCCCTTGGGGGATCTTTTTGGCGGGCAGCTATGAGGTGGCGGCCGGCGACTACACCGCCCCGATCGTCACCAGGATTGCGGCGGCCGACCCGATCTTCGGACCGGCGAGGGTGACCCTTGCCAATGGCACGACCCAGGCCAACCCGCTCGCCACGACGATCCGCTTTGCGTATCCGACGCGTGGGGACGGTTCGGTGCTCAACGAGAACACCAAATCGCTGCAGCTCAAGGTTGGACGAGAGTTCGAGTTCGGGCGGAACAAGTTGTCGGGATCAGTGAATATCTACAACCTCCTCAACTCCGGCGCGAACACACAGAACGCTGATGGAGCCAACCAGCAATACAACCCGGCGTACCTGTCGGGGATCCAACGGCTGTCCGCACGGGCGTTCCAGCTGATGATCGTTTACCGATTCTAGCCGACCGTTTGAGTCGTGATTCACCGAAGCCGACCATCGTGTTTCCTCACTGAAAGGAGCCCCTATCTCTCATCTGGAAGCTGACATACAGGCGACCAGCAGAGATCGACTATCGTAAACGCGCACAATCGAGCGCACAGCGACAGATAGTCTCGGTCCGCCGCCGCGCTCTCGGAGGGCTCCATATGGAACGTCTGATTGGCAAACTGGTGCAGGATTTCGAAACGGGTGGGATCAGTTGACCGCCAGCTCATTCATAGCCTGGTGCTCGCTGCGACGGCCGCATCCGGCAAGGCCTCTCCGGCGGCCGCGGCTGCGGGAGGTTTCAAGACAGTCGACGTGAACCACATTTCCAGCTTCACAGGTCAAGGATTACCGAGTTAGCCGTGACTTCTATGTCGATCTGATGGGCATGAAGGTCGCCATAGACAATGGAAGGGGCCGGAACGAAAGTATTCTCACGTCGGGCCGAGGCAATGGCGTTTACTCACGCTCGCAATCACCCTGTGACACCAGGGCAGAGCCCCGATCCGAACCCGAAACCCGTGGTTGATCACATTTCGTTCACGATCGCCAACTGGGACAAGAACGCGGTGGAAGCGGAATTGAACCCACGCGGACTCAATCCCCGCCCGGATACGGATGACAGTTTCATTATCAAGGATCCGGATGGCTTCACGCTCCAGATCCAGGGTCCCGGGCTGAATGCTGTGAATCCCGTGTATACAAAGAAGTGATTGGATGGCCGGCCACATCGGCCGTCCGGGAGAGATGGATCAATGAGCACGATGGCACACTGCGTGAGACGAGCGTCGGCGCAGGCCTGGCCGATCTGGTTCCTGTCCATCGCGACCATTGGCACTGTGGCCGGTGCGGTTGTTCAACGGACACCAACTCCATCGAATTTGACGGCCAGTGCCAAGGCAAGCCTCGCACAGCTCGACGGCACCATCGCGTCAAGGGCTTACGCGAAGCGGTCGAGGTTCGGCGCGACACGTCGGTGCGTTCCGCATATCTATGCCAAGAACACGGAGGATCTGTTCTTCGCGCAAGGCTTCACGGTGGCCCAAGACCGAATGTGGCAGCTGGAGATGTGGCGGCGGAACGGAGAAGGGAAGCTCGCCGAGGTGTTAGGGCCGGCCTCGTCAATCGAGACAAGTTTGCGCGCCGCTCGAATTCCGCGGCAATTGGGATGAGGAATTCAAGAAATACCATCCTGACGGGCCTCGGATTTTTGAGTCGTTTGCGCGGGGGGATCGACGCAGCGATCGAATTGGCCCTGGATCGGCACAAAGTTCCGGTCGAATTTCAGATCATGGGCTTCCGGCCCGCGCCCAGTGGACGGCAAAGACCGTGTTGACGCGCATGCCTGGGTGGACGTTGAGCAGGAATGCGAGCTCCGAAGTGAGCCGGGCGCTTAACATCAAGGCATTCGGGGTGGCCAAGACGGAAGAGCTCTACCCGACCCTGCCGGAGAAGAGAATCGAGGTTCCCGGCGGTTTGGATCTGAATGACATCGCGCCGGCCATTCTTGAGGTGACCCGAGACGCGAACGATCTTGGTTGGAGTATCACGCCCGACCTGGGCAGCAACAACTGGGTCATCGATGGCACGAAGTCCGTCACCGGCATGCCGATTCGCCAACGATCCGCATCGTGAAGTCGTCAATCCTGCCTTACGCTACGTCGTTCACCTCAACGCTCCTGGATGGAATGTCCTTGGTGCGACAGAGCCGGGACTTCCCGGCGTCAGCATTGGACACAATGACCGCATCGGCTGGAGCTTCACGATTCTTGGAATGGATCAGCAGGACCTGTATGTCGAGGAGACCGACCCGGGTAATCCGAACCGATATTCTTAAGGGCGAGTGGTATGACATGCAGGTGGAACAGGAGAACATCACCGTAAGAGGCAAACCGACCATCGAGCTGGCGGTGAAATCCACTCGTCATGGCCCGGTTATCTACAAGGATCGAATCGCCATCGGGCATTCGCGTTGAAATGGGTTGGATCTGAACCTGGTGGGGCGGGCTACATCGGATCGCTGAACGTCATGCAAGCGGAAGAACTGGTCCCAGTTTAACGCAGGTGTCGCAAAGGCCTGGTATATCCCATCGCATAGCCTCGCTTACGCGGACGTTGATGGCAATATCGGTTATCGGGGCGTCGCGCTCACGCCTATTCGTAAGGGTTGGGATGGATTGCTTCCCGTTCCGGGCAAGGACGGAAAATACGAGTGGCAAGGTTATGTTCCCTACGACGAGTTGCCCTCGAGCTTCAACTCCTCCAAACATTTCTACACGTCGTCGAACAATGACGTCAGTGCCGACAATTCTGCCGAACTTCAAACTACCGCTTGGATCGTTACACACTTCCGTTCCGGTTTAACCGGATCTCGGAAGTCCTCAGCGTGAACCGCAAGTTCTGGTCAGCGACATGGAAAAGCTCCAGCACGACACGCTGTAGATCCCCGCTCGAGAACTCGTGCCGCTGTTGCGGGGGGTAAAGACGAATGACCCGGAACTGGAGACTGCCATCAAGAAGCTTCTGGCGTGGGATTTCGTTCTTGATCGTGATTCGACGGCCGCACCGATTTACAGGTCCTGGGTGATGAAGTTGCAACCGAACGCGTATCGACCCAGAGTGCCAGAGTCAGCCCGTTCCAGCTTCCGGTCTTACAGCATCGATCGCGTCATTCACTGGATGAAAGCGCCGACGCCGCGTACGGCGCTGACCCGGCGTCGCAGGTCGCCGCGCGCGATCAATTCCTGCTGACGAGCCTGAAGGAAGGGCTTGCGGAACTCAAGAAGAAGATGGGCGACAAGATGGACCAGTGGCAGTGGGGGAAAATTCACACAGCCGATTTCGTCCATCCGTTGGCGTCCTATAACGAAGAGGCGCGAACTCTCTTGGGGATCACACCAGTGCCGCGCGGTGGGGACGCCTTTAAGTCATGGCTTCGTCGAGTCCAACGGAGGGCAACGCGAAACAAACTTCCGGCGCGTCCTTCATGTTCGTGTTCGACGTCCAGAATTGGGACCGCTCGACCGGCCTCAGCGCTCCTGGGAACTCCGCACAGCCGCTGAGCCCGCATTATTCGAATATGGCATCAGACTACTGGGGCGACGGGAAGTATTTCCCGCTGTTCTTCAGTAAACAGAAGATGGAAAAAAACAACAGGCATCGGCTGGTTCTCCAGCCGGAACATGTGCAGACGAACTCCAGCCAGAACCGACGGTGAAGGTTCACTCTCCTCGGAGGCGCCATGCAACGACCGCCGACGTTCGGCATTCCGCGATTAATGGCCCTGATCTCAGTGCTGGCGGCGGGCACGATTCCGATGCTCGCCGCGCCGGCGCCTGCCAAGCCGAAGGCTGAGCGCGTCCTGATGGACGAGATGACGATGACCGAGGTGCGCGATGCGATCGCCTCGGGCAAGACAACGGTGCTGCTCTTCAATGGCAGCACGGAACAGACCGGCCGCACGTCGTGCTGGGGAAGCACATTTTCAAGGCGCGCTATCTGGGCGAGCGGATGGCGCGGGAGCTGGGCAACGCGCTGGTCGCGCCGGTGATGCCGTTTTCGCCGACCTCCGACGAGCTGATGAAGTTTCCGGGCACGATCAACCTGTCGGCTGAGCCTTCTCGCGGGTCAACGAAGAGGTGACCGCCGGCCTCGTGAAGGCCGGCTTCAAGTGCGTGATTCTGCTGGGCGATCACGGGGGCAATCAGGGGCCGCTCAAGGCGTTGGCGCCCGAACTCGATGAGCGCTACCGTCCGGACGGGGTGCGGGTCTTCTTCTCGGGCGATTCGTAAGCCAAGGCCGACGCCGAGGTCGAGGCGTATCTCAAAGCGCATGACTTTCCGCCCAGCAATCACGGCGGGGTCGCCGACACCTCCGAGGTCTGGGCTGTCGGCACCGCCTACGTGAGGCCGGACAAGATCGCGATGGGCGATCCAGTGAATCGCGATGCCGGCGGCGCGGCGATGGGGCCGACCGGGGTCCAGGGCGACCCGCGGCGTTCGTCCGTGGCACTGGGGAAGATCTTCAACGACATCAAGGTGAAGGACGGCGTGGACGAGATTGGCGCCTGATTGCGGGGGCCTCGGCGCGTTAGCGTGCCGATTCCGCACGCTAGACGACGGTGCCCAGAGCGGCCGTGCGCGCCGGAAATTGGTCGACCGTCTTTCATGCCCGCTGAAGATTATTGAATAATCTCTGCGCGGCCCGGCTCCTCACCGCGCGCCGGTGCCAGCGTGGACGAAGGCGACACGGCCA
>CAWCDQ010000021.1:0-44572 GCA_963794305.1 uncultured Acidobacteriota bacterium | reverse complement strand
GCAAGCTCTTCGTCGATGATCTTCTTGAAGGCTTCGTACGGCTGCGCACCGCTCAGCATGCGGCCGTTGATGTAGAAGGCCGGAGTGCCGTTGACGCCGGCTTCCTCGCCGTCCTTGAGGTCGTTGTCGATCTGCGCCTTCAGCTTGTGGGTATCGACGCAGCTGTTGAATTGCGTCGTGTTCAGACCCAGAGCCGCGGCGTGCTGCTTGAGATCGGCGTCGCTCAGCTTCCCCGGGTTCGCGAACAGCCGATCGTGATACGGCCAGAACTTGCCCTGCTCGTTGGCGCAGGCGGCGGCCTCCGCTGCCGGCCGGGCGAACGGATGGTTGGGAAGCGGATAGTGCACGGTACACGAAACGAATCTTGTCGCCGTAGGTGGCTCAGCACCTGCTGCACGGTCGGATCGGCGCGCAGGCAGAACGGGCACTGGAAGTCCGAGAACTCGATGAGCTCGATCGGCGCGTTCGCGGATCCCTTGCTGGGGCTGTTGGCGGTCGAGACCGTCTGCCGCGGCGGATCGAGCATCACCCGCACGCTGGTCTTGGCCTTCAGCGAGTCGAGGTACACCGAACGGATGCCCTGCATCCGCTCCTGCGTGAGATAGGACCGAATCGGCTGCTTCACCTGATCCAGCGGCGCGCCTTGCAGCCGTGACTGATTGGCCTGGTACCAGCTGGCCACGTCGGTATCGGACACCGGCGGAATCTTCGAGGTGATCTCCTTGTCGATCAACGCCGCGCGGTCGATGCCCTGGGCCTTCGCGGCCGCGTCCATCAGCCGGTAGGCGATGATCTCGTCGAGCGCCGCGCGCCGCGCCTCGTAGAGCGCCTGCGACAGCTTGGCGCTGCCGAAATTCGAGACCGGCTGCTCGAGCGCCTTGTCGTCCACTTCGGCCAGCGTGATCGGCGCGTCGCCGACGGTCGCCACGGCCTCGGTGGGCGCGGGCCGCCGCGGCTGCTGGGCCGACGTCTGCGAGCAGGCGGTCAACACACCGAGCGACGCCGCGAGAACCAATCTCTTCATGAAGAAAGTATAGCCGGTTCTACTCGCCCAGCCGGTGGGGCAGGTCGGCCACGACATACGCCATCACCGCCACGGCCGCCGCGCATTTGGCCATCTCCACCGGATCGATCTTGTCGATCGTGTCGGCCGGCGTGTGGTGGATCAGGAAGTATTTCGAGCCGTCGACTTCGAGCGACATTCCCGGGATGTGCGCCTCCTGCATGCTCGGGCCGATGTCCGCGCCGCCCCCGCCAGGCGTGATCTGATCGGCGGCGATACCGCTGAGCAGGGTTGCGATCGCTTTCACCGTTTCCCGGCCCGCGTCGTTCCCGGTGAACCCGAACCCGAGCGGTCTGAAGACGCCGCCATCCGATTCCAGCATCATCACGTGCCTGGCGAGTTCCGCGCGGTGCTGATCCCGATACGCGAGACCGCCGCGGCCGCCGTTCTCCTCGTTCGTCCAGAGGACCACGCGAACGGTGCGGCGCGGGCGGAGGTTCAGCTTCTTCATGATCCGCAGCGCTTCCCACGTCACCACGCATCCACCGCCATCGTCGGTCGCGCCGGCGCCGACATCCCACGAATCGAGGTGGCCGCTGACGACGACCACTTCGTCGGGCCGCTCGCGGCCGCGGATCTCGCCGACGACGTTGGCCGATTCGACGTCGGCCTCGAAGTGCCCCTCCATCTTCAGGCGGACGACGACCTTATTGCCGCGGTCGGTCATCCGCTGCAGGCGGTCGGCGTCCTCGGCCGAGATCGCGGCTGCCGGGATTTTCTTCACGTCGCTCGCGTACTGCAGGGCACCCGTGTGCGGCGTGCGAAGGCCGGCCGGACCGACCGCGCGAATCAACATCGCGACCGCGCCGTGACGTGCGGCGCGAGATGGTCCGCCCGATCGGAATCTCACGGTCTCGCCGTAGTTGGTAAACGGCACGTTGAACAGCACGATCTTTCCGCGCGCCGACGCCGCCTTGGCGTCCAGCTCGTCGAACGTCTGGACGACGAGCACCTCGGCCTGGATGCCGTCGGCGGTCGTGCCGACGCTGTCTCCGAGGCCGAGCATCGTGATTGAATGGCGAGCCGGCTCGACAATCTCCGCGCTCTCGTTTCCGCGCACCCATTTCGGCACCATGACGCGCTCGGTGTGCACGTTCTCGAGTCCGTCCTTGTTCATCTCCGTGACCGCCCATTGAATCGCGCGATCGAGTGCCGGCGTGCCGCTCAGCCTGTTGCCGATGCTATCCGTCAGCACCGACAGGCGGTCCCACGCGAACGTGCTGCTGACGGCTTCGCCTATCAAACGCGCCGCAGGCTCCCGGTAGGCTGTCGAGCCATGCCGACTTGCCGGTTTCCGGCGGCGCCTGCGCGTCAAGCGCGGCACCAGTGAGCAACAGAAACGGTAAGGCCAGAGCGGTCACTACCACACATCGCATGCAGGAAACCTCCGAGTCCCGCTCAGAGTACCTCATGCGCGCCGCTTTCCTACGGTCGACGTGATGGTCTGCGCATTGCACCCAGCCTCGCAGCACCGCGCGAGTGCGGGAGAAGCAGACCGGTGCTTGGAGTTTCGGCAACCGGTGCGGAACGGGTACCGACGGTGAAAGTGATGAAGGTTCGAGTCGCTCTTTTCGGAATCCTGATGCTGACGGGGACGCTTCGTTTGGGCGCCGGCGAGCGCATCATGTTGAAAGTCTCCCCGGCCGTCGCCTTTGCGCCGGCCAACCTGGTCGTTCGCGCGACCATTCCAGCCGACGCCGACAACCGGGCCGTTGAAATCGTGGCAGAGTCGGACGACTTCTACCGCAGCAGCCAGATTCAGCTGGAAGGAGAACGAGCGGCGCGGACGAGCATGTTCGAGTTCCGCAGCCTGCCGCCGGGCACCTATGAAGTGCGCGCGAACCTGGTGGGCGCCGACGGCCGATCGAGGGCGATGATTCGCCAGCACGTCAACGTGCTGGCGAGCGGGGCAGGGGACCGGTAAGCCGGTAGCCAGCCTTACAGCGTATTGCTCACGCGCGCGCTCGCCGCGACCGGCTCGGGTTCGGGCGTAAAGTCTTCGCCCGGATTGATGAAACGGTCCTTTTCGAAGCGGTACTGCTTGTCATAGAGCTGGCGGTAACGGCCGCCTCTGTCGAGCAGCTGTTCGTGCGTGCCGCTTTCCACGATTTCGCCGTGCTCGAGCACCATGATCTGATCCGAGCTGCGGATCGTGGAGAGGCGGTGCGCGATGACGAACGTCGTGCGGCCGGCGCGCAGCGACTTCAACGCATCCTGAATCATCGACTCGCTCTCGCTGTCGAGGCTCGACGTCGCTTCGTCGAGGATCAGGATCTTCGGGTCGGCGAGAATCGCCCGTGCAATGGCGACGCGCTGGCGCTGGCCGCCCGACAGGCGCACGCCGCGCTCGCCCACGATGGTGTCGTACCCCTTCTCGAACTCCTCGATGAACTCGTCGCAATGCGCGATCCGGCTGACCGCCTTGATCTCGTCGCGCGACGCGTGCGGCCGGGCGTACGCGATGTTGGCGGCGATCGTGCCGTCGAAGAGGAAGTTGTCCTGGAGCACGACGCCGAGGTGCTCGCGGTAGTCGCGCAGCTTGATGGACGTCAGGTCGTGTCCGTCCACGACGACGCGGCCGGACTGCGGCCGGTTGAACGTCATGACGAGGCTGATCAGCGTGCTCTTGCCGGAGCCGCTCGATCCGACCAGCGCCGTTGTCGACCCGGCCGGCGCGGTGAACGTCACGTGCTTCAGGACCGGCACGCCCGGGTTGTACTCGAACGTGACGTCTTCGAACGCGATCTCACCGCGGATGTCCGGGAGCGCCGCGCGGTCGGCGTCTTCCTGATCCTCGGTGGCCATCCGCCGGATCTCGCGGATGCGATCGAGGCCGGCGAACGCTTCGCTCAACTGCGTGCCGATCGACGCCAGCTGGATCACCGGCATCGTGATCATCGCCGTGAACGCGAAGTACTGGAAGAAGTCGCCGATCGTCATCTGGCCCGCGCGTATCGCGGATCCGCCGATGAGCATCATCGCAATGCCGATGGCTGCGATGACCAGCGACGAGAACGCCGTCACCGACGACACGCCTGTCAGCGACTGCGCGACGTTGCGGAACAGGCGGTGCGCCCCCTGCGCGAACACGAGCTCCTCGCGCTTCTCGGCGGTGTACGCCTTGACGATGCGGACGCCGCCGAGCGATTCGGCGAGCCGTCCCGTCACCTCGGCGTTGATCTGGCCCCGCTCGCGGAACAGCGGCCGGAGCCGCTTGAAGGCGGTCGCCATCCCGCCGCCGAACAGCACCAGGATGACGAGCGTGACGACGGTGAGCTTCCAGTTCAAGTAGATGAGGAAACCGAGCGCGATGGTCGCGGTCAGAATCGACCCGGTCAGCTGCACCAGCCCCGTGCCCACGAGGTTCCGGATGCCCTCCGCGTCCGTCATGATCCGCGAGATGAGGACGCCGCTCTTCGTGGAGTCGAAGTAGCGGATCGGCAGCCGCATCACGTGCGCTTCGACGTCCTTGCGCATGTCGGTGATGGCGCGCTGCGCGGCGACACCCAGAATCTGTGAGTTGGCGAACGAGCTCAGCGCGTCGACGATCGCGGCGGCGCCGACCGCCATCGCCAGCTTGGGCAGCAGATCCCAGTGCCCTTTGGCGACGACGTCGTCCATCAGGTATTTGGTCGACGCCGGCAGGACGAAGCCCGAGAGGCGGTTGATGAGCATCAGCATCAGGCCGAGCGACAGGCGCTTCCGGTGGATCCAGATGAGGCCGCGCGCTTCTTCCCACGCGCCGGCGGTGAACGCCTTCTTCTTCGGGGTCTTGCCGGCGTCGGCGGCTGGTGTCGATCGGGGTGTTCGTTCGGGATGGGCCACGCGCCATGATAACCGGCTCCGCGGCTTAGGGCCCTATACGGACGGGTAGGGCGGGAATGTGGATGGCGATTGCAATGGCTGATGGCTATGGAATGGCTGATGGACGGCCGCTCAGTGATCTGCGAGGCAGGCCCTGACCGCGTGCGCCAGGCCGCCCTCGTCGTTGCTCGCGGCCTGGCGGTACCCGCGCGATTTGAGTGATTCGATGGCGTTGCCCATGATGTACGCCGTCCCGGCGTAATCGAGCATCTCGACGTCGTTCAGGTTGTCGCCGAATGCCGCCACCTCGGCCGGTGTCAACCCGCGCCGCTCCGCCCAGGTCGCGAGCGTCGTTCCTTTCGAACAGCCGGCGCCGTTGACGTCGACGAGCGAGAAGTCGCGCGGAACGTATTCGGTGATCGCGACGGCAAATCGATCGGCGATCGGCATCGCCCTGAGGGACGCGACGAGCTGGCGCATCGGCTCGACGCTGCCGTTGAACATGATCTGGATCGGATCTTCGGTCAGCATGTCGCGCAGCGGCGAGGGCGATTCCGCGATGAACGCCTTGTTCTTTTCGTAGTAGCCCCGGCGGTTCGGATGCGACCAGTCCATGCGGTCGAAGACGATCTGCCGCTCGTCGGATCGGTCGAACACGATCGCGACACTGTCCTCCAGGTGACCCGTCTCGTCGAGAATGCGGCGCGCCGCATCACGCGCGAGCACGTGACACAGTTCCGTCGTCCCATCCTTGCGCTTCACGACGGCGCCGTTGTTGACAATCAACGTGAGCGGAATCGGCAGGCGTTCGATCACCGCCGTCGTGAAATGAAAGCTGCGGCCCGTCACGAGCGCCACCTCGACGCCTCGCGCCGAGGCGTCGATCAACGCGTCGCGATGGGCGTCAGGAAGCCGTCCGCGGCTGTCGAGCAGCGTGCCGTCGATGTCGATGGCAAGAAGGCGGATCATCGGACTGGATCGGCAGGAGGGGCTGGAGGGGTAGGTGGTTCGCATTCGGGTATTCCATTCCGAGTGACGACAGGAGCGATCGAATCAAAATGTCTTGGATTTCGACGAAGTGATGACGCAGGACTCTGGAATGCCGAATGTATCTCTACAGCGGCATGCTGCATCTTCGACATCATTCGCTGATCGCGTGGCAGCGGGCCGACGACCTCTTCATCCAGCTGCACAAGCTCACAATCAAATCGTTCCCTTCGTTCGAGCGCTACGAGTTGGGTTCGCAGCTTCGTAAGGCCGCGTACTCGGTTCCCGCGAATATCGCCGAAGGCTTTGCCCGCCGCCATCGACGTGAACGGCTTCATTTCCTGAATATTTCCGAAGCTTCCCTTGCTGAAGTCGGCTACTGCATACATGCGGCGTGGCGCCTTGGATATACCTGACGGATCCGGTTACTGGCGGAGCTCGAAACGAGTCTCAACGGCGTGGGCGCGCCATCTCCGTCCTTCCAGCCCCTCCGCGGCCGCTCCGTCCCGCCCCTCCTGCCCTCCTGCCCCTCCCGCCCTCACTGCACGGGTATCGATGTGTAAGCGATGACCGTGAACTTCCAGCCCGAGGGCTCCCGGACCAGTGTGAATTGATCGACGCCGTGCGAGACGGCTTTCCCGTCGCGCAGGACCTGAAAGTCGGCCCTCACGTAGGCGAGGTGGTCGCTGTCGATCGTCACCGTGACGTTGGTCAGCGGCTCGCGGAACATCGTCGGGTTGGTGTTTCGCTTCATCGCCGCGATCCATTCCTCGCCCGTCTGCTCGCTGTTGGTCCACTCCGACTGACCCCCGCCTGTCGCAGGCCGTTCGCGCGAGATGACCACAATCGCCTTCGGCGCGAGATCCGCGGCCACCTTGTCGACCTCGTGGTTGCCCAGGTTGAGCAGGAACCGTTCGACGATCGCCTTGACCGCCTCGGCGCTGGCCTGCGAGCCCTGGCCGACGCCGCCGCGCGCCGCCGTCCGATCGACGACGACCGCGCCGCCTTTCATCACCCACCGGACCTTGTTGATCACGACGTCGATGTCGGCCAGCGGATCGCCTTCCACCGCGACGATGTCGGCGAAGTAGCCGGGCGCGATGGCGCCGAGGTCGTTCGCGTGGCCGAGCAGCGCCGCCGGAATCGTCGTCGCAGTGGCGAGCGCCTGCGCGGGCGTCATCCCGGCCTTGATGAACCAGCCGAGCTCGCGCGTGTTCTGACCGAACATGCTGTAGACCGCGTCGGATCCCATGCCGAGCTTCACGCCGGCCTTGAATGCGCGCCGAGTCGATTCGAGGTTCTTGTCGATGTAGGCGCGAAGCGGCGGAATGGTGTCGGGAGCGAATCCGAACTCGTCCTTCGCGTCGACGTAGTAGCGGTTGTGATCGATGGTCGGCACCCACACCGTGCCGCGCTTCACCATGTCGGCGATCGTCTCGTCGTCGAGATCGATGCCGTGCTCGATCGAGTCGGCGCCGGCGCGAACCGCATCCTTCACCCCTGACGGCGCCGTAGGAGTGAATCGCGACCGGACGGCCCTTCGCGTGCGCGGCGTCGACCGCGGCCTTCATCTCCTCGAACGTCAGCGTCTGCGTGGTATCGACGCTCTGGTAGCTGCCGCGCGATCCGTAGACCTTGACCCAGTCGGACCCGGCGGCGACGCGCGCTTCCGCCAGCTGGCGATAGTCGGGCTTTGGCGCGTCGGCGCGAGGAGCCGAAAGTCCCTGGCCGGCGACGAACATGCGCGGGCCGGCCATCTTGCCCATGTTGATCAGGTCGCGCATGGCGTAGTCGACATCGCCCGAGGCCCCCAGGTCTCGCACGGTGGTGACGCCGGTCTCGAGCGTCCGCCGCGCGTTCTCCGCGGCGAGCACCGTTGTCACGCCCGCAGGCCGGCGTGGCTGGCTGAGCGGCCGCGTGCCCGATGCCGGGTCCCAGTAGTACGTCATGTGGGTGTGGAGATCGATCAGGCCGGGGATCAGCGTGAAGCGGCTCAGGTCGATCACCTCTGCGCCGGCCGGTGGCGCGCGCGGTGCCGATCGAGGTGATCCGATCGCCGTCAATCAGGATCACGGCGTTCGTGATCACCTTGCCGCCGGCGTCGACCACCTTGCCCGCGCGGATCGCTGTCGTCGCCGCAAACGAATTCGGCGCCAGGCAGAGCACACAGGCAAGAACCCAAACCGAGCGACGTTTAACCGCCGAGCGCGCAAAGATCGCAGAGAAATACGTTTTCTCGGCGTGCTTAGCGGTCTCTGCGGTTCCCGTCTTTCTTCTCATGATGCGTACCTCGCTCTCGCTTCTTCGAACTGATCGGCGATCTGGCGCGCCAGCGTGACCGGCGCGACGACCCGCGCGAAGGGGCCGAAGCTCAGGATCCAGCTTTGGAGCGCCCGATCGAGGCAGACATCGAGCACCATCGTCAAACCGCCCGATCCGGATTCGCGCAGTTGCTGGGAAGGGTGCCACTCGCGCGCCCGCACGTAGTCGGCCACGGCCGGCTCGAACTCGATCTCCACGCGCTCAGGCGGTCCGGAATGCACGCCGAGCGAGTGCGGGAACGCCGTGTCGGGCAGTTCTTCGATCGGCGTGAAGCGCTCCTCGAGAAGCGAGATGTCCTGGATTCGCTCGACCGCAAACGTGCGGACCTCGCAGATACTCCGGCACATAGGCGAGGAGGTAGAGGCCGCCCTGCGCGTAGGCCACGCGATAGGGATGCACCAGGTAGACCTTCGTCCGATCGCTGGCCTTCGAGTGATACGTGAGCCTGGCCTGACGCAGGTGCAGCGTGGCTTCGAGGGCCCGCGCGATGAACTGCTGCTGACGCGGGTTGTCGCTCCGCCGCAGCGGGTCGGCCTTGGTGGCGATGACGCGCGGCAGCTGATCGAGGAAGTCCCGCATGTGCGGCGTCAGCACCGCGGACAGTTTCTCGAACGCGCTTTCGACATCGTCGCGAAACGGCGTGCCCGACAGCGATTCGAGAAGCGTGCGGCTGAAGTACAGCGCGCACAACTCCGACACGGTGAGGCCGGCCGAGAGTCCCTTGAACGCCTGGCCGTTCACGCGCCAGCGCGTTTTCCCGTCGTCGTGGGCCTTGTCGTCGTAGAGAGGGAAGCCCGATTCCTCGAGCGCCTGCAGGTCGCGCCGGATCGTCCGCGTGGTGACATTGCAGAGCGAGGCCAGCTCGTCGATCGTGACTCCGGCACCGCGTGCGCGCTCGATCTCGCGCAGGATCGTCCACTGCCGAATCACTTCGGCATTGCGGGGCATGGGGACAGAATACTGGAAATTGCAGGATTGAGGATTGCAGAATTGCAGGAATTGGAAAGTGGACGGCGTGAACGGACTGCCGAGTCTAGCGTTTCGCGTGTTCGCGGATTCTTGCGGTCGTGCTATCGACCTTCAAGAAGATCGCACACAATTCGACCGCTCTCATCCGAGGAGCGGTCTACGGGCGCTTCTCCTGCTTCACCGCATCTTTCGATCATCACAGACTTCCATCCACAATTCGCTCTCGTCGGCCTCTTCGAGGACGACGCCGAGGCGCGCGAGTGAATTCTGTGTGTGAGCGACGCCCGGCAGGCGCTCGCGATGAGTTGCCGGCCAACGCCGAATCCCGACCGAACGAATTGACGCGCGATCGGCATCGCCTCGAAGGTTGTGCGGGGGAGGGTTTCGACGAAGTCGAGGATGGCGAATGCAGAAACGCTTGGTGCGCGACTCCCGAGATCTTCGGCGATCTTGCCCATGCCCGGAGAGGTGACGATGACATGCCGATTGAACATCGATCGGATTTGCAAGGGGCTCGATTTACGCTGAGTTCCTGCGACCTTTCGGACTTCCGCTATTCTGCAAATTCCTCAAATTCCTGCAATTCGCACTTTCTCAGATCCCTAGTCCAGCGAGATTCGCCGGAGCAGTTCGAAGTCCGAGAGCATCTTGCCGGCGCCGAGCACGACCGAGGACAGCGGATCTTCAGCGAGCTGCACCGGCAGACCGGTTTCCTCGCGCACGCGCTTGTCGAGGTTCTGCAGCATCGCGCCGCCGCCGGTGAGGATGATGCCGCGGTCGAAGATGTCGGCGGACAGTTCCGGCGGAATCCGCTCGAGCGCGTCGTGAACCGCCTGGATGATCGCGCGCACGGGCTCGCCGAGCGCCTTGCGAATCTCCTCGTCGTTCATGGTCACGGTGACCGGACGTCCTTCCGTCACGTGCCGGCCCTTCACTTCCATCGTGGCCTTCTGCTCGAGAGGGAACGCCGAGCCGATCTCGATCTTGATCTGTTCGGCGGTGCGCTCGCCGATGAGCAGGTTGTGCGCCTTGCGCGCGTGCATGATGATCGCTTCGTCGAGCGCGTTGCCGGCGACGCGCACCGACTTGCCGTAGACCACGCCCGCCAGCGAGATGACCGCGATGTCGGTCGTGCCTCCGCCGATGTCGACGATCATGTTGCCCGACGCCTCGGTGATCGGCATGCCGGCGCCGATGGCCGCCGCCATCGCTTCCTCGATCAGGTGAACCTCGCTCGCCTTCGCCCGCATGGCGCTGTCCCGGACGGCCCGGCGCTCTACCTGGGTGATCTCGGTCGGCACGCCGATGACCACGCGGGGCCGCAGCAGGCCGCTGCGTTTGTGCGCCTTCTTGATGAAGTGCGTGAGCATCTTCTCGGCCGCCTCGAAGTCGGCGATCACGCCGTCCTTCATCGGCTTGATGGCGGTGATGTTGCCCGGCGTACGGCCGAGCATTTCCTTCGCCTCCGTGCCAACGGCCTCGATCCGGCCGTTGATCTTGTTGATGGCGACAATGGACGGCTCCGAAACCACGATGCCCCGGCCGCGGGCGAAGATGCACGTGTTGGCGGTACCCAGATCGATGGCCAGGTCGTGGGAGAAGCGAGCGAGAAAGGACGCAAACATGATGCTTCGGCTCAGGCAAGCGGTTGCCGTCCTGCAGGAGACCATTGTGTCGGAAACTTTCAGAATTTTGCAATTGAAGGCATTGGCTCGGCTTTATGCGATTACAAAAATTTGCGCGTGGGTGAACGAGTCTGTCAGCAGATCCGGTTCCGTGAATCGACGCCGGTCGACGCGGCAGTGCATCGGCGCGTCGAATTGCGCGGTCTCGCGAAGGACCCACGTCGACCTTCCGAGAGAGCACGGTCCGAGCGCGCGCGATTCGCCGTCGGTACGCTCCTGTAATAAATTCAGCGGTTGTCTCGCACCTGGGCTCCAGCCCCGCTTTTTCACCAGCGCCGCTCCGAGGTCGAGACGTCGTGCCGGTCACCGTGTGCTCCGTGTCAATGGGCGCCGCTTTCCCGGATAGCTGATCGTGAGCGATCAGGAGACTGCCGTCGTCGCCCGGCTGCGCGAGCTCGGCATCGAGTACACGCGTCATGAGCATCCGCCCGTCGCCACGGTCGAGGAAGCGAATGCGCACTGGTCCGGTATCGACGCGACGCACTGCAAGAATCTCTTTCTGAGGAACCAGAAGGGCAACCGTCACTACCTGGTGGTGTTGATGGCGTCGAAGCGCGCCGACCTGAAGTCCGTCGCCGATCAGATCGGCGACGGCAAGCTGAGCTTCGCGTCCCCGGAGCGTTTGATGACGCATCTGGGCGTGACGCCAGGATCGGTGTCGCCATTCGGCCTCATCCACGATCGCGAACACGCCGTGCGAGTCGCGCTCGACCGCGATTTCCAGGCGGCGACGCGGCTCGCGTTTCATCCCAACATCAACACCCGGACGTTCACGGTCGACCGTCGCCGATTTCATGAAGTTCCTGGGCGCCTGCGGGAACGCTGTCCAGCACGTCTCCATCTGACTGCGAATTCTGCACTTTCAATTCTGCATTCTGACTCTGCAATCTGCAATTCCCCTGTGACCTCCCCTGTCACACCCCCAGTCTAGACTGACTCCAGGCCATCGTTCCGCGGGCCTGAAGCGGAGGTTGGGATGTCGTCCGAGGCGCACGAAGTCGTTACAGAAGAGTGGGTTACGTTTCCAGGGGGAGAGCTGGAAGGCAAACGCCCCAGGGCGCTGTGCTCCGCCTGCCGCGATGCCTTGAAAGCGGAAAGCTCGACCGCAGGACGTTCATCTGGAGGGGCGTCGGCCGTTCCGCGGTCTCGTCTTCTGTGCTTCGACTGCTACCGCGCCGACCTGGCGCGCACCCGTGCGCTCAAGGAAGCGGGCGAACTCGACACCGCGTCGGTCGCGCGATTCCAGACGCAGCTGCCGTTCGAACCGGTGAATCAGCCGCGGCTCGACAGCCTGAAAGCGGCGCGCGCCGCAGCGCGCGAGGCGGACGGCCAGGGCGCCGGCCAATACGCGGGCAAGCGGCGTCGCGCGCAGATTCAGGCGCGCCATGCGCTGCAGACGATCGCCGCCGGTCTCAGCGCCCGCGGGTTGACGCCGGCCGCGAAGGCGCTTGCGATGGACGCGGCCATTCACGCCGCTGAACTGCAGCTGCCAGAGGCGTGGCTGCCTTACGTCGTGTCCCGATGACGGCACGCGCTCGAGGGCTCGCACGAGTACCCGCGCGATCGTTGCAGCCCCGGCCGGACCGGAGTTGGTGCGTCAACGATCGATTCGATCGTGCGATACTGATGTCCATCGATCCTCTGACCTTCGTCATCACGCTGATTCTGGGACTCGCCATTGGCGTGACGATCGGATGGCTGCTGTCCCGGCCGGCGCATGCCGGTCTGCGGACCGAGCTCGACAAGGAGCGCGCCGTCCATGCCGAGCGGCTCAAGGCTTACCACGACGCCGAATCGAAGCTGCGCGACGCCTTTCAGGCGCTGAGCGCCGACGCCCTGAAAACGAACAACGAGGCATTCCTGCAGCTCGCCGAAACCCGCATGCGCGAAGCGCGCACCGAAGCGGCGGGCGATATCGACGCCCGGAAGAAGGCGATCGAGGATCTCCTGGCGCCGATGGCGAAAACGCTCGAGCAGGTCGATCGTGAGATCAAGGACTCCGAGCGGCGCCGCGTCGAGAGCGGCGCGCAGTTGATGCAGCGGATCGCCTCGCTCGACACCGCCGGTCAGGGCCTGCGCGACGAAACGCGGCGCCTCACCGACGCGCTGAAGCGGCCGGGTGTCCGCGGCCGGTGGGGTGAGCTTCAGCTGAAGAGGGTGGTCGAACTCGCCGGGATGCTCGAGTACTGCGACTTCATGGAGCAGCACACGATGCAGGGCCCGGACGATGAAAGGATTCGGCCGGACGTGATCGTCCGCCTCCCGGGCGGCAAGCGCATCGTCGTGGACGCGAAGGCGCCGCTCGATGCGTACCTGCGCGCGCTCGAAGCGCCCGACGAGATCGCGCGCTTGAACCTGATGGGCGAGCACGCCCGCCAGGTTCGGCAGCACATCTCCCAGCTGTCGGCCAAGAGCTACTTCGAGAAGGTCGCATCGACGCCGGAGTTCGTCGTGATGTTCCTGCCGGGCGAAATGTTCTTCAGCGCGGCGCTCGAGCACGATCCGTCGTTGATCGAATGCGGCGTCGAGAAGCGTGTGATTCCCGCGAGTCCGACCACGCTGATCGCCTTGCTGCGAGCCGTGGCGTACGGCTGGCAGCAGGAAGCGATGGAGGAGAACGCGCGGAAGATCAGCGACCTGGGCAAGAACCTCTACGAGGCGGTTCGCACGCTGGGCGATCGGTTCCAGACACTCGGCACGCGGCTCAAGTCGACGCTGGAGTCGTACAACGACGCGGTCGGCTCGCTGGAAGGCAACGTCCTCGTGAAGGCGCGGAAGTTCAAGGAACTCCAGGCGGGTAACGGCGGCGAGGAGATCAAGCCACTCGAGCCGATTGACCGCGTGCCGCGCATGCTGCAGGCGGCCGAGCTCACCGACGGCCTGCCGTTCCACGACGAGGAAGAAGTCGAGCCCGTGCGCGCGCGGTGAGCACGTCCTACGCCGCCGACCTCGAGCTCGCGCGCCAGTGCGCGGCTGGAGACGATCGGGCGTGGGAGCGTTTCGTTCTCGAATACAGACCGTTGCTCTACCGTGCGGCAGACGCGCTCGATCCCAGCGGCGGCGCCCGCGACCTCGCCGATTCTCTCTACGCGGATCTCTACGGCATGGGCGGCAGCGGCGGAGAGCGCCAGTCGCTCTTCAGGTACTTCCAGGGACGCAGCAGCCTCGCGACCTGGCTGCGAGCGGTGCTGTCACAACGGTACGTGGACCGTGTGCGTGCCGGGAAACGGCTGCAGCCTCTGCCCGATGAGGACAGCACGCCGCAACGAGACGAGGGCCGTCGACCCGATCCGCCAGACCCCGATCGGCCGCGGCATGTCGCGCTCCTGCACCAGGCGCTTGCCCGCGCCATCGAAGGACTTGCCGCTCGCGATCGGCTGCGGCTGTGTTGCTACTATGCACAGGAGTTGAAGCTCGCCGAGACCGGCCGGATACTGAAGGAGCACGAGGCGACCGTGTCGCGGCAGCTCGCGCGGACCAGACGGCTGCTGCGGGAGGACGTGGAGCGCCGGCTGCGCGAGGATCACCGGCTGAGCGATACGCAGATCGCCGAATGCTTCGAGGCGGCGTCGGAGGACCCCGGTCCGCTCGATCTCCGGGAAATGCTCGTCGAGCCGCGGGCGAGCGACGATGTGAGGCGCAAGAAATCGGAGGCGGATCGTTCTATATGATGAGCCGCCACGTCCGAGCATGAAGAGCATGAAGGCTGACCGCGACGCGTCAATGGACCAGCTGCTCGCCAGCACGCTCAAATCGCGTGCGACCGCGGCGAAGGGCGACTCCTGCCTCGACGTCGAGACCCTGGCGGCCTGGGCCGATGGCGCGCTCGACGCGCGCGAGCGCGCCGCCGCGGAACAGCATGCGGCCGACTGCGCGCGCTGTCAGGAACTGCTTGCCGCCATGGTGAAGACGCTGCCGCCGGAGATCGCGAAATCGCCGTGGCGCATGCCGTCGCTCACCTGGCTGGTTCCTCTCACGGCAGCCGCGACCGCGCTGGCGATCTGGGTCGCGGTGCCGAAACCGGCTCCCGTGCAGGTGTCGGGTGGCGCGGCGGCCGTCGTCGATCAGGCGGCGGCGCCTGTTCCGTCCGTCGCGAGTCCGTCGGCATCCGCTTCTGGCGCTGCGGCCGCACGGGTGGAAACGGCCCTCACGCCGGAGTCTCTGAATCAGATTGCCAGGGAGAAATCCGTGGCTCCAGAGGCCCCGAAGGCTCGGCCAAGCGTTGAGGAACGACGGGAGACCGCTTCGCGCGATAAACAGGAGGCGCCGGCCGCGTCCGCCGAACAGAAAGTGATCGAAAAGCCCGACGCGTCGAACGTGGCGCGTGCGGCAGCAGCGCCGGCTCCCGGCGCTGCCGGTTCTGTCGCGGCTTCTCCTGCTGCCGCTCCGGCGGCGCCGCCCGCACAGCTTCAGGAAAGCGTGCGGCTGGACGCCTTTGCCGCGCGATCACGAGCGTTGGCGGCAATCCCTGAGGTCATCGTCGTGTCGTCGAACCCGTCGACACGATTTCGGCTCCTTCCCGATGGCGCCGTGCAGCGATCTGCCGACGCGGGATCGACGTGGCGAACCGAGCCGACGGGTGCCACCGACAGGCTGACGGCCGGCGCCTCGCCGTCCCCGTCTGTCTGCTGGCTGGTGGGCAGCGCCGGCACCGTGCTGCTGTCGACCGATGGCCGCTCCTGGCGCCGCGTCGCTTTTCCGGAAGCCGTCGATCTGCGCTCGGTCACCGCCACAGACCAGGAAACGGCGACGGTCACCACGGCCGACGGCCGCGTGTTTGTCACGACCGATGGCGGCCGGACCTGGTCGCGCACCCCGGGTTTGTAGCGCTCGCCCACCCCTCTGCAAGAAATTCTGGCGGCTCCGTTCTAAGGGCAGGACATCAAAGGAGCCGTTCCATGCAGACACGAATCGTACTCACGCTCGGAGCCGTCCTCGTCGCGGCTGCCGCCCGAATGCCAAGCCACGTCGCACCAGTCGCGCAGGCCGCCCCGGGAGTGGCACAGCCGTCATCGACGCTCGACGACCAGGTCGAACTGGCTGTCACCGTTTACAACTCGGACATTGCCCTCGTCCGCGACGTCCGGAATATCCAGCTGCCGCAAGGCACGTTCGACCTGCGGTACATGGACATCGCGGCAACCGTCAACCCGGCGACCGTCCATTTCCGTTCGCTGACCGAGCCGTCGCGGGTCAACGTGCTCGAACAGAACTACGAGTACGATCTGCTCGAGCCCGACAAGCTGCTGCGAAAGTACGTGGGACGCGATGTCACGCTGGTCCGGCGGCGCTCCGAGAACGGCGAGACGCGCGAGGAGGAAGTCAAGGCGCGCCTTCTCAGCTACAACAACGCGCCGGTCTGGCAGATCGGCGGCGAGATCGTCACCGGCATGGGCGCCGATCACATCAAGTTTCCGGAGCTTCCCGGCAACCTGTTCACGCATCCCACGCTGATCTGGACGCTCGACAACGCCGGCGCGCAGCGTCATCGGGTCGAGGCGTCGTATCTGGCGAGCAAGCTGTCGTGGAACGCCGACTACGTCCTCACCGTCGGGCGTGACGACAAGGCCGCCGATCTCGACGGATGGGTGACGCTCGGCAACGGCAGCGGGACGTCGTTCCGCAACACGAAGCTTCAGCTCGTCGCCGGCGATCTCAATCGGGTCCGTCAGGCCTTCGAGCGCGCGATGGACAAGGCCGAGATGAACGTGGCTCGTGCGGCGGCGGCACCGATGGCGCAGGAATCGTTTTCCGACTATCACCTCTATACGCTCGGCCGGAAGACGACGATCAACAACAACGAGACCAAGCAGGTCAGCATGCTGAACGGCACCGGCGTCCCGGTGAGCAAGCGCTACGTCGTCGACGGCCAGGCGTTCTACTACCGGAACAGCCAGCATCCCGGATCGCCGATCAAGGATGTGGTCCAGGTCTATTACCAGTTCAAGAACGAGGAACGCAGCGGTCTCGGCATGCCGATGCCGGCGGGCGTCGTCCGCGTCTATCAGGCCGACTCGAAAGGCGGGACGCAGTTCGTGGGCGAGGATCGCATCAGCCACACGCCGAAGGACGAGGAGCTGAAGCTCAAGATCGGAAACGCGTTCGACGTGACCTGCGAGCGCAACCAGATCGACTTCGAGAAGATCGCCGCGAACGTCTACGAGCTCGAATACGAGATCACGCTGCGCAACCACAAGACGACGGCGATCACGGTCGACGTGAACGAACCGATCGGCGGCACGTGGAAGATGGTGCGATCGTCGCACGAGTGGAAGAAGACGGCGGCGTGGGCGGCGTCGTTTGCGGTACCGGTCGCCGCGGACGGAACGGTTGCGCTGAAGTATCGCGTCCGGGTGACGTACTGACCTGCGCTAAAATGTCCGGCAATAAACAGCGATGGCCGACAGAGCGCCGCGCAAGAAGAAGACGCGTTCCCATCATCACTCGGTGTATGTCGTGTATCTGAGGGACCCGAAAGGCGACGGCAAAGCCGGTTACTACGTCGGGATGACCGGCCTGTCGCCCGAAGAGCGGTTCGAGAACCACAAGCGAGGCTACAAGTCCGCGGCCGTCGTGACGCGCTGCGGCGAGCGGCTCGTCCCGCGGCTGTACCAACACCTGAACCCGATGCCGTACGCCAGGGCGGTCGAGATGGAAGCCGCGCTGGCCGAGAGCCTCCGCAAGCGCGGCTACCTCGTCTACGGCGGTCACTGATGCTGCAGCTGTCTCTGAACCTCGAACCACAGAACCCCGAACCTTTAACCTGACGAACCGAGCAACCCTGAACCAGGAACCCGGAACCCGCCGAACCCCGGTTCTGGTTTTCGTCCGCCACCCGCGAGCCCGCCGCTACCTGATTCGCGTAACCGACGACGGGACCGTGCGTGTGACGATCCCGCGGCGCGGTTCGCAGCGGGAGGCCGCGGCGTTCGCCGCGCGCGAGCAGGCCTGGATCGACAAGCAGCTGCGCGCCCGACGAACGAAGATCGCGGGGCTCGATTCGAACGACGAACGACAGAAGGTCGATCGGGAACTGATCGTTCGAGCCAGGCGCGAACTGCCGCCGCGCCTGCTGGAGCTGGCGTCGGCGCACGGTCTGACCGTCAGCCGCATCAGCATCCGCAATCAGCGCTGGCGCTGGGGATCCTGCTCGCGCAGCGGTCACATCTGCCTGAACTGGCGTCTCGTGACGATGCCGGATGATGTTCGTGATTACGTGCTGATCCACGAGCTCATGCACCTGAAGCGCATGGACCACTCACCGAAGTTCTGGAAACTGGTTGCCGAAGCCTGCCCGCAATATCAAGACGCGCGCCGATGGCTGCGAAAAGCGGCGCGCGCCTGAAACGCGTTCCTCAGCCGCCGGCTGTTTCGATCTGGTGTAGTGCGAGACCTTCAGGTCACGCCGGAATGCAGGCCTGAAGGCCTGCACTACATCGGAGTCGAAAGCGCTCCTAGAAACTGACGACGAGGCCCAATCGAGGATCCTCGGGCTCTCGTTCTGCGCGATCGTGTTGAACGCCGTCGACAGGATGTTGTTGTTGCGAATCAGCACGGTGTTCGCGTTGGTCACGTTGAACACGTCGCCGATGACCCGCACGCTGGTCGCGCGGATCCTGAACGTGCGCGCCACACGAAGATCCGTGTCCCACACGTTGTCGTAGCGGAACGTGTCGATCGCGGGCGTGACCAGCACCGAGAGCCCGGTGTCGGCGCCGAGCGCCTGGGTCCTGAACAGCGGGAACGGATAACCCTGGCGGCCGAACACGTTGGCGGAGAGGTCGATGCCGAGCGGCGCCTGATACATGCCGTTCGCGTTGAACTGCCACCGCGCGTTCATGTAGACGTTGCCGACCGAATTGCCCGTGCTCTGCGGCGCGAATTGTCCGCCGTCCACCAGCGGCTCGGTGATGGTCCGCGTGGGATTGCCGTTCGTGTCGTACATCGCTTCCGGCGCGTAGTGCTCGCGCGCGTTGTTCAGCGTGATGCCGACGCGCCCCATCCACCGGTTCGACAGGCGCTTCAGCGCGCTCAGTTCGATGCCGTGGTAGTCGGTGTAGTACCCGTTCCAGTTGCTGAGCAGGAATCCGCTGCCGCCGGCGGTGACCTTCGCCTGGTTCGGAATGAAGGTCGGCACGCTGTAGGTGGTGCCGTCGGGCAGCACTCCGGTCAGCGTCGGCCCCGGCGCGTAGTCGCTCAACGACATGCCCACGCGCGGCGTCACCTGATACGTCGCGTTGCCGAGCAGATTCGTCGTCCGTGTGTAGGTGTAGTTCACCGCGACGGCCAGGTTCGACCGCAGTTCACGATCGAGACCCGCGACGACCGTCTGCGTGACCGGCGCCTTCAGGTTCGGATCGATCCGGTTCGCCGACGTGACGGCGGTCGGGTTGGCGGCGTTGAATCCGTTCGCCGTGCCAAGGAACTGGTTGGTGAGCACTTCCTCTGCCGACGGCAGGTGATCGCCGTTGAGATCGGCCCAACGGTAGACGGCGACGCCGGCCGACGAGCTCGGGTTCATCATGCCGACGCTGGCCGAATCGAGCTGGCCGGCAAAGCGCGCGTAGCTGGCATGCGCCACGGTCTTGCGCGCATCGTCGAGAGCGTAGCTGAGTCCGGCACGCGGCGAGACGTTGTTCCACGTGAACGGCGCGTCGTAGCCGGCGAAGTTCAGTCCGGGAACGAGCGAGGGGAACGCGGGGTTGGCCGCGGTGACGCTCGGCAGCGCGCGGCCGCCCTGGTGATCGTACCGGACGCCGAGGTCGATGGTCGCGCGTCCCTTCGAGATCGTGTCGCCGACGTACACATCCAGGTACTGCGTGCGGTTGGTGCCGCTGCCTTCCCGGAACACCTGCGCGATCACCGTGGTCGGCGTCTGCACGACGCCGAGGATGCCGTTGCCCGGCCACAGCGTGCCGGTCGTCGCGTTGATCCGGCGCCAGCCGAAGCCGTATTTGACGTCGTGCGCCGCGCCGAGGCCGTTGAGGAACGAGTTGAGGTCGACGCTGGCGCTCATCTGCGGACGGACGTTCGAGCTCTGGACCGTCGAGCCGTACGAGCCGCGCGGTCGTCAGATCACGACCGGACGAGAGCCCCATACCGCCTTCGGGTGTGAGGAGGAAACCGGTGTTGTAGTAGGCATACTTGACCGTCAGAAACATGTTGGGGCGGACGACGCGGTCGTCCGCGAGTTTGAAGAGCCCGTGCAGCGGGCTGTTCGTGTACGCGTTGTCCTGGTGGAACGTCGCGGTGGGCGCGTCGAACGTGATGCCCGAGGTGCCCGGGCTGCGGTTGTCTTTGATCTTGAAGCCGTCGAAGTACAGGGCGCTGAACATGTCCTTCGGCGTCGCCTGCCAGTTCACCTTCACGTTCGGATTCTTCAGCTGGGTGCGGTCGACCAGGGTGCCCGTGCGGCGCACGAGCTGCACGTCCTGAACGGAATACGAACCATAGAACCAGGCGCTGTCCCGCACGAGCGGTCCGCCGATCTCGAAGCCGTAGTCGCCAATCTGTTTGTTGTGGTCCGCGGTGTCGGGCGTGACGCCTTTCGCCGCGAGCTCGGCCGGCACGTTGGACGCTTCCATCGCGTCGTTGTCGAAGATACGAGTGCGCGCCGCCATGGAACGCGTTGGTGCCGCGCTTGACGATGAAGTCCAACCCGGGTCCGCCGGTCTGCTGGGTAATCGCCTGGCCGGCGGTCGCGACGTGCACGGCCTCGAAGTTGTCCCAGTTGAAGTACGTCGGCGACGAGCCGGTCAGCGTCATGTCGGTGATCGCCACGCCGTCCATGGTCCAGACCGCGTCCTGCGGCCGCGTGCCCTTCGAGACGAAGTTGGACTGCTGTCCGGTTTCGTTTCCGCCGATGTTGACGCGGTCCACGAGGACGCCATTCACCGAGCGCAGCAGGGAAAACGGATCGCGCGACGTCGGGATGTTGGTGAGCTCGTCGATCGTGACGTTGGTCGCCGTTCCGGTCTGGCGGGCATCGACCATCGGCGACGGTGCCGTCACCTTGACGGTTTCGGTCAGCGTGCCGACGGCGAGCGTGACCGGCAGTTCGACGGTCTGGCCCACACCGACGACCACGCGGTCGCGAACGCTCGTGGCAAACCCTGTCAGCGCCGACGTGAGCTTGTAGTCGCCGGGAGCGAGATCGAGGAAACGGTAGCGTCCGTCGATGCCAGTCGTGAATGTCCGGTTGATGTCGGTGCCCTGGAGGGTGACATCGACGCCAGGGAGCGGAAGCCCGGTCGCGTCCGCAATGCGCCCGGTGATAACTCCGGCGGGAGTTTGCGCAGATGCCGCAGCAACAACGAGGAGCAGGCTAGCAACCGCTACGAGGAACTTCTTGGACAGCATCTAACGTATCCTTTATGACTATAAGCGACATTAAGATACGTAAGTGTAGATCAGAAATTCCTTTATTGCTAGCCTCCGGGCAGGTTCGAGACCTGCCAGCCACCTCCTAAACCCTTCATCAGCAAGACACTAGCGTTCATTCGGCGGGTCAGAATTCCGGCTGCCGTTCGCTGGTTGGCGAGTGCCGCGTTCTGCGCGGAGGTCACTTCCAGGTAGTTGGCGAGCCCGCCCCGATAGCGGTTGGTCGCCTGCATCAGGGAGCGCTCGGCGGCATCGACCGCCCGGCGCTGTATCGCCGCCTCCTCGTCGAGGATTCTGAGGGCCGCGAGCTGGTCTTCGACTTCGCGGAAGGCGACGAGCACAGCCTGCCGATACACGGCGGTCGCCTCGTCCTGCTCGGCGCGCGCTTGATCCGCGACCGCATGCCGGCGGCCGGCGTCGAAGACGTTCACGAGCAGCGACGACCCTATCGCCCAGAAGCCGCTCGTGCCGCTCAGCAGGCTCCCGAGCGGGCTGCTCTCGAAGCCGGCGGCGCCCGAGAGAATCAGCCGCGGGTAGAAGGCCGCTGTGGCCACACCGAGCTGCGCGTTGGCCGCGGCCACGCGGCGTTCTGCGGCCGCGATGTCGGGCCGCCGTTCGAGAAGTTCGGACGGCATGCCTGCCGGCACCTGCGGAGGCGCGTCGCTCATCGGCTTGACGTCAATCGACAGCGCGGACGCGGGCCGTCCGATGAGCACCGCGATCGCATGCTCGAACGAGGCGCGAGCGACGGCCACGTCCACCGCCTGCGCCCGCGTGGTCTCCAGCACGGTCTCCGCCTGCGCGACGTCGGCCAGCGATGCGATACCGCCCTGAAAGCGGTTGCGGGTCAGCTCGAGCGCCTTCTCGAACGATTCCACGGCCGCATCGAGCAGCTGCCGATCGCGATCGACTCCCCGCAGCGTGAAGTAGTCGAACGCGAGCTCGGCATGCACGCTCAGGCGCGCCGTTTCGAGATCCGCCGCGCTTGCCTGCGCCGCGGCCTGGCTGGCGCTGACGGCGTAGTGGAGTCGCCCCCAGACGTCCGCTTCCCATGTTGCGTCGACCGGCAGGATGAAATCGTTGGTCGCGACGTGGACCGTGCTTGCCGGACGATTGCCCGACGGCTGGCCGCGCGACACGGACGGTGCGAAGTCAACCGCGGGATACAGATTGGCGCGGCTGCCGCGCACCAGCGCGCGCGCCTGCGCGAACCGCGCCGTAGCGGCACGCAGCGTCTGGTTCGAGACGTCGACCTGCTGTTCGAGCGCGTTCAGGTCCGGATCGTTGAACAGCTCCCACCAGTTGCCGCGCAGAACGGCGTCGGATGGCTGTGCGGGTTTCCAGTCGGCGTTTTCACGGAACGCCGGCGAGACGTCGACGGTGGGAGGAACGTACTTCGTTGTCGGCGCGCAGGCTGAGGTCACAAGGAGCGCGAGGACGACGGCAGGCCTGAAGGCCTGCACTACTTTCATCGATGTGACACCAGCAGACGTAGTGCAGGCCTTCAGGCCTGCCTGAACGGACTTCACTCCGTTTTTCCGGCGGCGACGTTGACGGCCTGGCCGGCCTCGATCGAGTCGGGCGCGTTGATGATGATCCGCTCTGTGCCGGCGAGTCCGGAGACGACCTCGAGGCTGTTGCCGTAGTCGCGTCCGAGGGTGACGGGGAGCAGCGCCACCTTTCCATCGGGGCCGACCACGGCGACCCTGACGCCTTCCGTCCTGAAGATGACGGCGTTGACGGGCAGCTTGAACGTCGACGCCTCGCTCGCGAGCTTCAGGTGCACTTCCGCGTACGATCCGGGCAGCAGCTCGCCCTTCGGGTTCTCCACGTCGATCTCGGTGAGGAGCGTGCGCGACGCGATGTCGATCGACTGCGCCGTGCGCGCGAGCGTGCCGGTGAACGACCGTCCGGGAAACTCCGTCAACGTCAGGTCCGCCTTTATCCCCGGCCGCGCGGCACGCGAGTACACCTGGGGCACGTTGACGTACACGCGCAGGCGATGCACCGCCGCGACGTGAAACAGCTCCTTCGCGTTGCTCCCGGAGTCGATCAGCGCGCCGACGTCGGTGTTGCGCGCCGTGACCACGCCGTCGAACGGCGCGGTGATCTTCCCGAAGCCCTTGAGCTGCTCCAGCCGCTTGACGTTGGCCTGGGCCGACGTGACGCTCGTCGCCTTCGCCTCGAGGCTGCCGTTCGCGTTGTCGAGATCCTGTTTCGAGACCGAGTCGGTCTTGATCAGATCCCGGTACCGCTCAGCGGTCAGCTGCGCGAGCCTGGCGTTGGCTTCTGCGGTGGCCAGGTCTGCGCGCGCCTGCTCGAGCTGCTGATCGATCTCCGGGGTGTCGATGTCGGCCATGAGCTGGCCCGCGCGGACCGGCGCGCCCAGGTCGACATACCACTTGCGCAGGTAGCCTGGCGCGCGCGCGAAGATGCCGGCATCGGTGAATGCCTGCATCGTTCCAGGCAGGACGATCTCCTGCTGCGGCGAGCCGCGCTCGGGCGCGATCACCGACACGGTCGGCACCGCCAGCTCGCGCGTTTCCCTCGTCACGACATCAAGCGACTTGGCGCGCGTGGAGATCCCCCAGAACGCGAGCCCCAACCCGGCCGCGAGCACCAGCACGCCGAAAATCAACGGACCAAACGACCTACGGTTCGACATTCGCTTCCTGTAAGACGGGTCCTCGCGGAGCCGCTTTCCTGCTGTGCAGCAACGCAAAGACCGACGGCACGAAGAAGAGCGTCGCCACCGTCGCCAGCGCGAGCCCTCCGATCACGGCTCGTCCCAGCGGGGCGTTCTGCTCGCCGCCCTCGCCAAGGCCGAAGGCCATCGGCACCATGCCGATGATCATCGCCAGCGCCGTCATCAGCACGGGACGAAAGCGCGTGAACCCGGCTTCGACCGCGGCCTGCATCGCGCTCGCGCCGTTCTCGAGCTGTTCCTTCGCGAAGCTGACGACGAGGATGCTGTTCGCCGTCGCGACACCCATGCACATGATGGCCCCGGTCAGCGAAGGCACGCTGAACGTCGTGTGCGACAGGAACAGGAACCAGACGATCCCCGCCAGCGCGGCAGGGAGCGCCGAGATGATGATGAACGGGTCGAGCCACGACTGGAAATTGACGACGATCAGCAGGTAGACGAGCACGATCGCCAGCGCGAGACCCGCCAGCAGACCGACGAAGGAGGTCGTCATCGTGTCGATCTGGCCGCGCACGATGATCTGGGATCCGCGCGGCAGTTCCTTTCGGGCCGCCGCAAGGATGGGATTGATCTCGCGCGACACGCTGCCGAGGTCCCGGCCCTGCGCGGCGCCGTAGATGTCGATCACCGGCGACACGTTGTAGTGCGACGAGACCTGCGTCCCGACGTCGCGGGTCACCGTGGCGAGTCCCTGCAGCGTCTGTCCGCGCGCGGCGCCGGTCATCGGAATGTTGCCCAGATCCTGGAGCGACGCCATGTCGTACTGCGGCGTCTGGGTGGCCACGGCGTAGCTGACGCCGGTGTTCGGGTTCAGCCACCAGGTGGGCGTCGTCTGGCTGCTGCCCGAGAGCGAGATCAACAGGTTGGTCGCGACGTCGCGCTGCGTGAGCCCGATCTGCGCGGCGCGGGTGCGGTCCACGTCCAGGTGCAGCCGCGGCTGGTTGAACTCCTGCTGCACGCGAAGGTCGGCGATGCCCGGCACCTGCGCGAGCTTCGACACCAGACGTCCCGCGAACACGCGGTTGGCGGCGATGTTCCGGCCGACGATCTGGATGTCGATTGGCGCCGGCAGCCCGAAGTTCAGAATCTGCGTGACGATGTCGGCCGGCACGAACGAGAAGGTGACGCCGGGAAAGCGCCGTGGCAGCGACATCCGGAGGTCGTGGATGTACTCGGCCGTCGGCCTGTGGTCCTTTCCGAGCGACACCATGATGTCGGCGTCGCCGGGCCCGATCGGCGCCGACGTGCTGTAAGACAGGTTCAGCCCGGAGTAGGGGAGCCCGATGTTGTCGATGATCCCGGCGAGCTCGCCCGACGGAATGATTTCGCGCAGCGCCTCCTCGACGCGGTCCGCGAGAATCGCCGTCTCCTCGATGCGCGTCCCGCTCGCGGCGCGCAGGTGCAGCTTGAACTGGCCGCCGTCGACGGCGGGGAAGAAGTCCTCGCCGACCCAGCGGGCCAGGAACAACGACGCGACGCAGGCGCCGAGGAAGGCCGCGGTGAAGATCGCCCGCCGGTCGACGCACTGCTCGAGCAGCGAACGATAGCCGTCGCGCATCCGCACGAAGCCTCGATCGATCGCGCGCTGCACGATCACGAACGGATTGCGCGACGGGGCGCCGGTGCCGTGCGCCTCGTGCGCGTGCAGCAGGTACTTCGCCATCGTCGGCACGAGCGTGCGCGACAGGACGTAGGAGGCGAGCATCGCGAAGACGACCGCCTCGGCCATCGGCACGAAGAGGTAGCGCGCGACGCCGGTCAGGAAGAACATCGGCACGAAGACGATGCAGATGCAGATCGTCGAGACGAACGCCGGGATCGCGATCTGATCCGACCCTTCGAGAATGGCCGGCTCCAGATCCTTGCCCTGCTCCAGGTGCCAGTTGATGTTCTCGATCGCCACCGTCGCGTCGTCGACCAGCATGCCGACGGCGAGCGCCAGGCCGCCGAGCGTCATGATGTTGATCGTCTCGCCCAGCGCGCTCAGGACGATGATCGAGCTCAGGATCGACAGCGGGATCGAGACCGCGATGATGACCGTGCTGCGCCAGCTGCCGAGGAACACGAGGATCATCAACGCCGTGAGGCACGCCGCGACGAGCGCCTCGCGGAGCACGCCGGAGATCGAGGCCTGGACGAACACCGACTGGTCGGCGAGCGGCTTGATTTCCAGCTCCGGCGGCAGACTCGCCGCAATCTGCGGCAACGCGTTCTTGACGTTGTTGATGATGTCGAGCGTCGAGGCGTTGCCGACTTTCTGAATCGTGAGCAGCGCGGCCCGCAGCCCGTCCACGCGGACGATATTGGTCTGCGGCGGGAAGCCGTTCCGGACGTGCGCGACGTCGTGCACGTAGATCGTGTTGGCGCCGACCGTCCGGATCGGCAGGTCGTTGAGCTCCTCGATCGTCTTCGGGCTCGCGTTCAGGTCGACGTCGTATTCGGTCGAGCCCAGCTTCTGCGTGCCGCCCGGCAGAATGAGATTCTGGACGCTGATGGCGTTCACCACGTCGGCCGGCGTCAGGTGCTTGGCCTGCATCGATTCGGGATCCAGGTCGACCTGGATCTGCGGCTGCTTGCCGCCGTACGGGTACGGAATCTGGGCGCCGTTCACGCTGGCGAGCTGCGTCCTGAGGAAGTTCACGGCGATGTCGAACAGCTGCTGTTCCGACAGACTCTTGCCGGACAGCGCGAGCTGCAGGACGGGAACCGTGGAGGCGTTGTAGGTGAGGATGAACGGCGGTTGCGTGCCTGCCGGCAGCTGACGCAGCTGCGACTGCGCCGACGCGGTGACTTGCGCGACGGCCAGATCGATGTTCGCGCCCGGCTGAAAGAACACTTTCACGACCGCGATGCCGCGCAGCGACTGCGACTCGACGTGCTCGATGTCGTTCACCGTCGTGGTCAGGTTGCGCTCGTAGATCGACACGATGCGGTTCGACATCTCGTCGGCCGAGAGGCCGCCGTAGTTCCAGACGATCGTGACGACCGGAATGTTGATGTTGGGGAAGATGTCAGTCGGCGTACGGGCGATCGTCAGCGGGCCCACCATGAGGATGAGCAGAGCGAGCACGACGAACGTGTAAGGCCTTCTTAACGCGATCCGGACTATCCACATCGTTCAAACGATCATACTGACATCGCGACGGGGCAGGGTTGCAACTTGTTGTCACTTCACTGATCTCCACGCTTGAACACGCGGCGGACGTCGAGGCCGAACGCCGGTGCGCTCCGCGATCCGCCAATTTTGATGGGAATCGCGCTCCCGCGGCCGCTCTTGCCCTTGAACAGCGGATCGACGACCTTCAGCAGGAGCGAACGCCATCCGGTCGTCGTCTGTGAGATTCTGGCGTCGAGCAGCAGCTGACCCTTGAAGTCGAGCGTTTCGTTCTTCAGCGCGTAGCTCCCCGCGAGCTCGACGCGCGCGCCCGGCACCTCGAACGACACCTCCGGAAGCAGCAGGCGCCCGCCTCCCAACTTGAACCGCCCCTGGAAATCCGACGCGACGCGCGGCTTGTCCACCTCAGCCGTCTTCCCGCGTCCGCGCTTGCTCAACTCCTCGATTTTGCCCTGCACATCGAAGTTGGTGAACCGCGCCTTCGCGATCCAGAACTGCCCGTCGAGGCGCAGCCGATCGATGACGTCGTTGTCGCCAGGCGGAAGCAGGAACTTCGTATTCAGCTTCAGCCCGCCGATCATCGGTGGAGACGCGGCCTTCACGACCATCGTCATCACGTCCTCGATGCGCGACTTGTCCATCGCGACGTCGAGCGAGACCGTTCGCCCTTTCTGTCCCTTCGGCGAGTCGAGGACGGCGCCGGTGGCGTGCAGATACGAGCTCAGGAACCACGCGTCGATGACCTCGAGGCGCGTGTCGCCGTTCGTGCCGTCGATGAGCGCCTGATACTGCACGTAGAGTGGAAACGGATGGCCGCCGACCGCGATCGTGAAATCGGGCGTGTCGGTGTCGCCGGCCGCCTCCAGCTTCGCCAGCGTGCCGCCGAAGTAGCCCTGAGACGAGAGAGTGCCCGAGATGCCCTTGAAGACGCTGAGATCCGCCTTCGCGAAGTCGAAGACGCCGCTGAGCGGCGTGTCGCCGGGCTCTTTGCGTTGCCACGGTCCGAACGCACCGTTCACGTCGATCTCGCCAGGGGGCACGCCGTTGGTCAGCGTCGCGTTGAACGGCCACGGATGCGGCGCTCCGAGATCGCGCATGTGGAGGTTGTGAATGGCCCACACCTTCGGCGCTTTGTCTCTCTTGAACGGCAGGATGATGAGACGCGCATCGTTCGTGTCCATGCGGTCGATGACGATGCCGCCGTCGGTGAACACGTCGTGTTCATCGGCACTGTTTTCCGATGGCGTGTTCCCGCTTGTCTCTTGATTGACCTTGTCGCGAACCTGGCTTGGCGGGATGTTGATGTCGAGTCCGTCGAGGCGCAGGTGATCGACGTGCTTGTGATAGAGGCCGACGATGCTGGCCTCGACGTGGAAGGACTTGATCGCGATGAGTGGAGGGAAGTCGTCCATGCCGCGCCTGCGGATGCGAAGGTCCGCGCCTTCGACCCGAAGACGCGGGAAGGCGCGCAGGTGGAGATCGCCCAGCTCGACCTCGCTGTCGAGCTTGTCCGCCAGGTACAGCACGATCCGGTGGCGCAGGGTATCCGACGACAGCGGTATGGCAGCGACGAGCATCACCGCAAACACGATGACGAGCCCCGTGAGGCTCGTCAAAGACCAGAACAAAGGGCTTTTGACCAGGGACCGGCGCTTCGGGGCTTGCGACCCGAGGGGGTTCGGCGCCGTGAGGCTTTCCACACGAGCTCAGAGAGCACGACCTGTGCCAGACGGCTGAGATATTGGCAGGTTCACAGAGCGGACTGTCACCGTGCGCGCACATGCGTCTGTCACGGCCTGCGGACGCACTCGAGCGTCAGATCCGCGAGAATTCTCAATTACTGCCGGGCATCGTCGTTGCACTCAGCGCGCGGCATGCATACAGCCGACGACCGTTCGCTCCCGCTGCCGACTCGCCGCGAATTCTGCGTGCGTACCTGTCAGGCGGTTTCCCTGTTGACGCTCGGCGCCGTGGCGCCGGCGTGCGGCGGCAGTACGACGTCGCCCAGTTCGGCGCCGGCCCTGCCTTCGGTGTCCGGCACGCTGGTCAACCGTACGCTCACGATCACGGTCGACGCCGCCTCGCCGCTCAACGCCGTCGGAGGCGCGGCCACGGTGACGGTATCCACCGGCACCTATCTGGTCGCGCGCACGGCTCAGAGCGCGGTGCACCACGGTGACCGCGGTGTGCACGCACGAGGGCTGCGCCGTGAGCGGCTTCGCCAATTCCGTGTATGTCTGTCCGTGCCATGGTTCGGAGTTCAACACCAGCGGCGCGGTCGTGCAGGGGCCGGCCACGTCCTCGCTCCGCCAGTTCCCGACGACGTTCGCCAACAACGTGGTGACGATCAGCGTGTGACCGCGGATCGCCGCGTGGTTTAATACGCGGCATGGGCCATCTGCTGTCGGGCGGTGCTGGCGGCTGCCGTGGGTGTCGCGCAGGCGCCATCGACCGATCCCTTGATCCGCGAGAACGCCGTCTCCAAGGTGTCCGAGCACGTGCACGTCATCTCGGATCTCAACGTCGGTCTCGTCCCCAACGTCGGCATCATCGTCGGCAGCAGGGCGACGCTCGTGGTCGACACGGGCCTCGGTCCGCGCAACGGCGAGACCGTGCTTCGCGTCACCAACAGCGTGAGCACGAACGCGCGAGCTCTACGTCGTGAGCACGCATTTTCATCCCGAGCACGCGCTGGGAGAGTCGGCGTTCCCCGCCAACGCCAAAATCGTTCGCGCAAAGGCGCAGCAGCAGGACATCGACGAGTTCGGGCTCGCGCTGGCGAAGACCTTCGCAAGCCGATCGCCGCTGGTGGCGGACCTGCTCGAGAAGGCGCAGTTCCGAAAAGCCGATGTGCTGTTCGATCGCGAGCACACGCTCGACCTGGGCGGCGTGCGCGTTCGACTGCTGTCGCTCGGACCCACGCACACGCGCGGCGACACGATCGTCTGGGTCGAAGGGGATCGCATCCTGTTTGCCGGCGATGTCGTCATGAACCGGACATTCGTCGCGTTTGCCAGCCCTTATTCGAGCGTGAAAGCGTGGCTGGCCGACTTCGATCAGCTCGAGCCGCTGCACCCGGTGAAGGTCGTTCCGAGTCACGGCCCTGTGGGCGACGCGTCGTTGATCGCCGAGCAGCGCACGGTCATGAAGGCGATCCAGTCGCGCGCGATCGAGTTGAAGCGGCAGGGCCGGACGGCCGACGAAACCGCGGCCACGGTCCAGACCGAAATGCAGGCGAGCTACCCGACCTGGAGCGCGCCGGCGCGCGTCGCCGGCGATCGCCAGAACGGCTTACGCCGAGGCGCCATGAGGCGAGGCGGCCGTGTCGCGCTTCGGTCGATCGGCGCCATGGCGATCGTCGCCGCACTGGGCATGCGGACCGCCGCCGTCACGCGCCTTGCGTCGGCCGACGGTCAGTTCTGGGACATCCAGGACACGTCGCCCGTGGTCGCAGGACAGCGGCGGCATCGCGACCGGCGGCCGCGCCAATCCGTTCAACGGCTTCGGCTATCTCAAGATCCGCGTCCGCGCCGCGCGGCGGCGCGACGCTCGTGCCGAACCAGTACCTCACCGGCTTCGGCCTGGCCCACGACGGCAGCGACCGCTTCGATTCGATCACGCCCGTGCTTCATGGCGACGTGATCGTCTCTCGAGCGCTCTTCGCTCCCGCCGACGCCGACTACCTGCGCTACGTCGACAGCTACACGAATACGGCGGCCGACGACCGCGTGATCGATGTCGCGTGGGGCGGAGCGGCGGGCGCCTTCGAAGACGGCGGCCCGGTGACGGTGGCCGCTTCGTCGAACGGCAACCGGACGATCGATCTGACCGATACCTTCGTCACGGTCATGCAGAACGCGAAGCACGTGGCCGATCCGGCGCGCGGTCCGTCCGGCCACGGTCCGTCGGCGCATGTCCTGGGTTCGCACGCGGCCGGCTTGCTGACGGCGGTCGGCGACATGTACGCCGATCCGTTCACCGAGCCGTGGCCCGGCTACGATCCGGCGCACATCGGCTACGTCTTCACGCTGACCGTGCGAGCCGGGCCAGACCGTCTCGCTGATGACGTTCGTCGTGAAGGGGCTGAGCGAGGTCTACGATCCGCGCGGCGGGTTCCCGATTCCGCTTCGCGACGCGCTGGTCGCGCCGAAGTACTCCGCGCCGTATTCCGGCGCCGCGCCGAAGATTCCCGAGCCGGGATCGGAGATCGCGCGCGTGACCGCGCATCGCGCGTCACCTCGTCGAGGAGCCGGACCTGCGCGGCCTCACGCCGCTGCAGCGCGCGCAGATCGTCAACTGGCGCGTCGCGCTCCCCGCCGCCTCGTCCGCGACACCGTTCACCGTCGTCGAGAAGACGGTCCCGCAGATCGCAGGATGCCCTGACGCGCGGAGAGACGACGTCGGAAGACATCGTGCGCGAATACCTGGCGCGGCTGACGCGATTCGATCGCCACGGGCCGACGCTGCGTTCGATGCTCGCGCTGAATCCGCGGCCGATCGCCGAGGCGCGTCACCTCGATGCCGAGCGCGCGGCCGGCCGGGTGCGCGGCCCGCTGCACGGCATCCCGGTGATCTTCAAGGACAACATCGACGTGCTCGGTCTGCCGACGACGGGCGGTTCGCGGGCGCTCGTCGATCATCGGCCGCGGCTCGATTCGCGCGTGGCGGCCGGGATGCGCCGGGCCGGCGCGGTCATGCTCGGCAAGGCGAACCTCGACGAGTTTCCGTTCGGCGACTTCGGCATCAGCACGGTCGGCGGCACGATCGGCAACGCGTTCGATCCGACGCTGAGCACATCGGGCTCCAGCGGCGGCACGCGCCACCGCGGTGGCGTCCAGCCTCGCGAC
Organism: uncultured Acidobacteriota bacterium; assembly: GCA_963794305.1. Classification (GTDB taxonomy): domain Bacteria; phylum Acidobacteriota; class Vicinamibacteria; order Vicinamibacterales; family CAVVIG01; genus CAVQFC01. Next base: position 12,693 of record CAWCDQ010000021.1, on the reverse strand, counting down.
GCTCGGCTTCGGCACCGACACGTGCAACTCGCTGTCGAACCCGGCCTCGTTCGCGTCGCTCGCGACGATCCGCACGACGCGCGGGTTGACGAGCCGCGCCGGCGTGATGCCGCTGAACACGTTCCAGGACGCGGTCGGTCCGATTGCCAAGTCGGTGCGCGAGCTCGCGCTGGTGCTCGACCAGGTCACCGGCCCGGACGCCGAGGACGAGGCCACGGCCGGCGCCGCGCAACACAGCGGCGGCTCGTTCGCCGACGCGCTCGATCGCGCAGGCGCTCAAGGGCGCGCGGATCGGCGTGCTCCGGCAGCTCTTTGTCGGCGTCACCGGCGAGCGCGAAGCGGCCGACAACATGGAGAACGTCGTGAAAGAACTCGCGGCGGCGGGAGCCACCATCGTCGACGTCACGATTCCGAACCTCGATGCCAGCTATGTCGAGGCGCGCGGGAGCGCGCCAGGATCGCTGAAGGCCGGATGGACGTCCTACCTGACGCGCGGTGCGAAGGCCGGCGAGCCCGTGCTCACGCATCGAGAGCCTGCTCGCGTCGGGCAAGCTCGCGCCCGTCAGCGCGCGGCGGCTGCGCGACGCGCTTCAGCCGACACCGGCCGGCGACGAGCTGCGAACCGCCGTCGCCGCGTTCTACGCGCGCCGCGACGCATTCCGCGCGCTCTTCGTGGCGCCGATGGATCAGCAGCGGCTCGATGCGTTGCTGTATCCGGCCAACCTCGCCAGGCCGAACACGCATGAAGGCGGACTGGAGCGGTACGGCGAGGAGCCGGGCACGTGCCAGGAGAGCGCGATGACCGGCCTGCCGCAGGTCACGGTGCCGGCCGGTTTCCTCGGCGATCGGTATCCGTTCGGCGTGTCGTTTCTTGGACGCCTCTGGGAGGATCGCCGCATGCTCGCGCTCGCGTACGCCTACGAGCAGGCGACGCACCATCGGCGTCCGCCGCCGGTCGCGTCTCAGAAGTAGTGCGGACCTTCAGGTCCGCCGCGTACGCAGGCCTGAAGGCCTGCACTACATCCGTTCGACGTTCAGTGCGTCATGCCGTAGAAGAGATAGTTGACGCCGAGCTTGTAGGCCTCGTTCGTATCGTCCACCGGCCGCAGCCCGCGGCCGGACCATTCCCAGAACTGCGAGATGTCGGTGTTGTAGTTGACGATCATCACGAGCCGCTTGGTTGGGTCGTTGTTCTCGTACACGCCTTTGAAGACCGGCCGTCCCGTGTTGTAGGCCTGAGGAAAATTGTCCAGCGTGTTGATCTCGAAGAAGGCGTGGAAGATCGGATGTCCCAGCTCCATGTCGAAGAACTTCACGCCGGGGAAGACGCGGTTCATGTTCTGCTCGAACGGCTCCCACCCGCCCGTGCCGTTACCGCGCCATCCAATCGTCTTGAAGTCGTCGACGATGACGAAGCCGCCCTTCTGGATGTAGGTGCGCAGTGCGGCGGCGCCGGCGTCGCTGAGGGTCCACCAGCCGACCTCGATGATGTAGGCGACGGGGTACTTGAACAGATCCGGATCTTCGAGCGACAGCACGTTGATCTCTTCGGTCCGCGCGTTGAAGAGGCTGAGATCGTTCATGATCCGCATCAGGTTTTCTTCGGCGAGCGGATAGCCGTGCACCCATGACGGGCGGCCGCCGGCCCAGTAGCCGCCCGGCGCCGTGTCGTATTGCACGCGGACGAACGTGAACTGGCCGTCGTAGGGTGCGTTGTGAATCGTCGGGATGCGGCCGCTTCCACGGAATCCGTCGAAGTCCTCGAAGCGGCGCTGGGCGAGCGCGCCGGCCGCCGCCAGCAGCACGAGGGCGGCCGCGATCCAGGAGCGGTGGCGCACGCCTCGATCCTACGCCTGCTCTCGCGTCATCGCCACACAGGGTTTCCTTATGCGCGCTGCCTGGCGATCTTGTTGTCGCGCTCGGTGATCAGATGGTCGCGCTCGCGGCGGTACTGCTGATCGAGCGTCTCACGCTGCGCGGGATCGGACGCGTCCTTGAGCTTCGAATGGTGGAGCACTTCGAGCTCTGCAATCTTGGCCTCGTAGAAGTTGCGCGTCTCGGCGATCGCCGCTTTCTGAGCATCGGTCAGCGGCTTCGAAGTGATACCCGCTTCCAGGTCCTTCTTCGCCATGCGCTCCATCGCGAGCTCGATCGCCGACTTCAGCGGCTTGTCTTCGGTCATTGCAGTTTTCCATTTCGGATCCAGACGGTGTTGCCGACCGTCACCGTGAGATCCGTGAAGAAGTTCCAGCGGACGTAGGCCGGCTGTCCCGGCGCGGCCGCCACGGCGCCGCCGAGCTCCGTGTTGTCGCCGAGCGACAGGCGGACGACACCGGCGCCGTACCCATAGTACGGAATCCACGGCGTCCGCTCGGGGACGGCAAGCAGCGGATTGAACCCGACGCCGATCTCACGAAACGCGCGGCCCGCGTCGCCGGCCTTGAGCATCTCTGCCTCGACCGCCTCTTTGCCGCTTGACGCGACGATCTCCGCGACGCGCCCCTTGGAGAAGCGCAGCCGCAGCCCCTCCACGGGCCGGCCGTCCCACTGTGACGGCGGAAACGCAATCGTGCCTTCCACCGTCTCCTCGAGCGGCGCGATCCGGACCACGCCCGCCGGCAGCTCAATCTCGTGATCGACGAGGACCTTGCCCTGCGCGGTCCGCGCGGCCGACGCATCGCCGTCCTGCAGGTTGGGCGGGCGATTCCCGGTGCGGAAACGCAGATCGGTGCCGCCTGGCGACGTGATGTGGACGTCGCCGGACTTCAACGCCTCCGCGAACCGTCGTTCGATGTCGGCGAGCGCCTTGTAGTCGGTCTGCAGCAGTGCCCGCTGATAGTGCCCGTCCATCTCCGGCCGGGATGGCAGCGGCTGGCCGGCGATCGGATAGGCGCTGCCGTTCTCGATCCAGTGGAAATGGATCGTCCGCCGCCCCTGGTGCGCCGTGAGGTCGTCCTTGAGCCAGTCCTGCATCGCGAGATAGGCCGGGTGCGACGTATTGGCGCCCGGCATCATGATCGCCGCATCCACGTCGCGAAACATCGATTTGTAGTGCGCCCTCGACTCTCGAGCGCCTTTGCGCAGCACCGCCTCGTCGAACGTTTCCGGCACCGGCTCGCGAAGGACGTCGACGACGCCGAGATCCACGCCGCCGGCGCGCATCACTTCATACCGGATGTACGGCAGGAGATCGTCGAAGACGCCCGGGTGCGCGATGGACAGCACACGTTCGCCCGGCTTGAGTGCGAGCTGCTGGACCAGCCGCTTCGCGATGGCGGAGTAGTCGAGTGTCAGCCGCGGCTGCGCCAGGAGCGTGGCCGTGAGCGTGAACGAAACGATGATGCACGTGATACGTCGCATGCGCTTCTCCGGACTGCATGCGATGGTAGCTGAAATGAGGTACGTTTGGGGGATGCCCCTGCTGACGCTGGACCGCGTCTCCATCGCATACGGACATCTGCCGCTGCTCGACGAGGTCGCACTCCAGATCGATGCCCGCGAGCGCGTGTCCATCATCGGCCGCAACGGCACCGGCAAATCGACGCTGCTGAGGATATTGAGCGACGAGACCGCGCCCGACTCCGGCTCCGTGTGGCGACAGCCCTCGCTGCGCGTGGCGCGGCTCGAGCAGGACGTCCCGCTGTCCGCACAGCGCTCGGTGTTCGAGGTCGTCGCGGAGGGGCACACGCATCATCTCGAGGAGGACGAGTCGTGGCTGCGCGAGCATCACGTGGAGTTGATCCTTTCGCGCCTCCAGCTGCCGGCCGACGCCATCGTCGATACCCTGTCCGGGGGATGGAGGCGGCGCGTGCTGCTGGCGCGCGCGCTCGTCGGCCAGCCGGACCTGCTCCTGCTCGACGAGCCCACGAATCACCTCGATATCGACGCCATTCAGTGGCTCGAAAGCTTTCTCGCCGAGTACGAAGGCGCGGTGATGTTCGTCACCCACGACCGCGCGTTCCTTCAGCGGCTCGCCACGCGGATTATCGAGCTCGACCGGGGACGGCTGACATCGTGGCCCGGCAACTATGCGACCTACCTGCGGCGCAAGGAGGACGCGCTCGCCAACGAGCAGGTGCTGGCCGGCAAGTTCGACAAGAAGCTCGCCGAAGAAGAAGCGTGGCTGCGGCAGGGGATCAAGGCTCGTCGGACCAGAAACGAAGGGCGCGTCAAGGCGCTCGAGGCGATGCGCGCCGAGCGCGCGGCGCGCCGCGAACAGATCGGTACCGTGCGCCTGCAGGTGGAGCAGGCGGAGCAGTCCGGCAAGCTCGTGTTCGAGGCGAAGGGCATCGGCAAAGGCTTCGGCGGCGCACCGGTCATCCGCGATTTCTCGACACGTGTGATTCGCGGCGATCGGATCGGCCTCATCGGATCCAACGGCGCCGGCAAGACGACGCTGCTCCGGATGCTGCTCGGTGAGCTGAAGCCGGACGAAGGCGAGGTGCGCCTCGGAGCGAACGTCCAGATCGCGTACTACGATCAACAGCGCGAACAACTCGATCCGGAGCGGACCGTCTTCGACACGGTGGGTGAGGGAAACGACACGGTCACCTCGAACGGACGCACGCGCCACGTCCACGCGTACCTGCGCGATTTCCTGTTCTCGGACGAACGCGCGCGTTCACCGGTGAAGGCGCTGTCGGGCGGCGAGCGCAACCGCCTGCTGCTCGCGCGGCTGTTCACGCGGCCCGCCAACGTGCTCGTGCTCGACGAGCCGACCAACGATCTGGATCTCGAAACGCTCGAACTGCTCGAGGAGCAACTCGTCGAGTGGCCCGGCACCCTGCTGCTCGTGAGCCACGACCGCGCGTTTCTCGACAACGTCGTGACCAGCACCTTCGTGTTCGAGGGCGATGGGCGTGTTCGTGAATATGTGGGCGGCTACGAGGACTGGGTTCGCCAGCGCCTTGGCGGAGAACACGTCGAAACCCGCTGCCGCCGGCGCGGTCAAGGAGGCGCGGCCCGCGAGGCGCCCGACGAAAAGCCGAAGACGACCAAGATCGTCGCCAGGCGCATGAAGTTGTCGTTCAAGGATCAGCGCGAACTGGACGGCCTTCCCGCGGCGATCGATGCGCTCGAGCAAGAGCAGAAGGCCGTGGCGGAACGGATCGCGGGGCCCGATTTCTACAAGGAGGGCGCGGAGAGCATCAAGGCGGACGCTCGCGCGCGCCGAGGAACTGCAGCGGGACCTTGCCGCGGCGTACGCGCGCTGGGGCGACCTCGACGCCAGAAAGTAACGCCGGCCTTCAGGCCGCGCGTGGTCAATGAATCGCGCCGCTGTGCTGGTCTGCGCAGGCCTGACACACAGCGTCGTTGTACATCCATTCGGGCGCGGTGCTGCGCGCGCAGTAGCGGCACACGCGAAAGCGCGAGAGGCGCGCCTCGCGCGCGCCCTTGATGAGCGTCGTGAGCGCGTTGAACAGCGCGGTTTCGGGGAGCCGGCGCCACTTGAGCACGCCCACCCGCCGGGGTTTCGCGGTGAAAGTACAGGGGTTCTCCCACACGCCGGCAAATTCCGAGACGATCACGCTGGCCTGCGTGAGCGAGACGACGACATCGGCCGGCTCACCGCCGACGAACTGCACCGTCCCATCCGCCGATTCCTGGCGATCGACCGGGTTGGATAGGTTCGAGTCGAGAAACGCGATCAGCTGCTCGTAGCGTTCCGGTGCGTCCATACGTCGCGGGAGATCCGGGGGTCATCGACATGCCGGGTGCCGGCATTCGCAGCGAAGCTCCGTGGTCTGACCTTTCTCTTTGCAGTGCTCACTGCAGTATTTCCCGTGAGGGCCGCCTTTCTCAACCTGGCATTCACAGGCGGGGTGGGCGCACTTGGCGGTCTCGGCCATCGCGAACCTCCTGACGCACATCTTACGACGGCCCGAGGCCGCGGCAATGTCCGAACGAGGCGTGAGCCGCGCCGTCCACCGTTTTCACATTGCCGCATAGGGAAGGCTGTTGAGTCTGATGACGTTTCGCCGTTCGACGTCTGGTCGTTCGGCCGGAAAACACAGGTGAATCGGTGAGCAACCCGTTGCGCATAGGCCGGTTCGCCGGCGTCGGCCTTCTTGGTTTCCTGCTCCAGCTCACCGCACTCTGGTGGCTGACCACGCACGCCCACTGGTCCTGGATGACCGCGACGCCCAGTCGCGGTCGAGCTCGCCGTTGTGCACAACTATCTCTGGCACGCTCGATGGACCTGGCGCGATCGCCCCGGCGGCTCGCCGGTTCGCTTCGTCAGGTTTCAGCTCGCCAATGGCGTCGCCTCCATCGCCGGCAACGCGGCCTTGATGGCTCTGTTCGCCGGTGCGTTCGGGTTGCCGCCGATGCCAGCCAACGCGCTGGCCGTTGGCGTGATGGTCGCGGTGAACTTCGTGGCGGCGGATCGATGGGTGTTCAGCGCGGCCGACCGTCTGAGCGCACGGTCTTGAAGGCCGCCTGAAGCCTGCTCAAGGCGGTCAGCGCCCGGCAAGGGCAATCTGGTCAGCCGCGACATCTTCAGTCACCGCGTCCGGCCAGATTGGCGTGCCCTGCGAACGCACCAGTTCGTGGTACGCGGACACGATGCGAGCCGTGATCGGACCGATGCCGCCGTCGCCGATGCGCCGCTCATCGACCGTCAGCACCGGCACCACCTCGGCGCCCGTTCCACAAATGAAGGCTTCCTTCGACGTCCAGACGTCGAACAGCGTGAACGGTCTTTCTTCCGCCTTGATGCCGAGGTCGGCGGCGACAGCAAGCAGCGTTTCTCGCGTGACGCCCTTCAAATTGGTCGCGGTCGGCGGGGTCAGCAGGGCCCGATCGGTCACGATGAAGAAGTTATCCACGGTCGCCTCGGCGACGTAGCCCTGTCCGTCGAGCATCAGTGCTTCGTCGGCGCCTCGATCGTTCGCCTCGATGCGGGCCAGGATGTTGTTGAGATAGTTGAGGGACTTGATCGACGGGCTCGTCGCGTCGGGCGCGTTGCGGCGGAACGTCGACGTCACGACCTTGATACCGGCCGCCGCCGCCGCGTACATCGTCAACTGGCGCGCGATCACGATCAGTTCGGCGCGGGGACACTTGCGCGGATCGATCCCGAGATCGCCAGGGCCGCGCGTGACGACCAGTCGAATGTAGCCGTCGGCAATCGCATTCTGACGGCAGGTCTCGACGACGATGTCGCAGACCTCGGCGTGTGTGTGTGGAATCTCCAGGCGGATCGCCTTGGCCGAGTCGAACAGGCGATCGATGTGCCGCTCCAGCTTGAACACCCGCCGGTTGTACGCGCGGATACCCTCGAAGACGCCGTCGCCGTACAGCAGGCCGTGGTCGAAGACGCTGATGGACGCTTCGGCCGCAGTGCGCCATGCGCCGCTGACGTACACCAGACCGCCGGACGGGCGGGCGGCGGCGGGCGCGGAAGCATTGATTGGACTGGTTTGTGATGGCATAGTGAAGGCATCATGCCTAAGGCCGCCGTTGGTCAAACAGACCAATCAGTGAATGGCTTGTTTCGCGCGCTCGGCGTCGACGCGAAAACGCTGCCGCGGACGCGGCCGTTCTACCGTCGAATCGTGACGCTGCTCGAACACGGCATCGCGCGCGGTGCCGTAGCCGCGGGACAGCAGCTCCCGCCGGAGCGCGACCTGGCCACCGCGATGAAGATCAGCCGCGCAACCGTCGTGAGCGCGTACCGCGAGCTCGAGGCGCGCGGGCTGGTTCGGGGCTACGTCGGACGCGGCACGTTCGTCGCCGCCAGACCCGATACCGCGAGCGCGCCGTTCGCGTGGCGCGGCAAGATTGCGGCGTCAGCGCTGCAGGCCGCCGACACGACGACCGTTCGCGATCTGGTCCGCGCCGCGTCCGACCCCAGCGTGATCTCGGTGGCGGCCGGCGTGCCGGCGCTCGACTGTTTTCCGACCGAGGCCTTTCAGCGCGCGATGAACCACGTGCTCACGACGCAAGGCGACGCGGCCTGGCGCCACGGTCCGACCGAGGGGCTCCAGTCGTTCCGCGCGGCGCTGGCGCACAGGTTTGGCGGCGATCCCGAACACATCCTCGTGCTCGCCGGCGCACAACAGGGTCTCGACCTCCTCGCCCGGTGCCTGGTCGATCCCGGCGACGCGATCGTGATCGATCGGCCGGGTTATCTCGGCGCCATCCAGACGTTCCGCAGCGCGGGCGCGCGGCTCGTTGGATGGGACATCACCCGCGCCGACACTGACGAACTGGAAGAGCTGCTGCTGCGATACCGGCCGAAGTTGATCTACACCAACCCGACACACCAGAATCCGACCGGCATCAACCTTCCGATTCGCACGCGGCGGGAACTACTCGAGCTCGCCGCCCGCTATCGCGTGCCGATCGTCGAGGACGATACCTATCGCGATCTGGCGCTCAACGGACCACCGCCTCCACCCTCACTCTTCACACTCGACGAGGCGCACACCGTCGTCATTCGCATCAACAGTTTTTCGAAGATGCTGGCGCCCGGGCTGCGCCTTGGCTGGATCAGCGCCGTGCGCCCGATCGTCGATCAGCTCGCCCTGATCAAGCAGCAGATCGATCCGCACACGCAGAACCTGTCGCAGCCTGGTGATCTGCGAGCTCGTGGAGCAGGGCGTCCTGGACCGCCATCTGTCGCTGCTCACGGCGGAGCACCGCCGACGGCGGGATGCCATGGTCCGGGCGCTGCGTGAGCACGTCCCGGCCGCCCAGTTGAGGTTCAGTGTGCCGGATGGCGGTTATCCTCTGGTGTGAGCTGCCGTCGACGATTCGCGCACGGGCGGTGCAGGAACATGCGCTGCGCGAGTCGGTGATGGTCCTGACCGGCGATCCGTTCTACGTCGACCAGGGCGGCGACCACCAGTTGCGCATCTGTTACACCTCTCAGGCCGCCAGCCGCGCGGAGCAGATCGCGAAAACGCTCGCGCGAAGCCTTGCCGCCGCCCAGCGCGAAGGCAGCGAGCCGCCTCCCGCGGTGCGGATGGTCTAGCGGTACGACGGTGCAATCTACAGGCGTTCCCCAAGTGTCGTGACCGCCTTCAGGCGGACCGCGCGAAGTCCGGCTGAAGCCCGACACTACCGGCTACCGGGAAGTGAAACTAGAATTCCCGAGCGCCCGGCAAGTGCAATGTGGCCGGCAGGTACGGCTTCGTTCACCGTCTCCGGCCAGATCGGAGCGCCCTGCGAACGCACCACTTCGTGGTACGCGGAGACGATGCGAGCGGTGATCGGGCCGATGCCGCCGTCGCCGATGCGCCGATCGTCGACCGTCAGCACCGGCACGACCTCCGCGCCCGTTCCGCAGATGAAGGCTTCCTTCGACGTCCAGACGTCGAACAGCGTGAACGGTCGTTCTTCCGCCTTGATGCCGAGGTCGACGGCGATCGAGAGCAGCGTTTCTCGCGTGACGCCCTTCAAATTCGTCGCGGTCGGTGGCGTCAGCAGAGCCCGTTCGGTCACGATGAAGAAGTTGTCCACGGTCGCCTCGGCGACGTAGCCCTGCGCGTCGAGCATCAGCGCTTCGTCGGCGCCTCGATCGTTCGCCTCGATGCGCGCCAGGATGTTGTTCAGATAGTTGAGCGACTTGATCGACGGGCTCGTCGCGTCGGGCGCGTTGCGGCGGAACGTCGACGTCACCACCTTGATTCCCGCCGCCGCCGCCGCGTACATGGTCAACTGGCGCGCGATGACGATCAGCTCGGCGCGGGGACACTTGCGCGGATCGATCCCGAGATCGCCCGGGCCGCGCGTGACGACCAGTCGAATGTAGCCGTCGGCAATCCCGTTCCGGCGGCACGTCTCGACGACGATCTCGCAGACCTCGGCGTGTGTATGCGGGATCTCCAGGCGGATCGCCTTGGCCGAATCGAACAGCCGATCGATGTGCCGCTCGAGCTTGAACACGCGCCGGTTGTAGGCGCGGATGCCCTCGAAGACGCCGTCGCCGTACAGCAGGCCGTGATCGAAGACGCTGATGGACGCTTCGGCCGCCGTGCGCCACGCGCCGCTGACGTACACCAGGCCGTCGGACGGGCGCGCGACGGTGGGCGCGGAAGCATTGATTGGACTGGTTTCTGATGGCATAGTGAAGCCATCATGCCTAAGGCCGCCGTTCGTCAAACAGACCAATCAGTGAATGGCTTGTTTCGCGCGCTCGGCGTCGACGCGAAAACGCTGCCACGGACGCGGCCGTTCTACCGCCGGATCGTGACGCTGCTCGAACACGGCATCTCGCGCGGCGCCGTGGTCGCGGGACAGCAGCTCCCGCCCGAGCGCGACCTGGCCATCGCGATGAAAATCAGCCGCGCGACCGTCGTGAGCGCGTATCGCGAGCTCGAAGCGCGCGGGCTGGTTCGCGGCTACGTCGGACGCGGCACGTTCGTCGCCGCCAGGCCCGATACCGCGAGCGCGCCCTTCGCGTGGCGCGGCAAGATTGCGGCGTCAGCCCTCCAGGCCTCCGAGTCCACGACTGTTCGCGATCTGGTCCGTGCCGCGTCCGATCCGAACTTGATCTCAGTGGCGGCCGGCGTGCCGGCGCTCGATTGTTTCCCGACCGAGGCGTTTCAGCGCGCGATGAACCACGTGCTCAGCACGCAGGGTGATGTGGCCTGGCAGCACGGTCCGACTGAGGGTCTCCAGCCGTTCCGGGCGGCGCTGGCGCATCGCTTTGGCGGCGATCCGGAGCACATCCTCGTGCTTGCCGGCGCACAACAGGGTCTCGACCTGCTCGCCCGGTGCCTGGTCGATCCCGGCGACGCGATCGTCATCGACCGGCCGGGCTATCTCGGCGCCATTCAGACGTTCCGCAGCGCGGGCGCGCGGCTCGTTGGATGGGACATCACGCGCGCCGACACCGACGAACTGGAAGAGCTGCTGCTGCGCTACCGGCCGAAGTTGATCTACACGAACCCGACACACCAGAACCCGACCGGCATCAACCTTCCGATTCGCACGCGGCGGGAACTGCTCGAGCTGGCGGCGCGCTATCGCGTGCCGATCGTCGAGGACGATACCTATCGCGATCTGGCGCTCAACGGACCGCCGCCTCCGCCCTCGCTCTTCACGCTCGACGAGGCGCACACGGTCGTCATTCGCATCAACAGCTTTTCGAAGATGCTGGCGCCGGGGCTGCGCCTCGGCTGGATCAGCGCCGTGCGCCCGATCGTCGATCAGCTCGCGCTCATCAAGCAGCAGATCGATCCGCACACGCAGAACCTGTCGCAGCTGGTGCTCTGCGAGCTCGTGGAGCAGGGCGTGTTGGACCGCCATCTGTCGCTGCTCACGACGGAGCACCGCCGGCGGCGCGATGCGATGGTCCGGGCGCTGCGCGAGCACGTCCCCGCCGCCCACCTGAGGTTCACGGTCCCGGATGGCGGCATGTACCTCTGGTGCCAGCTGCCGCCGACGATTCGCGCACGAGCGGTGCAGGAACAGGCGCTGCGCGAGTCGGTGATGATCCTGACCGGCGATCCGTTCTACGTCGATCAGGGCGGCGACCATCAGTTGCGCATCTGTTACACGTCGCAGCCCGCCAGCCGCGCAGAGCAGATCGCGAAAACGCTCGCGCGAAGCCTTGCCGCCGCCCAGCGCGCTGGCGCGGAGCCGCCTCCGGCGGTGCGGCTGGTCTAGCTCTAGAATTCCCCGCATGCGAGTTGTCAATCGAACCGCCGTCACGATCACCGGAGCGCAGCCGTTCATCGACTGGATGCGCGAAACCGACGCCGACTTCAACAGAGGCGCCATCACCGTGCCCCGCGCGAAGGCCTACGGTTCGGCATTCCTGCTCCCGGAGTTCGATCTCGAAGAGGATCTGCAGGAATGGGTCGAGGAAAACGTCGCCTGGCTCTTCGACTTTCAGCTGTCGGCGTGGACCGAACAGGAAGAGACGTGGCCCAAAAACCGGGATCTCAAGACCTTCCGTGAATGGTTCCGCATCGACATCCACAGTGTGGTGGTCGACGTGGCCGACGATGACATCGAAGGAGAGGAACTCTGATGCTGATGCACCTCGTGAGCTTCAAGTACAGAGCGGACGTCGACGCCGCCACGCGCGCGTCGCACCGTGAGCGGCTCGGCGCCTTGAAAAGCTTAGACGGCGTGATCGATCTGAAGGTTGGCGAGGACGTCGTTCGATCGCCGCGCTTGTACGATACGGGCCTTGCGGTCTAGTCTAGAATTCCCCGCATGCGAGTTGTCAATCGAACCGCCGTCACGATCACCGGAGCGCAGCCGTTCATCGACTGGATGCGCGACACCGACGCCGACTTCAACAGAGGCGCAGTCACCGTACCCCGCGTGAAGGCCTACGGTTCGGCATTCCTGCTCCCGGAGTTCGACCTCGAAGAGGATCTGCAGGAATGGGTCGAGGAGAACGTCGCCTGGCTCTTCGACTTTCAGCTGTCGGCGTGGACCGAACAGGAAGAGACGTTGGGCCCGAAAACCGGGTCTCAAGACCTTCCGTGAATGGTTCCGCATCGACATCCACAGCGTGGTGGTCGACGTGGCCGACGATGACATCGAAGGAGAGGAACTCTGATGCTGATGCACCTCGTGCAGCTTCAAGTACAGAGCGGACGTCGACGCCGCCACGCGCGCGTCGCACCGTGAGCGGCTCGGCGCCTTGAAAAGCTTAGACGGCGTGATCGATCTGAAGGTTGGCGAGGACGTCGTTCGATCGCCGCGCTTGGTCCGATACGGGCCTTGCGG
>CAWCDQ010000020.1:0-86599 GCA_963794305.1 uncultured Acidobacteriota bacterium | reverse complement strand
GACTATACTGATTCCATGGCTCGCCGTGGATTCGCAATCCTTTTTACGCTGCTGGGTTTCGCGCTCTTCGTGTCCATCGTCGGCTTCGGGGTGATGTATCTCCTGTTCGGCCGCGAACCGGCTGTGCCGTCCAGCGCCACGCTGGTGCTGCGCGTCGGCGGCTCGCTCACCGAACTCGCGCCCGCCGACGTCGTGGGATATCTGCGCGGGTCGAAGACGCCGACCGTGCGGTCAATCGTGGACAACCTGCGGAAGGCGAAGGTCGATCCACGCGTCAAGTCGGTGCTGCTCAAGCCCACCGGGTTCGAATCGCCGTTCTGGGCGAAGGTGCAGGAGGTTCGCGACGCGGTGCTCGACTTCAAGAAGTCTGGCAAGCCGGTCTACGCCTACCTCGAGTACGGCGGCGACCGCGAGTACTACCTCGCGACCGCGGCGGACAAGATCTTCCTGATGCCGTCGACGCCTCTGGATCTCGTGGGCGTCGCCACCTACGAGCTGTTCCTCCGCGGCACGCTCGACAAGATCGGCGCGGTTCCGGACCTGCACCGCATCGGCCAGTACAAGACGGCCGTCAACACGTTCAAGGAAAAAGGCTACACGGCGGCGCACAAGGAGATGGACGAGTCGATGAACCGCGATCTGTACGAGCAGATCGTGCGGGGCATCGCCGACGGCCGGAAGAAGGACGAAGCGGACGTTCGCACGCTGGTCGACCAGGGGCCGTTTCTTCCGGAGGATGCGCTCGCTTCCGGGCTGGTCGACGAGGTGGCGTACGAGGATCAAGCGGACGACAAGCTGCGCGCAGGCGAGCAGCGCCGCCATCTCGACGGCGACGACTACGCGCGCGTGAGCCTCTCCTCACTCGGCTTGAACCGCGGGCCGCGCATCGCGGTAATCTACGCGACCGGCACCATCAACAGCGGCAGAAGCGGGTACGACCCGGTCAACGGACCGGTGGCCGGATCCGACACGCTCATCGAGTACATCCGTCAGGCGCGCCGCGACAGCGCCGTGCGGGCGATCGTGCTGCGCGTCGACAGCCCCGGCGGTTCGGCGTCGGCGTCCGACGCGATCTGGCGCGAGCTGATCGTCACGAAGACCGAGCGGGCCGACCGTCCGCTCGTCGTGTCGATGTCGGATCTCGCCGCGTCGGGCGGCTACTACATCGCCATGCCGGCGCAGGTGATCGTGGCGCAACCGTCGACGCTGACCGGCTCGATCGGGATCTTCGGCGGCAAGTTCGTGACCGGCGGCGTGTACGAGAAGCTCGGCGCGAAGATCGAGTCGACCAGCATCGGCAGGCACGCGGAGATCAACGGCCCGGCGCGTCCCTACAACGCGGAGGAGCTGAAGAAGCTGCAGGAGCAGCTTCAGTCCTTCTACGATCAGTTCGTCGAGAAGGTCGCCGCCTCGCGGCACAGCACGCCGGAAAAAATCGACGCCATCGCGCAGGGCCGCGTGTGGACGGGACGGCAGGCGAAGCAGAACGGATTGGTCGACGATCTCGGCGGACTGGATCGCGCCGTGGCGCTGGCCAAGCAGCGCGCGAAGATTGCCGCGGACAGCGATGTCGAGATCGTCGTCTATCCCCCGCGAAAGAGTTTCTACGAGCTGCTGTCGGAGCAGTTCAGCGGTTCGGGGGATTCGGCCCAATCGGCTGCGGTCACCGCGTGGCTGAGCGCGAACCTTTCGAGCGGGGAGATCGAGGCGCTCCGGATCATGCGCGGTCCCTTCGCGATGTTCCGCCGCGGAGAGCCGCTGGCGCTGCTGCCGGTCACGTTCTTGCGGTGAGACGTCACAAGCGCACTAAGACACAGCTAAGGGCACTAAGGACTAGAGGCTAGGGCCGATGGGTGAACCATCCGCCATGACCATTAGCCATCAGCCATTAGCCATGATCCCGTCAATCGCTAACTAGCTGCCCGTTGCAGAGACTCGCGATTGACCTCAATCTTCATCTTCTGCTTCGCCTTCACCATGTAGGCGGAGAAGAAGCGATTGCGCCGGTCCGTCAGGATCTCCTCCCGGAAGCGATCCTTCGACGACGTCCACTCTTCGGGCGTCGACCGATTTCTTCTCCACGACCTTGATGACGGCGGTGCCGTTATCGGTCGCGATCGGATCGCTGACCGCGCCGACCGCGAGCTTGAACGCGGCGTCCTCGACGGCGGGCGCGACGCCAAGGTCGGGGATCGGGGAATCCTGCGCGATGAGGTCCGTCGTCTTCGCCTCGACGCCGGCGGCCTTCGCCGCCTTCTCGAAATCGGGCGCCGACTTCAGCTTCGCGGCAATCTCCGCCGCCCTCTGCTTGCTCAGGTCGCGGGCCTTCTGCTTCACGACCTCGTCGCGGACGCGGTCCTTCACCTCGTCGACCTTCGGGACGTAGGGGTCCTGCTTGGCGACGAGCGACTCGAACACGAAGCCGCGCGACGCGCGCAGCGGACCGCTGACCTCGTTGGTCTGCATGTCGAACGCCTTGTTGGCCGCCTCCGGCGCCGGGCCGAGTCCCAGAATCGGCTCGTCGCGCGCGAAGAAGCCCGACTCCTGCACCGTGAGTCCCTGCGCCTTGGCGACCTTGTCCAGGTCGGCTGGCTTGCTGATCTGCTTTTCGAGGTTCTGCGCGAGGTCGGCCGCCTGCGCCTGCGCGCGCTGGTAGGCGAGTTGGTCGGTCAGCTGCTGCCGCACTTCGGTGAGCGGCCGCGTCGTCGCGTTCTTCTTATCGACCAGCTTGATGATGTGATAGCCGTACTGCGTTTTCACCAGGTCGCTGATCGTGCCCGGCTGCATCGCGAAGACCGCCTGATCGAATTCCGGCACCATGCGGCCGCGGCCGAAGTAGTCGAGATCGCCGCCGTTCTTGGCGCTCGCTTCGTCCTCTGAATTCTTCTTGGCGAGCTCGGCGAAGTCGGCGCCGCCTCGCGCCTGCTTGAGCAGCTCCTCGGCTTTCGCCTTTACCGCCGCATCGTCCTTGCCCTCGGTCTTGAGCAGGATGTGGCTCGCGCGCACCTGTTCCGGCGTCGTGTATTGCTCGCTGTTGTTGTTGTATTCGCGCTCGATGTCGGCGGCCGGAACAATCGTCTTCGCGCGCAGCGCCTCGACGTCGATCAGCAGGTAGCGGATCTTGCGCTTCTCGGGGATCTTGAAATCGTTCTTGTGGGCGTCGAAGTAGCTGGCGACCTCGGCGTCGCTGGCGCTCACCTGCGTTCGGAACGCATCGGCCGTGAAACTGACCACGGCCAGCTTCACCTTGTCGTTGCGGCGGCGGTATTCCTTCTCGAGATCCGCGTCGTTCACCGACAGCCAGTCGGTCAGCGACCCGCGCAGCTTCTCGACGGCGAGACCGCGGCGCACGTTGTCTTCGAACTCGGACGCGACCATCGGCGGCCGCTGCATGCGGAGCAGCTGCTGGTAGCGTGCCTCGCCGATGAAGCCGCCGTTATCCTGGAACGCCGGCATCGCGAAGATTCGCTGCCGCACCTCTTCGTCGCTCGACCTTGATGCCGAGCCGCTCGGCCTCGGCGAGCGCGGCTCGCTCGTCGACCATCTGCTGCAGGATCTGCTGCTCGATGCCCAGCTGTTTGAGCAGCTGGTCGCTCATGTTGCCGCCGTAGGCCGACCGGTACGCCTGCAGCTGAGCCTGATAGGTGCGGCGGAAGTCGGCGCCGCTGATTTCGCGGCCGTTGACTTTCGCGACCGTGTCGCCCGAGGCGGCGTCCGCGCCGGTCCCGCGCAGGAAGTCGGGTATGTAGAACAGGACGAACGCCACGCAAACCAGGCCCAGGCTCCACTTGAGCCAGTCCCTGTGGCGACGCATCCGATCGAGCATGGTCATTGGGGCACCTTGGAAACTTTCATTTTAGGCTAGGAACTTGCGACGTGGCAAGCAGTTACAAGCGGCCGATGTGCTATATTTGTTGCCAATAGAAGCACTTAGCAGATGTCTTCAGCCAGTCGAGCACCACGAATCCCGGTCGCGCTGTTCCACACGGCCGGCCCCGCCGGCAAAGGCGGGAGCAGGCCGCGACGCGCGAGCGAAGTCTCGCAGGCGACGCCCGGCCTGGATCTCGCCACGCGGTTGCGCGTCTTTCAGCGCGCGCTGCGCGGTCGTGTCGAACGCCGCGACGCGTTGATCGAGATCGTGCGCGGCGTGAATGCGACGCTCGAGCCGTCCAAGATCGGCGAGGTCGTCGTCGATCGCGCGTCGACATGGCTACCGGCGCCATGTTGGGCCGTCGTTTCCGCCGATCTTTCGGGACAGCTGTCGGTGCTGGCCGACCGCGGTCTCTCGCCCGACATGGGCCCGGCCGTCTACGCGATCGCGAAATGGGTGATGCATCGCAACCAGGAATTCGTCACGGCTGACATGACGCGCGATTCCCGCCTGACGGATCCTGTCGGTTGGAGCCGTCATCGCGTTTCCGCTCAGCTGCAGGGGCCGTCGTGTGGGGGCGCTGGTGGCGATCGATCGTCAGCCGTCGGCGCGAGAGCCGAAGCTGTCGGAGAGCATGCTGCGCGCCGTCCGCGTGTTGCTCGAGCCGGCATCCGTTGCGCTCGACAACAGCCTGCTGCTCAAGCGTGCGGAAGCGCTCTCGGTCACCGACGATCTGACGAGCCTGTACAACTCCAGGTACCTGAACCTCGTGCTGCGGCGCGAAACCAAGCGCGCCTCGCGCAGCGGCCGGCCGCTGTCGTTGCTGTTCATCGATCTGGATGGATTCAAGGCCGTGAACGATACGCACGGCCACATGTTCGGCAGCCGGGCGCTGGTCGAAGCGGCCGCTGTCATTCGCAGCAGCGCGCGGGAGACCGACGTCGTGGCGCGTTTTGGCGGCGACGAGTTTGCGCTCATCTTGCCGGACACGGGCGGGGAAGGCGCGTTCGCGGTGGGCGAACGCATCCGCGAGCGGATCGCGGCACACCATTTCCTCGCCGAGGATCGCCTGAATATCCACCTGACGGCGTCGGTGGGAGTCGCCACGCTGCCCGATGTCGCCGCTTCGGCCGACGAACTCATGCAGGCCGCGGACAAGGCGATGTACCAGGTGAAAGATTCGGGCAAGAATGGTATTCAGGCTGCCGTCGATCCCGCCGATACATAGTCGTTAGTCAGTGGTCATTGGTCATCGGTCGTCCGTCGCTTGTCCTGCACACAACTGCGCACCGTGACCGCTTTCGGCCCGCGACGAGCATGACCAACGACCGACGATCAGTGCCGACAAGGAGTTCCGTTTGAGTCTTCGTTCGATGCTCTCTTTATTTTCGAGTGATCTGGCCATCGACCTGGGAACCGCCAATACGTGCGTGTACGCGCGGGGAAAGGGGATTGTCGTCAACGAGCCGTCGATTGTGGCCATCAACAAGGTCACTGGCCGCGTCGAGGCCGTCGGCAAGGATGCCAAGGACATGCTCGGCCGGACGCCCGGCAACATCGTCGCCATCAAGCCGATGAAGGACGGCGTCATCGCCGACTTCGAGGTCACCGAGAAGATGCTGACCTATTTCATCAAGAAGGCGCACAACCGCAACGTCTGGGTCCGGCCCCGCATCGTCATCGGCGTGCCGTCCGAGATCACGCAGGTCGAGAAGCGGGCGGTGAAGGACAGCGCGTACCGGGCCAAGGCGAGCGAGGTGCACCTGGTCGAGGAAGCGATGGCGGCGGCCATCGGCGCCGGCATGCCGATCACCGAACCCTCGGGCAACATGATTGTCGACATCGGCGGCGGCACGACCGACATCGCCGTCATCTCGCTGGCCGGCATCGTCTACAGCAAGGCGGTGCGCGTCGCGGGGAACGAGATGGACGAGGCGATCATCCAGTACGTGAAGAAGCAGTACAACCTGCTCATCGGCGAACGCACGGCCGAAGCCATCAAGATTGAAATCGGCTCCGCATTCCCGCTCGAAGAGCGGATGACGATGGAGATCAAGGGACGTCACTTGATCGAAGGCGTGCCCAAGACGATCACGATCACCGACGAGGAAATCCGCGAGGCGCTGGCCGAAACCGTGAACGTCATCGTCGACGCCGTGCGCGTCGCGCTCGAGCGCACGCCGCCCGAACTGTCCGCCGACATCGTCGACCGCGGCATCGTGCTCACCGGCGGCGGATCGATGCTGAAGAATCTCGACAAGCGGTTGCGCGAGGAAACGGGCCTGCCGCTGGCCATGGCCGAGGATCCGCTCTCGTCGGTCGTGCTCGGCGCCGGCAAGATGCTGTCGGACTTCAACCTGCTCCGGAAGATTTCCATCGACTGAGCATGGCTGAACTTGAATCAGCACAGCTACTCCAGCACACCAGGGTAAAACCCGCTTCCCGTTGTGTCCGTTGCCTCCTCTGTGTTGAATCAGAGGTGGTCTGATCCCGTGGCCATCCTCGATATCCGTCAGCGATCCGGCTACCTGTTCCTCGTCGTGATCCTCGGGCAGATTCTGCTCATCTCCGCGCAGGTGAACACGAAGTCGGGAGTGCCGGTCATCGAGAAGGTCACCTTCGGCGTGTTCTCGGAGCTCCAGCGCGGCATGTCGGGCGGGTTTTCCGGTGTTCGCAACGTGTGGACCGGCTACATCGGACTCCGGAACCTCAAGGTCGAGAACGATGCGCTGAAGCGCGATCTCGCCAACGCGCAGATCGCGGTGCAGGAGCAGCGCGCGCTGGCGGATCGCACGCGCGGTCTCGAACAGTTGCTGGAATTGCGTGGTCAGGTGACGCTGAAGACCGTGGCCGCCGAAATCATCGGCGCGGCCGCGACGCCCGATTTCAGGACGCTGACCATCGATCGCGGCACGCGCGACGGGCTCCGCACCGACATGTCGGTCATCGCGCCGGCCGGCGTCGTCGGACGCCTGGTCGTGCCGAGCCTTCGCGCATCGAAGGTCCAGCTGCTCATCGACCGCAACGCGGCCGCGGGCGCGATCATCGAGCGCACGCGCGCGCAAGGCGTGGTCGTCGGCAGCGGTGACGACCGCCTGCGGCTGGAGTACGTGTCGGAGGTGGCGGACGTGGTCGCGGGCGACGTCGTGGTGACGTCCGGCATCGACGGCATCTATCCGAAGGGGTTCATCATCGGGAAGATCGAAACCGTCGAGAAGGCTCGGCGGATCGTACAAGCGCATCACGATCAAACCCGCAGTCGATTTCTCGTCGCTCGAGGAGGTGCTCGTCGTGTTGACCCCGACACCGGCGCGCGAAGCGGGTCAGGGCGCGCCCGAGTGAAGGCGATCGGCGTGATTCTGGCAGTCGCGGTCGCGCTGGCGTTGCAGACCACCGCCGCGCGCGTGCTCGTGCGGGGATCGGTCGCCGTGGATCTGGTCCTCGTCGTCGTGGTTTACGTGGCGCTGACGTCAGGACCGGCGACCGGCCTGCTGTCGGGGGCCGTGGCGGGGCTCGCCCAGGATGCGCTGTCGAGCAGCGTCATCGGCATCGGCGGCCTGGCAAAGACGCTCGTGGGCTTCCTGGCCGGAATCATCGGCACGCAGTTCATCGTGACGGCGTCGATTCCCCGGTTCGTCGTGTTTTTCGGTGCGACGGTGCTGCATGCCTGCGTGTTCATGGGCCTCTACATGCTCCTGGACCTGCGGCATTTCGGGACGCCGTACGCGGCCGTCGCCGGCCAGGCGACCGCGAATGCGGTCGTCGGAGTGGTGGCGTTCCAGCTGGTCGAGCTGCTACCTGGAGCGGTGGAAAGGCGCCGAGCCGGGAAGTCCCGACTGCGGCGCTGAGCCTTTAGAATGTGACTGTCATGGTTGAAGACCGACGCCGCGCCACGATTCGCCTGACGCTCCTGCAGTACACCGTCATCGGGATCTTCTCGACGCTCGCCGTCGGATTCTGGGTGATGCAGGTCGTCCAGCACGCGCAGTTCGAGGAGATGGCGGAGAACAACCACCAGCGGACGCTCGCCCTGCGGGCGCCGCGGGGGATCGTGTTCGATCGCGACCTGAAAGTGCTGGTCGAGAACCGCCGCTCGTACAGCATTTCGATCGTCCGCGAGCACACCAAGGATCTGAACCGCACGGTGCATCTGCTGGCCGAGGCGATCGGTGTGGACGAAGCGATCGTCAAACAAGTGGTCGACCGGCATCGTCGAGAGCCTTCGTATCGTCCGATCATGATCGTCCAGGACGCGACGCTCGCGCAGGTGGCCGCGGTGAAGGCGCGCCGGCTCGACTTCGAGCTGCCCGACATCGTCGTCGAGCAGGTGCCGACGCGGCAATATCCCGAGGCGATGGCGGCGCACTTGTTCGGCTACGTCGGCGAGGTGAACGACGCGCAGGTCACCGACAGCGACGGCCTGAAGAGCGGCGACATCGTGGGTCAGGCCGGCATCGAGAAGGTCTACAACAGCCTGCTGATGGGCGCCGACGGCGCCAAGCGCGTGGTCGTCAACAGCGTCGGGCGCGAGATTCGCGTCCTCGAGGAAGATCCGCCGACCGAAGGAAAGCGCCTGCAGCTGACCATCGATGCCGACGTGCAGAAGGCCGTGGAGGACGCGTTCAAGGCGTCGGGCTTCAACGGCGCATCGGTGGTGCTCGACCCGAGCAACGGCGACGTGCTGGCGTTCACGAGCGTTCCGGCCTACGACCCGAACGCCTTCGCGGCCGGCGTGGATCGCGCGACCTGGGCGGCGCTGAACACCGACGAGGATCGGCCGCTGAACGATCGCGCGATTCAGGGGCGCTACTCGCCCGGATCGACGTTCAAGATGGCGGTCGCGCTGGCGGGCCTCGAAGAGGGCATCATCACGCCCGATTTTCACGCACAGCTGCGCGGGGCACGCGAACTTCTACGGCCGCGACTTCAAGTGCTGGAAGAAGGGCGGCCACGGCTCGATCGATTTGCGACACGCGATCGAGCAGTCGTGCGACGTGTATTTCTACACCGTGGGCAACATGGTCGGCGTCGACAAGATCAACAAGTGGGCGACGCTGCTCGGCCTCGGCGTGAAGAGCGGCATCGACCTGCCCAACGAAGTGCAGGGCCTCGTGCCGTCCACCGAGTGGAAGCGCGAGAAGATGCACGAGAAGTGGTACGCGGGCGAAACGATCTCGGTGTCGATCGGCCAGGGCCAGGTGTCGCTGACGCCGGTCTCGATGGCGGTCTACATGGCGACGCTGGCCAACGGCGGGACGCGCGTGACGCCGCATCTTCTGAAAGCCGTCGACGACGGCAGCGGGAGTGGCTGGAAGGCGGTGCCGCCGCCGCCGGCGCAGTCGAAGATCGAGATCGATCCCCAGAAGCTGCAGGCGATTCGCGACGGGCTGTGGATGGTCGTCAACGCCGCCGGCACGGGTGGAACCGCGCGCATCGCGGGCCACGACGTCTCGGGCAAGACCGGATCGGCCCAGGTCATCTCCAACACCGGACGCGCCGCGGCCAAGACCACCAAGAACCTGCGCGACCACGGCTGGTTCGTCTTCTTCGCGCCGCGCGACGATCCGAAGATTGCCGGCGTGGTGTTCGCGGAACATGGCATTCACGGCGGCAATGCCGCGCGCATCACGCACCACATCCTCGACACCTTTTTCGCGAAGCAGGAGGGGCGTCCGCTCCCGCCCCCGCCGACCGACCTCCACCTGGATTTGAGCGACCCGATGGCCCGCAAGCCCGGGGCGGCCACGGGTGGGCAGTGAAAGTTAGAAGTTAGAAGTTAGAAGTGAGAAATTAGAAGTGTTCGAACGACGCCTGTATCACCACATCGACTGGGCGCTGGTCGTCGCCATCCTCGCGCTGTGCGCGCTCGGCGTGGTGATGATCAACAGCACGACCGCCGACCCGACGCGCGCCATGTCGCGCATGTACATCACGCAGATCTACGCCATCCTGCTCGGCCTGGTGGCGATGCTGTTCACGCTGACGCTCGACTACCGCACGTTCACCGACAAGTCGCACCTGATCTACATCGGGCTTTGCGCGCTGCTGGTCTACGTCATGTTCTTCGGCATGGTGCAGATGGGCGCGCGCCGCTGGATTCCTCTCAGGGTGTTCAACCTCCAGCCGTCGGAATTCGCCAAGGTCGGCGTGGCGCTGGTCCTCGCCAAGTTTTTCGGCGAGAACCGCGGCGCGCCGTCGTGGACCGACCTCGCCATCGGCGCGGCGCTCACCGCCGTGCCGCTCGGGCTCATCGCGAAGGAGCCGGATCTCGGGACGGCGGTGACGCTGCTGCCCGTCTTCTTCGCGATCGCGTATCTGGCCGGCATGCGCATGCGCATCTTCGGCCTGATGTTCCTGTGTTTGCTCCTCGCGGCGCCGGTCGCGTGGAAATTCGCGCTCAAGGATTACCAGAAATCTCGGATCTCGACGTTCATCGACCCGTCGCAGGATGCGAAAGGCGCCGGCTATCAGCAGATTCAGGCGCGCATCACCGTCGGGTCCGGGGGACTGACCGGCAAGGGCTTCAAGAAGGGGACACAGGGGCAGCTGCGCTTCCTGCCGGTCGCCCACAACGATTTCATCTTCTCGGTGCTTGCCGAGGAGCAGGGTTTTGCGGGCGTCCTGGTGGCGCTCGGTCTGTATCTGTTCGTGATTCTGCGCGCGCTCGAGGCGGCCCGGCTGGCCAAGGACCGGTTGGGGTCGTACCTCGTGCTTGGCGTGCTCGCCAGCTTCACCTTCCAGGTGGTCTACAACATCACCATGTCGGCAGGGCTGGCGCCCGTCAAAGGTCTGACGCTACCACTCATGAGCTACGGAGGGTCGTCGATGATTGCGACCCTCGCGGGCTTCGGGCTGGTGCTCAACGTCCGCATGCGCAGATTCACGAACTAGACGGCAGGAGAGGCTGGAAGGGCGGGAAAGGCGGGACCGAGGTCCTGCCCATCCCGCCGCTCCTGCCTGTCCCGCCCTGGGAGATTCGTGAATGCAGAAGGAGATGATCGTCTCCTCCAACGGCCACGAGACCATGGTGGCCATCCTCGAGGACGACCTCGTCGCAGAAATTTTCGTCGAGCGCGAACGGCATCGCGGCGTCGTCGGCAACGTCTACAAGGGCCGGGTCTCGAAAGTGCTGCCCGGCATGCAGTCGTCGTTCATCGACCTCGGGCTCGAGCGCGACGGGTTTCTCTACGTCGCCGATGTCATCGATACGCTGGTCGAGTTCGACAAGCTCGCGGGCGACGACGAGGACGAAACCGGCGGAACACCAACGGCGGCGGCAACGGCTCGAAGGGGCGGCCCGAACGCGATCGTCAGGATCGCCCGCAGCAGAAGATCGAAGAGCTCCTCAAGGAAGGGCAGGAGATCGTCGTCCAGGTGGTGAAGGAGCCGCTGGGCACGAAGGGCGCCCGCCTCACGTCGCACGTGACGATGCCCGGGCGTTTCCTCGTCTTCATGCCGACGGTGGATCACATCGGCGTGTCGCGCAAGATCGAGTCGCGCGAGGAGCGCGCCCGCCTCCGCGGCATCGTCCGCGAGTTCCGCGAGGCCCACGGCTTCACCGGCGGCGTCATCATCCGCACCGCGGCGGGCGGGCGGCCCAAGGAGGACATCCTCGGCGACCTCGACGCCTTCCACAAGATCTGGACCGAGATGCGCCAGCGCAACGAATCGTCGCGGGCGCCGGCCGTGCTGTTCCAGGAGCAAAGCATCGTCGCGCGGCTGCTGCGGGATCTGCTGACCGAGGACTTCCAGGCGATTCGCATCGACAACGCGCAGGAGTATCAGCGCGTGCTCGAACTGGTCGAGCGGATCATGCCGAGCCTGGCGCCGAAGGTAAAGCTCTACTCCAAGCCGTACCCGATCTTCGACGAGTACGGCGTGCAGGCCGAGATCGACAAGGCGCTGAAGAGCAAGGTGTACCTGAAGTCGGGCGGATCGATCGTCATCAACCAGACCGAGGCGCTGGTCGCGATCGACGTGAACACCGGCCGTTTCGTCGGCAAGAAGACCAGCGGCCGCCTCGAGGACACGATCGTCAAGACCAACCTCGAAGCGGTCAAGGAGATCGTGCGCCAGATCCGTTTGCGCGACCTGGGCGGCATCATCGTCCTCGATCTCATCGACATGGACGACAGGAAGAACCGCCAGAAGGTCTATCAGGCGGTGGAGCAGGAGCTGAGAAAGGATCGGTCGCCGTCCAAGGCGCTGCAGGTGTCGGACTTCGGGCTCGTGATCATCACGCGCAAGCGGGTGAAGCAGAGTCTCGAGCGCGTGCTGACCGAGCCGTGCCCGTACTGCGCCGGCACCGGCGTCATCAAGTCGAGCTCGACGATCTGCTACGAGATCCTGAACGAGGTGAAGAAGGTCGGGCCCGACATCAACGGCCACCGGCTGCTGCTGCGGGTGAACCCCGACATCGCGCGCGCGCTGAAGGAAGAGGAGAGCGGCGTGCTGAAGGATCTACGGCAGTCGATCGGCAAGGATGTCACGGTCAAACCCGACGTCCAGCTGCATCACGAGCAGTTCGACGTCATGGCGGTTTAGTGACGATGTCAATGGCTGATGGCCGACCAGCTTCTTCATGGCGCGGATTATGGGGATCGAATGGAAGTCGCGGCTGAGCCCTGGGGACCGGGATTGCCATCCGCCATCCCCAATCCCTACGTCCCTGACTAAGCGGGAAAGTGCACGAGATAGTGATTCCCGCCCTTGTTGATCCACAGGCGGACGTAGTCGCCGCCCTTCAGCGTTTCGACCTTCGACGAGTTCGCATGCGGCGGGGTGTCTTTCTGGACCTGGCTGATCTCCGACTGCGGGATGATGGTCACGACCTCGCGGCCCTCGACCTTTCCGCCCTTCACGAATTCCACCCAGCGTTCGGCTCGAGGCCGTCTGTCCCTTCGCGTCGGGTGTGGCGCTCTGCTGCGTCAGTCGGACCTGATATGTTCCGGCCGCGAGCGGCTTGCCGTCGGCCTTGACGCTTTTCGGGATGTGCACCGACCCGAGCGCCATCTCACCGGTGGGCACCGTCATGGCGGGACCGGTCGACGGCTGCTGTTTCGGCGCCGTGTGACCCTGGCCCTTGTCTGTTTGGGCCATGCCGGTGACGGCGAATGCACCGATGAGAGCTGCCATGAGAACCATTCGCTTCATTGCTGGCCTCCAGTAAAACGCACGAACCTCGGCGTTGATTATACCGATGATCAGCAAGTGAAATGCCACGCAACGGCTGGGCTAGCGTTTGGTGATGATGATGTCGCCGCTGAAGGTTCGCACGACCAGTGTGGCGCTGCCGTCGCCGAAGGTCGCGCGCATGGCGTGGCTATTGGCCGAGTCGCGACGCCCGCGCGAGCTCGGGTCGTTGCGTCGCGTCGGAGTCCCCGCCGATCGTCAGCGGCAGCTCGGAGCGAATCGATCCGCTGAAACTGTTGGCATTCAGTTCGAATCCAGCCGGGTTGGTGAGCTGAAGCCTGACCGTGCCTGAATGCGCGTTGATTTCGTAACGGCCGCCCCTGGCAATGCCGCCGGCGTATTCGACGCCGCCGCTCACGGTCTTGACGCCCAGGCGCTCGCACGTCACGTCGCTGACGTTGATGTCGCCGCTGACCGAACCCAGGTCCAGACCGCGTGCCTTCAGTCCCTTCGCGCGCACGTTGCCGCTCACGCTGCCGGCGGAGAGGTCGCCGTCCGCCGTGACACCCGTCAGCGTGACATCGCCGGAAACGGTCTTGGCTCCTTCGAGTCGGGGCGCATCGTTGATCGTCACCTCGCCGCTGACCGTCTCCGCCCTCAGCGAACCGTGAACGCCCGTGACTTTGACCGACCCGGACACCGAATGGACATCGACAGAAACGGACGCTGGAAGCGTCACTGTGTAGTCAACTGATACGTGGTCGCCCTGACGGTTCCGATCCGTCCGGTTCTGTTCGTGCTCCGTCCGGACGTCGACGCGGCCGGCACGGTCGTCGACTGAAATCTGCACCCGCCCCAGCTCGCTCTTGTCGCCCCGCGTCCGCTTTACGGCTTCGATAGATACTTCGTCCCCACCTCCGCCAGTCACCACGATGTCGCCGGAGATGTTAGAGAGGCTGAATCGGCCGTCGCGGCCGATCTTGACCTTGCGCGAGAACCGCTCGGTCTGCTCGGGACCGTTGTTGCGCCCCTGATACGGCGCCAGACCGGGCCGCGCGCACCACGTCGCGGGAGACGAGCCGGTGCCCGCTGTCCTGCGCCACGGCTGGCGCGGCCATGCAGGCGAGCCCGGCAATCACGAACGGCGTAGTGAGTCGCATGTCAGGTGCCCTTTTGTTTGAGGCCGGACGCGATACGCGCCGCGCCCGCTTCGTTGCCTTTGCGCATTTCGTTGATGAGCGCCACGGTGTCCTGCAGCAGCCCGATCTTGGTCTTGAATCCGTCGATCAGGCTCTGTTGCGCGGGCTCGCTGGCCGGCTGCGCGCGCACGGCCGCGCGGCTCTCGCTGATGGCCTGATCGATGACGGCGAGATTTTTCTGCAGCGTCGCCGCGGTTCGCGGATCGAGCTCGCTCTGCTCGCTGTTGGCGATCGCCTCGAGCCCCTTGATCGCGTTCTCGTAGTGCGCTTCGGCCTGCCGCAACTCGGTCTCGACCGACTGCGCCGCTTCGCCCGCGCCGGCCAGGGCGCTCGTGTCGGCAGCCACGTCGGCGTGCCTGGACGCCATGTACCGCATGCCGACCGTGGTCGCGAGCACGAGCACAGCAGCGGCGGCGAGTCCAGCGATCCAGGCGGAGCGGCCCTTCAGAATCGTCGCGGCTCTTCCCGCGTCGCCCTGCGTCGTCTGACCGCCTCGCGCTCCCTGCGCTGTCGCCGCGCTCGTCGCGTGCTCGCGCTCCATCCTGATCGCCCGCTCGAGGCGCGACCAGGCGCGGACCGGCGCCTCGCGCGGCTCCAGTTCGCCCACCGTGCGGAGGATCTCCCGCAGATCGTCGACCGTCTGGCGGCACGTCGCGCAGGCGGCCAGGTGCTGGTCGATCTCCGACCGCTCGGCCGGGCCAAGCGAACCGTCGATGAAGTCGTTGAGAGCCGTGTCGCTCGGATGCATGTGTTTCCCGCTACTTCCCGCGCAGAAACCCGCGCAGCTTCAGCCGCGCCTTGAAGACCTGCGATTTCGACGTCCCTTCCGCGATGCCGAGGAGGTCGGCCACCTCCTTGTGGTCGAATCCTTCGACATCGTGCAGCACGAATGCCTCGCGGCAGCCTTCCGGCAGCCGCTCGACCGCTCGCTCGAGATCGACCCTGGCAATCGGCGTCTCGCGACGCGCGGTCGGTTCGAACGACGTTTCCGCGTCGAGCGTTTCGGTCAGCTTGTTCATTTTCGCCTGCCGGCTCCGCACGAAATCGAGGCAGTGGTTGAGCGCGAGGCGGTAGAGCCACGTCCCCAGCGCCGAGTCGCCCTTGAAGCTGCCAAGCTTCCGATACGCCTGCAGAAAGATTTCCTGGAGGAGATCCTCGCCGTCCTCGGGCGAGCCGGCCATGCGGCTTGCCAGGGTGTAGATTCTCGCGCTGTGCTGCCTGTAGAGCGCTTCGAACGCGTCGACGTCTCCCGCCTGGATTCTTGCAACAAGATCCACCGTCATGTCCTTAGACGGGAAGGGGATGGGGAGACGTTGCTTTGCGGCGGTCACGTAAGCAGATACGAACAAAAACGGGTTCTGGGTTCAGGCGGTTCAGGGTTCAGGGGCGCCGGCCCCTCGGCGGCTGCCAGCGGACGCGGTTGAGATCGCGGACCCGGGATCCGGAAACGACGATGCCTTCCGCCACCAGCAGCGATCGCTTCAGCACTTCGCTGCCGCCATAGCCGCCGAGCCGGCCGCCGGCGGCGATCACGCGATGGCACGGCACGTCGGGGCGTCCGCAGCCGCGCATGATGTTGCCGACGGCGCGCGCCGCGCGCGGCCGGCCGGCCATCTTTGCGACCTCGCCGTACGACGCCACGCGTCCCGGCGGAATGCGCCGCACCACCGACAGCACGCGCCGGGAGAACGCGGTGTCTTTCGGCGCTACTGCGCGCACGACAGCGGGTGTCCTTCGGCCTTCATCGCCAGCCCCGATAGCGCTGCCAGTGTCGGCGTGAGATCGGCAGGCGTGGCGGCATCCTGATAGGTGCCTGGCTTGACGCCGCGGCCGTAGAACAGCACCGGTACGCGCTGGTCGTCGGGGTTCGCCGATCCGTGCGTCGTGCCGCTCGCCGAGAGCATCCATCCGGGCTTCGTGGCGAACACCAGATCGCCGCTGCGTCCGGGAACGTAGCTGAGCGCCGCCGCGCGCAGGAGCGGGTCCTTCGACTTGTCGCCGCCGCGAAGCTCTTCGCCGCGGAACACGCGCGCGACGCCAGGCTGGGCCGCAATCGCGGAAACGACGGCGGTGGTCAGCTGATTCGACTTGCGAATCTTGTTGTACACGCCGGGCTCGAAATAAATGTCGTTGGTGTTGAGGACGGTGACGTGCCGCGATTGTCCGAGCGCGGGCTTCAACACCTGTTCGATGGCGTTGACGAGCGCGCCGCCATTCATGCGGCCGGCGTCCTTCCCTTCGGCCACGAGCTG
Organism: uncultured Acidobacteriota bacterium; assembly: GCA_963794305.1. GTDB lineage: Bacteria > Acidobacteriota > Vicinamibacteria > Vicinamibacterales > CAVVIG01 > CAVQFC01. The sequence goes on along the minus strand of CAWCDQ010000020.1, from coordinate 70,145 downwards.
GTCCGGAATCGGCGTCACGCCGTGATCGGAGCTCAGGCCCGCGACCCATTGGTCCTTGCCGACCAGCGCATCGAGCTGATCGAACAGCGTGCCGATCGTCTTGTCCAGGTGCGCGTACATGTCCTGAACTTCGTGGCTCCGCGGCCCGAACGCGTGGCCAACGAGGTCGGGACTCGAGAAGCTGACTGCGAGCACGTCGGTGCCGTCGTGCTTGCCGAGCTGCAGCGATTGCACGAGCGCGGCGGCGAACCGTCCGACGTACGCGTCCGCGAACGGGCTCCGCTCCCATTGCGCGTTGTAGGTCAGATCCGGCGCGTTGCCGGTGCCCCGCAACACGTGCGGGAAGGTGCGAACCCATCCAGGCGGCGGCGCTTCGCCGAGGCCTTCATCGGGTCCGGAGTAGGAGGACAGCGGCAGCACGCGATCCCACACCTTGCCGAAATCGGCCGAGATCGGGTTGGCCTCGATGAACGTTTTGACGGCCGGCACACCGCTCTCGGAGTATCCCGCGGACGTTTCCCATCCGTCGAGCGTTTCAGTCAGCCAGGTGACCGCGTCGCCGCCGTGTCCGCCAAGCATGATCGCGCTGCGCGCCTTGAGCGCGAGCGAAACGACGTGCGCCTGGCGGCCGGCGCGCATCTGATCCCCGAAGCTGGGCACTTGAAGGCGGTACGCGCTGTCGCCGCCGCCGACGGTCACGCCGTATCCGACGTTCCTGGCCTTCGGATCCTCGGTGCACGTCATCTGCTTGCGCATCTCGCGATCCCACCACGCGTTCTGAAAGACGCCGTGCACGTGGGGAAACGATCCGGTCGACACCGTGGCATGCCCCGCGCACGTGACCGTCGTCAGGTACGGGTAGGCCGCCTGCTGGAACCAGGCGCCTTGCGAAACCATTCGCTTGAGTCCGCCGGTCCATTCCCCCTGGAAGCGATCGACGTAGTCCGCTCGCATCTGGTCCACGACGATGACGACGGCGAGCTTCGGCAGCGGTTGCGGCGCAGCCTGTGGCCGCGTCGCAACCACAACAGCGAGGGCGGCGATCACACAGCAGAGAATTTTCACAGTCGAAATGTTACATCAGGAAGAGCGGGTCGAACGGGTAGTTGTCCGAATCGACGGGTGCGACAATCGACGAGGGACGCTGCGGGTCCTCGCTCGTTTCCCACAGGTTCAACTCATACGGCATTTCGATCACCTCGCCGGCGCGATCGACCAGCACGCGGACCTGCGGCCGGTACGGATCCGGCGCGTATACCTTCCTCACCACCGCCACTTCGCCGGTGTTCAGCCGCACGAGATTGCCGGACGGGATAGATGCCGATCAGCTGCACGAAGCGGCGGACGAGATGCTGGTCGAACTGGGTGCCGTCGTTGTTCTTCAGCACGGCGAGGATGCGATCGGTTGGAAACGCCTGCTGATAGTGGCGCTGCGAACGCATCGCATCGTAGACGTCGGCGATGCTGCACAGCATCGTGCCGATATTGAGTGACGATCGCTCCACGCCACGCGGGTACCCGGATCCGTCGACGCGAAGATGATGCTCGAACGCGACGACCGGCGCCAGCGCCGGAACATCGGGCGTCATCCGCAGAATCTCCGCGCCGTCGACGACGTGCCGCCTCATGATGACGAACTCGTGCTCGTTCAGCTTGTCGGGCTTGTTGAGAATCTCGAGCGGCGTGCGCACTTTGCCGATGTCGTGCATGAGCGCGGCGAGGCCGAACTCGCGCAGCAGCGGCCCGTCGATGCCCAGTCCGCGCGCCTGACCCATGGTCAGGATCGAGACGTTCACCATGTGGGTGAACGTGTAGTTGTCGTAGTTTTTCAGCGTCGTCAGCGCAAGCAGCGCGTTGCGGTTCTGGGCGACCGCCTGGGCGAGGCCGTCGATCATCGAGCGCGCGGCCGAGGCGTCGGGGCGTCCCTCGGTTTGCGCGCTGTCCCAGACGTCTCCGGCGACGGACACGGCGTCGCGGTAGAGCCGCTTGATCGTGGCCATGTCCGTGAGGCTGCCTTCGACGCGCTCCTCGACCGTGACGCGGCCGACCCGGATATGCGCGATCTCCGGAAACGTGCGCTCCGCGTCGCTGCTCCTCACGTCGACGGTCGTGATCGCCGCGAGAAACTCGGTGATCCCCTCGAGCGTGACGCCGCGGTCGACCGTGATTCGCTCGACGCCCGCCTGCTGCAGTCGGCGGACGAACGAACCGAGCGTATCGGCCTTTGCCATCGGCATGTCGTCGACGATCACTTCGTCGCCGACGAGGCCGATGGTGACCGTCGGTTGAAGGCCGTGGAGCATCTGGAACGCGGCGGACAGCGACTCGAGGTTGCGCGCGATGATCGGATGGCCCGCCGAGTAGAGTTGCGCCGAGCGAACGGAGGCGGCGAGGCGGCGGAGCAGTTCGTCTGCGAGCTGAAAACGGGGCGCGCTCATGCGTCGCCCTCGCCCCGCGTCGGCGCCGGACGCCTCTGGCGCATGTTCGAGAGCTGCGCCCGGGCGGCCGATCGGACGCCACGCGATCCCTCCGCGACAGCTTCGTCGAGCACGGCGAGCGCGTCGGCGGTGCCGATACGCGCCAGTGCCGCGGCGGCGGCAGTCCGCAGCCCGGCGGTGCGGCGAGGCGCCCACCATTCACCTCTGTAGAGCGCGTCGCGCAGCGGCGCGACGCCAGCCGGATCGCGCAGCGCGCCCAGCGACTCGATTGCGCGCACATAGATGTGAGCGAGCGGGCCGCGGTGATCGATGTGGCGGATGATGTATGCGAAGAGCGGCGTCGCCCGCTCGTCGCGGACCAGGCCGATCGCCTGCATGATGGCTTCGCGCGATTGCTTGGTGCCGCCGGCGAGCGCCTGCTCGAGGATTCTGAATGCGGCGTCCGTGCCGATGTTCACGATGGCGCGAACGGCGTCGCGCTGCACCTGCGGCTCGTTGTCGTCCAGCAGCTCGGTGAGATCGGGCAGCGCCTCGCTCCCGCCGAACTGGCGCATCAGGTGAATGGCCGTCCGCCGCACCGCGGGGTTCTGCGAATTCTTCAATCGTTCGATCGTCCGGCGGCCGACCGATCCGAACGCCAGCAGAATCGCGGTCAGCCGCTCGCGGGTGCGCGGGCGTTCTTCCACGGAGAGCGCTTCGGCGAGCGGCCGCACGAGCACCTCGCCCAGTGAGACGCACATCGTCTTGACGCGCTCGAAATGGGCCTCGTCGATCGTCGCCAGGTGCGTCGTGACGTGCCTCATCATGGAGCCGGCGATCAGCACGTCGATCGCGGTCAGCGCGATCTGCCTCCGGGCTTTCGTGCCGACGCCGCCGCCTTCGCCCACGAGCACGGCGATCAGCTGCGCCGCGGCGTCGAAGTCGCCCACGAGCAGCAGATCCTCGATGAGCCCCACGAGCGGCGTCATCAAGTCGCGCCACCGATCGTCCTCCTGCTCGATGCGCAGCAGGTCGATCATCAGGGAGATGTCGAGAGCGCGCAGGGCAGTGGTGGCGATGGTGCTCAGCCAGGCGCCGATGCGCTCGGGCGGATCGTCGCTCACCCCTTCCACTTCGATCGCCTTGGATCGCGCGCCTGACAACTCCTTGCCGTAGGCCTCCGACACGAACGGCTCGTCCGAATACGACGTCAGCAGCTTTTCCGCGACGTTGTTCCAGACCGACTCGAAGCCGTCGGTGCTTCCGAGCGGCGAGGCCGCGACCTCATTCTTCGCGAGCGCGAGCAGTCGCTCCTGCTCCCCCTCGTCGCGGACGAGTGACTGGAACGCCTGCGCGAGCCGATCGGTCGACGTATCGCCTGATATCACGTGCCGGGACACGAAACGCGAGATCGTCGCGTCCGTCATCCGGCTGACGACGGCTTGCACCAGCTGGGGCCCGTCGTCGTCGCCGCCGCTGCTGGCCCATGAGCCCCAGCAGCATCTCCGGCGAGCACTGGCCGACGGCCGCCGCCATGTTCTTCAGAACGGGCTCCAGTTGATCCGGCTCCCGCTTCGACACCGCATCGACGATGCCGCGGAGCATCCGCATGAGAGCGGCCGTCTTGAGGCTCATGCCGCTGCCGCTCTCCGCGCTGCTCTCGAGCGACGCCATGAGGCTTGCGAGCTGCTCGCTGTCGCCGGCGACGCTCAGCAGCTCGCGGATCCCCGCGTCGTCGAGATCGAACGAGCTGCCCTGAAGGCAGCTGGCGATCACGCGTTTCCAGACGACTGGATCTCCACCGGAACGCTCCCGCAGCACTTCGGCGTAATCGATCTCACGCAGCTCGACGTGGCGGCCGCCCATCGTCGTCCACACGCGGGCGATGCCGCCGTCGATGCGCACTGATTCCGGGGAGCGCCCGAGCAGGAGCAGGAAGTTGCGCCAGGCCTCGACGTCGCCACCGGGCTGAATCGTCAACTCGCCGATGAGATGGCTGTGGAGCAGCGCCGCCAGTTCGCTGAGCGCGGAGTCCGCTCGAGCGGGCGTCCGCTCGTCGAGCAGAAGGCCGTCGGGCAGGACCCTGATTTTCAGCGGATCGGTGAGCGCGGGTGCGCTCGTGATGCTGGCGATGCGTCCGAGCGTCGCGGCTATCGCGGGGTGGGCGGGCGGGTAGAGCAGGACCGCGCGTGCCGCTGCCTTGCACGCCCGGGCGAAGTCGGTCAATCGCGCCGCTTCTGTGGCGTCCAACGGAGCGGGCGCGTTGGTCAGCTCGGCCATCAGAGATACTTCAGCGGATCGATCTCGGTCGTATCCGGATCGATCGCTTCCACCACGGCGTGCGCGTGTTCACCGCGCGAATCGCGCTCCCACGTGTTGACCAGCAGCGGGTCCTCGAGCGTGTCGCCCGCACGGTCGACGATGATTTTTACCTGCGGACGGAACGGATCGGTCGGGTGCTCGGCCGTCACGACGGCAACCTCGCCCTTGTCGAGGCGGACGAGATTGCCGACGGGAAAGAGCCCCATCAGGTTCACGAAACGTTTCAGCAGCGCCTGGTTGAACGCGGGGTTGCCCTGTTCACCCATGATGTTGCGGATGCGGACGGTCGCCATGCCCTCGCGGTACGGACGGTTGCTGCGGAGGGCGTCGAACACGTCGGCGATCGACACAATCATCGGTACAAAGATTGAGCTTCCGGTTGCCAATGTTCTCGGGGTAGCCGCTGAGGTCCTGCTTCAGGTGATGCTCGAAGGCGACGATCGGCGCCAGGGCCGGCATTTCCGGCGTGCGGCGCAGGATGTGCGCCCCGTCGACGACGTGGCGCTTCATGACGTCGAACTCGTCGCTGGTCAGCTTGCCCGGCTTGTTCAGCACCTCCAGCGGCGTGTGCACCTTGCCGATGTCGTGCATGAGCGCCGCGAATCCGAACTCGCGCAGCAACGGGCCGTCGATGTTGAGCGATCGGGCCTGCGCCATTGCGAGCGCCGACACGTTGACCATGTGCGTGAACGTGTAGTTGTCGTACTTCTTCAGGGCGGTGAGGGCCATCAGCGACGTGCGGTCCTGCGTGACCAGACGCGCCAGGCCGTCGATGATCTTCCGTGCCGCGCCGGGGTCGGGCTGGTCGCCGGCCTTCGCGGCGTTCCAGAGCGTCTCCGCCGTCTCGACGGCCGTGCCGTACACGCGCCGGGCCGCTTCGATGCCGGCCTGATCGTCGCTGACCTCGTCGACGACGATGCGGCCGAGCGTGACGTTGCGGACGCCGCGCGCCACCAGGCGCTCCTGCAGCGGCGCCGCGGAGGTCCGATCGGTAAAGGCGGCGACGAGGTGTCCGACCTCGCCGCGCGAGAGACCGCGGTTCAACGTGATTTTCTCGATGCCGCGATCGCGCAGATCGCGGGCGAAGCCGATGAGCGACGCCGTGCCGCGCGGCAGACGCGTGCCATCCACCACGACTTCGTCTCCGATGAAGCCGACAACGATGGCTGGCGCCGTCTGGAGCCGTTCGGCCGCGGCCGCCGTGAGCGCGTCGATGCCGCGCTGCACCAGCGGGTGGGCCGGCGAATACAGCTCGGTCCCCCGCAGCGCGGCGGCGAGCCGCCGGGTCAGCTCCTCGGCCTTCTTCTGTTCCATCAGACCATCGCCCTGACGATCTTCTTCACGTAGCGGTCACCGTTCTCGGCGGCGTCCTTCAGCGCAGCGGCGGCCTTCTCTGTTTTCACGCGGGCCAGCGCGTTGACGCTGCGCTCCTTCAGCGCTCGCAGCTTCTTGCCTCCCAGGAACCGCTTGCGCTTCGTCATGGCCACCAGGCCCGGCACGGACGCATCGGTGCCGACCGTCCCCAGCGCCTCGATCGTCTCGAGCACGACGTCGTGATCCTTGCCCAGCGGCTCGCTTTCCTCGAGAATCCGGACGAGCATCGGCACGACGCGCGGATCGCGCTCGGCGACGAGCGCCTCGATGACCGCGCGGCGGACTTCGCCCGTGGCCGCACGCAGAACCGTATGGATCGCGCGTGCCGCCGCCGGATCCTGAATGAGGCCGAGTGCCGCGACCGCTTCGCGCGCGACGCGGGGATCCTGCTGGCGAAGCAGCGGCTGCAGGAGCGGGACGGCGTCGGCCGTCCCGATCCGGCCGAGCAGTCGCGCACCGCGGCGCTTCACGAACCATCGCTCGTCACCCACGAGCGAGGCGATTCGGGTCACGCTCTTCACGCCGAATCCGGCGATGACCGATTCGGCGCGAGCGGTGGCGAGCGCTGTCGTCCTCGACGGCGACGACGGCTTTGAGCGCTTCCACGCTGGCGACGCCGATCGTTTCGACGACCGCTTTCAACGCCTGCCATCCTCCGTCGTCCAGGTCGGCGATCAGCGCGGCCGACTCGCGCATCGCCAGCGATTCTCCCAGCTGATCGAGCGCCGCGCGGCTGGCCTCGCGGCCGATGCTTTTGGGCGTGGATGCACGCGCGCGCAGTGCCTGCGTGACGATCAGCGCGTCGTCGTACGCTCCCGACATCAGCAAATCTTCCGCGAGCGCGGACAGATCGGGCGCCATCTCCTCCGCGCGCGCGGGATCGCGCTCGATCGTGAACAGGTCGATCAGCATGGTGACCGACAGGGCGCGCACGCTGTCCTGGCCCAGGCTGTCGAGCCATTCGGGCAGTTCGGGCGGCAGGTCGCCGCCCGCGAGGCGCTCGGCGCGTCCACCGATCCCGTCGAGCGATTGCCGGTAGGTCTCGGACACATACTGACTGTCGTTGTAGGAGACGAGCAGTTCTTCCGTGGACGCCCACAGCACCTGGAATTGTCCCGACTTGCCGAAGTCGGTCTCGCTCAGCAGGCTTCGCGTGAGCGTCAGGACGCGCCGCTTGCGGGCGTCGTCAGGAGCGATGGTGTTGAAGATCGTGGCGAGCCGGTCCGAGGCGTGGCCGTCGAGGGCAAGCGCGGTCGCGAGCAGTTGCGCGACCTTGACGTCGTCGAACGCCGCCGCCATGCCCGCCACAACCGGCACGGTGGTCGGATCGTCCGGGCTCTGCATCACCTGCATGATCACGTGCGGATCGAGCTGCGTCGTCGCGGTCGCCAGGTGGGTCATGACATCCGGCATGCGATCCGGCGACATCACCGACACGATGTTGGTCAGGTGGCGGAAGGCTGCCAGAACAGTGGCGGCCTGCGACGTGATCATCGGCGAGCCGTCGGCGGTGCATTTGGGGGCGGCGACGGCGACGGCGAGATCGCCGACGTCGCGGGCACTGGAGGAAATGGCGAGCAGGCGCTCCTGGGCACGCTCGTCGAAGATCGTCTTTTGCCCGCTGGCGATCGACACGACGATCGAGCGCCAGAGATCGTCGCGCTTGGCGGGCTCCGCGGCCTCTCCCGCCTCTCTCGCCAGGAGTTTCTCGTAGTCGATCTGCTCGATCGCGATGGAGGAGTCGCCTTCGTCCCCCCAGATGCGGGACGGCCCGCCGCGTCTTCGCCTTTCCGCAGGATCGAGCGTGAGGACGCGCAGCAGGACCTGAATCGACTCCGCCGGCACGCCGGGCGTGAACGTGATCGTGATGATGTCGCGATCGTGCAGCATCGCGGCGGCCTCGGCGATGCCGCCTTGCGCTGTGTCGGCTGCAACCCCTTCGATCATGAGCGTGTCCGGCGTGACGCCGATCGCCAGACCCGCGCCAAGGACCGAATCGCGGATCGTGGCGGCCAGCCGGTCGACCGAGGCGCGGACGGTCGGGTGCTCCGGAGGATAGAGTGTCGAATTGCGCACACCCGCCAACAGGGCGCGGGCCATGTGCAGCAAGCCCCTCGTCAGTTCCGGTGACAGCTCGGAGACCTGGGACACGGGGTGATTATCTCCGATATACTGCCCGCCGAATGCGTGCGGTCGACATCATCCAAGCGAAACGCGACGGTCGCGCGCTCACTCCCGCGGAGATCCGGTTCTTCGTCGACGGCGTCACTGCCGGCACGCTGCCCGACTACCAGGCATCGTCGCTGCTGATGGCGATCTTCCTGCGGGGGATGACGACGGAAGAAACCGCCAGCCTCACGGACGCCATGGTGCACTCCGGCGTGCGTGTCGACCTGAGCGACATATCGGGCGTCAAGGTCGACAAGCACAGTACAGGAGGCGTCGGCGACAAGACCTCGCTGATCCTGGCGCCGCTGGCCGCCGCGTGCGGCGTGCCGGTGCCCATGATGTCGGGCCGCGGTCTGGGGCATACCGGCGGCACGCTCGACAAGCTCGAATCGATCCCTGGCTTTCGGGTCAATCTCTCGCTCGACGAGATGAAGGCGGCGCTCTCGAAAACGGGCTGCGCGATGATAGGCCAAACTGCGCAGATCGCTCCCGCAGACAAGAAGCTGTACGCGCTCCGCGATGTGACGGGCACCGTGGAAAGCATTCCACTGATCAGCGCGTCCATCATGAGCAAGAAGATCGCCGAAGGGATCGACGCGCTGGTTCTCGACGTGAAGACCGGCAGCGGCGCCTTCATGAAGACCGAGGCCGATTCGAGGCTGCTCGCCGAGTCGCTCGTGGCGATCGGCAATGCCTCCGGCGTCAGGACCGAGGCGATCATCACGGCCATGGAGACGCCGCTCGGACGGGCGGTCGGGAACGCGCTCGAGGTCGTCGAGTGTGTCGAGGTGTTGAAGGGAAACGGTCCACAGGACCTGATCGACGTCTCCGTCGAGCTCACAGCGAGGATGCTCGTCCTGGGGCGAGTCGCCGACGACCTCCCGGCGGCCAGGCAGCAGGTTCAGCGGGCGATCGCATCCGGGGCAGGGTTGGATCGCTTCCGCCAGATCATCGAGATGCAGAGCGGCGATCCGAAGGTCATCGATGACTATGGGCGGCTGCCGCACGTCTCCGATCGATGGAACGTTGTGGCGAGCCGAGACGGCTTCGTGACCGCTCTGAACGCCGAGCTCGTGGGTCGCGCGTCTGTCGTGCTCGGCGCCGGCCGCGATCGTGTGGAAGATCCGGTCGATCCGGCGGTCGGCGTGATGCTGGTCGCCAGGCCCGGCGACGCCGTCAAGGCCGGGGATCCCGTGCTCGAACTGCATTTCCGGGATTCGGCTCGCCTGGAAGCCGCCAAGCGGCTGGCGAGCCAGGCGATCACGATGGGCGACGAACCACCGGCGAAGGGCCGGCTGATAGTCGGAGAGGTCCGCTGATGTTCGGAATCCTGCAGCCGTTGTTCGGGGCGGTCGTCATCCTCGCCATTGCGGTGGCGTTCTCGAACAACCGGCGGGCGATCAACTGGTCCACGGTGGCCTGGGGGTTGAGCCTGCAGATCGTCTTCGCCCTGATCGTGCTGAAGACCACCATCGGCCAGCGGGTGTTCGAGACGCTGGGCGCCGGCATCAACAAGCTGCTCGGCTTTGCCGGCGTCGGCGCCGGGTTCGTCTTCGGCCCGCTCGGCAACAGCACCGTGTGGGGGCGGGCGATGGTCGGCGCTCTGGGTCCGGAGGGCAGCAACTACGCCGTCATCTTTGCGTTTCAGGTCCTGCCGACGATCATCTTCATCGCCGCGCTGTTCGCGATTCTCTACTACTACGGCGTCATGCAGTTCGTCGTGCGGCTGATGGCGATCGTCATGCACCGGGTGATGAAGTGCAGCGGCGCGGAATCGCTCAACGTGGCCGCCAGCATCTTCATGGGGCAGACGGAGGCGCCGCTGACGATTCGTCCCGTACCTGCCGGAGATGACGCAGTCCGAGCTCATGACGGTGATGACCTCGGGCATGGCTCACATCTCGGGCGGCATCATGGCGGCCTACATCCTGTTCGGTATCGAGGCGAAGCACCTGCTGACTGCCGTGATCATGACGGCGCCCGGCACGATCATGATGGCGAAGATGCTGGTCCCCGAAACCGAAGTGCCCAAGACCATGGGGACGGTCAAGCTTGAAATCGAACAGACCGACGTCAACGTGATCGATGCTGCCGGACGCGGGACGGGGGAGGGGCTGCACCTCGCGCTGAACGTTGGCGCGATGCTGATTTCCTTTCTGGCGCTCGTGGCGCTCGCCAACTACATCCTCGGCTTCGCGCACCTGAGCATGCAGCAGATCTTCGGCTGGGTGTTCGCCCCGGTCGCCTGGAGCATGGGCGTGCCCTGGAAGGACGCGCCGGTCATCGGCAACCTGCTCGGCACGCGCATGGTGCTGAACGAGTTCGTCGCCTACTCGCAGCTCGGGCCAATGAAGGCGACGCTCGATCCGAAGTCGTTCACCATCGCGACGTTCGCGCTGTGCGGCTTCGCCAACTTCAGCTCGATTGGGATCCAGATCGGCGGCATCGGCGCGCTGGCGCCCAACCGGCGCCACGATCTCGCCCGTCTCGGCCTCCGCGCGATGTTCGCCGGCACACTGGCCAACTTCATGACGGCGACGATTGCGGGGTTCCTCCTTTGACATTGCAGGATTGCGGGATTGCAGGATTGCAGAAAGGGAAGGTCGCAAGGCCTTTCCTTCCGCCTTTTGTCCCTTTTGCCTTTCTGCAATTCTGCAATCCTGCAATGTCCAACATGACTTATTTCGATCAGGTCGAGCAGGCCGCCGACGCGATTCGTTCGCGCGTGCCCGAGGTGCCGGGCATTGCCATCGTTCTGGGCTCGGGTCTCGGCGACTTCGCCAACTCGCTCGGCGATGCGGTGAGCATTCCCTACGAGGAACTGCCGCATTGGCCGGCCTCTCGCGTCATCGGCCACTCCGGGAAGCTCGTGGTGGGGAAAACGAGCGGCCGCGACGATCGCGGCGCTGGCTGGCCGCAGCCATCTCTACGAGGGGCATGACGTGGGGCGCGTCGCCTTCGGCGTCCGCGTGCTCGGGCGCCTTGGCGTCCGCACGCTCGTCCTGACCAATGCGGCCGGCGGGGTGAACACCGGCTTTGCCCAGGGCGCGCTGATGGTGATCGACGATCACATCAACCTCACGGGGCACAACCCGCTCGTCGGAGAGAACGATGAACGCTTCGGCGTCCGCTTCCCCGACATGACCGAGGTCTACTCGCGGGAGCTCCGTCGTGTGGCCGACGAAGCCGGCCGGTCCCTCGACCTCACGCTTCCGCACGGCGTCTACGTCGCCCTCATGGGGCCCAGCTATGAGACCCCGGCCGAGATCAGATACCTTCGGACGATCGGCGCGGATGCCGTCGGGATGTCGACGGTTCACGAGGCGATCGTCGCCCGGCACATGAAGATGGACGTGCTCGGCATCTCGTGCATCACGAACATGGCCGCGGGCGTGCTGCCGCAGCCGTTGGACCACGCCGAGGTCATGGAGACCGCCGCGAAGGTCCGCGGGCAGTTCATCGCGTTGCTGGAGAGGATCGTTGGACAGCTCTGACAGCCGCCGGTTGTCGGTGTCGCTCGTGGATGTCACGAGTGGACACGACGCGGAATTCCTCGAGATCGCCACGCATTTCGAAGCGCTCCTCATCCGCAAGGAGTATGGGCGCATCGAAATGATTCGCGACGAAGCGCACCCGCTCCGGTTCTATGCCGTCCGCTACTGGACCGATGCCACGGCCGCCGAGCGGTGCCATGCCGATCCCGAGGTCCAGTCGCTGACCGCGAGCCTGTACCGAATCGCGCGCGTGACCCACGTGGTGAACGGCGTGCACAAATCGGCGGCCATGCGCCTGCTGCTCGACGACCGGCGCGCCAGAATCGAGGCCGATCGCCGCACCGGCTTCGATCGCCGCGTGAAGGACGCCGGCCGCGCCGAGGGCAATCGTCGAGTCCGCGAGCGGCGAATCGGACCACGCCGCGTCCAGGACGCCGGCGGCGAGGTCGATCTGATCGGTGCCGCACGCCGGGCGCGGGAGAATGCAGACGCCGCCTTCTCGCACTTCAAGGTGGGCGCCGCGCTCGAGGCCGGCGACGGGGCCATCATCACCGGCTGCAATATCGAGAACGCGACGTACGGTCTGACGATCTGCGCCGAGCGCGTCGCGATGTTCAAGGCCATCTCCGACGGCCATCGCGTCTTCACGCGTATCGCCATCGTCGCCGACACCGCGGCGCCGACTCCGCCGTGCGGCGCCTGCCGCCAGATTCTCTGGGAGTTCGGCGGCAACCTCGAGATTCAGCTCGCGAATCTGCAGGAGGAAAAGGGCACGTATATGCTCAAGGACCTGCTGCCGCTGCCGTTCGACGCGCGCCTTCTTTAGACCACGAATCGCATCGGATTCCAGGTTCACGGTACACGCGGAACCTCTGAACCCTGAACGTCTGACCCTGTTCCTGTAGAATCGAACGATGCTGCCAACGATCGCGCGGGAAGGCGATGTGGTCGTGATGATCGACCAGCGCAAGCTTCCCGCTCAAGAAGTCTACGTCCGCTGCAAGACCGCGCCGGAGGTGGCGCGGGCCATCAAGACCATGGTGATTCGCGGTGCGCCGGCCATCGGTGTGGCCGCTGCCTGGGGCATCGCCATCGGGATGCGCCGCAGCACCGCCACGGGGACGCAGAAGTTCGCGGCGGAGCTTCAGAAGATTTGCGATCTGATGGCGTCGACGCGTCCGACGGCCGTGAACCTCTTCTGGGCCATCGAGCGGATGAAGCATGCGTTCGGCTCGGCCGTGAAGGCGGGGCAGTCGGTCGACCAGATCAAGGACGTGCTCGATCGCGAAGCGCAGCTGATTCACGACGAAGACGTCGCGAGCTGCCGCGCGATGGGCGCGTTTGGAGCCGACGTCGTGCCGGCAGACGCGCGCATCCTGACGCACTGCAACGCCGGCGCGCTCGCGACGGCCGGATACGGGACGGCGCTGGGCGTCATCCGCGGAGCCGTGGAAGCCGGCAAGACCGTCGCGGTGTTCGCCGACGAGACGCGGCCGTTCCTGCAGGGCGCACGGCTGACTGCATGGGAACTGGTGCGCGACGGCATCGACACCACGATCATCACCGACAACATGACCGCATCGCTGATGCGCCAGGGCCGGGTGAACTTCGTCGTGGTCGGCGCCGACCGCATTGCGGCCAACGGCGATACGGCGAACAAGATTGGGACGTATGGCGTCGCCGTTCTGGCGCGCGAGCACGGCATCCCCTTTTATGTCGCGGCACCGCTGTCGACCATCGATCTCCGGACTCCGGATGGCGGCCACATCCCGATCGAGGAGCGCAGCGCCCGCGAGGTCACGCACGTCGGATCATCTCAGGTGGCGCCCGCCGGCGCGAAGATCTGGAATCCGGGCTTCGACGTCACACCACACCACCTGATCGCCGGCATCATCACGGAGAAAGGCATCTTCAGGGCGCCTTATAGCGAGTCCTTGAGGGGCGCCTTCGAACAGGTGGGGATTGCTGAATTGCAGGAAAGCCAGAAGTGAAGGCCGAAGGCCTTCCGCCTTCCCTTCCGCCATTCTGCAATCCTTCAATCCTGCCTTGCTGCAAGGGTCCAATGCTGATCCTGGGTATCGAAACATCCTGCGACGAGACATCGGCCGCGGTTGTCGAGGAAACCGGCGACGCCGCGAAGCCCTGGTCGATTCGGTCGAACATCGTCGCCTCTCAGGTGGCGATCCATCGCGAGTGGGGCGGTGTCGTGCCGGAGCTCGCGTCTCGTCAGCACATCCGCGATATCTGCGGTGTCGTCGATCGCGCGCTCGCCGAGGCTGAGACCACCTGGCGCGACCTCGGGGCGATCGCGGTCACTCAAGGCCCCGGACTCGTCGGCTCGCTGCTCGTCGGCGTGTCGTACGCCAAGGCCGCCGCCGCCGCCACGGGCGTGCCGCTGGTCGCCGTCCACCATCTCGCGGGTCACATCGAGTCGCTGGTCCTGCAGAACGGCGAGCTGCCGCTGCCGTCGGTTGTCCTCGTCGTGTCCGGCGGACACACGAGCTTGTACTGGTCGAGCGAGCCGGCTCCTACCAGCTATTGAGCCGCACGCGGGACGATGCCGCGGGCGAGGCGTACGACAAGGTGGCCAAACTGCTCGGCCTGGGCTATCCCGGAGGCCCCGTGATCGATCGCCTCGCCAGGACCGGCAACGACCGCGCAATCGCGCTGCCGACCACACGCCTGACGCACGCGGATCGGAACGCGCCCGAACTGAAAGGCGACCTCGACTTCAGCTTCAGCGGCCTGAAGACCGCCGTGTTGCGTCACGTGCGCGACCTCGAGACCGGTGTGTTGCGGGGCGTCAGTGATTCAAGCGTTGCCGGCGCGGTCGTGCGCGCGAAACCGCTGACGGACGACAAGATCGCCGACATCGCCGCCAGCTTCCAGCGAGTTGTCGTCACGGCGCTCATCGAACGCCTTTTCGATGCCGCGAGGCGCTTTCAGGCGCGAAGCGTGGGCGTGGCGGGCGGCGTCTCCGCGAACAGCCGCTTGCGAGCGGACCTGAAAGAGCGTGGCGAGCGGCGCGAGATTCCGACGTTCCTCCCGAGCCTGGCATTGTCGACCGACAATGCCGCGATGATCGCCGCGGCGGGCCTTCGCCGATTCCGCGAAGGCCATGTCGCGTCGCTGGATCTCAACGCCGACGCGGCGCTGACGCTGTAGGCCGATGAAGGTTCACACCGCGTATCTCTGGTTCGAGACGAAGAAGCGTCAGGAGTTCATTCGCATCACCGACGACGTCGCGGCGACCGTCAAGGCCAGCGGCGTGACGGACGGCAGCGTGCTCGTGTCCGCGATGCACATCACCTCTGGAGTCTTCGTCAACGACTGGGAAGACGGATTGATCGACGACTTCCAGGTGTGGCTCGAGAAGCTGGCGCCCTCAGGCCTCGACTACGCGCACCACAGGACCGGCGAGGACAACGCGGATGCTCATCTCAAGCGAACGATCATGGGTCACCAGGTCGTGGTCCCTATCACCGGCGGCAAACTCGATCTGGGACCGTGGGAACAGATCTTCTACGCCGAATTCGACGGGCGCCGGAAGAAGCGCGTCGTTTTGAAGGTGATGGGAATCTGACGATTTGAGAGCGTATCCCGATCGGCCGATCGTCGCCGTGGGGGCCGTCATTCTCGACGCCGGCCGTGTCCTGCTGGTGCGCCGCGGTCAGGAGCCGCTCAAGGGCGAATGGAGTCTGCCCGGCGGCGCCGTGGAAGTTGGCGAAACGCTCGAGGCCGCGCTCGTCCGCGAGGTTCGCGAGGAGACGTCTCTCGATGTCGTCGTTGGCCCGGTCGTGGAGGTGCTCGACAGCATCCGCCGCGATCCGGGCGGCCGGCCCCAGTACCACTACGTCATCGTCGACTATGCGTGCCGCGTCCGCGAGGGAACGCCGACCGCTGCCGTGCGCGGCACCGATGCGGACGACGTCCAATGGGTGATCCTCGAGGAGCTGGATCGGTACCGCGTGACCACGACTGCGATCGCCGTCATCCGGAAGGCATGCGCATGACCCGGGCGCTGACCTTCGCACTTGTCGCGATGCTCGCGGTCGCCGTTTCCGCTCAACGCCGGAAGCCGCAGCCTGCCGATGGCGACCTGGTCGAACTCGACGTGGTCGTCCTGGATCGCAACGACCAGCCGATCACGGATCTTCGTCGCGAAGAGTTCACGGTCAAGGAAGAGGGCCGCGCGGTGGAGCTGAAGACGTTCTCCTCCGTGACGGCGCTCGGTTCGCTGGAACCGGACGATGGCCGCGTCGTGGTGCTGTTGATGGATGACATCGGCGTGCCGGCCATGGGCACGTCGCCGATGCAGCAGATTGCCCCGGTGCTGCTCTCGCCCCTCGGAGACGGCGATGAAATCTCAGTGGTCCGATTGGCGAGCCGATCGGACGAGGCGTTCGGGGACATCCGGACCGCGCGCGACCGCATCGACGGCTATCGCGGGGGCGCCGTGCCGTTCGCGATGCCCGATACGCCGGAGACGATGTTGAAGATGATCGCGCGGATCGCCGGCCAGCTCGAGCCGCTCGATCATCGCCGCAAGGTCATCGTCTGCCAGGGGCTGCCATCGGTCTGCGATGTCCGCGAGCCGCAGCTGGGTGGAACCAGCGTCATCTGGCCCGCCTGGGTCGCCGCGTTGCGCGCGGCGGCGCGCGCGAACGTCAGCGTGTACTGCGTGGATCCGACGGGCGCCAGAGGCGGGTTCAGGCTGTCGGCCGGCGGTCTCGTGGAGATGACCGGCGGCCGGATCTTCGCTCATCAGAACGACTTCTCGCTCGCCGCGAAGGCGATCTGGCGCGAAGCCGGCCACTACTATCTGCTCGGCTACTGGCCCGCGGCGTCGAAACACGATCTGCGGTCGATTGACGTCGACGTGGCGCGCAAAGGCGTCCACGTGCACGCGCGACAACGGAGGTGAACGGTCAGATCTACGCTTTCGGCTTCCACGCGAAGTAGACCGGCACGCCGAGCAGCACGATGACGAGCCCGGGCCACGTGGTTGCCGGTCGATAGACGAACAGCACCAGCAGAATCGCGGCGGCTCCGGCAATGTAGAGCGCCGGTACGATCGGATATCCGAACGCGCGGTACGGCCGTTCCGCGTCCGGACGCGCGCGCCGGAGGCGGAAGATGCCGGCGATGGTCAGGATGTAGAAGATCAGCGCGGCCGAGATCACATAGTCGAGCAGGTTGTTGTAGAGATTGCCGTACGCCTTCGTGGCGGGATCGTACGTTCTGGGAAGGACCAGAAAAACGGCCCAGAGGCCCTGAAAGACCAGTCCCCACGCCGGCACCTTCGCATCATTCAGCTGGCCCGACGCGCGAAAGAAGAGACCGTCGCGCGCCATCGCGTAGTACGCGCGGGCGCCGGCGAGAATCAGCCCGTTGGTACAGCCGAACGTCGAGATCATGATGCCGATGGCCATGATCGTCGGGCCGAGCCCGGGGAAAATCGCGTTGAGCGTCGCGGTGGCGACGCGGTCGCCCGGCGCATGCTGAATCTGATCGAAGGGCAGCGTCACCAGGTACGCGACGTTCGCGAGCAGGTAGAGGCCGATGACCACGAAGGTGCCGAGCGCGAGCGACAGCGGGATGTTGCGCCGGGGATCTTTGACTTCGCCTGCCGTGAACGTGATGTTGTTCCAGGCGTCGGCGGAGAACAGCGACCCGGTCTGCGACACGCAGATGGCCACGAAGAGGCCAAAGGCCGTGATCGCCGAGAGGCCCGGGACGATCTCGACGGTGCCGCGCGCCGCCCACAGATTGCCGAAGTTGTCGGCCACGGCCGTGTGGTTCCAGCCGAGCAGCACGCCGACCAGAATGAGCCCGAGCAGCGCGCCGGTCTTCGCGGTCGTGAAGACGTTCTGGATGATCTTTCCGTATTCGAGGCCGCGTGTGTTGGTCCAGGTCAGCAGCGCGATCATCACGCAGCCCACCAGTTGCGTCGTCGACAGCGAGAGGGCGTAGCCCGTGGACAGATGAACCGGCGGGATCAGATAGCGGTCGTCGGCGATCCACGGCACGAGCGCGCCAAAATAGCGCGCGAAGCCGACCGAGACCGCGGCGATCGTGCCGGTTTGAATGACCAGGAACAGCGTCCAGCCGTAGAGAAATCCCCAGAGCGGCGAGAACGCCTCGCGCAGGTAGACGTACTGGCCGCCGGCGCGCGGCATCATCGCCGCCAGTTCGCCGTAGGAGAGCGCGCCGACGACCGTCAGGATGCCCGTGAGCAGCCACGCGCCGAGCAGCCAGCCGGGGCTGCCGATGTTTCGCGACATGTCGGCCGACACGATGAAGATCCCCGAGCCGATCATCGAGCCGACGACGACCATCGTCGAGTCGTACAGGCCAAGGCCCCGATGAAATTCCGTGTCCAGCCCGGTCGCATGGGACTGCGGACTGCCGACTGCGGACTGCCGACCGTTTGCCATCGACTGCTCCTGCATTAAGATGCTGGAACTTACCATGAATCGAGACGATGCCTGGGCGCTGCTGACGGAGTACACGAAGAGCGACAGCCTGCTGAAGCACGCGCTGGGGGTCGAGGCCGCCGTCCGCGGGTACGCGCGGCTGTTCGGCGAAGACGAAGAAGCCTGGGGCATCACCGCGCTTCTTCACGACTTCGACTACGAGCGCTGGCCCACGCTCGGCGATCATCCCAACAAGGGCGCCGAGATCCTGCGCGAGAAAGGCTATCCGGAGTGGATGATCCGGGCGATTCTGTCGCATGCGATGGAGATCACCGGGGTGACGCGCGACAGCCGGCTCGAGAAGACGCTGTTTGCGTGCGACGAGCTCGCCGGGTTCATCACCGCGGCGTCGCTCGTGCGCCCGAGCAAGAGCATCCTCGACCTCGAAGCCAAGTCCGTCGTCAAGCGGATGAAAGACAAGGCGTTCGCGAGAGCCGTGAAGCGCGAGGATCTGCACGCCGGCGCCGAACTGCTCGGCCTGCCTCTCGAGCAGCACATCGGCAACGCGATTGGCTTCATGCGGGAGCGCGCCGACGAACTCGGGCTCCGAGGCACGCTTTAGCGGACCTTTTGGGTCCACCGGACCGTATATCACACAGAATGGCTGAGGGCGATCCTGTCGTCACGCTCGAAGGGGTGACCGTTACTTACGGCAACAACCGCGCGCTGCGCGACGTGACGTCGTCGTTTGCCGCCGGTGCCGTGGGACTGCTCGGTCCCAACGGCGCGGGCAAGAGCACGATGATCAAGTCGCTCCTCGGGTTCATCGTGCCGCAGGGCGGCCGTCTGCGCGTGCTCGGCCTCGACGTCGCGGAAGCGCCGCTCGACATTCGCGCGCGCGTCGGTTACATGCCGGAAAGCGACGCGCACATCCCCGGCATGAACGCCGTGTCGTTCGTCGCGTACTGCGGCGAGCTGGCGGGCCTGCCGAGGGTCGACGCGATGCAGCGGGCGCACGAGGTGCTGTTCTACGTCGGCCTCGGCGAGGCGCGTTACCGCAACGTCGAAACCTATTCCACCGGCATGAAGCAGCGCATCAAGCTCGCGCAGGCGCTGGTGCACGATCCCGATCTCCTGTTCCTCGACGAACCGACCAACGGGATGGACCCGAAAGGGCGCGATGAAATGCTGGAGCTCATCCGCGATCTCGCGCACAACAAGGGCGTCAATCTGATTCTGTGCTCGCATCTGCTGCCCGACGTCGAGTACACGTGCGACCACGTCGTGGTCATGGACAAGGGCGCGATCGCCGCGTCCGGCCCGATCGCGGCGCTCAAACAGCCTCGGGGACGTGTCTACGAGCTGCGAGTGAAGACGGCAGGCGAACTCGATCAGTTCGTGGAACGGCTTCGGGCCTCCGGCCTCGAGTGCAAACAGACCGACGAGGATGTCATGCGCGTCTTCGTGCCCGGCGACGGCGGCGCCCGCGAACTCTTCGCGCTCGCGGCCTCGGAACACGTGCAGGTCCGCCATCTGCGGCCGAGCGTGCCGACGCTGGAGGACGTGTTCGCAACCGCGGTTGGTGAACAATGATCGGGTTCAGCGTTCAGGGTTCAAGGTTCAGCGTGCTGGAGCGGCGCAACACCGCCGAACGGACGACGCGCGGACGAACGCGGAACCCGGAACGAACCCTGCACCCTGAACGTTGAACCCTGAACGCTGATGCCTATCCACGATCAAGGCTATCGACGCTACGGCGGCCTCAAGGCCAGGACCGGCACCGGCTGGACCGTGATTGCACGCGCGGGCATCCGCACGTTCGTCACGAAGCGGGCGTTTCTCGGATTGCTGCTCGTCTCCTGGTTTCCGTTCTTCGTCCGCGCGGTCCAGTTTTACGCCGCGGCCAACCTCACGACCGTTCCGCAAGCGTCGCTGCTGGCTCCCTCCGCCGACACGTTCCGCCAGTTCCTCGAACAGCAGCAGACCTTCGTCTTCTTCGTGACGGTCTACGTCGGTGCGGGCCTTATCGCCAACGACCGGCGTGCCAACGCGCTGCAGATCTATTTGTCGAAGCCGCTGACCAGAACCGAGTATGTGTTCGGCAAGCTCGTGATTCTGATGTCGTTTCTCGCGCTCGTCACGTGGCTGCCGGCCATCGTCCTGCTGATTGTGCAGATTGTCTTCGCGGGCAACTTCACGTTCTTCCGGAACAACGTGTTCCTGTTCCCGGCCATCACGGTGTTCGCCTTCATCGAAGTCGTGCTCGCCTCGTCCACGATGCTGGCGCTGTCGTCGTTGTCGAAAAGCAGCCGCTACGTCGCAATCCTGTACGCGGCGGTCATCTTCTTCACGCAGGCGGTGTACGGCGTGATCTACGCCGTCACGCGCAGCACGGCGTTCTCGTGGCTGTCCTTTTCCGCCAACCTCGCGCAGGTTGGCGACGTGATCTTTCGCCAGCCGCTGAAGTACGAGACGCCATGGCCGGTGTCGCTGCTGATGATTGTGGCGCTGGTGGGGCTGTCGGGCGTGATTCTCGAACGCCGCGTGCGCGGCATCGAGGTGGTCGCCTGATGGCCGCGCTCGTTGACCGCCGATCACCTGTCGAAGTGGTACGGCCAGGTCATCGGCCTGAACGACGTGTCGGTCGCCGTCCCGCCCGGCATCACCGGTCTCCTCGGACCGAACGGGGCAGGGAAGTCCACGTTCATGAAGTTGATCACCGGCCAGCTGAAACCGAGCAAGGGGAACGTCACCGTGCTCGGGGAGCCGATCTGGCGCAATCCGAAGCTGTATAACCGCATCGGCTTCTGTCCCGAGCAGGACGCCTTCTACGACCGCATGACCGGCCGCGAATGGGTGACGGCCCTGGTCCGCTTGAACGGCGTGACCGAAACGGAGGCGTCCGCGATGGCGGCGCGCGCCATCGAGGACGTGGAGCTCACCGACGCCGCCGACAAGAAGATTGGCGCGTACAGCAAGGGCATGCGGCAGCGCATCAAGATGGCGCAGGCGCTCGCGCACGATCCCGAGTTGCTGATCCTCGACGAACCATTGTCGGGCATGGATCCGATCGCCCGGCGCAAGGCGATTCGGATGATCAAGGACTGGGGACGCGCGGGCAAAGGCGTCATCGTGTCGAGCCACATCCTCCACGAAATCGAATCGATGACGGCGAACATCCTCCTGATCAATCAAGGACGGATTCTGGCGGAGGGCAACGTTCACCAGATTCGCGATCTCATCGACGAACATCCACACACGGTGCACATCAGGGCCGACCAGACACGCGCCCTCGCTCGAGAGTTCCTCGGCCACGACGACGTGCTCAGCCTGAAGTTCGAGGAGGGGGCCGTGGTTGTGCAGACCGGCCGGCCGGATGCCTTCTACGCGAGGCTCACCGACCTGGCGGCGTCGGGCGCGCACGGCGCGATTCACGAGGTCACCTCGCCGGACGATAACCTGCAGGCCGTCTTCCAGTATCTGGTGAAGTCATGAGCAAGCCGTCGCGACTCCGTCGGATCGGCGCCGGGCCTCATGACGTCCGCGCTCCGAGTCTTCGATCTGTCGCTTGGTCAGATGTTGTGGTCGCGCCGGTCGGTGTTTCTGGGCATCCTGCTGGGCGGCCCGGTCATGCTCGCCGTGATTTTGCGGATCGTCGATTCGTTGCATGCGTCGGGTTTTCGCGTCAACGGCGCGGCGGTGAGCGGCTCGACGGTGTTCGGCATGATGATCTGGCTGCTGTTCATTCGGTTCATCGTGCCGGTGCTCGGCGTGTTCTATGGGACCGCCCTCATCGCCGACGAGGTAGAGGACAAGACGATCACCTACCTGTTCACGCGCCCCATCCCGCGCGGCGCGGTGCTCCTGGGGAAATACCTCGCCTACCTGGCGTGCACCGTGCTGCTGGTGCTGCCTTCGGTCATGCTGGTCTTCTTTCTCATCGTGCCGACCGGCGGCGGGAGCATCGGCGCGGCGTTCCCTGGTCTGGCTGCCGACCTGGGCATGCTGGTGGTGGGGCTCGCGTCCTACGGGGCCGTTTTTGCGCTCGTTGGCACGCGGCTCAAGCGTCCGCTCGTGGTGGGCCTCGTTTTTGCGTTCGGATGGGAGCCGGCGGTGCTGTTGTTTCCGGGGTACCTCAAGCGGCTCACGGTTGCCTACTACATGCAGGCGCTGGTCACCCACGAGATGCCGCAGGACTCGTCGGTGAGCCTGCTCCTCCAGATTTTTCACGAGGTTCCTTCGGTGGCCATGAGTCTTCTGGCGCTGTCTGCTATCGTGGGGGTGTCGCTCTGGTTGGCGGGGCGCGCCGTCGAGCAGCGCGAGTATGTTCTTGAACAATAATTAACCTCAGTCCGTATAAGGCTTTGAGGGACATCAGATGTCGACAAAGACGCGCTATTTCGTGATTGTTTCGCTCCTCGTGCTGGGCATCGGGTTCGGAACAGGGCTGGTCGCGTATTACGTCGGCTTCCCGGCAGGCGCAGTGGCAAGCCGGGGCGGTCCCACCGACCTCAACTTCATCCCCCGCGACGCGTCCGTCATCGCATTCGCCAACGTCAACGAAATCATGGCGTCGGAACTGCGCGCAGAAGCTGCGCCGCGCCATTCCGATGCAGGAAAACGGTCAGAAGGAATTCGAAACGCAGACCGGCATCAACCTCGAAACCGACATCGACACCGTCGTGGCGTGCCTGAGCCCCGACGCCGCGAGCGGAAACGCACCCGGCACGGGAATGGTGCTGGCGCGCGGCCGGTTCGACGAGACGAAGATCGAAGCCCTGATGCGCGAGCACGGCGCGCATGTCGAAACCTACAACGGAAAGCGGCTCATCGTCGCAGACGCCTCGGACATCCGGCAGGACAATCCAGACAACTCCCCCGACATTCCCAACCTTCGTCGTCACGGCGGCAGCCTTTCCCTCTCGTTCATGGAGCCCGGCCTTGCCGCCATCGGCAGCACGAAGCTGATCAAGTCCGCGATCGATCTGCACAAGGCGGGCAACAATCCGCAGACCGGTCTTGAAAGCGTCACGGGCAACGACGAGCTGATGAACCTGGTGCGTTCGCTCGACAGCTCGAACGCGTGGGCCGTCGGCCGTTTCGACGCGTTGCGAAATCGTTCGCACCTGCCCGACGGCGTGCTCAGCCAGATTCCGGCGATTACCTGGTTCGCGGTCAGCGCTCACGTCAACGGCGGCCTCCGGGGCACGCTTCGCGCGGAAACGCGCGACGACGAGTCGGCCAACAACCTGCGCGACGTCGTTCGAGGATTCCTCGCGCTGGCGAAGATCGGGTCGGGCGCCAAGCCCGAGCTGCAGGCGATGATGCAGTCGCTCGAGCTGAGCGGCACCGGAAAGACCGTCTCTCTGTCGTTCGTGGTGCCGGCGGAGTTGTTCGATGTGATCGGCGCCGCGGCGGGTCGCGGCAAGCCGGCCATGCACTGAACGAAAGCCCGCGTCACGCTCCTGACGTAAACGTTTGTCTCCAACGGAAGGCGTTCTCTTGACGCCTTCCTCTCCGCCCCCTACACTCCTCGCCAGAAACCCCGCGCGCTCTTCCTCTCACAAATGACCGACCTCGTTTTCTTCTACGGCACGCTGATGAGCGGATTCAAGCGCCCGGGCCGATCGCGCATCGACCCGAAGCTGACGCCTGTCGGACGCGGGTCTATCAGGGCGACGCTGTTCGATCTCGGCATCTACCCGGCGGCGATTCCGGCCTCCGACGAACGCGTGTTCGGCGAGGTGCATCGCATGAGCGACGCGGACAGTGTTCTTGCCGCCCTGGACGAAATCGAGGGCTACCGCCCGAGTCAGCCCGATGCGAGCCTCTACACGCGGGTTGAAACGCCGGTGACCCTGGAGGACGGCCGCGTGGAGCAGGCATGGGCGTACTTCTACAACGCACCGCTCGGGCGCGCGCAGCGCATCGAGTCGGGCGACTACCTCGAACACCTCAAGGTGAAGTGATGACGACGAAGCGGGTCCGGCTGAAGCCGGACACTACCGGAATCACGGTGCATCGTACGTGTCGATGCTGCTGTCTTGTTTCGGTAGCCTCCGGCCTCAGCCGGACCGCGGTCGCGCAGGAATCCGATCTGGATCCGCGCATCGTCAAGCTGGTCTCGACGATCTCCGAGGAACACCTTGGGGTCATCCTGAAGAAGCTCGAAAGCTTCGAGACGCGCAGCACGCTGTCGTCGACGACGTCGACCACGCGGGGCATCGGCGCGGCGCGCCAGTGGATTCTCGACGAGATGAAGGGCTACAGCCCGAGGCTGAAGGTCAGTTTCGACAGCTATCAGGTCGTCCCGCAAGGCCGCATCACCCGCGACGTGGAGCTGCGCAACGTCATGGCCGTCCTGCCGGGTAGAAGTCCCAGGCGGATCTATGTCAGCGGCCACTACGACACGGTCGCTCGTCCCGGCGGGCAGGGTACGGCCAACGCCGGCGGACCGGCCGATCCGGATGCGCGCACGGCGGCTCCCGCCGATCCCAATGCTCCGCTCGACAACCTTGCGCCCGGCGTGAACGACGATGGCAGCGGCACGGCGCTGACGATCGAGCTCGCGCGCGTGTTCAGCCAGAGCGGGATCGAGTTCGACGCCACGCTGGTCTTCATGTGCCACGTCGGCGAGGAGCAGGGACTGGTCGGCGCGCGGCTGCACGCGCAGAAGGCGGTGGCCGAGAAGACGCCGATCGAGGCGGTCTTCAACAACGACATCGTCGGCAACGACCGCGGCGGCAACGGCATCATCGACGGCGCCACCATTCGCGTGTATGCGGAAGGGCCCGAGGATTCTCCGTCCAGGGAGCTGGCGCGATTCGTTCAGCGGTGGGGCGGGCGCTACGTGCCTTCGCACAAGGTGCGGCCGATGGCGCGGCCCGATCGATTCGGCCGGGGCGGCGACCATTCCGCCTACAACGCGCTCGGCTTCACCGCGGTCGGCTTCCGCGAATCGCGGGAGAACTTCACGCGCCAGCACGACGTTCGCGACACGTTCGAGGGCATCTCGCTCCCGTATCTGGCGCAGAACGCGCGGGTCAACGCGGCGTCGGCCGCGACGCTCGCGCTGGCGCCACCGCCGCCGAGCGTGCTGAGCGATCGCAATCAGCCGATGATTACGCGTGCGCCCACTGGCTACGACGCGAACCTGAAATGGAACGCGGCGCCGGGCGCGGCCTCGTATCGCATCTTCTGGCGCGAGGCGTGGGGATCGGATTGGCAGCAGGATGTTCGGGTCGGCAACGTGACGTCGGTGATCCTGCCCAACATGCAGATCGACGATTACGTGTTCGGTGTGGCCGCGATTGACGCCGGCGGCCACGAGAGCTTTGTCACCGCGTACGTGACGCCCCCGCGAGTGAGCACGGACATCAAGACGAAACCGGGAACCTAGAAGCGTTTCAATTCAGATGTAGTGCGGACCTTCAGGTCCGCCGTCTCGGGCAGGCCTGAAGGCCTGCACTACGTCGGATCAAAACGTGCTAAGGCGCCCGTCGTCCCGTCGTGACGGCGTCGATGAAGTCGCCGATCGCCGAGGCGATGCGTTCCGGTGGCTCGATGAATTCGATGCCGGCGCGGTAGACGACCAGCTCCTCTTCGACGTCGGTGATGCTGCAATGCACGACGCGCCCCTTGACCACCACCGATCGCTCGCCGAGCGTCAGACGAAAATCGTGAAGAGAATCGAGATGCAGTGGAAAGATGGTCTCGATCTGCGCCCCGCCGCGGCTGATTTCCTTGATCGCCATCGGCTGGAAGACCATCACCTCGCCACGGAGATCGCCCAGAATTTCCAGGCGCTGCGTGTCGCGCTTGTTGTCTTCCGATGTCATCGAGCGCGACTATAACATCTTTCAGTTCATCCAGACCGCGGCCTTCGCGGCGGGAAACAGCTCCGCGTCGGACGAATCGGCATATTCCGATTCCAGTTCTTCGTCGGTGTGCTCGCTTGTATACGTCAGCACAGGAATGCTGCGCGTCTCCGCGTCCAGCTTCAACATCGACAGTACCTGGAAGCCGTCCGCGTCGTCGATCCGCACGCACAAGACGACGAGATTCGGCTGCACTCGCTTGATCTGCGAGTAGGCATGCTCGCTCGATTCGACGAACACCACGTCGTAGCGGCCGGCGTCGAGCACCGCTTCGAGCATTTCGAGCATCTCCGGGCTGCCGTTCACGATGACCACTTTCTGGGCCATGGTCGTGGCGGCGGCGCTCTGGCGAAGGCTGTCGACGGTTGCGGCGTTGGTCATCATCGCTGGTCCGCCTCCGGCGGACACCCTTGTCAATTCAGGATCCGTGCCACTGGAAATCGCGAGAATTGCCGTCATTTCCTCGAGATCTGCGACTCGGCCAATTCCCGATAATCGGAGTGACTACGAAAGGTTGCAGCCCAGCACTCTGTAACGTGCTGAGCGCAAAAACCTTTCACCGTGTTGCGGCGGATGTCCACTGTACGGCACTCTCCAGGCATGACGAGCCTCACGACTGCCACTCCAACCTGCTACAACTTTATTGACGGCGAGTGGGTCTCGTCGGTTTCAGGAAAGTTGTTCGAGAATCGCAACCCGGCCAACACCAGCGATCTGATCGGCCTGTTTCAGCAATCCGTCGCGGCGGATGCCGTCCGAGCGGTCGACGCCGCCCACCGCGCCTACCAGCACTGGCGCCTCGTGCCGGCGCCGAAGCGTGCGGAGCTGCTATTTCGTGTCGCGCAACTGCTTGCCGAACGCAAGGAGGCGCTGGCGCGCGACATGACGCGCGAGATGGGCAAAGTGCTGGACGAAACACGCGGCGACGTCCAGGAAGCGATCGACATGACGTACTTCATCGCCGGCGAGGGACGACGACAGTACGGCCAGACGGTCCCGTCGGAGCTTCGCGACAAGTTCGCGATGTCGATCCGCCAGCCGGTTGGTGTGGCCGCGATCATCACGCCGTGGAATTTCCCGATGGCCATTCCATCCTGGAAGATCATTCCCGCGCTCGTATGCGGCAACACGGTGGTCTTCAAGCCGGCGACGCTGACGCCGCTGTCCGCGCTGAACTTCGTGAAGATTCTGGAAGAGGCCGGCATTCCGCGAGGAGTAGTGAACCTGGTCACCGGCGGCGGCGGCGACGTCGGCAACGCGCTGCTGGTGAGCGACGCGGTCCGCATCGTCTCCTTCACGGGATCGACCGACGTCGGCCGGATTGTGTCGACACAGGCCGCGCCGTCGTTCAAGAAAGTGCATCTCGAGATGGGCGGCAAGAACGTCGTCATGGTCATGGACGACGCGAATCTGGATCTGGCGGTCGAAGGGTGCTTGTGGGGCGGATTCGGTACGAGCGGCCAGAGGTGCACGGCAGCCAGCCGTGTGGTCGTGCATCAGACCGTCTACCGGCGGTTCCTCGAACAGTTCGTCGAACGCGCCAGGGCGCTGCGCGTCGGCGACGGGCTCGAACCGTCGACGCAGATGGGGCCGTCGATCAGCCAGGGCCAACTCGAGACCGTCACGAAGTACGTGCAGATCGGAACGCAGGAAGGCGCCCGGCTCGTCTGCGGAGGGCACCCGCTTTCGAGCGGCGCGCACGCCAACGGCTACTTCCACGAACCGACGATCTTTGCCGACGTGCAGCCGGCGATGCGCATCGCGCAGGAGGAGATCTTCGGCCCCGTCGTCTCGGTGATTCCGTGCAAATCGTTCGAGGACGCCGTCGTGGTGGGCAACGGCGTGCAATACGGCCTTTCGGCTTCGATATACACTCAAGACGTCAATCGCGCGTTTTCGGCGATGCGGGACATGTACACGGGAATTTTCTACGTCAACGCGCCCACCATCGGCGCGGAAGTCCATCTGCCGTTCGGCGGCACGAAGTCGACCGGGAACGGGCACCGCGAAGCGGGAACGGCCGCGCTCGACGTCTTTTCCGAGTGGAAGTCCGTGTACGTGGACTTCAGCGGGAAGTTGCAGCGCGCGCAAATCGACACCGCAGATCTCTGACGTCCATGAACTGGGCTATCGCAGGGCTTGTCTACGCCGGCGCATGCGCGGCGCTGATGACGCAACTCGCCGATCATCAGACGGCGAGGCTGGTCACCGGCAACATCGCGCTCTTGCTCCCGCCGTTGGCGCCGCTCTACGTGATCGGCACCCGCAGGCGCGAGTGGCGCGGCCGTGTGGCGGTCTTCTGGGCGGCGATCGCCGCGTGGTCGCTGCTGTGGATCGTGGGGCAACTTGGCTGGGCCGTCGATGAACTCCTGTTCGCGATGCCGATGCCGTGGTTCAAGTGGCACGTCCTCCTGCAGCTGTGCGGCTCGGCTCTGCCGCTCATAGCCCTCGTCGCCTGGCCCCATCGTCCGGCGCCCGAAGAAACCGCGATTACCGTGGCCATCGACATCACGGTGCTCGTGTTCCTCACCGGCTTCCTGTACTGGTCGCTCATCATCGCGCCTGCCAACAATCCGACGCAGACGACGATCGCCCTTCGATCTCTCGCCATCGCCGGTCCGCTGGTCCGGCTGGCGTCGGTGACCGGGCTTGTGCTGGCCGCGCGGTCTGCCGCCGCAGGCGGGTGGGCCAGTGTGTACTACCGCCTGGCGTCCGGGATGGGCCTCGCCTTCGTCATTCTGATTGGGCTGTCCGTGATGGCGGTCAGCGGCGACTACGGCACAGGATCGCCGGCCGACATCGGCTGGATGATTCCGTTCTTCGGCGCGGCATGGGCGGCGACCGCCTCGCCTGCCTCCGGCCCTGTCACGCGCCTCAGTCCGACCCGTCCCCTTCCGCAGGCATCGCCCGCGCTGCTCTTCGTGGCGTTGCTCAGCGTGCCGATCGTCGGTTACGGGCTCCGGCACCTGATGCCGTTCGGCGATCCGGTCGACACCATGCGCGACATCGCCACGACCGGAACCCTCGTGGCCGGCATCGCGCTCGTCCTGGTGCGGCTTCGCGTCGAGCAGCGCCTCGCCGAACAGGCCAACCAGCGCCTCGGCCTGCTGGCGACCGCCTGCGAGCAGGCGGGCGACCTCATCATCATCGTTGGACGCGACAGCCGCGTCGAGTACGCGAACGAGGCGTTCTGCCGGGCAACGGGCTATACGCTCGAGGAACTCGAGTCGGTCAATCCCGCCTCGCTGGTCGCCGCGGAGTCGTCGGAGTCGATTCCGATCTTCAACCAGAGCCTGAAGGCAGGGAAGGTGACGCGGCTGACCGCGTCGCTCGCGCGCAAGGACGGCGGCGTCTTTCAATCAGCGTGCGTCGCTGCGCCGATCGTGAACGCTTCCGGCCGCGTGTCGCACTTCGTCGCCGTCATCCGCGACACCACCGAAGAGGTCCGGCTTCGCGAACAGCTCGTCCGGGGCGAACGGCTGTCGGCCATCGGCGAGTTCGTCTCCGGCGTGGCGCACGAAATCAACAACCCGCTCCAGTCGATCATCGGATCGCTCGAGCTGGTGCTCGAACAGGATCTCGACGCCGCGCATCGCAGCGACATCGAGCGAGCGCGCTTCGAAGCCGGGCGCGCGGGCCGCATCGTGCGCAACCTGCTGCGGTTCGTCCGTCAGGCGCCGAACGAGCGGCTGCTGCTGGAGCTCAACGAGGTCGTCAAGGCGACCATGAGCGTTCGAGCGTATGAGCTCGAGATGGCCGGCATTGCCATCCGTGAGGAGTACGCGCCGCTGCTGCCGCTGGTGCTGGGGAACCGGGACGAAATTCAGCAGGTCATCCTGAACCTCGTGATGAACGCGCAACAGGCGATGTCGGATCCGAACGGGACCCGCATGCTCTCGATTCGCACGTTCATGTCAGGAGTCGACGCGGTCGTCGAAGTGCGCGACACAGGCCCAGGAATTCCCGCAGAACTCGCAGGCAGAGTCTTCGAACCGTTTTTCACGACCAGGTCGGCAGGCGCCGGCCCCGGGCTCGGGCTGTCGCTCTCGCTGGGCATTGCCAATGCGCATCAGGGTCAGTTGGAACTCGTGGCGGCGCCGGTCGGCTGCTGCTTCCGTTTGACCCTTCCCGGCGCAGGCTTCCCGGGTCCGGCAGCCATTCACTGACCC
The DNA here is from genome assembly GCA_963794305.1 of uncultured Acidobacteriota bacterium. GTDB lineage: Bacteria > Acidobacteriota > Vicinamibacteria > Vicinamibacterales > CAVVIG01 > CAVQFC01. The sequence goes on along the minus strand of CAWCDQ010000020.1, from coordinate 39,907 downwards.
GCTCTACAATAGAAGGTTCATGCCGTTTCGGGATGTCGTGATCCTCAGCGCCGCGCGTACGCCAATCGGTCGATACGGCGGCTCCTTCAAGAACCTGCATCCGGCCGAGCTCGGCGCCGTCGCGGCACGCGCCGCGATTGAGCGTGCGGGCCTCGCGCCCTCAGACGTCGACGAAGTGCTCATTGGGCACGGCCGCCAGGCGGGTTCCGGTCCGAATCCCGGCCGGCAGGTCGGCCGTCGCGCCGGCATTCCCGATCGCGCGCCGGCGCAGACGATCAACAAAGCGTGCGCGTCGAGCCTGCAGGCGATCGTCTCGGGTGCGCAGTCCATCATGCTCGGCGAGTCGGACCTCGTCCTGGCCGGCGGCATCGAATCGATGAGCCGCATGCCCTATCTCGTCGATGCCATCGACGCGCGCTGGGGCCACAGGATGGGGAACTTCACGCTCGTCGACGCGATGTATCGCGACGGCTTTCAGTGTCCGCTCTCGAACCTCATCATGGGCGAGACGGCCGAAATCCTCGGCAGACAGCACGGCATCACGCGCGAGCAGTCGGATGCGTTTGCGCTCGACAGTCAGCGGAAGGCGAGCGCCGCGATCGAGGCGCGGCTTCTTCACGCGCGAGATCGCACCGGTGACGGTGGGCCCGGATCGCGAGCCTCGCGTCGTCGATCGCGACGAGCATCCACGCGGCGATACCACACTCGAGATTCTCCGCAGGCTGGCGCCGGTGTTCGACGACGTGGAGGGGCAGCCGGGAATCATCACGGCCGGCACCTCCTCGGGGATCACCGACGGCGGTGCGGCGCTGCGTTCTGGCGTCGGCGGACACGGCGCGAGCCCGCGGCTTGAAGGCGCGCGCGAGGATTCTCGGCTGGGCGAGCGCTGGCGTCGATCCGCGCATCATGGGCATCGGGCCGGTTCCCGCGATACAGAAACTGAGCGAGCGCACCGGTCTCGGCCTCGACGATTTCGATCTGGTCGAGCTCAACGAGGCGTTCGCGGTGCAGGTGCTCGCCGTGCTCGACGAGGCGCCGATCGCCGCCGATCGGCTGAACGTCAACGGCGGCGCCATCGCGCTCGGCCATCCCATCGGGTGCACCGGCGCACGCCTGGTGGTCACGCTGCTGCACGAACTCGAACGGCGCGGCGCGACGGCGCGGGCTGGCCACGCTCTGCGTCAGCGGAGGCATGGGCATGGCGCTCGCCATCGAAACAATTCAATGACCGGAACTATTCAATGACCCGATTACCAGATTACCCAATCACCCAATGCGTATAGCAGTCATTCCCGGCGACGGTATCGGCGTGGAGACCACCGCGGAAGCGGTCAAGGCGATCCGCGCTGTTGGCGAAGTGTTCGGCCGGCAGTTCGATCTCGAAATGCTTCCGTGGGGCGCCGAGCATTTTCTGAGAACAGGCGTGACGATTCCCGCCGACGGCTACGCGATGCTTCGCGATCAGTTCGACGCGATCTTCATCGGCGCGCTGGGCGATCCGCGCGTGCCCGACAACCGGCACGCGCGCGACATTCTGCTCGGCACGCGCTTCGAACTCGACCTGTTCGTGAACTACCGCCCCGTGAAGCTGCTCGACGCGCGCCTGTGCCCGCTGAAAGACCGGGCCGCCGCCGACGTGAACTTCGTCGTGTTTCGAGAGAACACGGAAGGGCTGTACGTCAGCATCGGCGGCCGCTTCAAGGCCGGAACCGAGGACGAAGTCGCGATCCAGGAGGAATTGAACACCTACAAGGGTGTCCACCGGATCATCCTGCACGCCTTCGAGTTCGCGAAGGCCAACGGACGCCGCAGCGTGTGCATGAGCGACAAGAGCAACGCGATGGCCCAGGGACACGCGCTCTGGCAGCGCGTGTTCAAGGAGGTCGCGCCGCACTACGCGGGAATCGAAGCGCGCCATCTCTACATCGACGCCCTGGCGCTGCTGCTGGTCCAGAACCCCGCGCAGTTCGACGTCATCGTCACCAACAACCTGTTTGGCGACATCATCACCGACCTCGGAGCGGCGCTGCAGGGCGGCCTGGGACTGGCGGCGTCGGGCAACCTGCATCCGGGCAAGACGTCGATGTTCGAGCCGGTGCACGGTTCGGCGCCGCCGCTCGCCGGAAAGAACGTCGCGAATCCCATGGGCGCGATTCTGTCGGCGTCGCTGATGCTCGATCTACCTCGGCCTGAAGCCTGAGGCGGCCGCGATGGAAGCGGCGGTGCGGGACGCCGTGGCTGCAGGCCAGGGCACGAAGGAAATCGGCGGGATCGCTCGGCACGAGCGAGACGGGTGACTACATCGCGGCGAAGATACGTAGAGCCGCACCGTGACCACGAAGGCACAAAGAGCACGAAGACGCACGAAGAACACCGGACCTGAGGGTCTGCACTACCGTAGTCGTAGCGCAGACCTTCACTACCGTAGTCGTAGTGCAGGCCTTCAGGCCTGCCCGAGGAGAGCATGGCTATCAAAACGGTCGGCGTGTTGGGATGCGGGTTGATGGGCGCCGGGATCGCGCAGGTGTGCGCGGCGGCCGGCTACAAGACCATCGTGCGCGAGGTGGACCAGGCGTTCCTGGACAAGGGGCTCGGCCGCATCAAGAAGTTCCTCGACGACGGCGTCGGCAAGGGGAAGGTGACCGCCGAGGCGCGTGACACCACGCTCGGCAACCTCTCCGGCACGATCGTCGGTCGACGCGCTGAAGGACTGCGACCTGATCATCGAGGCGATCATCGAGAACCTCGACACCAAGCGCCAGACCTACGCGGCGCTCGAGCAGGTGGTCGGCGACCACACGATCTTCCTGTCCAACACATCGTCGCTGTGCATCACCGAGCTGGCCGCGGCGACCAAGCGTCCCGATCGTTTCGGCGGACTGCATTTCTTCAACCCGGTCCCGCTGATGAAGCTCGTCGAGGTGATCCGGGCGCTGACCACGAGCGACGAGACCTACCAGACGGTGTTCGCGTTCGCCCAGTCGCTGGGCAAGGAGCCGATCACCGCGCCCGATCGCCCCGGCTTCATCGTGAACCGCCTGCTCGTGCCGTATCTGCTCGATGCGATCCGCGCCTACGAGAACGGCCTCGGCACGCTCGAGGACATCGACAAGGGCATGAAGCTCGGATGCGGGTACCCGATGGGGCCGTTCACGCTTGCTCGACTTCGTCGGCCTCGATACGACGTACTACATCGCGAACATCATGTTCGAGGAGTTCCGCGAGCCCGCTTACGCGCCGCCGCCGCTGCTCAAGCGCATGGTGCTGGCCGGGCGCCTGGGCGCAAGAGCGGACGAGGTTTTTACAAGTACGAAGTTCGAACGTCAGAAGTAGTGCAGGCTTCAGGCCTGCCCGACACGGCAGACCTGAAGGTCCGCACTACCTGAGCGAAGCTCAGTCTGCCCTGAGCACCGCGATCGGATCGAGACGCGACGCGCGCCGCGCCGGCACATAGCAGGCGCCGAGCGCGATGAGCGCGAGCAGCGCGACCACCGCACCGAATGTCGCCGGATCGCCGGCGGCGACGCCGTAGAGCAGGTTCTGCAGCGTGCGCGTCAGCGCCCACGCGAGCCCCAGGCCGATCGCGAGCCCGGTGCCGGTCAGCAGCATTCCGCGCGTCACCACGATTCGCACCACCGAGCCGGCCGTCGCGCCCAGTGCCATCCGCAGGCCGAGCTCGCGGCTGCGCTGCAGCACCACGTACGACAGCACGCCGTACAAGCCCAGCGACGCCAGCAGCAGCGCGAGCCCGGCGAACGCGCCGAGCAGCACCATCTGCTGGTGCCGGTCGGCGACGTCGAGCTCGAGAATCTCGTCCATCGTCCGCACCGCCGCGATCGGCTGATCCGGATCGGCGGCGGCGACAATGCGTCGCAGGGCGTCGGCGACGTCTGTCGGGATGCCCTTCACGCGGACGGCGAGAAACTCCGGCAGCGCCCACGTCGTCGGCGTCTGCGCGAACGACAGGTAGATCGCCGGCTTCATCGTCAGCTCGTAGCCGCGCTCCTTGATGTCCTTGACGACGCCGACGATCGTGAACAGCGGCGTGCTCGCGTGAGCCGAAACGCATCTGGTGGCCGAGCGGCGAGCGCGTCCGGCCAGTAGCGCCGCTTCATCGTCTCGTTGATGACGACGGCGAGCGGGGCGCCGGCGACGTCGCGCTCGTCGATCAGGCGGCCGTCGACCAGGCGCGCGCCAATCGTCGACAGATAGCCCGGCGTGCCGACGCGATACAGCGCGTCGGTCGGTTCGCCGGGCTTCGGCGGCACGCCGCCCTCGATCGCGAAGTAGATCGAGTTGCCCTGAGACGTGAACGGCAGCACCGAGATGTAGGCGGCCTGCTCGACGCCGGGCAGCCGGCGCGCGTCCGCGGTCACGCGCTCGTAGAACGCCAGGCGCTTCTGCGGATCGCGATACCGCGTCGCCGGCAGCGTCGTCCGAATCGTCATCATGTGATCGGTCCGGAAGCCGACATCGATCGCCCTCAGGTTCGCCAGCGTGCGCAGCATGAGGCCGGCGCCGACCAGCAGCACCAGCGCCGCCGCCACCTGCAGGACGACGAGCGCGTCGCGGGTCAGGCGTCCGCCTCCGCCGACCGCCGATCTCGCACTCTGCTGCAGAGCATCCTGCAGCGACACGCGCGACGCCTGCAGCGCCGGCACGATGCTGAAGAGCACCGCGGTGGCCAGCGATACCGCCAGCGTGAATCCGAGCAGCCGCAGATCGAGCACCGACGCCGGCAGCGCGGCGAAGCCTCGTGGCGTCAGCTTCGCCATGACGGCCGTCCCGGCCGGCGCGAGGGCCAGGCCGATCGCGCCGCCGGCGAGGGCGACCACGGCGGCCTCGATGACCAGCTGGCGAACCAGGCGGCCGCGCGTGGCGCCGAGGGCTGCGCGGACGGCGAGCTCGCCCCGGCGTCCGACGGCGCGCGACAGCAGCAGGCTGGCGAGGTTGGCGCAGGCGATGAGCAGCACCGCCGCCGCGGCCCCCATCAGCACGAGCAGCTCGACACGCGTATTGCCGAGCGCATCTTCTTTGACCGGCACGACGACCGCGCCGACGTTGGTGTTCGAGTTCGGGAACTGCCGCTCCAGCTCTTTCGCGACGCGATGCATGTCGTCGTTGGCGGCGGCGAGCGAGACGCCGGGCGCGAGCCGGGCGACGACGTTCAGGAAGTGCGAGCCGTGATCCGCGAGCGACGGCCGGCGCCAGGTCGATCGGCGACCCAGTAGTCGATTTCGCGATCGCGGAGGACGAAGCCCGGCGGCATGACGCCGATCACCTGGTAGCGGTTGTCGCTCATCAGGATCGTGCGGCCGAGGATGCCGCGGTCGCCGCCGTAGCGCCGCTTCCAGAGACCGTCGCTGATCACCACCACCGCGGCGCTCGTGCGATCCTCTTCCTCGGTGAAGGTCCGGCCGATCGCCGGCCGCACGCCGAGGACGTCGAAGAAGTTCTGCGAGACGCGGCGGCCCAGAATCTGCTCGGGCGGACCGTCGGAGGTCACGCTGGCGGACCCGCCTCGGGTTGCGGCAATGCCCGAAAACGAGCGCTGCATCCGCTTCCAGTCCGTGAAGTTTCCCGGCGCCGGCGTGTTGCGCGGGAAACCCGCGGCCGTGTTGTCTTCCCAGACCAGGACGACGCGATCGGGATCGGCGTAGGGCAGCGGCCGGATCAGCACGGCGTCCACCGCGGAGAAGATCGCCGTGTTCGCACCGATGCCGAGCGCGAGCGTCGCGATCGCGATGGCGGTGAAGCCAGGCGACTTTCTCAGCAGGCGAAGGCTGTACTGGAGATCGGCGAAAAGGACGTCCACGTGTGGCTTTGACGGGGCGCGAGGACGAACCGTTGTCCGGATTATTTCATCCGGGCGAGAAGCGCTCGCGCCTTGTCCTTGAACTCGCGGTCCTCGGGCGCCCAGTCCCGGCTGAGCGGCGCATCCAGCACTTTCTGGAGTTCGGCGCGCGCCTCCGCTTTCCGCCCCTCGTCCTCGAGCAGTTCGCCGAGGAAGAAGAGTGAGGGCGTGCTGGCGGCGTTGTACGTGAGCGACTTCCGAAGGTGCGCTTCCGAGAGCTTGCGGTCGCCGCCAAACAAGCCGGGCACCCTGAAGTACCAGCGTCCGAGCGCGCGGTCGGCCGATCCCTCGAGGAACGCGGGATCCAGGCGGAGCACCGTCTCCAGCTCTTCCTTGATCGGCTTGCGGTATTTCAGACCCTGTCGAAGCCCGAACGACTCGGCAAGCGCCCCCATGTTGGCGGCGATCCAGAAATGGCCTTCGGGACGGCCCGGCTGAATGGCCACGGCCTTTCGCCCTGCGTCGATCCCGCGCTTCGAGATCCTTGCGCCGCTCCGCCTCGGGTCCGTGCCCGCCCAGCCAGTATTGGGCGCGCGCCAGTTTCCAGGCGGCGTCGAAGTCGCGCGGGTCGGCCGCGACGGTCGGCGCTCCAGATATCCGTCGCCCGCCGCGCGCTCGCCAGGTTGGTGCGATCCGCGTACAGCCGATCGGCCTCGCCCGCACGCCCGTCGCGCGCCGGATCGGCCGACTGAGCCGCCAGGACCGAGATATAGAATAGAAGGATGCAGGATTCGATCAGGAAGCTGTTGATGGACCTTGGCGAAGATCCGGACCGCGAGGGTCTGCGCGACACGCCGAAACGGGTGGAGAAGGCGTACAAGTTTCTGACCAGCGGCTACAGCGCGGACATCGATCGCGTCCTCAACAATGCGCTGTTCACCGTCGATTATAACGAGATGGTGATCGTCAAGGACATCGACTTCTACAGCCTCTGCGAGCACCACCTGCTGCCCTTCTTCGGCAAGTGCCACGTCGCCTACATTCCGAGCCACAGGGTGATCGGCCTGAGCAAGATCCCGCGCATCGTCGACGTGTTCGCGCGGCGCCTCCAGGTGCAGGAGCGCCTGACGAACCAGATTGCCGACACCATCCGCGACAAGATCGCGCCGCTCGGAGTAGCGGTGGTCGTGGAAGCCACGCACCTGTGCATGTCGATGCGCGGCGTCGAGAAGCAGAACTCCTTTGCCGTGACCAGCGCGATGCAGGGCGCGTTCCACGACAACTCGCGGACGCGGATGGAGTTCCTGGAGCTGATCAAGCTGCGCAGCGCGATCCCCGGCGATGCGCGAGCCCGCCGGCTACGCCTGCGTCGCTGACGAGTAGAAGCAACAGCCTGCCGATGGCTGATGGCTAAGGGCTAATGGCTATGGTTGATGGATCGCTCCATCAGCCACTCATGAGCCATCAGCCATCAGCCATCAGCCATGATGCGTCTTTAAAACCTGAACGTGACACCGAAGCGCGCGATCCGCGGACCGAGGATGTTGGTCGGCGTCCCGAACTGCGGCACCGTGTTGATCGCGCCCGCCGGGTCGCCGCCGACGCGGAACGACGACACCCCGGTCAGCGTCCGCACCGACCAGACCGTGTTGGCGTTGGTGATGTTCGACACCGCGAACACGACGTTGAAGGACTGGCCGTTGCCGATCGTGAACAGCCGTGACGCCTGCAGGTCGAGCGTCGTCAGCGCGTCGAGGCGCTCGCTGTTGAACGGCTCGACGTTGACGGTCGCGCTGCCGCCGACCGACATCGGCACGCTCAGCTGCCGGTTGTACGGCGTGCCGCTCTGCGAGCGGAAGTTGGCCGCCAGTGCGATGTCCTTCGGCAGGAGGTAGGTGCCGGTCAGTTTGAACTGCACCGGGACGTCGGTCGCAATCGGACCGCTGGTGTTGATCAGCGTGTTCGGCCCCGAGTTGAGGTTGGCCGTGCTGATCGCCTCACTCAGGTTGTCCTGACGCGACCTCGACAACGTCAGCCCGGCCAGCACCTGCCACTGCTTCGACATCCGCTTGGTCGCCGTGATCTCCACGCCCTTGTACGTCTGGACGAGCGAGGGATCGTTGTTGATGAGGATCTGCGTCGCCGCATTCGTGCGGTTGTAGGTCGTGATCGTCGTGTCGTCGCCCGTTCCGGTCACGCCATCCGGTCCCGGATCGACGCTGGTCCGCGCCGGGAACGTGGCGTTGGGCGCCGCCGTGTTCACGTAGCCCTGCTGATTCTTCTCCGCACGATAGGTGAAGGTTGCGCTGAGCTTGGTGTTGCCCGGAATCTCGCGGTCGATCCCGGCGGTGAACTCGTTCGTGTACGGCCGGCTGAAGTTCGGATCGAAGGACGTCGACGCCGCGCTGGTGACGACGGGCGTGCCCGTCTGCTCGCCGGGCTGAAACTGCAGGTCGCCGTTCTTGTCGTTCCAGCCGTACAGCTCACTGTAGGTCGCGTTGAGGTTGACCGGGTTCACCGCCGCGGAGTTCAGGACGTAGTAGTAGCGCGCCGCGGATGCGCGCAGCGCCGTCTTGCCGTCGCCGGTGAGGTCGTAGGCGGCGCTGACGCGCGGTCCGACGTTCCACCAGTTGATGATGTTGCCGCTGTCCTGGAACGTCCGCGCCAGCGTGGGGAAGCCGCCGATGCCGGCCGCCGCCCACTGGGTCGCGGGGCTCGACTGCGCCGGCAGATACGACATTGAGCCGCTCGACGCGCGCGCCGCCGGTGACCGTGAGCTTCTTCAGGATGTAGGCATCCTGCACGAAGAGCGAGAAGATGTCGGTCGACGACTTCGAGATGACCGGCGTGTTGTAGAGCGTGACGTTCGCCGAGCCGGCGGGCGTCGAGCCGCTCGCGAGGCTGCGGTAGGTCAGCGCGACGTCGCCCCAGCGGTCGGTCTCCGTCTGCACGGGTGCGTGCGCTTCGTCGAAGCCGAACTTGAACTCGTGGCGGCCGCCGAGCGCCTGGTCGATGAAGTAGTTGAAGGTGGCGTTAGCCTCGAGCCGTTTCCGAATCGCGAGCGACTGCGACGCCTCGTTGTTCAGCAGGATGCCAGTCGACAGGTCGGTCAGCGACTGGCTGGTGCCGTTGAACTTCAACGGGAAGTTGATGTTGTTGAAGCTGACCGCGGCGTTCATGAACAGACGCGGCGTGATCATCGAGTTCCACAATCCCTGCACGACGTCGAACACGTCGTCCTCGTTCGAGACCGAGTCGCTGGTGAAATTGGTCGACGGCACGCTGGCGCTGGTGAGGAAGCGGTTCGGCTTCTTGTAGTACTGGCGCGTGTAGAACGCCTTGAACGTGTTGTTGGCGTTCGGATGGTAGGTCAGGTTGGCGAGCCCCGACGACATGTTGGTCTGATCCACCAGCGTCTCGGACAGCGCGGCCGGGGTGTTGACGTGGACGCGCCAGTCGCGGAACGACGCGAACAGCCGGAGTGTGTCGCTGAGCGGCCCGCCGATGTCGAAGGTGCCGTCGGAGACGAAGTTCACGGCGCCGGTGATCGGGTTGAATCCATAGTTCTGGAGCGTCGAATCGACGTTGCCGCTCTGAATCCCCTTGCCCGAATAGAAATAGGCCGTCTGGCCGGCCCACTTGTCGGCCCCGCTCTTCGTGATCATGTTCAGGAACACGCCGGAGGTCGGCACCGTGATGTCGTGCGCGCCGACCGAGACCTGGATTTCGTCGAACGCGTCGAAGTCGTAGTAGAAGCCGGCCGCGCCGATGGCCGCCGGATCTCCGACGTTGACGCCGTTGAGGTATTGGGTGTTCTGCGCGCTGGTGGTGCCGCGCGCCGTATAGGTGCCCTGCAGGCCTCCCGACGTGCCGCCGACATCGGGCCGGCTCATGACCAGGCCCGGGACCTTGTACTCGGTGAGCGCCCAGATGTCACGGCCGCCCGGCGTCGATTGCAGCAGTTCCTTGCTGAGGGTGACGTTGACGTTGGCGCTCGTGGTGTCCACGGTCGGCGACGCGCCGGTGACGGTAACCGCCTCGCTGACGCTCGCGACCTTCATCGACAGCTCGACCGGCGTCGTCTGTCCGACCTGCACCTGGATGTTCTCGCGAATGATGGTCTGGAATCCCTGCAGCTCCAGCTTGATCGTGTACGTGCCCGGCACCAGCGCCGGGAAACGATAGATACCGCCGACGTCCGTCACCCCGGTCGTCGAGCCGCCGACCAGCACGCCGCTGGTGATGGTGACCGCCACGCCCGGCGTGCTCGCGCCCTGCTCGTCGGTCGCTTTGACGAGAATGCTGCCGGTCTGCACCTGCGCGCTTGCCGTCGAGGCGAGCGCGATCGCGACCAGCACGGCCGCCATACTCACGATGTGTTTCATGAAAACGAACCTCCTGAAAAGGACGATGCGATCGACGCTACCAAAGCGGCGACGGCAGATCCCTAGAACTTCCGTAAGGTTCGCCGACGGAATCCCTCATGTTCGAAAGGTTGGATTGTGTCGATTGTGTGGCAGAGAAAAGGGCGGGAAGGGCGGGACGGGTCGGAGTGGCTGAATGGCTGAATGGCTAATGGCTATGGAAGATGGTCGTTCCATCGCGCCATAGCCATCCAGCCATCAGCCCTTAGCCATCAGCCCTTAGCCCTTAGCCTTTAACGAACCATGACTCAGAATTTGAACGCCGCGCGGAACACGACGGTCCGAGGCGCCAGGACCGAGACAGGCGACAGGAATTGCTGCAACGTTGCACGCGAGCCCGTTGTCGGGTCCGTGAACGTCGTCGCTTCCGTGCGGTTCCGCGCCGACCAGATCGTGTCGGCGTTCGTCAGGTTGTCGAAGTCGACGGACGCTTCAATCGACCGCGAATTGGCAAACCGGAACACCTTGCCGACGCGCACGTCGATCTTCGTGAGCGTATCGAGGCGCGTGCTGCCGAGCGGTGCGAGGTTGATGATCTGATTCGTCGCGAAGCCTACCGCGCGGCTGATCTGCCGCGTGATCGGCGGTCCCTGCTGGATGCTCAGGTTGCCGCTGATCAGCACATCGTGCCACGGCAGGATGTACAGCCCGGTCGTCTTGAGCTGGTTCGGGCGATCGGGTGCGTTGGTGTCAGTGACATTACCGGTCGCGTTGATCAATAGATTCGGTGACGGATTCGTCGCCGTCGTGGCGAGGGTGATGTTGTTGATTTCCGTCTTCGCCAGCGTGTACCCGACGAGCAACTGCCACCGATTCGACATCCGCTTGTTCATGGTCAGTTCCAGACCTTTGTAGGTCTGCAGGTAGTTCGTGTCGTTGGTGACGATGACGCGGTTTGCCGCCGACGTGCGGGCGTAGTAGCCATACGTGCCGTCATCGGCGGTGCCCACCACGCCATCGACACCCGGATCCACCGCGCTCGTCAACGTCGAGGCGTACGCGTTGTCCGGGTTGTAGTACCCCTGTGTGTTCTTTTCCTGCCGGTAGGTCACGACCGCGCTGAACTTCGTGTTGGCCATCAACTCGCGATCGACCCCGAAGCTGTACTCGTTCGTGTAGGGCCGGCTGAAATTCGGGTCGATCGACGTGGCGATCTGGCCGTTGACGACGACGGCCGAGACGACGGGGACGCCGCTCTGCTCGCCGAGATCGAACTTGCGGTTGCCGTTCAGATCAGTCCACGTGTACGTTTCCGAGTAGTTCGCGTTCGGGTTGACGTTGCTGACGCCGCCGCCTCCGGTCGACAAGACGTAGAGGTAGCGCGCGGCCGAGGCCTTCGCCGCCGTCTTGCCGTCGCCGGTGAGGTCCACGACGGCGGCGATACGCGGGGCGACCGTGTTCCACAGCACGATGTTCGGCTGTGCGGCGAAGGTGCGCGGCTGCGAGGCGAATCCCCCGATACCCGCCGCCGCGAACGGCGACGCGGGGCTCGACTGCTCGGGCAGATACCCCTGGAGCCGCTCGTAGCGGAGACCGCCGGTCACGGTCAGACGTTTGACGCTGATGTTGTCCTGCAGGAACAGCGCGAGCAGGTTGACGGCGGACGTGTCGTTCTGGGGCGTGGCGTACAGCGTGACGTTCTGCGGTACGAACGCACCGCTCGCCGTCGTGTAGGTCGTCGCCACGTTGTCGACGCGCGTGTTCTCGTTGGTGGTCACGGCGTGCGAGTAGTCGAAGCCGAACTTGAACTCGTGGCGCGCACCGAGCGCATGATCGATGTAGTAGTTGCCCGTCGCGTTCATCTGATCGCGATCGCGATGTCGGATGGTGTTCGTCGGGAAGTTGCCGTAGACGATGCCGGTCGCGTTGTCGGTCGTCGACTGCTGGTTGCCGCCGTTCTGGTAGGTCGGGAACAGAATCTTGTTGATCGCCAGACGCGCGTCGAGGAACAGGTTCTTGCCGATCACCGAGTTCCACAAGCCCTGCGCGACGTGGAATCGGTCTTCTTCGTCGCTCGTCGAGTCGATCACGGTGATCGAGGAAGGGTTCAGGAGCCGGTTCGGCTTGCTGTACCGCTGGTACGAATACAAACCGGTGATACGGTTGCGGCTGTTCAACTGCCAGGTCACGTTGGCGAGGCCGTTCGTGATGTTGGTCTGGTCGAGGACGACCTGCGAGTTCTGCACCGGGACGTTTTGACCGACGCGCCAGTCGCGATACGTGCCGAAGAAGCGCAGTTTGTCCTGCGTCAGCGGGCCGCCGCCCGCGATGTTCACGTCCGAGACCTTGGTCGCCGTGTTGCTGTCCGGGCGAATGCCGTATTGCTGCAGCGTCGGATTGTGATCGTTGCGCGCCTGCGTCGGAATCGCTGAGCCACGTCAGCGTGCCGGTGCCCGCCCAGTGATTGCCGCCGCTCTTGGTCACCATGTTGAGGAACACGCCGCCGGTCGGCACGGTGATGTCGTGCGCGCCTGTCGAGACCTGCACGTCGTCGAGCGAGTCGAAGTCGTAGTAGAAGCCGGCGAATCCGATCGCCGCCGGATCGCCGACGTTGACGCCGTTGAGGTACAGGGTGTTCTGCGCCGCGGTCGTGCCGCGCGCGCTGAAGCCGCCCTGCAATCCGCCCGAGGTGCCGGCCACGTCCGGGCGGCTCATGCTGAGGCCCGGAACCTTCGCTTCGAGCAGGCCCCAGAGATCGCGTCCGCCGGGCGTCCCCTGGAGCAGTTCGTTGCTCAGGTTGACGGCAACGTTCGCGCTCGTCGTGTCGACCGTCGGCGAGGCGCCGGTCGACCGTGATGTTCTCCGCCACGGCTGGCGACCTTCATCGCGAAATCGACGCGGCGTGGTTTGCCCGACGAGCACGTCGATGCGTCTCACGCACCAGCGTCTGGAATCCGCACGAGCTCGACTTTCACTTGTATACGTGCCGGGACGAGCGAAGGGAACCGGTTGACGCCGCCCGCGTCGGTGACGCCGTGTCATCGACCCGCCGACCAGCACGGGGCTGGTCATCGTGATCGTTGACGCCTGGCATCACTGCGCCCTGTTCGTCGATCGGCCCTCACGAGAATGCTGCCGGTCTGAACCTGAGCGTGCGCCGTCGAGGCCAAGGCGACGACCGCCAGAGCGGCGATGGCACTAACAATCCGTTTCATCGTGATCCTCCTGAACTGTAGGACGGGAAGGAAAAATCCTGTTGCCGGACCCGGACACTGTATCAAACGGATCTTGAGCTGCATCGGCAAATTCTGACGAATCTCTACAAGTTCTCGATATCTTCGAAAACTTGGATTCGTGTTGTTCGTTTGATGAGACTCCATGGACACCGAAGCGTTTGTATACTGCGGTCGTCATGAAGAAATCGATGTTCGCCATCGCTCTCGTTCTCACCGTCGGCGCGCTCGTGTTCATCGTCGAAGCCGCGTCGCGCCAACCTGCGCCGCGGGCAGACGGCAAGCTCACCATCGAGCAGCTGATCGATATCCGCCACCCGTCGAACCCCGTCTGGTCGCCCGATGGGCGGCATGTCGCGTTCCTGTCCGAGCGCGCGGGAATTGCCAACATCTTTGTCGCCGACGTCACCGCTTCGTCTGCCGCGCCGGCCGGGGCGCACGCTCTCACGCGCTATGCCGACGGCCAGGGCGCCGGATTCTTCTGGAGCGCCGACAGCACGCGCGTCTACTTCGCGCGGGGCGGCGACCTGTGGCAGGCGGCGCTGAGCGGCGGCGAGCCGTCCCCGGTGTGGACGACACCGCAGGCGGAGAACGGCATCACGCCGTCACCAGACGGCACGCGGGTCGCGTTCGTCCGCTCGGCCACGCCGGCCGCAGCCGGCGCGGCCGCGGCGCCAGCAGGCCGAGGAGGCCGCGGCGGCGGAGGTGGCGGCGGCGATTTGATGATCCGCACGCTCGCCGACGGCAAGGAATCGCTGGCGCTGAGCGGCGAGGGCCATGCGATCGGCGGCCTCGGCTGGTCGCCGGACGGCAAGGCGATCGTGTTCACCGACAACAACCGGACGATCCGGCACGAGCAGACGCCGGGCTACTCCGGCTCGAAGATCATCTACACGATCAGCGAGAACGTGCAGGGCCAGACCGGCGTCGTCAACGCCGACGGCACCGGCATGAAGACGCTCGGCTCGGGCGGCGGCTTCGGCGGACGCCGGTGGCTGGACGCGGGTCACTTCCTGGCGGAACGCACGTCGCCGGACTTCAAGAAGCGCACGACCTCGGTGGTTGCGATCGCCGGCGGCGAGCCGAAGGTCCTCCATGAGGAAGTGGCGGACAAGTTCTGGAGCATCACCGGCGATGCCGGCGCGCAGCCGTCGCCGGACGGCAAGTGGATTGCCTTTCTCAGCGATCGCGACGGCTGGGATCACGTCTATGTGATGCCGGCGGCTGGCGGTTCCGCCGTGCAGATGACGAAAGGGAAGTTCGAGGTGCGGGCGCCGCAGTGGTCGCCCGACAGCACGCGCATCGCGTTCGACGCGAACGAGCCGGATCACTACGGCGATCGCCACCTGTACGTCGCGACGATCGGCGCCGATCCCGCGCATGCGACCATCGCCGCGGTTACCAGCGGTCGAGGCACCGACATCGCGCCGCAGTGGTCGCCCGACGGCACGCGGCTGGCGTTCCAGCACACCGATCCGCACAACTCCGCGGACCTCTGGATGGCGCGACGCGAAACCGGCGACCGCGCAAACCGTCGCGGCTGTCCGACTCGATGCCCGCCGGGATGGACCGATCGCAGTTCGTCGAGCCCGAGTCCGTGAGCTACGCCGGCCCTGACGGCCAGAAGGTTCCGGCGTGGTTGTTCGTGCCCAAGGGGCTCGATCGAACGAAGAAGCATCCGGCGATCGTCTGGATTCACGGCGACGGCGTGAACCAGGGCTACGACGGCTGGCACGTGCAGCGCAACTACGCGGTGTACTACAGCTTCCACCAGTACCTGCTCCAGAAGGGCTACGTGGTCATCATGCCCGACTATCGCGGCAGCATCGGCTACGGGAAGGCGTGGCGCGAAGGCGTCTACATGGATGTGGGCGGCAAGGACGCGAAGGACGCGTGGATGGTCACCAGCTATCTGAAGACGCTGCCGTACGTCGACATGGATCGCGTGGGCGTGT
Organism: uncultured Acidobacteriota bacterium; assembly: GCA_963794305.1. GTDB lineage: Bacteria > Acidobacteriota > Vicinamibacteria > Vicinamibacterales > CAVVIG01 > CAVQFC01. Next base: position 24,561 of record CAWCDQ010000020.1, on the reverse strand, counting down.
GGGGTTTGAGCTACGGCGGTTTCTTCACCCTCATCGCCGTCACCGATCAGCCCAGGCTGTTCCGCGCGGCGGTCGACGTCGCCGGAGTCGTCGATTACGCGATGTACTACGAGGATCCGTACCATGGCGGATGGACCGCGAGCCGAATCGGGACGCCGCAGCAGAACCCGAAGGTGTACGAGAACGCGTCGCCGCTCTCGCACGTCGATCGCCTCGAGCGTCCTCTGCTCGTGCTGCATGGCACGTCGGACGTGAACGTCCCCTATCTGCACTCGGTTCGACTCATCGATGAGCTTCTGAAAAAGGGAAAGGGCGATCTCGTCTCGTTCATGACCTATCCCGGCGAGTTCCACTACTTCACGCGGGAGCACGTGCTCCGCGACGCGTGGCACCGAGTCGAGGACTTCTTCGACGCGAACCTGAAGAGCCGGATCGGTCGCCAGCCACTGACCGACCGACCGGAAGGAACCGCCGAGACCGCAAAGAGCGCAGAGAAATCTATTCATCTCAGCGGTCTCTGCGGTCTCCGCGGTTTCTTCTTTCGTGACAGCCGCCGTACTATACTGAGCGCATGCGATGCGCATCTGCATGCCTCGTCGCCCTGGCGATCGCGGTGCCCGCGTTCGCGCAAGCCCAGAAGCCGCCCGTGCGTAAGGCGCCGGCGCCTCCAGCCGCGGCGCCGAAGCAAGTGGCGCCGGAAATGACCTGCCCGGCACCGCTTGGCGTGGGCGTGAAAACGAAGCTGTCGTTCTGCGAGGTGATGATCGGCCGCGATCCTGCGAACGGCGTGGTCATCACCATTCCGCCTCACAAGGGGCCGGCGACGCTCACCTTCGATCTGCACAACCTGCACACCTACTCGGAAGAGCAGGTGAAGGCGCATCGTGCCTTTTCGCGCTACACGGCGACCATCGGCGTGCTGACGCTCGACAACACGCTCCTCAGCCGGGCCGTCGTGCAGAACGAGTTCCGCGCGGCCAGCGATCTGGTCGATCGCGTCGGCGGCGGCGCCGGCCCTGGCGGTGTCAAGGCCGTGGCGCCGACCGGCACCGAATCGATCAGCGTGGCGATTCCCGAAGGGGAGTTGTCCGTCAGCCTGCTCGGCGAGAAGCTCGCCGTCGAACGCATCGATGGACCGGCCGCATACTCGCAGGTCGGCCGCCCGATCGCGGTCGTCAGCAACGTGATGCTCGAGTATCGTCCCGGACCGCCGCCCAAGCCGGTGAAGCCGCCGGTCAAGAAGAAGTAGGAATTAGGGATTAGGAATCAGAACTGGAGGAGACTGATGCGCGTGCTGTTGCCTGCGCTTGTTCATGCTGATGCCGGTGCTCGCCTTCGCGCAGGTCAAGCGGACGAACCCGCCGACGCTCTCCGCGCCGACCGGCTACACCCACATCGTCGAAGTCACGGGCCGAACAAGACGATCTACATCTCCGGACAGATCGCCTACGACAAGGACGGCAAGCTTGTCGGCGCGGGCGACATGCAGGCGCAGGCCGAGCAGGTGTTCAAGAATCTCGAAGCGGCGCTGACCGCGGCGGGCGCGAAGTTCTCGGACGTGGTGAAGATGAACAGCTACATCACCGACATGTCGAGAATTCAGGCCGTCCGCGATGTGCGCGCCCGCTACTTCAAGGACTCCCTGCCGGCGAGCACGTTTGTCCAGGTCGCCGGTCTCGTGCGGCCGGATCTCCTCCTCGAAATCGAAGTCGTCGCCGTCCTGCCGGCGCGCTGATCATGAGGCTCGTCGCCGGACTCGTCGCGGTGATTGGCGCCGCCGCGACGCTGGCAGCGCAGTCATCGTCTGTCCCGCCGAACGAGCCGCTGGCTCTCGTCAATGCCAACGTCGTCAACGTCCGCGACGGCCGCGTGATGTCGGGCGCGACCGTCGTCCTGCGCAACGGCCGGATCGACTCGATCAACACCAGCGCGGCACCGGCCGGGATCAAAGCGCTCGACCTCAAGGGCAAGTACCTGCTGCCGGGCCTTATCGACGCGCACACGCATGCGGCCGACTTCCCATCGTTCCGGCGGGCATTGGAATCGGGCGTCACCACCGTGCGAAGTGCGGGCGTGTCGAATTTCGCGGACGTCGGCTTTCACCAGCTCGTCAAGAACGGTGCGATGGCCGGCCCCGACGTCGTGACCGCGGGCTATCACGTGCGCCCGCAAATGGCGCCGGAAGCGTTCTTCGGCGATCCGTCGTACGTCGATCTCATGGCGGGAGTCACGACGATCGAGCGGCTGCGCCGCGCCGTGCAGTTGAACCTGTCTCACGGAGCCGACTGGATCAAGATCCTCGCGACCGAGCGTGCGGGAACGGCCGACACCGATCCTCGCAAGCAGGTGTACACGGAAGACGAGATCCGTGCCGTCGTGCAGGAGGCCGCGACGAAGAACGCCCCGGTGGAAGCGCACGCGCACGGCGACGAAGGCGGCATGGCGGCCGTGAAAGCCGGAGTTCGCAGCATCGAGCACGGCACGTACCTGTCCGACGCCACACTCGCCGCGATGAAGGACGCGCGGCACCTATCTCGATCCGACCTACACGACCGTCATCGATCTGGCCGAGGCCGGAGGCGATTACGACGTGCCGGCCCTGCGCATCCGCGGCGAATACATGCTGCCGCGCCTGCGCGACGTGATCGGCCGCGCGCACCGCATGGGCGTGAAGATCGTGGCCGGCACCGACACCGGATACGGGCCCAGCAGCCTGACGCGAGTCAGCCAGGAGGTCACCCATTTCGTCGAGATGGGCTTCACGCCGCTGGAGGCCCTTCAATCCGCGACGACCGTCAGCGCCGAGATGCTGCGGCTGGAGAAGAGTGTCGGTTCGGTGGAGGTCGGCTACGAGGCAGACCTGATCGCCGTCGAGCAGAACCCGCTCGAACGGATCGCGACGCTGCAGGATCCGCTGCTCGTGATCAGCAACGGACGCATCGGACTCGATCGCCTCGACTTCGGCCGCCCGCCACGCTGAGTCTTCAGCACTTCTCGGCGTAGGGGACCTTCAGGCCGCCGTGTTGGCGGCCTGGGCCGCCTACAACGCCAATTCTGCAACGCGCTCTTACTCAGCCACGGTCATCGTCGTATCGTCGAGCAGGTCGATTCTGAACGTCACGGCGATCGACCCGAACCGGATCAGGGCTCCGCTGGCGAGCGGTGTCGCGGCAGTGATCTTCACTTCGTCCACGTACGTCCCGTTCTTGCTCCCGAGATCTTCCACGCTGGCCGAGTCGCCGCGGACGATGATGCGGGCGTGACGACGTGAGACGGAGATCGAGTCGAACCACGACCCACTCTGCGTTGGTACGGCCAATGAGGTTTTCCCCCTCGCACAGCAGCTGGTGCCGGCCGTCGCGCGCGAGCTTGAACTCGTGCGTCGCCTCTCGCGCGCTCGGGGCGGGGCCATCGACTTCCGCCGAAAACGCGTAGCCGAAACGACTGACTGTCCGGATGAACGCCGGGCTGTGCGGATCGTCGCCGATCGCCGCCCTGATCTCGCCGATGAGATTCGGCAGGTTCGCTTCCGCCACGAACGTCGCCGGCCACAGGTGTTCCAGTAGCGCGGCCTTCGACAACGCCGCCGGCCTGCGCTCCACCAGAATGGCCAACAGTTGGAAGGCCTTCGGAGAGAGATGAACTTCGGCTCCGTCCCGCAGGAGTTGGCGGGTGTCCAGGTCCAGGACGAATGGTCCAAACGGTAGTGCCACGCGGTTCCTGTTGAAAACCTGATCGATTCCTGCCCGAACCCTGAGACGGGACTCGGGCCCGGTTTCTACCCTCACAAGCAGAGGTGTCCATGGCACCGGCTGCTCGTTTCCGTTTCGCAATCGTCGTCGTGGCGTTGATCGCCGCCCGCCCGTTGACCGAGCGCGCCGTGGCGGGATCGTATCAGAAGGATCCGCTGCCGGCGGCCGATGAATTGTGGAGCCGCGGACTGTTCGAGGAGGCAGAAGCCATCGCACGGGGTGTGATTGCCACTCGCCCGGAGGATGGCGCGAGCCGCGAGTTGATCGCGCGCGCGCTGCTGTCTCGCGGAGACGGCGAGGGAGCGCGCCGCGAGTGCGAGGCTGCGCTCGCGTCGGCCAGCGTGACGCCGAAATGGCACTACACGATGGGCCGGGCGTACGCGCGGCTCGGCGAGTTTTCGGCCGCGGCACGGGAGTTCGGCATCTTCGTGCAGACGTCGTCGCCTGCCGACCGCGGATCGCCCGCCCTGGTGGCGGCGGCCGGGGACGCGGAGTTGTTTCGCGCGATGCGTCGATCGCCGCGCGCCGTTGTCTTTGAAGACGACAGCGTTCGGCGCGTCAAGTTCCAGATCGTCGGCGGTCACCTCTTCGTGATGGCGAGCGTCAACCGGGGACGTCCAACACCCTGGATGATCGACACCGGTGCCGAGCGCACGGCGGTCACGCACCAGACGGCTGAGCGGTCGGGAGTAACGGTTCTGCTGCAAGGACGGCGCGGCGATGAGAGGCTCGTCGCGTTGCTCGACGAATTTGCCTTCGGCGGCCTGACCTTTCATGAAGTCCCGGCGCTCATTCGTTTGCAGGCGTTTCATACGGCTCCCCACCTTGGTGGTGACGCGTTTTCGCCGCTCGCCTTCGGGCTCTCGATGGTCATCGACTACGAGCGCGCTGAGTTGCTGCTGAGCCGTCGCCTGCCGGACGATCCGCAGGAGTGGACGCTTCCGATGCGCTTCCACGGCGTGCCGACCGTTCGCGCGACCGTGGGCGGCCGGCCGATTGCGCTGGTCGTGGATAGCGGAGCCAACGCCACCGTGTTTGCCCCGTGGGCGGCCGTCGATCCAGCGGATCTCGTGCTGCGTCGTCAGCTCCCGATGCATGTGGTCGACACGCGCAACCGGCGCGATCCGGGCGCCGTCATGATTATTCCGGCGCCTTCGATCGCACTGGGCGACGTCACGCTCCCGGCGACGCCAGTGATCACGATGGACCTGGCGCGGCCCAGCCAGGTGCTGGGATTCCAGATCGGAGGGCTGCTCGGTCATGCGACGCTGCAAACCTATCGCGTCACCTTCGATGTGGCTCGAAACCGCTTCAGCCTCAGCCGTCGCTTCAGTTCGTCTTGAGAACAAGCCGGCGACCGTTGCAGATCGCCGGCATCATTGGGCGCGTCAATGATTCAGTGCGCCACACGCCCGACGACTAGGGCGCGCCGCAATACATGTCGGGATCGATCGGATCTGCCGTAGCCATGGTGAACTCGATCTTGAACATGTGGCCATCCGCCTTGTCGACCGGCACTGTTGAGCGAACCACATACAGGTCCCGTCCATGGCACGGCTCGATGCAGACCTGAAGCGGATTGTCGAACGGATTCGGCGGTGCGTCGGTTTTGGCCTCGCGGGTAGAACCGGTCGGGATGCCCTTTGCCCGATGGCGCAATCGTGACGATCGGTCAACGGTCGTCTCGCTCCACCAGACGACGCTCTGGTTCTGGGCCCTCTCTGATCGAGATCAGCACCGATGGTTCGCGGAAGTCCTTGTGAACCTTGGGATGGCGCCGAAGCTCCTTCGCGTGGCCTGGGACGGCCGACAAAGTGCAGGGCTGCCGGTCGAACACGACGATGTCGGTTGGTTCCGCCTGGCCGATGTATCGGGCGACCTCCGACAGCGAGACTGTCCCGACCGGTCCGCCGGCCATGCTCAATCGACGCTGCTCGAGGATGAACTCCAGCGGCACGTGGATGATGTGCACACCCAACTCGTTGTCACCCAGTTCCGGGCCGTCCGACAGGTTCAGCGCATTCGACGTGTATCGGTGAGCTCTTCATAACCACTCCTTCTGTGCGGCTACTTTGTCAGCGCCGCAAACCGCGGTTCCCCTTTTAACGGGTCCAACTCGATCCAGTCCCGGAGTTCGCTCCCGGTCATGCCGTGTGCCGCCGCGCGCTCGAGCCATGTGAGCGCCTCTCCACGGTCGGCGAGGTCCATGTACGCCACTGCGCCGAATACCAGCACGTGAGGATCGGCGATGTCGTTCGGCATCCGGCCCAGGTGCTCCATGTGCACGCGTGCGATCGCCCAGCTTTGCGTAGAACTCCGCGAGGCTGATGCGGGCCTCGACGTCGTGTTCGTTCACGCTCACGCGGCGCTCACACGCCTCGATCGCCTCGCGGTACAGAGCGACCGCTTCCGCGCGCCTGCCGGACCAGTAGTACGCGCGCGCCAGATTCCCGGCGATCTGGTAATCATCCGGACCTGGCCCGAGGCGCCGTGCGGCGGCGAACTTCTCGATCGCCTCGCCGAACCTGCGGAGCTTGGCCAGCGTGGATCCCCAGTTGGAGTACGCCGGAATGCTGGGTTGAAGTTCGACCGACTTGCGGCAGGCTTCGATGGCTTCGTCATATCGGCCGATCGAGCCGTACAGGCCGCCGAGGATGAAGTAGATCCGCGCGTTGTCCGGGGTCAGCGTGACGCGCGAGCTCGTATTCCCGCACGGCATCGGCGTAGCGGGCGTGCTCGCGATAGAACGTCCCGAGCCACACGTGCGTCGCCCAGTACTCCGGCCTGAGCGCGATGGCGCGCTTGTAGGTCGCCTCGGCGGCTTCGGCGGCGCCGCCGCGCGCCTGCGACCGGGCCAGCCCGAGATACGCTTCGTCGCTCGTCGGTTCACGGTCGAGGGCCGCCTGAAATTCGCGGGCCGCGTCCGCGAAGGCGCCGGTACCGAGCGCGATCGTTCCGAGGCAGACGTGCGACGCCGCGGCCGCGGGATCCAGCGCCTGTGCCTGGGCGCAGGCGGCGCGCGCCTGCGTCACGATCGCCGTGTCGTGCGACGCTTCGTACTTCAGCCACAGCGCGCCGCCAAGGCCGGCATGCGGCAGCGCAAAGCGGGAGTCGAGTTCGATCGCCCGTGTGAACCGGTCGATGGCTGCGTCGATGTTGCCGGCCTTCTGGAAGTCGAGCGCGTAGCCGCGCCCTTCAAGATACAGATCGAGGGCCGCGGGCACACGTGTTCCGGATGCGCTCAGCGTCTGCCGCTCGGCGGCGTTCAACCGCATGGCCAGCACGCCCGTGGCCCACGAAGTGACGCGATCCTGGAGGGCGAACGGATCCCCGGCCGCCGCGGTGGCTGAGTACGCGTCGATCTGCTGGAGCGTCGTCGCGTCCACGAGCACGTAGTTGATCCGCAGCATGTCGTCGGCGCGCAGGATGGCGCCTTCCAGAATCAGCGTGGCGCCGAACTCGCGGCGGGCCTGGGCGGCGTCGTGGACGCCTCGCCCCCGTACCTCCACGGTGGACGTCAACTGGAGGCCTCGCGCGACGGCCAGCGGCGTCAGCTTGGCGCTGAGGGTGTCGGTCAGGCCGTCGCAGTACGCCTGCGTCACGGCGTCGCCGCTTGCACGGCACGGCAGCACCACGAGATTGCGGATTGTGGATTGTGGATTGCGGATTGCGGAATCGGCGTCGCGAATTCGCCACACGATACCGGTCGTGCCGATCGCCGCGACGATGACGGCGCCGGCGGCGATCGTCCAGGGCCGCCAGACGGGACTCGGCACGGGCGGTCTGCCGTTTCCGGTCGTCGTATCGGAATCGGTGATGACCCACGACAACTCGCGCGCGAGATCGCCGGCATCCTGCCAGCGCTTCGCCGGATCCTTGGCGAGGGCGGTGATGATGATGCGCTCGACCGCCGGAGGCGTCTTCGGCTGGAGCGTCGTCATCGGCGGCGGATCCTCCTTGAGGATCGCCGCAATCAGTCCCGCCTGGCTGCCTTTGGCAAACGCGCGCTGCCCGGTGATCATCTCGTAGACGATCAGGCCGAGCGCGTAGATGTCGGTCCGCGCGTCCACGACGCGCCCTTCGAGTTGTTCGGGCGACATGTAGGCGATCGTGCCGACCAGCGTGCCCTCCGGGCTGATGGCGACGCCCGTCGACTGATCGTCGAGCGGCGAACCAGCCACCGGGGTCTCGCCGCGCTCGCGCAGCTTCGCGAGACCGAAGTCGAGCAGCTTGACCCCGCCGTCGGTGATCATCACGTTGCTCGGCTTGATGTCGCGGTGCGTGATGCCTTCGCGATGCGCGCGCGCGAGCGCCTGCGCAAGGGCGGTCGCGTGCTTCAGCGCCTCGTCGAGCGGGAGTGGACCGCACGCGAGCCTGGCCGCGAGCGTTTCCCCCTCGAGATACTCCATGACGAGGAACTCGAGGCCGTCCTGCTGGCCGACGTCGTAGAGCGCGCAGATGTGGGGATGGTTCAGCCGCGCGACGGCTCTGGCCTCGCGCTCGAAGCGCTGTCGTCGCTCGGGCTGTTCGGCGGCTTCCGGAGGCAGGACCTTGACGGCCACGACGCGTCCCACGCGTGTGTCGTGCGCACGATAGACCTCGCCCATCCCTCCACGGCCCAGGAGGGCGACGATCTCGTACGGTCCCAAGCGGGAGCCGGGCTGTAGTGTCAAATGGGAAGACCGCCGATTATATGGCTGCCCCTAACGGTTTAGACGGGCATCGGCGTCAGATTTCTCCGGACCGCACAGGGGAGAGCCAGGGTTGGGGGAAGGACGGACGAACAAAAGGCGAGCAAAAAAAGAAGGCCGGCGGTTGCCCGCCGGCCCTCAGAATCTAAGAATTCTGAATCTAGGAATTCTGAATCTAGACGACCGGCTTGTGGAGCACTTCGGCCGGCTGCGACGCCTTCTTCTTGCCGCCCAGACCCTGAATCTGCAGCGTCGGCTGCTCCTTCAGGACGTGCTGCGCATAGAGCTTGGCCATCTCGGCGTTGTGGGCCGCTTCCTTCGCGAGTTCCTCGGGCGTCTTGTGCTTGCGCGCCTGCGCCGCGAGCTTCTCTTCGCGCGCGTTCTTGGCGATGCCCATGTCTTCCATGTCGGTCTGCGCGCCGGCGCGGACCGCTTCCTCGTTCAGCTTCAGCCGGTGCTCGGTCGACGCCAGCGGCACCGCCTTGCCGCCGGCGAAGATCTCGTGGCGGCCGTGCTCCTCGTACCACTTGGTGAGGGTGGCCGTCATGTGCATCTTCTCGATGATGTTGCGCCAGCCGATGCCGGTGTTGTAGGCGCAGAAGGAGATTTCACCCTGCTGCGTGGCATACGGGATGATGCACATCTCGGTGCGGCGGAAGTCGTAGTTGAACAGGTCCTGGAACCACATCCCGGCGATGAACAGGAAGTTCCAGCGATCCGCGCGCCGCTTGGCGATGTCGTCCATCGTCCGATCGCCTTCGACCTTGCCGTACTTGCCCTTTTCGGCCGACTTGGTGGCGCCGAACGTCTTGTCGAACTTCTTGAGCAGGTCGGTCAGCTTGAAGTGGGTCGGCGAGTTGAACGAGTCGTAGTTGCGGACGACCGCGAGCGCCATGCCGAAGTTCGACCAGAAGCGGCTGCGGCCGGCGTCGGTGACCGCCTGCACGTCCTTGGCGAACCGCTCGGCCTTGAGGAACTTGGTGACCGGGACCGCTTCCTTGGTTTCCTTGTCGATCATGATCGCCATGCCGACGCCGCAGTTCGGGTGGCAGCCGCAGGTCAGCTGGCCGAACTCCTTCTCGGCGCCGTGCGTCACGTCGGCCCAGTCGGTGAAGCTGCCCATGAACGAGATCGGGAACCAGTCGCGGGTCGGTTCGCCGATGCCGGTCTGGTTCTTCACGTCGTGCGCCAGGTGCGACAGCGTGTAGCGCTGCGCCGCGCGGCGTTCCGGCGTCACTTCCTCGTCGCGGCCGGTGAACGACACCGGCTGGAACGACAGGAAGTTGATCGTCTTGGGATTGTCGAGCGCGAACTCGATGATGCGGCCGACCTGCTCGTTGTTGACGCCGTTCACGATGGTGACGACCGGCACGATGTCGACGCCGTTGCTGTGCAGGTTTTCGATGGCGCGCAGCTTCACGTCGAACAGGTTGCCGACGCGGCGGTGCGAGTTGGCGGCGTTGCCGATGCCGTCAAACTGCAGGTACGCGTAGCGAAGGCCGGCTTCGGCCGCTTCCTTCGCGAACTCCGGACGCTTGGCGAACTCGATGCCGTTGGTCGCCGCCTGCACGCTGTTGTAGCCGACCTTGCGGGCGTAGCGGACCGCGTCGAGGAAGTAGGGCGAGATCGTCGGCTCGCCGCCGGAGAACTGCACCGACATCTGCCGGCGCGGCTTGATGCTGATGGCGTTGTCCAGCACCATCTTGATGTCTTCCCACGACAGCTCGTGGACGAAGCCCGACCTGGTTCGCGTCCATGAAGCAGGGGTCGCACATCATGTTGCAGCGGTTGGTCAGGTCGACCGTGAGCACCGATCCGCGGCCGTGCTGGATCGTGCTGCTGCCGTGGTTGTGCAGCTTCTCGTCGTTGTGCGCGCGGATGTCGCGGCCCGGGAAGACCTCCTCGAGGTGCTTGAAGAAGTCGGTGTCGATCGCCATCACGTCCTCGAAGTGGCCGTGCAGCGGGCAGTCCTTCACCATCAGGATCTTGCCGTCGCGCTCGAGGATGGTCGCCTTGATCTCGCCGACCTTCTCGATCAGCAGGTCGTTGACGTCTTTCTTGCCGTCGAGAATCGCCTGCCGCGCCTCGCGCGTGCACGTCGGGCACAGCGAGTCGGTCTCGCGCGGCCAGCCGAGCGGCGGCTTCGTTTTCTCGTATGACTTGAGCAGCGGCTTGTCCGACCATTTCGGCGTGAACGACGGCCGCTGGTTGATCTTATTGAGGTTGTTGAACACTACCCACGCGCCGTTGGCGGCGAAGGAGAGCCCTTTCTCAACGAACTTGATAGGCTTGTGCATGCGGTAAATATTAGAGGATAAACGTGTTAGCCGATTGTATTTTCAGAGAACGGGCATTATGGGTTCCGAATGGGCCAGGAGCGGCGTAAACGGTCAATATCCGACCGATTGTGTCGGCGATTGAGCTCGGAGAGTCGTTCAATCGGGCCACGCTCACGATCTTGAACAGAAGAGCGGAAGCGGAGGTTCACGGCTGTTCCCAGATCGCTCCTGATCTCCTAGCTCCTGTTCAAGTCCGACGCTAGATCCCGAGCCGCTGCTTCAGCTCGCGCACCCGATCCCGCGCCACGCTCAGCTCCGTCTTCCTGTCGTCCTTCAGCCGGACGAGCACGCCGCCGTCGACGGCCGGAAACAGCTCCTGCACGAAGCCGATGTTCACGATGGTCGCGCGGTGGATGCGCGCGAAGCGGCGCGCGTCGAGCGCGGTCTCGAGGTCGGCGAGCGTGTGATCGATGACGTGCTCGTGTCCGTTGACGACGGCGAAGGTGAGCTTGTCTTTTGACGTGAAGTGGCTGATGCGCGCCACGTCGAGGACCGTCGTCCGCTCGCCGACGCGCGAGGCGACGCGCTCGAGCCGGCGATGCGGCGCGAGCTGGGCCGCGAGCTCGCGCGCGAGCGTCCGCACGTCCGGCTGCGCCTGCCCGGCGAAGCGCTCGACCTTGTCGAGCGCGCGATCGAGTCGTTCGGGCTCGATCGGCTTGAGCAGGTAGTCGAGGGAATTGACGCCGAACGCGTCGATGGCGTACCGGTCGTACGCGGTCGTGAAGACGACCGTCACGTTGCGATCGAGACGCTCGAGCAGCTCGAAGCCCGTCAGGCCGGGCATCTGGATGTCCAGGAACAGCACGTCGACCGCGTGCGCTCGCAGAAAGGCGAGCGCGGCCTCCGGGTCGGTGTCGCGTCCCGACGATCTCGACGCGGCCGGTCGCGGCCAGCAGTCGCGGAGCCGCTCAACCGCGAGCCGTTCATCGTCGACGAGGTATGCGCGCATGTTCACAGTTGTCCACGGTCCGGCTGAAGCCGGACACTACCGAAGGTGTCCGGCTATAGCCGGACGCTACCGTCGTACGGTCCGCCTGAAGCCGGACACTACCGGAAACACGGCCTGAAGGCCTACACTATCGGAGTACGGTAGTGTCCGGCTTTAGCCGGACCTCGGCCGGCACGTCCAGTGTGACCGAGGTCTGGCCCGGCGCGGCTGTCGACGCGCATCGCGGCAGCGTCGCCGAAGAGCATCGCCAGCCGCGCGTCGAGGAGCGCGAGACCGTGGCCCGCCGGCCGGGCCGCCGCGTCGAACCCCGGCCCGTCGTCCTCGACGACGATGGTGACGCGACCGTCGTGCGTCCGCGCGCGCGGACGAAATCGATGCCGCCCTCGCGCCGCGGCGACACGGCGTACTTCACGCTGTTCTCGACGAGCGTCTGCAGGCCCATGCGAGGCACGAGCACCGACGCCGGCGACGTCGCCGAGCTCGACGGCGTAGCGCAGGCGATCGCCGAAGCGCACGCGCTCGATGTCGAGGTAGGCGCGCACCACACGCAGTTCCTCGTCGAGCGGCACGAGCGGATTCGCGGTGCTGTCGAGCGACGAACGCAGCAGCGACGCCAGCTGTCCGGTCATCCGCTCGGCCCCGGCCGGGTCGTCGTGCACGAGCGCGGCGATCGAGTTCAGCGTGTTGAAGAGAAAGTGCGGCTGCACGCGCGATTCGATCGACGCCAGCTGCGCCTCCGCGGCGATGCGGCGTGCTTCGGCTTCGTCGCGCTCCTTGGTGCGGAGCGCCAGCGTGGTGGCGTCCAGCTGGGCGCGCATCATCTCGTACGCGGTGATCAGAATGCCGAAGGTCAGCGTGATGATGATCGAGATCCGCAGCGCGCCGGCGAACCAGTACGCGAACACGCGGCCGCCCTGGAGATAGCCGATCGCCGTCAGGATCGAAATCGCGAGCAGACTGCCGGCCGCCGCGATGACGAGCATCACCACGATCATGGCCGCCCAGTTCAGCGGAAACTTCCAGCGGCACCAGATGCGCGGTCCGAGCCGCGGCATGATCGTCGCGATCGCCGGGCCGATGCAGAACGAGAAGAGCAGCGCGACCGCGAACGCCTCGAGCGCGACTCGCCATGGCGTCTGCCACGTCAGCCCGCTGAACACGACGGTGACGACCAGGGCCGCGGAGACGTTCCCCGCGGCCATCCGCGTCCAGTAGCGCAGCGATCCGATCCTGCTGGGGGACATTCCTTACTTGTGGCAGCCGACGCACCCGAGCCCGGCGCTCTTCGGCAGCGCGCCGGTCGCGATCCACGTCTGCGCCTTGGGCACCTGGCCCGACGTCGGCGCGTCCGCGATCAGGCGATCGAAATAGCCGCGCGCCTTCTCGCGCGTTGCCCAGCCGGCTGTAGCCTTCCGCCAGGCCGAAGAGCAGCTCGCCCTTTGGATGATCGCCGAGCGTGTTGAAGTACGCCGACTGCAGCGCGAGGACGTGCTCGTAGTCGCCGACGCCCTTCTCCAGCAGCGGCCGTCCCATGTCGGGCGGCATGTTGCGCGTCGCCTGCAGCAGGAGCGCGCCGCGCGGGATGCGCACGCCGACGTTGTCCGGCTCGAGCGCCACGGCCTTGTCCATCTCCTCCATGCCGCGCTGCCACAACTCGCCGCCGGTCTTCATGTCGCCCTTCTGGAACGCCTGGCCGGCGTTGAACGCCAGTCCCGAGCCGTGCCACACCAGCGCCTCGGCGTGATTCGGCGTGGAGGCGAGCACCTCCTCGCAGGCGGCCATGCCCTTGGCCAGGCGAGCCTGGTCGCCGGCGAAGCCGGCGAAGAAATCGGTCCGGACAACGAGGTCGAAGCGCGGGCTGGCTGGCCGGGGCGCGGTCTGCGGAGCGGCGAGGAACAGCGAAGCGATGAACGTGACAATCAATGTCATGACTGACTCCTTGGATTGTTACCTTAATTGCGGTCCCGGCGCGCCCGTGACATTTGGCGACGAAAGGTCGAAAACCTTTGCTGAACCGCACGTGATAGATTCGAAAATCATGAAACGGCTGCTCATTCCTTCTCTTCTTGTTCTCGTCGCGATCGCGGTCTCCGCGCAGAACCGCATGACGTACTCGGTGGTGTCGCCCGACAACGGACACGTCGCGCTCGGCCTCGCGATCCGGAAGCTGAACGTCTCGGGCACGTTCATGCAGGCGCCGGCGCATCCCGACGACGAGACCAACGCGCTGTTCGCGCTGTTCACGCACGGCATGGGCCTGCGCTCGGTGGACGTGCAGAACAATCGCGGTGAAGGCGGACAGAACGAAATCGGTCCCGAGTTGTTCCGCGACATCGGTGTGCTGCGCACATCGGAGCTCGTGTCGGCGCACCGCATCGACGGCGCCGAGCAGTACTTCACGCGCGCCATCGACTACGGCTATTCGTTCGACCCGGAGGAAGTGATCAACAAGTGGGGGCGCGACGCCATCATCGGCGACTACGTGCGGCTCATTCGCGAACTGCGCCCCGACGTGCTGGTGACGATGAACATCCAGGGGCGCGGCGGCGATCGCGCGCACGAAGCGACGACCGTGCTCGCACGCGAGGCGTATCGCGCGGCCGGCAACCCGGCGATGTATCCCGAACAGCTTCGCGAAGGCCTTCGCCCGTGGCAGCCACGCAAGCTCTATTTCAACGCAGGCGCCGGCGTGATTGGCGCCGGTGGACGAGGCGGTCGAGGCGGCGCCGGCGGACCGGGCGCCGTGCAGGCGCCCGCGCCGGCTCCGCTCCGGCGCGCGAAGGTCACCCGCGTGAACACGGCGATGTACGACGAGCTGCTCGGACGCACGTACGCCGAGATCGGCGCCGACGCTCACAGCAATCACAAGTGTCAGGGCACCTCTGGCCTGCCGGCGCTTCCCGGGTTCGCGACGGGCCGCGGCGGCGGCGGCGGCGGAGGACAGTACACGCTCGATCGATTCGACGATCCCGGGCCAGATGCAGAAGGACGAGGCGTCGCTGTTCGACGACATCGACATCACGCTCGCCGGCGTCGCGCAGTTTGCCGGCGCCGAATCCGCCCGAAGCGCTCGACGACCGGCCTCGCCGCAGTCGTCGATCAGGCGCGAGCGGGCGAAGAAGGCGTTCGACGGCGGCGACGACGCGGGAACCGCCGCGCCGATCGAAGCGGGTCTGACTGCGCTGCGCGCGCTGCGCGGCCAGCTCGCTGCGATGCGGCTGAGCGACGCCGCGCGCTACGAGATCGACTTCCGGCTGCAGATCAAGGAGCGCGATTACGAGGACGCGGTGCTCGCGGCGCACGGCGTGACGTTCGACGCCGTTGCCGACGACGGGCTCGTCGATCGCGCGGGCAGCCGGTGTCGCTGTCGCTGCTCGCCGTCAACCGCGGCGGCGCCGACGTCAGCGTCAGCGACGTGACGATCGCCGGCTTCGATCCTTCGACGGCTCAGGGCAGGCAGCGCCTGCGTGCACGCCGGGCCCGGTCAAGAAGGACGCGGTCTACACGTGCAGCGCGAAGGCGACGGTGCCGAACGACCGCGAAGCTGACGACGCCGTACTTCACCGACGACTACTGGAAGAACCCGTCGAAGCCGGCGATCAACAACTTCGAGCCGGGCGTGCCGTTCGGCGTGCCGTTCGCGCCGACGCCGTTCCGCGTCACGTTCCACGTGCAGGCCGGCAGCGCCGACGTGACGAAGGAGCTGCCGATCCAGTACCGCTACGTGAAGGACATCTACAACGGCGACAAGCGCATGGAGCTGAACGTCGTGCCGGCGTTCTCCGTGAGGGTGACGCCGCCGCTCGAGGTGATTCCGGCGCCGGCCGCGGGCGCGGCCGCGCCGGTCGAGCGCGAGATCCACGTCGCGGTCACCAACGGCACGAAGGGCGCGGCCGAGCGTCAACGTCGACGCTCGAAGCTGCCGGCCGGCTGGAGCGTGACGCCGCCGAGCGTGCCGATCGCGTTCGCGCACGAGGACGAATCGCTGTCCGCGCGCTTCCAGGTGATCGCGCCGGCGCAGGTGAAGGCCGGGCGAGTACACGCGCGCGCGCCGTCGTGACGTCGACGGCCGCGGCTGCCGCGACGCAGTTCGCCGGTCGGCTACCAGGAGATCGAGTATCCGCACATCCAGCGCCGGCAGATCATCAAGCCGGCCGAGACGACGCTGAAGATCGTCGACGTGAAGATCGCGCCGGGCTCATCGGTCGGCTACGTCAACGGCGTCGGGGATCAGGTGCCGCCGGCGATCGAGCAGCTCGGCGCGAAGCTCGACGTTCATCGATCAGGACGAGCTCGCCTGGGGCGATCTGTCGAAGTACAACGTCATCGTCACCGGCGTGCGCGCCTACGAACGTCGCGCGGATCTGCGCGCCTACAACCGGCGCCTGCTCGACTACGTCGAGCAGGGCGGAACGGTGCTCGTGCAGTACAACAAGTTCGAGTTCAACCAGTCGCAGTACGGACCGTATCCCGCGTCGGTCAGCGGCAATCGCGTGTCCGACGAAAGCGTGCCGGTGAAGGTGCTGGTGCCGGCTCATCCGGTGTTCAACTACCCGAACAAGATCGGGCCGGCGACGTGGGGCAACTGGGTGCAGGAGCGCGGGCTGTACTTCCTCGGCGAGAAGGATCCGAAGTACGTCGATCTCGTGTCGATGAACGATTCGTTCCAGGACAATCCGGGCGACAAGCTCGGATCGCTCGTCGAGGCGAGGGTCGGGAAGGGCCGCTGGTTGTATCTCGGTCTCGGGTCTGTGGCGCCAGCTCCCGGCGGGCACCGACGGCGCGTATCAGCTGCTCGCGAATCTCCTGAGCTTGCCCAAAGCGCCAGCATCGACGGCGCCGTGACTAGCGAAGTCATGTAGGGGACGGCCTTTAGGCCGTCCCAAGGGTCGTCAATTCTCGAACTGCGCGCTCGAGATCGGCCTCGGAGGCGCGCACGCGTGGATCGGGCTTGACGACCAGCGTCTTGCGATCGCGTCTTGCCGCCGGCCGACAGCTCGACGGTGTACTGGCCCGGCAGCGGCGAGCGGCCCCTCGGGCTGTCGCGCGGCGTCTGGCCCGGGATGGCGTGGTCGGCGAGCGTGAACTCGACGAAGTCCAGCAGCCCGCCGAAGTAGCCGAACGGCAGGATCTTCGGATTCGGATAGCGGAGATTCCAGGCGAAGCGGTTCAACCCGCGATTCTTCGTCAGCACCGCCGGCGGCGCGAACCAGTAGTCCGGCACGTTCGGCAGCAGCGTCGACGCGGGCGGCGCGGTGGACGTGAACCTGCGCACCACCGTGCCGCGCGCGTCGCTGATCGTCAGGCGTCATCTCGCCGTCGGGGATCGCCGGCAGCGAGTAGTCGATGATCGCGCCTTCCGGCGGATTCGGCGCCGTCGGCGACTTCGATCGGCAGCGGCGTGTCGCCGTTCACGTCCCATCGCGCGCGGATCGCCGGCGCCGGTTCGAACAGCCTCACGTCGGTGCTGCGCGGCGCCGGTCCCGAGCTGGCGCAGCGGCGTGATGTCGTCGAGGATCCACAGCGAGCGGCCGTAGGTGCCGAGCACGAGATCGTCGCCGTGGACCCACAGATCGCGCATCGACGAAGCCGGCAGGTTCAGCTGAAGGCTCTGCCAGTGATCGCCGGCGTCGAACGACACGTACATCGCGCTCTCGGTGCCGCAGAACAGCAGGCCCGTGCGCACGGGATCTTCGCGGACGACGCGCGCGAAGGCGGTGTCGGGGAGCCCGGCGACGATCTGTCTGCCAGGTCGCGCCGCCGTCCCGCGTGCGGTAGACGTAGGGATGGATGTCCTGCGGCACGATGAGCGTCGCGTAGGCGGTCGCCGGCGTCGTGCCGGCCGGCCTCGATGATCTCGAACGTCCCGTTCGCCGGCACATCGGGCGGCGTCACGTTCTTCCACGTCGCGCCGCCGTCGGTCGTCATCTGCACGACGCCGTTGTTCGTGCCCGCCCAGATGACGCCGGCCTTCACCGTCGACAGTGAAAAGCGTCGTGATCGACGGCACCGACGGAGTCGGCGGCCGCGGCGGTGTCGGCGTCCGCGCCGGGCACGTCGGTCAGATCCGGGCTCGACCTCCTGTCCACGTCATCCCCGCGTCCGATCGTCTTCATCAGGAACTGCGTGCCGTAGTAGAGCGTGTGCGGATCCTGCGGCGAGAAGAACATCGGCGCGTTGTTCACCGATCGATATTTCGTTCCCGGCACGAAGACGTGCGCGATCTGCCCGGTGCGGCGATCGAACCGCACCACGGTGCGATACCAGCCGCCGGCAAAGACGATGTCCGGATCGAGCGGGTCGGGCGCGAGATAGCCGAACTCGAAGCCGCCGGGCGAGTACCAGTCGCGATAGCCGATCTCGCCGAAGTCGCTGCGGTGGGGCACGGCCACCGATCCGCTGTCCTGCTGCGCGGCGTAGACGTGATACGGAAACCGGTCGTCGGTGACCACGTGATAGAACTGGCCGGTCGGCTGGTTGTACCAGCTGCTCCACGACGCGCCCGCCGTCGACGCTGACGACGCGCGCCCTGATCGACGCCGGCGAACAGACGTCTCGAGTTGCGCGGGTCGATCCAGAGCAGCTGGAAATCGTCGCCGCTCGGCGCGCCGGCGAACGCCTCGAAGGTGCGCGCCGCCATCGGTCGAGCGATACAGCGCGGTCTGCGTGATGTAGACGACATCCGGGTTGCTCGGATCGGTGATCACGCCGACCGGCGTGATGCGCGGATCGCGGTTCGCGCGCGTCCAGGTCTCGCCGCCGTCTTCCGATCGATAGAGCCCGTCCTGCAGGCCCGCGAGCACGATCGCGGCCGCCGCTCTTCGCCACGACGCCGAACGCCTGACGGCCGACCGGCGGCGAGGGGAGTCCCTTCGCCGCGAGCTTCGTCCACGTGGCGCCGCCGTCGGTCGACTTGAAGATCGCCGGCGTCGCGCCTGAACGGCGGTCGCGCCCGGCGCCGGCGGAGGCTGGCCCGGGACGATCGGCCGCGCCGAGCGACGCGCCTCTGACGCCGGCGCCCGGATACAGCGTCGCGAACAGCATGCGCGGCGCGTCCGGCGCGGCGACGATCGACGGGCAGCCGGCCGTGTCGTCGACGAAGAGCACCTTCGTCCACGTCCGGCCGCCGTCGGTGGTGCGGAAGACGCCGCGCTCCTGGCTCGGCGTCCGATCGCCGATCGCGCCGACGACGACATCGTCCGGGTTGGTCGGCGCTGATGACGATCGATCCGATGTAGTGCGTGTCGCGCACCGCCTACTGCGTCGCGTAAGCGACGTTCTTCTTCCCCATCAGCCACTGATCCATCCAGCCGACGATGTGCTGGAGGCGCTCGACGCGATGCCACGGTTCGCCGGAGCGCGAGAGCTCGTGCGTCTCGCGCGGGAAGCGGACCATCACCGTCGGAATCTTCCGGTACTTCAGCGCGCGGAACATCATCTCGCCACCGTCGGCCGGCGGCGTCCGGTAGTCGGCGTCGCCGTTGACCAGCATCAGCGGCGTCGTCACGTTCGCGACGTGGGTGATCGGTGAGCGGGCGGCGAAGTCCTGCGGATCCTCCCACGGCGCCTTGCGGAACCAGGTCGGTTGGAACAGCGTGAAGTCGGCCGTGAACCAGAAGCCGTACCAGTCGGCGATGTCGCGCTGCGAGACCGCGGCCTTGAAGCGCTGCGTCTGCGTGATCGTCCAGTTGGTGAGCAGTCCGCCGCCGCTGCCGCCGGTGATGCCGAGCCGGCTCGCGTCGACGTAACCCTTCTTCAGGATCTCGTCGACGCCGGCCATCAGGTCTTTGTAGTCGTCGCCGGGGTAGTGGTACTGGATGATGTTGCCGAAGTCCTGCCCGTACGACGTGCTGCCGCGCGGATTCGTGAAGAGCACGACGTAGCCTTTCGCCGCCATCCACTGGAATTCGTGCGTGTAGACGTTGCCGTACGCGGCGTGCGGTCCGCCGTGGATCTCGAGGATCAGCGGGTACTTCTTCGCAGGATCGAAGTCCGGCGGCTTCAGGATCCAGCCCTGAATGTTCTTGCCGTCGAAGCTCTTGTACCAGATCTCTTCCGGCTCGCTTTGCTGGATGTCCTTGAAGAGCTCGGCGTTCACCTGCGTCAGTTGACGTGGGGGCGGACCCGCGTGTCCGCCGGGGCCGGCACGCCGGTCGGCTCCCGCGAGGTCGGTCACGAAGATGTCGCCGATGGTGGTCTGTGTCGACAGCGTGGCGGCGATGGTGGTCGCGCCTGGCGTCGCGCTGTAGGCGCCGATGTCGTGCATGCCGTCGGTGATCGGGTCGATGGCGCCGGTCGCGATCGTCACGCGCTTCAGATTCGAGCTGCCCTTCTCGGCGGAGACGACGATGAGCGACGAGCCGTCGGTCGACCAGAGGATCGGTCTGCGCCCACCGCCGCGCGGGGGCGACTGATCCCCGCCGATTCCCCCGCCGATGTCGTAGTCATACGTCGCCGTCAGGTTTTTGACACCAAGGGTCTGACCCGGGTCTGACCCTGAGGCCGTTTTTGCTGGGGAATTTGAGGGTTGGGTCAGACCCGGGTCAGACCCTGACTGAGTTGGATATCGCGTATCCACGACGAACAGATCCGGCTGACTGTAGGAGCGGATGGGCTTGCCGCGCAGCGTGCCGATGAAGGCGATCCGACGACCATCAGGCGACACCGAGATGTTGCCGATGCTCCCCTCGATCGCGGCGACCTTCCTGATCGCGCCGCCGCCGGCCGGGACCGCGTAGAGCTCGTCACCCAGCTCGTTGAAGTACGGCTCCGCCGAGCGCGTCGACGTGAAATAGATCGTCGCACCATCGGGTGACCACTGCATGCCGCCTTCGCTGAACTCGCCGTCGGTGACCTGCGTCGGCAGGCTCACCGGACTCCCGGCGGACGGCGCCGATCCGCCGATCTCTGTCGCCGGCACCGCGACGCTGAAGATGTGTGCGTGATGCTCGTTGTCGACGTACCCAGGATTGCCGTTCGCGCGATAGACCGCGCGCGTGACGACCTCGACGTCGCTCTTGTGCTCGCCAGCCGGTTTCTGGTCGTCCGCCTTCTTCGCGTCGGCGGCGCTCGTCGAACTGCCGAAGGCGATGCGCGTGCCGTCGGGAGACCACACGGGATTTCCCGCGCCGGTGCCGATCTCGGTGATCGCCCGCGCCTCGCCGCCGTCCATCTGCAGCAGGTAGATCTGCGCCGGCTGCGCCTTGCCGTCCTTCTCCGTTGACCGGACGAACGCGATCCGCTTGCCGTCCGGCGACCAGCGCGGCGTCGTATCGCGGATGCCCGACGTCAACCGGCGGGGAGCCGCGCCGCCGGCGGCGGGCACGGTGAACACGGACGTCTCGTACCGATTCTCTTTCTCGTTCACCGTCACGCGAACGAACGCGATCGTCGCGCCGTCGGGCGAGATCTGCGGATCCGCAACCCAGGTGAACTTGAACAGGTCCTTCTCGGTGATGAACCGCTTCCCCTGCGCGCCGGGGAACGCAGTCGCGAGCAGGGCCACGAGCGCGATGACGTAGACCTTCTTCATAGGCGCGATATTATCAATGAATATGTCCGTGCGAGACGTCATCATCGTCGGCGCCGGGCCTTCGGGCCTCTCGGCCGCGATTGCCGCCAAACAGCGCGATCTCGACTACCTCGTGCTGGAGCAGGGAGTGCTGGTCAATTCCATCTACCACTTCCCGCCTCAGATGATCTTCTTCACCACGCCAGAGCTGCTCGAAATCGGCGGGTTGCCGTTCGTCTCGCCGTTCGACAAACCGACGCGCGCCGAGGCGCTCAAGTACTACCGGAAAGTCGTCGACGTGCACGACCTCCAGATCGTCTACCAGGAACAGGTGCTCTCCGTGGAACGTGAAGCCGGAGACGCGGACGGCGGCGGACCGGTCTTCGTCGTCGAGACGCAGTCGGCCAGCGGCGTCCGCCGCGCCCGCTACGCGCGCCACATCGTCATGGCCATCGGCTACTACGATCATCCCGTGCTGCTTGGCGTGCCGGGCGAGGATCTGCCGCACGTGCACCACTACTACGCCGAGCCGCACCCGCACTTTCGCCAGCGCGTCGTGATTGTCGGCGGCGGAAATTCGGCCGCCGAGTCGGCGCTCGAGATGTTTCGCGCCGGCGCCCACGTGACCATCGTCCACCGCGCGCCGACGTTGAAGCCGACGATCAAATACTGGGTACGGCCCGACATCGAGAACCGGATCAAGGAAGGATCGATCACCGCGCACTTCAGCGCCGTGATCCAGGAAATCCGCGCCGGGTCGATCGTGATTGCGCCGGCCAACGCGGCGTCGCCGCCACCGCCGCCGCCCGACGTCGCCTTCCC
Source organism: uncultured Acidobacteriota bacterium (assembly GCA_963794305.1). Lineage (GTDB taxonomy): Bacteria > Acidobacteriota > Vicinamibacteria > Vicinamibacterales > CAVVIG01 > CAVQFC01. The sequence goes on along the minus strand of CAWCDQ010000020.1, from coordinate 2,497 downwards.
GGCCGACGGGTCGGAGGATTTCGCCGCGCCGCAGCGGTCCGGGCCCGCGGGGCAGCTGCAGATTCCAGCCGATGTGGTCTACCTGCTGACAGGCTATCGCGCCGACGCGGCCTTGCTCAAACACGCCGGCGTGACGCTCAACGATCGCGATGCGCCTGTACACGACCCCGTGACGTTCGAGACAAATGTGTCGGGACTCTTCGTGGCCGGCGGCGCCATCGCCGGCGTCGATACCGGCACCATCTTCATCGAGAACGGCCGTTTCCACGGCGAAAAGATCATCGAGGCCATTGCGAAGCGGATGTAGAACGTGTTCCGCATGCAATTCAATTTATTGGGGCTTGCAAACGTAGACATCTATCGCGTGACGATTCCGTAAAAAAACATCCGTTACCGTCCGCAACCGGGCACTAGAATACGCGCCAGTCCGTTCCCCGGGGAGGCCGTTGATGCGTCGCAAGCTGGCTGCGATCGGTGTGCTGGGTCTCGTGATTGCGCTCAACGGAGCGCCCGCGCCGCCGCCGGCGCACATCGACGTCACGGTTCACGAAGGCACGTCGATGTCGGTTGCCGTGTCCCCGGACGGCCGCACGCTCGCCGTCGACTTGCAGGGCAGCATCTGGACGCTGCCGGCATCCGGCGGCGCCGCCACACGCATCACCGACATCTTCAACGACGCGCGCCAGCCGGCATTTTCTCCCGACGGCAAATGGATCGCCTTCTTCGCCTATCGCGATGGCGGCTACGACCTGTGGGCGATTGCGCCGGACGGTTCGAACCAGCACAAGCTGACGTGGGGCACGTTCGACGATCGCGAGCCGGCCTGGTCGCACGACGGCACGCGCGTCGCCTTCTCCTCGGATCGCGGCAACCCGCTCGGCGGCGACTACAACATCTGGACGCTGGACATGCGGAGCGGCGAGTTCCGCCAGCTGACGAAGAACCCCGCCGACGATTACATGCCGACCTGGTCGCCCGACGACAAGGAAATCGCGTTTGCCTCGACGCGCGAGGATGGACAGTCGGTCTGGGCCGTAACGCTCGCCGATGGCACCGAGCGCAAGGTGGCCAGCGCGGCCGGCCGCGTCGACGCTCCTTCGTGGGGCGCAGGCGGGCAGATCGTGTATCACGTGACGACCGGCGGCGGGCGGGGCGGCAGCGGCGGCGGTCCGGAAACGTCGCGCTATGAGATCGGCGGCAAGACCGTCACCGGCAGCGAAAACGTGTTCGCGTTCCGTGCCGCCTGGGCGACACCGCGCGAGTTCTACTACGTGTCGGACGGCAAGATCCGCAAGCGCAGCGCCGACGGTGGCACGCCGCAGACGGTCGAGTTCAGCGCCACGATGCAGGTGACGCGTGCGGCGGGGAGCTATACGCGCCGGCGCCGTGACTTCACGTCGACGGTGCCGCGTCAGGTGCTGGGCGTCGTCTCGCCGAAGATTTCGCCTGACGGCAAGCAGATCGCGTTTGCCGCGCTCGGCGACATCTACGTCATGCCGGTCGGCGGCAAGCCCGTGAACCTCACGAAAGACCAGGCGCTCGACACCGAGCCGGCCTGGTCGCCCGACGGCACTCAGCTCGCCTACTCGTCCGACAAGGACAGCGAGCACCTGCAGCTCTGGGTCCGCGACATGAAGTCCGGCCGCAGCCGCCGCCTCACCGACCTGACGACGCAGCCGCAGGGTGCGGCCTGGTCGCCCGACGGCACCCGCATCGCCTTCTTCAACGTGGACGGCATGTGGCGGGTCGCGCAGATGTCGGTCATCGACGTCGCGACGGGCAAGGTCACCAAGGTGCACGACACGCTGCCGCAGCCGGGCGCGCCCGCCTGGTCGCCCGACGGCAAGCGCCTCGCGATCGCCGGCATCGCGCCGATGACCAAACGCTTTCGCGAAGGCACCAACCAGATCCTGACGATGTCGTCGACGCAGCTGAACGACGACAAGTGGTTCGCGCCGCAGCCGATGATGTCGATCGACTCGCGCGGCGGCTGCGGGCCGGCGTGGTCGCCCGACGGCACCAAGATGGCCGCGATCTACGAGGGCGTGCTCGCGGTCTGGCCGGTCTCGGCGGCGGGCGAGCCGCTCGGTCCGCCGCGACGGATCACCAACGAGAGCGCGCACGCGCCGAGCTGGAGCGGCGATTCGCGCCACATTCTCTATCAGTCGATGGACAAGCTGCGGATCGTCGACGTCGAGAACGGCGACATCCGCACCGTGCCGTTCGATCTGAAGTACACCCCGGCGATCCCGACCACGCGGCTGCTCGTGCATGCCGGCACGCTCGTGGACATGAAGAGCGCCACGCCGCGCACCAACGTCGACATCGTCGTCGAGGGCAACAAGATCACGAGCGTCGTGCCGCACGCCGAGGCGAACCACACCGGGCACGTCGTCGATGCGTCGAACCTGACGGTGATGCCGGGGCTGATCGAATTCCACTCGCATCTGCAGCCGGACTTCGGCGAATCGGCCGGCCGGGCGTGGCTGGCGTTCGG
>CAWCDQ010000019.1:0-78427 GCA_963794305.1 uncultured Acidobacteriota bacterium | reverse complement strand
ACACAAGAATTGCAACGGCAGCAGCCGTGAGGACCAACAGGACGGCCACTGCTACCGCCATACTCCAGAGGGGCGCGACGCTCCCAGCGCGGACCACGACGACCGAGGCGACCAAGCCAAAGAGGCACGCCACGACGATGAGAGACAGCACTTGAAGAAGCATGTGCCCACCAAGCCGATGCTGTTCAATCCATCCGATGTGGGGCGCCTTACCGTATCGGGGGGTAGTGGGTCAGTTTGAATCTGGCTCTGGAATCGCTATGGCGTCAGCGTTGAGGGTCGGCGTCGGTTTGAGCGGCGACGAGATCATTGAATCGCGGTCTCCGCTGTCTGCATCTTTGTCCTGTTCTTTCAGCTGGACCGTGCTCGACTGACACTTGTGGGCCGACGAAAATCGGCGTGTGCCGGACACTCATATGTTCGGACTTCTGTATAACCCCAAAGGTCTCGGAAGTCCCACGAGCCAATAAAGCTCAACTTTCTCTGGCAATCGGGGCATCTCGGCGCATCGTTGCTCGGCATCCGTCCTGTTGTCGGCATGACCTATTTTCTTATGTCTCAGCAGCGCGACGCTTTCCTCCATCGACCCGGTGTAACCCGTAAGCCCGGCCTCCATCGCCGGTGTTCGTCTTGGCCCATTCTGGCACGAACGCGAACCGGCACAGTCAGCCGATTTCAAACCGACCCATTACCACCCACGACCGTCCCTCACTTCCCGTCCAGTCTGCCACGGCTCGCCCGGCGCGGGAAGCCGGACATGCCTCAGCCGACGAGGATTAGGCGGTCGTCGGCGCCGATGGAAAGAACAACAACGCCTTCTCCAGTTCGACGCGTAGCTCCTCGTCGCTGAGTTTGGAGAAGTCGCCGGGCGTGGCAATCTCGTGGCGCTCGACCGGCTTGCCTTTCGCAAAGTCCGCAACATCGTTTCGACGGCCGGTAAGACCCGTGGCTTCCGCATGTCGTGGAGGAGCTTCTCCCGGTAGATGGATCGTCGACGACGCCTCGGCCGCCGCCTTCGCCTCGACCGTGACCTTGTTCGGCACGCCCTTTAGGTCGGCCCGGCCCGCCGCGCTTCAGTCCAGTGATGTTATGCGCCACGGTTTTCCTCGATTTCTTTTTTCGTCAGCGGTTGCGAAGTTCCAGCCAGTGCTGAGATGCAAGTGTATGCCCGTGGACCTTCAATCGACGTCGTTGTGTGTGTGTCAGTTGACGGCGCCGTGCGCGCCGGCACAGCCGACTTCGATGCCTGCGGGAACTGGATGGCCGCGAGGACTCGCTGGTGCCGCACCTCCCCGCCGAATGGCGGACAAGTGTCACGGACACCAAACAACCATCGGTCACGTCGTGACATCAAGTGCCATGACAGTGTCGAGCAGCCACGCGAGCGACGTTCATTGAGCAAAATCGAAACAGAGAGAGGGATTCGTAATCAGCAGGTCACCCGTTCAAGTCGGGTCGCCGGCTCCACGTTTTTCCAACGAATCCTGCAATTCCAATCAGGCTCGCCCGCGATTCGTGCGTCTCTGACAGCCACAGCGTTCAATCACCCCACTTGAAGCAGACGACCATGACGCCAGCCGCACGGTCTCGGCTCGCTTCGATGACGTGTGCATACGTGCTTAACGTCAGCCGCACGTCGCTATGCCCGAGAATCTCGGCGACGTCGCGAATAGGCACGCCCTGCGCCAGCAGGATTGACGCGCACGAATGGCGGAGCGAATCAAACGACAACCGCGGCAGGTGTTCGCCGCGACAGCTGCGCGAGCCGGGATGCACGACCTGGGTCGCTGAGAAAATGACCCGACCACGATCATACCGGCGCGGGCATGTCCGCCCCTCTGTCAAAGAGATATTGCGTTCACTCTGCCGCTCGCCGCGTAAGCCACAGCGGCTTCCTCCGTTCGCTTTTTGGTATATTCGTACGATGCGACACGCATTTGTTGCCTGTGTCTGTGCCACGCTCCTGTTATCGACAACTCCGGTAGCGACGCAGTCTCCACAGCGGTTTCGCGCCGTCCTTCTTGGCACCGGCTCGCCGCCGCCGCTGATGACCCGTTTTGGTCCGAGCATTCTCGTTGAAGCTGGGACGCAGCGCCTTCTATTCGATGCTGGGAGAGGTGCTTTGCAGCGCCTCGCTCAGATTGGCATAAGCGATGTTAGTCATTTGTTCGTGACGCATTTGCATTCTGACCACGTCGTCGGCATTCCAGACCTTTACCTCACCGGATGGGTGGTGGGACGGCGCGAAGTGCCCTTCAGCGTTCGCGGACCTGAGGGCACATCAGCGATGATGAGCCATCTGCGTGAGGCGTTCGCCGTTGACATCGGGTTTCGCATTAGCGACGACAAACGGTCGCCCGATGGTGCCAAGTTGGACGTGAAGGACATCACCGAAGGCTTGGTTTACGAAGCGAATGGTGTAAAGGTGACCGCCTTCGATGTTGACCACCGCCCGATTAAACCCGCGTTAGGGTATCGCGTCGATTACGGCGGGCATTCTCTCGTCCTATCCGGTGACACACGCTTCAGTGAAAATCTCATCGCTCACGCACGCGGCGCCGACTTGCTGATTCATGAAGTCATGGGAATAGAGGGTCAGACGCAAGAGACATCGTCTGTGCTCGCTCATCACACCACTCCCGAGCAGGCAGGAGAACTGTTCTCTCGCGTTCACCCGAAGCTGGCAGTCTATTCACATTACGGTGATGGCGTCACGAAGGAACAATACGTCCAGATGACCCGGAAGACTTATCAGGGACCGCTTGTCGTCGGCCTTGACTTGATGGCATTCGACGTGGGCGACACAATCGCCGTCTATGACAGCACAGGCGTGAGCGCCGTCCCGTCTCGGTGATCGAATCAATCCGTTAACAGCGAGCCACGCGACTGTTGCCATGAGCCGGTTATGAGCGCGAGGCGGCCCGCTCGAGGAGCACCATCGCCAGGCTCGTCCACACGCCGATGCTGAAGTAGACGGTCATCCACGGCGCCTCGACGCGCCACACGTCCCACGTCAGCGTCGGGTGCCGGCGCTGGCGGCTGTCGCGCAGTCCGGTTGCGAGGGTCAGATATCCGCCGGCGTGCGTGCGCCAGCGTTGCACGTACATCCTCACGTCGAACACCAGCGTCAGACCGGCGCCAACGCCGTAGGACAGGAAGCCCGCGATCAACATGACGCGAAGCGACCCGTGCGCGGCGAATGCCGCCGCTCCGGACGCCGCCGCCAGAAGCAGCATCAGCAGCGCCCACAGCGATTCCTCGATAGCGTGGCCGATGTGGTTGAGCGACAGCACCGCGTACCAGCAAACGAGTTCGGCGAGGATGACCACCGGAACAAAGACGCGTGCTGCCGGATCCAGCCACGGCATGCCGGTGATCTCCGACAGCCGCTGCACGAACAAGGCGCACTGCAGGGCGAAGCATAGTTCGGCGATGGTGGCCACGGTGCGGCCGAGCCGAATCGTGGAGAGCCACGTGTCCCACAGGCAGACGCGTTCGAGATCGACGCGTGGAAACAGCGAGCGGAAGCCGCAGACGCCGACGTACACGCCGGACAACAGCAACTGAGCCTCAGCGTATGGTGTGCCCAGCGCGCCGGAACGCGCGATCCAGATCCAGAGCCCGGCGTTGAACGCGGCCAGCGCCGCAAGCGAGCCGAGCCACAGCGTGAGCTTCCGATCGAGCGGCCAGTTGACGGTGCAACCGTCACGTAACGTCACGGTGACAATGATGCAACGGAACTGCCTCGATCGCCAGCCCGCCGGACGTCCTCCGAAGGCTCAATCGATGAATGAACGGCGGTGCCTCAGTCTATTGAGGGACCAGCCTGATGCCCGTTGGTACTCCGGGGTTGATCAGGAACGGCACCGCCGGACTGCCAAGGCCGCCGACGGTCACCACGACATTCCCGCTGGTCGCGCCCGCGGGTATCGAGACCACGATGCGTGTCGCCGACCACGACGTCGGCGCCGCCGTAGTGCCCTTGAACGTGATGGTGCTCGTGCCCTGGGTCGCGCCGAAATTGGTGCCGTTGATGGTGACGACGGTTCCGACCGGACCGCTCGACGGCGAGAGGCTCGTCATGACGGGCGGCGCAATCACTGTGTATGGCAACGCATTGCTCGCGAGACCTCCCACGGTGACGACGACGTTGCCGGTGGTTGCGCCCGCGGGCACGGGAACGACGATGCTGCTCGCGGACCACGATGTCGGTGTCGCGGCAGTGCCATTGAAGGTGACGGTGCTGGTGCCCTTGCTCGCGCCGAAGTTGCTGCCGCTGATCGTGACGACCGTCGCCACGGGACCGCTCGATGGCGAGAGGCTCGTCAACGTCGGCGTGGGCGCCGGTGGCGCATCGTAGATAACCTCAGCGGAGTACGGGCTATACAGACCTCCCGTGTTGTATGCCTGAAGGACGACGAAGTATCGAGTGCCCGGCGTGAGCGTCAGGTTCCAGGTGGTGACGTTTCCGACGTCAACCGACGTGGTGTAGACGCCCGTCTGGGTCCCGTACGAAAGCTTGTAGCCGGCAATGTCCGATTCGGGATTCGGATTCCATTGCACGGTCGCGGCCTGGAGCGCCGAAGAGGTTCCCAGCAGGCAGGCGACGACGAACACACAGAGAACGGGAGCTCGCGAAAGAGTCGACGTCCATAGCGAACGCGCCGTTGGAGTGTTCCCATCGGTCATAGGTCGATGCTCATTCACGACGCGACAGCCGTGCGTCTAAGGGAACCACGTCCGTGCTGAGCAATATTCGCGCCCGGTTGAGCAAGCTGCCGCTGGAGGCCGTCGTCAGGCGGAGTGCGGTGGCGTGCTGCTGCTAGCTCTACCGCGTTACGGCACGACGGCGACTTCAAATCGTCGCCGAGCAGTGTTGCCTGAAGAGCGAGCGTGTTGCCTGAAGAGATCGTTTCCCCAACGATATTCGGCCCAAACCGAGGCTCGAATGCTGGCGAGCGCGCATCTTGAATCGAGCGTCATCTATTGCAGAGGCTGATCGAGGCAACGTGCCTCGACAATTATCGAACGCACGGTCGCGAGCGCGGTCATTGCAAGGGAATCGAGCGCCGAGCGATTGAGCGTGTTCGATCGTGTGAGATTGCCGACGGGGCCGCGACACGCCTCCGACGGTTCGGCGAAGCTACGAAATGACGTCGCGCCTGGCGAGCAGCCGGCGTAACGCGGAGTCGCCGTTTACGCTGGGTGGGACATGGCTCTATTCGAGAACAACTGGGAAACGCTCGGCTACCACCGCGGGAGCATCGACTTTTATCTGATCAACACAAGGCTGTTCGGCGGCTGGCAGAATGCCATCCCGCACGAGATCGCGACTGCACTGACGCAACGTTTCGACAACCCGCTGCTGTGCGGGGACCGAGGGTACCCGTCCGCTGGTTCTTGCGCAAAGTGTCTGGTCAAGGCGGCGTCACCTCACTCGCCACTGAAAACCGTCCGATCGAAGGAAGCGCCTCCGTCGGCCGTGGCTGCATCGAGCACGCGGTGCACTGGCCCGCGGTGGGCGGCAAGAACATGCCCGCTCCCGAAAAGGCGAGGCTATCCCAAACCAAGGCGCTCGCCGGTTCCGGGGCCCAGTTCTTCACGGCCGGCGGGACGGTCATCATCTACTCGACCTGGCAGCCTTGTCTCTCGTGCTGCAACTCGCTCTTCTCGCTCGCCCGGGATCACGGTCTCAACTTCAATCTCGTCGTCCGCTTCCAGCGCGTGTACGACATCGACAAAGGTGGGCCGCTGGCTGATGCGACGCTGGTGATCCCCCGGCAGGCGCTGATCCTGTCGAATGCCAGCCCGGCACCCGCAGACCGCGCCGTCTTCTTCTTTCACGACGATGTACCGGAGCTCAGGAATCTCGGAAAGCGAGACAGCTATCTGGGCGAAATGAAACCCATCGTCTCTCCTGGAACGCTTCTGTCCCCGCATCACGACACGAACAGTCGTACGCCGCTGCACCCAGGCGGCGAGCCCTGCTGGAACCTGGACGTCCCCAGGGCCAGGATTTCACGCAGCCGCCCGGATCCGGTCGCGCCATGTATCGGGTGCAATCAGGAATTCGAGTTCAGCCCGATTGGCAGCGGGCTGCCGTGGGCCGTCAACGACAACACCCGGCTCTGCGAGAACTACAACCCCGCCCAGCACTACGCATCGCGCCGGCTCGTGATCTAAGCAAGGTCGCAGGACCTGATCGCGGGCCGCACGCTCCTGGCTCCAAACCGTCGTCCCGGTTTCGTTTTTGACGGTCCGGATGGCCATCGGGCTTGATGGTCCCCCGCCAGTTACGACCTCAAGTATCAGCCACGCAAGGATTTCGACAGAAACGGGTTTCACCGAAAGCCGTGGCGGCGTTCTTGAGCGTTCTTCGGATCTTGACGCTCACGGCCTTCACGCTTTTTCCACGCATCCGGATCGTCCGGCTCGCCGTCGCCACGACCCTCGCGCTGACGTGTGGGGCGGCGGCGGTGGCGCAGGAAGGCCCTCCGGTTCCCCTCGTTGAACGCGCACGCGGCGCTGAGCACATCATCATCGGACGAGTCGCGTCGGTCAGCCCTGAGTGGCGCGTCAACGATTTCGGGGATCGCCTGATCGTGTCCATCGTCCGCGTGGCCGTCGATGAGACGCTCAAGGGCGACTCGCAGGCCACCGTCGACATCGAGGTCGAAGGCGGGACCGTTGGAGGCCTGACGCTCCACGTCTCGGATCAGCAATCGCTCGCGCCGGGAGATCGAGCGGTCTTCTACCTTGCACGCAGCCGGCGCGGCACGGTCGTGCCTCACCTGCGCGGACAGGGGACGCTGAAGCTCGACCCGACAAGCCGCGTGCCCAACAGCAGCCTCACCCTCGATGAGATCCGGCGCACGGTCGCGGCCGCGCGAGCGCAGCGATGATTCTGCGACGGACGCGGCGGTCTCTCTGTTTTAGTCTGCTCGCGGCCACACTCGCGATTGTGGTTGCCGGAACGCGTGAGACCAGTGGATACGTGTTGAGCGGTCCCAGCTGGGCGCCCGGCCCTGTTCTGTATCGGGTCAACACGACCAATCTGGACTTGCCCGATGCGGCTATTCCGCCCGCTCTTGCCGTGGGCGCGGACGCATGGACCGCACAGACCAATGCATCGTTCCATTTTCAGTACGCTGGAACCAGCACGGTGACCACGAACACGAACGACGGCGTGAACGTCGTGATGTTTCGCAACGCATCGAGCGGCTCCGCCATTGCGACAACCTACTGGTGGTCCAGCGGCTCGCGCATCATCGACGCCGACATCGTTTTCTGGGACGGTGGTTTCCGGTTCTTTACGGGATCGACGGGATGTTCCAACGGCTTCTACATCGAGGACATCGCGGCGCACGAATTCGGCCACGCCCTCGGCCTTGGCCATTCGACCGTTGCGGGCGCGACGATGTATCCGTCCGTGTCGTCGTGCTCTACAGGGAATCGCACGCTCGACGCGGATGACATCGCGGGCGTGGTCGCTCTCTATCCGCCCGGGTCGATCTCCGTTCCAACAGCGCCGACAGGCTTCCGCGTCGTTCCCTGAGGACGCGACGCAGTTCACGCCTTCAGAAAAAACGCGAAGATCGCCAAAGCACTGAGGATCAACATCCCAGCGTTCTTGGCGATCTCCGCGATTTCTTGTTGTTCGATCGGCTGATGAGCCTTACATCTTGGACTTACCGGTGATGACCGTCGTCTCCGAAATCTCCGTGTGCGGCTCTTCGACGATCTTGGTCGCCGATACGTCCATGCCCTGCTTCAACTCAGCGACTGACGCGGGTTTTCCCGCCACGGTGAACTTGAACGACTCGGGGACGTTGTACTCTTTGTTCTCGCCGTTCGCCAGGGTCAGGATCACGTAGTTCCCCTGCACCCACCATACTTTGCCTGTGAGGCTGCTGATCGTGCGGACGGTCACAGGCTGTGTGGTCGTCGTCACCGTCGCGGTCAAGACGGTGCCCGGCTTGAGATCACCGATGTGTTTCGTCTGCCCGTCGATCATGAACTCCCGGCCTGGCTTCACGCTGAAGACGCTGTAGTAGCCTCGCGGCAGCATCTTGGCGACGAGCGTGTTCCCCTGAACCCAGACGACTTCTCCCGTCATCTGTTCGGTGGTCACCTGGGCCGCGCCCTTGACCGCCTCGGTCTTCTGCGTGACCTGCGCCCGAAGGGGCCCTGCCGTGAGTAGCAGGACCAGTCCCGCCATGAGTACGCGACTCCGTGTCATAGTCCTCCTCCTTTTATTGCCGTTTCCAGTCTTCCAGTGGTTTCGCTGACGCGTCCCCTGCTCCAATGCCGTTGCCGCCTCCTCGATCGTGATGCTCTCACTCCCAACGCCGCGGTAAGGGTCAGGGGGTGTCTGAGCCCTATCGCTTCGTCAACGTGGCCTGCGGCTCTGCGAGCGCTTGAGGCAAACGGCGCGCCAGCGGTCATCTTTGACAGGGTCGCTCCAAGAGACCGTACAGATGGCCCCTTCGTTCGCGGGCAGGTGCACCGATATGGCGCAGATACTCAGATATTCGAAGCGGCCTGGTTGGAAGACGCCAGGCAGATCGGGTATGACTCCGATCTTCCCCAGGACCAGCCAGTTTCTGACCCGAGATTGAACCCGCCGCCCTCTACGATCTATCGGACATTCTCCAGAATGTGGGACGGCTGCTTGTGCCAGGGAGACACGGCAATCGTGGGATTTCAGTCGAATGCCTGCTGGCGAAACTATTGCCGCTCCGTCGCACAGGGATCGGCCGAGCGGCACGCTGCTCTGAGGGTTTGCCCCTGCATTGATCCCCGTGACAATCGGCTCGCGGCGCCCCGCTGTCACTGGGATTCCGGCGCCCGGAGTGGTGGACTGCATTGGCGAAACAACTTCTTCCGTATGCGATGTGCGTGGGGATGCTGGTGTCGACGCCGGCCTTGTCGACAGCGCAACCCAGAGAGGCCGAGAGACAGACCGAGGTCACGGGAATTGTCGAGGCCGTCGACCACACGGGCCGCTCGGTGACGATTCGATTGCAGCCAGGCGGCCTGGTGACTCTGGATGTGCCACCCAATGCGGGGCGTTTCGAGCAGGTCAAGGTTGGCGACACCATCAAGGCCACCTACTACGATCGGGTCAGCATCCGGATGAAGCCGGCGGGTGAACCGGTGGTCGACCGGGTGTTGGAACCGGCGCTGACGGCGACTCCCGGAGCGTTGCCGGGTGCCACGACAACCAGGCAGCGCGTGACAACGGTGACCATTACCGGTTGGGACCCTGTCAACAAAGTCGTGATCGTTCAACGGACCGACCGGTGCGGCCTACACGCGCCGACTGCTGGACTCCACCGATCCCCAGATCGTCGCCGGGCCTCAAGGCGGGCGATCGCGTCGATGTCACCAGGACCGAAGCCGTGACGGTCGCCGTGCAGCAGGCGCCGCAGCCACCGACGAGTTGCGGCACCGCCTCACGGTCTCGGTTCTGGCCGGATGGGACAATCAGTTCAGCGGCAAGATGATCCAGCAGGCTACCGGCAAGACGACCGGTGGGGCGCCGATCAACCTCGACGAAACGACCTACGACGAGGTGTACGGCCGGATGGGCATGTTCAAGATCGGTGTCGGCTATCGAACCACGCCACGCACCGAGGCCGTGCTCAACTTCGTCTGGTCCAGCAGCGACGCGACGAATACAGCCACCACGATCGGCACGGTCGGTACGAACCCGCAGGTCCCGCTCCAGGTCAACTTCACGAGTTACAAGTATTGGGGCTTCGAGGGCGGTCAACGGTGGTTCTTCGCGCGCACGCGCTTTACGCCGTTCGTGGGTTACCTGGTCGGCCTCAACCGGCACCAGGACATCCGCGGGACATTCGTCAATGTCCCTGCTGAACCTTACGCCAGGACTTGCCGCGCAGGACGGCAAGTTTTTCGAAAAATCCTGGGCGTTCAGCCTGGGGCCGACCGGCGGTGTACTGATCGGCGTCGGTCCCTTTGAGGTGATGGCCGAAACGCAGCTCCGCTTCATGGGAGGGCTGTCGGACGTGGACTGGCTGGTCGAAGAAGGGCTGCGCGACATCAACAGCGAGAGCTCGCGCTGGTCGTTCCCGATTCTGCTGGGCGCGAGGATCCGATTCTAAGAGTGCGTTACAGAATCGCTCGCCACAGGGGCCGACCAGCGTGTCGGCCCCTGGTGCGGACACGCGGGTCCGCCCGTACACGCCAATTCTGCAACGCGCTCGAGCACGGTTGGAGCGCCGCATCGATTCAGAAACGAACGCCGAGTGCCACTCGCAACGTCCGGCAGCCGGCAACACCCGGCGATGCTGATGGAAAGTCGGCGTTCGAGTCCGGCTGTCCGAACAGAGGCGTAGGGGTTGTACACCGTGGCCAGTCCAAGGCCGTCTCTTGGCCCGCTGCGATCCTGGAGCACCGAGGTGTTCCAGGCGATCGCCTTGAGGTTGTTGAACAGATTGAACACGTCGACCTTCATCCACGGACGCAGCGTGCGGAACGGCGGAATGTTGTAGTTCGCAGACGTGTCGAACAGCGCGTAACCTGGAAATTGCTGCGAGCCGCGTCCTCCGAAAAACACATCCTGCGCGTCTGGAGCGTCCGGATAGCCTGCAGCTGCAGGCAGTGCAAGCTGTGTTGCGGTGATCGGCTGATTGCTGGCGCGCAGGCTGAACACCTGCCCGGAATCCACCCGCCACAGTCCGGAGACGGAGAGATTCCCGGCGCGGCCAGGTCGAAATCGTAGACGCTCCAGACCCGCAACCTGGATCGCTGGAAGTCCTGCAGCCTTCCACCCGGAACATGTCGCACATCGTCGAGAATTCCCGGATAGTTGCTCGGAGACGGCATGCTGCTCGCCGTCGCCGGTGTGGTGATGCCTTCAGCAGCGCCAATCGTGACGTCCAACCGGGTCGGAAGACCCAGCACGGCGAGAGCGATCGCCTTCACAAATCACCCCACCACGATCTGCCCGGTCATCTTCGGATGAAGCGAGCAGTAGTACTGTAGGTGCCGCGCGTGTCGAAGCTGTGCGTGAACTGCTGATCGGTATCCAGCACCGGCGACTTGAACTTCAGATCGGTGCTCACAATGTTGTGCGGCACATCGTCCTTGTTCGTCCAGGTAATCGCCGTGCCCGCCGCGACGGCTGTCGTCGACGGCGCGAAGCTGAAGTTGTCAACGACAATGTCCTTCGCACCGGTCGCCATCGTCTCTTCCTGGAGCGCAACGTCTGTAATCGCGATCGGATGATTGACGTCATGGAAGGACATCCGGGAGAGACCGAGCATCTTCTTCAAGCGGTCGGCCTCGACTTTCATGGGGCCGGGCGAAGGCGCTGTGCCTGGCGCCGGCTGCGGAAAGGCGGTGGACATCGCCGTGTGAAACGTCACGTGCCCCTCCACCTTCTGCATGACCTGGTGGATGTGTCCATTGAGCACGGATACTGATCCGAATCGCTTCAGGTACGAGAGCGCGCGAGCGCTGTCGTCGGTGCCCCAGCCCCACTCCGGATACACCGACCAGAGCGGAATGTGCGCGAACACGACGATCGGCGTGCTGCTCTTCAACCGCTTGACGTCCTTCTCGAGCCACTCGAGCTGCTCTTCGCCAAGGCTCCCAAGACCGCCGGCTTTCAGGTTCACGACGTTGACGAGACCGATGAAATGCACGCCGCCCTGGTCGAAGGAGTGCCAGCCGGCGCCTTGCGTCCCTTTTCCGAATCGCTCCAGATAGCTTCTGCCGTCGTCTTCGAGCACATCGTGCTCGCCCGGCACGTAGAACACCGGGAGCGCCAGCTCGCTCATCACCTGTTGCAGCCCGTCGAACTCGGACGGTTTCGACAGGTGGGTCAGGTCGCCCGTATGCAGGACGAACGATGGCTGCTCCGGTGCGGCTTTGATTTTCGCGATCGCCGCGCGCAGCGTTCCGGTCACGTCGGTATTGGCAGGCTTGTCGAACCCGATATGGCTATCGCTGATCTGCACGAAGCGCAGCCCGCCGCCGGCCATTCCTTTCGCCATGGTCCCGTGGGCGGCCTGCTCGAGCGGCATCCCTTTCAGCACGCCCCCGGCCATCGTCCACACCGCGCCCGTTCCCACCCACGCCATACACCGCAGAAACCCGCGGCGATCCAATTCAGACTCATCGTGCTTCTTCGTTGACACTCAAACCCTCCTGTCAGATGAACGCCATGTCACCGATGTAGACCGCACGTGGTGCTGATTTATTCCTGCGGATCGCGTGATTGGCCTTCGGGAATAACAAACCGGCGAACGCGGTCTCTACTGAAGACGACCAGCTTCAGGAGCCACGTCGAAAGGCCATCGCAAAAACCGCTATAGTCGGGAGATGGCGCGGACGCGGCTCGGCGAGGATGAACGAGCAGGGAACGTCTCGGAAAGCGGCGATGGCTCCGCGTAATTTCGAGGAGTCCGTACTTCCTCACCTGGACGCGGCATTCAACTACGCGCGCTGGCTGACGAGAAACGATACGGACGCCGAAGATGTCGTGCAGGATGCCTGCGTCCGCGCCTTACGGTTTTTTTCTTCGCTGCGCGACGACAACGCTCGCGCCTGGCTCCTGTCCATTGTGCGCAACACGTGGTACAGCCGGTTCCCGAAGCGTGGCAGGCGATAGAACGATCGAGCTCGACGATACCGCCGACGAGCGGCCGGGCACCGATCTCGATCCGGAGGCGCGGGTGATTCAACAGCAGGCCGTCGAGCGAGTCCGGCTCGCGCTCGAGCAGTTGCCGCCGGATTTCCGCGAGGTCGTCGTCCTGCGAGAGCTCGAGGGTTTTTCCTACAAGGAGATCGCCACCATCGTCGACATACCCATTGGCACGGTGATGTCTCGACTGGCTCGCGCGCGCGAGCGGTTGATCCCCATCCTGCGCGCTTCTGAGCAGCCGATCGGAGAGGCCCGTGAACTGTCTTGAGATCGAGCGTCAGCTGGACGCGTACATCGACGGTGAGCTCGCGCCGGCTGAATCAGCGGCGCTGCAGGAGCATCTCGCGGGATGCGCGACCTGCAGCCAACGGCTGGCCGAGCGTCAATCGCTGGGCCAGCTCGTCAGGCAGGCGCCGTACTATCCGGCGCCGGATCGACTGCGAATGGCGGTGCAAGCCACCCGGAATCCGCGAAGGCTGACGCCGACGATGCTTGCGTGGGCCGCGTCCATACTGCTTGCGGCCTCGGTCGGCGGCGTGATGATGGCCGGAGCCAGGCGCGCGCGAACGGCTGCCGAAAGCTCCGCGTCGATTGCGAACGATGTCGTCGCCGGCCATGTGCGCGCGCTGATGGGCGACCACCTGTTCGACGTGCGATCCACGGATCAACACACCGTGAAGCCCTGGTTCCTCGGCAAGCTGGACTTCTCGCCGCCGGTCAACGACACGGCGTCCATCGGATTTCCGCTCATCGGGGGCCGACTCGACTACATCGGAGGCCAGCCGGTCGCCGCCCTCGTGTATCAGCGGCGGCAGCACACCATCAACGTGTTCGTGTGGCCCGACACGCAGCCTGCGCCACCCGAGGCGGAATCGCAGCGCGGGTTTCAGGTCCAGCACTGGACTCGAGGTCAGATGGCGTTCTGGGCTGTCTCCGACCTGAACCAGGCGGAGCTCGGCGAATTCGCGCGGGCGCTTCAGCAGTAGGCCGCCCCTCCAATTCCCCGCGTAGACGAACGCGTCCCGGCCCCACCGACTCGACGGACGTGCGCCCGTGTCGCTATCCTAGAGCGTTGTCGACTCCGGCGTAGTGCAGGCCTTCAGGCCTGCCCGACACGGCGGACCTGAAGGTCCGCACTACTCCGAGCAAACAGTCGAGAACGTCGCCCCGCTGTTGGGGATCAGACTCGGAGCAGGCATCCATGAACGAAGCACCAGCCAAAGAGACGCTCGGCTTTCAGGCAGAAGTCACCCAGCTTCTGCAGCTGATGATTCACTCGCTGTACGGAAACAAACAGATCTTCCTCCGCGAGCTCGTGTCCAACGCGTCGGACGCGTGCGACAGACTGCGCTTCGACAGCATCTCGAATGCCGGTCTCCTGGAGGACGACGCGGAGCTGAAGATTCGGGTCAGCTACGACAAGGCCGCCCGGACGATCACCGTCTCCGACAACGGCATCGGCATGTCGCGCCAGGAGGTCATCGACCATATCGGCACCATCGCGAAGTCGGGCACCCGCGAGTTCCTCCACACGCTCACATCGGACAAAGCCAAGGACGCGCATCTCATCGGCCAGTTTGGCGTCGGCTTCTATGCGTCGTTCATCGTTGCGGATCACGTGACGATCGAGACACGGCGCGCCGGAACGAGCGCCGACGAGGGCGTCCGCTGGGAAAGCGCCGGCGAGGGCAGCTACAGCGTCGAGCCGATCCGGCGGGAACAGCGAGGCACGGATGTCGTGCTGCACCTGCGGCCGGAAGAGGACGACCTGCTCTCGGGCCATGCGCTGCGCACCATCCTCACGAAGTACTCCGACCACATCACGGTTCCCGTCCTGATGCGCAAAGAGAAGTGGGACGCCGATGCGCGCGCGCAGGTGATGACCGACGAGGAGGAGCAGGTCAACCAGGCGTCCGCGCTCTGGGCGCGGCCCAAGTCGGAGATTACCGAGGAGCAGTACCACGAGTTCTACAAGCACGTCGCGCACGACGACGAGGCGCCGTTGGCGTTCAGCCATGCCAGAGTGGAAGGCCGCCAGGAGTACACCCAGCTGCTCTTCATCCCCGGCCGCGCGCCGTACGACTTGTGGGATCGCGAACACCGCCGCGGCATCAAGCTGTACGTCCGTCGTGTCTTCATCATGGACGACGCCAAGCAGCTCATGCCGGAGTACCTCCGGTTCGTCCGGGGCATCATCGACTCGAACGACCTGCCGCTGAACGTGTCGCGCGAAATCCTCCAGCAGTCGCGTGTCGTCGAAACGATTCGCGCGGCGTCGGTCAAGCGCGTGCTCGGACTGCTCGACGACCTCGCCGCCAACCATCCGGAGAAGTACGCCACCTTCTGGAAGGAGTTTGGCCGCGCCTTCAAGGAAGGCATCGTCGAGGACGCCGCGAACAAGGATCGCGTCGCGGCGCTGCTGCGATTTGCGACGACCCATGAGGACCGCGAGGAGCAGACGGTGTCGCTCGCGGACTATGTCGGCCGCATGAAGGACGGGCAGGACGCGATCTACTACGTCACCGCCGACGGCTTCGCCGCCGCGAGGCACAGCCCGCACCTGGAGATTTTCCGCAAGAAGGGCGTCGAAGTGCTCCTGATGTACGACCGTGTCGACGAATGGGTCGTGTCGGCGCTCACCGAGTTCGGAGGCAAGCCGCTGCGCTCGGTCGCCATCGGCGACCTCGATCTCGGATCGATCGGCGGCGAACCTGAAAAGGAGACCGAGAGCCAGGCGCGGGAGTTCACCGACCTCGTGGCGCGAATCCAGGACGCATTGAAGGACCGCGCCAGCGCGGTGCGCCTCACCCACCGCCTGACCGACTCGCCCGCATGCCTCGTCAGCGACACGCACGGCATCAGCACGAACCTAGAGCGGCTGCTGAAGGCCTCCGGCCAGAAGCTTCCATCGATGAAGCCGGTGCTCGAGATCAATCCCAACCATCCGATCGTCGAACGCCTGAAGACCGAGACCGACGACAGCCGTTTCTCGGATTGGAGCCACACGCTCTTCGATCAGGCCACGCTCGCCGAGGGCGGACAGCTCGACGATCCGGCGACGTTCGTCAAACGTCTCAACACGCTGATGCTCACGCTCGCCGGCGGCCCGGCGTCACGAATCTGGACGCCGGGTTCCTGAAGGACTCACCGGCCTGAGGTACGAACATGAAACTGACGAACCTGATTGTCGCCGCCGCGTGCCTGCTGACGCGCCTCGAGTCCGCTGCTGGCGCAGGGATCGCTGAGCGCCGACCAGCAGTCGAAGGTGGACGCGGCTGTGCACGAGGTTCTCACGAAGACCGGCGTGCCGAGCGCGTCGGTGGGCATCGTCCAGGGCGGGCAGATCGTGTTCACGAAGGCGTACGGCAGCGCCAGGCTCGATCCGCCCATGAACGCGACCACGAGCCTCCGCTACGCGATCGGTTCGATCAGCAAGCAGTTCACCGCCGCGTGCGTGCTGCTGCTCCAGGAAGAGGGCAAGCTGAGCATCGACGATCCGATCGCGAAGTACTTTCCCGAACTGACGCGAGCCAAGGACGTCACGATTCGCAACATCCTGTCCCACACCTCCGGCTACGAGGACTACGCCCCGCAGGACTACACGATTCCGGCGTGGACCAGGCCGACGACCGCGGACAAGGTGGTCCATGAATGGGCGACCAAGCCGCTCGATTTCGAGCCGGGCTCGCAATACCAGTACAGCAACACCAACTTCAACATCGCCGGGCTCATCGTCGAGAAAGTGAGCGGCGAGCCGTTCTGGTCGTTCCTCTCGCGGCGCGTGCTGAAACCGCTCGGCATGACGCAGACCATCGATCTCGACACCGAGCACGACAAGCTCGAGCCTGTCGGGTACATGCGCAATGCGCTTGGGCCGCTGCGCCCCGCGATCATGGAAGCGGCTGGGCTGGTACTTCGCCGATGGCGAGATGGCGATGCCCGTCGGCGATCTGCTCATCTGGGACATCAGCCTGATGAATCGGTCGCTGCTCTCTCCGGCCTCGTACACCGCGATGGAAACGGATCAGCGGCTCACCACCGGCCAGACCGCACGCTACGGGCTCGGCGTTTCACTGTCGGTTCGCAACGGCCATCGCGTGGTGGCGCACGGCGGCGAGGTCGGCGGTTTCGTGGCGCAGAACGTGGTCTTCCCCGACGACAAGATCGCGATAGCCGTGCTCACCAATCAGGAAGCCAGTGCGGCGGCCGGCGGAATCGCCAGGGCAATCTCGCTGCTGCTCCTGCCTGCACCCGACTCGGGCACCGCCACTGCGGCAGAGACTGCTACGGCTGAGGCACAGGCCAGGAGAATTCTCACCGGACTGCAAAAAGGTCAGATCGATCGAGCACTGTTCACGGCCAACTGCAACTTTTACTTCGATCAGACCTCGCTCGACGATCACACCAAGAGTCTCGGTCCGCTCGGCGCCGTCCAGACGGTTGCACAGACCTCCTCCTCGCTGCGTGGCGGCATGACGTTCCGCGCCTTTGACGTCGCGTTCGCCAAGGGCCCGAAGCTGCGCCTCACGACCTACACCACCAAGGATGGCAGGCTGGAGCAGTTCCTGATCGCGCCGATAGACTGAGCGCGTCGCTCCGGAGTGGTGAAGCCATTCGAGACGGATCCCGTACGGTTCCGTCAGAGGCGCGGGCCCTGATTCGCAATGGTGCGCCAAATGGCGTCGATTCGAGCCATGGCGCAGCATTTGCTGGTCCTTTCGCACCACCACCATGTTCGAGCGGTATAAGACGGTCGCATTTGTCGCAGTAGCCGCCATCGCCATCATCGGGACGACGCGGACACTCTCCTCGGTCGGCGGTGCGAGCGTGCTGACGTATCACAACGACAGCGCCCGCACGGGACAGAATCTGGCCGAGACGATCCTCCGACCCGACACGCGTCAGCGCCTCCAGCTTCGGCAAGGTCGGCTTCTTCACGACCGACGGGAAGGTCGACGCGCAGCCTTTGCTTCTGCCGGACGTCCCGATTCCCGGCCAGGGCACGCACAACGTCGTCTACGTCGTGACCGAGCACGACACCGTCTACGCGTTCGATTCCGACTCGGGGGCAGTCCTCTGGCAGCATCTCGACGCTTGGCTCAGGCGAGGTCCCCAGCGACGGCCGGAATTGCTCTCAGGTCACGCCCGAGATCGGCATCACGTCAACACCCGTCATCGACCCGTCGCGTGGCCCGAACGGCGTGATCTACGTCGTGGCGATGTCGAAGAGCGGTTCGACCTACATCCACCGTCTTCACGCCCTGGACGTCACGACGGGCGCCGAGCTGTTCGGCGGGCCCAGGACGGTGCAGGCGTCGGTGGCAGGCACAGGAGCCGGCAGTTCCGGAGGCACGCTCCCGTTCGATCCCAAGCAGTATGAAGAGCGGGCCGGTCTCCTTCTGACGAACGGAAGACTCATCACGGCGTGGAGCTCGCATTGCGACATCGATCCCTACACGGGCTGGATCATGGCGTACAACCCTGGCACGCTGGCGCAGACCGGAGTCCTGAACGTCACGCCCAACGGCTCACGCGGCGCTCTGTGGATGGCCGGCGCCGGACCCGCGGCCGATTCTGCCGGCAACGTCTACCTTCTCGACGGCAACGGCACCTTCGACACGACGCTGAATGGCAGCGGCTTTCCGAACATGGGTGACTTCGGGAACGCGTTTCTGAAAGTGTCGACGACGGGCGGTCTTGCTGTGGCCGATTACTTTGCCACGTTCGATACGGTCTCGAAATCGAACGCCGACAGCGATCTGGGATCGGGCGGCACGCTCGTTCTGCCCGACTTCGTCGACTCCGGCGGCCAGACCAGGCACCTCGCCGTCGGCGCGGGCAAGGACGCGCACATGTACGTCGTCGACCGCGACGCGATGGGCAAATGGAACCCCTCGTCCAACGCGATATATCAGGACATCATCGGGGCGATCGGCGGCGGCGTCTGGTCGATGCCGGCGTACTTCAACGGCACGCTGTACTACGGCGGTGCCGGCTCAACGCTCAAGGCGTTCAAGATCGTCAATGCGCTGAGTGTCTTCGACGGCGGCCTCGCAGAGCTCCGGGAGCTTTCCCTACCCTGGCTCGACGCCCGGCATCTCCGCTTCCGGAACGACGAACGGCATCGTCTGGGCCGTCGAGAACTCGAGCCCCGCGGTGCTGCATGCGTACGACGCGCTCGATTTGTCGCACGAGCTCTACAACTCGAACCAGGCGCCGTCCGGCCGCGACACGTTCGGCCCGGGAAACAAGTTCATCACGCCGACGATCGTCAATGGCCGGGTCTATGTCGGCACCGCCACCGGCGTTGCCGTGTTCAGCCGCTTCGGGCCAAATCCCCCGACAGGGCTCACCATCAGGCGCTAAGCCGCCCCCGCGTGTGTGTAGTGTCCGCCTTCAGGCGGACCGCCACGGCGGACCTGAAGGTCCGCACTACATCGAGATACTGCGGCGTTCGTCTCAGGGATGCAGAATCAGCTTCTGCACGCGCCAGTTGTTCATGTCGGCGACGTAGATCGTGTTCTCCGACGGGCACGCAAGCCCGTGCGCCCAGTTGAACTGACCGAGGTCGTGCCCGGACTCGCCGAGCATGCCGACGATCTTGCCGTCGAGCGTCAGCTTGTACAGGCGCCCGGGTTCAGTGTCGGTCGCGTAGAGATACTGCGTCGGCGTCGGCGTGATGCAGAGCGTCCAGGCGGCGGTCTCGTCGGGCGGGCGCGCGGGCAGGTTGCCGAGCACCGGGTGCCGCGTCTTGTCGTAGGGCACATTCAGCACGATCACGCGGAGAAACGTGCCGTCGCGATCGAACACCTGGATACGGTTGTTGCTGCGATCGGCGACGTACACGTTGTTCTGCCGATCGATGGCGATGTTGTGCGGCGTGTTGAACTGCCCTGGCTCCCGGCCGCGCGATCCCCACGACTTGATCCAGTTGCCGTGCTTGTCGAACTTGGCCACGCGCGAGTTGGTGTAGCCGTCGCTGATGTAGATGTTGTCGTCGCTGTCCCACGCGACGTCGGTCGGGCCTCGGAAGTAGCCGTCGATGTGCACCGGCGCGGGCCCTCCGCCTCGCCCGCCCTTGAAGTACTCCGGTTCGTCGGGTCCTTCGGGCCGGCGCCCGAGGTTCAGCGTCACGTAGCCGGCCGGGTTGAACTTCGTCACGGCGTGCGTGCCTTTGTCGACGACCCAGAGATTGTCGTACTTGTCGTAGCGGATGCCGTGGCCGTAGCCGAGCCCGTAGACACCCTTCCCGACCTCGCGGACGAACTTACCGCCGGCATCGAACTCCAGAATCTGCGTCGAGGCGTTGCCATACAGCGGTCCGACGGTGCCGCTGCCCGGGTGATTCAGGACCGCCAGCGTGCCCTTGGAGTTGATCGCGACGCCGAGCACCTCGCCAAGATTCATGTCGGCGGAGTACTTGAGGAAATCGGGCACCGACTCGAACCGGATCTTCGGCACGTTCGTGCCGGGGGAGGTCTGCGCCGACGGCAGCGCGATGGCCGTCATCGCAGCGAGCAGCGAGAAAGCGGCGATTCGGTGTTTCATGGGACGCGATCCTACCGGCTCGCGAGCGCCTCGGCAAGCAGCGACAGGTACCGATCGCGCGCGACCTCAATCGCGCCAAGCGACGCCAGGTGCGCCGTACACCACTGCACGTCGAGCAGCCGCATGCCGCTCTCGCGCATCAATTCGACGAGCGCCATCAGCGCGACCTTCGAGGCATCCCGCTGCGCGTGGAACATCGACTCTCCGGCAAACAACCCCTCGGCGCGCACCCCATACAGTCCGCCGGCCAGCCGGCCTTCGCGATCGAAGACCTCGACGCTGTGCGCCCACCCCAGCTCGTGGAGCCTCGTGTAGGCGTCCACGAACTCGCCGGTGATCCAGCCATCCTCGCGCGACGGATCGCCGCACGCGCGCATCACGTCGACGAAGCGCGTGTCGACGCGTACCTCGAATCGCTTCGCGCTCTGCCGCATCGACTTCGTGATCCGGAGGTGATCGAGCGGGACGATGCCGCGCGGTTCGGGCGACCACCAGCCGAGCCTCTTCTGGAGCGCGGTGACTTCCATCGGAAAGATGCCGCGTCGGTACGCATTGACGAGCGTCGCCGGGTCCAGATCGCCGCCGACGGCAATCAGATCGTTGTCCGGCCATCGGTCAGGGGATGGAAACGCCCATCGGCTCTCACCGACGGGCTGCGGCGTCGTAGAC
Source organism: uncultured Acidobacteriota bacterium (assembly GCA_963794305.1). Taxonomy (GTDB): domain Bacteria; phylum Acidobacteriota; class Vicinamibacteria; order Vicinamibacterales; family CAVVIG01; genus CAVQFC01. Next base: position 57,537 of record CAWCDQ010000019.1, on the reverse strand, counting down.
CAGTCAGTCACAGCGGCGGACGATTCGGCTGACGCGCCCGGGCACGAAAGGACAGCGACGTCTTCGCCACGAGGAAATTTTAGGCTACTCGGGCTTCGACACGAAACGGTAGCCGACGCCCCGGACGGTCTGCAGATGGCGCGGATTGGACGGCTCCGCTTCGATGTAGCGGCGCAGCCGGACGATGAAGTTGTCGATCGCGCGCGTGTCGGTATCCTCGTGCACGCCCCAGACCTTCTCCAGGATCTCCTTGCGCGGCACAGGGCTGCCGTCGTGCTGAACGAAATAGCGCAGCAGCGCCGCCTCCATCAGCGTGAGCGGCATCCGCTTGTCGCCCACGCGCACCTCGAGCTGCTCGAAGTCGATGCTCTTGTCGCCGAACGAGAACTGCGAGGCGACAGGCGGCGACGCCGGCAGCGCCGCCTCGGCCCGAAACCACTCGTGGCGCCGCAGGAGCCCGCGCACGCGCGACAGCAGGATCGGCAGCTCGAACGGCTTGGCCAGGTAGTCGTCTGCGCCGGCGCCGAAGCCGCGCAGGACGTCCTCCGAGCGGCCTCGTGCCGTCAGCATGAGAACCGGCACGAACCGGCGCGCGTCGCGCAGCCGGCTCGCGACCGTGAATCCGTCGATGCCCGGCAGCATGACGTCCAGGATCACGAGATCGTACCGGCCGGCCTCGGCGGTCAGCCGCTGCAGCGCCTCTTCGCCGCTCTCGACGAGATCGACGTCGTATTGCTCGGCCTCGAGGTTATAGCGAAGACCATCGGCCAGGTGCTGCTCGTCCTCGACGACGAGGATCCGGCTCATCGCGCCGCCACCACCTGCTGCTCCACGACCGGGAGCTGCACGATGAACGTGCTCCCCTGGCCCGCGCCGTCGCTCTCGACGAAGACCTTCCCGCCGTGGCGGGCCACGATGGAGCGGACGATGAAGAGCCCGAGCCCGGTGCCCTTCACGCGGGTGCTCATCGCGCCGGGAATGCGGTAGAAGCGCTTGAAGATGCGCTTGCGCTCGGACGGCGAGATGCCGATGCCTCGATCGCGAACCCGCAGCGTCGCTGTCGCGGGGTCGGCCTGTTCGAGCTCCACCGCGACGTGCACCTCGGCACCCGAGTACTTGATGGCGTTGTCCACCAGGTTCGACACCATCGCCTTGAGATCCTCTTCGTCGCCGAGCACTTGAAACGACGCGCCGTTGACGTGCCGCACGGTGGAGGTCACGGCTTCCGACGGCAGGTGATGGCGCCTTCTCGACAAGCGCGAGGCACTCCTCGACCACGGCTCCGAAATCGACCGGCATCGGACTCGCGCGCCGCAGCCTCGCACCCAGCTGGCCGGCCCGCAGCACCTGCTCGATCGTGCCGAGCAGCCGGTCGCTGTCCTGCAGCATCACGCCGTAGAACTCCTGGCGCTTCGCCTCCTCGACCTGACGATTCTGCAGCGTCTGCAGATAGAGCTTCATCGACGCGACCGGCGTCTTGAGCTCGTGGGTCACGGCGTTGATGAAGGCTTCGTGCTGCTCGTTGCGGCGGATCTCGCGCACCAGGAAGATGGTGTTGAGCACGACGCCGGTGATGATGAGGGGAAAGACGATGAGGCCGGCTATCAGCAGCCCGGCCTCGCGCCAGTTGAGGATGATCCAGCCGACGTTCAGGGCGACAACGCCGGCGACGAGGCAGGCGCCAAGCGCGATGAACAACGCGATCGACTTCCGGCGTCCGCCGGATCTCATGCCCGCCTCACGCCTTCAAGGATAGCGGCGAACGGTGCTAGGCGGCGACCTCTTCCTCAACCGACTGGCTGATGCGGGCCACGCGGACGTCCCAGACCAGCCCGATCGCTTTCAGAGCCTTCAATTCGAGCCAGGTGGGGTCGAACTCGTACCACGCGAGACCGTGGCGCGCCGACGTCGGGTGCGCATGATGGTTGTTGTGCCAGCCTTCGCCGAACACCCGCCTCACGCCTTCAAGGATAGCGGCGAACGGCGCTAGGCGGCGACCTCTTCCTCAACGGCCTGGCTGATGCGGGCCACGCGGACGTCCCAGACCAGCCCGATCGCCTTCAGGGCCTTCAATTCGAGCCAGGTGGCGTCAAACTCGTACCAGGCGAGACCGTGGCGCGCCGACGTCGGGTGCGCATGATGGTTGTTGTGCCAGCCTTCGCCGAACGTCAGCATGGCGACCCACCAGGTGTTGCGCGAATCGTCCTTCGTTGCAAAGCGGCGGCGTCCCCACATGTGCGTCGCGGAGTTGACCAGCCAGGTGGAGTGCAATCCAACGACGACGCGGAGGAAGATCGCCCAGTTGACCAGTCCCCAGCCGCCGACCGCGAGGAGGCCGAAGCCGAGCACCGTCAACGGCACCCAGTGATAGGTCGTCAGCCAGGTGTAGAAGCGATCCTTGGCGAGGTCGGGCGCGTATCTCGACATGCGAGCCGTGTCGTTGTGATGCGCTTCGCCGAAGATGATCCAGCCGAGATGCGCCCAGAAGCCGTTGACGCGTGGCGTGTGGGGATCCAGTTCCTGGTCCGAGTGCTGATGGTGCGCGCGATGCGTGGCCACCCAGAAAATCGGTCCACCCTCGAGCGTCAATGTCCCGCAGACGGCGAGAAAGTATTCGAAGAGCCGGTAGGTCTTGAATCCGCGATGCGTGTGCAGCCGGTGATAGCCCATGCTGATGCCGAGACCGATGGCGACCCAGTAAAGGAACACGGCAACGAACAGGTTCGTCCAGCTGAAAGACCAGAAGGCGGCGATGGCCTGGATGTGAAACCAGATCAACACGCCGCAGGTCAGATAACTCAACTTGCTATAGCGTGATTCGGGAAGGAAGTGTCGCGACGCTGCTCATATGAGACTAAGGTAAACGAGACGGCTCGAACGCACTGTAAGACTTCGGTAATATCTGTTTGCTGCGCGGAACTGCACACCGCGGATGTAGAATCTGCACGGAAAGCGAGGGCTTCACATGCGTGACCGATTCCTGACGCGTATCGCGATGGCGGCGGCGGTCGCGGCGACGGTGTTCGTGACACACGTAGACATCGCGGGGCAGACCGCTCCCGTGAAAAAACCGGCGGCCGCCGGGGGCGTCCCTCGCCTTCAGGATGGACATCCTGACTTGCAGGGCACCTACGATCTCGGCACGCTCACGCCGCTCGAACGCCGCGCGGGCACGCCGCTGGTGCTGACCGACGAAGAAGCAAAGAATCTCGAGCAGCAGGTGGCCGCGCGAAGCGAGAAACTCAACGCGCCGATCGACGCCAATCGCGCCGCGCCGCCGTCGGGCGGCGATGGATCGCCCGGGCCGTACGGCAACGTCGGCGGATACAACAATTTCTGGCTCGATCCCGGATCGCGCTACACCACGGTCGACGGACGCAAGCGCGCCTCGCTGCTCATCGATCCGCCAGACGGACGCGTCCCCGCGCTCACCGACACGGCGAAAACGCGGAATGCGTCTCGCGTCCTCCGGACGACGTCGGACCAGGCGATTCGCGAAGACGATCCCGGCTTCGAAGGCGCCGACGCCTACGACGATCCCGAGCAACGTCCGCTCGGCGAGCGATGCATCGTCGGCTTCAGCTCGACGTCGGGCCCGCCGATCCTGCCGACCTACTTCTACAACAACCTTCACCAGATCGTGCAGACGCAGGACACCGTTCTGATCCTCACCGAGATGGTGCACGACGCCCGCATCGTCCGGATGGGAGCGACGCACCTGCCGCCCACGATTCGCAAGTGGATGGGCGACTCGATCGGTCGTTGGGAAGGCGACACGCTCGTCATCGATACGACGAATTTCACCGACAAGACCCGCTTCCGCGGCTCGAGCGACGCGCTGCACATCGTCGAACGGCTGACGCGAGTGGACGCCAAGACGCTGCGATATCAGTTCACGATCGAGGATCCGACCACGTGGACCAAACCGTGGACCGCCGAGTACACCTGGCCGGCGACCAACGACCTCATGTACCAGTACGCGTGCCATGAGGGTAACTACGCGATGGGAAACATCCTGCGCGGCGCGCGCCTCAAGGAAGCGGACGAGGCGAAGAAAACGAAGCAGCAGTGATCAAGGGCGGCAGCGTTCTGCTGCTGCTCTCGATGTTCTTCGCGCACCTGCTGGCGCCCGCGATCGACATGGTGAGCAGGCGGATCCGGCCTGGACGCCGGGGCCGCCCGCTCTCGCGAGGCGCATCGCTCGCGCTGATCTACGCATTGCTCTCCGTGCCGGTCGGACTGGCGTGGCGCTTCGCGAGCGAGCCGATCGCGAACTGGGTTCATGTGACGGCGCCCGACACCGTAGAACATCTGTTCGGCGGCGGCGACTTCGAAACGATCGACCGCGTCCTCACGTCGGCGCCGGTCCCCGAATCAGTGCGTCGCGCGCTCAAACCGCGCATCCATTCCGCGCTCGCCTACATCCAGCGGCGCGCCCGAACGACGCTCGATACGCTGATCGATGCCGCGCGCTACGCCGCTTGGCTCTTCGTGACACCGGTGCTCGCAGCCCTTTTCCTCACAGTCTGGCCGAGCTTTCGCCGCTCGACCCTTCGCGTTCTGCCGCGCGGACATCTGCAGTGGCGAGGTGAGGAGTACCTGCACGACGTCAACAGCGCGCTGGCGGGCTTCATTCGCGCGCAGGCGGCGGCCAGCGTGGCAGTCGGGCTGATGTGCGTTGGCGGATTCGCGCTGCTCAGACTGCCGTCCGCCATCTCCCTTGGGGTGACCGCAGGGATCCTGGAGCTCGTACCCGGCATTGGTCCGGTGACGACGATGCTGATCGCGGTGACGCAGGCGGGCGACTCCGCACTCGCGGTCATTGCGTTTCTCGGCGGCCTACGGGTCGTTCAAGACACGCTGGTCTACCCGCTGCTCATCCGACACGGCATGCACCTGTCGACGCCGGCCGTTGTCCTCAGCCTGTGGGCCGGCGCCGTTCTGGGAGGCGCCGGCGGCATCGTTCTGGCGATTCCCGTCGCAGGCTTTCTCTCAGTCAGCCTTCGACATTGGCGCGAGTATCGGGACATCGAGCGGCTGGTGCGCACGAGTGCGCGCAAGGTGGTAGGCGAGCAGCCCAATCGGTCCGAGCATGAGCGTCATGAAGAGGCAGGGCGCGAGCCATAAGCGCGAGAGACCCCGGGCCATGGCATCGCGACGCTGGGCCTCGCGGGCCAGCTGCATCGCACGCCGGGACAGATTCAGGATCTGGCGGTGTTCGGCTGTGCCATCCTCGAGCACGGGCTGCGGCGAAAAAAGTAGCTCCATTCCGAGGAGCGCGACGTCCTGCTACACTCGGCGTCGATGAGACGTCCTCTCTCGATCCTGCTTGCGGCCTGCGGGTGCCTACTCTACCCTGCGGCAACTGCCACCGCGCCGATCGATGCCGAGCTCCAAGCGGTGGCTGCGCTTGCCGGCGAGCCGCGGATCGTCAGCGCCGCCGGAGTCACGCGGAACGAAACGCCACTGCTCACAATCGAGAACCCATCGGCGTTCGACCCCGCCTCGACGAAGCTCCGTCTCGTGATCGTCGGCGGACTGGATGGCGACGAGCGAGGCGCGCGCGCCGTGCTGGACGCCGTCCGATGGATCAAACGCGGCGCGCCGAAGCAGATCCGCAATCGGTGGATCGTGTCCGCGCTGCCGATGGCCGACCCCGACGGCCGATCGCGCACGCGAGCGTACACGTTCCCGCCGGTCAAGGGCTTCTACGAGGATGCCGAACAGCCAGAGAGCCGGTACGTGTGGCGCTGGGTCGCCTACCAGGCGCCGGATCTGGTGATCGAGTTCCGCGGCGACGACGCGCAGCGCGAAACGGCCGATTCGCTCACCGCGGCGCTGCGCGATCGCGGGACCTGCCGGGCTTGGCCGCACCGCCGCCGTCGTGTTGCCCGCGTCCGCATCCCACGACGAGCTCGCGCAGGCGATTGTCACGCGCCGAGGCCGGCCCGTTCGCCGCTCGACGACGCGATCTCCGCGCGCATCGCCCGCAAGCCGCTCGACATCGCAAGGCTCCTCGCCGGCCGCTATCCGGCCGCGCCGTCCATCAGCTACATTCCCGCGCTGGCCTGGATCAAGACGCTCGAGCTCGCGGCGCAGACAGGAGACGCGGCGCTGCCGGCCAAGGTGCTCGCACAGCTGCAGCCGTGGTTGTCGCGCGAGAAGTCGCTGCTGGGCGATCGCATTCAGCTCACCACGGTCGCAGGCACCATGGTGTTCGCGGAGATCGCGAAAGCCGATGTCTCGAACGGCGCCGCACGAACCCTGGCGCTGGAGGGTGCCGAGGCGGCGCTCAAGGAGAAGGACGGCGGCATCCCGCAGTACGGCCAGGGATGGACCGACGACATGTTCATGGCGGCCGCGATTCTTGCCCGGTCCGGGCAGATGCCTGGCCGCGGGAGCGATCTCGATCGCGCCGCGCAGCTGCTCATCGCCTACGCCGGCCGGCTGCAGCAACCGGATGGCATCTTTCACCATGCGACCGATGGTCCCGCGGCATGGGGTCGCGGCAACGGTTTCGCGGCGTTCGGCTTGATGGAAACACTGACGGCCATGCCCGCCGGTCACCCGTCGCGCGCGGCGGTGCTCGGCGATTTTCCAGAAGCAGATGAAAGGCCTTGTCTCGTGGCAGGCGCCGGACGGCATGTGGCGCGAGATCATCGATCGCCCAGGAGCCTATCGTGAGGAGACCGCGACAGCGATGATCCTGACCGCGATGGCCCGCGGCGTGCGCCTGGGATGGCTCGACCGGCTCGTACGCGCCCGTCGTCGATCGCGCCTGGCGCGCGCTCGCCGCGCACATTACCGACGACGGCGGCCTGGTTGATGTCTGCAGCGGAACAGGCGCCGGTCCGACCGTGCGCTACTACTACGATCGCCCCGCGATCGAGGGCCCCGACGATCGCGGCGGCGCCATGGCGCTGGTTGCGGCTATGGAACGACTACGATAAGAAGAAACCGCGGAGACCGCAAAGAACGCAGAGATCAAAATATTTGTTTTCTCGGCGATCTCGGCGGTTCCTTCTGATCGTGTCCGCAACGCCAAGAAAAATGCTTCTTCTCTGCGCTTTCTCTGCGGCCCTTTGCGGTCTCCGCGGTTCCTTCCCATCGTGTCTGCTACGCGATGATCTCGTGGATCACGTTGCCGGAGACGTCGGTCAAACGGAAGTCGCGCCCGCTGTAGCGATAGGTCAGCTTCGTGTGGTCGATGCCCAGGAGATGGAGAATCGTGGCGTGCAGATCGTGCACGTGCACTGGCTTCTCGACCGCCTTGAACCCGAAATCGTCGGTGGCGCCGTAGACCGTCCCGCCTTTCACGCCGCCGCCGGCCAGCCACATCGTGAAGCCGAACGGGTTGTGATCGCGCCCGTTCTGTGTCGTCCCCGCGCCGCCACCCACTTCCATCACCGGCGTTCGTCCGAACTCCGATCCGCAGACGACGAGCGTGTCCTTGAACAGGCCGCGTGATTTCAGGTCCTTGATGACGGCCGCAAACGGCTGGTCGGAATCCTTGGCGTTCTTCCGGTGCGCCTGGATGTCGGCGTGCGCGTCCCACGGATCGCCCTTCGCGTAGTAGACCTGCGCCATCCGCACGCCGCGTTCGATGAGACGCACCGCCATCAGACAGCTGCGCGCCGTGCTGCCTGCGCCGTACAGCTTCAGCGTCGCCTCGCTTTCCTTCCGGATGTCGAACACGTCGGGCGCTTCCGTCTGCATCCGGTAGGCGGTCTCCATCGAGGAGATGGCCGCCTCGAGCTTGGTGTCGTGGACAGGCTCGCGATCGAGCTGCATGCGATTGAGGGTCTCGAGCAGATCGAGCTCGCGACGCTGCTCGGTGAGCGTGAACTTCTCGTTGTGAATGTAGGAGATGAGCGTCTTGGGATCGAAGTCCTTGCCGATGAGCGCCGTGTCGGTCTGCTTTTCGACCTTGTTGGCGATGAACGTGCCCTGGTGAACCGCCGGCAGGAACGCGCTGTTCCACAGCGGCGGCCCCACCGTCGTCGGGACGTCCGGGCAGAGCACGACGTAGCCCGGCAGGTTCTTGTTGTCGGTGCCGAGACCGTAGGTGAGCCACGAGCCGATGGACGGCCGGCCCACCTGCGTGTGGCCGGTGTTCATCATCAGCATCGACGGCTCGTGGTTCGGAATGTCGGTGTACATCGAACGGATGAAGCAGATGTCGTCCGCGCATTCGCCGACGTGCGGGAACAGCTCGCTGATCTCGATGCCGGACTTGCCGTACTTCTTGAACGCGAAGGGCGAGCGCATCAGCGCGCCGGTCTTGCGTTCGGTGGCAACCGTGCCACCCGGCAGCGGCTGTCCGTGGTACTTGTCGAGCATCGGCTTCGGATCGAAGCTGTCGACCTGCGACAATCCGCCGTTCATGAACAGAAAGATGACGCGCTTGGCGCGCGCCGGGTGATCCAGCCGCCGCGGGTCGACGCTGCCGTCCTGGGCCAGCGACCCGGCCGCTCTGACAATCGACTCGCTCACGAGACTGGCGAACGCGAGCATGCCGAACCCGTTGCCCATCCGGCAGAGCGCGTCGCGCCGAGTGAGCGGTTGCCGTGACTTGTGTGGCGCCATATATCAATCCACGAAGAGGAATTCGCTCGAGCTGAGCAGGATCTTCACGTAACGGCCCCATGGAGTCGGCGGGAGCATCTTCTCGCGGTCGTCCTTCTTCGCCGCGCCAGGAATGACGCCAGCCATCATCCCCTCCCCCACCTTCTCGGACCGTCGTCGCCCTCGTCAGCCAGAGGCCGTCCGTTCTTGGTGTCCTTGGCCGTCCTTTTTGTCCGTGCCGTCCTTTGCGTCCTTCGAATCCTTTGTGTCCTTGTGGCGTCCTCCGCTCCTCGTACTCCTTCAGCGGCTCGCTCGCCAGGAACGCGAGCCCAGCTGCGGATCTCCGACATCGCTGACGCGCCGCGGCCGAAGATCAGCAGGTACGCCTTCTGGATTCTCGCGGTGTTGTTCGCCTCCGCGGACACTCGGCGCGCGATCAGCTCACCCTGCTGCTGCATGAAGTCGCTGTTCATGAAGAACAGACGCTGCAGCGGCACGGTGGTCGTGAAGCGTCGTTCGGCCGACAGGTTCGGGCTCGGGAAGTCGAACAGCTGCAGGTAGTCGTCGAGCTTGTAGCGGCTGACCTTTCCGTAGACGGTCCGCCGGTTGAACGACGGCGACAGCGCGGTTGATGGACCGCCCATCTTGTCGTCCAGCGAGCCCGAGACGAACAGCAGCGAATCGCGAATCTGCTCGGCCGTCATGCGATGCCGGTCGGCGCGCCAGTACAGCCGGTTCGCGGCGTCCTTCTCGAAATTCGGCGCCGAGTAGTCCGTGCTCAGCTGGTAGACCGCGCTCAACATGATGTCGCGGTGCAGCTGCTTGATCGAGAGCTTCTGATCGACGAATCGCTGCGCGAGATACTCCAGGAGCTCCGGATTGGTCGGCCGCTCGCCGGCGACGCCGAAGTTGCTCGGCGTGTCGACCAGACCCGGTGCCGAAGTGCCCCTTCCACACGCGGTTGACGATGACCCGCATCGACAGCGGCTGACGGAGGATCGTCGTTCGCGAGCTCGAGCCGCCCGCTGCCGTTCGCGAATGGCGCCGGGTCGCCATCCGAAAGCACGGAAAGGAAATGCCGCGGCTCCTCGTCGCCGAGGTTGTACGGACTGCCGCGCTTGCTGACCTTCAGGTTGACCGGCTTCTCGATGTCGGCCACGCCGTGGACGAACGCGTACTTCGGCGGCTGTGCCTTGCGCAGCGCGGCGATGTCGGCGCGCAGCCCCTCGACATAGCGCCGCCGATCCGCGCTCAGCTGACGCTCGAGCCCCCACCCACGGAAGGCCAGCAGCCCTGGCTTGATGCGATCGGATGCCTGCGCCGGATCGAACCCCTCCTGAAGGTCGCGCTGGAACACGTCGGTCCAGAGGTTGTTCCGTTCGACCGGAAGACTCTTCAGCTCCAGCCCGCAGCCGGGACAGAAATCGTCGTTCGTGACGAAGTCGCTGGGAAGCTTGCCCGGCTCCTTCTTCTTCGTCCCGATCAGCGCCTTGGCAGCGATGATGTCGTTCTCTTCCTTGATCTCCTTGCGGTCGAACATCACTTCGAGCAGAACGCCCTGGAATTCGTCGGCCAGCTTCTTCGCCTCGGACGCGCTGCCGCCGCCTTTGATCATCTCCTGCCACTTGGTCAGGTACGGATAGAAGCGCGGCGGCTTCACGAGGAACTTGAGCCAGCGATCGAACAGCTCGTAGTCGAGCTTCTCGGCGTCGACGACTTTCGCGACGTCTTCCTTCGGCTCGCCCAGCACTTTCCATGCGGCGGCCATGTACCTGGACGCCTGCAGCGCGAGCGTCTCCCCGAGCTGCGTGGATTCGGTCCGCGTGAAGTCGTCGAGCAGCTTCTCTTTCTTCTCGATCTGCTTGTCGTGCAGCGTGTACTCGTCGACGACGCTCTTCGGGACCAGCGGATATTCGTGGTACGAGGTATCGAGGAAGACGCCCGCGAGGGAGTAGTAGTCGCGAGTCGGAATCGGATCGTACTTGTGATCGTGGCAGCGGGCGCAGCCGACCGTGAGACCCAGGAATCCCCTCGAGACCACGTCCACGCGATCGTGGCGCTCGTCGGCGCGCGTGATCTCGACCGCGCCGTTGTCGTAGAACCACGGACCGAGTCCCAGGAACCCCAGCGCAGGCAGCGTGCGCGCGCGGGTCGCGGGCTCGCCCAGCAGATCGCCCGCCAGCTGCGCCTTCACGAACTGGTCGTACGGCAAGTCGTCGTTGAACGCCTTGATCACCCAATCGCGGTACAGATACGCGTTCGGGTACGGGTTGTATCCACGCTGCTTGGGATCCAGCGAACGATAGTCGTCTTCGCCGTAGCGGGCGACGTCGAGCCACAGCCGTCCCCAGGTTTCGCCGTAACGCGGCGACGCGAGCAGGCGGTCGACGACCTTCGCGAACGCGTCGGGCGAGTCGTCCTTCTCGAAGGCGTCGATCTCGTCCGTCGTTGGCGGCAGGCCCGTCAGGTCGAGCGTGGCGCGGCGCAGCAGCACGCGCTTGTCAGCCGCGCGCACGGGGGCGAGACCCGCGTGTTCGAGCTGAGCGAGCACGAACTTGTCGATGTCGCTCTTCGGCCACGACGTATGCGAAACGACGGGCGCCGGCGTCGGATGCAGCGGCACGAACGACCAGAAGGCGCGCTGCTCCGGCTTGATCACGTACGCAGGCGACGCGGACGCGGCAGCCGGGACAGGCGTGCCCGCCGCACCGGCCGGCGCCGCATCCGCGGGCTTTCCCGCCGCAGCGCTTAGCGCGGAGGCGGGCCATGGTGCGCCCGCGCGCACCCACTCCACCAGCGCGTCGACCTCGGACGGTTTCAGGCGTCCGCCCTTCGGCATCTTCAGCGTGTCGCGCGTCTGACGCACCGCCTGGATCATCAGGCTCTTGTCGGGGTCGCCTGGAACGATCGCGGGACCGGACCGTCCGCCTTTCAGCAGCCCCTCGCGCGAGTCGAGGCGCAGTCCGCCCATCCGCTGGTCGCCGTGGCAGTCGTAGCAGTTCGCGGCCAGGACGGGCCGGACCGACGACTCGAAGTATTCGGGCGACTGTGGAGCGGACACAGGGGCCGCGGCCCTCTGACGCGCTTCCGCGGCAATCTGAAACAGCAGCGGCATGGCCGCCAGCATCAGCGCCCCTGTCCGCAGAACGTTGGTCCGGCGAATCATGGCAAGTTATTATGCACGGACGATGCTGAGAATTGTCATGGCCGTGTCTTTGGGGTGGGCCCTGGCTCAGGCACCCAGTGCGCCCAAGCCCGGGGTCAAGACTCCGGGGGTCAAAATCCCTGTCGAACGGCTCAAACCCGACGCCATCTTCCAGGTGCCCGGGTCACCGGACTGGATCGCGGTGGACGAGGACGTCTGGATCTCGAACAAGCCCAGGGACAGCGTCGCCCGCCTGAACGCCCAGACCAACACCGTCGCGGCCACGATTCCGGTCGGCAAGCGGCCGTGCTCGGGCCTCGCTGCCGCGTTCGGGAGCGTCTGGGTGCCCAACTGCGGCGACCAGACGCTGAGCAGAGTGGACTTGAAGACCGGAAGCGTCACGGCAACGATTCCCATCACCATCGGCAACTCGGAAGGATCCATCGTCGCCGGCGCCGGCAGCATCTGGATCATCACCGACGCCAAAGGCACGCTGGCCCGCATCGACCCGGCGACCAATACCGTCGTCGCGGAGGTGTATGTCGCCCCGGGATCGTACGGCCTGGCGTTCGGGGAAGACGCGCTCTGGGCGACCAGCAGCGAGCGCAACACGGTGGCGCGGGTCGATCCGCACACCAATCTCATCGTGAGCACCATCGCGGTCGGCAAGACGCCGCGCTTCATCGCGGCCGGCGGCGGCGCGGTCTGGACTCTGAACCAGGGCGACGGCAGCGTGTCGCGCATCGATCCGGCCACGAACAAGGTGGTGGCGACGATCGAGGTCGGCGTGCCGGGTCCCGGCGGCGATATCGCCGTTGGCGAAGGTTCGGTGTGGGTGACCGCGTTCGAGTATCCGCTCTCGCGCATCGATCCGTCCACGAACACGGTCGTGCAGCAGTTCACGGGAAAAGGGGGCGATGCGATCCGCGTCGGCCTCGGGTCGGTGTGGCTGTCGAACCTGGAAGCGGGCAACATCTGGCGAATCGACCCGCGCCGGGTCCTGGCGACCCTGCCCGAATAATCGCGTCAGCATCGGGACACAGGAATGCCCATCTACGATTTTCGGTGCCGGAGTTGCGGGAACGAGTTCGAAGGGCTTTCACGGCCGCAGGATCCACCGATCGTCTGTCCGGCGTGCAAGAGCGCCGACCTCGAGAAGCTGCTGTCTGGATTCGCGGTCAGCTCCTCGGACATCCGCGCCGCCAACGCGCTCGACTCGCGCAAGCGCCAGATCCGCGCGAACAAGGACAAGGTCGTCGCGGACGAGGAATACCGGAAAGAGCACGAGGGACACTGGAATAAGACGCAAGCTCAAGCAAAAAAAGGCCGCCACGCGTTTCCGCGCAGCGGCCCGAACCTAGCTAGCCCCTAGACCCTAGCCTCCAGCCCCTTTCAGAAAGTTCAGCTGCATGCCGAACCGCATGTAGCGGCCGTCCATGATCGTCGTCGGCGTCAACCAGGCGTTCGTCGCGGCGACCGCGCCGTAGGTCTGGTTGACCGTCAGCGCCGTGCCGGCGTTGAACACGTTGAAGATGTCGGCAAACCCCTGGATCTTCGTCTGGCCGAACCGGAACGTCTTGCCGACACGCAGGTCGAGCCGGTTCTGGTAGTCGAGGAACACCGTGTTCGGCTGGACCAGGTTCACGACGACGCTCGCGGCGCCGGCAGTGTTGCCGATGATGGGGCGTCCCGCAATCGCCGACGTGACGGTGTAGTTGGCGGCCACGGCGGGACCGGGAATCGCGGAGAACGAACCGCTGAGCTGAATGTCGTAGGGGAACGAATAGGCGGCAGACGCCTTGACGGTCGTCCGGAACACGCCAGCGGGCTGGCCCGCGGTCGCTCGCACCGAGTCGCAGAACCGCAGGCCGTTCGGATTGTCGCGGCCCGAGGTCCCATCCGTCGCGCTCGACCCGTCGCAGTTGTTGGTGATCAGGCGATCGATCGTGACGCCGCCGAAGACGATGAACTTGTCGCGGCGCATGTTGCCGGTCACTTCGAACCCGTTGTAGGTCGGCTTGTTCTGTGTCGAATACGTCAGCAGGTTGTCGGTCGCGACGCCTACTTTGGCCGGGTTGAGCGTATAGCAACGGAATCGGCTGGCCGGAGAGCGGCAGGCGCGGGTCGGTCGGGGTGGCGACCGACAGCGCGGTCCAATCCGCCGTGCTCACAGTTCTGAGTTGTCGGCCACCTGCAGGTTGTAGAAGTCCCGGTGATAGAAGCCGGCGGTCACCGACACGCGCGGCATCAGCTCCTGCTGCAGGACGGCGCTGTATTCCCAGTTGTAGCCGCGTGGCAGCGCCGGATCGGGCCGGACGCGTCACCTGGCCGTAGTTGGCCGGTGCGCGGGCCGACCTCGTTGACCGTGATGTTGCCGGCGGCGTCGTAGATGGTGCCGTTGCGGTCCAGGTCGGTCCAGGTGACGGTCTGCGTCACGCCGCTCATGCCGTTGAACGTCTGCGCGAAGCCGGCTGCCTGCGCGGCGACGTACTTGCCGGCGTTGGCCTTGAGCGCGGTCTTGCCGTTGCCGAACAGATCGTACGCCGCCGCAAAGCGGACCGCCCAGTCGTTCCAGTTCGGCACGTCGGGAATCGCCGGGAAGTTGCGTGGCGCCGATCCAGGTCGACGCCGGCGAGGACTCCGCCGGCACCGAGGCGTTGAAGTGCTCGAACCGGGCGCCGTAGTTCAACGTCAGCCGCTTCATCGTCCACGTGTCCTGGGCGTAGCTGCCGAAGTCGCTGTTGACGTTCTGGATCGACGTCGCCGGCGAGTTGTAGACCACGACCTGGAACGGGATCGTCGTTGCCCAGACCGGCGACGTTGATCTTGATCAGGGTGTCGATGTTGGCGGCAGGCGCGAACGTCCGCGAGTTCTCGCCCCACAGGTCGGTGAAACCGAACTTCATCGCGTGGGAGCCCGTCACGTAGCTGGCCGACGCCATGACGTTGGAGTCTTTGGTCGTGCTCGAGTACGGCGGAATCGTGTAACCGCACTTGCCCGTCAGCAGGCCGGTCGAGCCGTTCAGGCTCGGCAGCGCGAGGGCCGCCAGGCCCGACTCTGCAGCTCCTGCGAGTAGGGCTGGTTGTAATAGGCGATGCCGGCTTCGAGCAGCAGCTTGTTCGATTGCGCACGCGTCCACCGGGCCTGCGGGATCCAGCCGCGGCCCTACGCGTCGGTCGACGCCTCGGGCGTCGACACCGCGTAGGTGTTGAACCCGTTGTAGAACTCGCCGTTGAACTGCTTCTCGACGTAGACGCGGATCTTGTCCTTGCTCGACGCCGCCCAGGTGACGCGGCCGATGCCGCTGTAGTTACCCATCCAGCCTCCTGAACGCCGGGCTGCCGTCGGCGAAGTGCGAGCTGGGCACGTAGACCTTGTGCGTCCTGGTACTTGTAGGTGAAGTAGAACCAGAGCTTGTCCTTCGCGATCGGCCCACCGAACGACGGGTTGATCTGCCAGTCGTAGGCAGTCCCGGCGATCGAGATGAGCGGCAGGCCGTTGGGCTGGGTCGCCTTCATCGCATCGGTGCGGTTGTCGGACTGCAGCGAGCTGCCCTGGCCGTAGAGGAAGAAGGAGCCGGAGAACCTGTTGCCGCCGTCCTTGGGCACGCTGTTGACGCGGATGCCGCTGCTCTGGATTTCCGCCGACTCGGCGCCGGTGCTGTAGGTCAACTCCTGCACCGCCGCGTCGTTCATGTAGAAGCCGCTGTACTGCCCGCTGCCGCACAGGTTGTTCACGCGCAGCCCGTCGATCGCCATCGTGAAGTCCGAAGTGGACGACCCGTGGCTCGTCAGGTTGTACTGCCCGAGCACGAACGGCGTCACCGTAGTGCCGGGGATGAGCAGCGCGCGCGCCGTGGTGTCGCGGCGCGTCGTCGGAATCGCGTCGAGCACGTCGCGGTTGGCCACGAAGGTCGACACGTTGTTGATCACGTCCACTGTCGGCGCTTCGGCGGTGACCGTGAGCACTTCCGTGAGCGAACCCACCTCGAGCTGCGCGTTGATCGTCGGGGTGAAGTTCCCTTGCAGCGCGATGTTGCCGCGGCGCACGGTCTTGAACCCGGCGAGCGTGAACGTCACCTCATAGGTGCCGGGGCCGAGGTCGACGATCTTGTACTGGCCGTTGCTATCGGTCACGACCGAGCGAGTCCGTTCAATCAGTGCGGGGCTGGACGCTTCCACCAGGACACCGGGCATCACGGCGCCCGTCGAGTCGCGAACGACTCCGGCGATCGCGGCGCGGTCCTGAGCGTGGCCGGTTCTCGGAACGAAGATCACCGCGGCGCAAAGCACCGTCATAGACAGTACAACTCGACGCATATGGGCACTCCCTGTTAGTGGGCGGAACGGTTCGATGGTCGGACCTTACGGTTGTGTCGGTTTGCTGTCAAGACAAAACGTGACAAACATGTCGTCAATTCTGCAGAAGAAAAACAAAAAAAGCCGCCTCGCAGCGTCGCGAGGCGGCCCAGATCCAAAATCCCGAAATCGTTTTATCGGGAAGTCCTTCGAGCGCGATCCCTTTAGGTCAACAAGAGACGCACTTGTGGTTGTTCTTGGAGCCCAGTTTTTCGAGGAGGGCCACCGCTTCCGGATAGGGCTGGATGCGCTGAACGGGGCCATTGGCCATGTCGGCGGTCGTCCTGCCCTCGCGAGTCACCGCCTTGACGTCGGCGCCCTTCGAGACGAGGTATTGAATCATCTCGACGTCGCCGCGCGCCGCCGCGTGATGCAACGCCGTGTTCCCTTCGTGATCGAACGCGTTCACGTCGGCGTGCAGTTCCTCGACGAGGTACTTGACGGCGGCGAGCATGCCGCCAGGCGCGAACCGGTGCGAGTTGGCGGCGAACCCTTCGCCGTAGCCGACGCCGGCGGCCGCCTGCAGCGGCGTCACGGCGGGCCCGCCCACCGCCACCGGCGGCAGACCCGACACGTCGACCACGTCGCGATCGATGTCGCCGGCGCGCGGGCGGCCGGCAATCCGCTTCGTGCGGATGTTCGGGTCGGCGCCGTAGGCGACGAGCATCTTCATCGCGTCCACGTCGCTCGCGTACGCGGCGCGCCAGAACGGCGTGGCGCCGGTCTCGTCGACGCCGGACAGGTCGAAGCTGTAGCCCGAGTACCACACCTTCTTGTTCAACCGCACGTTCGGATCGGCGCCCTTGTCGAGGAGCGCCTTCATGAGATCGAGATACGTGATGGTCTGGTTCACCTGCGCGCGCGGCTGCGGGTAGAGCGCCTTGGGAGCCCATTCGACGTTCAGCGCGCCGTAGAGCGGCGTCGCGTTGTTCTCGGAGGCCGCGTTCGGATCGGCGCCTTTGGCCAGCAGCGCCATCGCCAGATCGAAATGCCCGTTGATCGTCGCAATCAGGAGCGGACTGGTGCGATCGCCGGCACTCAACTGATTGATGTCGGCCCCGGCGTCGAGCAGCGCCCGCACCGCGTCGGCGTGCCCTTCGCGCGTGGCGAGCAGCAGCGGCGTGAGGCCGCCCTGGGCCGCCACGAGTTCGTTGAGCTGATAGTTGCGATCGACGCCGGCAACCTGTGGACCGCGCCCGCCGCGGCCGCCTTGTGCCTGGGGAGCCGGTCCGCTGCGTCCGCCGGCCGGCGGCTCGCCGGGAGGCGGCGGGTTGCCCTGGGTGAACGCGCGCAGCGCCGCGGGATCCTTGCTCAAGGCCGCGAGATCGGTGACCTTCGACGTCGCCTTCAGGTCGGCGCCGCTCTTGGCCAGCAGCGTGAGCACCGCGGCGCGGTTGGACGCCGCCGCAAACATCGCGGCCGTCAGTTCACGAACCGGCTCCTTCGCGTTGACGTTGGCGCCGCCGTCGATCAGCAGCTTCACGGCATCGGTGTTCCCCGACGCAGACGCCAGCATCAGCGCGGTCGTCCCGTTGCTGGTCGCGCTGTTCGCATCGGCGCCCGACTTGAGCAGCGGCGCGATGACCGATCCGCTGCCGTTCTTCGCCGCCAGGATGAGGGGGGTGTACGATCCGATTCGCGTCGTCGCGCGCACGTTGGCGCCGGCAAACAGCAGCGTCTGGACGAGGTCCGCGTCGTCTTTCATCGCCGCCCAGTGGAGCGCCGTCATGCCGTCGCCCTGGGCGGCATTCACGTCGGCCGCCTGCTTCAGCAGCGATCGGACGGCGTCCTTGTTACCCTGCATCGCGGCGTCGGCCACCGGAGCGCTGGGCGCCGCGTGCAGGAATGCGGTCAACGACATCGGCGCCGATGGCGCCGACCATCGCAAGTCGTCGAAACATCGGGTCCTCATCAGTTGTAGCCGCAGGCCTTCAGGCCTGCGCTCACGGCGGACCTGAAGGTCCGCACTACACCTGTGTTGGTGTTTACGCCTTATCCGTCGCCACGGGCGCCGGGGCGCTGTTCAAATCCATGGCCGATGTGCTGTCGCCGAACGACGGCAGATCCAGATCCATCTTCTGCGCCATCCCCAGCATCGCGTTGGCCAGCGGCGTGCCGTCGGCCGCCTTGATGTGCATGTTGCCCTTCAGCGCGCCGCCCGCATGGCCGGCGAGGAAGAAGGGGACGCGCTTGTGGTTGTGGACGTTCGAGTCGCCCATGGGCGATCCGTACAGCACGACCGAGTTGTCCAGCAGGTTGCCGTCGCCGTCCGGCGTGTTCTTCAGCTTCTCCAGGAAGTACGGAACCATGCTGACGTGGTACTTGTTGATCTTGGCGAAATCGAGGATGCGCTCCTCTTTCTCCTGGTGATGCGAGGCCGAGTGGAACGCGCCCTTGTATCCGCTTTCCGGGAACGCGCGGTTGGAGGCGTCGCGACCCAGCTTGAACGCGAACACCCGCGTGATGTCCGACGCGAAGGCGAGCGCCTGGAGATCGAACATCAGCTTCACGTGCTCGGAGAACGAGTCGGGGACGCCGACCGGCGCGCCCGGCAGCTCGCGCTCTTCACCGCTGCTGTTGTGCGCCTCGACCTTCT
Organism: uncultured Acidobacteriota bacterium; assembly: GCA_963794305.1. GTDB lineage: Bacteria > Acidobacteriota > Vicinamibacteria > Vicinamibacterales > CAVVIG01 > CAVQFC01. Next base: position 38,872 of record CAWCDQ010000019.1, on the reverse strand, counting down.
GGATGCGCCGTTCGATCTCGCGCACGTCGTCGAGGTAGTCGTTCAGGCGGGCGCGGTCCGCCGCGCCGAGATCCTTCTTCATGCGGTCGATCGAGCTGCCCAGCCAGTCGAGGATGCTGCGATCCTCGGTACGGCGTTCCTTCCGGTCGGCGGGCGTGGCGCCGACCCCGAACAGCTGATCGAAGACGACGCGCGGATCGCGAATCATCGGCAGCGGTTGATCCGGCGACGCCCAGCTGATCGAGTCGGTGTACGCGCACGAGTAGCCGTAGGAGCAGCCGCCCGACTGATCGACGTTCTCGATGCACAGCTGCATCGACGGGATCGGCGTCTCCTGGCCGTGCTGCTTCGCGAAGATCTGGTCGATCGAGATCCCGGCGTGCAAGTCGGATCCCTGGGTCTGCTTGCAGTGCGACTGGGTGAGGAACACCGCGCTCGAGCGGAAGTGATCGCCGCCGATTTCCGGCGCCGTGAACGCCTCCGCGTTGCGCACGTCGGTGTTGCTGACGATGGTCACGTAGTCGCGGAACGGCTCCAGCGGGCTGAGCACGCTGGGGCTCAGGTCGAAGGCGTTGCCGGTGGCCGCCGGCGACCACAGGTGTTTCTGCGCGCCGATCGGCGCGCTGCCGGCGGTGCCGTGCACCATCTCGATGGCCACGAAGCGGAGCTTCTTTCCCGTCGACGCGCCTTGCGCGAAGATCGTCCGGGCCGGCGTCATCGCCTCCAGCATCGGAAGCGCCACGGTGACGCCCATGCCCTTCAGCACGGTGCGGCGGGAAATCCTCTTGTTAGTGATGAACATTCGATCTCCTCTAGCGTTGCGGACCGGACGTCGACCGCTTCGGCTCGCTGGCGTCCGTGGTCAAGAGATGGTTGTCGGGTTTTGCCATTCGAAACGCGCCGCTGTTGACGACGCCGAGGACGAACGACGAGAGGCGGTTGTTGTTCTTCCCTGCGTCGCGAAGGATCGCGCGAATCGCCGGCATGTCGGAGTACTCGACGCGGCGCCCGAGCGCATAGGTCATCAGGTTCTCGGTGAAGGTCTCGAGGAAGATGTCGCTGTGCTTCAGCAGCCCCTCGCGCAACCCGGCCGGCCCGTTCATCTTGGTGCCGTCGTAGAGATCGCCGATCGAATCCACCGGGACTTCGTTGTCCTTGATGCGCCACACGCCGGTCGCGTCGAAGTTCTCGAGCGTCAAACCGAGCGGATCGATCACCTTGTGGCACGACGTGCACGCCGGGTTCTTCCGGTGCTCTTCCATGCGCTCGCGCGTGCTCAGGTTCTTTCCGCCGATGATCGCCTTGGTGTCGTCGAGCAGCGGCACGTTCGGCGGCGGGGGCGGCGGCGGCGCGCCGAACAGCACTTCCAGAATCCACTTGCCGCGCTGGACCGGCGAGGTGCGGTCGGCGTATGACGTCAGCGTGAGGATGCTGCCCTGCCCCAGCAGGCCGCGGCGGTACTCCGGCAGCTGGATCCGCTTGAAATCGTTGCCGGTGACATTCGCGATGCCATAGTGCTTGGCGAGCCGCTCGTTCACGAAGCTGTAATCGGCCGTCAGCAGGTCGAGCACCGGCCGATCGTCGCGGACGATGCTGTCGAAGAACAGCTCCGTCTCGCGCTCCATCGACTGGGCGAGGGTGTCGTCGTATTGCGGGTACAAGAGGTAGTCGGGGTGAATCTTCTCCAGATCCTGGAGCCGCAGCCACTGCGCGGCGAAGCGCGTCGAGAGCGCATCGGCACGGCGATCGGCGAGCATGCGGCGCACCTGCTTCTCGAGACCGGGCGTCGTCCGCAACGCTCCGGCGCTCGCGGCCTTCAGCAGATCCGCGTCAGGCGCGGTGCCCCACAGGAAGAACGAGAGTCGTGAGGCGAGATCCTGATCGTTCAGGCGATAGGTGGCGGAGGCATTGACGGTTCGGACGGCCGGCGCCTGTTCGAGACGGAACAGGAAGCGAGGGCTCATCAGCACCGACTGGAGCGCCATCCGGATGCCGGCCTCGAAGTCGCCGCTCTTCCGTCCCTTCTCGTAGAACGCCATCGCGTCCTGCACATCGTCGGGCGTCGCCGCGCCGCGGAACGCGCGTGCCGTGAGGCCCTTCACGATTTCCGCCGCGCAGGTCTCCTCTTCCTTGGCGTTGGTCGGACGGCACGTGAAGACCATGCGGCGGCTGATCGTGTCGGACACGCCGGTGACGGCAGCCGGACCGAGGATCGTCATGTCGCGCATGTGAGGCAGCGCCGTCACGCCGAAGCTGATGTTCACGTCCGCGAGCGTGTTCTCGAGCGGCACGAGCAGGTCGTCGACCGGACCGTCGAAGCGCTGGATGAACGCCGCGGACACGCGCTGCGGGCCGGCCGGGACGTGAATCGGCGGCGTCTTGATCTCCAGGCTGTTCTTCGGGATCGGTCTCGCTCATCCGGACGTTGAGGTCGAGGAGCGCGGCGCGCTCGCCGTTGACCGACACCTCGATCTGCTCCTTGATGTCCATCGTCGCCATCGTCGTGCGGCCATAGATGCCGCCGAGCGGCTCGTTGTGGAGCGAGACCTTGAACGTGTAGTCGCCGTCGGCGGGAAAGGTGTGAACGACGGAGATACCGCCGCGCGTGCCCATCGGCGCGCCGTCGACGTGGCGCATCTGCGACAGGGTGCGGCCGATCTTGTAGGTCACCGACGTGGCGCTCGCGCTGCGATCGCCGATCGCGAGACGGCTGATCGAGCTCGCCGCGCGCAGGTAGCTCTCCATCAGCGTCGGCGAGAATGCCTGGACGTCGGCGACGTTGTCGAAGCCCTTGCTGATGGTGTCGGGCGGCAGGAACGCGTTGACGTCCACGTCGATGCCGAGGAGATCCTTCACCGCGTGCTGATACTCGGCGCGGTTCAACCGTTGAAACGGACGCCAGCCCGGGTTCGGCTTGAGCGCGGCGGCCGCATCCATCTTCGCTTCGAGCGTCTCGAAGAACGTCTTGATCGTCGCCGCGTCGGGACGCCGCGCGCCGGGCGGCGGCATCATGCCGGCCCGCAGCTTGCGGATCATCTTCTCGGTCACGTCTGGACGGTCGGTGACTTTGGCGGCATCGAAGCCCGCGAGCACGAGCTCGCCGGCCTTCATCTTCTCGCTGTGGCACGAGGCGCAATTCTGCGCGACCAGTTTGTTCTGCGCATCGATCGAGAGGCCTGATGGGTCGTGAGACGGGACCATCTTCGGCGAACCGGCGGGTGGCTGCGCGCCGCCCGTCTTCGCGGCCTGTTGCGCCGAGGGAGCTGTTCCGAACAGCGTGGCAACTACAGCCGCAACCACCAGTTTTTTCATGCGTTTCCCCACCAAGAGTATAGGGCGGGTGGCCGCAATTCGTTGCACTTTGTCGTCGGCGATTGTAAGCGATTGTAAGGAGGACGGAGGGGTAGATGCGACGACCTCAGACCGGCGTCTTCAACAGGATCGCGTTCTTCGCTGGATCGTGTACCAACACTCCACCCTCGACCGGCTCGGGAACGATGCCTGCCTTCGTCAGGCGGCCGACGACGGAATCACGCGCGGCGTCATCGGGAAGCATCACGACGAAATGCTGGAGGCCAATCGCACCGGGAGGCGGCGGTGGCGCGCCGACGCCGGCCCAGGTGTTCAACCCGATGTGATGGTGATACCCGCCGGCGGCCACGAAGAGGGCGCTCGGTCCATAGCGCTGCATCAGCTCGAAGCCGAGGAGATCGACATAAAACGCGTGAGCGTCTTCCAGCCGCGACACGTGCAGGTGCACGTGTCCGATGATCGTACCCGCCGGCAGACCGGCGGCGCTGTCCGCGCGGCCGGCTTCCGTCAGCAGCGCGTCGAGATCGAACGGATCCGCGCCCATCCGCAGGTGGCCGCCGACGATCGGCCACTGGTCGCGAGGCCGATCGCGATAGATCTCGATCCCGTTGCCGTCCTCGTCGGCGAGGTACAGCGCCTCGCTCACGCCGTGATCGGCGGCGCCTTGCATGATGGTATCGGTCGCGACGAGGCGGCGCAGCGATCGCGCGAGATCGGCGCGCGAAGGCACGAGGATGGCGAAGTGGTACAGGCCGGTGGTGCCGCGTACGCGCGGCGCGCTCTCGCACTGCGTGAGAACGAGGAGATCCGCGCCGCCCGCTCCGAGCCACGCGGTCCGATCGTCGCGCCGATGGACGGAGAACCCGAGATGGGTTTCGTAGAAGCGGACCGATCGGCGCAGATCCGAAATCGTCAGGTGGACGGCGCCGATCGTCGTGCCGGGATCGATCACGACCGTCCCATCACGCCTAGCGTAAAGCCTTGCGCTACTTCGACGCGGTCGTCTGCGACGGCTTCTCCGCCAGCAGCCGCTCGACGAGCGCGGTGACGTCTTCTTTCATCTCGGTGTGGAACTTGCCGCTCGCCTTGCCGGCAAAGCCCGCATGCGCGCTCCTGACCTTCCCGTCGCGTCCCAGAAAGAACGTCGTCGGGAACGAGTTCAGATTCAGCCCCTGCGGCACCTTGTCGTTGAGCTCTTTCGGCTCGCCTGGAATCAGCACGGTGTACTCGACCCCGTAGCGCTTGTTGAACGCCTTCACGCGAACGGGATTCTTGATCTGCGCTTCTTCCTCGAACGAGAGCTCGACGATCTCGAGCCCCTGCTTCTTGTACTTCTTGTACAGCTCGACGAGGAAGGGCGTTTCGTCGTGGCAGTTCGGGCACCAGCTGCCGCCAATGGCGACGATCACGACTTTTCCCTGAAAGCGCGGGTCGGTGTTCGAGACGATCTTGCCTTCGAGGTCGGGGAAGCTGAAGCGGAACGGTTCGGTCGGATCCTTGACGCTGGTGAAGCGCGATGGATCGCTCGGCTGCGGGAGTCCCTTCGCCGACGCCTGTTCGGCGCGCAGCGCCGTCAGCGGGTTGTCCGTGTTCTGCACGACGGCCAGCGTCCCGTCGGCGCCCGGCGTCAGCTCGAGGCGCAGCGGCCTGGCTCCGGAAAAATGGCTGAGCGCGAACTTGCCGTCGCGATACGTGCCGGTCAGCGTGCCCGTATCGCCGTCGATGCGCAGAATCACGGCCGAGACTTCGCCACCCGACTGACGGACGATGAGCTGCCAGGCGGCTTCACCCTTCGAGCTCTTCCCGACCTGCACGTTCCACAGTCCGGCAATCGACGGGATGTTGCTCGCACCGGAGGCAACGGGCGTATAGCGCTTCGCCGAGAACGGGTACGGCGCACCACGCGTGCCGCGCGAATACTCGCCTTCCAGCCGGCCGTCCTTGAGTGTCGCGTCGAGCTTCGTGCCCAGCTCGTCGAAACTCAGTGACAGTTTGCCGTTCACAAGCGAGCCGCTCGTGGACGTCGTCTTGTCGTCGCCGTTGAAGAACGAGCCCTTCACGTTCGAGCCCGAGCCCGAGAGCTCGAAGCGGAACGGAATCTCGAGGGCGCCGTTATTGACGAGGACCGTGGCGTCCCACAGCCCGCTGACCGGCTGCGCAGCGGCGGACGCTGCGAACCCGATGACGGCGGCGATCACGACGAAGAGCGCGTAGAGCTTCGTGGTCATGCAGACTCCCTCAAAACGCAAAAAGCCCGAAAGGCGTGAACCTCTCGGGCCTGCTATCGAGCTGAACTGATCCCGTGCCTGAAATCCGCTCTTACTCGGGGCACGTTCTCCGTTGACGCAGCACGGGGCAGGCCGAAGAAGTCTTCGGCCGAACAACACGAGCACCCACAACAGCGGAACAGGTTCATGCCTGCACATTTATCGTTTAGAACCGGCCGCCGTGTCAAATGCCGGCGCCGCCGAGGCGCGCCTGCGCTAGCATGGACTGTGCGCGCGCGTTTCCGTCCGCCCGCTCTCGCCTTCCTCGTCGCGGCGCTCGCCGCGGCCGGTCTCGTCGCGCAGCAGCCTCCCGTCACCGACAGCCGCCTGTTTCAATCCGGCATCGAGATCACCAGCATCACGGCGACTGTCATCGACAAGGAAGGGCACCCGGTCACCGGACTCGGGCGCGAGGCGTTCGAAGTCTACGAGGACGGCGTCCTCCAGACGGTGACGCAGTTCACCAACGAGCGCGTGCCGATCGGGCTCGGCGTGCTGCTCGACATCAGCGACAGCATGTTCGGCAAGCGGATGGACGATGCGCGCGCGGCCGTCGACAAGTTCCTGTTCGAGCTGCTCGATCCCGCCGACGAGTTCTTCCTGATGGCGTTCAACCATCGGCCGCACACGCTGACCGGCTGGACGCGCGAACAAGGCGACGTGCGCCACGCGCTCGCGGGCCTGCGGCCGTCGGGCGGCACCGCCATCTACGACTCCATCCTCGAGGCGCTGCCGATCATCGACAAGCGCACGCGGCAGCGCGCGGCGATTCTCGTCATCTCCGACGGCGCCGACACGGCGAGCACGGCGACGCTGCGCGAGGTGCGGCCGGCGCTGCGCCGCAGCGACGCCTTCGTGTACGCGATCGCGATCGACTCGCCCGATCGCCAGCCGATCAACACGCGCGTCAACCCGGCGGCGCTCCGGGAGATCACGGCCGAGAGCGGCGGGCGCACGGAGATCGTGCAGAACTCGGCGCAGCTCGACGAAGCGGCCGCGCGCATCGCCGAGGAGCTGAACAGCCAGTACGTCCTCGGGCTATTCGCCGCGGCGCGGCCCCGACGGCCAGTTTCACAGCCTGCGCGTCCGGGTCGCGGGGTCGGACGCACCGCGTCCGCGCGCGCGCCGGCTACGTCGCCACGCCGACCACCCGCAAGCGCAGCCAATATTGACTGAGTCAACCAATTGGTTGACAATGTCAATATCATGGCTCCACACGTCGACGCGGTCCGCGCCTTCAACCGCTTCTACACCAGGCACATCGGCGTCCTCGGCGAGCGCCATCTCGAGAGCCCGTTCTCGCTCACCGAGATGCGCGTGTTCTACGAGCTCGCGCACCGCGACGCGCCGTCGGCCGCCGAGCTCGGCCGCGACCTCGGTCTCGACGCCGGTTATCTGAGCCGGATCCTCCGCCGCTTCGAATCGCGCGGCTTCGTCGGACGCCGTCCGTCGCCGGCCGACGCGCGCCAGAGTCTGCTCCACCTCACCAGGAAAGGGCGCGCCGCCTTCGCGCCGCTCGAAGCGCGCGCACGGGACGAGGTCGAGGCGCTGCTCGGGCGGGTTCCCGGCGCCGATCGTCACAAGGTCGTCGATGCGATGAGCACCATCGAACGGCTGCTCGGCGCGCCGCGCCAGGACGCCGTTCGCGCCCCGTACATGCTGCGCACGCACCAGCCGGGCGACATGGGCTGGGTCATCCATCGCCACGGCGCCCTGTACGCGAAGGAGTGGGGATACAACGAGGAATTCGAAGCGCTCGTCGCGCGCATCTGCGCCGACTTCCTCGATCGCTTCGACCCGTCGGGCGAGCGCTGCTGGATTGCCGAGCGCGACGAGGCGATTGTCGGCTCCGTGTTCCTCGTGCGGAAGTCGAAAACGGTCGCGAAGCTGCGGCTCCTGCTCGTGGAACCGTCGGCGCGCGGGCTGGGCATCGGCCGGCGCCTCATCGACGAGTGCATCCGCTTCGCCCGCCAGGCCGGCTACCGAAAGATGACGCTCTGGACGCAGAGCGATCTGGACGCCGCGCGCCGCTTGTACCAGCAGGCCGGCTTCCGGTGCGTCCACCGGAAGCGCCACGACAGCTTCGGCCGGAAGAATCTCGTCGCCGAAACGTGGGATCTGACGCTGTAGGCGGCTGACGCCACGACGCGCGCGGCGCCAGCGCCCCGCGTCACGGTCGCCTCTCAGTTTGCCTGGCGCGCGACCTCGCTCATGATGGCGAGCATGTGGCCGTCCGGATCGCGCAGGAACCCCATCCACAGATCCGCGTGCGGCAGGCGCGCCACGACGTGCGGCGGCTGTTCCAGGCGCGCGCCGCGCGCGTCGAGCGCCCTGGCGGTCTCCTGGATGTCGTCCACCGTGTAGTACAGGATCGACCCGAACTGCTGTCCGGCCGCGGGGCCCGCCTGTTCGGGGAGCGACAGCATCAGCCGGACGCCGCCGCAGTCGAAGAACGCCATCGCCGGCGGCGCCTCGAAGAGGAACGTCAGGCCGAGGACGTCGCGGTAGAACGCCACCGCCCTGGGGAGGTCGCCGACGGTCATCGCGATCTGCCCGATCCGCGTCACGCCGCACCCGCTGCCTGCTGTCGTCATGGGCTGCCTCCGTGTTATCATTTAGCTACGCTAAGCAGATATTTAGCATATGCAACTATCGGCCGTCAATCGCAGCGTCGCGGACCGGCTCCATTCCGCCGCCATCCAGCTCCTGCGCCGCCTGCGGCGCGAAGACGAAGCGATGGGGCTGACCGCCGCCCGCGCCTCCGCGCTCTCGGTGCTCGTCTTCGGCGGGCGGCCGGTCACGCTCGGGGCGCTCGCCCAGGCCGAACAGGTCAGCGCGCCGACGATCACCAGGCTCATCGTCGGCATGGAGCGCGACGGCCTCGTGAGGCGCGAGCCCGACACGAAGGACGGCCGCGTGGTCTGGCTGCACGCCACGCCGAAAGGTGCGAAGCTCCTGCACGCCGGCCGCCGGCGCCGCGTGGCCGCGCTCGAAGCCGACCTGGCCGGCCTCGCGCCGGCCGAGCGCAGCACGCTCGCCGAGGCCACCGGTATCCTCGAGCGCGTGCTGCAAGGGCGCGGCGCGACCGGCACGACAGTCGCGACGGGGAGAAACGCCCGCCAGGCGCGCCACGAAAGGACGGACGAGATGATGCGCATCTGCCTCGCCGCGCTCGCGGCCCTGCTGGCGGCGCCGGGACCTGTTGAGGTCACGGCACGCTCGCGATCGGTGCAACCGGGCGAGCTGGTCGTGCTCTCGATCGCGGTCCCGCCGGCATCCGGGACGGTTCGCGTGCGGGCCTTCGATCGCGCGGTCAGCGCATATGCCGACGCCGACGGCGTGTGGCACGCGCTGGTCGGCATCGACCTCGACGTCAAGCCCGGCACCTATCACGTGGCCGTGGAGGCGGGCGCCGCCGGCGCGACCGCGCACGCGAGCTACGACCTGATCGTCAAGCCGCGCGTCTTTCGCACGCGACGCCTGACCGTCAACGAGGCGTTCGTCACACCACCCGCGTCGGAGGAAGCGCGCATCGAGCGCGAGGCCGCGTTGCTGACGGGCGTCTGGAACGCGCCCGCGCCGGAGCGGCTGTGGACGACGCCCTTCGTCCGGCCGGTGCCGCAGGAAGCCAACAGCGCCTTCGGAACGCGCAGCATCTTCAACGGCAAGCCTCGCAACGCGCATGGCGGCGCCGACTTTCTGAGCCCGGGCGGCACGCCGATCCACGCGCCGAACGCGGGACGGGTCGCCGTCGCCCGGGACCTCTACTTTTCAGGGAATACGGTCGTCATCGATCACGGGCTGGGACTGTTCTCGATGCTCGCGCACATGTCAGCCATCGACGTGCACGAAGGCGATCGCGTGACCGCGGGGCAAGTCGTCGGCCGCGTCGGCGCCACGGGCCGGGTCACCGGACCGCATCTCCACTGGGCCGTCCGCGCGAGCGGCGCGCGCGTGGACCCGCTCTCGCTGCTGGCGGTGCTGGGCAAAGGGTCGCCGTCGGAATAGAGACGCACGGCCCAGATCGTCGAGCGCCGCAGAATCAAGACAGCACCGGTATGGCGCGACGCTTGCTGATGTATCGCATGGAGGTTGATGCAGATGCGCTACATCGTCGCGTGGCTACTTGGCGTGCCCTTTTCAGTGATCGTTCTCTGGTACGTGGTGGGACACGCCGCCTGCGGCCGCTAGCGTTCCGATTGGTGTCGTGCAGGCCTTCAGGCCTGCCCGACACGGCGGACCTGAGCGGCATTGCCTCGGACGCTCAGAACTCGACGACCGTCAGCAGCGGATAGTGATCGGATCCGAAACGGCTCGGCAACCGCGCCACTCGGCTCCGCTTCATCAGCCCACGCATGAAGATCTGATCGAGCCTCGCGTGCAGACCGAGTGGACCTGTCCACGTCGGTGCATCGGTCGAGTCGATCGGGTCATTGAATTCCTCGCGAAGGAGTTTGACCGCCGGCTCCCCGCTTCCCCTCCAGGCATTGAAATCACCGGCGACTATCGCAGCGCCATCGGCATCGTTCAGATCCGGCGAGCGATCGGAGCGCGTCGACCAATGCGGCCGCCTGCCGCCGCCGCGCTTCGAACGGACCGCCGTGGAACAAGGCAAGAGCCGTATCGAGATGCACGTCGACGAGGCCAAGGTGCCATCGACGACCCGATCGGCTCTTCCCCTCGACAGCCGAGACGATGGCGACGCGCCTCTGCCGCTCGAGCGGCAGCTCGATCAAGCGTCGGCTCGTGCAACGCCAGCGTCGAGACGATGGCGTTGCCGCGGTCCTCGGCGATCTCCCCGTTCGTGCCGTTTCGCATCGACGGCGCGTACAGAACCGCGAAGCCCTTCGTCGAGCGAAGGCGTTGCACGACGCCGCCCGGTGATCCCGAAGGTCCTTCGATTCTTCTCGGCGCTGGGTATCCGCGTGGAACGCTCGACGGAACTCGAGAGTCGCTCCGGATCGCCTCCTGAAGGAGCAGCACGAAGTGGGCAACCGGCTCGCCGTCCGTGAACTCGCCCAGGCGGAGACGCCGCACCAATTCGTCGACGTCGCCGCGCCCTTCGTGGATGTTCCACGAGACGATGGCGAGCCGATCGATCGGCTGCAGGGCGACAGCGCGTGGAGCAGCAACGAAGTACACCGGGCCCACCGTGGCGCACCATTTCGAAAGACGAGCGCGCATCTCGGGATTGGCTGGTGTTGTCCATTCCGGCCGTGGAGCATCGGGTGGGTCGATTTGCCGGCAGGGCAGCTCGGAGGCTTGCGACGGAGGGAATCCGGCGGTCCGATGAACGCAGCCGGCAACGCTCAGCAGAGCGGCGATCGCAACCGCGCGGATGGTCCGCGCGACTGCGCGAGAGCTAGCTTCGTCGCCGCGTTCCACGCGGCACCGGCCGGCGCGCCGGCTCCGCGTCGTCGGCCGTCTCTCGATCCCGAGGCGACTGATTGCGCACCTCATCGGTTTCGCGAAACGTCCGAGCGCGAGACATCTGCTCAGTCATGTCCTTGATGCGTTTGAGTTGCTCCTCCAGAAATGATTCGGCCATGGGTCCGCTCCTGCACCCCTGCACTGCGAATCCTGTGCCAGCCATCTGAATCGTTTCTTCGTCGCAATTTGACGATCTTCATCATCATTAGACGGACACCCGCAGCAGCGAACGCGGATGCGCTGTCACATCGCGATCGAGATACTGGAGAGCTGCCGGAATGAGCCGCCGGTATCGCGTTTCTCACTCCATGTCGCGCGGACCATAGGTGCGTTCGGGCAGGGCTGTGGGCTCCGATCCGAGACGCTGTCAAAAGATGCATGTGACAACGCCTCAGGCTCACTCACACCCGCATGAGAACACCGCGTGCCGGCTGACCGGTTGCCTGCGCGATCGCCGACGCGTAGAGCGCCACCTGACGCCGGTATCGGTCCTCTCCGGCGGCGGCAATCTCGCGATCGGTTTTGTAGTCGACGACCGTCCATTCGCCGCCTTCCTCGAACGCGAGATCGACGATCCCCTCGATGAGCCTCCCGTCGGGCAGCGTGAGGGTGACCGGCGTTTCACGCCGGCACGCGCCCCGCGCATCGGCCGCGCGAGCACGCACCAGCACATCGTGCGCGAGCAGCCGCTCGACCACGACGACCGCCGCCGACGCCTCGGCATCCGATAGGTCGAGGACGCGCGCCTCGACGGCGGCGAGTTCTTCGAGCGCGTCGCGCGTCGCGCCGAACGGCGCCTGGGCCAGCACGCCGTGAACCAGCAGGCCGAAGCCGATGCCGCCTGAGCGCGCTTCGTCGCCGCCGCGTCCCGCTCCGACGACGGTCACCAGATCGGTGCCAGCGATGGGTGCCGACTCGCGCGCGATCCAGTCTCGCGCGGGTTCAACCGTCATCGACGCGGACCGCTCCCGCGACACGCGCATCGTCTCGAGCGAGCCGCCAGCGATCGTAGTGGCCGCGCCCGTCGGCGATGACATGCCTCGGCACGTCCTTCACGATCAGATCTTCGCGGCGAACGCCGAACGCGGGCTTCTCGTCCAGTTTCAGGGCGCGTGGATCCCACCACACGACGGAGTAGCCGCCTTCGAGCTCGTGCAGCCCGGGGCACACCGTGCCGTTCCCCGCCGGCTCGTCGTCGGGACGCTGCAGCACCGAGTCCTTCGACTTGAACGCCGGACAATTCGGCCCGCTCGCTGCCGTTTCGCCGCGACGCCATCGGCGGGTACAGCGCGCGATTCAGCGGCGCGAACCATCCGCCGTCCCACTGGTCGTCGCCAAGCGCAGGCACGACGAGCAGATCGCGCGCGCGCGTCGCGGCGACGTAGGCGAGACGAATGCCTTCTGCCTGGTCGCGCGCCACTTCCTTGGCTTCGTGTTGATGGAGCTCGTGCGGCGCCCATCCGCCGATCTTCAACGCGCACAGCCCCCGAGGCGCGTCCAGGTACCGGCTCGCATCCTTGCGGTTCATGCCGCAGGTGAGGTCGGCGAGGATGACGACCGGGAATTCCAGTCCCTTGGCCTTGTGCACGGTCATCAAGCGGACGCCGTCGCTGCCCTCTTCGAGAATCGGCGCTTCGGCGGCTTCGCTCGCCGCCGCGGTCCGCAGCTCGTCGATGAACCCCCGAAACGAAATGCCGCCGCTCGCTTCGTACTGCCGCGCAAGCTCGGCGACGTGGAGCACGTTGGCCAGCGCTTGTTCACCGGCGGGCCGCAGGATGAACCCGACGTGCGCGCGGGTCACGGCGAGCAGGCGACCGATGGTGTCGGCGACCGGGCGATAGTTGCGGGCGCGATGGAGCTGTTGCAGGACGCGAAGCGCTTCGGCGATCGGCATGAGGTGCGCGACCGGGTCGCCGCTCAGCGCCAGTTCGGCCCCGCTGTTGCCCCCGAGTTCCTTCGGGATGCGGAACGGATGGAACGGCGCCGGCTTGAAGCGGTGGCGGAACTCGAGCAGGTGTTCGTCGTCGATCGCGAAGAGCGACCCCTTCAACGTCGCAAACACCGAGAGCTCGTCGTCCGGCCACTCGATGGCGGCCAGCGCCGCGCGGACGGTTTCGACTTCCTCGCGGCCATGAAACGCCTTCCCGCCGACGAGCAGATGCGGAATGCCACGCGCTTCGATGGCGTCGATGTACCGGCGCGTCACGTCCTCGCCGAAGCTGACGAACCGGCGGAACAGCACCGCGATGTGGCGCGACTGCAGCCGCACACGGCTCTCGGAGCCGTCCGCCTGCTTCTCGCCGATCTTCCAGTCACTCTTCTCAATCAGCCACGCGATATATGCGCCGACGGCGTCGGGCAGCGATGCCTCGATCGCCTTGGCAGAAGCCCTCGGCGCGCCGAATCGTCCGCGGCCATAGGGCCTGGGCACCGGCAGCGCGACAATCGCCGGCTGCGACTCATATCCCTCGCGTTCCTCTTCCAACGCCATGTACTCGGCCTGCCGGGTCTCTTCGTCGCCAGTCATCTCCGGCGCAAACGCCGCGTTGACGAAGCGCTGAATCGCCGGCACGCTCCGATAGCTCTTCGTGAGCTGGAGAATGCGGCCGCCGCGAGCTTTCAACTCCTTGCACACGTGCCAGTAGGTGGCTACGTCCGTGCCGCGAAACCTGTAAATCGCCTGCTTCGGATCGCCGACGATGAAAAGCTTCCCCGGCACGTCGCTGGCGAGCAGCAACAGAATCTCTGCCTGGATCGGATCGGTGTCCTGGAACTCGTCGACGAACACGCGCGTGAACTTCTGCTGCAGGTGGGCCCGGACGTCGGCGTTGGTCTTGATCAAATCGCGCGCCCGTGCCAGCAGATCGGTGAAGTCGAGAGCGCCTGCGGCCTGCTTGAGCTCCTGGTAGCGCTCGGTCGCGCCCGAGAGCTCGCGTTGAAGGCACGCGGCAAGGTCGGCGTCGGCATCCTTGCGGAACTGCTGAAGATCGTTGAAGAGCGCTTCGCGCGCGGCGAGGACGTCGGTCCGGCTGGCGGCCTTGCTGAACTTGTAACCGCTGCCCTTCCGCGCGCGCGAAAAGTTGCGGTCGCGCGTGAGATCGACCAGCCGCGACTCCCATCCATCGTGATCGCTCTGACCGAACGACTGCTCGAGCTCGATCTGACGGCTGAGCCGACGGACCGCATCGGTGTCGAGGTACAGGTTGTCGCGCGCGGATAACGGCTCGGAGGTGAGCGCCGCAAAGCGGTGCAGCGCCGCGACCAGCTTTTCGACCTGCGCGGCGCGATCGAACGGGGGACGGCTCCACGGGTGCGGGAAGTCGCGCGCCTCGGCAAGCATCCGCCCGGCCGCTCGCAGGCGATCGATCGGGCCGCCTCCTTCAGCGCTGCCGAACGCAGGCGCGCTCGTTCTTCGCAGCGCGCGACGCAACCCTTCCGACGGGCTCTTCAACGCCTCCTGGAGCCACGCGCGAAACGCGCGCGCGTAGATCCGATCGGCCTGCGGTTCGGTGAGGACTTCGAACAGCGGATCGACTCTCGCCTCCACGGGCCGTTCGCGCAGCAGCTCGGCACAGAAGCCGTGAATCGTGTTGACGTGCGCTTCCTCGAGCGTCCTCAACGCGTCCTCGAGCGCATCGCGGACATCAGCCACGGCCGCAGCCGCTCGCGCACGCTCGAGCTCCTCGCGCAGCCGCAGCTTCAGCTCGCCTGCCGCCTTCTCCGTGAACGTCACGGCGACAATCTGGACCATCTTCGCGCGACGGGTCGCGATCACCGCGAGGATCCGCTTCACCAGTTCCGTCGTCTTGCCGGTGCCCGCCGCTGCCTCGACGATGAGCGTGTCGTCGAGGTCGTTGGCGATGGCCTGGCGCGCTTCTCTGTCCATCAAGCTCTCCACCGCTGACGAGGCCGCTCACACTGAGGTCGAGACGCTCACCGCATTGACCTCAATGCCTCGAGATCCGCCAGCCGCTCGCGCGCCTTTCGAGCGACGCGTTCCTCTTCGCGCGGACCGCACACCGGACGAAAATCGCACCACGTGCAGGCACGCTCCTTTGGCGCGGCAGGCAGGAACCCGGTTTCCACGGCTCGATCGACGATCTCGAGCACCTGCAATCCCTGGCCACGCGTGTAGTCGTTGATCAGAATCGGCTTGTCGGCAAAGCCGCCGGCGGTCGTCGCGTAGAAGAGACGGCCTTCGAACACTTTCTTGTTCAGCCCCTTCTCGATCGCAAGGCTGTAAAGGACGGGCTGCAGCATCTCGCCGCCGCCGACGACGAGATCGGGATTCGATCGGTTCCTGCCTGTCTTGTGGTCGGTGACGCGAAGGAGATCGAAGTCGGCACGATGCTCGATGAGATCGACCGCTCCCCGCAGCAGAAAGCGGCCATCGATCGAGAATGGGATCCGGCAGACTCCGCGGATCGCGGTCGTCATCGTCCAGACCGAAGGCGAACTCGAAGTAGGTGGGACGCCAATCCTTCTCCTCGGCTGTCTTCCGGACCCAGATGCCGAGATCGCGCCGCAGTTCGTCGACTTCGTCGGCCCATACGCTCGGAATGGCCGGCACCAGCTCCTCGGCGTATTCCGACGCGACGCGATCGAGCACGGCATCGAGCGTCCTGGCAGCCGACGCCAGCGTCTCGCGGGTGACGGGCAGCTGCCCTTCCTTGTCGAGCGCGCGATAGAACTCCGCCTGCACGTTGTGAAACAGACTGCCACGCGTCAGCGGATCCATCCGCGCGATCGTCTCGGGCTCGTCCCGCGGCTCGAGCCGGTAGATCGTGGCGAGAAGAAACTGATAGGGACAGGCGGCGTACCTCTGCAACGCGGAGAGCGAGTACGGGCGCTGACTCAAGCGATGGCTCGCCAGCGCAGCCTGTGTGCCGGGCGCCACCTTGACGAGCCCGTCGCTCGACGACCACGACTTCTTGTCGCGCAGCCAGCGGCTGGTGATGGACCGCTTCAGCGATTCGTTCAACCCAAGGAGATAGTGGGCGTGACCTTTCACCGTCGCCGGGTCGCGCGCGTCGAGCAGCGGCCGCAGCGTCGACAGGTCGTGTTCGAGATCGTCGATGGCGCGGTCGGGATCCTTCGGCGCCGGCCATGACAGGCCCGCGCCGCCTTCTTCAGCCGCCTCGGAGGCCAGCTGGCGATGGTCGGGCACGCGGCCGGTGATCGCTCGCATCACGTCGAGGGCATAGAACGACGGCACGCGCGCCCGCGTTTCACTGACGTCCAGCCGCGGATACGACAGATACAAGCGCTCGCTCGCCGCCCCGATGGCAATCTTCAGCAGCAGTCGCTCGGCGCGGCTCCGCTCGTCCTGCCCGACGAGCGACCGATCGATCGCACGGCGTCCCTCGTCCAGCAGCAGCGGATCCTCGCGTGGCCGCTGCGGGACGACGCGCTCTGCCAGGCCCGGCACGAACACGACGCGAAACGATCGTCCGCGCGCCTGGTGCGGCGTGCCCACGAACAGGCGTCCGTAGCGGCGCGCCGGTGGTTCCCAGTCGAGCGTGACGAGGCGATCCTGGAGAACGTCCCGCGCTTCCTCGAGTCGAATCGGCCCCACGTTCGCCATGGGACGGAGATCCGCCAGCGTCTGCCGCACGCGCTCGGGCCTTTGCAGGCCGCGCGCAGCCAGCGCGTCGAATCGCTCGATCCATTCCCCCCAGGTCGCCTGCTCAGGCCAGTCGGCGAGCGCGTCGATAATCGGGAGCGCAAACTGCCGCAGGTGCCCGAGGTTCCTGAGATCGCGTTCGAAGCGGGCGATGCGCGCCGAATCCCACTCCTCCTTCTTCAGCTCCTCGATCCGGAACTTGAAGTCGGACGCGAGCCCGTTCAGGCGATCCCTCCATCGCTTCTTGCCTTCATCCCGGGTGCGCCCGCCAACGACGGCCGACTCGACAATCAGCTCTTCCCACTTCCACGGCGATCGCAGCGTGCCGGCAACGACCGCGTCGTCGTCCGAGACGATCGGCTCGTTGGCAGGTCCGAAGATCTCCTGTTCCGGCTCGACCTGGTCGTCGGACGGAGCGCGTGATTCGCCGCGGTCTTCGGCGGAAAACACTTCGTCGAGCGGCCTGACCGCGGCAGGCTCCGGGCGGCGGTCGGTGACTCGCGGGACCTGGCCCGAGCGACAGGTATTCGTCAAAGCGCTTCGCCGACAGCCCGTCGACGGCGCACGACAGCAGGGCGACGAACGCGCGCCCGGCGGGATCCGGCCGGCGCGTGCCGCGATCGAAGTACACCGGCACGCCGCCGCGCGCGCAGGCATGCTCGAGCAAGCCGAGGTACTGCTGCGGCGTCCGGAGAAACACCGCCATCTCGTCGAACGGCACGCCGCGCTCGGCTTCGTCCAGAGCCCGCCGCACGATCTCCACGGCCTCGCGTCCTTCGCCAGGCGCGGAGAACAGCACGACGTCGCCGGCGCGTTCACGCTCGACAGGACGATCTGACTCGGAAAACGTACCGGCGAAGACACTCCAAATCTGAAATCTGAGTTCCGACTTCTGAGATCTGCAGGATCGCTCGACTGTCCCGCCGAGCGCCAAAAGCACGATCGAGCGTCACGGCGTCGCCCTCGGGAACGGTCGCGAGCACGTCTGGCGATCCGGCGATGAGGGCCTTCGCGAACTGCTGCTCGGCGCGGGAATCGAGCGGGATGTCCAGCAGAACCATCGGCAGCTTCGCCGCGCGCACGTGTCCCGCGCGGCAGGCAGCGGCGGCCAGATGAAACAAGGCCGCGCGATCGTCCACGCCGGCGCGCGACATCTCGGATTCGACGCGGTCCAGCAGGCGAAACAGGTCGGCCTGCGCCGGGTCCATCCTGTCGGCATGGTCGGTCGTCCGCACGCCGGCGAGCCTCAGTTCGTGCAGCGTGCGCGCCAGCGCCTTGGGAAATCCGGGCATCCGCGCAACCGGCTCGAAGTACCCGAGTTCCCCGGCCTCCAGCGCGCCGAACACGGCGTGCGCGGCCACGGCTTCCGCGCCGGCCTGAGTGCCGGGAATTCGGCGGCGTTCGGCTGGATACGACGCGGCTGCCCGCGCGGCGAGTTCGGTCAGGCTGAATCGGGTGATGCCGAAGGTGGCTCCCTGGTCTCGCGAGATCGCGCGGGCCAGATCGTCTGCGGCGCCGCGCGAGGCGCCGACAATGATGATTTCGGCGGCGGGAGGGCGTCCGCCGAGGAAGGACCGCGCGGCGGCGAGCCTGTACGGCCGCGGAGGTCGAGGTGATGATGCGCATTGACGAACTCCTTCCGGACGCCATGCCGGATTCTCGGGTGCCGCGAGCCATCGCTCGCGGAAGTCAGCAGCGGTCATTCTACATCGTCCGTTCGCGGCCGACCGCCTGTAGCGCTTTTTAGTCCGGTGTAGTGCAGGCCTTCAGGCCTGCCCACACGGCGGACCTGAAGGTCCGCACTACATCGAATTGAAGAAAGCCGCTGTCCACGCGGACGTGAAAGTAGCCGTCAGTCTGGTCAACGGCCAGCGGCGCGTCGAAGGCGTGACTCAGGTGCGTTGGCGTCAGCACGTCCGGCTTCAACCCGTCGGACGCGATCCTGCCGCGCCGCAGCAGGATCACGCGCTCGATTTCCGGGACGATCTCATCCACATGGTGCGTCACCAGGAGAATCGTCGTCCCCTGCCGGGCGACGCTGCGGACCCGCTCCATGAAATGGTGACGGGAGACGAGATCCAGCCCGCGCGTCGGCTCGTCGAGCACCAGCGCCACCGGCCGATGGACGAGCGCGCGAGCGATCAGCACTCGCCGCGCCTCACCCGTTGACATCGTATCGAGCGTGGCGCGCGCCAGCGCTCCCGCCTCGATGCGTTCGAGCGCATCCATTGCCTGACGACGCATCGCGTCGGTCACCCGCTGATGCGCGAAGACGCCGTGCGTCGCGAAAAAACCGGAGACGACGGCATCGAGACCGGTCAGCACGCCGTTGGAATTGCCGTGGACGAACCGGTCGTGAAGGTCCGCCGAGACGATGCCGAGGCGCGACCTGAGCTGAAAGACGTCCCAGCGATCCTGACCGAAGACGCGTATCGCCGGGATGTCTGCGGAGGGACCACTTGCGTCCTCCACCGCCGGATACAACTGCAGGGTCAGCAGCTTGATGAACGTGGACTTGCCCGCGCCGTTGGGCCCGAGGATCGCCGTATGCTCGCCAACGCGGATCGTCAGGCTGAGGCGATCGAGCACACGAACGCCGCCCAGCACGACAGATGCGTTATTCAGTTCGAGCAGGGGCGTTCGAAGCTTCTAACCTCTCACCTTCAACTTCTGACTTCCGCGTCAGCGGATCCTCCATCCGTTGACCGGTCCGCCATGGAAGAACGGCGCCGGCGTCATCACGCCATCCTTCTTGAACACCTGGCCGTCCTTCATCACGAACTGCACGTTTCTCAGCGCGTCCACGTCGTCGAGCGGATTGCCGGGCATGGCGATCAGGTCGGCGAAGAAGCCGGCCTTGATCGGGCCGCGCGTCGTCTCCGTCTGGCTCACCTTGTAGCCGCCGATGGTCATCGCGCGGATGATGTCGGCATTGGGGATCTGCGCGTCCTTCCACGTTTTCAGGAACTCGATGCAGACCTCGCCGCGCGTCTTGCCGGCCACGTAGTAGTCGGCGTCGGTGGAGAACGTCAGCGGAACCTTCTTCGCGTACGCGTCCTTCAGGCTCGCGACCGTTCGCTGGTATGCCTGCGGCGATACGGGATGGCCGGCCAGCGTATCGGGCGTATCGGTCCCGGCGCGGAAGATCCCTTTCTGCGCCATCAGCGTGTGCATTTCCTCGTTGAGGCCCGTGGAATGCGCGATGGACCAGATGCCAGCCTCTATCGCGTTCTTCGCGCCGTTGAGGGTCTGCACGTGCCCTTCGACCTTCATGCCGGCCTTGGCGGCTTCGCGTATCACCAGGCGGATCTCGTCGGCGGTGTACCCGTACGGTTTGCAGTCGACACAGATCTTGATGACCCTGGCGCCGAACAGCACGTTCTGCCGGACGGCCTTCACGATTTCATCGGGCGTGTCGGCGTCGAGATACTCCGGGTAGACGATGTTGTGCTGCTGCGCCATCTCGGGCGTCGGAAAGAACTGACCGCCCATCCCGCCGATGATGATGCCCGAGTTGATGATCGTCGGCCCGGGAATCCATCCCTGCTCGATCGCCTGACGCAGCGCGGTGTCGGCATACAAGCGCGTTGTTGCCCATGTCGCGCACGATCGTGAACCCTGACGCGAGCATCTGGATGCCGTTGGATGCCGCCTGAATCGCCCGCAGCGCCGTCGATTCCTGGACGTACGTGTAGTAGTAGATGTTGTTCTCGGGATCGGGCTTGTAGGTGAGCGCGAGGTGGTTGTGCGCCTCGACCAGCCCCGGCATCACCGTCATGCCGCGACAGATCGATCACCTGCGCGCCAGCCGGAATCGCCACGTTCGGTCCGACATCGGTGATCTTGTTGCCGGAGACGAGAATGATCTGATTGGTCAGGATGCGGCCGGCTTCCGGATCGAGCAGGCGACCGGCTCTGATCGCCGTGACCGGGAGGGCGCGGGCGCTTGTGCGGAAAGGGTTGCTACCGCGAGCAGGATGGAGAGAGCGGCGGTACAAGGCTTCAGGCAGACACGAAAGATCGACATGGCGGTGACGCTACCCGGAGGCGCCGCCTTTTGCAAGCGGCGCCCCCGGAATCCACCGTCTTACTGGTTGTGCGCGACAACCACCGTCGCGGTGCGGACGGCCTTGTTGCCCGAGGCATCGGTGCAGGTCAGCGCGATCGTGTAGATCCTCCCGTTGCCGTTGCCCGCTCTCTCGGCACGCAGCCGCACGTGGTGCGCATCCACCACCTCCCAGTCGGTCGACGTATTTCCGTCACCGGTTCCGTTCACCGCCTCGTTGCTCGAGACGGACAGGACGCACGACGCCGCGCTGCAGTTGTCGATCACGCCGCCGTAGTCGACTGCCACGTCCACCATCTTGTGATTCGGCGGCCACAGTGACGTCGTCGACGGCGATATGGAGCCAACGACCGGCGGCGTCTGATCGACGACGGTGACCACGCCCGTCGCCTGGCCGAACGCGCCCTTCGGATCGGTGGCCGTCAGTTGCACGATGGTGGCCCCGAGCGCATATGGCGATGGCGGCGCCTGGACCAGCGTGAGCGGATCGCCGTCGGGGTCCGACGAGCCGTCGTCAATCGAGGCGTCTGCCACGCACATGTTGTTCGCGGGAACAATGACGTTCTTCGCTCGCGCGATTGGCGGATGGTTGGGCGGATCGCACGACCCGAGACAGGCGTTGGACACCGTCAGCGTGTACGGGCTGTTGGACGGGCCGGCGAGCACCGGCACGTCGTGCACGTCGATCGCAAACTGGCTGCTGCCTGCCGGCAGATCGAACGAATACGTCAGCGGGCCTGAGCTCGAAACGGCCGGATCGGCCTTGTAGTTCTGGGTGATGTCGGCCGGGTTGAACGTGGGCACGTACGCGGCGCTGAACATGTTGATCGAGTTCGGGCCACTGAAAGTGACCGACGCGCACGACCGCGTGCTGAAGCCGCAGGTCGTGAGTGCATAGGCGTCGAAACGCCTGGCACCGGGTCCCCCGGCACCGGAAACCGGCGGCGCCGGCTTCTGCACGCCGCAGACGCTCGCGGCGTCCTGCCTGTTCAGCCGGAAGTTCTGCACGCCCGTCGAGCCGACCACGCCAGTCACCGAGGCCGGCGCCGAGCCATCGAGGTTCTTGGTGACGCTGAAGGTGGTCACGCCAATCGGCACGGCAAACGCCTGCGACAACGGTCCTGTGCCGCCGGTGTACGTCGCGGCGAACGTGAAGTTCGCCGCGCCGGGACACCCGACGTCGGTGGTCGTGGTGAACAGCAACGAACCGCCGTTGGCGGCCGAGGCGAGCGGCGCCAGATTCACGAACGTCGCCTTGTTCGGCAGCGCGACGGTGACGCCGGTTGTCGGCGACGTGAGCAAGCCCGAAATCGCTGTCGCCGGCGTCACGCCGTAGTTCTTCAGCGTGATCGTCATCCGCGCGCCCTCGCCGACCTCGGGGATGCCGTTGCCATTCCCGGGGTTATCGGTCACCTGGACGCGATCCACCTGCAGGAACGCCGTGCCGGCCGCGCCGGTTGCACTGAGCGCGTCGCGCGCCATGATGATGCCGGCGCCCGAGTCGCGATCCACGCCGGCGGCCTGGATGTCTATCGCCGTGCTCGTGAGGATCGTCCGAACCTGCGCCGCCGTCAGCGACGGATTGGCGGCCTTCACGAGCGCCGCGATCGCGGCCGCGTGCGGCGCCGCAGCCGATGTGCCAAAGAACGGGCTCGGGAAACCGCCCACTCCGGTGACCGACACACCGTCGGCCGCCGTGATGTCGGGCTTCTGCAACACCTGCCCGCCCGTCGATGACACGTTGCCGGCGGTAATCGGCGTCCCGTCGGCCTGATAGAAGATGTGCCGCGGTCCATCGGAGCTGAACGTCTCGACGAGATCGGCCGCCGTGAACGCTTGCGGAAACGCGGCGCCGGCAGGCGTCGCCGCAACCCCGAACGAGCCGGTGCTCGTCACCGTGGCGTGCCCGTGCGTCGTGCCGGCCGTGGGGATCGAGAGCCGCCCGCGGTTCGTGTTCAGGTGAAGGAATCTCGCTTCAGCGCTGCTCTTCTTGACGACCACGATGCGCGGGTTCGCCGTGCTCTGCGAGATCTGCTCGATTGGATCCTGGGTGCCGTTCTGGATGTTGGTCGATGAGGCCGCGACCGCGGTACCCGCGGCGTTGAGCCTGAACAGATCGTAGTCATTCGACGAGCCGCCCAGCGGATCGGACCAGTAAAGGGTGATTGGAGCCCCTCCAGTGTTCGCGACCGTCAGGAGGTTGAAATTTTGTCCGCCAAAATTGTGCACTCGTCCGCCGGCCGGCAACGGCGCGCCGGTCGCGCCGCCGTCGACGAAGTCGCCTTCCCACGCCCCCGAGGTCCCGGCGTCGAGGTTCCCCGAGTTGCCTGCCGACGAGAAGTACAGGGCGCCGTCGGCCGTGACGTCCTTCACGGCCTGGATGACGGCGCCGCCGTTCGTGTTGGAGATGACGCTCGCCGCCTGACCGTCCTGGAACGGCGTTTCGACGAAATAAAACACGTCGTCGACGATGATGTCGCAGCCGGCGGCGCGCAGCGCGCGGATGTTGTCGGCGAAGCTCGTGATACTGACGTTGGCGCTGGCAAAGTACAGCTGCGCTCCCGGGGCGAGGTCGTGGACGATTTCGAGCATCGCCGTCCCTTCGTCGCACGAATTCGCCGCCGGACACGGCGCGGCGGGACCAATCACGGTCACGGCCCCGAGGTCGCCGGCGCTCTGACTGGCCGCGAGATTGCGCACGCCGTCCGACAACACACCGATCTTCAGCCCGGTGCCGTCGACGTGAAATGCGCCGCGCGCGGCGAAGGCGAGATGCGTCACGTCGCCTTCAGAACTGCGGCTGCCCTGTCCCGTCGCCGCGACCAGGTTCGGGACCGCCGCCTGGCCAGAAAGACTCGCTTCCTGCTTCGGCTGGATGAACAGGACGTCGGGATCCGCCGCGAGCCCCTCGACCTGGTCGACGTTCAGGTGCGCGCGGACATTCGACCCGTCGGCCGACGCGAACAGGACGTCGATGCCCGCGGCGGGGAGCCGCGATGCCAGGCCGCTGCCGGCGCGCGCGCGCACGTCCACGATCAGATGGCCGTCGTCCGCGTACGGCAGGTCGGTCTCCACCGCCCAGATACCGCTGGCAACCGGTTGCCCGGCTTCCATCTTCCACTCGTAGACGAGTTGCGAGTCGATCTTCCTCTGCGCGGCGGTGCGTCCGTCCTTCTCCGCAAGGAGCGCGTCAATCTGCGCGAGAGCCTCCGGCGAGATGTCGGCGGCGGGTTGATCCGCCGGCGGCTGCGCCGCTGCGCGGAGGCGCGGTCCCGGTGAATACAAACCGAGAACGAGAACGAGCACGACGGCAAGTGCGCGGCCAGTCTTCATGTTCACCTCACGGAAAACGGACTCCGGTTGTGGACTCGGCCGCCGGCTCGATGAACCGGACGGCGGGATCAGCAGCGAGCGTTTCAAGCTTGAGCAGAGGGACACGCGCGATGATGGAGCGGCCGCGCACCGAGGTGGACAGCACCAGACCGCCGGCGTGGCGAACGCTGTTCTGCAGTGCCGGTGTCGGATCCGCACGGATGTCGACCAACGCACGGCCCCGCGCGTCGATCTTCACGCCGGTCGGTCCGGGCGGCACGGCCTTTTGCGCGGCCTCGCCCCGAAGGCGGTAGATCTCGTAGAGGAGTTGGGAATTGATCTTCTGCTGCGCCGGCGTCCGCTGCTCTTTTTCATCCGCGGACGGGAGTTGCGTCGCTGGCGCAAGCGCGAGCAGTACCGCGAGCAACAGGTGTGGAAGTGGCATGCGGGCCAGCGCATCCTACATCAGCGCCGGCCCGCTGCTCAGCGGAAAGAACCGTACTTTAACGAGCCGCTACGGTTGCGACGCCGTCGTCGAAACCTTCCCGCCTGCCTGACGCGTCCACTGATTGAACCAACTCATCATGTAGAGCTGCGTGCGGATGTAGTTGGACGGCTTGGATCCGGTCCCGTGATATTCCTCGTTGAACTGCAGGAGCTTCACCGGCACGCCCTTCACCTTCAGCGCCGAGTAGTACTCCTCGGTCTGCGGCATCGGCGTCCGGCGATCGAGCACGCCCGTCATCAGCAGCGTCGGCGTGGTCACCTTCCCGACCGTCATCAGCGACGAATGGGACAGCCAGTCCGACGGATCCTCCCAGAACGGCTTCTTGAAGAAGCTGTAGGTGAACAACGGGACGTCGGTGTGCCCCGCCATGCTCAACCAGTCGATGACCGGGCAGCGGACCGCAGCGGCCGCAAACCGATCGGTGTGCCCGATCACCCAGCTCGAAAGCACGCCGCCGCCGCTGCAGCCCGACACGTACATGCGCGACGTGTCCACGTAGCCCTTCCCGACCACCGTGTCGACGCCGGCCATCAGGTCGTCGTAGTCAGGGCCCGGATAGTTGTGGTCGATGCCGTTGATGAACTCGCTGCCGTAGCCGGTGCTCCCGCGCGGGTTCGTCACGAGCACGACGAACCCGTTGGCCGCGAAGTTCTGGAACATGTAGTTGAACGCGACGTTGTAGTTCCCGAATGGCCCGCCGTGGATCTCGAGAATCATCGGGTACTTCTTCGAGGCATCGAACGACGGCGGCTTCACGATCCAGCCCATGACCTTCGCGTTGCCCGTCGACGTGTACGTGATCTCCTCGGTCTTCCCCAGCTGGATGCCCTGAAGCACGTCGCCGTTGACGTCGGTCAGCCTCGTCACCTGACCCGGCTGCTTCACGCTGAACTTGACGACGTCCTGCGGGTGCTCGAGATCGGCGGAGATGCCGGCGGCGATGCCGTCCTTCGACACCGAATCGAACGAGAGCATCTGCCGCCCGGTCGTGACCGCCTTGACGCCGCCCACGATCGCCGCGAACTGCACGTTTCGCGCGCCGCGGTCGTCGGCGTCGAAATACAGCCCGGAACCGTCCGGCGCCCAGCGCAAGTTGATCGGATCGCGGTCGAAGTCGCCGCTGATCTTGCGCATGTCGCTGGCGCCGCCGGTGATCGGGATCACGTACATGTCGCTCACGGTGTGCGAGTGTCCCGTGGGCGCGTAGCCCGTGAACGCGACCGTGCGGCCATCGGGTGAGACGACCGGTTTGCCCCACTCGCCGGCCTTGTTCACCAGCTCGCGGATCGCGCCGGTCGCCACGTCGGCGAGATAAATCTGCGACGTCTCGTACTGCATGTCGGCGTCGGGCGAGCGGTTGCCGTCGAAGACGACCGACTTGCTGTCCGGCGTCCAGTCGATCGACGCGCCGCTGCGGAGTTCTCCCGCGCCGACGCTCCACTTGCCGGTCGTGACCTGACGCGCGGTTCCCCCGTCGGCCGGAACGACGAACAGGTGCGTGAATCCGTCTTCGAGGTAGCCGACCTGATCCTGACGATAGTGAATGGTGCTCACCACGCGCGGGGAGGGCGTCCACTTCGCGCCCTTCGGCTCGGCGGGCATCGAGACGTTCCACTTGTCGTTCGAGGGCACGAACATCGCGAACGCGATCGATTTCCCGTCAGGCGACCATTTCGCGTTGCGCGGCGCCTCGGTGATGTGCGTGATCTGGGTTGCGGGACCTTCCGCATCCACCCAGCGCACGAACAGCTGCGACCCCTTCGGCTCGCCCTCTCCCTGGTACATCAACCGCTTGCCATCGGGCGACCAGCGTGCCGCGCCGCCCTTCACCAGGAATCGGTTCTGCGACCCGTCCGCGTTGACGATCCAGAGCTCCGAGTCCCACTTGTCCTCGAGCTTGTTCACGTGCTGGCGCGTGTAGACGACGCGGGATCCGTCCGGTGAAATCTGCGCGTCGCTCACACGCTCCCAGTCGAGATAGTGTTCCGTCGTCAGCAGCGTGGCCGACCGCGTTTCCTGCGCGATCAGGCCCACGCCCCCGCCCGCCGCCACCGAAGCCAGGGCGACGGCGATCGCGAAGCGCTTCACTGGACACCTGCCTGCGACGAGCGCGTCGCCGCGGTCTTGGACAGGCCCATCACCGACAGACGCCGGTTCGGCATCCGCAGCAGCGACTGCTCGAACTGCGCGGCGGCTTCCTTGGAGCGCCCCTGCGCACCGAGGAACTGCCCGTACAGCTCGAACGACGGCTTGATCGGCTCCGGCGGACCCGATGGCGCATCCATCGTCGCTTCGATCGTCGTCGCTTCCTTCAGCAGCCG
Source organism: uncultured Acidobacteriota bacterium (assembly GCA_963794305.1). Classification (GTDB taxonomy): domain Bacteria; phylum Acidobacteriota; class Vicinamibacteria; order Vicinamibacterales; family CAVVIG01; genus CAVQFC01. Next base: position 12,033 of record CAWCDQ010000019.1, on the reverse strand, counting down.
CTCGGCGTCGGCGGTGTTCTGCTGCATGTGCGCGATGCCGGAGGCGACTTCCTTCGCCATCACGGCAATCGGCTTCGCGCGATACGCGTTCGATCCCGACTCCGCCTGCTTCTGCATCGCCGTCAGGATTTCGAGCGCGCGGTTGGCCGTCTCCAAATCGTTCAGGTGCGCGGCGCTGAAACCGGCGGCGAAGACGTAGGCCGCGTTGCCGTCGTAGCCGGGCGCGCCGCCGTCACGGACCGGACCGTTCGGCAGCGCGAGTTTCTCCCACTTCTCGCTCTCGACGACCTGGCGCGCTTTCATCGCCGCGTAGCCGTCGCGAATGTTCGCCGCGGTGTCCTTGTCGGCAACCGCCTTCGCCTGATCGACGCACTTTTGCGCCTCGTCGAACTTGCCTTCCTGCAGATAGGCGTACTGCAGCCACGAGAGCGTGTGGAAATCCTCGCGGCCGCGCGGCAGGTTCTTGGCCACCGCAAGATCGACCGCCGCCTTGTACGCCACGACGTTCGATGCGATCACGTCGTCCCACATGCCGAGCTGCACGAAGATGTGCGACGGCATGTGCAGGGCATGCGCCGCCGACGGTGCGATCTTGGAGTACTCGCGCGCCGCCGTCAGGCTCAGAATCGCGTGGTCGGGATCGTCGAAGGAGTGAATGATGTAATGCGCCGCGCCGGGGTGCTTCGGGTTGCGCTGGAAGATGCCCTGCGCGATCGCCGCCGCCTGCATCGCATTGCGCGTGTTCGACACGCCGGGGCGGCCGGTGCCGAGAAGCGCCAGCGCATAAAGGCAGGCGATTTCATCGTCGGCCGGATGCTTGGCGTGCATCGTTTTCATCGCGTCGGCGTAGGCGATATCGCGCACCAGCTTGTCGCCGGTGCCGAAGAGCACTTCCGCCGACTCCATCAGCTCCCGTTCCTTGCCGGCCGGGGCCTTCGCCGCTCGTGCGGCCGCCGTCGGCGCGAGTTTCTCGAGCGCCTTGCGCGCCGCGGGCAGATCCTGCTGCGCCCAGAGCGGATGGTTGAAGCTCATCGCCTCGCCCCAGTACCGCGAGCGCGAACGCCGGGTCGGCTTTCTGCGCGTCGCGGAACGCGTCGGCGGCGATGTCGAATTCGAAGTTGTAGAGGGCCTTCACGCCCGTCAGAAACGGCGCCTGCGCGGCCGGCTTCGCCGATGTCGGAAAATTAATCGAGCCGAGCTCCACCGCTTTCGGCGCCTGCGCCAACGCGGTCGCGCCGGACATTCCCGCCACCAGCAGGCCGGCGGCGAGCGCACGATTCCACACTCTCATCAGACACCTCCAAAGGCAGCGCCATTCTAGCTCCGGCCGGGCGGCCCGCGGCGCAAAACCGACGGCGGATTCCGGTAGCGTCCGGCTTCAGCCGGACCACCTAGATTTCCAGCTGGATGCCGATTTCGACGACGCGATCGACCGGGATATTGAAGAAATTGGTCGCCCGGCGCGCGTTGCGCGACAGGAAGATGAACAGCGCGTCCCGCCACGGCGGCATGCCCAGCTTGTCGCTCGCCAGCAGCGTCAGATCCGCGAGATAGAAGGTGGTGTCGTTGTCGTTCAGCTTCAGCCCCTTCTCTCGTGCGCGCGCCAGCGCCATCGGCACATCGGGCGACTCCATGAAGCCGAAGCGCGCGATCACCCGGTAGAAGCCGCTGCCGATGGCTCTGCACCTCGATCGGCTCCCCTTCGCTGATCGTCGGCGTGTTCAGCATCGACACGGTCAACAACACGATCTGCTCGTGCAGCACCTTGTTGTGTTTGAGGTGATGCACGAGAATCGGCGGCGCGCCTTCGGGACGGGCTGTCATGAACACCGCCGTGCCCGGCACACGGACGGGCGGGGTCTCCGCGAGCCGCTTGAAGAACGCGTCGAGCGACACCTCCGACGCGTGCAGCCGCTCGACGACGAGCTCGCGTCCGCGCTTCCAGGTCGACATCACGCCGTAGACGAGCGCCGCCACGACGAGCGGAAACCAGCCGCCGTGCTGGATCTTGAGCACGTTCGCGCCGAAGAACACGAGGTCGAGCGACAGGAAGGCCGGCCATGATCAGCACGGCCCGCCACAGGCTCCATCGCCACAACTCGCGCGCGACGACAAAGGCCAGCAGCGTCGTGATGACCATCGTCATCGTGACGGCCATTCCGTACGCGGCCGCAAGGTTCGTGGACGAGCGGAAGCCGAACACGAGCCCGACGGTCGCGATCATCAGCATCCAGTTGATTTCTGGAATGTAGACCTGCCCGACTTCGTGCGCCGACGTGTGCTGGATGTCGAAACGCGGGGAGTAGCCCAGCTGAATCGCCTGCTGCGTCATCGAGAATGCGCCGGAGATGATCGCCTGCGACGCGATCACCGTCGCCATCGTCGACAGCACGACGAGCGGGTACAGACCCCATACCGGAGCGAGGTGAAAGAACGGGTTCACGCGGGTTTCGGGATTGGCCAGCAGCTGCGCGCCCTGGCCGAAGTAGTTGACGAGGAGCGTCGGCAGCACGAGCGAGAACCACGCGATCCGGATAGGCTGGGCGCCGAAGTGACCCATGTCCGCATACAGCGCCTCGGCGCCGGTGATCGCCAGGAACACCGACCCGAGCGTCAGCAGCGATCCGAATCGGTGCGCTGCGAAGAACGCGTATGCGTGCCACGGGTTCAGCGCCGACAGGATGCCGGGGTTCTTCAGGATCGGCGGCAGCCCGAGGATCGCGATGATGCAGGAACCACGCGATCATGATCGGGCCGAACACCACGCCGATGCCGCTCGTGCCTCGACTTTGCACGAGGAACAACCCGATCAGAATCGACACCGTAATCGGCACGATGTAGGGCTCGAACACGTGGGTCGCCACGCTGAGGCCCTCGACCGCGCTCAACACCGAGATGGCCGGCGTGATCATGCCGTCGCCGTAGAGCAGCGCCGCGCCGAACAAGCCGATCGCGACGAGGATCCGGCGGTACGATTCCCCCGTGCGCCCGCGGACCAGCGCGACCAGCGCGAGGATGCCGCCTTCACCCTCGTTGTCGGCACGCATCACGAACAGCACGTATTTGATCGACACCGTGATGATCAGCGACCAGACGACGAGCGACAGCACGCCGTACACGTTGCCGACCGTCACCGGAATCGCGTGCACGCCGTCGAAGCACTCGCGCAGCGCGTACAGCGGGCTCGTGCCGATGTCGCCGAAGACGACGCCGAGAGCCGAGAGGATCAGAACCCCCGTGCGCGAGGGACGCTGCGAGGTCACTGCCTCCTAGTGTCTTACAAATCGCGTCCGGATGCGTGTGTTACCATCGAACCGCCTCGTGCGGTGATAGGATCCGGCCTTGTTCCAACCTGCCGCGTGGGTCGCGCTTGTCTCTGCAGTCTTCTCCCTCTTCATCGTTTTCGACTGGGGTGACGGCGCGGTGCGCGCTGGCCTGCTGCTCGCGCTCGCCGCGCTGGCTTGGTGGCGACGACGGTCTCCCGAACCGCACACCGCTCCAAGTGCCGCGTGGACTCGTGCCGCACTCGTCGCTGTTGCCGGCGCGTTGATCGTTCATCTTGCCGTCAGTGCGTTCTGGATCGCGCGAAGCGTCGAGACCGGCACCGTGCCTTCGGATCAGGCCCAGACCGTCATGGCGGCTCTCGATGTCGCTCGCGCGGGCGGCAACCCCTGGGCGGCTGACACCTTCACCGATCGCGTCGCGTATGAACTCGCCGTCGAGGAGCTCCGCTCGAAGCCGGCGTGTGGCGCGGTGCCTGCCGCCGCAGTCGTGCCGTCGATCGATCCTGCGACTGAATGCGCGCACACCGGGACGCTCTTCACGTCGCTCGGTTTCAAGTACGGCCCGGCGATGCTCGCGTTCTACTGGCCCTTCATCGCCGCGTTCGGCGCGGCGGGGATTCCAATCTCGCACCTGCTGCTGTTTCTGTTCACGGTGGCCGCCATCGGATCGTGGGCGCGGGCACAACGCGGCGCGGCGTTCTGGACGGCGCTGGCGATCGCGCCGTTCGTCCTCACGCCTCACATTGCGACGAATGTCCTGGCCCAGGGGCACCTGGATATGTTTCCGACGCTGCTCTGCCTGCTGGCCGTCATCGCCGCCGAGCGGCGCCAGTACGCCGTTGCGGGTTGCGCAGTCGGCATGTCGATCGCCGCGAAATTCCTGCCCGGCCTCTTGTTCGTTCCGCTTCTGCTCGGCGGGCCATGGTGGTCCATCGCTCTGGCTCTCGCGATCCCGCTTGCCTGCTTCGCGCCTTTCGCGATGAGCGACTGGACAGGGCTGAGGCACAACCTCGGTTACCCGTTCTTTCGCGATCCCGATTCGACGGCGTTGATGTTTTCTCTCTCCGGGCCGCCGGTGTGGATCGTCCGTCTCGCCGCGATCGCGGTCATCGCGTGGCTCTTGCTGCGAGCGCAGCGCCGGCACTGGGCGCGCGGCGAGACGCTGGAGTGGATCGTCGGCGCGCAGCTGGCGATCCTGGCCACCGGCTCGACGCTGCACAACAACTACCTCGTCTGGTTGCTGCCGTACTTCGGCTTCCTCACGTTCGCGGCGAATGAGCGCTGACATGCGCGTGCCGCCGATCTGGATCCTGACGGCCGCGCTCCTGGTTCACGCCGTCGTCTTCAGCGTGTCGGCGATCAACGGCCCGCGGCCGGCCGGCGACTTCGACCGCTACTATGCGATCGGCAGCACGCCGGGCCGGCCGTACGTCGACTACCAGGTCGAGCACCCGATCGCCACGCTGCTCGTGTTCAAGTCGCTCGCGCGCCTTCCCGGCGGGCGGGCGTCATTCGGCCTCGGCGTCGTCGTCCTCAATCTGATCGCGGACGCCGTCATCGTCGGATCGTTGGTCTGGGGTTGGGGCCTGGCGGCGGCGGCGTGTGGCGCGGCGGTGCTCCTGCCGGTACTGGGGCTGTTCTTCAACCGGGTCGACGCCTGGTCGACCGCCGCAGCGATTCTCGCCGTCGCCGCGTGGCGTCACAACAGGCCGCTCGCGCTCGGTTGCGCGCTGGCGGCTGGCGCCGCGTTCAAGCTCTGGCCGCTCGTCCTGGCGGCGCTGCTGATCGTCCCGTGGCGCGAACGGCGATCGCCGTTGGCCATCGCCGCGTTCGCGGTGACGGCCGCCGCCTTTGGCGGCGCCGCGATCTGGATGGCCGGTTCGAAAGGCATCGTGCAGGTGCTGACGTTCCGGGGGGCCACCGGCTGGCAAATCGAGAGCCTGATCGGCAGCCTGGTTCACATGACCGACTCGCAGACCCTGAGGATGGAGAGCGGTGCGTGGCGGATCGGCACGATCAACGGTACCGCGTCGATCGCCATGTTCCTGGCGGCCGCTCCAATCTCCGTCTGGAGCGGCTGGCGCGGCGCACGGGTGAACCGCATCGGCGCGGGATGGCTCGCCAGCGTCACGGCGCTGCTGCTGCTCTCGGCGCTGTTGTCCGCGCAGTACGTCATCTGGCTCGCGCCGGCGGCTGGCATCGCCTGGGCGCAGGGCGAGAAAAGGCTCGCGCTGCTCACCGCGGTCGCGATTGTGCTGACGCAGCTGCTGTGGAGCTACTACGGAGCAGTGCTCGCCAGCGCGCCCCCGGCGCTGATCCTCGTGGTCGTGCGCAACGTCGTGCTCGCCGTAATCGCCGTCAGCGCGATCGCGCGGCTGGCATCCCCGCAGACCGATCTCTGACGATCACAAAAACTGGAGATCACGATAAGAAGGAACCGCGGAGACCGCAAAGATCGCGGAGGAACCATTTCACTAAGAGCGCGTTGCCGAATTGGCGTTGTAGGGGCCGACCAATTCTGCAACGCACTCGAAGACAAACAACACTCAGCGGTCTCTGCGCTTTCTGCGGTTCCTTCCGATCGTGTGTCACACCACGGGACGCCACAGAAAGAACCACATCGCCAGGATCGCCTGACCGAGAGCAAAGGCGCCTGCGACGCGAATCAGCCGCTCGCGAGGGATGCGGATCGCCATCCAGAAAAAGACCGGGAACAGCACCGACGTGAATCGCCCCATCGAGATGAACAGGTGCGCCACGACCGGCGGGAAAATATTGACGGCGATCCACGCGCCGTAGGCGGGTCCCAACCGCCTGGAAATCGGTCGAATGGCGTACACAGCCGCACAGAACGCCCCGATATTGCCGATCCAGGTGATCACCTCGATCGGCTTGATCAACGCTTCGCCAGGAAGCTTGCCCGGGTCTGGCGCGCCGGCGCGCAGCAGCATCGGCACGCCCCACGCCGCCTGCCCGTGGACCCAGGCCAGCGCGTCACCGAACTTCAACTGGAGATAGATCGAAAACAGCGTCACGCCGACCGCCGGCAGACCCGCGACGACAAGCGCGAGCGGCAAGCGGATCGAGCGGCTCGAACACGCGCCGGATCGGTCGCGATCAATCGGCCACACCGCGAGTAGACCCAGCGGCAGCGCCAGCCAGAATCCGTTGGGCCGCGTCAGGCCGACCGCCAGCCCGCACAGCGCGGCCCAGCCGAGACTCCCTCGCCGCATCGAGTAGAAGGCGCCAACGCTGAGGAGCAGAAACAGCGATTCCGTGTAGACCGCCGAGAAGTACAGCGCGTACGGGAACGTCGAGATCAACAGGATCACGCGCCAGGCGTAGTCGTCGCCGAGTTCCAGCTCCGCCAGCCGATAGAGCAGCACCAGCGCGCCGGCAAAGGCGGTCAGCGAGATGATGAGTCCCGCCAGCAACGGATGCCCGCCGAGGATGATGCCGCCGCCGCGCATCAGCATTGGATAGAGCGGAAAGAACACGACGTTGTAGTGACGAAAGACCGCCGGATCCCAGCTGTAGCCCTCAGTGGAAATCGTGTAGTAGTAGAACGTGTCCCAGCGCGCGAGCAGGTTGGCGACTTCGTGCGACGACACACGCCAGACGGCCTCGGCCGCCGGAGGCGGGATCGTGCCGACGATCCAGACGGCGATCGCGCCGCACAACAGCACCGGCAACCGCGTCGCGAGCACGGCGGTCGCCACGATCGCCGCTGAAGACGGCGCACACTTTCGCATTACACTTTGCATGTCGATGCGAGATAGTACCGCAAACGATCTTCGCATCGCAGCGCCGCCGGCGTCGCTGGCCGCCGCGATGCGCGCGGTCGCCGTGCCGTTCGTGGTGACGCGGTTCGGCGTCCTCGTCGTCGGCCTCGCCGCGGCCGCGTTCATCGGCTATACCCCGCACGCCGGTGAGCCGTCGACGTGGCAGGTCGCGGCCGATCCGGCGCGCAATCTTCTGGCGCGATGGGACACCTTCTGGTATCTCGATATCGCGACGCGCGGATATCAGTGGAACGGCAACCCCCTCGAGCAACAGAACGTCGCGTTTTTTCCATTGCTCCCAGTCCTGATGCGGGTGGTCGGTGCGGCGATCGGCGGTCACCCGCTGGTCGCCGGATTGGTGGTGTCGCTCGCCGCGTTTCTGCCGGCGCTCTGCTATTTCTGGCGATGGACCGCTGACCGTGCCGGCGCCGAAGTCGCCACCGGCGCCGTCTGGTTGATCAGCACGTTCCCGTCGGCACTCTTCTTCAGCGCCGTCTACACGGAGTCGCTGTATCTCCTCACTGTCGCCGGCGCGTGCTACTACGTGGAGCGTCGTCTGTATTGGCGAGCCGCCACGATCGGTCTGTTCGCCGGCTTCGTGAGGCCTAACGGCCTCCTGCTGTCGATCCCGATCATCGTGATCGCGATTGTGGCCAATCGCGAACGCCGGCACCGCCTCTCGCGTACGGCGGCGGCCATGACGCCGGCGTTGGGAATGCTGATCTTCAGCGCGTACCTCGCGTCGCGCGTGGGGGATGCCACGGCGTGGCTTGCCAACCAGGCGGCGTGGCCCAATAACTTTGGGATCTCCCCGCCGGAACTGCCGCATGCCCCGATCAATCTCTGGTGGATCCCCAATGCCCTGCCGCTCGCGCTCGTCCTGATTGCGCTGGCGCCCCTGACGACCCTGCTGGGCCCCGCGTATGGGCTGTTCGTGGTCGGCAATATTGTGTTCCCGCTCCTTCGGCATGGCTTCCTGTCGATGGGACGCTTCTGCTCGGTGATGTTTCCCGTCTTCGCGTGGCTGGCGATGCGGGTTCGAGGGCGCGCGCGCACGCGGCTGATCGTCGGCTTCGCGCTCGGTCAGGCCATCCTCGCGGCTCTCTTCTTCACCTGGCACCCGGTTGTCTGACGTCGGCGCGAGGTTCGCACGCCGACGCCTTCCCGTCGGTTCGCTACCGTGCGTTCGGGGATAGCGCTTCGTCGTAGACGCGGCGAATCCGCGGGACCATCGACGCTCCAGTCGTGCCGCCGCGCCATCGCGCGGGCCGCGCACGCCGACTCGGGCGTCGGCGGCGACAGCGCGCGCTGGAGCGCGTCGGCGTAGGCCTCCGGAGTCTCCGAGCGCGCCATCTCGGCGAGCGCCCAGTGGTCGCCCGCGCGGCTCGTTCCTTCGCCTGGCAGCGCCGCGACGCGCAAGCCGGCCGCGAGCGCTTCGAGCAGCAGAATCGAAAAACTCGCCTTGCGCGGGCCAGTGCGAAGCAATGCGCCGACGCGTACAGATCCGCGCGCTCAGTCCCACACGGCGCCGAGAAAGATCACGCGCTCCGCGATCGACGGCGGCAGCCGGGCACCTGCGCTTCGTACTGCGCTCTCCCGGGCCCCTCGCCCGCCAACAGCAGGCGCACGCCGGGCCGGTCGTGCGCGAGCGCGCGCGAAGGCGTCAATTACCAGGTCGATGCCGTTGCGATGTTCGAGACGGGCGACGCTGAGAATGTTGGTCATCCCGTCCGCGAACCGCGGAATGGGACGCCCGACTCGAAGCCGTCGCAGTCGACACCGTTCCGATGATCGTGCTGTCGAAGCGGCGTACCGCGCCATCGTGTCCCGCGCCGCCTCGCTGACCGCGATCACCCGCGTCATGCGCCGCATCACGTATCGGTACCAGGGCACGATGAGGTTCCGCTTGCGCGTGTGGGTGAAGTAGCTGTGAATCGTGCCGACAATCGGGCCATCGAACGTCCAGAGCGCCCAGGTCGGGAGCCCGATGTCGACCGGCGCATGAATGTGCAGCAGATCGAATCGCTCCCGCGCAAAGATTCTCTTCAGCGCGCCGTACGCCGACGGCGCGATCGTGATCTGCGAAGCCGATCCCTCGCCGTGAATCCGAAGCGAGTGCGCCGGACGAAGCACGTGCGGGTCGTCTTTGGACCGTGCCACGTGTCGCAGCTGACATGCGGCACGATGATACGGACGTCCACCGGCTCCGAGCCGTCTGACGGCGACTCGAGATGACGCCGCAGGTTGAAGATGTGTTCCTGCTCGCCTCCCAGCGTCGGGTAATAGTTCTCGCAGAGGATGCCGAGCTTCACGCGTCGCCGACCCGCACGAACGTGAAGCCGCGCTTCTTGAGTTCGCGGATAATCGCCGGCAGCGCGGTGAGCATCGACTGCACTTCGGGCTGGGGTTCGAGTCCGCGGCCGTCGTGAAGCAGCAGGACCATGCCGGAGCGCGCCATGCGCGTTGCGCGGCGAACCAGGACGTCCGGATCGGGACGGTCGGTATCCCACACGCCGCGGCTCCACGCCCAGAGCGTCAATCCGCGACGCCGCGCGACTTCGAACACGCCGGACGATTTGTATCCGTGCGGCGTGCGGTACACGCTCGCCGGCTTCACCCCGAGCCGCTCGAGGACGTGCGTGACACCGGAGACCTGCTGCTCGATCGCGTCGGCCGAGGCTCTCGTCAGCTTGGCGTGGGTCATTCCATGTATACCGACAGCGTGTCCCTCGTCGCGCGCGCGCTGCACGATGGCGGGATACCGTTCGACGTTGGCGCCCAGCACGAAGAAGGTCGCCGGCACGCCCTCGCTGGCGAGAATGTCCAGCACCTCCGCCGTCGCCGCGCTTGGTCCATCGTCGAAAGTGATGGCGCACCGCCTGGAGCCGCGTGACGACGGAAGGCGCCAGCGGACGCGGCCGAGCGGATCGAACGCCGGCGTGCGCCGGAACGCCTGATCGAGTCCAGCCGCGACGAGGAGCGCGAGCAGCCCGAGGCGAAGCCACGCCGGTCCTGGCGTCGTCAGCAGGAAGGCCGCCACCGCCACTACCAGCAGCGTCAGCGCGACCCGAAAGATCCAATTGCGAAGCGGCGCACCCACGTCGATGATTGTCCTTGCACGCCATCTGGCACATCGTCGACGCGAGCCTCGAACGACTGTCGAGCGCCAGGCCCACCTACGCCGCCGCCGCTTTCCTGCTGTATGTGGTCAGCCTGTTCATCGCCGGTGCGCGGTGGCGCGGCTTCCTACGCGCACAGGGCGGCGAGGTGACCGTGCTCAGATCTACGCTCGCGACGCTGGGCGGGATCGCCGCCGGGAACCTGACGCCCGCACCAGGCGGAGAAGCGTGCCGCATCGGCCTCGTCCGCCTGGGCGGCCGCGCGACGTGGACGCAGGCGACCGTTGCGGCGGTGTGGGATCGACTGTCCGAGCTGCCGCCGATTCTCGTGCTGAGCGGCATGGCGCTCGTCGCCCTGCGGTCGCTGTCCTCGGCACGGCAATCGGCCGGCGTTGTCATCGCTCTCGCCGCCGCGCTCGGCATCGCCGCGTTCGCTTTCCGGCGCCCGCTCCGCTCGGCACTCTCCATCGAAAGCTGGCGGACGCGGCTGGCGCCCAGCCGCGTGAGCGCCGCGTTGTTTGCGGCAGGCGTCGGCTACTCGTCGATGCTGTGGGTGCAGGATTTTCTCAGGTTGACCTGCGCGACGCTCGCGTTCGGCGTGGTGCTTCCCCCGACCCAGATCGCGGCGCTCTCGATTCTCGCGATGCTCGGAGGAGTCGTGCCCGCGATTGCCGGCCTGGGTCCGGTGGAGGGAGGATTGGTGGCTGGACTGATGGCGTTCGGCGTCGATCTACCGACGGCGGCGGCCGTCACCGCGCTCGAGCGAGCCATCTCTTATGGCTTCAGCACGGCGGCCGGGGGCGCCGTCATCGCCATGCTCGGGGGCCGGTCGATGTGGAACCGCTTGAGAGCCCGTCAGGCGCCCGACAGCGAGGCCGACGCCGTCCGTTCCTGACCGGCGGGGATCGCGACGCGCGCAGGCCGGGTGACGGGTGCGGCGAGCCGGTCGCGATACAGGTTCTTGAGCTGACGCAAGAACCCTGTGCCTTCGGAAAGGCTCATCTTGCTCTCACCCGCCGATCTCCCGACGAACACGTAGCCGACCTCGGCAAGCTTGCGCGGTTGCGAGCGCACGAACAGTTCCAGTCCGATCTTGAATCCCCTGACCGACGTCCGGAACTTCTCCAGTTGATTGCGCCGGATCAGGAAGAAGCCCGACATCGCGTCGCGCACCGGGGTAAGCGGCCGGGCGAGCCAGCATCCGGCGCGGGACAGCAGCCATCGGCCGATCGGAAAGTTCGACGTACCGGCGCCGGATACGTAGCGGCTCGCCACGACGAGATTGAAGGCCCCCTCGCTCATCGTTCGAAACAGCGTGGGCACGAGTTCCGGGGGGTGGCTCAGGTCGCCATCCATCACGCCGACGATCTCGGTCTGTGCGAGCGCGAAGCCTTCGAGAACAGCGGTGCCGAGCCCGAGCTTCCCGGGCGATGGATGACGCGCACGCGGTGGTGGCGCGCCCATCGTTCGGCAATCGCACCGGTGCCATCCTTCGAATTGTCGTCGACGATGATGACTTCGGCCGCGAGGCCTTCGCGATCGCAGGACTCGAACAACCGGTGGAGCAGGATGTCGATGCGATCCCGTTCGTTGTAGGTCGGGATGACGATCGTGAAGTGGGCCGGCAGCAGCGAGGTCATGGCACCGCCTTGGACGCAGTTGGCGTCAGATCGGGAAAGAGCTCTCGCAGCGTCGTGTCCACGCGTACGCCGGCGTCGAGCGCGCGTTCGATGATGTCCGGAATCTCCGCGTCCGTCGCGTTCAGCCTGACGCGGAAACCGTCGGTCTCGGGCCATGCCGCGAGTCCCTCGCGCCAGACATCGCGTGCCTTGTCGTGCTGGCGCAGCC
>CAWCDQ010000018.1:0-75975 GCA_963794305.1 uncultured Acidobacteriota bacterium | reverse complement strand
GCGACTTCTCCATCGACACGTTCGAGGCGGCGACCGCGCGCCGCGCATTCGCCTCCGGATCCATCAGCCTCGCCAATCAGCAGGTTCCGATCAATCTGTTGCAGGGCGCGCTCGGCGTCGTCAGGGGCACGCTCGTTCAGGGGGGCACGCTCGCGGTACTCAAAGGCTGGGAGATCACGCTTCAGCAGACCTCTCAATCGGGCCGCCCGCTGCCGCTGTTGAAAACGACCACGGCCGTCGACGGCAGCTGGTCGTTTCCTGGGACCTCGCGCGGCACGTTCACGCTCGTCGCCAGCAGGTCGGATGTGAAAGGCATCACGACGGCCACCGGCGGCATCGATCGCGAAGGAGAGATCGTCGAAGTCCCGCTCGTCGTGAACAATCTGCGGCCGCTCGCCGGCCGGATCGAAGGCACCGTCTTCAATCCGGACGGCACCCGGGCCGCCAATAGCGCTGTCGAGATTTGCTATACGGGGCGGTGCGCGGATCAAGTGCCACCCGTCCAGCTGACGGCCGACGTGAACGGTTTCTACTTCCTCGACAACGTCCCGCTGGGCCGGTTCAGCGTGAAGGCGCTGGGGCAGGTCACGAGCAACGTCGGCCGGAGTTTCGGCGACATGGAGCTCGATGGCGACGTCGTGACGAGAGACGTTGTCATGGTCGGGCTCACCCGCATCTCCGGAACCGTGATCCGCGCCGACGGCACGCCGGTCACGAGCGCGATCGTCAAGCTCGATGGCAGCCCGGCCAGCGGCTGCGATGGACCGTGCACGCAGGGAGTGAAGCCGTCCGACGGAACGTTTGCGTTCATCGACGTGCCAGCGCGCACGTTTACGGTCAGCGCCGTAGACGCGATCAGCGGGCTGAAGGGCGCAGCCGGCGGCACCGTGAACCCGGGTGAACAGAAGACCGTGACTGTCGTACTGGAGGCCACGGGAAGCGTCGGCGGCCGCGCATTGAGAGCGGCTGGGCAACCCGCACAAGGCGTCGTCGCCGAGTTGATCATCGGGCCCGACACGCCTGGCGAGCGCCGGCTGTACCACGAGACCGCCGCGGACGGTTCGTTCCTGTTCGATCCATCGCCGCTCGGCAACTACACGCTGAACCTGCAGGATCCTGCCGGCCCTGGGCTCGCGAAGCGTTCGGGGAGCGTGGCTGCTGACGGCGTCCTCGGCGACATCCTGCTCGACGAAGCGCCGCCGGCGGTCGCCTCGAGCGCGCCGCCCGCTTCCGGCGTCGCGGTTCCGCTGAATCAGGTCGTCCGTCTCGTCTTCACGGAGCCGATCCTGCCAGGCACGGTGACGGCAGAAAACGTCGTGCTCGAGGGACCATCCGGTCCCGTCACGTACGCGCTCAATGTCACCGATGGCGACACCGTGGCGACGCTGACGCCGATCGCGCCGCTGAAGGACGAGACCCGCTACAGCCTTCGGGTGGAGCACGTGAAGGATCGCGTCGGCAAGGAGATGGCGGCGCGCTTCACGTCGACGTTCACCACGGTGGACATCACGGCGCCGGCATTCGCCAGCGTGAGCCCGGCGTCGAACGGCAGCGGTGTGGCGATCGTTTCCCCGGTCCGCATCCAGTTCTCGGAGCCGATCGATCCCGCCCGGTTCCGCGCGCCGCCCTTCACGCTGAGCGGTCCCCAGGGCGCAGTCGCGGGACGGCTCGACTTCATCCTCGGCAACACCGCGCTCGTGTTCACGCCGAATCTGCCGCTCGCCGAAGCCACCACGTACCGGGTCCAGATGAGCGCCGCCGTCGACGCGGCCGGCAACACCCAGTCCCAGGATCTCGACTACACCTTCACCACGACCGATCGCACGCCGCCGCAGATCCTCGGTCTGCTCCCCGCGAACAACGGCATCGTCATCGAAAACACCTCGACCAGCGTTACCGCCAATCTCGGCGTCTCGCACGACGTCGCAGTGGTCGACTGGTACATCAACGACGTCTTTGTGTTTGCCGCGCGGACCTCGCCATTCGTCTTCAACTTCATCGCGGCTCCCGCTCTCGGCGGACCAGGCACGCAGATCAAGGTGTCGGCGATTGCGACGGATACATCCGGCAATCGAGGAACGACGCCCGTCAGTACCTCGATCACGATAGCGGCAGACCAGCCGCCGGCGATCGCGATCGCCGCGCCGGCCGCGGGCACGTCGGCACACAACGGCGATCGCATTGTGGTGAATGTCAGCGGCAGCGACGACGTGGGCCTGACACAGGTGGGCTTCAAGGCAAACACCGGCCAGCCGCAGGACGCGGCGACACGAGTCTTCGATCCTGCCGCGACCAGCCGGACCGAATCGTTTGCGTTCACGGTGCCGCCGACCGCGGCGCCAGGTTCGACGATCACTATCAATGCAACCGCGGTCGATACGCACGGGCACGTCGTGCAGGCCTCGCCGATCGCCGTTGCCGTTCTCGACGCGGTCAGTCCGACGGTGACGATCACGGGGACTTCGTCGGGCACGAAGGTGAATCCGGGTCAGACCACGACCGTCATCGTCTCGGCGGACGATCTCGGCGGCGTCGCGTCGGTGACATTGACCGTCGGCGGCGCCCTGACTTCGACGCAGACGCGAGAGATCAATCCGGGACAGAACTCGGTTGCGGCGTCGTTCGCCATCCAGGTGCCGCAGAACGCGCAGCCAGGCCAGAGCCTGACGCTGGACGCCGTTGCCGTCGACCACGCCGGGAATCGTGGCACGGCCGCGCGCGTCATCCTGCCAGTGGCCGATACCGTCGCGCCGACGGTTCGCTTGAACACGGACACAGGCGGCACAGACATGGTTCGCGGCCGTCCCGTGACGATCTTCGCGGATGCCGACGACGAGATCGCGGTCGCGCGCGTCGAGCTCACAGGCCAGGGCGCGTTCACGGTGTCCGACGCCAAACCGGTGTCGCCGCCGATCGGAAGCGCGCGCGTCTCCTTCACCATCAACGTCCCGGACACTCTCGCCGCCGGAGCGATTCTGAATCTGCGAGCGGTCGCCGTCGACATCTCCGGGAACGTCAGCGCACCGTCGCTGCTGACCCTCGCGGTCAAGTCCGTCGCTGACGTAACGTTGCCAGCCTCTGCGATCGTCATCGCCGGCGAATCGATCCCGGTCGCGGTGCAGCTCGCCGAGCCGGCTCCGGCCGGCGGCCAGCGCGTGGACTTCACGACGGCCGATCCGAACATCGCCACCGCGACGCCGAGCGTGGTGTTCGCCGCTGGCGAGACGACGCGCACGATTCAGGTGACCGGCGTCAGCGGCGGCAGCGCGGCGCTCCGGGCGCTGATCCAGGGGGTGCAGCGCGCATCGATGACGGTCACCGTCCGCGGCGGCGTCGTTCGCGGCACGGTGCGCAACGCGCTGTCCCAGCCGGTGGCCGGCGTGCAACTCACGATCAACAGCACCCTCACCGCGACCACCGACGGCAGCGGCGCCTACTTTGCGGAAGGTGTGGCCGGTCCGTCTGCCTCCGTGAAGGCGCTCGACCCGGTCTCCCGGCAGCGCGGCTTCGCCGCCGCATCGATGAATCGGCCGAACGGCTTCGCGAACGTCGACGTCTCCCTGATTCCGGCGGGCGCCGTTCTCGGGGACGTGAAAACGGCGACGGGCGATCCGGCGGGTGCCGGAGTCAAGGTCGAGCTCTTTGCCGCCAACGATCTCAGCGCGCCGCTCAGCCTGACGTTCACCGGCGATTCGAGCCAGTTCGAGTTCCCGCTCGTGCCGCAGGGCAGCTACGTCGTGCACGCCACGAGCAGCGACGGCCACCGCGGCCGGTCGACCGTCTCGATCGGCGCCGACGGAGACGAAGCCACGGTCTCGATCCCGTTCCTCGGTGAAGGGTCGGTCACCGGACGAGTCCTCGACGGCGCCGGTACAGCGATTCCGCGCGCACCGGTGACCTTCTCGAGCGTCAGCGTGTTCGGTGCCACGCCGCCGACCAGCACAAACGCGGACGCGGACGGCGCCTTCGTCTTCAACCGGGTGTTCGTCGGAACCTTCACGGTCCAGGCGCACGACGACGTGACCGGGAAGGCCGGGACGAGCACCGGCACAATCGAGCAGAACGGACAAGTGGTCACGGCGGATGTGCACCTCTCGACGTTCGGCAACGTTCGCGGCGTCGTGTTCCGTCCCGATGGCGTAACGGTCGCCGTCGGCGCTCTCGTCACGATTAGCGGCCACTCGACGGTCACGAACGATCTCGGCGAATACGACCTGCCGTTCCTTCCACTGGGCCCGTTCACCGTCACGGTGAACGACGCCGGGACGCGGCAACAGGGCAGGGCGACAGGCACGCTGTCGACTCAGGGAGAAACCAGGACCGTCGACGTCACGCTCCACGCGCAGGGTTCCGTCCTCGTCACGGTGACCGACGCCGGTGGCAATCCAGTGGCGGGCGCGGGAGTCGTGGTGTCTGCCTCAGGCGGCGGATTCGTCGATACGTTGGCCGGCGCGACAGGTCCGGACGGAACGGTCCTGATCGAACGCGTCCTCGCAGGCAGCGTCAAAGTTGACGCCTCTTCGGGCAGCCTGCACGGGACGTCAACGTCGACTGTGAACCCGGACGACACCGACGCGTATCACGGTTACGCTCGAGCCGACCGGCAGCATCGCCGGCACGATCTTCCAGCCGGACGGACAGACGCCTGCCGCGGGAGTCCGCGTGTCGACGTCGAACCAGACGGTCACGACTGGCGCCGACGGCGGATACCGCTTCGATGGCTTGCCGCTTCCGCCGACATATTTCATCAGCGTCGTCGACGCGCAGAACCGCCTCCGCGTGCGCAGCAAGAGCCCGATCAAGCTTGCGTTCGCCGGCCAGGTCTTCACGCGCGACTTCACGCTGGTCGGTCTCGGCACCGTGACGGGGCGCGTGTTGAATCCCGACAGCTCGAGCGCGCAGGGCCTGGCCGTGAACGTCAACAGCCTGAATGCGGAGCTCGGCGGCCCGAGGAGCGCCACGACCAATGCGGGCGGCTTCTACACGATCGACAACATGCCGGTCGGACCGTTCTCGGTCTCGACCGGCGACGTCGCGCGGCTGCTCCTCGGCGAGGGTGCTGGAACCATCGACGCCGACGGCGCCACGGCCACGGTCGACATTCTGCTCGTCAGCAACGCGGTGACGCCGCCCGTCGTGCGGTTCGACGCGAACAACTATCGCTTTGACGTCCAGCGCGACGGCTCGCTGCAAACAGGATCGAGCGCGTTCCGGGATGCCGGCGGACTCCTGCTCGATGTCGTCAGCGGCGGAGTACCGGCGCGGTTCCAGGGGACCACGATTGGCACCATCGAGAACGGGGGCCGCGAGCTGGCGGTCCGCCAGCAAGGTCTCGCCGGCCTGAACGTCACTCGCAAAATCTTCGTGCCGCGAAACGGCTACTTCGCGCGGTATCTCGACATCTTCAGCAATCCGACGCCGCAGCCGGTGACGATCGACGTTCGCGTCACCAGCGAGCTCCAGCACACGCTGCTGGTGAAGACCTCGTCCGGCGATGCCGTGCTCGACGTGAGCGACCCGGACACTGCCGATCGCTGGATGGTGGTGGACGATGGGACCGACGCTGAGGCGGGAGTGCCGGCCACCGCAATCGTGTTCGACGGCCCTGCCGGCGCCCGACGCGCAGGTGCTGCAACGCTGTCGACCGGATCTCCACGCGAGGCGGCGATCGAGTGGCGGAGTATCACCGTGCCCCCGAACGGAATCACGGCGAATCTCTACTTCGTCGCGCAGCAGAGCAGCCGAGCCGCGGCGCAGGCGTCCGCCGAGCGGCTCGTCCAGCTCCCGCCGGAGGCACTGGATGGATTGAGCCTCGACGAGATCGCGGAGGTCGTCAACTTCGCCGTGCCGTCCGACGGCGTCAGCCCGTTGTCCGCGCTCCCGGCCCTGGCCGGCGATGTCGAAGGCCGGGTGCTGGCATCGGATTCGACAACCGCGATCGCGAACGCAACGGTCCACTTCCGCAGCGCCAACCCGCTGTTCGGACGGACGTATCAGGTGGCGACCGACCAGGACGGCCACTTCGCGTTCGCCGGCGCCATCAACGACACGGGGACGTCGCGGGCCATTGCTGTCGACGCGTTCACGCTGCAGGCCGATCATCCGACTCTCGCGTCGCTCATCCAGTCGCCGCCGGCCGACGGCGTCTTCGCAGCCGGCAGTACGACAGCCGCGCAGGACGTCGTGTTCAGCAACACCGGGTTTGTCCGCGGCATCGTGCGGTTCAACGGCACAGCCCTGAGCGGAGCGTCCGTCACCGGCAGCGGCGCGATCGGTACGACGAACTTCACGCTCACGACGCAGTCGGCGGCCAACGGCAGTTACCAGTTCGTGCTGGCGCCTGCCGGGAACTTCAATGTCAAGGCGACCACGACGCAGCAGGGAACCACGGCGAGCGCAACCGTTCCAGCGATTGTGACGGCGGGATCCACGGTGACCACGGACGTCGCGATCGATACCGTCGCGCCTCAGGTCAGCATCGTCAGCCCGGCCGCCGGCACGCAGATCGATCCTCGATCGCCGCTCGAGGTCACCGTGACGGCGAGCGATCAAGCCGGTGTCGCCGCGATCGGACTCAGCACCAGCGGCGTCGTCGTGCGCGCGGAAACCCGCGGTGCTCCGGCGGCCGCCGCACGAACCGAAGTCTTCACGGTGCCGTTCGACGCGCCTTTGCCGGCCGGCGGATCGCTGACTCTATCCGTTACCGCCACCGATGTGTCGGGCAACCAGGGGACCGCGACGCTCACGCTGACGGTCCGTGATGTCGTGCCGCCCGCGGTGAGTCTCGTGAGCCCGGCCGACGGCGCGGTGGACGTTGATCCGAACGCCAGCGTTGTCGTGCAGTTCACGGAGCCGATCGATCGCGCCAGCGTCACCGCGACATCGCTGCGGTTGAGCCGGGGACAGGTGAACGTTCCGGTGACGTTCTCCTTCTCGAACCTGGATCGCACCGTGACATTGACGCCTGCGCAGCCGCTCGTCCTCGGCGCGGGACACACGCTGGTCGTGGACACCGCCATCCGTGATGTGTCCGGCGACGCGATGTCGGCGGCGTTCACGAGCGCCTTCACGACCAGGCAGGGCGACGTGACGGCGCCGAGGCTCTCGTCCATCGCGCCCGCGCAGAACGCCGTGGATGTGCCCGTCGGCAGCTTCATCCAGCTCGCCTTCACCGAGCCGATCGATCCGTCGACCGTCAACGGCACATCGGTACGCGTCAGCAAGGATGGCGTGACCCTCGCCGGCGCGCTCGCGCTGCAGAACGGCAACCGCGAAGTCCGGTTCACGCCGGCGCAGCCGCTGCCGTTCGGCGCAGTCATCGTCACCCAGGTGACGTCCGCCATCACCGACGTGAGTGGCAACGCGCTCGCGGACGCCGACGGCAACCCGCTGCAGGCGCCGCTGACGTTCACGTTCATGACCTCGACGTTCGGCATCACCAGCCCGGCGCGCGGCGAGGACCTCGTCGAGAACCGCCAGGTCACGTTGCAGGCCCAGGGCAGCGCGTCGCTGGGAATCGCCACCATCACGTTCGAGGTCAACGGACTGGCGCTGCCGGCGGAGAGCGGGCCGTCCTTCAGCACGTTGTTCACGGTGCCGTCTGCGTCGAGCGCTCCGAACGTGAGGATTGTCGCGGTCGGCCGCAACAGCAGCAACGTCGAAGTGGCGCGCGACGAGCTGACCGCCAATGTCGTCGTCGGCCTGCTGACGAGTCCGAGTCTGCTCGGCGTGCCTCTCGGAGGCGTAGCCAACCTCCATGTCGGCTTGTCGAGTCCGGCGTCGGTCGATCTGGCGATCGCCCTGACCGCTGGAGATGCCTCGATCGTGACGTTGCCTTCCGCTGTCGTGCTGCCCGCCGGACAGCTCGACGTGAGCGTGCCAATCGGCGGCGCTACGGCGGGCAACACCACGATCACCGTGACCTCGACGCGAGGGAACGCTGCGGTTGTGGCATCGGTGAGCCCACGCGTCGCAAAGACCGTATCGATGTCGAGCCCCGTCGCTGGAGCCCTGGTGCGGGCGGTGCCGCTCGTCGGCCGGGTATTCGCGGGCCTCGCCAGCCAGCGCGCGCTGACGCTTCAACTACTGAGCGCGCCGGCGGCCGGTGTCACGACTGTGTCGGTCACGAGCAGCAACCCGGCGGTCGCCCGTGTCGACACGCCGGTGAGCATTGCGGCGGGCGACCAGACGAGCCCCGTGACGATCGTCACGGGCGTCGCCGGCATCGCCACCCTCACGTTCCGCGCCGGCAACGAAGTGCGGCAGATCACCATCGTCGTCGGCGCTCCACCGTCTGATGTGCTCGGCCCGGTCGTGGCGCCGCCGGTTGGCGTCGCTGTGATGCCGATTCCGTCGCTTGGGCGCGTCGTGACACCGCAGGCGGGACACGCGACGTTCACGCTCGTGCTGCTCGCGGCCCCGGCCGCTGCCGCCACGCCTGTGGTCGTCTCGAGCAGCGCTGCCGCGGTCGCGTCGGTCGGCGGATCGCTCACGATCGCGCCGGGGCAACAGTCGGTCACCGTCGACGTTCTGACTGGTGGCGCGGGCACGGCCACGCTGACGTTCCGCGCGGGCGGAGAGCTTGCGGCAACTGACGGTCGTCGTCGGGACGCCGGCTGCGGGCGACACTCCGATTACGTTCGCCAGGCCCGCCGGTGTGGCCGTGCTGGCGGCGCCGGTGGCAGGCGTGATCTTCTCCGCGAGAACCGTGCAGCGAACGCTGACCGCTCCGCTCCTGACCGCTCCCCGATCCGGCAGCACGGTGGTCACGATCTCCAGCTCGGATCCGAGTATCGCGACCGTCACTGAGGCGGTCGCGATCCCGGCGGGACAACAGTCGGCGACGTTCACCGTGGCGACTGGGCTGGAAGGCGTCGCCACCTTGACGCTCGATGCGGGCGGCGAGAAGCGTCAGCTCGTGGTCGTCGTCGGAACGCCGCCGGCCTCCAGGATCCCGACGATTGTGGCGCCGGTGGTCGGTGTGGAAATGAAGAAGCCGTAGTTCAGATGGCAGGCGGGCCCGAGTGTTGAGGAGACATGAAATGAGCAGTTGCAGATCGAGCAGGGATATCGACTGGGGGCGCCGAGTGCGGATTGCGCTGATCGTGGCGTCCGCGGCTCTCGCGTGGCCGGTGATCGCGCAAACGCTGCCGCCGGATTTGTGCGGCTGCCGGAATCATTCGAGCCTCGGCGCCTTCGACACGCGAAACGCCAGCACATGGCCGCCGGGCACGACGCAAGCCAACGGGTTCCTCACGCTTCCATTGCCGCCGGACGGCGTGATGGTGTTCGACAGCGTGCACCTCGAATACGCCGCGCCGGCGCTGACCACCTGCTGCTTCGTGCAGGTGGTGATTCCACGCAACGCGGCCAACACGCCGGTCACGATTCTCGTGAAGGGGGATGTCGAGATCACCAATAGCGCACTGCTCCTGTTGTCCGGCGCCAATGGCGTCAACGGAACCAGCCGACGCGGGTGGCGCCGGCGGGTTGGGCGGGCCAGGCGGATTTCGCGGCGGCGACGGCGCGTTCCGTCTCGGGAACAACGCCACCGATGGAGGTGTCGCGCTCGGCCCTGGAGGTGGACTGGGTGCCACCGCCACACCGCCGGCCTCTGCAACCTCCGGTACGTTCCTCGGCGCCCTCGATCTGCTTCCGCTCGTGGGCGGAGCGGGTGGTGGCGGTGGACGGTCGACCAATGCGGTCACGTCCTGTGCCGGTGGCGGCGGCGGTGGCGGCGGCGGCGCTCTGCTGATGGCGGCAAACGGCACGATCACGCTCAGCGACTCCGCCTTTGGCAGCATCATCGCGGATGGCGGGGCCGGTGGCTTCTCTGTGGATCTCCGTGCGCGTCCTCGGGCGGTGGCGGTTCCGGCGGAGCGATCCGGCTGATCGCGAACACCATCGCCGGAATCGGCCGTGTCTTTGCGCGCGGAGGCCTCCGGCGTGATGACAACGTGCTTGCGGTGCCGGCGCGATCCGTCTCGAGGCGATCACCAACACGCTGGGAGTGAGCCTGACCGATCCGATCGCGTCACGGACCCAGACGCCGGGACCGCTCGTCAATCCGTTCACGCCAGCGGTCACCGTGAACGCCGTGGGCGGTCAACCCGTTCCGGTGCCGCCGCAAGGCGTCTTCGGTGCGGTCGATGTCCAGGTGCCGGTTCCGGGTCCGACCGCCATCGATCTGGCAACGGACGGCGTGCCGGCCGGCACGGCTGTCGAAGTGAAGGTCAAGCCCCGCGTGGGCGGCCTTCCGATCGCACAGAACGTGACGCTGACCAACTGCGACGGAACCGGCCGGTGCCTGGCGAGCGTCACGATCGATCTCGCCGCGGGTGTTTACGCCGTCGAAGCGCGAGCGACGTTCCAGGCGGGACAGTGAAGCTCGGCTGGAGGAAGTGATGATCAAGAAACTGGTGCGCGCTGCGGCGGCTGCGGTCGTTTTACTCGTGAGCGCGGCGGCGACTGCGGGCGCCGACCCGATCACGATCAACGTCATCGGCCAGTTCAGTTGGGACGACCCCGGCACAGGCCCGACATTTACCTTCGAGAACCGTTCCGGTGGCGCGTTGGGAGGCCTGTCGCTCGAGCTCGAGACGGATCAGGGCGCGGCGTTCTTTCCGTTCACTACGACGATCGGCACGGACACCAACGGAGACGGCATCGACGATCAGTTCGTGTCGAGCACGATCATCCCGGACGGCGCGTCAGCGCTCATCTTCGATGACCTGTCCGCGTTCACGATCCTTCAGGCGTTCATCCGCGCGCAGGACCGGCTGCTGTTTCTGCTCGATCCGAACGGAGACAGGCTCCTCGACGCGTTCGGTGCTCCGCGCGGCCTTGACGGCCAGGGGACGTCCGCGCAGGTTGCGGTGGATGCGACCCCAGTGCCGGAACCGTCCACCCTGCTGCTGATGGCGACCGGTCTCGCGGCTGTGCTCGTCCGCCGGGCGCGCACTGCGCACGCTTGATGTACCTCCGACGACCGTATCCTGGCCCGCGAGGCTTCTGCTGTCGGTAGTGTCCGGCTTTAGCCGGACTTCGTGCGGTCCGCCTGAAGGCGGACACTACCGACGTCTCGAAACCGATCTAAGACGATAGACCGAGCAGCTTGCGCACTTCGCTCCCGCTCATGCCGGTGTTGTACGTCGGCGCACCAGGCTCGAACTCCTTGCCCCGCGCCAGCGCGCCGGCAATGACGGGATCGAAGCCGGCGTCGCGCACGAGACCGGCGACCAGATCCATCGCGTCCCGATCGTCGCTGGCCAGCGGAATGCCGACACGATCGCCGGCGCGGTGCGCCTCGCTTTCGAGCACCTTGAAATACACGGTGTTGAATCCCTTGACCCACCGCGCCTTCGGGAAGAATGCGGCCGCCCATGCCGCGGATCCGCCGCTGTGGTTGGTCGCCTCGCGCGCGCTGTCGCCATCGCGCTTTTCGTAGGCGTTCCCGGTATCGACGACCACCTTCCCCGCGAGCAGCGGCGCGAGCTCAGGCGCCAGGCCGGGCACCGCGCTCAGCGGGACCGTCAGCATCACGACATCGCCAAATGCCGCCGCCTGTGCCGGCGTAGCCACCGCCGCGTTCGGACCCATCGTGTCCACCAACGCATGCAGCGCGTCGGGATGGCGCGACGACAGCCGAATGTCGTGGCCCGCGCTCGACCAGAGCTTCGCCATGGTCGATCCAATCATCCCCGCACCGATGATTCCAATTCGCATGATCCGGTGAGACGCTGCCACCAATCCGGACGGTTCGCAAACCAAGCTGCCACAGACGGAAGGAACCGCGGAGCTCGGCGCAGACCGCAGAGGCGTCTGCGAGCGTGAACAGTTGTAGGGGCGGACCCGCGTGTCCGCCCAGGGCCGATGTATGAGGCCTCAGGCGCCCTACGGCGGACCTGAAGGTCCGCACTACACCTGAAATGCTTTAGCCGGGCGCCGCGAGATCGCGCCGCGGGAAGACGTACAGCGCCCATCCCATCGCGGCGGCGATCACACCGGTGAGAATCGCGGCATCGCGCGCCGCGAACGTTCCGACCAGGACCGCCTTCGGCTGCAGATAGTGAAAGAGCGAGTACGGCTGAAGGAACCGAGCATCGGGCCAGAGCGATCCGAGAACGTCGAGAAAGTACATCAGGACGACGAAGCCGAGCGTCACTCCGAGCGCCGGCGGGAGCCTGTCGAAGGAGACCGACGCGGCGAGCCCGATCGCCCCGAACGAACCAAAGAGCAGAACGGCGTTCAGCCAGAGAAGCGGCACGTTGCGGGTCTGGAGTTCACCGAGCACGTGCGCGAACGCCGAATCCCGCCACGCTGCCCGCGAGCAGCGCCCCGACGATGACCGCCACGAAACAGAAATTGGCGACGAGCAGCGTGAGGTAGAACACCCGGCGCGAGATCGGCCGCGACAGCGCCACTTCGAGCGTGCCGCGCTGCCGCTCGCCGGCGACGGCGGCTGCCGAGTAGCCGACCGAGAACACGGACGTCAGGATGATCGCGATCGGATGGATCAGGCCGAACGCGACCGAACCCGCCAGGCTGAAGAGGTCTCCCCCGCCGAACTCCGCGAACTCCGGCGGAAACAGCCCGGTGTCGAAGACGGCCCTGACCTGGGATCCGAATTTGGCGTAGATCACCGGCAGGAGAAAGCCCCAGATCGCGAGCGCGAGCGACACGATGGCCAGCTTCAGCCGCTGCGTTCGCCATGAATGGCGGAAGAGCGCGCCGTTCACCGGTCGCCCTCTTTGTAGAACTCGAGAAACGCGTCCTCGAGGTGCGCAGGCTCGATGGTCAGGTCGACGATCGGCGCGTCCACGATCGCCGCGAGGAACGGACGGATGTCGCCCTCCACATCGCACGTCAATCGGCCGTCGACCATCGCCACGTCCACCACGCCAGGAACGCCGTCGAGACGCGGAGCCGTTCCCGCGAGGCGCATCGAGACCTTCCGCTTGCGCCTCTCGAGAAGCTCCGCGATTTCTTCCACGGCGACGAGCTGACCGCGCCGGACGATCGCCACGCGGTCGCACACCCGCTCGACTTCGGAGAGCACGTGCGAGGAAAAGAAGATCGTGCGGCCCTCCTTCTTCAGCGCGTCGAGAATGTCGTAGAACGCGCGCTGCATCAGCGGGTCGAGCCCCTCGCTCGGCTCGTCGAGGATCGCGAGCTCGGGTTCGTGCTGAAGCGCCTGGACGATCCCGATTTTCTGACGCATCCCCCGGGAGTAGTCGCGGACAAGGCGTCGCAGCGTTTGTGACGACAATTCCATCCGATCGCAGAGCTCCGCCCGGCGCGTCGTGGGACGGCCGCTCAGTTCGCCGAGATAGTCGAGGATTTGCTCTCCAGTGAGCGAGTCGTAGAGCGCGACGCCGCCAGGCAGGTAGCCGATTCGCGCGCGGATTGCGACGGAGTCGCGCACGATGTCGAGGCCGAGCACGCGGCCTTCGCCTGCTGTGGGCCGGAGGAAGCCGAGCAGCAGCCGGATCATCGTGCTCTTGCCGGCCCCGTTCGGTCCGAGGACGCCGAAGATCTCGCCCTGACGTACCGAGATGTCGAGCGCATCGAGCGCCCGGATCGGTCCGTAGTGTTTCGTCAGCCCGGTGGTCGTGATGGCGTGCAAGGCCGCGTCAGTATGACAGCGACCGGGCGCAACGCCACCGGCGCGTGTTCACCGCTGCGGCAGCGCGAACGCCGTCAAGGCGCTTCCCGCCGGCACCAGCAGATACTGGCGGCCGTCGACCATGTAGGTCGTGCCCGACGTCGAGCGCATCGGAAACCCGAGCTGATAGTGCCAGAGGTTCTTCCCGGTTCGCGATTCGAACGCCATCAGGTTGCCGTCGCCATCGGCGGCGAAGACCAGCCCCGACGCGGTCGTCAGCACGCCTGACGCCGACGTCGACGTGTAGCGGAATTCCCACTTGACCGTCGCGGTGGTCGGATCGATGGCGCGGAGGGCGCCGAAATTCTTCTGATCGCGCGGACGCTGCGTGCCGCCGCCCGTGTACTGGTCGCCGACCTTGTACTTCTGCTCGTACCCGAAAAAGGTCGCGCACGTTTCGCGCGCCGTCACGAAGAACAGCCTCGTGGTCGGATCGAAGGACGGCGACATGAAGTTCGTGCCGCCGCCGAGGTCCGGGCAGGTCTTGTTGCCGTCTTCATCCGGCAGATGCCCCGGCAGCAGCACCGGCCGCCCGTCCGGATCGATCTCCTTGGCCCACGTCGTCTCGACGAACGGCTTGGCCACGATGATTTTGCCGGTCACGCGATCGATCGTGTAGAAGAAGCCGTTGCGATTGGCGAACATGACGACCTTGCGCGGCTGGCCGTTGATCGTCAGATCGCCGAGCACCGGCACCTGCGTCGAGTCCCAGTCGTGGACGTCGTGCGGCGTGAACTGGTAGTGCCAGCGCCGCTCGCCGGTGTCGAGGTCGATGGCGACGAGCGACGTGGTGTAGAGGTTGTCGCCTTCGCGCGCGTTGCTGTAGTAGTCCGGTCCGGGGTTGCCGGTGCCGTAGAAGAGAAGATTCTGCTGCGGGTCGTACGTCCCCGTCACCCAGATCGAACCGCCCCCGCGCAAATACGCGTCGCCCTGCGGCCACGACTTCGCGGCCGGATCGCCCGGCCCCGCGACGGTGTAGAAGCGCCATGCGCGCTTGCCGGTCTGCGCGTCGTAGGCGTCGATGAATCCGCGGATGCCGTATTCCGCGCCCGCGACGCCGACAATCACCTTGTCCTTCACGACGAGCGGCGCGACGGTCACCGAGTAGCCGGCGCTGTGATCCATCAGCTCGACGTCGAACAGCACGCCGCCGGTCTTCATGTCGAGAGCGACCAGATGCGCATCGAGCGTGCCCATGAACAGCCGATCGCCGAGGACGCCGAAGCCGCGATTGATGGCGCCGCAGCACAGCTTCAGGTTCTCCGGCAGCTCTCGGCGGTATCTCCAGATTTGACGTCCGGTCCGTGCGTCGATCGCCCACGCGGTGTTGTTGAAGCCGGTCACGTACAACACACCGTCCACGACGATCGGCGTCGTCTGAAAGCTGCCGAGCGTGCCGGTCTGGAACGTCCATTGCGCCGAGAGGCGATCGACGTTCTCAGGTGTGATCTGCGTCAACGGGCTGTGGCGCTGCCCGCTGTAGTCGCCCGAGTAGGTCAGCCATCGCGACGAGTCCTTGAGGCCGCCCACCAGATCCTCCGGCGTGATGGCCGATGAAGCCGCCGGCGCGGCGGCGGCCGGCGCGGGCGAAGGGTTCGCGCCGCGCAGTGTCGCGAGATAGCCGAGCACGTCCTTCAGGTCGCCGTCGGACAGCTGCGCCGGACCGTAGGTCGGCATCAGCGAGTTCTTCTCGTGAATCACTTCCTGCAGGTTGGCCTTCAGGTAGCCTTGCAGGCGCTCGCGCGTGTCCATGATCTGAATGCTGAACACGTCCTCGGCTTTCTTCACGCCGCGGATGCGCTGACCGTCCTTGGTCACCAGCGTCACCGTTTCAAACACCGGCGCCATCCACTCCGACGGCGTCCGAATCTCGCGCGTGAGCGCAGCGCGCGAACGCTGCGCGCCGATTCTCGAGAGATCGGGTCCCAGCCGTCCGCCCGCGCCGCCGACCCGATGGCACGTGGTGCACTGCTGCGCGAACAGCTGCTGACCGTGCTCGGCGTTGCCGATCGGCGTTTCAGGCGCCGCCACGCTGCCGAGATTCCTGAGATACGAGATGATTTGCAGGATGTCGTTGTCCGACATGTCCAGGCCCTGCGCGGGCATCTCGGTGCCGGGAACGCCTTTGCGGATCGTGTCGAAGAGCCGCTCGTCGGTCGCGCCGCCGGCGACGAACGCCACGAGATCCGGACCGCGATAGCCGCCCGCATCGAGTCCGTGGCAGTCGCCGCAGCTCACGCGATAGGCCGCCATGCCGGCCCGAATCGACTCCTTGTTTCCCAGGTGCGGGTTGTTGGCGGCGGGATGCGGCGTCACCTGTCCCTGCGCGATGAGCAGGCTGCCCGACACGAGACACAACGCTCCCAGCAGCGAAGCACGCGAGAGGGTCATCGAAGCCTCCATAGCTACGCGTTGACGATTTGTGGAATCAGCGTGCCGTACACATCCGTGAGCCGCATGTCCCGCCCGTTGAACCGGTACGTCAGCTTCGTGTGGTCCAGCCCCAGCAGGTGCAGCATCGTCGCGTGCAGGTCGTGGTACGAGATCGGCTGCTCCAGAGCCTTGAGGCCGAACTCGTCGCTCGATCCGATCACCTGACCGCCTTTGATGCCGGCGCCGGCCATCAGCACCGTCTGCGCGCCCGGATTGTGATCGCGGCCGACGCCGCGCTGCGAGATCGGCATGCGGCCGAACTCCGAGTGCATGATGACGAGCGTCGCGTCGAGCAGACCGCGCGCCTTGAGGTCGGTCAGCAGGCCCGCCATCGGCCGATCCGTTTCGGCGGCGTGCTGCGTGTGATTCAGCTTGATGTCGTCGTGCGCGTCCCAGGTGTCGGTGTTCTGGTTGCCAAGGCCGCCGGCGAAGACCTGCACGAACCGGACGCCGCGCTCGACAAGGCGTCGCGCCATCAGACATTGCCGTCCGAACGGCTCGCTGATCGGGTTGTCGAGGCCGTAGAGTGTTTTCGTCGCCTGAGATTCGCTCGCGACGTTCACGGCATCGGGCGCGCAACCCTGCATGCGATAGGCGAGCTCGTACGAGGAGATGCGCGCGGCCAGCTCGCTGTTGCCTGGAAACTTCTCCATGTCCAGTTCGTTCAGCTTCGCCAGCGCGTCGAGGCGCGCGCGCTGCGACTCGGCGGTCATGCCTGCCGGCGGTTTCAAATCGACGATCGGATCGCCGGTCGAACGGAACTGCGTCCCCTGATAGGCAGCAGGAATGAATCCGGCGCTCCAGTCGTTCGGGCCGCCGAGCGGACCGCCGCGCGCGTCGGTCATGACGACGTAGGCGGGAAGACTCGAGGCAACCGATCCGAGTCCGTAGGTGACCCACGAGCCGACGCTCGGAAACCCAAGGTTGATCTGGCCGGTCTGCATCTCGTACGTGCCCTGCACGTGATCGTTCGACCGCCCGTACACCGAGCGCAGGAACGCCATCTCGTCGACGTGCCGGCTAGATAGGGAAAGAGCTCCGCCACTTCGATTCCGCTCTGCGCCGTACTTCTTGAACGTGAAGGGGCTCGGCATCAGCGG
The DNA here is from genome assembly GCA_963794305.1 of uncultured Acidobacteriota bacterium. Taxonomy (GTDB): domain Bacteria; phylum Acidobacteriota; class Vicinamibacteria; order Vicinamibacterales; family CAVVIG01; genus CAVQFC01. Next base: position 58,779 of record CAWCDQ010000018.1, on the reverse strand, counting down.
TCCGGGAAATCCCTGCCGCACGATCACGTCGCCTTGCACTTTCCCGTCGATCGGCTCTCCGGCGTACTTCGCCAATGCGGGCTTCGGGTCGAACGTATCGACCTGGCTCCAGCCGCCGCCCATGAACAGCGAGATCACGGCGGTCGCGCGCGGCTTGAAATGCGGAGGCTTCGGCGCGTACGGGTTCACACCCACCGCGGCGGCGGCGCAGGCATCGTCGGCGGCGGCACTTGCCGGTTCGCCCGACAGCAGACCCTGTCGATCGAGAAGGTACGCGAGCGCGAGGCCGCTGATACCGCCGCCCGACCGGAAAAGAAATTCACGCCGGTCCCAGAAGTGCCTGCTGCATCGATGCGACATGAACCGTCACCTCATGTACAGGAATTCGTCGAGGTTCAGGACGACGTGAGCGAAGGCCTCGAGCGACTGGCTCTGTGATCAAGCCGATGCCGATGGCGATCTCGCCCGGCGTTGCCGGCCTTGCGAGCGCGATGCGATAGGCGAGATCCACCTGCGACGATGGATCGCCGGCCTGGCCGCTCACGCGCGAGGCGAACAACGACGCCTCGGACAGCACGAACGGATTGTTCAGGAGTGTGAGCGCCTGGGTCGGCACGGTGGACACGTGCCGCGCGCCGGCGGTGACGTTCATGTCGGGATGATCGAACGTGTCGAACATCGGATACGGCAGCGAGCGCCGCTGGTAGACGTAGACACCCCGGCGCCACGCCGCGGGTCCGTCGGGTGTGTTGATCCACTTTCCGCGGTACTGGCTGGTGAGGATCTCCTTCGGCACGTACGGAAAAATCGGTTCGCCGCCGACCTCCAGGTTGATGTTGCCGCCGACCGCCAGCATGTTGTCGCGGACGATTTCGGCCTCGAGGCGCTGAGGGCGGAAGCGCCACAGATACCGATTCTCGGGATCGCTCGTCATGTCGGCGGCATCACTGAACGCCGACGCCATCTGGTAGGCCTCCGACGTCATCATCAGCCTGGAGATTCGCTTGAGGCTCCAGTCCTTCTCGAGATCGACCGCCAGCCAGTCCAGCAGTTCCGGATGCGTCGGAGGGTCGCCCATCTTGCCGAAATTCTCGAGCGTGGCGACGATGCCGCGTCCGAAGTGTTTCTGCCACAGGCGATTGACGATCACGCGCGCGGTCATCGGATTCTGCGGCGACGCGATCCACCGCGCGAGCGCCAGCCTGCGGCCGGACGTGCGGCCGTCGGGACGCGGAATTTCAGTCGGCGGGTTGCCGTACGTGATGACGTCGATGAAGCCCGGCGTCATCTGCGATCCGTGGTTTTCCACGTCGCCGCGAATGAGGAACTAGGAAGGCGGCACCTGGTAGCGCCCGGGACCCTGATGCAGGTACGGGCCGGCGCCGGGCACCGGGATGCGGCACTTGGGACAGCTGATGGTGTCGTCGCCCTTCGCCGAGCGGCGACGATCGGTAGTCGCCGTCCGTGGCAATCTCCGCCATCGGCAGCGGTTTGGGCCGCTCGGCCGTCAGCGCGGCAACCTGCGCGGCCAGCGCTTTCTTTCGGCCGCTGTCCTCCGCTGTCAGGACGCGATCGACCGCGGCACTGGACACGCTGGCGGCCTTCAGCACCTGGGTGGCGAGGAGCGTCTCGCCGGGTGTCCGCTCGCTTTCGGGCTTGGCCAGAACCCGCACGACATTGTCGGGAAACTTGGCCTTGATCTGTTCGAGCTGCAGCCGATCGCGATACGGATGCTCGATGTGTTCGATGTCGGCCTTGAGCGCGGCGATCTTCGCGTCGATCTCCTGGTTCTTCGCCAGGTAGGCGTCGGCCTCGGCTTTCGGCGCGAGCGGCACCTCGGTCTCGACGTAGCCGAACAGCGAAGCCTCGAACCGGTAGTAGTCCTTCTGCGCAATCGGATCGAACTTGTGGTTGTGGCAGCGGGCGCAGTTGACCGTCAGCCCGAGCGTGCCTTTGCCAATCGTGCCGATGATCTCGTCGAGATAGTCGTACCGCCGCTCCGGGTTGTCCTTCTCGCGAAACAGCACGCGCGGACCCATCCGCAGAAATCCGGTGGCGACGAGGCTGTCGTTGGTTCTGCCGTCCATCTCGTCGCCGGCGATCTGCTCGATCAGGAAGCGGTCGTACGGCTTGTCGTCGTTGAACGATTTGATCACGTAGTCGCGGTAACGCCAGGCATTGGGGCGATGGGTGTCGTACTCGAAGCCCGCCGAGTCCGCGTAGCGCGCGATGTCGAGCCAGAGCCGTCCGTAGCGTTCGCCGTAGTGCGGCGAGGCGAGCAGGCCGTCGATGAGGCGTTCCCACGCATCCGGCGATCGATCCGCGACGAACGCATCGACCTGTGCCGGTGTCGGCGGCAAGCCGAGCAGATCCAGATAGGCGCGTCGAACCAGCGTGCGGCGGTCGGCTTTCGGCGCCGGCTTCACCGCATGCGTACGGCGCGCCGCCTCGAGGAAGCGATCGATGGGGTTCGTGAACCCGCTGCCCACATCGGGAAGGGGCGACTGCACCGGCAGCTTGAACGCCCAGTAGTTCCTCTCCTCCGGCGTAATGACCCGGTTCTCCAGCGCGGCGAGCGCGGCCGCGGACCGGGACGCGTTCGTCGAGGTCGGCGCATCCCATCTCGCGCCTTCGTCAATCCATTGCTTCAGCGCAGCGATTTCCTTTGGCGTGAGCGGTTCGCCTTTCGCCGGCATCGCCGGCTGCTCCAGGCCGGCGACGCGGCGATACAACCGGCTGTCCGCGGCGTTGCCGGGGACCAGGTCGGCGCCGCGCGTTCCGCCGCGCAGAAGGCTCTCGCGCGTGCTGAGATCGAGCCGGCCCATCGGCGCCGTGTCGCCATGGCACGACCGGCAACTCCGCTCGAGGATCGGCTCGACGTCGTTCGCGAAGGAGACGGACGCCGCCTGGGGAGCGGAAACAGGCTGCGCGCTCAGGAGAGCGGCAGCCGACCCGGCGGCGAAGAGAGCGAGTGCGATCGACGTGAAACGCTCGTGCATCGACGCGACTCCTTCTTCGGAATTCGGGCCGATCCTAGCAAATCTCTAAGGGTCGCCACACCTTGTTGCCAGGGCGTCTCAGCTTTCCCCGGTCACGGAACCGCCATTTTCACCTTGGTTTGGCCGGCTCGCGGAACGCCGTTCGATCGACAAGACTGGTCGAGCCCGAAAACCCGTTGTGCCTGAAATGATTCGTCAGTTGATGAACGTTCGAGATCAGACGCACGCCGAAAGGATTGCCGCGGCTCTCGAGTACCAGGGCTGGTCGGTGCGGTGGGACCACAAGCTCTTCGGTGGACATCGATCGGCCTGACGATTCAGCAGGCCTTGAGCGACGCTAGATGCGTCATCGTCTTGTGGTCGACGGCCTCTGTGGCTTCCAGCTGGTTCCAGGATGAGCCAGCCGCAGGACCGTCCATCGGCATCCTCGTGCCGTCCCGTAGACGCCGTCGACTTGCGCTCCGCTATCCGGCACGATTATGCCGGTGCGCCGCTCGAGAAGCCAACCGGCGATCGCATCGGGCGGCGCCATGATGACTTCCTGTCAGATCGGCCCGCTGCTTCGAGTTCCGTGCGCTGTTGTCCCGAACGCCTGGACCAGCGCGCGGTTGCCCATGCTGTGCGCGATGATGTGAATCTTCGGCGGCGTCCGATCGGCGCGATTTGAACGATCGGGCTGAAACTCCTTGCAGCACACGGCACGTCGCTTCGTTGCGTCCTTGTCCGCTGTTCACGTAGTTCCGTCTCGTCGCTTCGGCGTGCGCGATGCACCAGCCAGAGGACACAGCAGGCGGCGCTCGGGGAATTCGAGATCGTGCGCGAGCTGCGCCGTCTTGAACACCGCGGCGTCGAATGCCACGTTGAAACCGTGGATGAACACCAGCACGCCATCGTCTGACGCAGCCTGGGCGACCTGAGGTCCAGAATCCGTCCGGGTCGACGTTACGCTTCACGATCATGAAGTGGCGTGCTCGGATCCTCTTTCCAATCGGCAGTCCAGCGTCCACCGGGCGTTCACCGACAGCCGATCGAGCCGTTTCCCGGCAGTCCACACGCTCGCCGTGAGCGGATGCAGACGTGCCCGAGCCAGTCTCGACGCAACCGCCGGGACGTTCCGAACGTGCCGACAGCGGTCAGCGGAGCGCATCGGTGCGAAGTAGATTCTGTGCGTGCCGTATTGATGCGCCCGTGTGAAGCGGCTCCCGACGGCGGTGTCGAGTCGCGCGATCGAGCTGCTTCCGGCGCTCTGGCAGTGGTGTTGCGCGGCGGAGGGGGTGGCGGTCGCTGGGGCCGCCAGAGGATCGTGACCGCCGGGAAGGCTCGTCGTGCCCTTCCGGCTTCGGGAGGATCTGCCCGTACGACGACGTTCGTCGGGTGAGTGGCCGCTGGCTACGTCGCGGATTCGGCGAACCAGTAGAGTCCGACGGCACGCCAACGCGACCACCGCCACAACCAGTATCAATACCAGGAGGATTCATTGCGGCCGCCTAGGCGAGCTCGAACAAGGAATTCGGACGAAGTGCGGTTCAGCCGACCTTAGGCGGAGATTACCCGAAGTTCCCGCCGTTTAGAAGCGCGCTCACGGCGTAGAATGCGGCCATGCGAACAGCCGCGCTTGTCGTCGCCACCACGCTGTCTCTGGCGGCCGTCCCGTCCCAACGGGCGGAAATCGTCTTCGCCAGGGTCTGGCCAAACGCGGGGCAGGTCGGTTTGTTCGTCGCCGACGCGGACGGCAGCAACGAGCATCCCCTCCTGGGTCTCGGCCAGATTGACTACGACCCGGTCTGGGCTCCCGACGGCGGATCGATCGTCTTCACATCGGACCGCGAAGGATCTGCCGATCTCTTTCGGGTCAAACCCGACGGAACCGGCCTCGAGCGCCTGACCGATAGTCCCGCCTACGACGACCAGGCCGCATTTTCTCCCGACGGCAAACAGCTCGTCTTCGTCACCACTCGCAACGGTGGGACGGCCGATCTGTGGACGATGGATCTGCAGACGAAGAAGGGGAAGGCGTTGACGTCGGGGCCGGGCGGCGATTTCAGACCGTCGTGGTCGCCCGACGGCAAATGGATCGCGTTCTCCTCCGATCGCGGCAGCACGATGCCGATGGGCCGCGGCCGCTGGGAGCACCTGCAGCTCGCGGACATTTATCTGGTGCGCCCCGACGGCTCGGGGCTGAAGCGCATCACCACCCCCGGCAATTTCTGCGGCAGCCCGAAGTTCTCAGCCGACAGCGCGCGCCTGGTGGCGTACTGCATGGACGCGCAGGACACGCTCGAGATCCGGCGCCCGAATCCTCGACCGGAGAACGAGCACGATACGCGGGCGACGTTGGACACGCGTCTGGTCTCCATCGATATCGCCACCGGCGCGATGAGCGACATACAGGCCGGACCCGGCGCGAAGTTCAACCCGTCCTTCCTGCCGGGAGACGCCGTGGGTTACGTGAGGAAGGATCTGCCCGACGCGGGGATCTACTACACCGGCGGCCGCAAGGGTCCGAAGGGGGACGTCCGCGCCGCGGCGTGGTCGCCCGATGGAAAACGCATCGCGTTCCATCGCCGCCTCGCAGCGCCGCCGACGAACTGGCTGAAGACGTTCAGCCGGAACCCGCAGTTCGATCTGACGCTCTCGGGAATCCTGCCGTCGTTCAACGCGACCGGCGACAAGTTCGTGATCACCGGCCGGCCGGTCGCTCCTCCGCTCGGCGCCACGCTGCAAATCGTCAACGCCGGTACGAACAAGGCCGACGTGATCTATTCGGACGAGAAACGCAACGTGATGGCGCCGAGCTGGACGCCATCGGGCGACAAAATCCTGTTCGGCATCGGCGTCTACAACCTCTTCTTCAACGGCTTCAACGGCGTGGTGCTGAAGAGCGAGGATCGCACCGAAGGCGGCGCGCAGATCGCGATGGTCAACGCGGACGGGACCGGATTCCACGAGGTCACGAGCGGCGTCAACAACAACGGGTTCCCGTCGATGGCGCCCGACGGCAAGCGGTTCGTCTACCGATCGTTCGGCCCCGACGGCGAAGGGCTGCGCATCATGAACCTCGAGACCAAAGCGGTCACGAAGCTCACGGAGGGTTACGACAACTTCCCGCTGTGGTCGCCGCGCGGCGATCTGATCATGTTCTCGCGCGCCGCCAAGGGCGACTACGAGATCTACACCATCAAGCCGGACGGCACGGGCGTGAAGCGTCTGACGTTCTCGCGCGGCAACGACGCGCACATGGGCTGGTCGCCCGACGGCGAGAACATCGTGTGGGCCAGCTCGCGCATGGGGTTCAAGGACGAGGGCACGTACACGGATGCGCCGCAGCCCTACGGTGAGCTGTTCGTCATGCGCTACGATGGCAGCAACGTCCGGCAGCTCACCGACAATCAATGGGAGGACGGCACGCCGTCGTGGCGGCCGTCGCCGCGCCAGCTGTCGTCGCGTTAGCGGGACGCGCGGACACTCCGAATCCTGATTGCGGGCCCGACCGTCTAAGAGTGGGTTCCGTTCGTCAACCACCGTTTTGGCAAGGAGCCGACAGATGGTATTGCGCAAGATCGCCGCAACGCTCTCGCTCGCTTCGCTCGTGTGTCTGGCAGCCGCGCCGGCACGCGCGCAGGACGTCATCAGCAAGGAAGGCGCCGCTGTGGTCAAGGCGTCGTTCATCAACGACCTCGACACGCTGCGCGGCAAGTTCATCGGCCTCGCTGAAGCGTTTCCGCAGGACAAGTACACCTGGCGTCCGATGGATGGTGTCCGGTCGGTGTCCGAGGTGTTGATGCTGGCCGCGATGGAAGGCTACAGCTTCATCCCGAACTCGTTCGGCGCGAAGCCCGCGGACATTCCGCGCGAAGAGATGGGCAAGCTGCGCACGCTCACCGACAAGGCGCAGGTCATCGAGCACCTGAACAAGGGCTTCGCGCACGCGAAGAAGGAGCTCGAGGCCCTCGACCCGGCGACGCTGACCGCGAGGCGCAAGATCATGATCTCGCCCAACCCGGTCGCGGTGACCGACATCGCCCTCGGCATCGGCGGCGATCTGCACGAGCACCTCGGACAGATGATTGCCTACGCGCGCATGAACCACATCGTTCCGCCGTGGAGTAAATAAGACGAAGCGCGCCCTCGACCGCGTCCTCGGCCTGCGCGACCTGATCCTCATCGTGATCGGGACCGTGATCGGATCCGGCATCTTCCTGGTGCCGGGCGGTGTGTTGCGGCAGGCGGACGGACACCCAGGCCCGGCGCTGCTGGTCTGGGTGGTGGGCGGCGCGCTTTCTCTGCTCGGCGCGCTGGCGTACGGCGAGCTGGGCGCGATGAACCCTGCCGCTGGCGGTCTGTACGTGTACTTGCGCGACGCGTTCGGACCGCTCACGGCGTTCCTCTACGGCTGGACGTTCTTCCTCGTGATCGCGACCGGCTCCGCGGCGACGCTCGCCGTCGCGTCCACTTCCTACCTTCAGCAGTTCGTCACGCTCGGGCCGATCGGCCAGAAGCTGGCCGCCGCCGGACTGCTTGCCATCGTCGCGGCGATCAACGTCGGAAGCACTCGCCGCAGCGCCGACGTTCAGAACTGGAGCACCGCGATCAAGGTCGCCGCGCTCATCGTCATGAGCCTGGTGCTCGTCGTCTGGCATCGCGAAGCGCCGGCCGGGGACACGCCCTTCTGGCCGGCGTCGGTTTCCTCGTCGCTCCTCTCCGGCATGGGCCTCGGCATGATCGGAGTGCTCTGGGCGTACGAAGGGTGGCAGTACGTGACGTTCTCGGCCGGCGAAGCGATCGATCCGCAGCGCACGTTTCCGCGCGCGATCGTCGCGGGCACGGCGTCGCTCGTCGGCATCTATCTGTTCGCCAACATCGGCTACCTCGCGGCGCTGGGCCCGCAGGGTGTCGCCGGGTCGGACCGCGTCGCCGCGGAAGCGGTCGGCGCGATCGTGGGACCGGGCGCGGCGAAGTTGATCGCGGCAGCCATTCTCGTGTCGATCTTTTCGGCCACCAACGGCCTGACGATCTCGGCGCCGCGCGTGTACTACGCCATGGCGAGAGACGGCTTGTTCTTTCGGACGCTTGGCGAGGTCCACCCCCGCTACGGCACGCCGGCGGTGAGCATCGTCGCCGGAACGCTCTGGGCCATCGTGCTGGCCGTGTCCGGAACGTTCGAACAGCTCCTCACCTACGTCGTGTTCGTCGGCTGGATCTTCTACGCGCTGGGCGCCGCGTGTGTCTTCGTGCTGAGACGCACGCAGCCGGACGCAGACCGTCCGTTTCGCGTCCCTGGCTACCCGTGGACGCCGATGCTGTTCATCGTCGCGGCGGCGGCGCTGGTGGGCAACACGATCGCGACACAACCGGTACGCGCGGCCGTCGGCATCGGCGTCGTGCTGCTCGGTCTGCCGGTCTATTTCATCTGGCGCAAGCCGAAATCTCAGCCGGCGTCAGTCTGAAATCAAATCTGAACTCTGAACCGTACAGCGTTTTCACTCTGATGTAGTGCAGGCCTTCAGGCCTGCCGACACGGCGGACCTGAAGGTCCGCACTACGCCACACTAGAAAATGCTGATGTCAGGCGGGCGTGACGTCGGTGTGCGCGAAATCGTCGCCGACAAAAAGCAGGGAGTCGTGCGCGGCCTGCGCGACGGCGTACGCCAGGCAGTCGCCAAAGTTCAGCGACGCGGCGTGCCGACGCCGGCCGAACCGCAGAAACGCAGCGGTAGCCGCGTGCCATTCACGTTCCCCGAACGGCACGATCGTGACGCCGAGCTCCTGAAGGAGTTCCTGCACTTCTCCCGCCCCATCGGAACGGCGGCGACTGGCGAACACCATGCTGGTTTCGACGACCGTGGGAGTGCCGATCCGGACGTGGTCAGCGGCCAGGATGCGATCGACCAGATCCAGATGCCCATGTTCGCCGAACAGAATGGCGATGACGGCAGACGAATCGAGCGTCATACGCCGTCTGGTCCATAGCCCAGGATTTCGTCTTCCTCGGCAGGCGTGAGACGGCGTCCCCTCTCGTTCTCCGGAAGCGTCGCCCACACTCGTGTTTCCAGAAACGTCAGCACGCGCGCCCGTCGGTGGCTGGCCGATCGGCCTTTGAGCCTCGCTTTGCGCTCCTCGAGCGCCCGGCGGATCGCCTCGGTTTTCGATTCGCCCGTCAGCCGCGCGATTTCAGCGGCAAGCCGTTCGACCTGGGTGTGCTTGATGTTCAGCGCCACGTTACACCAAGGTATATCACATAATGGTGTAAAGGTGTAAGACATGTCGAATCTCGCTTTTTTCAATGACCGAGGAGCAGCAGGCCTGCCGAGAGAAGCGCCAGCAGCCATAGCGTGATGTTCATGTCGCGCCAGCGTCCGGCCACGGCGTACAGGAGCGCGTGCAGCAGGAATCCCCACAGAATGCCCTGAGTGATCGACAGCGTGAGCGGGATCAGAACGACCGTGACGAAGGCCGGCAGCGCATCTTCGAGCGACTGAAAATCGATCGATGCGATCGACTGGAACATCGCGACGCCGACGAGGACGAGCACGGCGGCCGTCGCGTAGCTGGGGACGGCGGCGACCAGCGGGCCAAGGAAGAAGCACGGCACGAAGCAGATCGCCGTCACCACCGACGCGCGGCCCGAACGCCCTCCCATTCGAATCCCCGCAATGCTCTCCACGTAGGCCGTCCCGGGTGAGGTGCCCGCCAACCCCGACGTGAGCGTCGCCACCGCGTCGACGATCAGGCCGCGCCGCAAGTTGATCGGACGTCCATCGTCGTCGGTCAAACCGGCGGCGTTGGCGACGCCGATGAACGTCGACAGCGAGTCGAACAGGTCGGTGAAGAGAATCGCGACGATCGTCGGCAGCAGGGCGAGCGTCAACGCGCCGCGGATGTCGAGCGCGAGGAAGGCCGACGAGAAGTCCGGCGCGCTCACCACGTGATCCGGCGGCTTCGCGAATCCCAGCGTCCACGCAACCGCCGTCACCGAGAAGATGGCCGCCAGAAACGCCAGCGGATTGTTCCGGCGCATCAGCATCGCCGCGATGAGGATGCCCAGCAGCATCAGCGCCGCGCGGTGATCCAGGGTGCCCATCCGCACCAGCGTCGCCGGATCGCCGACGATCAGCCCGGCGTTCCGCAGCCCGATGAACGTGAGCAGCAGTCCGATGCCGGCGGCCGCGGCCTTTCGCAGCGACACGGGGATCGCCAGCGCGATCTGTTCCCGAATCGGCGTCGTCGAGATCAGCAGGAACAGCACGCCGGCCCAGAACACCACGCCGAGCGCGGTCTGCCACGGCACCTTGTTCTGCAGCACGATCGTGAACGCGAAGAAGGCGTTCAGACCCATGCCCGGCGCGACGGCGAACGGCAGGCGCGCGTAGAGTCCCATCAGCAGCGTCATGCTGCTGGCGACCAGCACGGTTGCGGTCAGCGCGCCGGTGAACGGCATGCCGGTACCGGTCGTGGAGAGGATGGCCGGGTTGACCACGACGATGTACGCCATGGTGAAGAAGGTGGTGACACCGCCGATCACGTCGGCGTACAGCGCGCGATCCTCTGGAACGGCTGACTGAATCATGAACGTGCGCGCATGCTACCATCCGCCTTCGCTTGCTGCATTTCAGCCAAGCTTCGGTGAGACAAGCCGCCTTCACTGCATGATCACGAAACGAGCTTCAGTTGTCGTCCTGGCGTGCGTGCTGCTGACGGCGTGCGGGGCGCGCGAGCCTGTGCGGCCGATCGTCGTGCAGGGGGCGATGGACGTCGAGATCCGAAAGCTCGCCGCGGCGATTCAGAACGCCACGGAGGAACAGGTCAGCGGGTGGACGTTCTGGCGCGGCACCATCGACGGCTATCCGGTGGTCATCTCGAAGACTCTCAAGGGCATGGAGAACGCCGCGGCGGCGACCGCGCTGGCCGCCGAACGGTACCATCCGATCGCGATCATCAATCAAGGGACGGCAGGAGGGCATGTCGCCGATCTGCACGTCTACGACATCGTGCTCGGCACGGACACGGTCAACCTTGGATCGTTCAAGACCGGCTATCGGCCGCCTGGGCAGGGGAGCAACTTCGCCGAGTGGAGCCCGCTCGACCTGATGCGAACGGAAGGAAGCGCGGGACAGGATCCGAACGCGCGCACGATGCGGCGCTTCGCCGGTGACGGAAGCCTGCTCGCGGCTGCCCGCAGTGTCCGGGGACAGTATCGAAAGGGAAAGGTCGTCGACGGCGTGATCGGCTCGAGCGAGGTGTGGAACAGCGAGATCGATCGCATTCAGCGCTTCCACGACCAGTTCGGCACCACCGCCGAAGAGATGGAAGCCGCGGCGTCGGCGCAGATTGCCGGCCTCTTCCAGATTCCCTTTCTGGGCATTCGCGTCGTGTCCAACAACATCACGAACGGCGAAGCGTACGACACCGGGACCGGTGAGGCCTGCCAGGATTACGTTTTTGAAGTCGTGAAGGCGTACGTGGGCGGGCTAACGAAGAAGCCCTGACTCTGTTACGCGGCGTGCGGCGCGAAGATCGCTTTGGTCAGGTCGTCGTCTGAGAACGGCACGAACCGCGCGTGTTCGACTTCCTGTAAATCGGCGCTGCCGGCGTCCACGAGCAATGCCTGACGGGCGGGATCGAAACGAGTAGTTCCGAGCGGGAGCAAATAGCGGTGCGTCTTCAGCCATCGCCTCGATTCGACGACGAGGTAGCAGACGCTTCGGCTGCCCGGATCGACCAGCGCCCCGGCAAGCGTCCCGAGCGTTCCGGCGGCCTGACCGACGACTGAGGCGCCCTCGAGGGCCCCGGCCGCGATGTTCAGGTGACCGGCTTCGATGTACCTGAGATTGGCCGCAATGGGTTCCATGCGACGGCATCCTCCAAGTTGCGTGCCAATATTCGCGACGACTATTCGCCAGCAAATTTTCGCTGTCGGCTAGCCGTTCGGACGGAAGCGCTCACGGAAGTGTGTCGTTGGTGTCATAGAACTGACGCCCACTGCTCCCAGGCCCACTCTCGTCGTAGAATGCGCCGAACTCGAGGACCTAGTTTCGCAGAGAATGCAGATGCCGTTTCACAGAGACGGACCTCGTTTCACAGAGAATGGAGGGCGGCGAATGCGCGCTCGGCCGTTGCTGGTTGTCGCTGTGTTCCTGTTTCTTGTCGACGCGCCGTATGTCGCCGCCCAGACGTCGGCCCAGGCCCACCCTGGCGAATACGCGCCGGCCGACATCGCGTACGGCGCACGCCTCTACGACGCGCAATGCACGACCTGCCACGGGGCCAACGGCGATGGCGTCGGCGGCGTCGACCTCAGGAGCGGGAAGTTTCGCAATGCGGTCACCGATCAGGATCTCGTGCGCGTCGTCACGACGGGCGTGCCGGGTACCGGGATGCAGGCCTTCAGGTTCGACGCGTCGGAAATCGCCGGCATCATCGCGTATCTCCGCAACATGAACGTCTTCGATCGCGGCTCGGTGAAGGCGGGCGATGCCGGGCGAGGGCGCGCGGTGGTCGAGGGCAAGGGCGCATGCTCGCGCTGCCATCGTGTCGGAGCTCAAGGCTCGCGCGTCGGGCCGGACCTCAGCGACGTCGGCGCGACGCGAAGCGCGGGTTCGCTGCTGCGTTCGCTGAGCGATCCGACGAGCCAGATGATGCCGATCAATCGCCCTGTGCGCGCCGTCACCGCCGACGGCAAGGTCGTCAACGGGCGCCGCTTGAACGAGGACACGTATTCGGTTCAGCTGATCGATGACCAGGAGCGGCTGGTCTCGCTGGTGAAGTCCGACCTTCGCGAGTACACGATTCTCACCGCGTCGCCGATGCCGTCGTACAAGGATCGGTTGACGCCGGACGAGATGGCCGACGTGGTCGCCTACCTGCTTTCGCTGAAAGGACGATGATCATGCGTCGCACCGCCTCCGGTTCTGTCACGCGCCTCAGACTGGTCACCGTGCTGCTGCTGGCCGTCTGCGCATCGCGAATGCAGGCGCAGGTCACCTCCGACCGCCTGCAGAATGCCGCGAGGGAGGCGCGCAACTGGCTGATTTACTCGGGCGGCTACTTCAGCAATCGCTACAGCAACCTGACGCAGATCACGCCCGGCAACGCGAAGAACCTCGAGTTGAAGTGGATGTACCAGGCGGCCGTTGCCGGCGCCTGGCAGACGACCCCGCTCGTCGTCGACGGCGTGATGTATCTCACGCAGCGTCCCAACGACGTCGTGGCGCTCGACGCGAAAACCGGGCGTGTCTACTGGATCTATCGTCATACGCTCGATCCGACGCAGATCGTCTGCTGCGGGGCCAACAATCGCGGCCTCGCCATTCTCGGCGACACGCTGTTCATGGGGACGCTCGACGCGCATCTCGTGGCGATCGACGCGAAGACCGGACGCGCCTTGTGGAATACGAAAGTCGCCGAGAGCAAGGGCGGCTACTCGGTCACGCACGCGCCGCTGGTCGTGAAGGACAAGGTCGTCGTCGGAGTTGGCGGCGGCGAGTACGGCATCCGCGGGTTCGTTGCCGCGTTCGACGCGCGCACCGGCCGCGAGGCGTGGCGCTTCTACACCATTCCCGCGCCGGATGAGCCGGGCGGTGATTCGTGGAAACCCTGTCCACCGAAAACCGAGAACGCCTACTGCGATCCGGAGGCTTGGAAGCACGGCGGCGGTTCGGTGTGGGTGACCGGCTCGTACGATCCCGCGCTCAACCTCACCTACTGGGGCGTCGGCAACGCCGGCCCCGACTGGAACAACGAGCAGCGTCCCGGCGACAACCTCTATACCGACTCCGTCGTCGCACTCGACGCCGACACGGGCCGTTTGAAGTGGCACTATCAGTTCACGCCGCACGACAACTACGACTACGACTCGGTGCAGGTGCCGGTACTGGCCGACATCACCTGGCGTGGCGGACCGCTCAAGGCGATGGTGTGGGCCAACCGCAACGGCAACTTCTACGTGCTGGATCGCGCGACCGGAAAATTCCTCAGCGGCAAGCCGTTCGTCAAGGTGAACTGGATGGACACCTTCGACGAACACGGCCGGCCGCACCAGACACCGCAGCCACCGGGGGAACCGACGTGGCCGGGAAACCAGGGCGGGACGAACTGGTACTCGCCGTCCTACAGCCCTCATACGGGACTCTTCTATGTCTCCGCGTGGGAAGGCTACGCCACTCGCTTCGGCGGCACGGCGGTCGAGTATCAGGAAGGACGCAACTTCGGTGGCGGCGTCAACAGGCCATTCGTGCCGATTCCCGGTGCGCCGGCGACTCCCGGAATCCGACGTGGCCCGATTAACAACTGGACCGAAGCGGCTGCCACTGGCGCGGTCCTTGCGCTCGACGCAGCAACCGGCGATCTGAAATGGAAGTTCCCGATGACCGACGTCACCGACAGCGGCATCCTGACGACGGCGTCCGATGTGCTGTTCACCGGCGGCCGCGAGGGCTACTTCCAGGCGCTCGACGCGCGCAACGGATCGCTGCTGTGGAAGGCGAGCCTCGGCGCGCAGATCGTCAGCGGGCCGATCACGTACGAAGTGGACGGCAAGCAGTACGTGACCGCGATCTCGGGTCTGTCGCTGTGCGTGTTCGGGTTGCGGGAGTGAGGAGGTAGTGCTGACCTTCAGGTCCGCCGTCGTGTCGCAGGCCTGAAGGCCTGCACTACTTCTGATCCGTCAGCGGCTCAGCGAGCTGACTACGCGCGGCCCGCGCCAGACCGCGAAGGTGCCGCGCTTGTCCTTTCCACCGTCGCAGCCGTCCTTGTATTCAATTTCGCCAATCAGCGCGGCGCCGCCGTTTGCCGCCTTGCCCGCCAGGTGCATCGTCCCCGAGCAGTGTTTCGGCGCGAACTCCCACGCGACGTCGAACGCCGCCGATTCACCCGTAATCGTCCCCGTGCCGGTGCCCTTCGCGTCCTTTTGCGTGACGAGGGCGATCGAAGCGGTCGTGCCGGTGACGCGCAGATCGATCGTGGCCGGCGCCCGCGTCCTGTCGAGGATCATCATTCCCACGTAGTGCCCCGACACGATCGTCGAAGTGGCCGGGCGCGTCGTGCCTTTCGCCGGCAGCGCGAAAGCAAACACGTAGTCGCCCAGCGGAGTGCCGAGATCCTTGTGCCCGCCCGCTGCGACGACAAGATACTGGCGTCCTGCGTTCGTCATGTACGTCATCGGCGCCGCGTGGACGCCGGTGGGCAGCTCGAACGACCAGAGCTCGGCGCCGGTGTCCGCGTCGAACGCATGCAGCCGCCGATCGAGTGCGCCACCGGCAAATACGACGCCGCCCGCCGTCGCGAGCGAGCCGCCAAGGCTCGGCGATCCCCATCGCTCGCTGCCGGCCATCGAGCCGAACTTCTCGACGCGGCCGAACGGCACTTCCCACTTCACGCCGCCCGACTCGAGGTCCACCGCGGTCAGCGTGCCGAACGGAGGCGGCGTGCACGGCACGCCGTCGGGTCCGGCGAGCGGCGTTTGCCGGCGCATGGCGAAGGCGGTGCCCGACTGCGGCGCCACTTCGTACTCACGACCCGAACGCCGCTGCGCGTCGCGATACTCGGCGCGCGGAATCAGCTCGATGAGCGTCGCGAGACGATTGAGCGGCAGGAAGGCGAGATGGCGAACCGGGTCGATCGACGCACCGCTCCAGTTGGAGCCGCCCACGTTGCCGGGAAACGCAATCGAGCCGTGAATGCTCGGCGGCGTGAAGATGCCCTCCGATCGCAGCGAGGCGATTTTTTCCCGGCACCACGAGCGTGACTGCTCAGTGATGCCGAATGCCTCTTCCGCTTTCAGCTCGATGGGCACGAGCGGCCGGGGCAGCGTTGGAAAGGGCTGGGTTGGCCATGCTTCCTCGCCTGGCACATCGCTCGCGGGAACTCGCCGCTCCTCGACCGGGAAGAGCGGCTCGCCGGTTTCGCGGTTGAGGACGAAGAGGAACCCCATCTTGGTCGGCTGCGCGAGCGCCGGGATCTCGCGGCCGCCGCGATGCATCGTGAACAGCACCGGCTGCGCCGGGATGTCGTAGTCCCAGAGATCGTGGTGCACGACCTGGAAATGCCAGACCTGCTGCCCCGTCGACGCTCGAAGCGCGACCACGGAATTCGCAAACAGGTTCTGACCGAGACGCTCGCCTCCGTAGAAATCGGGACTGGCACTGCCGACCGGCACGAATACGAGATCGCGCGAGGCGTCCGCGCTGATGATCGACCACGCATTGGCCGCGCCGGTCGCGTGCGCCGCGGGTCCTTTCCACGAGTCGTAGCCAGGCCGCGACGCGTCGCGCGGGATCGGATCCCACGTCCATTTCAACGCGCCGGTGCGGGCGTCGAATGCCCGGACGATGCCGTTCGGGGCGGCCGCACGCTGACCGTCGGACACCGACGAGCCGACCACCAGGAGTCCGTTGACCACGGCCGGCGGCGACGTGATGGAGTACTCGCCGCGATACGCCGAAGCGATTCGCCAGGTCGCGGTCGAGATGGATCTGGCCGTGCTCGCCGAAGGCCGCGCACGGCGTCCCCGTCCGCGCGTCGAGCGCGATGAGGCGCGCATCCACCGGCGCGACGAAGATCCGGCGGCGGCACGGCGCGGTCGCGCCGGCGGCGGAATCGAGCCAGGTCGACACGCCGCGATTCGTAAAGTCGCCGTAGTCGCCTGCCAGGTCGAGGTCGGCATCGAACGCCCATCGTTCGCGTCCCGTGGTTCCGTCGACGGCCCGCACGCCGCCGAAGGGCGTCGAGATGAACAGAAGGCCGTCGACGAAGATGGGGGTCGTTTCGTCGCGCGCCTGAGCCCGGCCGACGCCGTAGTCGCCGGTCCGATAGATCCACGCGGGCGTAAGAGTTGCGACGTTGGCGCGCGTGATCTGCTCGGCCGGAGAGTACTTCGAGCCGCCGGCGTCGCCGGCATACGCCGTCCATTCGATGGGGCGCCGGGCGGCAAGCGGTATTGCCGCTGCTGCGGCGGCTGCCAGCAGCCCGAGTAACGTTTTCTGAAGGCCGTTCACCATTTTGTGAAGCATAACGCCGGCCTCGCCTCGCACATCCGAGGGAGACCGGCGGTACGAAACCTGAAGTAGAGTCGTAAAGGATGCTGAAAGTCGAGCTGCACACTCACACCGCCGACGATCCGGTCGACGCGATTCCTCACACGACGTACGAACTGATCGACCACGCGGTGGCGCTCGGCTACGACGCGATCGCGATCACCCTGCACGATCGCCAGCTGGACCTGCGGGCCGCGGTCCCGTATGCCGCGGAACGCGGCCTCGTGCTGATTCCAGGCATCGAGCGCACCATCGAAGGGCGCCACGTGCTGCTGTTGAATTACGCGGGCGGCGCCGAGGATGTTCGGACCTTCGCCGATCTCGCACGGCTCAGGAAGCGTGCGCGCGGACTGGTCGTGGCGCCGCACGCGTTCTTTCCGGGAACCTCATGCGTGGGGAAGGATCTGGAACGGCATCCCGATCTGTTCGATGCCGTCGAGCGCAACGCGATGTTCATCCGGGGACTCGATTTCAACCGTGCCGCGGAACGGTTCGCGTTGCGCCACGGCAAGCCGATCGTCGGCAACTGCGACGTCCACCGGCTGGTGCAGCTGGGGTCCACCTATTCCCTGGTGGACGCCGAGCGCGATCCCGACGCGATCTGCGAAGCGATTGGCGAAGGTCGAGTGCGCGTCGAAAGCCGGCCCATCACGTGGGCACTGGCCGCGCGAGTCATGCTGGCGCTTGCCTTCGCGGGATCACCGCAGAATGGTCTCGACCGGAAGGTCGGCCGGTCGATATCGCACGGCGCTTCAGGCGCTCTCGAACGGACGGACCTGAAGGTCGGCGCGACTTCAGGCCGGACCGTGCGGACGATCTGAAGGTCGCCCATACGCGCAACGTGACTACTGAATCAAAAAAGCCAGCCGACGGTCAGCGCGTTGGCGCCGTCGCGGATCCCGTGGGCGACATCGGCGCGCAGCATGCCCGGCGTCCCGGGAATCTTGATGCGCAGACCGAATCCGGCATCGACCTGCACCGGCGTTGCGCCCGCCGACAGTTGACGGGACGCGCGTGCCACATCGGTGAATCCCGCGATGCCCAGGCGGACGAGCGGCAGCGGTTCCAGCCACCGCTGCACTTCCGCGCTGCCGAACGCCAGCGTGCGGCCAAACGCCGACGACCCGGTCGTGTCCACGACTCCGTCGCTCAGGAGTGGATGCGCACGCAGGAGTGCCGGTCCGACCAGACCCTCGCCCGCCCCGGGCCACAGCGTCAGCGGCGCCGCGTCGCCCACGCGCTCGAACCCGATCGTTCCACGCAGGACCCAGTCGCGAATGTCGCGGAGACGACCGCGCGACCGCGTGCGCCCCGGCGGACGCGAAGGCGCTTCCGCCGCTCAGCGGTGTCCACCGCGTCGCGTCGACCGACATCGTCAGGCGATCGTCAAAAGCGACCCGCTCCAGCGCGCCGCCGATCGACGCGGCCTTGCGATCGCCGCTCCATGCGTCCAGCCCTGCCGTCACCGAGTACCGCACGCGGGAGGTCAACCAGTCGCTCGTGGTCAGCGCGCCATGCGACCGCGTCTCGACCACGCGGGATGCCTGCGCGCCTTCGTAGGAATCCGACGTCCAGGCGCCGTCGAGTCGCCACACACCCGGCACGCCCCTGAGATGCGGTGCCGCAAAGCCGACGGAGACGCCAGGACGATTGCGCATCCAGCGCCAGCCGGCAGACCAGACTTCGCCCTGCCCGCTCGAGCCCGGCACCGAGACGTCCACCTCGCGGCTGGCGATCGCGCGCGCCGAGGCGCCGGCCCACTCGATTGCCCCATGCGGCGCCGCGGCGATCTCGACAACGACGACGTCGACGGTGGCGAAGCCGTCGGCCTCCGGCTTGACCGCCAGTCGCGTCGTCGCGTGATCCGGGAGCTCGCCGAGGCGGCGACGCGCGCGGCCGTACATCTCGGCGGTCAGCAGCATGTTTGGCTGAATCCCCATCAGCTCGGCGACCATCTGGTAGCGCGTGTGATGCAGGCCGTCGATGCGAACGCGGTTCACCCGCGGCTTGCCGATCCGATTCCAGGCCTGGAGCGCGCCGATGTCGTCGTTCTGCATGAAGAGCGCGGAGCCGAGCACGTCGAGCGCGTACTCGTCGGCCGGATTGTGCCGCAGGACTTCGCGCGCGAGCGCCGCGGCATCGTTCCACCGGCGCTGCGCGAATCGCACGCCGCTCAACTCCCGAATGGGACCCGGCGCGGCAGGACACTCCGACCGGACCTCGCCGAGCAAGGCGTCGGCGCGATCGAGTCCCTGCGCGCGGATCTCGTCCAGCGCGCGATTCAGCCGCACATCGCACGCGTCGGCCGGTTCGGCGGCGGATGCGAGGACAGGCGTTTCGGGATCAGGCCAGCGGGTTGCCGTGCCCGTGGACTGCCACCGGCGGAAGAATCACCAGCGACCAGAATCCGGCCGCCTTCCACGCGCGCTCGAAGTCCGCCGCGCGAATGGTCCGCGACGGTCCCCATGCCGGATCGTGAACGACCACTGCCGCATCGCTCACGCCGATGACGACGACGTAGTGGTAGCGATCGGCGCGGTCGGGCAGGAGCACGACGACCGGCTGGCCGTCGTGAACGCGAGCGCCGAGCGCCTCGAGCGAGCCGTCGACTCGTGATGTGCGCCACCCGCGCGAGGCGACCGCCGCAGTCAAGCGCGTCGGTGGCGATCCCGCCGGCCCGGCGATCGACGAGCGGCGCGAACTCCTGCACGTCGGCGTGCGCGTCCCCCCAATAGCGGAACACCATCGCCGTCGCCGCGCCGCCGCACAAGGCGTCGGTCTGCGGCAGGTACGGCACGTCGATCGCCATTGACGCGGCGAGCGACAGCGCGGCGGCCAGCGTGATGATCATTGGTGGAATGACAGCGATTACTTGAGCGCCACGATGAGGAGGATGAGCACCAGCAGGATGATGATGATGGTCGTCGTCGAAATCACGACGGAGGAGGCGCCGCCAACGAGCTGTTCGTTGACCTGCTGCGCCGCATCCGCCGCTTTCTCGAGGTCCGCGCCGGACATCGTCGTCGACGGCTTCCGTCGCGCGCGTCAGATCAAGGCCGAGCTTCGACGCGACCGCCTGGACCTCAGGCCGTTCGAGCGCCTCACGAACGGTCGCGCGATTCAGTGTCCTGTTTCGCTGCGCCGTCGGCGACGGTCGTTGCAAGCTGGCTGGGACTGACGAGGTGCTGCTGTCCGGCGAACGCAGACGTCGAGGTCATCAAGACGGCGAGCGAGAAGGCGAGAAGCGTACGGGCTGTAGACATCGGAAATCCTCCATGAAAATGACATTCACGAACCTCAGCGGTAAGCAAGGTTGATACCGGCGAGCTCTGCCGAGCTGGAACGGCATGCCCCTCGCAGGAAATCAACCCGGGAGGTTGCATGAAGATCATCAGTTCTGCGTTCTGTCTCGCGGCGATCTGTGCGGTCGGGCTCGGAGCACAGAGCGGCACCACCGAGACGAAGACGAAGACGAAAACCGAGGTCAAGGACGGCAAGGACGTCACGGTCAGTGGATGCCTTGCGTCCAATCCGAGCGGCGGTTACATGCTCACCAGTGCACGAGGCGACCAGAAGTACGTGCTGGTGACCGACGACGATCTCTCCAAACACATCGGCCAGCGGGTCGAGGTCAAGGGGAAGGCCGCGGATCGCGGCGACGGCAAGGTGAAGGTCGAATCCACCGGCACCTCCGGCAGCGACAAGACGAAGGTGACGACCGAAATGAAGGGCGACTCGCCCGACATGAACTACCTGGGCGTGAAATCAGTGAAGATGATTTCCAAGTCCTGCATGTAGGATGACCGTGGAGGCGGAGCCCAGCCCGCCTCCACACCGTGAACCCATCCGACGATCGATTCACCAGCTGGATCGCGGCGCTCGAAGCGAAGCATCTCGCCGTCCTGACCTTTCCTGAAGTCTCGCGCGCGCTGCGAGCGCTCTCGTCCGCGTACGTCGAGCGGCGGCAGAAGCTCGCCGAGGGGGCGGCGCTCTCCGGGTGCCGGCAAGCGCGCGGCCTTTGCGCTGTTCTACGGTCCGCTCCACTATCTCCTCGTCGCGCACATCGTCCAGCAGCTGCCGGCGGCGACGGCGAACATCGCGACGCTCGTCGATCTCGGTTGCGGCACCGGCGCCTCGGGAGCCGCGTGGGCCGGCGCGCTGCGAGAAACCGCCGCGCGTGCTGGGCATCGATCGCCATCCCTGGCCGATCGGCGAAGCGGCCGCGACCTACCGGGCGTTTCACCTCGCCGCGTCCGTTCGTCAGGGCGACATCGCGAACGTCGGCCTGCCGCCGGGTCCTGTGTCGATTCTCGCGGCGTTCACGTTGAACGAGCTGCCGGACGGGGAGCGCGACGCGCTGCTCACGCGGCTGGTCGATCGGGCGGCCCACGGCGATCGCGTGTTGATCGTCGAGCCGCTCGCCGGTTTCGTGGCGCGTTGGTGGAACCGCTGGCGCGACAGGTTCGAGGCCGCCGGCGGCCGTGCCGACGAGTGGCGCCTGCGGACGGAGCTTCCGCCGATCGTGGCCAAGCTCGATCGCGCGGCCGGTCTGAATCACCGCGAGATCACCGGGCGATCGTTGTGGCTCGGGCAGGTCCGGCTGAAGGCCTGCACTACGCGTAGCGCAGATACCCGCCGGTCGATAGCGCCCGTCGTTGGGACCGTAGCAGTAGTGCAGGCCTTCAGGCCGGACCGTGATCGCGCCCACTCGAGCAACCGCTCCAGGGACCAGCAGTTGATGATGCGCTCGGGAGGAATGCCGGCCAGACGCGCGTGCGCGATCGCGGTCGCCGCGAACGGCGCCAGCTCCCGCGTCGCGTGCGCATCGCTGTCCAGCGCGAACAGGCAGCCGGCGTCCAGCGCACGCGTCGCGATGTCGTAGTCGAGATCCTGGCGCGACGGATCGCCGTCGATCTCGATCGCCACGCCGGACCGCGCCGCGGCCTTGAATACGCGGTCCCAGTCGGCCGATACGCCGGGCCGCGCCCCGATCTTGCGTCCGCGTGGGTGGCCGAGGATGTGAACGCCCGGCGCCGAGACCGCGTTGACCATGCGCGCGGTCTGATCGGCGCTGGTTCGCAGAGCCGAGTGCGGCGCCGCCACGACGATTTCGAGCAGCGCCAGCTCGTGCGGCTCCATGTCGATCGTGCCGTCGGCGCGAATGTTCGCTTCGATCCCTTTCAGCAGACGAAACCTGCCGCGGTGCCTCCGGTTGAGATCGTCGATCGCCTTGTGCTGCCTGGCCAACTGCGCCATCGACACGCCGCGCGCGATCTTCAGACCGTACGAGTGATCGGTGACCGCGCAGAACTGGTAGCCAAGATTGATTCCGGCCTGCGACGATGTCCCGGAGCGTCTGACTGCCATCGCTCCATGTGGAGTGCATCTGCAGGTCGCCGTGGTAGTCCTCGACGCGCGGCCCCTTCAACTGCGGATTGTCGCAGGGCCGCGAGCACCTGCGCGCTGGCTCAGCAAGTGATCGCGAAGGCCGCGACGGCGTTCGACGTCAGCGGACCTGCCGCTCTCGGCGATGGCGCCTCTCGATGGTCGCCGACGTCCCGGTCCGCAGCACCTCGAGGATGATTCGCGTGGACGAAGGGCCGATGTTCGGAATCTTCAGGAGCGTGCCGTCGGGCTGGAGCAGCGATTCGATCGGCTGCTCGAGCGCGAGAATCGCCGCCGCCGCGCGCTGGTAGCCCCACTTGCGCTGCTTCGACGTCTGAATCGCGGCGAAGTCGCGCAGCAGAGCCGCGATCTGCCCGTTCCTGTCCATGCCCGAGATCGAGCGCGCCATCAACTAGTATTGTCCCCGGTGACCGTCCCAACCCGCGACCCCATCGTCGCCAACCCGCGTCCGGCCGCGACGGTCGTCGTGCTGCGCGACGGCCCGGCCGGGCCGGAAGTCTTCATGGTGCGGCGGCACGAAGGCACGGCGTTCATGGGCGGCGCGCACGTGTTTCCCGGCGGCCGGGTCGAGGATAGCGACGGCGACGCCGACGAATCGTGGTGCGACGGAATCGCGCACGCGGTCCGGCAGCTCGACGGGCTTCCGCCCGCGCGAGGCGGTCGCGTATCACGTCGCGGCCGCGCGCGAGCTGTTCGAAGAAGCCGGCGTCCTGCTCGCCAGGCACACGGACGGCCGATTACGTGTCGCTCGCGGACCCTGCCGATCAGGAACGGCTCAAGCAGGAGCGCGTTCCGCGTCCACGACGGCGCGACGACGCTGCGTGCCGTGATCGAGCGCGAGGGCCTGCGGCTGGCGCTCGACGCGCTCGTGCTGTTCTCGCACTGGGTGACGCCGCCGATCGACAGCCGTCAGTTCGACACGCGCTTTTTCATGGCGCGTGTCCCGCCGCATCAGACGCCGGCGCACGACGACACCGAGACGACGCACAGTCTGTGGGCGCGGCCGGCCGATGCGATCGCGCAGGCGAAGAAGCAGGAAATCGTGCTGCCGCCGCCGACCTGGAGCACGTTGCGCGAGCTCGAGCCGTTCGAATCGGTGAAAGAGGCGCTGGCGTGGGCGCGCCGCCGCACCGTCGTCCGCCGCATGCCGAAGGCGATCGAGCAGGACGGACACCGCATGCTCCTGCTGCCCGGCGATCCGCTGCATCCCGATCCCGCCGGCGACGATCCGCCGGTCGAGACGCGGTTCGTGCTGATCGATCGCCGCTGGCGTGCCGAACGCCCGCCCACGTAGAATCCGGCCAATGCAGGCAGGATTCTCGACGCGGCGCTCGACGCTCGCCCTTGGCGTGGCGTTTGTGGTCTCGGTGACGGCGTTCGCTCAGGAAGTCGTGAACGAATCGGTCGTCGCCCGGATCAAGGAGGAGGCCTTTCAGCGCTCCGAGGTGATGGACACCCTGAGCTGGCTTGCCGACGTGCACGGCCCGCGGCTCACCGGATCGCCGACGCTCCGGCAGGCGGGCGAGTGGGCACGCGATCGCCTGACGCAGTGGGGCATGACGGGCGCGGCGCTGGAGCCCAGCGGGAACATCAGCCGCGGCTGGTCGATCGATCGGTTTTCGATCGAGATGATCGAGCCGCAGTACATGCGGATCACCGGCTACCCGAGAGCGTGGTCTCCCGCGATTCCGTCGCCGCTCACCGGCACGCCGGTCGTCGTCGAGGTGAAATCCAAGGACGATTTCGAGAAGTACCGCGGCAAGCTGCGCGGGGCCATCGTCATGAACGGCCGCCCCGAACAGGCCGACATCGGCTTTCAACCGGAAGCAAAGCGGCTGACCGACGAGGAGCTCAAGAAGCAGGAAGGGCAGGTCGATCCTGCCGCCGCGGGCTTCGGAAGCGCGCCGAAGTCGTACTGGGACGAGGAAGACGAGTTCCAGAAGGCGCTCGACAAGCAGCGGGAGATTTACGAGTTCTTTGCGAAGGAAGGCGTCGCCGCGCTCGTCACGCCAAGCTCCATCGGAGAGGACGTCCGGACCGACGGCTTCTACGATCACGTCTGGCATCCTGCGTATCCAGGCTTCGTCATCTCCCGGGAGCACTACGGCCGGATCGTTCGCATGCTCGATCGCAAGCAGCCGGTGAAGATCTCGCTCTCCCTTGCGGCGCGGATCGTCGATCGCGTGGAGGGCTTCAACGTCGTCGCGGAATTGCCCGGGGTCGATCCCGCGTTGAAGTCGGAAGTCGTGATGATCGGCGGCCATCTCGACTCATGGCATTCCGGGACCGGCGCCACCGACAACGGAGCCGGCTGCGCCGTCGCGCTCGAGGCCATGCGGATCCTCAAGACGATTGACGCGCGGCCGCGGCGGACGATCCGCGTGGCCCTGTGGACCGGTGAAGAGCAGGACTATTTCGGATCGGTCGGTTACGTCGAACGCCATTTCGGCACGTTGAAGACCGTCGCGCTGAAGCCCGAGCACGCCAAACTGTCGGCCTACTTCAACCTCGATAACGGCAGCGGCCGCATCCGCGGCGTCAACCTCCAGGGAAACGAAGGGGCGCGCCCGATTTTCGACGCCTGGCTTCGCCCGTTCCACTACCTCGGGGCGTCGACGATCACGACGCTGAACACCGGCGGAACGGATCACATGCCGTTCGACGCCATCGGCCTCCCAGGTTTTCAGTTCATCCAGGATCCGCTGAACTACGAGTCGAAGGCGCACCACTCGAACCTGGATCTGTACGAGGAGGCGATGCCGGACGATCTCAAGCAGGCGTCAGCCATCGTGGCGAGCTTCGCGTATCACGCAGCGATGCGCGACGCGATGATCCCGCGGAAACCGCTGCCGAAGCCGCACACGGACGCCAAGTGACACGGGCGATCGCGGCGCTGTGCCTGCTCGCTGCCGCGATCGGCATCGCGGCGTCGCACGCGAGCGCGCAGTCCCGGCCGCTGGTCGCGCCGGAGGCGGCGGCGATCTACCAGCGCCTGCTGCCGCAGATCTCGCGCATCAAGCTGTTCGACCATCACGCCCACCCGGCATTTCCTGACGATGCCGATGTCGACATTGCGCCACCGCCGCCGGGCGCCACGATGCTGCGGCTGCGGCCCGAGAATCCGGAAACGGTTGCCGCGGCGCGCGCGTTGTTCGGCTTTCCGTTCGCCGACATGGTGGGCGCGCACGGCAAGTGGCTCGTCGACAGGAAGGCGGCGCTCAAGCGTCAGTATCCGGGCGCGGCGTATTTCAACCACATCCTCGACCAGCTCGGCATCGAGACGTCGATGGCCAACCGCGTGGCCATGGCCGACTACCTGGATCCCGCGCGCTTCAAGTGGGTGTTCTTCGTCGACTGCTTCATGTTTCCGTTCGACAACAGCGCGCTCGTGGCGAACCCCGACCGCGCGGTCTACATGCCGCTGCAGACGACGCTGCTGAAGCGCTACGCGCAGCAGCTCGGACTGGCGTCGCCGCTGCCGGAGACGTTCCGGCGAATACCTGGCGTTCGTCACGCGCACTCTCGACGAGAACCAGCGGCGCGGCGGCGTCGCCATGAAGTTCGAGGCGTCGTACTTCCGATCGCTGTCGTTCGGCGATCCCGGCGGCGAAATCGATCGAACCGATCTACCGGAAGTACCGCGCCGGCGGCGTGCCGTCGGCGGACGAGTACACGCAGTTCCAGGACTTCATCTTCCGGCATCTGATCATCGCCGCGTCGAGCTTGAAGCTGCCCGTGCACATCCACACGTCGGCCGGCGGCGGCGACTACTTCGACCTGCGCGGCGTCAACGTGCTGAACCTCGAAAACGTCGTGCGCGATCCGAAGCATCAACAGACGACGTTCGTGCTGATCCATGGCGGGTATCCGTACGATCGCGAGGCGATGCTGCTGGCGTCGATGAAGAACGTCTATCTCGATTCGTCGGCGACGGAGCTGATGTTGTACCCGACCGAGTTCAAGAACGTCCTTCGACGCTGGCTCGAGGTGTATCCGGAGAAGCTGACCTTCGGCACCGATGCGTTTCCCTACAACGAAGCGCTCGGCGTCGAGGAGGTGTATTGGATGGGCGTGCACACCACGCGCACCGCGCTCGCCGCCGCGCTCGCGGAGATGATCGCCGCTCGCGAGATCACCGAAGCCCAGGCGATGACGATGGCGCGCGGCTACCTGCACGACAACGCAGCGGCGCTGTACCGATGACGCGCCGACCCGCGCTCCAGCCGACCGCGACCCAGCCCGGCCAGTCCACGCGCCGCGACTCCGGCGCGTCCTCAGCTTCCGCGACCTCGCTGCTGTACTACGTCGTCACCGGCTTCAGCCTGCGATGGGTCGCCGTGGCAGCCGCCGCCGGACCGAGCGCGCTCGTCATCTGGGTCGTCGCCGCGCTCGGGTTCTTCGTGCCGCTCGTGTTCTGCGTGCTCGAGCTGTCGTCGCGCTATCCCGAAGAAGGCGGCATCTACGTCTGGAGCAAGCGCGCGTTCGGACCGTTCGCCGCGTTCATCACCGGCTGGACGTACTGGGGCTCGAACCTGCCGTATCTTCCCGGCCTGCTGTATTACGCCGCCGCGAACGCGCTGTTCATGGGCGGCCCGGCGTGGCAGTCGTGGTCGTCCAACAGCACCTACTTCATCGCGGTGTCGATGGCGGGCCTCGCGCGTCGCGGTGACGATGAACGTCGTCGGGCTGAACGTCGGGAAGTGGCTCGACCAACGTCGGCGCCGATCGCCGGGCTGGATTCCGGCGATGCTGCTGATGGCGCTCGGCGCCGTCGCGTGGAGCCGGTTCGGATCGGCGACGCCGATCACCGCGCACGCGCTCGTGCCGAGCATGCACCTCAAGGACATCATCTTCTGGTCCACGATCGCCTTCGCGTTCGGCGGCGTCGAAAGCGGATCGACGATGGGCGAGGAGATCGAGGACGCGCGGCGGACCGTGCCGCGCGCGATCCTGACTGCCGGCGCCGTGATCACCGTGCTCTACATCGCGGCGACGCTGGCGTGCTGCTGGCGATGCCGAAGGAGCAGGTGTCGGGGTTGTCAGGGCATCATGCAGGCGATTCAGGCGATGACCGCGAAGGTCGGGATCGGATGGCTGGCGCCGGCGCGTCGCGGCGCTGGTGACGCTGAACGCGCTCGGCGGCGTCGGCGGCTGGTTCGCCGCGACGGCGCGGCTGCCGTTCGTGGCCGGCATCGATCGTTTCCTGCCGCAGGCGTTCGGCGATCTGCACCCGACGTGGCGGACGCCGTACGTCGCGCTGCTGGTGCAGGCGGCGATCGCGGGCTTGTTCGTCTTCCTCGGACAGGCCGGGACGTCGGTGCACGGCGCCTACGACGCGCTCGTCTGCATGGGGATCATCGCGTATTTCATCCCGTTCCTGTTCATGTTCGCCGCGATGATCGTGCTGCAGCGCGAGCCGGCCGGTCCGGACGTGATGCGCGTGCCCGGCGGCAAGCCGGTGGCGATTGCGCTGGCGGTCGACCGGCTTCATCGTCACCGCCGTGTCGATCGTGCTGGCGTGCATTCCGCCGGACGACGAGCCGAACAAGATGCTGGCGGTCGTGAAGGTCGTCGGGCTCGTCGGCGATGCTGGTCGCCATCGGCGCGGTCGTCTACCTGGCTGGGCCGGCGTCGCAGTCAGGTGTAGTGCAGGCCTTCAGGCCTGCGCGCGAGCGGACCTGAAGGTCCGCACTACTTCAGAAGCCGTTGAAGATATGAAAACGCCTGGCCTCACGCTGTCGATCCTGTTTCACGCTTGCCGCCGCGGCGTTCGCCGGGCAACAAGCCGCCGAGCCCCCAGCCCGCAGCCCCGCGCACGATGCGCGTGGACTACTACCACACCGGCAACGCGAAGGAAGAGCGCTTCAGCCTCGACCGCGTCGTGCTCGAGCCGCTGCCGTGGCCGGGAAATCCGGCCCGGCCGATCGACACGCACCAACCGCGGCAAGTATTTCTTCGAGGTGACCGACGCCGCGACCGGCACGGTGCGGTACTCGCGCGGCTTCAGCTCGATCTACGGCGAGTGGGAAACGACCGGCGAAGCGAAAGACGTCAACCGCACGTTCTCCGAGTCGCTGCGCTTCCCCGCTCCCGACACGCCGGTGCGCGTCGTCGTCAAGAAGCGCGACGCCAGGAACGTGTTCCGCGACGTCTGGACGCACGAAGGTCGATCCGGCCGACAAGTTCGTCGCTGCGCGGCGCGGAAGCGCCGGACGCCGGGCCGCTTGATCAAGCTGCACGAGAGCGGCGATCCGGCGAAGAAGCTGGATCTGCTGATCCTCGGCGACGGCTACACCGCGCGCGAGCGGACGAAATTCGAGCGCGACGCGCGGCGGCTCATCGCGACCCTGCTCGCGACCTCGCCGTTCAAGGAACGGCAGCAGCGAGATCAACGTCTGGGGGCTGTCGCCCGCCGCGGCGCAGTCCGGGCATCTCGCGCCCGTCGCAGCACATCTACCGCCGGTCGCCGGTCGGCGCGATGTACGACGCCTTCGATTCCGAGCGCTACGTGCTGACGTTCGAGAACAAGGCGTTCCGCGATCATCGCGGCGAACGCGCCCTACGAAGTCGTCGAGATCCTGGCCAACAGCGCGACCTACGGCGGCGGCGGCATCTACGGCCTGTACAGCACGGTGGCCGCCGACAGCGTGTGGGCGTCGTACATCTTCGTGCACGAGTTCGGGCATCACATCGCCGGCCTCGCCGACGAGTACTACACGTCCGACGTCGCGTATCTGCCCGGCGGCCGATCGCGTCGAGCCGTGGGAGCCGAACGCGACGGCGCTGCTCGATCCCGCGGCGCTGAAATGGAAGGATCTCGTCACGCCGGGGACGCAGCGTTCCGACGCCGTGGCCGAAGGACGAGTTCGAGCGCTACACGAAAGAGATTCAGCAGAAGCGCCGCGAGATCCGCGCCGCGAACCGGCCCGAAGCCGAGATGGACGCGCTGTTCCGCGACGAGGAGAAACGCGACACGGCGCTGCTGAACGAAGGCGCGCACGCCGGCAAGGTCGGCGCGTTCGAAGGGGCGAACTACGAAGCGCGCGGCTCCTATCGGCCGCAGGCCGACTGCATCATGTTCACCCGCGACAACGTGCCGTTCTGCAGCGTCTGCCGGCGCGCGATCGAGCAGATTCTCGACCTCTACGCGCGGTAGCGCGTCTTCGATGGCGGTGGACGGGGCGCGGTGAATCCTCGCCGCGCAGGTTCCCGGGACTGCACACGCACGCGTGAGAACGGCTTGACTGCGCGTCTACGCATAATTCAGACTAGGCGCCCGAACGATACTTTTCAGACTGGAAGGCGCATCATGCAGGACGATTTCGACAGCGAAATGGGGATCCCGGACGACGAACTGGCCGGCGAATCGGCGATATCCGAGGGCGACGCCCTCGGTGGCCACGACGGCGACGTCGAGCTTGAGGCGCCGGAGAGCGAAACGGTAGGCCGTGCGTCAGGCGGAGCGCGGGCCATGTCATCGGGCGGCGCCAAGGCCGCTTCGCCCAGGAAGGCGGCTCCGGCTGCCAAGAAAGCGGCTCGCCAAGAAGAAGGCCGCCAAGCCCGCGAAGAAGGCCAAGCCGGCAAAGAAGAGCGCAAAGCCTGCCGCGAAGGCCGCCAAGAAAACCGCGAAGAAGAGCGGCGCGAAGAAAAAGGCCGTCAAGAAAAGCGGCGCAAAGCGTAAGGCCGGCAAGAAGAAATAGCCGGTCAGGGGATCGACGTCGGCGGTGGTCGTCTGTTGCAGTCCGACTGACGACCGCCGGCGGCTTCCCCGTCCTCTTTTTACGCGGCGCGCTGGGCGCTGCGTCGCATTCGATCGTTGTATCCTCGTCGAGCGGCGCCGGTGGCAAGGGCCTCTTGCCGTAAAGGCGCCGCTTAGAGGAGCAACATCATGCTGGATCCGCAGGTACCGAAGCGGCCGGCGATCTTCACCGCGGTCCCGCAGTTCCCGGTCACCCTGCGTCGACCATCCTCCTTCAGCAAGCTCCCGCAAGTCGATCTCCGACCCACCATTGAAGCGCTCGGTCTCGACGTGCGGTCGCAGGGGACTCGCGGCACCTGCTCCGTGTTCACGCTGACGTTCCTCCTCGAATATGCCTATGGCACCAGGCTGAACACCGGGTCCAACGATCTGTCCGAAGAGTATCTGAACTACGTGACCAACCTCGTCTCCGGCAACACCTCAGACGGCGATTATTTCTCCAACATCGATCAGGGGTTTCAGGCCTGGGGCATCGTGCCGGAGGCGATCGAGCCGTATCAACCGACCGCGGTGACCACGATTGCGCAGAGTGTGCTCGACTCCGGCCGGTTGTGGACGAGATTCACGTCGGACTTCATCAAGACCTGGGACAACACGAAGGGCGCGTCGCAATCCCAGCTCGATCGCGCGATCGCGTATCTCGATCAGAACCTGGCGGTCGGGTTCGGCGGATGGTGGCCGAACAAGTCCACATGGAGCACGACACTGGTTGGCGGTATCGATGTGATCAGGACTCCGCCGCTCAGCCAGAAAAGTACGTCCGTATTCGACGGCCATTCGGTGCCGTTGGTGGGATACCGCAGGGACAGCGCGTTTGCCGGCGGCGGCTACTTCGTGTTCCGCAACAGCGCGGGCGCGACGTGGGGTGACCAGGGGTACGGCTACATGCCGTTCGACTACGTGTTGAACTACGCCAACGATCTGGTCGCCTATACGACGAGGTCGATCGGCACCGTGCACATCGGCACGCAGGCGGTCGTGGCACACGTTGATCGTCTCGACGTGTTCGTCACCGATTCCAAAGGTGTGGTGAGCGGCGCGGGTTGGCAGCAGGATCTCCTTTCGGGGAACTGGCGCGACTGGTGGTCCATCCTTCCCGATCCAACCGTTGGTCACAGCGTCAGCGGAGCACCGGTCGGCGCGGTCGCGCGCGACATCGACAAGCTGGATCTCTTCGTGGCTGGCGCCGACGGCAAAACCTACAGCGCGGCCTGGGATCGCAACGTCACCAACGGGCAATGGCGCGGCTGGTGGAACATCCTGCTCGGGGCTATCCCCGCCGGCGGCACTATCAGTGCCGTGTCGCGCGGTCCGAACAACCTGGATATTTTTCTCGTGAGCAACGACGGCGGCGTCTACACGGCGGCCTGGGACGCCAACGT
Source organism: uncultured Acidobacteriota bacterium (assembly GCA_963794305.1). GTDB lineage: Bacteria > Acidobacteriota > Vicinamibacteria > Vicinamibacterales > CAVVIG01 > CAVQFC01. The sequence continues at coordinate 27,203 of CAWCDQ010000018.1, read as the reverse complement.
GGCCAACGGGCAATGGCGAGGATGGTCGCGCATTCTGAATCTTGCCGCCAAGCCGGGCGCGCCGGTCGCCGTCGTGTCTCGCGACCCCAACAAGCTGGACATCTTCGTCGCCGGCGCCGACGGAAAGACCTACAGCGCGGCCTGGGACGGCGGCGCCGCGAACCCGCAGTGGCAGGGCTGGTGGAACATCCTCACCGGCGCGATTCCGGCCGGCGGAACGATCAGTGCCGTGTCACGCGATCCCAAGAAGCTCGACATCTTTCTCGTGAGCAACGACGGCGGCGTCTACACCGCCGCGTGGGACGCGAACGTGGCCGGCGGCTGGCACGGATGGTGGCGCATCCTGACCGGTGTCGCCGCTCCAGGCAGCGCCGTTGCGGCCGTCAGTCGTGATCCCAACAAGCTCGACCTGTTCGTAATCGGCACCGATGGCGGGGTGTACTCAGCGGCGTGGGATGCGAACGTGGCCGGCGGCTGGCGCGGGTGGTGGCAGATTCTCACCGGCTATGCCAGGCCCGGCAGCGGCGTGACCGCCGTGTCGCGCGATGCCAACAAGCTCGATGTGTTCATGGTCGGCACCGACGGCGCCGTCTGGACCGCGGCGTGGGACGCCAACGTCGCCGGCGGCCAGTGGCGCGGCTGGTGGCGCATCGAGCCGTAGAGCGCCGCCGCGGTTGCCACTACGCGGTGACGATCAGCGTTGCCGTCTGCGTCTGCACCGCGCCCGCCATAATCGTCACGTTCCGTTTCGTCCCCGGCGTGACGTTCACGTTCGTCGTGATTGTGAAGTGTCCCGACGTCTGTCCCGCTGGAATCGTAATGGAGGGCGGCAACTCGCAATGGTGGAGGCGTTGCCGGCGAGCGGCAGCCGGCCGCCCCCACTCAACGGCTCCAGCGCGGCGAGTCCGACCACCGTCGCCACCGGCACGGCCTGGATGAGAGTCACCGTCCCCCCGCTTTGACTGCCGGCGGTCACCGTTCCCGGGAACAACGTGAGCGTCTTGAGTATTCCCGCCACAACCGACGATTGCACGCTCAACGTCGCTGACGCGGACGTCCCTGGAACGGTGGGAGACCGGTAAATCGCGACGATCGAGACCTGCGCGGTCGGGAACGCCAGCAGGCTCGGTGTTGTTGTGATGATGGTGAACGTGTTGGGAGATCTGACCCTGTCCGATCGTGAGTTGCGGCGGCACCGGAAGGGTGGCGAAACCTGGCGCGCCGCACAGCAGATCCAGTGTGACATCTCCGCTCAGCGAAGGCCGATCCAGCGCGACCGTCACCGTCGAACTGACGCCCGCAAACACCGTGCTCGGGGAGAGACTCACGCTCGCAACCCTCGCGGCGGCACCATCTCGATGCTCGCGGTCACCTTCACGCCGGCATACTCGGCGTGCACCTTGGCGAACTCGGGGAGGAAGGGCCCACTCCTGGCAACCGTTGCAAATGTCACGTCCGTGGACGTCGACCCGACTGGAATGGTGACGCCAGCGGGCACGGTGACGAGCTCAGGGTTGTCGTTGGTCAGCCGGATATCCACGGGGACGGTATCCGCCTTGTCGATGAAGACGAGGCTCGAGTCGGTGTAACCGCACGTGATCTCGGTTCGGTGCAAAGAACTGGCTCAACTTGGACGACGTGAGGGCTGCGAGGAGAGCAGACCCGACAGGGGTGCCGAGTCCCGTGCAGCAATCCCAACCGGCACGTGCGCTGTAGCCGCCGTTGTCTTTCCCAACGTCGTTGTTTCCGGACGTGACGTCGGTGAAGACGCCGGAGCGGAGGAGCCGGTACAAGGTCGGATTGATCAGCCAAGCTGGCCACCGATCGCCTGGTTCAACCGCGCAATGAGTCCAGCCCACATGGAGCCACCGCGCTCGTCCCGCCGATGCTCACATCCTTGCCGTGGATGTGGACCTTGTAGCCGGTTGCAGGATCAGCGCTGCCGGCGACGTCGGGCACCCCGCGACCGGTGGCGGCGCCGGGGTTGACGGCGGCAGGCAGTCCCAGTCCGAATTGGTACAAGGGCACCGCGAAAGAACTGCTGATGCCTCCACCGGTCGCCGAGCCGCCGCCCTGGTTCCACACGGTCTCGACCGGCGCGCCCTTGATTACCTCGAGTCGAGTGCCCCCGCACCCGAGAGCGTGAGGAGCCGAAGCCGGGAAGTCCACATGGGCAAGGCCGCCGGCTTGAGTATTCGAGCGCCAGCGTCGCCGCTGGCGACGCAAACCGTGACGTCCATTGTCGCCGCGTCGCTCATCGCACTTTCCATCGCGGCGCGGCCCGCTGCGGTCCACGACTCCTCGTTCGCTCCCCAGCTGATTGAGATGAGCGTGGGGTTGTTCGTGGCGTCGTGTACAGCCGTGGTGAGCGCGTCGATGAAGCCGCCCTCGGAATTCGGTGCGAAAGACATCACGAGGGTCGCGCCTGGAGCGCAGCCGCCTGCGACTTGAATGTCCAACCCGACCTCGTCGTCGGCCTTGAGATCTGAACCGGGTCGTTGACCACCATGTCCACGCTGACGGTGACGATCGTGGGCGTCGCGAAATTCAGTGAGGAGAAATAGGCGCTGTTGTCGCTGGCGAGGAATCCGCCGCCGAGCTCGATGATGCCGATGGTCTGTCCGGATCCGTTGAAGGGAGGAAACTTGTACGCTTGCGCCGCGTCGACCGCGGTCAGGACCTGACTGGCTCGAGGAGCGACGACGTGCCCCGAGAGATCGGGGCCACGCACGAAATGCGGCGTCGCCTGCGGTCGATCGTCCAATCCAAACACGCCCTCGACGAGCCCTTCGATTTCGGCGGGGACATGGACAGGGCCTTCGTGCCCGCGATACGTCTTTGCTCCCGCCGTGTACCGCGCGAGGTCGACGTTGAACGCGGCTGTTGCAGCCGCTGCGGTCCCGACCACAACGACAGTGCGTCGAGCGGCGTTGCTCTCGACCGTCTGCAGGCCGAAGCCCGCCAGCACGCTGGACACGCGATTGAGGTCGGCCGGATCCGCGCCATATCGATCGCGGAATTCGCCGCGGCTCATGTGCGTCCGGCCGGGGCTGCTCGCCGCCGCCACGGTCTCCGCGGGTGCCTGACGGCGGCGGACCAGCACGCTCACGCGAACTCCCGTATCACCGGGGACCGGCGCTCCGCGAACCGCTCCTGGCAGAGGAGCTCGATCGCTCCCGAGGATTTTGACATGGGTGCTTCGCTCGGCCATATCAGTCTCCCGTCAGTTCGCGTGATCGCTTTCTGATCGATGCTACACCTGCCGATATGGCGAGGACCGGACCTTGCGCACCTTTTACGTACCCATCATGTTTTCCTGACCGATCGCGCCGGCGCGCTGCGTTCGACGCGGTCAACCAGTCGCTCCTGCCCGCGGCGCGCCATGCGGAGCTCAAGGCACTGCTCTCAAAAGGTGCTGCCGGGATTCACGCACCATCTCGCCGAGACGCAGAAGGTCGCCGACGCGCTCGGCGTGCGATAAGCTCGGGATGCAGTGGCACCTGCGGAAGTCATCCGGTCATTCGCGCCGTTTCAGCATTTGAGCGATGCGGGCCGACAGGCGCTCACGCGTGGACTGCGACCGGCGGTGTTCACGCGTGGCGCGAACGTGCTGTCGCGCGGCGATCAGGTGGCTGGCGCCTATCTCGTGGTGAGCGGACGGCTGCGTGTCTACACGCTCTCGGCGGCGGGGCGCGAAGCGACGCTCTATACGATCGACCCCGGAGAGACGTGTGTGCTGGCGCTCAACTGCCTGTTCAGCGATCTGCGGTACGTCCTTGCCGACACGATCGGTCCGCCGCCCGACCAACCCACATAGTTGCATGGACCTCCTGGGATACGCTGGGTCGCGCGCTCGGCTTTTCGTTTGCGGCCGGCGTCAATCTGTACGCGACCGTCGCGATCATGGGACTGGCGAGCCGATATCAGTGGGTGGCGCTGCCCGAGCAGTTCCGGATCTTCGACAACAACTGGATCATCGGCGCCGCGCTGGCGATGTACGTCGTGGAGTTCGTGGCCGACAAGATTCCGTGGGTTGATTCCGTCTGGGATGCGGTCCACACCGTGATCCGGCCCGCCGGCGCCGCCCTCATTGCGGTCGCGTCGATCGGCCACGCCCGGCCGGAGATCCAGGGGGCCGCGGCGTTAGCGGGCGCGGCGCTCGCGTCGAGCAGTCACCTCGCAAAGGCGGGAACGCGCGTCGCGGCAAACACCAGCCCCGAGCCGATCACCAACTGGATCCTGAGCCTGTCCGAAGATGGATTCGTGATTGCACTCGCGGTGCTGGCGCTGAAGTATCCGCTCGCCGCGGCGGCCGTCGTTATTGCCGGGGTCGTGGCGATCGTCGCCTCGGCCAGCTGGCTGTGGCGAAAGATCCGGCGCAGTTGACATCACCCGGTCACGGGGTGAGGATGACGCTCATGGCGCGGGCGCTGGTCTCTCCTGACGCTGCTGTTCGTCATCCCCGGCGCGATGGCCGGACAGACGCAGAGCGTTCTTCATATCAAGGTTGTCCTGCCCGACGCCGAAGGCAAGGCCGACGCCGGTCCCGCGGCACGCGCTGCTCATCAGCGACAATCCCGCGACTCTCGGCGCCCCGCCGGGTCGTGACGGGCTCAGGACGGTACCGCCGACGTGCGCCTGCCTCCAGGCAACTACACCGTCGAATCGGACCGTCCGATCGCGCTGCGGGGAAAAGTGTACCAGTGGACGCAGACCGTGGATATCGTCGGAGGCCGCGACGCCGTCCTCCAGCTGACGGCGGCCAACGCCGAACTCGGCCGCCCATCACCCCCGGGACGACGAGCGACGCGGCGCCGATCGAGGTCGACGCCTCGGCGGAGATCCTGCATGCATTGGCGGGACAGCGTCGTCACGGTCTGGACGCCGGCTGTTCGCGCGTCGGGCTTCGTGGCTCGACGCGAAAGGGCTCATCGCCACGAATCAGCGTGCGATCGGCAGCGCGACATGGGTGGAGGTGCAGCTCACCCCAACGGTCAAGGCGGCGGCGAAGGTCCTCGCCGCCGATCCGCTCGAAGGACGTGGCCATCCTCTTGATGAATGCCAGCGTGCTTGCATCGGTTCGGCCCGTCTCGCTGGGCTGCGCACTGCCGTCGAAGCCACCGCATCGTGGACGGCCAGAAGATTTTCACCTTCGGCAGTCCTCTGGGCGAGGACAAGGACATGATTCACGGAAAGCGCGAGCCACGTGGAAACGCATGCCGCAGTGTCCGACTTCAGGCTCGCGCTCGACGACACGGGCGGCCCCGTCTTTGCCGCCGACGGCGCCGTGGTCGGCATCTCTTCGTTCATGGACGAGAAGGATCGGAACCGGCGCGGACGACTCCCGAGTGGTTCGCGTCGGCGAAGTGTGCGAGGTCATCGCGTCCGCTGAGAAGAAGTTGAAGGATGCCGCGGCCGCCGAGCGCAACGGCTCTTCCGGTTGAACCGGTGAGGCCCTTCCCCATTGATGCGCTGAAGGAGGCCGTATAAGCTCCGCACCGGCAGCTTGAATCCCTACCAGATCGCCTCAGCCGACTTCGACATCGCCTTCATCACACCGGTTCAGGTCTACGGCGCGCAGGATCGCGAAGAGCACTCCGCCGGTCGCGCAGCAGAGCGGCGCGCGGCGGGGCACCGGATGCCGCGACCAGCTATTCGTGCGCTCGCCCGACCGATTTCGGCAGCTGGTCCGAGTATGTCGCCACCATTCCGCCGGTGCTGCTGGTCCGCGTGACGCCGAAGCAGGTGGAGAGTTTCTGGACGACGGTTGCGCGCGGCGCGGCTCAGACGCAGGGCGTCGCTTTGCCACCCATCAAGCACTTCAAGTCGAGCTTCTCGAGGATGCGCGCGTTCTGCGGCGACGCCGAGATCACGCCCATCCACCCGTTCACGATCGAACAGCGCCTCTCCGAGACCGATGCGATCAACGAAGGCCTCTATGCCTTCGACCCCGGTGCGCTCGGCCCACAGTGCGCGACCGTCAAGCTCGTGCTCTATTCGGAAAAGGAGCCCGAGAAGGGGGACACCCGCCCCGGTCGATCCGAAAGTGCTTGCAGCAGATCTGGCAGGACTTCGCACCGTATCGAGCGCTGAAATAGCGCTCGATCCCGATGAACGCCCCGGAGTGGGCCCCGTTTGGACTTGACCGAGAAACCGCAGCAAAAAATGCGTGAAGGTACGAGTAGCATCCCACAGCCGCTGGGCGTAAGATCCGAATTTCGTGCCTTTGCCAAGAATTCTCATCGCGGACGATCACACCGAAACGCGTGAGCTCATCGCGAGCCTGCTGGCGTCGGAGTTCGACGTGATCGCGACCGCCAGCGACGGCCTACAGGCTGTCGAGGCGGTCGCGGCGCTTCGACCCGACCTTGTCGTTCTCGACATCACGATGCCGGTCCTTGGCGGTTTCGCGGCGGCTGCGAGAATCCGGAACCTGGCGCAGGCGCCTCGAATCGTGTTCCTGACCGCGCACGAGGATCCCGCGCTGGCCGAGGCCGCAGTGTCGCTGGGCGCCTCTGCGTTCCTGCTCAAGCGCAAAATGCTGGGCGAGCTTGTGCCGGCAATCCGGCGGGCGCTGGGCGTGCCGTCCGACGGAATCGTCCGACCGGATGCCGGACGTGAACCGGCTCCCCCGGATGCCGGGCACGTTCATGCGGTGTTCTTCTATGAAGACCAGCAGGCACTCTCGAGTACGGTCGGGCGCTTCATCGCGGACGGTCTTGACGCCGATCAGCCTGGACTCGTGATTGCGACGCCTTCGCACAAGGCCGGCATCCTCGAGTATCTGGACGGCGCGGCGTGCAACCCCGAGAAACGCATGGCACAAGGCGATCTCCTGGTGCTCGATGCCGCTGAGCTTTTGAGCCTGTTCATGGTTGGCGGTATGCCTGGAGTTGGATCGTTCGAAAGCGCGATGACACGGATCATGAACTCCCTCGCCGACCGTGGGAGTCAGCGTGGCGTGAGAGCCTACGGCGAGATGGTGGATCTTCTCTGGAAAAGCAAGAAAGAGGACGCCGCGCTGTCCCTGGAGACGCGGTGGGATCAATTTGTCAAGGCGCGCCGGTTTCCGCTCCTTTGCAGCTACTCGATGGAGTCCCTCGGCGAGCACGGACACAAAACGATCTGCGACCACCACAGCCACGTCGTATCGGACGCGAACCCGATTCTCCCCTGCTGAATCCCGTACCCGCTGATCACCCGGTGCCGGTGATGTCGCCGGGCTCCTTGGGCTGCGGCACTTCTTTCGGCTTGAGAGGCGCTTCCTCGGGCGCCTTTCCTGCCGATCGAATGCTGACGAACCGCTTCAAGATGTCGAACCAGAAGGGTGCGCCGAGCGACATGGCCGACGCGGTGATCAGCCACCCCAGGAGCATCGGCCACATACCCAGGAGGACCTTCGCGTACTGACTGCGGTCGTGATCGCACCAGATGAGCGGCGTCGTCGGATCGAGCGACGCGTCGGAGGTGGCAGCGGTCTTTGCGCCCGGCGCCTGTCCACCGGCGTTCGGCGCGCTGCTCCTGGCGTCACCGCAGCCTCGCCAGCCGATCGGCAACCCCAGCGAGCCGATCTTCGTGCGCAGCGAATCGAACTGGTCGTCGGCCGTCGGCCGCGCGACGACGCTCGCGTCGACGGAAGCGGCTGCGCCGGCGACGGTCACCCGAAACGTCTCGACGCTCTCGCTCTTGACGCTCGTGTTGAGCCGTCCGTACACCGTGACCGTGTTCGAGCCCGCCGTGACCGCCGGATCGAGCTTGTTTGCCCATTTCGACGGGTCCGCTTGTGCGCTGTCGCTGAGGACGAGATATGCAGACTGCACCTCGACGTGAACCGTTGGATTCTGAACGTCCGCGGGAAATGCGATCTTGGCGGAGAGCGTGTCGCCCGGCGCAATTTCCACGGCAGAAAGACTCACGTTCACGGCCTTCGCGTCCGGTGCTGCTGCGCTGGAGAAATCGAGGCTCCGCCGCTCGAGCGACGGGTGCGGTTCGTTTGCGTAGGCTTGAGCCTGCGACGCGATGCTCTGGCGCAGCGCGGGATCCCTGTACAGCGTTCGCACGATCTGCAGCGCGTCGACGTTGAGCGCCACGGCCAGGATGAAGCCGATGACTGCCTGCCATGCCGTCGTGTGCCGCTTGTACCAACCCGCGACGCGGTCCATGCCGTCGTTGAACCAGACTTCCACGTTGCGTCGGAAATGGTCGACGTCGTCGGCGGCGTCATCCAGCAGCGGCGAGAGCGAGCGCGCGAGATCCTTCAGCTTCCCGTCGGCGTTGTTCAGCGCGTTGCGGACATCTCCGGCCTTGTCCACGAACGTCTGTAGCTGGCCGGCAATCTGTTCGGGTGTGCCGACGGAGAACTGCGAGAGGATGCCGTCGAGCGCCTTCCTCGCGTCGGCGGTGGCGTCGCCCGGCGCGACCTGCGCGATCGCGTCGGCGAGGCTCTGGCGGAGCGTCGGGCAGTCGGCGGCCGGTGCGGCGTCGAGCCATTGCGTGACGGCGGCGACCGCGTTGGGGTTCGAGGTGCGCAGGGCTTCGGTCGCCGACTTCACGCTGGCCTTGAGCGACGTTACGAGAGCGTCGGAGGGCGGCGCGAAAATCCGATCCCGCAGCTTCGCGATTGCGTCCCGGACGCCCTGACCCAGCGACGCGTCGGCAGCGAATGTGTCCAGCTGCTTCTTCACGGAGTCCACGTACCCGAACGGGTTTTGGGTCGCGTTGCCGATGAGCGCGTCGAAACCCTGGCGCACATGGTCGGCAACTTCGTGCGGCTCACGGAGGACTTCGATCAGCGCGAGCGCAAATGTGCGCGAGGGGATGTACGACGGAACCTTCGAGCCATCGACGTCCGACGACACCCAGATCGCCCTGGTGAGGCGTTTGCCGAGCGACGCCATCGTGCCGTCGGGCGGTGCGTTGGCGGCCTGAGTTGTCGGCGGCGTTGTCGATGACGTTCCGGTTGGCGCGAGGCCGCGAATCAGCGGGTGGTTGTACAGCGCGTTGCGCGCATCCTTGCTTTGCAGGAGCTGCTCGATACCCTCCCACAGGTTGGCCGCGCGCCATTTCAAGAAGCCGGCGAGCATTTCGCAGACCGCGCTGACGAGCAGGCTGAGCAGCAAAAAAATCATCGCCAGCCCGATGGCCACGTCGAGCGTTGGTGAGTTGAGCATCGAGACCCCTCACGGAGTTAAGACGGACACCCCTGGAGACTTGGACATCTGTGTCTCGGCCGCGCCGGACCGATTCTTCGGAGTCGCAGCTACAGTAGACGCCGGCGATTTGCGAGTCAATCACCACAATTCCCTCCTTATGGCTTTGCAGGGCCGGCGATCCGGCATTACGCCGCGTTCCGAGTCAGCCGGGCGACGAGAGCGTCTGCGAGCGCGGATGCCGACGCGGGATTCTGTCCCGTCATCAGGGGCCCATCCTCTACCACGTGCGGCTGCCAGTTGCGCGGCGAACGCTGGAAGGCCGCGCCGTTCAGGCGCAGCGCTCTCTCCAGTGAGAAGAGCAGGTGCGGCGTCAGACCCAACTCCTCGTCTTCGGCATCGGTGAATCCCGTCACTGCGAGCCCCTTCACGAGCGGCTCGCCGTTCGGCTTCCTCGCATCGCGGAGAATCGACACCGCGTGGCAGACCATCGCAACCGGAGTCCCGTCTTCGATCCAATGTTCGATCGCACGGATCGCGAAACCGGAGTCTGCGGGAGGCCGACACCCAGCTCGGCAATGACCTGTCGCGGAAAGAACGCCGCCGGAACGCTCCCCGCCGGGAAGCGAATTTGGAGATCCGCCAGCACATCGGGCGTGCTATCGTCCTGAATTCATCGGTGTGAAGACGCATTTCCAGGACTTTGATCTCCAGCACCGCTGCCCGGGCAACGGCTTCAGGGGTCGGGGGCTCGAATGAATCGCACCAGCCCCGTCGAACTGCACCTGACGCTGGCGCCGCGGCGGCGGTTCGAGGCGATTGACGTCAACGCCCGCATCGCACGCGAGGCCGGCGACGTGCTGCGCCGCTACTCGAGGGCGCTCTACTGCTCGCTGCACACGACCGCAGGGTACCTGGAGCAGAGTCTCTCCACGCGGCTGGCGCATAGCGACGATGGCCCGTCGAAGTTCGTCGGATCGTTTGGCGAGGTCTTTCCGCAGGGCGCCCAGTACTCGCACGACCGCATGGAAATGCGCAGCGAGCTGAGTGACGCGCAGAAGGGCGTCGAGCCGCACAACGCCGATTCCCACCTCACGTACATCGGCGCGGGCCTCAGAAATTGCGTGACGTACCAGACGCGACCGGATGCGCCGGTGTACTTCATCGACCTCGACGGGACGAACGACATCGCGTCCCGTCGGCGCACGACGATCGTCGTGGCGCACGACCACGAGCGGGTCATAGCGAGGGCGTCGGTCCGAGTCCCCGTCTCGAAGCACCCGATCGATTCCGTGAACCTGGCCGATTCGAAATTCGGGCTGCTGGAACGAGTGAATGAGCTGCTGGCGCGCACCGGGCTCGAACGCGGCCGCGTCGATCTGATGCTCGAGCCGGCCGAGCGGAATGTCGGTCTGACGGTGAACGAGTACGAGACGCTGCTGATGCGCCACGACCTGGTGGACGTTCTGCGAAATCCGTTGCACTTCGCGAAGGTCAAAGGTCTGAGCCTCATCGACCATCCGCGGCAGATCCCCGGCAAGACATTGAGCTACGCCAAGTACGACGGCGTGCGCGTGCTGAACTCGCTGATGGAAGCGCTGCGCCTCGATCAATCGTCGCTCGAACGGCTGTTCGGCAAGATCATGGCGTTCCCTGCCCGACGGTTCATCCGATCCCGTCGAGTGAGCTTCTTCGCGGCGCAGGAACCGGGCGCAGCTGCTGCCCGTGTCGTTCGCGGCACCTATCAGAGTCCGATCCTCGTGCAGTGGCAGCCGGCCGAAGGCGAAGAGCGCCGGCTCGCCATCACCATCGTCGAACTGTCAGGCCGCGGTCGCTGAGCGCCAGAACCTCCCGAGGCCCGGGCGACGGAAGCAATGCCACACGAAGGATTGACAAACCGTTCTCTGCCTGCGAGTGCTTTCGCCAGTGATCGCGGTGCTGGCCTGGCACGCTGTCACTACACGCGCTCAGGGAAGAGTCGCCGTCTGGCTCGACGAGACAAAGCCTGCCGCGTGGAACAAAGCCGGCTCGTCTATCCCCCCGGCACCGACGATTGAGGCCGACGTCGATCCTCGCTGTCGGGAACAAGCTCGCCCGCCGCAGTTGGACGAGGACAAACAGGTGCGCGACCGTGGCTGGAATCTCGTGGGCGCGTACCAGGGCGGCTGGCAGATTCTGGTGATTCAGGGCACAGCCGGCTACGACGGGATGTGCCGGCCGCGTCAGTTTCAGGATTTCGTGTTCGTGCGCGGCGTGTTCGCCGGCACGCTCTCGCCGCATCCAATGAACAGCCGTTCCGACGGCGTGCTCGGTCGAGTGTTCCTGTCGAGCGGTAGTCAGCTGGTTGCCGAGTACGAGCGCTATGCCGCGAAAGATCCGCTGTGCTGCCCATCGAGGACGACGAGCGTGACGTTCGAGATTGGAGGCGACCCGCCGATAGGGCGGCCCGTTTCGACCTTCACCAACAAGCGTTAACGTTCCGTTCTTAGCCAGCCCTAAGCCCTAAGCCTAAGCCGCTTATTTGCACTTCAACACCACCCTACTCATAGCGCAGCGCCTGCACCGGGTCGAGGCGCAGCACTCGCGCCGCCGGCACCACGCATGCTGCGAACGAGACGACGATCATCAACATCGTGATGCCCGCGATAGCCAGGGCGTCGCCGTTCGCCTTCACGATGACCGACTGCAGCAGCCTTCCGACACCAAATGCGCCGGCGACGCCGATCGGCAGCGCGATGGCGAGATGCAGCAGCGAACGGCGCAGGATCAGCCACACGATCTCCGATCCCTGCGCCCCGAGCGCCATGCGGACGCCGAGTTCAGCCGTCCGCTGCGAAACCGAATACGCCGTGACCGCATACAGCCCCATCGCTGAAAGCCAGAGGGCGATCGCGGCGAAGATCGTGAACATGCCGCCAAACACCCGGAAGGTCCATCGCTGCTGCGCGAGCATGCGATCGAGCGTCATGATGCCCCACAGCGGCAGATCCGGATCGATCGCCCGCACCTGCTCGCGGACGAGAGGCGTAGCCAGCCCCGGCTCACTTGCCGTGCGCAGCATCAGGAACATGAAGCGCTGGCCGTCCATGCGGTACGGCAGGTAGACCACAGGGTCAGGCTGTGCGTCCTGGAAGTTCCGCTGGCGCACGGTCGGGACGATCCCGACGATGGTCGCCGTCGCCGGCGCTGACGGCTGAAGTCCGGGCACGCCATCAGTGAGCGTGATGCGGCGTCCGATCGGATCCTCGCCGGCGAAATGCATCGCCACGAACTGTTGATTCACGAGCGCGGCTTTCGTGTCCGGGCGTGCCGTCGGCGTCCTGCAGATTCCGGCCCGCGGGATATGCGGATCCCGAGGGTCTCGAAATAGCCGGCGCTCACCGTTACCATCGTGACCTCCGGGGCGTGCCCATCGGGATCTCGCGGCCGCCCCTCGATCGCCAGCTGCCGGAGAAAGCCGCCGAACATCGGGGGATTCGAGGTCAGGCCACTGGAGCGGATCGAACCGATGCCGCGTAACCGATCTTCGATCTGCCGGAAGAGCACCACGCGTGGCTCGGGCTGAGGGTACTTGGCCAGCGGGAGGTTCAGGCGCAAGGTGAGCACCTGCGCCGTGTCGGCGCCGACGTCCATCTGGTAGAGCAGCAGGAAGCTGCGCATCATGAACGCGGCGCCGGCAAGGAGGACGAGCGTCAGCGTCACCTCGGTGACGATCAGTGCGCTGGTCCAGCGGCGGGATCGTCGGCCACCGGTGCCGGACCGGCCGCCGGACTCTTTCATCACCTCGTTCACATCGGTGCTCGAGACCTGGAGCGCAGGCGCGAGGCCGAAGAGCACGCCGGTCGCGATGCTGATGCCCGCGAAGAACGCGATCACCACGGGATCGATGGTGAACGTCATCCAGTAAGGTTTGCCCAGCGCCGGGTCGCTGAGCATCGTATCGATCGTACGGATCCCGGCGATGCCCAGGACGAACCCCACGAGGCCGCTGACGATCGCGAGCACGATGCTCTCGACCAGCAACTGCCGGATGATTCGCCATCGGGTCGCGCCGAGCGAGATTCGCACGGCAATCTCCCGCGTCCGCTGCGCCGACCGCGCCAGCAGCAGGTTCGCGACATTCGCGCACGCAATCAGCAGGACGAAGCCGACGGCCCCGAGGAGCGAGTAGATGATCAGCTTGATTTGTGGTCCCGCGACGCGATCGTTGTAGCTGACGACCGATGCACGGAAATCCTTGTTCGTGTCCGCGTGGTCGGCTGCCAGTCGCGCGACGATGGTCTCGATCTCGCTGCGCGCTTTCGCCAGCGACATGCCGGGCGCCAGACGACCGATCACCTGCAGGTTGCGAACGCTGCGCTTGGCCTGCTGAATGGGCGGCGGCAGCATCGCGAACGTGAACCACATGTCGTTGTTGAACGGAAACTTCATTTCCGGCGGCATGACGCCGATGACGGTGAACAGCCGGTCGTTGACCTTGACCACGTGGCCGAGAATCTTCGGGTCCGCCGCGTAACGGCTCTTCCAGACGCTGTCGCTCAAGATGACGACCGGTTCGGCGCCAGGCTCGTCGTCGGCACGCGCGAAGTCGCGACCGAGCTGCGGCCGCTGGCCGATCAACTCGAAAAAGTTCGACGAGTTGTACGTGCCGAAGTACTGCTCGGCGGCACGGCCCTTCTTCGCTGACGTTGAGCGTCGCGCCGGTCAGTACGCCGAGGTGAGTGAACGAGCGCGCGGCATCACGCCAGTCGAGGAAGTCGAGTTTGGAAACGCCCAGCTGTCGACCGCGCGCATCCGTCATGCCGATTGAGACGATCGAGTCGGGATCGGTAAGGGGCAGGCCTCGCAGGACGATCGCGTTCGCGAACGTGAACACCGTGGTGTTGACCCCGATGCCCAGTGACAGCGCCAGCGCGGCGACGGCGGTGAACCATCGGTCCTTCACGAGCAGACGAATGGCCAGCCGAACGTCCTGCCAGATCGCCACGCGGCCTCCTGGAACGCCTAGTCAGCGGCCGGCGCTTCGGCTGCCGGAACCACGGTTCCTTCCGAGCACATGGCGCGAGCGGCCATGTGCGCGAACAGGCTCAGCGTTCCGGTGACGAGGTAGAGACTCAGCCATGCCAGCAGCACGGTGCCGATAGCGGCGATCGAGGCGCTCGCGACGAATCAGCCCGCCGAGCCCGAGCACCACCAGGTGCGGCGTCAACCGTGCGCGAGCACGGAGACGCGCCGCGACGGCCAGACCGTACAACCCAATCAACTGCTGGCACACCCACACCTGCGAGCGGCCGTGGGCCATTTCTTCCAGCACGTCTCCGACGAGTTCGTCTCGGACACCGGCGGCGTCCGCATAGGCCAGCAGTCGTAGCGCAAGTCGAGGACGGTTCATACTCACCCCTCGTGAACAGGAATGCCGCGCCACAGCATCGAGAGGGCTTTCTTTGCGGCCTTGACCTCTCTGGACCCCGCCGTCGTGATGGCAAAGTAACGTTTCGCCCGGCCGCCGCGCTCGGGCGTCGGATCGCCGACCGACGATCTGACCAGGCCTTTCTCTTCGAGCCGCTCGAGCGTGTTGTAGACGCTCGCGAGGATCACGCGCTTGCCGGTGGTCTGCTCGATCGTGCGCGCGATCGGCACGCCGTAGGCCTCGTCTCCCTCGCGGATCAGCGCGAGGAGCACGAGCAATTCGAAGTGGCCCAAAGATTCCCTTGACATATGTTCACCTTTTACTACTAAATTGCCGCGAATGCAACTGCGACTCGAGGCACGGGGCCTCGCCAAGTACTATTCGGCGATTCCGGCGATTCGGGACGTCAACCTGACGCTGGAGGCGGGCACGATCCTCGGTCTGCTTGGACCGAATGGGTCCGGCAAGTCCACGACGGTGTCGCTCGTGACCGGGCTTCGTGAACCCTCGGCCGGTCAGATCCTCTTCAACGGCCGCAACATCGCGGACAACCTGGCCGACTACAAGAGCCAGAGTCGGCTATGTCCCCGAGGAAGCGCACCTCTACACGTTCCTGTCGGGACGTGAGCAGCTCGAACTGATCGGACGTTTGCGCCGCCTTCCCAGTGCGCTTCGCACCCGGAAGATCATGGCGCTCCTGGATCTGTTCGGGTTGATCGGGGCGGCCGATCAGCCCATCAGCGGGTACTCCAAGGGCATGCGGCAGAAGATCCTGCTCGTGTCGGCGCTCCTCCACGATCCGGATGTGCTGATTCTGGATGAACCCGAATCCGGGCTGGACCTGTCGGCGAGCCTCGTGCTGCGTCACCTCATTCCGATCCTGGCTGCGCGCGGCAAGCTGATCCTGTACAGCTCCCACGTACTCGACTATGTGGAGCGGTTGTGCGCGAGCGTCGTTGTACTGCACCGCGGAAGAATCGTGGCCGAAGGTCCCGTGCCGCAGCTGCGCGCCATGATGCAGCGCGAGTCATCGCTCGAAGAAATCGTTGCGCAGTTGGTCACGACGGTGGACCCGGCGGGTACGGCGACCGAGATCGCCGATCTGGTCGCACTCCGTGCCTGAAAGTTCATCGTGAGGACCGAAAACGCCTCGGCGTTTCGCCTCGTGACGGCTCTTTTTCTGAGACGCTTCGTCGACAACGATCTGCTGTCGCCGCATGCGGACCGGCATGAGTCGCTCGCGGTTCTCTACGCGTGTGTCGTGTCGCTGGCCGTGTTCGTGACGTTCCTTCTGTCCACCACCTATCTGTCCACGTTCATCCAGCTGCCCGGGACGGCGGCGTTGAGCGCGCTGGGGGATCGTTTCCTGTA
This sequence comes from uncultured Acidobacteriota bacterium, assembly GCA_963794305.1. GTDB lineage: Bacteria > Acidobacteriota > Vicinamibacteria > Vicinamibacterales > CAVVIG01 > CAVQFC01. The sequence continues at coordinate 11,273 of CAWCDQ010000018.1, read as the reverse complement.
CATCGGAGGGTCCGTCACCATCACTGCGCTGGCGGCGCTGATGGCGTGGGATGCGCTGGCCCTCGAGCCTCGTGATGCGGCCATTCTGGGCCCACTACCGATCCCGGCGCGCACCATTACTCGCGCGAAGCTGGCAGCGGCCATCATCTTCGGGGCGGTACTGACGGTTGGGCTGAACGCGGTTCCGAGCGTGTTGTATCCGCTCTTTCTAACCCTGAACATTCGCGGCACTCAGGGGAGCACTGTTGTTCGATTGATTGGAGGGCACGCGACCACGGTCGCGATGGCGGGCTGTTTCGGGTTCTTCGGGATCCTCGCACTGAGAGGGACGCTGCGCCTGCTGCTCGGCGAGCGGCGTTTTCATCGCGTATCCAGCGGCGTGCAGAGCGCTCTCGTAGTGGGTATGGTGACCGGACTGCTTCTGGTGCCGACGGTCCGAGCGCACGACGTGCAGGCATGGACGATGAGAACGACGCCTCCTGCGTGGGCGGCGCGTCCCGTTCTGTGGTACCTGGCCCTCAACGAAACCCTGGCCGGCCATCTCGTGTGCGAGATACCGGTTGTACTGCCGCCGCGATTCTCCTCGGCGTCGTACCCGAAAGAAGAGGACAAGCTCGCGCGCGCGAGCTACAGATTGCTGCTGCCACGATTCGCCGAGCTCGCCCCGCTGGCCTGGCTCGCGCTGCTCGGCGTCACGTCGGTGGCATTCGTGACATTCCTCTGGACGAACCGGCGCTATCCTGGCCCGTCGGTCAGCGTCCTTGCACAGTCGCGGCTCGGAGGCTGGGTGCGCCGACTGGTTGAACGTCGAACGTCGGAAGATCCCGAGGCGGAGGCCGGTTTCTTTTTTGCGCTCCAGACGCTGGCGCGAAGCGGTCCGCACCGGACGATTGTGGCGATCGCCTTGGCGGTCGGACTGACCCATATGTTGATCGTCCTGGCGCAGCGGCAGGCGCCGGCCGTGGGGCAGGCGACACCGCTCGGAGCCTTCGGGATCGCCATCTTGTTACTGGCTTCACTGCTGGCAGGTTTCTCCCGTGCCGTGGCCGTGCCCGCTGAACCCGCCGCAAACTGGATGATCCGCGCCGCGTGGCGGGGCGATGAACGTGGCTTTCTCGCCGGGGTCAAGCGTGCCGCTCTCGCGGCGCTCGTCGCCGTCCCCTTGATCGTGCTGCTGCCTCTGCACGTCCTCCTGCTGGGAGTGGTCACCGCTCTCGTGCATACGCTGTTCGCGTTGTGTTTCGCGATCCTCGCGCTGGAGGCGTTGTTCTTGTCGTATCGAAAATTTCCGTTCGCGTGCAGCTATGTGCCGCTCGAGAATCCGAAAATCGTCTGGCCGGCGGCGCTCGTCAGCTTGCTGCTCGTCACGTATGGGTACGCTGCCCTGGAGCGCTGGGCGTTGCAGACGCCGGCGCGTACCACCGCGCTCGGCGCAGCACTTGTCGTGATGGTGCTGTTCGTCAAGGCTGTCGATCGAGTGTGGCGGCGGGAGCGGCGGCCGATTGTGTTCGACGATCGGCCGAGGCAGGCAACGCAACGACTGGATCTGTTCGAGGGCGTCGCGATCTACGAGTAGCTACCTCTTCTTCTTCGGCGGTTTCGACTTGCCGGAACTATTGAAGGCGACCGCCTGGCGAACGAGCGCCTTGAAGGCGGACTCGTCAACGTCTTCTCCTTCGTGGATGTCGATCGCGCGGCGCATGTTCCCGTCGAGACTCGAGTTGAAGAGACGGGCCGGATCCTTCAGAAATGCGCCTTTGGCGAACGTCAGCTTCACGGCATCCTTGTAGGATTCGCCGGTGCAGATGATGCCGTCGTGCGACCACACCGGGGTACCCGGTTTGGTGGGCTTGACCCACTTCCATTCCTCGACAACGTCCGGGTCTGCCGCTTTGATGCGCGCGCGCATTCTGCCGAGGGTTTTCCCGCGCCAGTCTCCGAGTTCGGCGATTCTGTTCGAGATGAGCTCGGATGCCGACTGGCCCTGGCTCGCGCCCGACTTCTTCATGTTCTCCTCCCAGTGCGCCACTTGGCGGCATACGGCAGCATGAACATATACAGACCGGTGAACAACAGCAAAGCGAGTGGTAGCAGCGGCGAATAGGTCACCCAGGGCGGCGGCATCCCGCCCCCCTGCGCCAGCGCGACGAAGTTGGCAATGACGGTCACGGTGAAGGCGATAGACACCCACCGATGGGTCTGCCGGATCCAGCTGTTCCAGTTCAATGGGACCTCCGATGAAGACGAGGTTGGCTCGCCGATTCCTTTGGAGCTGGACATGCTCAGTTCTTCGGTGGAGAGGGCCGACCGGGCGTCTCAACACCGAACTGCTTTGCATACTCCGTGTGCAGTCGCTGCCAGCCGCCGAACTTCAGGGCGTCGCCGGCAACGATGCGGCCGATGGGAGTGCCGGTGAGAAGGTGATCCATCACGTCGAAGCAAATGTGCCACCCGGCAGCACCCATGGCGATGAAGCGGCGATCGATGTCGTGCCACAGCGTCAGGCGCGTGCCGCCACCAGAGGGTTCGAGTTCCCAACGGATATCGTTGCCGCCCCAGTTGTACTCGAGCACCTTGGGAGCGTCGGCTCGCGTCACCGTTGTTTCGGAAACCTGCGGCGTGGGCGCTCCCACGGTGGTGAGCTTCACCGTGGTTCCAGCGGTACTCAGGCTCCCATCGGCGTCGAAGGGCGCCCATTCACGCAGATGCGCCGGGTCGGTGAGCGCTTGCCAGACCTTTTCCGGCGAGTGGCGCAGTTCTCTGACGAGAACGAGTGTCCACTTGTCTCCGTCCTTGCGTACCTGCGCCCCGCTCGCGGGGCCCGGTGCGTACTGCTCGCGAATGGTCACTTTCGTCTCCTTGTCTTCTTTTTTGTTCGTGTTGATTGATCCATGCGATCGAGGTGGCGCTCGAGCGCGTCGAGATGAGCGGACCAGAACCGGCGGAAGGGAGCAAGCCAGGCATCCACCTCCTGAAGCGGTTCAGGTTTCAATCGGTAGAGACGGCGCTGTGCGTCCACAGTGGATTCCACGAAGCCGGCCTCGCGCAGCACTCGCAGGTGCTTTGACACGGTCGGCTGCGTCATACCAAGTTGACTCTCGATCTCTCCGACAGACTGTTCGGATGAGACCAGAAGGCTCAAGATCGCGCGCCGGTTCGGCTCCGCGATGATTTCGAACACAGATTCCACACTCTTAATATACTAGATTTGTAAGGCCCAGCAGTCGAGGCCATCGAGCTGCCCGAGGTAGTGGCGCGTGGGCTCCAGCGGCTCGAACAGCGACCATGACTGCGGCGCCAGCCCGTGACCCTCGGCGTGCTCGAGCAACAGCAACTGACCTTCGACGAACGCAAAGCACCACGCATCGGGCGTGGCGGCGGCATCGGGCTTGACGGCGGGGGTGAACGGCATGCGCTGCATTGTGCAGCGCATGCCGCTCACTGCGATCGGCAGCCGCTCACTCGGGCTCGATGCCGGCCTTCTTGATCACGCGGCCCCACTTGTCGGCCTCCTCGGCCTGGAACTTCGCCAGTGCCTCGGGCGTGGTCGGGAACGGCTCGCCGCCGCTGGTCTCGAAGAACGCCTTCGCGGCCGGTGTCTTCAATCCCGCGGCGAGCAGCTCGTTGAGCCGCGCCACCACCGGCGCCGCTGTGGCCGCCGGCACGTAGGCCGCGAACCAGTAGCCCATGTCGTAGCCCTTGACGCCGGCCTCGTCGATGGTCGGCACGTCGGCCAGCATCGGCAGGCGCTTGGTCGTGGAGACGCCGAGCGCGCGCAGCTTGCCGCCCTTGATCTGTGGCACGCCGGTGGAGGTGTCGGTGATCATCATCACGATCTGGCCGCCCAGCAGATCGGTGATCGCCAGCGGGTTGCTCTTGTAGGGCACGTGCAGCAGTTCGGTGCCGCTCATCTGCTGGAACAGCTCGCCGGCGACGCGGCTGCTCGAGCTGCCGCTGCCGAAGGTGAGCTTGCCCGGGTTCTTCTTCGCGAAGTCGAGCAAGTCCTTCACGCTCTTGTACGGCGAGTTGGCCGCCACCACCAGCACCTGGCCGCCTTTGCCGAGCCCAGTGACCGGCGCGAAATCCTTCACCGGGTCGTACGGCAGTTTCTTGTACAGGTGTTGGTTGGCCGCCTGCGTCGTGTTGGTGGTGATCAGCACGGTGTAGCCGTCGCCGGCGGCGCGCGCCGCCGCCTGCGCGGCCAGCATGCCGCTGGCGCCAGCCTTGTTGTCGACCACCACCGCCTGCTTGGTCGATTCGGTGATCGACTGGCCGAGGGCACGCGCCAGCTGGTCGGTGGCGCTGCCGGCGGCGAACGGCACGATGAAGGTGATCGGCTTTTGCGGGTACGGCGTGGCTTGCGCGAACGCAGCGGCGCAAGCGGCCGCGAGCCACGCCGCGAGCGCACGGCGGCGAGTGATGAACGTCATGGCGAATCTCCTGAGGGCGAAAGCGAATTGGCAGTTGGGCCGCGCAGCAGCGGCAGCAAGGGGTCGGGCACGGCCAGCGGCAATTCGAGCAGCAGAAACGACAGTGCCTTGCCATGGCTGTCGAGGTTGAGCGCGTCGTTGACGCCGCCGTCGAGCACGTGATCGAGCACCACGTTCATCGCGTGCAACGTGGGCAACAGGTGGCGCGTCACCTGCGTCGGGTGGCGGTGCGCGAACTGCGCGTGCGATGGCGGCTTCGGTGATCTGCTCGACGATCAGCGGATAAAACTCGGGCGCCCAGGCGATCACGCTGATGTTCGAGCGGTCACCCTTGTCGCCGGTACGGCCGTGCGCGGCCCGCCACAGCGGCACGATGGTGGGATGCGCGATCGCGGCCATCAATCGATCATCTCGAACGTGGCCGGCACGTCGGCGCGCGGCAACAGGCACGACAGCGTGCCCAGCGTTGGCCGCATTGCGGTGCGCACACCGCCGCCGCCGGCCGGGCCGCAGCAGTACAGCGCCGTCACTTCGCGCGTCAGCCGCTCGGCGCTCGCCCGGTCGGCGTGGCGCAGCGCCACGCGCAGCCGCACGTCGTGGGCATCGCCGGCAGGCGTGGCATCGAGCCAGCGGCCGGCGTCGTCGCCGAAGATGCTGGCCACGCCGATCAGATCGGCGCGCAGCGGGCCGACCTCGCGCAAACGCTCGCGCAGCACGTCGGCGGCCAGCCGCGCGCGCGCCTCGGCGCGTGCGCCAGCGTACGAGATCTCGCCTTCGGCGAGCCAGCCGCTCTCGAAGCAGACATTGACCTTCAGCGTGCCGGTGCGCGCGTGGCCGCGCACGCCTTCGAGCCGCACGCGGTCGGCACCGAGCTCGCGCACCTGCGCGGCGCCGATGTCGGCCACCACATCGGGCGTCAGGTACGCCGCCGGGTCGTGCACTTCGTAGAGCAGTTGCTCCTTCACCGTGTGCTCGTCGACGCGGCCGCCGGTGCCGGCGGGCTTGGTGATCGTGCAGTGGCCGTCGGCATCGATCTCGGCGATCGGATAGCCGAGACGCGCCAGGCCCGGGATGTCTTTGAGGCCGGGGTCGGCGTAGTAGCCGCCGGTCACCTGCGTGCCGCACTCGAGCAAGTGCCCGGCCATGGTGGCGCGCGCCAGGCGATCCCAATCGTCGGCTGCCCAGCCGAAGTGCGCGAGCGCGGGGCCGACGGTCAGCGACGGGTCGGCGATGCGGCCGCCGACGACGATCTGCGCGCCCGCCTGCAGCGCAGCGGCGATCGGCTCGGCGCCGAGGTACGCGTTGGCGCTGACGACGCTGCGGCCATCGAGCGCGGCGCCGAGCGCGCCGTGCAGCAGGCCGCGGTGCGCCGAGCCCGACACGTCGTCGCCCGCGATCACCGCGATGCGCGGTGGTGCGAGGCCTTGCTGCGTGGCCATCTCGCGGATGCGCAGCGCCGCGCCGCGCGGGTTGGCGGCACCGAAGTTGCTGACGATGCGCACACCACTGCGCACGCACTTGGCCAGCACCGGCGCAAGCATCGGCTCGAGCAGCGGCTCATAACCGGCCGCGGGATCCTGCCGCCTGGCCAGCTGTGCGAGCGCCAACGTGCGCTCGGCCAGCGTCTCGAAGATCAGCACCGCGGGGCCGCCCACTGCGATCAGCGCATCCACCACCGGGCCAGCGGCGTCGGTGCGGTCGCCGGAGAAGCCGGCGGCACAACCGATGCGCAGCGGGAGTGGGGTCGCCATGCCGGCACTGTAGGCAGCCGTTGCACATCTGTGAAATAGAAAGATGCGATACATTGATCCGCAATGCAGATCAATCTGAGCACCCGCGAGCTGAACGCGTTCCTCACGCTGGCCGAGCAGCGCAACTTCACCCGCGCCGCGGCGCTGTGCCATCTGTCGCAGCCGGCGTTCTCGGCGCTGATGCGTACGTTGGAGCAGGCGCTCGGCGCGCGGCTGTTCGATCGCACCACGCGCAGCGTGGAGCTCACCGCCGAGGGCCGCGTGCTGGTCGAGCCGGCGCGCCGGCTGCTGCGCGACGCCGACACGGCGCTGGCCGACGTGCGCGACCACGCCGCGCGGCGGCGCGGCCGCGTCGCGATCGCGCTGTTGCCGTCACTCGCCGCCGGCTGGCTGCCGCCGCTGCTGGCGCGCTTTCACGCCAAATATCCCGGCATCGAGCTCGACGTGGCCGACGTGCTGTCGGATGCCTGCATCGAACGCGTGCGCAGCGGGGCGGCTGATTTCGCGCTCGCCTCGACACGCACCGCCACGCCCGAATTGCACACCGAGGAGTTCTGCCGCGACGGCTTCCACCTGGTGTGCCCGCGCGGCCATCCGCTGACCAAGCGTCGCAGTGCGTTGCAACTGAAGGACCTGGCGCCGCATCCGATCGTGCAGCTGGCGCGCTCGAGCAGCGTGCGCCAGTACGTCGAGGCGGCGATCTATCCGATGCAGCTGCGCACGGTGATCGAGCTCGATCAGCTGAGCACGGTGGCCGGCATGGTGCGCGCGGGGCTCGGCATCACGGTCGTGCCGTCGCTGACGCTGTTCCACTTTGCCGATGCGCACCTGGCCACGCGGCCGCTGCACGCGCCGGCGCTGGTGCGGCGCGTGTACATGGTGCGGCGCGCCGACCGCCCGCTCTCCACCGCGGCGGCGGGGTTGCACGAGATGCTGATGGCGGCGAAGCCGCGGCCCAAGGCGCTGTGATGCAGCGGCCTCCCAACGCGCCTTGACGAGACCATCCCGCCTGTGGACAGTGCGAACGACGCGCCAGCAAGAGGAACTCGTGACGGCCGGGATGCCTAGGCGGCGGATTGGGCGGGACGAAAAGGCATTCTTCGTCCGTCGTTCGGGCTCCTCAACGCGAGATCGCCAATGGAAGCGCTTCGACCCGGTCACTACTGGAAAACGCCGTTCATCTGGGAACCGGGTTGCCCAGAACCTCCAGCAAGGTCCAGCCTGCGATTCGTTGCGGCAGATCCTGACTGGCTCGCTGGCGCGATGGCTCATGTCATGTCCCACTCGCTCGACGAGTCGGATCGATACTGTGTCAACCAGGTCGGTCCCGCGCAGGCAGTGGCGGATTTCTTCGCGTTCGATGAAGAGCACTTTCGCAAGGTAGAAGGCTGGTGGCGAGCAGGTGTCGACTCTCAAGGTGACAAAGTCGGATTCGTGCTGCCGGTGCTCTTTCAGAGCGCGGCGCGATGCAAGGATGGCCGCCCTCAAGGGACCATCTACTACATGGGCGTTCTGCCGCAGTTTCGCGGCCATGGCTACGCGTTGGAACTGCTGGCCGAGGCGACGCGCCTCTTCATCGAGGCCAAGTGCTGGAGAATATTCTGCGACACCGGCACCGATAATCACCCGATGGTCAACGCCTTTCGCAAAGCAGGCTACATGGAGCGATCTCCGTGGCAGCGGCCGGTGGCATAGTGCGGCCTAACCCTTCACTGCAGCCGACCTGCGCAGGCTGGCTGCGCCGGCCTGCGCACGCGGGTGACGTCAACCGTTAGGGCCCACAGCCAGTGCGAACCTACTTGCTGCCCATCCTCGGCGTGCTGTTCGCGCTGCTCGTCGCCGTCGGTGTCGCGAGGTACCGATCTGCTTCAGCGCAGCAGCGAAACGCACTTTCCGTGGTTCTCGTTGTGCTCGGCTTGGTGACGGCGTTCTTTGTCTTCTTCGGCGCAGGCTCGATGTTGCGTGGCCACAAGCCGCAACCCAGGCCGCACGCAGGTTCGGCGCTGGGCTGCGATGGCCTATCACCCGAGCATCGTGTCGCGACGCGCGGGTCGGCAAACGTTCAGCCGATCGAGCCCATCGGCCCGGGGTAGCTCACCTCTTCGAGCTTGCCGGTGTCGACGTCGTAGACGAAGCCGCGCACCGTGATCGCGTCGGCGCCCTGGGTCGGCAACCATGGGTGATTCAAGATAGCCGACATGCCGCGGCGCACGTCCCACTGCAGGCGCTCGATGTTCTTGGCATCGCGTGGGGCGTCGAGTGGCTCGATCGCGCCGCGAAAGGCGTGGAACGCCGATGGCGTGGCCGCGCACGCCTTACAACTGGTGAACGCGCGCCGCGTCGCCTTGCCGAGCAGTTTCTCCGCTGCCGGATCGCCTTCGAGGCCGGCCTTCAGCAGGTCGTCGGTGAAGGCGAGCATGCCGCACCGCGTGTGGTGGATCAGGACGAACTCGTTGGTGTTGAGCAGGTGGTGCGAGATGATCAGGCAGCGGATCGCGTCGTCGCTGACCACGCCCCCGGCATTGCGGATGATGTGCGCGTCTCCGGTCTGCAGGCCGAGCAGGTCTTCGACGTCGAGGCGCGCGTCCATGCAGGCCACGACCGCCACGCGCTTGGCAGGCTGGATCGGCTGCTCGCCGGGGTAGGCTGCTTTGTGCAGGACCTTGCCGCTCGCGTATTGCTGGTTGTTCTGCAGGTAGTGATCGGTCATCGACTGGGCCATGGTGCCTCCTTGGTGACGGCCTGGGTGCGGGTCATCGATCGCGCGCATGCCGTCGCTGCCGCGCGGGCCACGATTTGGCGCGTGCAGCGGCGTGCCGGCTCTGCCTTCCTACAATGACCCCACCTTCAGGAGATGTCCGTGATCGTCGAACGCATCTGGACCGGCAACTCGTACCGCAACTTCAACTACCTCGTTGCCTGCCCCGAGACCGGCGAGGCGCTGGCGATCGATCCGCTCGACCACGGCAAGTGCCTGGCCGCGGCCAAGAAGAACGGCTGGCGCATCACGCAGATCCTCAACACGCACGAGCACCACGACCACACCGGCGGCAACGCGGCAGTGGTGCAAGCCACCGGCGCCAAACTGATCGCGCACCACAAGGCCGGCGGCAAGATCGCCGGCGTCGATCGCGGCGTCAAGGCGGGCGACGTGATCAAGGTCGGCAAGTCGGTCGAGCTCGAGTGCATGGATACGCCGGGCCACACCTTCTGCCACATCTGCCTGCGCGCGCACGGCGGCGACAAGCCGGCGCTGTTCTCCGGCGACACGCTGTTCAACGCCGGCGCCGGCAACTGCCACAACGGCGGAGACCCGGGCGCGCTGTACGAGACCTTTGCGCAGCAACTCGATTCGTTGCCCGACGACACGCTGCTGTACCCCGGGCACGACTACATCGAGAACAACCTGAAGTTCACGCTCGCGCGCGAACCCGACAACGCCGCCGCGAAGGCGCTGCTGCCCAAAGTGGCTGGCCACGACCCGCAGCGCTCGATCGTCACGACGCTGAAGGAAGAGAAGCAGGTCAATACGTTCTTCCGGCTCGCGAGCCCCAGCGTGATCGCCAAGCTGCGCGAAGCGTTTCCCGACCTGCCTGAGCGGCCTGACCGACGCACTGTGTTCCTGAAGCTGCGCGAGCTTCGCAACAGCTGGTAGGCGGCGTCGGTTGACCGCCATTGCAACGCCCCTGCCGGCGCGCCGCCAGGGCACGGCCGCCTTGGCACTCGGCGCCCTGGGTGTCGTCTACGGCGACATCGGCACCAGCCCGCTATACACGATGAAGGCGGTGCTCGATCCGGCCAACGGGGTGCAGCTGATCGCACCGGATGTCATCGGCGCGGTGTCGACGATTTTTTGGGCACTGATGCTGGTGGTGACGCTGAAGTACGTGGTGCTGATCCTGCGGGCCGACAACCGCGGCGAGGGCGGCATCATGGCGCTCACCGCTCTGGCCGTGCGCGCAGCGGGCAGCACCCCGGCGCGGCGCAAGGCGCTGCTGTTGACAGGTGTGTGCGGTGCCGCACTGTTCTACGGCGACAGCGTGATCACGCCGGCGATCTCGGTGCTCGGCGCGGTCGAGGGCTTGGAGACCGTGACGCCGGTACTCAAGCCGTTCGTGGTGCCGCTGTCGGTGGCGGTGCTGCTGGCGCTGTTCGTGATGCAGCGGCGCGGCACCGCCGCCGTGGGCGCGCTGTTCGGCCCGGTGATGCTGTTGTGGTTTGCGGTGCTGGCGGTGACCGGGCTGATGCAGATCGCGCTCGAGCCGCGCATCCTGGCGGCGCTCAATCCGCTGCACGCCGCGGAATTCTTGCGCGACCGGGGCTGGATGCTGTTCGTCGTGATGGGCGCGATCGTGCTGGCGCTCACCGGGGCCGAGGCTCTGTATGCCGATCTCGGGCACTTCGGCACGCGCCCCATCCGCCTGGCCTGGACGAGTCTGGTGTTGCCGGCGCTCGCGCTCAACTACGCCGGACAAGGCGCCATGCTGCTGCGCGATCCGACGACGCTCGACAACCCGTTCTTCCGGCTCTTTCCGGCGTCGTGGTTGCTGCCGGCGGTGCTGCTGGCCACGCTGGCGTCGGTGATCGCCTCGCAGGCCGTGATCTCGGGGGCGTTCTCCCTCACCAAGGAGGCGATCCAGCTCGGGCTGCTGCCGCGCATGCGCGTGCTCTACACGTCGGACCTGGCGATGGGGCAGATCTACATGCCGAGCATCAACTGGGTGCTGCTGGTCGCGGTGCTGCTGGCGGTGCTCGGTTTCGAAAGCTCGTCGGCGTTGGCGTCGGCCTACGGCATCGCGGTGACGATCACGATGCTGATCACCACCGCGCTGACCTTCTTCGTCGTGCGCCATGCCTGGGGCTATCCGCTGCCGCTGGCCTGGGCTGCGACCGGTCTGTTCCTGCTCGTCGATGCAGTGCTGGTGATCTCGTGCTCGCTGAAGTTCCTGCAGGGCGGCTGGTTTCCGCTCGCGCTGGGCGTGGTGCTGTTCTTCGTGATGGCCACCTGGCGCCGCGGTCGCGAGCGGTTGTCCGAGCACATCGACATCGACGATCCGCCGCTGCTGCCGTTCTTGCAATCGCTCGCCCGCGA
>CAWCDQ010000017.1:0-217500 GCA_963794305.1 uncultured Acidobacteriota bacterium | reverse complement strand
GACCCACCGGATTTGCCTGGCGGATCCCCCTACATGTCTAAACCCACACGTCCAATCGTGGGCTCACATAGCCTCCTGCGTCTCCCCATCGTGATAACGTCTTCTAGGTAGTTCTGGAATATTAACCAGATATCCATCCGCTACGCCTTTCGGCCTCGCGTTAGGACCCGACTAACCCTGAGCGGACGAACCTTCCTCAGGAAACCTTAGGCTTACGGTGGAAAGGATTCTCACCTTTCTTCTCGCTACTTATGCCGGCAGGGTCACTTCTCACCACTCCACCAGTCCTTGCGATCTGGCTTCACGGCTGTGAGAACGCTCCTCTACCAATATACGACCCCGCAGGGTCGTGTCTATTCTATGGCTTCGGTCTTGTGCTTAAGCCCCGTTGGATTGTCGGCCCAAAGCCGCTTGACCAGTGAGCTATTACGCTTTCTTTAAAGGATGGCTGCTTCTAAGCCAACCTCCTGGTTGTCTGAGCGTCTTCAGATCCTTTCCCACTTAGCACAAAGTTAGGGACCTTAGCCGATAGTCTGGGCTGTTTCCCTTTCGACGATGAAGCTTAGCCCCCACCGTCTCACTCCCGGGATACGTGTCGTTGGCATTCGCAGTTTGATTGGATTCAGTAAGCTGGTAAGCCCCCTAGTCCATTCAGTTCTCTACCACCAACGCCGACCTCCCGAGGCTGCTCCTAAAAGCATTTCGAGGAGAACGGGCAATCACGAGGTTTGATTAGCCTTTCACCCCTATCCACAGTTCATCCGAGCTGTTTTCAACCAACACCGGTTCGGACCTCCACGCGGTGTTACCCGCGCTTCATCCTGACCATGGATAGATCACCTCGCTTCGCGTCTATTCCCAGCGACTTGTCGCCCATTTCGGACTCGCTTTCGCTACGGCTCGCTTACGCTTAACCTCGCCACTGAGAATAACTAGCCGGCTCATTATGCAAAAGGCACGCGGTCAGGCATTCCGGATTGCTCCGGCATAGCCCTCCCACTGCTTGTAGGTATACGGTTTCAGGTACTATTTCACTCCCCTCACAGGGGTTCTTTTCACCTTTCCCTCACGGTACTGGTTCACTATCGGTCTCCAAGGAGTATTTAGCCTTACGAGATGGTCCTCGTGGATTCTCGCGGGATTTCTCGTGTCCCGCGATACTCAGGGTACCCGTCGGAGCCAACATGCTGTCGTCTACCGGGCTGTCACCGTCTCTGGCCGATCGTTCCAGATCGTTCGACTAGCCTGTTGGTTTGTAACTCCGTATGACGGGCCCTACAACCCCACCGTGCAAGCACGATGGTTTGGGCTATTCCGCGTTCGCTCGCCGCTACTAGCGGAATCACTTTTGTTTTCTATTCCTGCAGGTACTGAGATGGTTCACTTCCCTGCGTTGTCTTCTCACCGCCTATGTATTCAGCGGAGGATCCTTCGGGATTAGCCAAAGGGGGTTTCCCCATTCGGAAATCCCCGGGTCAAAGCTCATTTGCAGCTCACCGGGGCTTATCGCAGCTTATCGCGTCCTTCATCGACTCTTGGAGCCAAGGCATTCACCGTACACCCTTAGTAGCTTGACCATAAGAAACTCGAAACTAACGCTTACCAGGGATCAGCGATCCCTGACACGCGTTAGCTTTATGCACACTGCGTGTGTGTGGTCTGTAAAAACTACCGTTTGCAGAATATTCAGTTGTCAAAGAACGCTCGTCGCCAAGCGACGAGCGAAACAAAACTGGTGGAGAATACCGGGCTCGAACCGGTGACCTCCTGGTTGCAAACCAGGCGCTCTCCCAGCTGAGCTAATTCCCCGATGGACTGTGCGGTGCTTGTTATTTGCGCGTCGGAAGGAGGGTCGGAGGTCTTACGTCCAAACAAACCTTCTCGCGCTAGGCACTACGCAATACATTGCTCCTTTAACTGGTGGGCCTGACTAGATTCGAACTAGTGACCCCACGCTTATCAAGCGTGTGCTCTAACCAGCTGAGCTACAGGCCCAGGTATTCTCTCAAAGAACCAGGTTGCCGGTTCTCTCAAAACTAGACAAGCGTGCAATACACAAAACCCTGAGCGCCAGATCGATCTTCAGAAGTCCGCCTCCGCCCTTGCGGGCTTCGGCGAGACACTCTAGAAAGGAGGTGATCCAGCCACAGGTTCTCCTACAGCTACCTTGTTACGACTTCACCCCAATCACCGACCATACCTTAGGCGCCTCCCTCCCTTGCGGGTTGGTGTGGCGACTTCTAGTACAACCGGCTTTCGTGATGTGACGGGCGGTGTGTACAAGGCCCGGGAACGTATTCACCGCGGCGTGCTGATCCGCGATTACTAGCGATTCCAACTTCATGCCGGCGAGTTGCAGCCGACAATCCGAACTGAGACAGACTTTATCCGATTAGCTCCACCTTGCGGTCTCGCGACGGTTTGTATCTGCCATTGTAGCACGTGTGTAGCCCCAGACATAAAGGCCATGCTGACTTGACGTCATCCCCACCTTCCTCCGGTTTATCACCGGCAGTCTCTGCAGAGTGCCCACCATAACGTGATGGCAACAGCAGACAAGGGTTGCGCTCGTTGCGGGACTTAACCCAACATCTCACGACACGAGCTGACGACAGCCATGCAGCACCTCTACGAGTGTCCTTGCGGAAGCTCACTTTCGTGAGTGGTCACTCGCTGTTCAAGCCTGGGTAAGGTTCTTCGCGTTGCGTCGAATTGAACCACATGCTCCACCGCTTGTGCGGGCCCCCGTCAATTCCTTTGAGTTTCAGCCTTGCGACCGTACTCCCCAGGCGGAATGCTTAATGCGTTAGCTTCGGCACGGCAGGGATCGATACCCGCCACACCAAGCATTCATCGTTTAGGGCCAGGACTACCGGGGTATCTAATCCCGTTTGCTCCCCTGGCTTTCGCTCCTCAGTGTCAGTATTGGTCCAGGATGCCGCCTTCGCCACCGGTGTTCCTCCAGATATCTACGCATTTCACCGCTACACCTGGAATTCCGCATCCCTCTCCCAAACTCAAGCCATCCAGTATCAGACGCAGTTCCCCAGTTAAGCTGAGGGATTTCACGTCTGACTTAGTTGGCCACCTACGAGCCCTTTACGCCCAGTAATTCCGAACAACGCTTGCCCCCCCCGTATTACCGCGGCTGCTGGCACGGAGTTAGCCGGGGCTTCTTCTCTCGGTACCGTCATTTCTCCGGATTGTTCACCCGGAAACCATTCGTCTCGATCGAAAGGAGTTTACGACCCGAAGGTCTTCATCCTCCACGCGGCGTTGCGTCGTCAGGCTTGCGCCCATTGCGAACAATTCCCCACTGCTGCCTCCCGTAGGAGTCTGGGCCGTGTCTCAGTCCCAGTGTGTCCGTCCGCCCTCTCAGGCCGGATACTGATCGTTGCCTTGGTGAGCCATTACCCCACCAACTAGCTAATCAGGCGCGGGCCCCTCTTCAAGTGCCAGGTCTTGCGATCCCCGGCTTTGATCTCCACCTCTTAAAAGGCAGGATGTTATGCGGTATTAGCGTCCCTTTCGGGACGTTATCCCCCGCTCGAAGGCAGGTCACCCACGTGTTACTCACCCGTTTGCCACTCTACTCATGGATTGCTCCACTTTCGCGTTCGACTTGCATGTGTTAGGCACGCCGCCAGCGTTGATTCTGAGCCAGGATCAAACTCTCATGTTAAATTCGCTCGCCCTTCGACTCGCCGGCTTTCACCGGCTCGCTCAGGGACAACTCATTAACGCGAGGCCGATGTATTGGCTCTGCGTTGTTCAATCCGTTCTTATTGAAAGTGGTTCATCGCCAGTCGCCTTCGCACGGACTGCCAACTCCGGTCGACCGGTTAACGCGATGCCACCCGCTGACTCTCATTGTCTCAAGACCACTCTTCCTCGCGGACGAGCAGCCTCTTGACGGGCTGTGTGTACTTGCACGCTTATCTAGTTTTCAAAGAACCGACGGCAGCGCGCCAGTGGCGCCCTACCCGACATCGCCTCTTGCTGCTGCTCCCACCGCCCAGGTGCGCCTGGAAGGCCTCGCCGCCTGTCGGCCGCGGCGCGTTTAGGGGAACCTTTCGAGGTTACTATCGCTATTTCCCCTTGTCAACCTCTAAATCGCGTTCCGATTCGAAAAAGTTTTCGGACGGCTGCGGATGAGTTGAAAAGGGTCGCTCGAGCTAGGAACTGCTGTGTAAACCCTGGCAGATTTCCGACCGGCGAACGTTCGAAGAGTATCGCGTACCGACTCGGGTACGTCAAGTGAGCCGGATCACGAACCGCTGACGCGCGCCTTTGCGCAGCAGAAACACACGGCCGTCGATCGCATCGCCGCGCGTGAGGCGCGCGTTCGCGTCAGAGATTTTTCGATCGTTGACCGACACACCGCCCTGCTGCACCAGCCGCCGCGCCTCGCTCTTCGACGCACCGGCCGCTCGCGACACCATGTCCACCACACTCAAGCCGTCGCCGTCGAACTCGATCGCCGGCGATCGACATCGACGGCACGTCGTCCGCGATGCCCAGCAACGTGTCGGCAACATCCGCCGCGTCCTGCGCGGTCACATTCGACACCGACGCCGTGAAGAGCACGTGGCTCGACGTCTGCGCGCGCGACGCCTCTTCGGCGCCGTGCACGAGCGTCGTCACCTGCTCGGCCAGCACCTGCTGCGCCTTCCGCTTTTCAGGCTCGCGCGCCACGGCGGCACTCGAGCTCGTCGATCTGCTCGCGCGTGAGGAACGTGAAGAACTTGAGATAGGCGATCACGTCGCGATCGTCGGTGTTCAACCAGAACTGACGGAACTCCTGAACGGGAGTGCGGGCAGCATCGAGCCAGATGGTGCCCGCTTCGGTCTTCCCGAACTTCGCACCGGAGGCCGTCGTCACCAGCGGCGTCACGAGACCGTGCGCCTTCCTGGCGCGGACCTTCCGAATCAGCTCGATCCCCGCGGTGATGTTGCCCCACTGGTCGCTGCCGCCCATCTGGAGCGTGCAGCCGTACCGATCGAACAGTTCGAGGAAGTCGCGCGCCTGCAGCAGCAGATAGCTGAACTCGGTGTACGAAATGCCGTCCTCGCTCTCGAGACGACGGTTCACCGACTCCTTCTGCAGCATGTAGTTCACGGTGAAGTGCTTGCCGGTATCGCGCAGGAAGCCGAGCAGATCGAACGTCGCCAGCCAGTCGGCATTGTTCACGACGCGCGCGGGATTCTCCGCGCGCTCGAAAGTCCAGAAAATGCGCCAGCTGCGGCTTGATGCCGTCGACGTTGGCCGCGATCTGCTCGAGCGTGAGCAGCACGCGCTCCTGAGATTTGCCGCTCGGATCGCCGATCATCCCGGTGCCGCCGCCGGCAATCGCGATCGGCACGTGTCCGTGGCGCTGCAACCTCGATAGCGTCATCAGACCCAGCAGATTGCCGATGTGGAGGCTCGATGCCGTCGGATCGAAGCCGATGTAGGCCGTCACACGCTCCTTCTCGAACGCCTCGGCCAACCCGTCGGTCGCGTCGTACACCAGTCCGCGCCATTTCAGCTCGTCGAACAGATTCATCACGTCTTCGTTTTACTATAGCAGCCTATGGCGATCACCCGCCGCGCGGTGCTCAAGGGCGCGCTCGTCGCCGGCGCCGGCGCACTCGCGGGTACCGGCGCGTACGGCTACGCATACGAGCGCCATCACCTGAAGATCACGCGCGCGGCCGTTCCAGTCACCGGACTGCCACCGGCGCTTGCTGGACTCCGCGTCGGACTCATCACAGACACTCATCGCAGTCTCTTCGTCTCGCACGACGATGTCGCTCGCGCCGTGGCAACCCTGATGGCCGAAGCGCCCGATCTCATCGTCCTTGGCGGCGATTACGTCACGTGGGGCGATCGGAACTACGTGAATCCATCGGCCGAGGCGCTCGCTCCACTCGCCGCGCCTCACGGTGTGTTCGGCATCCTGGGCAACCACGACGACGATCACGACATGCCGGCGGCGCTGGGAAGAAACGGCGTGCAGATGCTGAAGGACGCGCGAACGCGGCTGACGATCAGGAACGAAACACTCGATCTCGTCGGCATACGGTTCTGGACCAAACGCCGATCGGACATCGCGGCACTGACGAGGAACGCGGCGCCGACCACCATCCTCCTGGCTCACGATCCGCGACGGCTGACCGAGGCCGCGGCGCTCGGACTGCCTCTGGTGCTGTCCGGCCACACGCATGGCGGACAGGTCGTGCTGCCGCTGCTGGGTGCAGTGGCGGCCGGAAAATTCCCCGTCGTGGCTGGTGTCGCGCGCCGCGATCGGACGACGATCTTCGTCAGCCGCGGGGTGGGAACGATTTACGTGCCGGTGAGAATCAACTGTCCGCCGGAGGTGGCGCTGCTGACGCTCCAACCTGCTTGAACCCGCCAAAGACCGCGTGTCCCGCGTGCAGCCAGCAGCAGTCGACGGCCGCGAACCCCGCGTGTCTGAGCCACACGAGATGATGAAACAGCGCGGAAGGATGGTCGCCTTCGTCTGGAAAACGGAAGTGGTTCCAGCGCGTGTCCACGAACCGCCGAAACAGTTCGGGTGCGCCGAGCACTTCGGCCTGCTGTTTCGCCTGCGCGTCCCACTGATCGGCGGCCAGCCGGCGAGACGCGGGATGCTGCGGGTCGATCAGATCGGCGACGAGCATCGCTCCACGAGGTGAGAGCCGTTCCGCAGCGGCCTTGTACAAATACTGCTTCTTGGCGTCGTTGAGATGATGCAGGCACAACGAGGACACGAGCAGATCGACGCCGAACATCCGATCCCACCAGTCGAGCGCCGCCACGTCGAACGCGGCGACCCGGGCCCGATCGCCGAACACCGCCAGCCGCTGCGACGCATCCCGGCGCATCGATTCGGAACCGTCGAGGGCCGTCAACGTCGCGCGCGGGAAAACGGTCAGCAGCGCCTCGGCGAGACGTCCGTCGCCGGACCCAAGATCCAGCATCTTCACCGGTTCATCGCGGGAGAACGGGACGGCCGCCACGAGCGTCGCGGTCATCTCCTGACGGCGAGGAACCGCCACCTCCGCAATCTCGCGATACGTCCGGGAGTCGTCCTCGGTCCAGACGCTCACGGTTCTCCCGAGCGGACGAATCGCCGGCCGACGATCGACCAGCCACCGTCGAGGACACGCTGGATCGCCGCGGGATACAGCCGATGCTCTTCGATCAGCACGCGAGCCGCGAGGGTGTCGACGGTGTCTCCTTCGAGCACAGGCACCGCCGCTTGCAGGACGATCGGGCCGCCGTCGAGGATCGCGTTCACCAGATGGACCGTGGCACCGGTGATGCGGACGCCATGCTCCAGCGCCTGCCGCTGCGCCCCGAGGCCGGGGAACGAAGGCAGCAGCGACGGGTGAATGTTGAGGATGCGGTCGGGAAACGCGTCGAGCAGCGGCCGACCCACCAGGCGCATGAAACCGGCCAGGCACACGAGCGCAACCCGGCGCTCCAGCAGCAGCACGGCCAGCGCCTTGTCGTATTCGAGGCGATTGGAAAAATCGCGGGGGTTCAGATGGACGGCGTCGATGCCCGCATCACGGGCGCGCTGCAAACCCTGCGCATCCGAGCGGTCGGACACGACAACCGCGATGGTGGCGTCGAGACGTCCCGCCTGTGTGGCATCGATGATCGACTGAAGGTTGCTTCCGCGGCCGGAGATCAGGACGCCGAGCGACCGCGAAGTCCGGCGGCTGCGTCACACGTACTGCACCGTCCGGTCGCCGGCGACCACAGTGCCGAGCCTGAACGCGCCTGCTTCGCCGCCTTTCGTCAACGTGTCGAGCACGAGCGTGTCGTCACTCGACGAGCACACGATGACCAGGCCGACTCCCATGTTGAACGCGCGAAACATCTCCTGGCGGTCGATCGCACCATGCTGTTGCAGCAGCGTGAAAATCGGTGGAATCGACCAGGTCTTCAACTCGATCTCGACGCCGCAGCCTTCGGGCAGCATCCGGGGAACGTTCTCGGTCAAGCCGCCGCCGGTGATATGCGCGAGCCCCTTCACACACTCCAGCTCGATGAGCGGGCGGACCAGCCCAAGGTACGAGCGGTGCGGCGCCAGCAGCGCGTCGCCGACGGTCGTGTCGAGCTCCGGCACGAACGTGTCCGGCGACCATCCTGCCATCTCGAAGAACACGCGCCGGGCGAGCGAGTAACCGTTGGTGTGCAGGCCCGCTGACGGCACGGCAACGAGCACATCGCCCGGCACGACAGTGCGGCCATCGATCACCTTCGTCTTCTCGACGGCGCCGACGATGAACCCGGCGATGTCGTACTCGCCGTCGGCGTAGAATCCTGGCATCTCCGCCGTCTCGCCGCCAATCAGCGCGCACCCGTTCTCCTTGCACGCGCGCGCGATTCCTGAAACAACCTGCTCGGCCACCGACGGCGACAGACGCCCCGTCGCGAGATAGTCCAGGAAGAAGAGGGGCTCGGCGCCCTGCACCAGGATGTCGTTCACGCAGTGGTTGACCAGATCGGCGCCCACCGTATCGTGCCGCCCCGTCATGAACGCCACCTTCAGTTTCGTGCCGACGCCGTCGGCGCTCGAGACGAGGACGGGGTCGTGATACCGCTTGCGATCCAGATGGAACAGCCCGCCAAACGATCCGATCTCCGACAGCACACCCGGCGTGAAGGTGCCGCGCGCCAGCGTCCGGATGCGTCGAACGGTTTCATTCCCGGCGTCTATGTCGACGCCAGCTGCCTTGTACTCCATGCTGCTCCGGCAGGCGTTCAGCGCCTGCTCACGTTCCGTTGCTGTTCGGTGACTCGGGATCCTCAGAAGTCCAGCTTGCCGATGAGCGTCTCCATCAGCGCCCGGCGCGGCGATGCCTCTGGCGATTCCCAGTAGGAATGGCGGGTGAACGCGAAGAAGCGCTCCTTGTCGAGGTCCTCCTCGAGCATGTCGAACCCTTCGGCGATCAACGCGATCGCGTTGCCGCGATCCTGTTGCTTTTCGAGCATGGCTCATCGTGAGAGGCGTATTGCGCAGCGCTACGGTGGCGAGCGCCAGAGAAATCGGCGCGCGAGTGGGATCCTTCGACGGCCCGCCGAGATCGACGAGCGCCTGCGCGGCTTCGGCACGACCGGCAACGCCGAGTACCGCGAGACCGTTGGCAGCGCCACGCAGCAATTCCTGGTAGCCCGGATTCTTGTCGGCAAACGTGAGGGCATCGACCAGATAACTCTGGTGAGATTCACAGTTGACGCCCAGCAGACAGATGGCCGCCGCGATCGCGGGCTGTGTCGGTCTGGGCGCAGTGCGCTGCAGCCCGGCGAGCGTGTCGAGCGCGCGCTTGTCGCCAATCTTCCCGAGCGCCAGCGCCGCATCATCCTGAAGGGGACCTTCGAGCTTGGCGACCGCCATCAGCGCGTCGAACGCATACAGCGCCTTGTAGTCGCCAAGCGCCTCGATGACGGCGCTGCGGAAGAAGTCCTCGCCGCGAGACACCTCGCGCAGCAGTGCCTGACGGGCACGAGCCATGACGAGGTCTGGCGTTCCGGTCGCGGTCGACGCAAGCGCACGCACCAGCGCGGGACGGACGAATTCGGCCTGCTCTTTTTCGAGCGCGGTCATGAACTGCGGGATGAGCGTGCGATCGGGATTGTGTTCGAAGAAACTGTAGGCCACGGTGCGCAGCCTGTCGTTCGGGCTGCCAAGCGATTCGCGCATCGCATCTTTCGTGCGCGGATCGTTGAACCCCGTCAGAAGCACGAGCGCTCGATAGCGAACGTATCCGTCGGCGTGCTCGGATGCCGCCTGCAGCAGCGCGGGGACCGCCTGCGCGTTCGCCGTCCGCCTCACCGTCCGCGACGCGTTGGTTCGCGTGGTGTAATCGAGATCGCCCAGCTTCGCGATCGCCGCCTGCAGCTGCGCCGGCGACACCGCTTGAGGCGCTGGCGGCTCCTGAGCGCGCGCTCCGCGCGCGAGACAGAGGACACCAAGGGAACAAAGGACACCAAGGGTCAGAAAACCGCGGGCTCTCCTTTGTGGCCTCTGTAACCTTCGTGGCCTTGGCGCCTGTTCGATCATCATTTCGTGACGGTCTCGGTATTCTCGTTCTTGCTCTTGTCCAGCTTCAATGCGAGCTGAAGATAGGTCGCTTCATCACGCGGGAATTCGACGGGATAGACGCCCGTGTAGCACGACGTGCAATACGAACTTCTCTCGCTCTGCACCGCGCTCAGCATCCCATCGAGGCTCAGATAGGCGACGCTGTCGGCCTCCAGGAACTCGCGGATTTCCTCCAGCGTGTGCGTGGCGCCGATCAGCTCCGCTTTGCGCGGCGTATCGACGCCATAAAAGCAGGGCGAGATCGTCGGCGGACAGCTGATCCTGACGTGCACTTCCTTTGCGCCCGCCGCCCGCACCATCCGCACGATCTTACGGCTCGTCGTCCCTCGCACGATCGAGTCGTCGACGAGAATGACGCGCTTTCCATTGAGGATGCTGCGGACCGGATTGAGCTTGACCTTGACGCCGAAATGCCGGATCGACTGCTGCGGCTGGATGAACGTGCGGCCGACGTAGTGATTGCGGATGAGCCCCATCCTCAGGGGCACACCCGACTCCTCGTGAAAGCCCATGGCCGCGCAGACCCCCGAATCCGGCACGGGCACGACGACGTCCGCCTCGACTGGCTGCTCGCGGGCGAGCATCCGGCCGAGCTCCGTCCGCACTTCGTTCACGCTGCGTCCGAACACGTAGCTGTCGGGGCGGGCGAAATACACGTGCTCGAAGATGCAGTGCGCAAGCGGCGCAGGCGGAAACGGCTTGATCGACCTCACACCCTCGGAAGAAATGATCAGGATCTCGCCAGGAGCCACGTCCCGTTCATACGTCGCGCCAATGAGGTCCATCGCACACGTTTCCGAGCAGACCACCCAGGCATCGTCCAGCCGGCCGAGCGCAAGCGGACGGAAGCCGTGCGGATCGCGAACGGCGATGAGCCTGTCCTTGGTCAGCATCACGAGCGAAAACGCGCCCTGGACCTGGGACACCGATTCGACAATCGCGTCCTCCACACTGCGCGCCTTCGATCGCGCGTAGAGGTGCAGGATCACTTCCGTGTCGCTGTTCGACTGAAAGATCGAGCCCTGCTGCACGAGATCGTCCCGCAGCTCTCGTGCGTTGACGATGTTGCCGTTGTGGCACAGGGCGATCTGGCCGTGCGCGCAGTCGATCAGGATCGGCTGGGCGTTGAGCAGCTTGCTCTCGCCCGCCGTCGAATATCGCACATGGCCGATCGAGATTGGCCCCGACAGCGTAGAGAGCGTCTCGCCGTCGAAGATGTCGGCGACATAGCCCATCTCCCGCGAGATGCGCACCTGCTCACGGTCAGACGCCGCGATACCGGCGCTCTCCTGCCCGCGGTGCTGAAGGGCATACAGGCCCAGGTAGGTCATGTTGGCCGCTTCGGGATGACCGAAGATGCCGAAGACGCCGCATTCGTCCTTGAATTTATCGAACATGTTGTTCAGGCCACACGTTGAGCGAAGTAACGATCGATCGCCGTTGACCACACACGTTCCGCTTCGTCCACCGATTGGTCGATCACGATGACGCCGGCGACCGCCATGCGCAGGCGGCTGCCGCCCGTCTGGCCGATCACGCGCGCGGGCACGCCGGCCGCCGACGCGTGCCGCAGCACAGTGGTCACGTGTTCGGGCACGACGGAAATGACCACGCGCGACGCCGACTCGCCGAACAGCGACGCCGCGATGTTGATGGCCGCGTCGCGTGACACCTGAACACCGTCGAGCGAGACCTCGGCGCCGATGCCCGTCGTGTCGAAGGCGCATTCGGCGATGGTCACGGCCAGTCCACCGTCGGAACAGTCGTGCGCGGAACGCACAAGGCGATCGTCGGCGAGCGTGACGAGCAGGCGCTGCAACGCGCGCTCGGCATCCAGATCCAGCATTGGAGGCACGCCGCGCACCACGTCGTGGATCACTTTCAGATACTCGCTGCCGCCCAATTCACCGCGGCCTTCGCCCAGCAGCACGATGACATCGCCGGATTCCTGGAATCGGCGGCTGACGACGCGGTCCGCATGTTCAAGCAGGCCGACGACCCCGATCGTGGGTGTGGGATAAATCGCCTTGCCATCGGTCTCGTTGTACAGGCTGACGTTGCCGCCAGTGATCGGCACGTCGAGCGCGCGGCAGGCGGCGCCGATGCCTTCGACCGCTTTCGCGAACTGCCACATGATGCCCGGCCGCTCCGGGTTGCCGAAATTCAAGCAGTTGGTGGCGGCCAGCGGACGTGCGCCGGAGCAGGCGACGTTGCGCGCAGCCTCGGCGACCGCCAGCATCGCACCGCGATACGGATCCAGATAGCAGTGCCGGCCGTTGCCGTCAACCGACATGGACAGCCCGATGTCGGTGCCCTTGATGCGCACGACCCCGGCGCCCATCCCCGGCATGTTGATCGTGTTGGTACGAACCATGTGGTCGTACTGACGGTAGATCCATTTCTTGCTGGCGATCGTCGGCGACGCAAGCATCGCGAGCAGCACGGTGTTCTGATCGGACGGGACGGCCTTCAGGCCGTCCCGCGTGAGCGCGTCGAGATCGAGTTGCTGCGCCTCGTGGAGATACTCCGGCTCGCTCATCGGACGCCGGTAGACCGGGGCTTCGTCAGTCAGCGCGCGATTCGGAATTTCGGCGACGACGACTCCGCGCTCCTTGACGCGCAGCATGCCGTCGTCGGTGACGTGGCCGATGCGGACCGCGTGCAGGTCCCATTTCTCGAAGATTCGCTCGACCTCTGCTTCGCGTCCCTGCTTGGCGACCAGCAGCATGCGCTCCTGCGATTCGGAGAGCATGATCTCATAGGGCGTCATGCCGGCCTCGCGCTGCGGCACCAGCGAGACGTCAATCTCCACGCCGGCCCCGCCGCGCGATCCCATCTCCGTCGTCGAACAGGTGAGGCCCGCGGCCCCCATGTCCTGGATGCCGATCAGCGCGTCGGTCTGCATCACCTCGAGGCACGCTTCCAGCAACAGTTTTTCCATGAACGGATCGCCGACCTGGACCGCGGGGCGCTTCTCCGCCGACTTGTCGTCGAACTCGGCCGAAGCCATCGTCGCGCCGTGAATGCCGTCGCGTCCGGTCTTTGCACCGACATAGTAGACGGCGTTGCCGACGCCGGAGGCGACACCCTTGATGATGTCCGACGCCTTCGCGATGCCGAGACAGAAGACGTTCACGAGCGGATTGCCGGCATACGACGGCTCGAAGACGATTTCGCCGCCAACCGTCGGGATGCCGATGCTGTTGCCGTACCCGGCAATGCCGGCGACGACGCCTTCGAGCAGTCGGCGAGTTCCTGGCGCGTCGAGATCGCCGAAACGCAGCGAGTTGAGCAGGGCGATAGGACGCGCGCCCATCGTGAAGATGTCGCGGATGATGCCGCCGACACCGGTGGCCGCTCCCTGGTACGGTTCGATGAACGATGGATGATTGTGCGACTCGATCTTGAAGACCGCCGCGAAGCCTTCGCCGATGTCCACCGCGCCGGCATTTTCGCCCGGTCCCTGCAGCACCTGCGGGCCTTCGGTCGGCAGGGTCTTCAGGTGCACGCGAGAGCTCTTGTAGCTGCAGTGTTCGGACCACATCACGGAGAAGATGCCGAGTTCCGTCAGGTTCGGCTCCCGGCCCATGAACGTGACGATGCGATCGTATTCATCGCTCTTGAGCCCGTGGCGGTCGAGGATCTTCGGATCGATCATCGCGGCCGCTCGCCTGAAAGGCTCGCGCTCCTCACATCTCCGCCGCTCGCGCTTCCGACCACGACGGACGGCTGGAGCGCGAGGCTTTCAGCCGATCGAAATGCCAACGCGATGGACTCGAAAACCACGCGGCCGTCCACGCCGCCCAGCAACGGCTCGCAGGCTCGTTCCGGATGCGGCATCATCCCGACCACGTTGCGCCCTTCGCTGCAAAGACCGGCAATGCCGTTGACCGATCCGTTCGGATTCCAGGTCTCGTCGATGCGTCCCTGCGGATCCGTATAGCGGAGGATGACCTGGCGGTTCGCCTCGATCCGTTTCAACATGTCGGGCGGCGCGAAGTAGTTGCCTTCGCCGTGACCGATCGGGATCCTCAGGATCTGCCCGCGCGTCGCCGCGGCCGTGAACGGCGTGTCGGTCTGCTCGACGCGCAGATGCACGTGTTCACACCGGTATTTCAGCCCCTTGTTGCGCAGCATCGCGCCCGGCAGGAGCCCCGCCTCGAGAAGAATCTGGAAGCCGTTGCAGATGCCGAGCACGGGTCCGCCTCGCTCGGCGAATGTTCGAACCGGGCCCATGATGGGCGAGAAGCGCGCCATGGCGCCGGTGCGAAGGTAGTCGCCATGCGCGAAACCGCCAGGCAGGATCACCACGTCCGCGGACTTCAGGTCGGCATCCTTGTGCCACAGGTATTCCGCGTCGTGGCCGAATAGATCCCTCGCCGCGTGAAGCGCGTCCTCGTCGCAGTTGCTCCCCGGAAACACGACGATGCCGAATTTCATGATTCAGTCCACCTCGATGCGGTAGCTCTCGATCACAGGGTTGGCGAGGACCTTGTCCGCGACGTCGGCGGCGAGCTTCTCGGCCTGCGTCCGCTCGGTCGTCGCCAGATCGAGCTCGAAGTACTTGCCCTGCCGCACGTCCGCGACGTTCAGATAGCCGAGTGACTGCAGCGCATCGACGATCGTCCGTCCCTGGGGATCGAACACCGATGGCTTCAGAGTGACAAACACACGCGCGCGCATGAATACCTCTATGTGGTCAACCGCAGAGCATCTGGAGCCTGCGGCGCCGAATCGCTCTTGTCTGCGAGCTCGAGATTCTCCGCGGTTGCCGAGTTGAACACCCGATTGAAGATGTAGTCGACGTGCCTGAGCTGTTCATCGACGTCGAACGCGCGCTCGATCTCGACGGCAGACAGGACGGAAGCGATGTCGGGATCGGCAAGCAGGAGTTGCTTGAAATCGACCTGCTCCGCGAACGAGCGCATGGCGTTTCGCTGCACCCACTCGTAGGCCTGCTCCCGCAACACGCCTTTTCTTGCGAGCTCGAGCAGCACGGTGCCGGAAAACACGACACCGCGCGACCGATTCAGATTCTCACGCATGCGCTCGACGTTCACGACCATCCCGCGCACGATCCGGGTCATGCGGCGGAGCATGTGATCGAGAGCGATGCAGCTGTCGGGCAGGATGACCCGCTCGACAGACGAATGCGAGATGTCCCGCTCGTGCCACAGCGCGATGTTCTCGAGCGCGGCGTGGGCATTGCCGCGAAGGAGCCGCGCCAGGCCCACGATCTGCTCGGAGCCGATCGGGTTGCGCTTGTGCGGCATCGCCGAGGATCCCTTCTGTCCCCGGCCGAACGGCTCCTCCACCTCGCCGATTTCCGTTTTCTGCAAACCGCGGATTTCGAGCGCGAATTTCTCGAGCGACGCGCCGGTGATGGCAATCGCCGAGAGCAACTCGGCGTGCCGATCGCGCTGAATCACCTGCGAGGCGACCGGCGCCGGCTGAAGGCCGAGGCGACGGCACACGTCTTCTTCGATCTGAGGCGGCAAGTGCCCGAACGTGCCGACAGCGCCCGACAACTTACCGACGCTGACGACTCTCCGCGCCCGATGCAGCCGCTCGATGTCGCGGCCGACCTCTGCGTACCACAGGGCCAGCTTCAAGCCCAAACGTCATCGGTTCGGCGTGAACACCGTGCGTTCGGCCGATCATCGGTGTGCGACGGTGCTCGAACGCGCGAGCCCGGATCGCATCGGCCAGCCCGTCGAGATCCTTCAACAGAACGTCGCAAGCCTCGCGCATCTGGAGCGCCTGCGCGGTGTCGATCACGTCCGACGAGGTCATGCCGAAATGCAGCCAGCGCGCCGAGGGTCCGACCTTCTCGGCGACGGCCGTCGTGAATGCGATGACGTCGTGCTGGGTGACCTGCTCGATCTCTTCGATGCGCGAGATGTCGAAGGCGCCCCGATCGCGGATGTCGCGGGCTGCATCGGAGGGAACGATGCCGGCGGCCGCCATCGCTTCCGCGGCGGCTGTTTCCACTCGCAACCAGGTCTCGTACCGGCGCTGGTCGCTCCAGATCCGCCCCATGTCGGGGTGTGTGTATCGTGGGATCATCGAACGTCAATCCAACAGCAAGGACACCCGGGACACAGCAGAACAACCCGTCTGGTCTGAACCCTTGTGTCCGTTGTGGCTTCCGTGTCGATAACGACGCCTCTAGTCCAGGTCCAGGCGTTCGCTCGGAATCTGCAAGCCGTTCACGTTGCCGAGCACCGTCGCCGCCAGCGAACCGTTCCGGAACAGGTCCGCCGCCACTCTCTGCACATCTTCCTTCGTCACGCGCTCGATGCCGACGAGCGTTTCGTCCAGCCCGAACTGACGGTCGAAATAGATCTCCTGCCGCGCCAGATGCGACATGCGGCTCGCGGTGTTCTCGAGGCTCAGCATCAGGCTGCCCTTGAGATGATCTTTCGACCGTCTCAGTTCCGCGTCGGACACGGGCGCGCTCTTGACCACGCGCAGTTCTTCAACACACAGGTCGATGACTTCGCCGACCGCCTCGTTCGAGCAGCCGGCGTAAATCGTAAACGAGCCGGCGTCGCGATACGCGCTGAGACCGCTGAAGACCGCGTAGGCAAGACCGCGTTTCTCGCGCACGTTCTGAAACAGCCTCGAGCTCATCGATCCGCCGAGGAGCGTGTTCAACACGTAGCTGGCGTAGCGGTCGTCGTGATTCTGAGCGTAGCTGCCGACCCCGAGGCACACGTGGCTCTGCTCGAGCTCCTTGTTCCGGATCAGGATCTTGCGAGCGACCTGCGGTGAATCCTCGATGGCCGGCTCGCCGGCGGGCGTCAGCGATCCGAATTTCTCCTGCACCAGCTCGCGCACGCGGGCGTGCTCGACATTGCCGACGGCCGAAACGATCAGGTTCTTCGCGTTATACACGCCGCCGAAATAGTCGCGCAGCAGCGGGGCGTTGAACGACTCGACGGTTTCAGGCGTTCCGAGAATCGGCCGTCCGAGCGGATGATTTTCCCAGAACCCCTGCGTGAACAGCTCGTGGACGAGATCGTCCGGCGTGTCCTCGACCATCTTGATCTCTTCGAGCACCACCTTCTTCTCGCGCTCGATGTCCTCCGGGCTGAACGCCGGGTTGCGGACGATGTCGGCGAGGACGTCGATCGCCAGGGGCAGATGCTCGTCGAGGACTTTGATGTAGTAGCTCGCGTATTCCTTGGCCGTGAATGCGTCGAGTTGGCCGCCGATGGAATCGATCTGCTGGGCGATATCCTCAGCCGAGCGGCTGCTGGTGCCTTTGAACAGCATGTGCTCGACGAAATGCGCGATTCCGCCGCGCTCAGCCGTTTCGTGACGCGATCCGCGGGTGAGCCAGACGCCGATGCTGACCGACCGAACCTGCGTCATCGGTTCGGTGAGAATCCGAAGCCCGTTGTCGAGAACGTCTCTGACGATGGGTGTGTTGGACAAAATGAAGCCTGGAAAGTCTTATGCTACCATCGAAAGTCTGGCAAGCGCTGAGAAACGAAAGAGATACAGTGTCCACCTCTGCGCCTCGACCCGACCTTGCCAATCTGGAACGCGCTGCGCTCGAGTCGGCGCTCGATGCGGCCGGACACAAGCGCTTCCACGCGCGTCAGATCTTCCGCTGGATCTACAAGCACGGCGTCACCGACATCGATGCGATGACCGACCTGTCGCGCGATCTGCGCGCGACGCTCACGCGCGATTTCACGCTCACGACTCCCGCACTGGCGCAGCGCGAGACGTCGGTCGACGGCACCGAGAAGTTCCTGCTCAGGCTCGCTGACGGCAAGCACATCGAGTCGGTCTTCATCCCCGACACGCCGGCGATGACGTTCTGCATTTCGACACAGGTCGGTTGTGCGATGGCGTGTGCCTTCTGCCTGACCGGCAAGATGGGGCTCGTCCGTAACCTGACGGCTGGCGAGATCGCCGGCCAGGTTCGCGTCCTCGCGAACGCCCTCGACATGCGCGACCGGAAATTCAACATCGTGCTGATGGGCATGGGGGAGCCGCTGCACAACTACGACGAGACGATGCGCGCGCTGCGCATCCTCGCGGACGAGAACGGATTCGACATGTCGGCACGCCGAATCACGCTGTCCACGGTTGGCCTGCTGCCCGCGCTGGCGAGGCTCGCCAGCGAAGAGGTGATGCCGAATCTCGCCATCTCGCTGCACGCTCCCACCGATCTGCAGCGCGGCGAACTCGTCCCGATCAACAAGAAATACGGCGTTGCCGAAATCATCAACGCCTGCCGGCAGTTCCCGCTCAATCGCCGCAGCCGGATCACGTTCGAATACGTGCTGCTGGCGGGCGTGAACGATTCTCCGCAAGATGCGAAGAGGCTGGCGAAGCTGGTCGCCGGATTGAAGTCTAAAGTGAACGTGATCCCGCTGAATGCCGCCGCGGGCATTCCCTTCGAGCGGCCGTCAGACGAGGTCAATCGATCGATTCGCGAAGATCGTCGCCGATCACGGCGTCACCGTCTCGGTCCGGAAGAGCCGCGGACGTGACATTCGCGCCGCCTGCGGACAGCTGATCGTCGAAGGCCCGAAGAAATCAGCCGCACAGCAGCTCGCCGTCGTCATGTGACGTCAGCCTGACGCGTACCCATTCATTGCGCTCGCGGCCCGGAGGGATCCGCACCTTCAGATAGTTCCCGGTGACGGCATGAGAGCCGTCTTCGAGCGTCAGCGCCCGATGCGTTGTCCCCACCTGCGAGGCCCGGAACCGATCGGCCAGGACCCGGCCGATTTCACGGACGCGGCGGCCGCGTTCACGGACCACGAGTCCGCTTACCTTTCCTGTCATCGCCGACGCCCGCGTACCCGGACGATCCGAATAGGGGAACACGTGAATGTGCGTCAACGGCGAGCGTTCGAGATAGTCCACGAGCCGCTCGAAATCCTCGTCGGTCTCGCCCGGAAAGCCGACGATGATGTCTGAACCGATCGACGCGCCGGCGACGCGCGCGCGGATCTCGTCGACGAGCGCCGAGTAGTACTCGATGGTGTAAGGCCGCCGCATCGCCGCCAGGACGCGATTGCTTGCGTGCTGAAGCGGCAGATGGAAATGCGGCGCGAACCGATCGGAGGTTGCGACCAGATCCACGATGGCGCGTGAGCAGTCCATCGGCTCGAGAGACGAGATGCGGAAGAGAAGGTTGGCTCGCGCGGCCGCGCACCAGTCGTCGAGCGCGCGAAGCAGCTCGGTGAACGAAGACGGCGCCTGAAGATCGCGCCCGTACGAACCGAGGTGGACGCCGGTGAGCGCAATCTCCTTGAAGCCGGCCAAAGCGACACGCTCGACCTGTCGAAGGATCTCGTCCACGCTGACGCTTCGCGGAGCGCCTCGAGTAGTCGGGAATGATGCAGTAGGAACAGGCCTCGTCGCAGCCGGTCTGGACCCGGAGCGTGAACGCCGTGCGCCCCGCCAACGCCAGGTTCGATCGTCGCGCCGCACGGGCCATCACCAGGTGTTTTCTTTGCGAGTCATTGCGCCCTCTGCGGTTCCTTCCGGACGTCGTAGCAGCTGTATCAAGCCGCGGCTTGTCGTCGTTCGGCACGACGCGGGTGACGTTCGGCAGCGCGCCGACCTCGTCCGGCCGTCGTGTCGCGTAGCAGCCGGTGACGACAATCTGCGCGCGAGGGTTGTCCCGGGCCATGCGCCGGATGGTTTGCCGCGTCCCCTGATCCGCGGTAGCCGTCACCGAACAGCTGTTCACGACGATCAGGTCCGCATCCTGCGGCGAAGACGCCTGGGCGCCCGACGCGAGCAGTTGCTCCTCGAAGCCGAGCGAATCGGCCTGATTCACACGGCACCCGAAGGTGACGACGGCATACTTCATGTTGAGATTTCAGATCTCAGATTTCAGATTTCAGATTTCAGGGCTTTTCTGCCGATGTCGTGCCGGTACTGCATGCCCTCGAATCTGATATGGAGCACCCCGGTGTAGGCGCGAGAGATCGCTTCCGTGAAGTCCGCGCCGCGACCGACGACGGTCAGCACACGCCCGCCTGCGGTCACAGTTTGATTGCCTCGCTGCGCCGTACCGGCGTGATAAACCGAGACGCCCGGAATCGCCTCCGCTTCGCCGATTCCCTCGATCGCCTGCCCGGATTCGGACGATTCCGGATAGCCGCGTGACGCGAGAACGACGCCGGCGAGACACTCCGTGGCGATCCGGGCGGACTTCGCGCGAAGGGAACCGGTTGCGCCAGCGACGAGGAGCGGCAGCAGCGGCTCATCGATGAGCGGCAGCAGCACTTGCGTCTCCGGATCGCCGAGGCGGGCATTGAACTCGATCACCTTCGGGCCGTCCGCCGTCAGCATCAGCCCGGCGAAGAGAAAGCCGCGGAAGGGATGACCTTCAGCGGACATCCCGGCGATCACCGGCTCGACGATCTCTCGCATGACCCGCGCGTCGAGCGCGGCATCCATCAATGGGCTGGGAGCAAAGGCGCCCATCCCGCCCGTGTTCGGCCCTCGGTCGTCGTCGAACACTCGCTTGTGATCCTGCGCCGATGCCGATGGAGACCGCGTGCGAGCCGTCGCAAATCGCGAAGAAGGAGACCTCCTCCCCCTTGAGACATTCCTCGATCACCAGCCGGGCGCCCGCCGCCCCGAACTTCCGATCGAGCATCGCCTCGCCGATCGCACGCTCCGCGGACGCGAGGTCCTCGGCAATCACGACCCCCTTGCCGGCGGCGAGACCGTCGGCCTTCAGCACGACTGGAAATCCGAACTCTTCGCGCCGCACCGACGCGATCGCTTCTTCCGGCGATTCGCACACGCGGAACCGCGCCGTTGGAATGCGGTGGCGGGCCATGAACGTTTTCGCAAAGGCCTTGCTGGATTCCAGCTGTGCGGCCGCGGCGGTTGGTCCGAACAGCAGGCGGCCATCGTCGGCGAAACGATCGGCGATTCCCAGGCTGAGCGGGAGTTCCGGTCCGACGACGGTGAAATCGATCTGTTCGCGTTCAGCGAGCGAGCGGGCGGCCTCGGGATCGGCCAGGTCGATCGGCACGGTGCGGGCCAGCCGGGCGATGCCGGGATTTCCAGGCGCGGCCACGATGTCGCCGCAATCTCGCTCCGATGCCAGCCTGGCGACCAGTGCGTGCTCGCGCGCGCCGCTGCCGAGGACCAGAACTCTCATGGAATGAATCAGTTATAGCGCTGGCCGGCGTCGAATCGAGAGGGTGGATCGACGGGACTATTTCGTTGACCTTGCCGTCGAATTGCGCCTAGAATCCGCGTTTACTTGTGATAGCCTAGCATGTTTAGTCGTCACAGACATTTCGTTACCTAGTTTATCGCCACCCGAAGGGGGTGTTCTGCGCGTGGCTGAAGTCAAAATCCAGGAGGGCGAGTCCATCGAAAGCGCTCTCCGCCGGTTCAAGCGGAAGGTTCAGCAGGAAGACATCATCAAGGACATCAAGAAGCATTCCTTCTATTTGAAACCGGGTGACAAGCGAAGGGCGAAGCAAGCACTCGCCCGAAAGAGGAATCGGAAGAAGCTCCGGCGCGAATCGGAATAGACCGACCCCCGACGAGGTAGCGACCGATGGAGTTCCAAGACAGGATTCTTTCGTGCGTGGATTGCGGAACGGAGTTCATCTGGACGGCGGGAGAACAGCAGTTCTTCGCCGACAAGAACTTCAAGAACGAGCCGAAGCGATGCAAAGCCTGCAAGGGCAAGCGCGCGGCTCGTCCGGCCGGCGGCGGGATGTCCCGCGAGCGGGTCGAAACGCAGACCAGCTGCTCAGCCTGTGGCAAGGAAACGACGGTGCCTTTCAAGCCGACCCAGGGGCGCCCCGTGTTCTGTAAGGAATGCTTCCAGTCCCGGAAGTTCGCCGGGGCTGGCGGCGCCTGACGAACGCTTCATCCGGATCGCTTTCGTCACGACATCGATCACCCCGCGCGGATCGGCGAATCGTCTGCAAAGACGAACGCCGAACGCGCGGGGTATCGCCTTCGAGCCATCGGTGCTTCGGCGAGCCTCGCTGAAGCCCGTGTTGCATTGCGTGCGGGCGCAGGCGGGTGTTAAGCTCACATCGCGATTTTATCTGGAGCGTTTCCATGCAGATCGAGGAACGGGCCGTCGGTGACGTGGTGGTGCTCGACCTGAAGGGCAAGGTGACCCTCGGCGAGGGTGACGAGTTGCTCAAGGACAAGGTCAACAGCCTCGTCAACCAGGGTCACAAGAAAATTGTGCTGAACCTTGCGGACGTCCCGTACATCGACAGCGCAGGGCTCGGCGAAGTCGTTCGCACCTACACGACTGTTTCGCGGCAGGGCGGCAGCCTGAAGCTGCTGAACCTGACCAAGCGCATCACCGATCTTCTGTCGATCACGAAGCTGCTGACCGTGTTCGAGACCTTTGACTCGGAGAACGAGGCGGTCCGGAGTTTTTCGGCATCGGCCAAGGTCTAGTTCGTCTCCCGCGCTAGATGGCGCGCAGCACTTCATCCTCGGTGGCGGCCTCCGGTACCGCGCAGCATGCAGGTCCCGGGGCGTTCGCTCGCCCTCCACATCCTCCTGTCCCTGCGTCCGGCCCAGTGGAGCAAGAACCTGCTCGTGTTCGCAGGCCTGCTCTTCGGACGACGGCTGTTGGATCCCGCGGCGGTCGTCGACGCAGGTCTGGCGTTCGCGGTTTTCTGCGGCCTTTCGGGCGTCGTCTATCTCGTGAACGACATCGCCGATCGCGAGGCCGATCAACGTCACCCGCTCAAGTCCCAGCGTCCCATCGCGTCGGGCGCACTCTCGGTTTCGACCGCTACTGGCTGTCGCTCTGGGTCTTGGCGCGGCCTGTCTCGCCGTCGCGTACGTGGTGGGTCCGGCGTTTGTCGGCGTCGCGACCGGATATCTTGCGCTTCAGATCCTCTATTCATTCGTGCTGAAGGACATCGTCATCATCGACGTGTTGACGATTGCCATCGGCTTCGTGCTTCGGGCCGTCGGCGGCGCGGTGGCGGTACAGGTCGAGATCAGCTACTGGCTGCTGGTCTGCACCATTCTGCTGGCGTTGTTCATCGCGCTGGCGAAGCGCCGCCACGAGATCGTCCTGCTTTCCGCCAGCGCGGCGAGCCATCGGGCGATCCTCGGCGAGTACAGTCCGTATCTTCTCGATCAGATGATTGGCGTCGTGACGGCATCGACGCTGATTTCATACGTGTTCTATACGATCAGCCCCGAGACGCAGGCGAAGTTCGGGACGACCTGGCTCGGCTTGACGATTCCTTTTCCCTTGTACGGGATTTTCCGGTACCTGTATCTGGTCCATCAGCGCGAAGGCGGAGGGAGCCCTGCGGATCTGCTCCTGACGGACCGTCCGCTCCTCGCGTGCGTCGCCCTCTGGGCGCTCACCGTGGCCCTGATCATCTACCGTCCCGTATGAGGCTTCGCGAACGGCTTTCCACCGTCGACCCTCGACTCGCTGTGAGCGAGGGTTCCGTGGGCGAGCCGGACGCTGAAAGCTGACAGCTGCTTATGCCCGATTTCAACGTTCGCTCCGACTCGGTGAACGTCGAGCAGATCATGGAGCAGATCCGGGATCGGATCCGCGAGAAACGTGGTGTCGACTATACGGAACAGCAGATCCGCGAGCTCGCGGACGTCAAGCTGGAGAAGTTCCTCGACCCGCGCGGCATCCGCTCCGATCTTCTCGATCAGTTCCGAAAAGCCCAGCCCGCATACGAGCCGCCGGAGCTGCCGAATTTCGCGTTCGAGGACGCCACGCTCTTCGAGTCGCATCGGGCGCCGATCCGATGGATTCGGAAGCTGCTCATGCCGCTGCTCAAGCTGCTCTTCAACCCGAACCCGCTCATCCAGGCGCTCCACATCCAATCGCGTCTCAACACGATGAACGCGGAGCGGGAAGCGCGGAGAGAGTCGGCGCGCCGGGCGATGGATCAGCTGTACTACGAGCTGGTGCACAACCTGGTCGTCGAAACGACCCGCACGGGCATCGAGGTGAAGAACCTGAAGATGCGCATCGAGTCGATTTCGAGCCGGCTGGAGTTCAACGAGCGGCGAGCGCGCGCGCTCGAAAGCGCCGTTGTGTACAAAGCGCAGGAATCCGACGAAGCGCCGGCGCAACGGTCGGCGGCACCGGCCACACCGTCACGTCAGCAACCCTCTCGCAGCCGTCTCAGCCTCGGTACAACCCGCCGCCCACGTCCCGCAGCGCCGGCTCCAATCGCGCAGGTGTCGCTGCCGGCAGCGGCGGCGATCGCGACGACGCAGGGGCAGCCGGCACAGGGACAACAGCAAGGGTCCGGTGTGCCGGGCGAAGGTCCGGGTCAACGCAGCCGCAGGCGGCGCCGACGCCGCGGGCGGCGCGGCGGTGCCGCGGCGTCAGCGCTCATGGGCGTTCCCGGTTCGCCGGCGCCCGAAACGTCGGACGCCGCGGAGTCGCCCGAGACGATCGATCAGGCCGAGGCACTCGATCGCATGGAGGACGACGGAGCGGCGGAATCGGAGGAGATGGACGAAGCGGCGGCTGAACCGCAGGCCCCGCGGTGGCAGAACCGCGTCGCGCGGAATCGGCCGTCGAACATGCCGCGACCGCAGCCAGCCAATCCATCACCAGGCGAAGCCGCACCGGCGGCGACTGCGGAACCCGTGGCTGCTCCTCCCGCGACGCCGGATCACGCGGATCACGATCCGCAGTGAAGATCGCGGTCGTCGTCCAGCGCTACGGCCAGGCGGTCAACGGAGGAGCCGAGCTGCACGCGCGTTATATCGCCGAGCGTCTCGCGCGCCACGGAGAAGTCGAGGTCCTCACGACCTGCGCGACCGACTACGTCAGCTGGCGCAACGAGCTCCAGGCCGGCGTTGAGCGCGTCAACGGGGTCCCGGTCCGGCGCTTTCCGGTGAAGCACGAGCGCGATCCGCTCGTCTTCGCCAAGCGGTCGGATCGTGTCTTCGAACAGCAGCATTCGCTGGGAGACGAGCTCGACTGGCTGGACGCGGAAGGACCGACGAGCCCTGCGCTCATCGACTACGTCCGCAAGCACGCATCCGACTACGACTACTGCCTCTTCTTCAGCTATCGCTACTACCACGCCTACCACGGCGTCCGAGCCGCCGGAACGCGCGCGATTCTCGTCCCGACGGCGGAACGCGACGAGACCATCGGACTGTCGATCTTCCAGCCGATGTTCCGAAGCGTGCGCGCGATCATGTACAACTCGCCGGAAGAGCGCGCCATGATCCAGGCGGTGACCGGCAACGACCAGGTTCCGGGCGTCGTCGTCGGCGTCGGATCCGACGTGCCGAACAATCCGCAGGCAGGACGTTTCCGGCAGAAATACAACATCCGCGGCCCGTTCGCTGTCTACGTGGGCAGGATCGATCAGAACAAGGGCTGCAAGGAGCTCTTCGAGTTCTTCGAAACCTACTTGAAGGATCCGTCGGGCAAGCTGTCGCTCGTCTTGATCGGCAACACGCTGCTGCCGATTCCGGAGCACAAGCGGATCCGGCATCTCGGCTTCCTCGACGACACCGACAAGTTCGACGCGATGGCCGCCGCCGAGATGCTGATCATGCCCTCGTACTACGAAAGCCTGTCGATGGTCGCGCTCGAGGCCTGGGCCCTCGGACGGCCGGTACTGGCCAACGGCAAGTGCGACGTGCTCAAGGGACAGTGCCTGCGCAGCAACGCGGGGCTGTTCTATGAAACGCTCGGCGAATTCATCGGCACGCTGGAGGCCATCGAACAGAACCGCTGGCTGGCCGGATCCTTGGGACGCAACGGCAGGCAGTTCTTCCGCGACAACTACGACTGGCCGGTCATCGAGCGGAAGTACCTCGAGATGTTCGAGCGGCTGAAGAAGGACGCGCCGGCGCCCGGCGCCGATCCGGCGCCAGGGTGGTTCGATCGCAGGCGGCAGGATTTGCCCGCGGCCCAGGACGTCATCGCGAAGCTGCCAAAGGGACCAGCGTGGAGGCGCGGGTGATCCGGATTCACCAGGTCCTTGCCACGCTGGGGTACGGCGACGCGATCGGCCACGAGGTGCTGGGCATCCAGCGCGTGCTTCGTGCCGCCGGATACGAATCGGAAATCTTCGTCGAAACGGCGGATCACCGGCTCGAGCCGCAAACACGCGACTACCGCGAGCTCGTGGACTTCAGCCATCGCGACAACCTGCTGCTCCATCATTTTTCGCTCGGGTCGAAGGCTTCTCGCACCGCCTACGCCCTGCCGGATCGGATGGCGCTCATCTACCACAACATCACCCCGCCGGAGTACTTCGTCGGAGTCCACCGCAGGCTGGCCCGGCAGACGTTTCGAGGCCGGCGGGAACTGCAGGCGTACGCGGATCGATGCGACCTGGCGATGGGCGACTCGGAATTCAATCGGCAGGATCTCGAGACGCTGGGATTCCCGCGAACCGCGGTGCTGCCGGTCGTCCCAGACTTCTCGCACCTGGACCTCGAGCCCAACTGGCTCGTCGCTCGCGATTTCGACGACGACTGCACGAACATCGTGTTCGTCGGGCGCGTGATCGCCAACAAGAAGATTGAGGATGTGATCTGCTGGTTCCACGCGTACCACACCATCTTCAATCCGCGATCCCGGCTTCTGCTCGTGGGTGCGCAAACGGGATTCGAACGCTATCTGGCGTCGTTGCACGAGCTGGTCGGCCGTCTTGGTATATCTCAGGTGCATTTCGTCGGTCATGTCTCGGACGAGGAGCTGGTGGCCTTCTACGAGACGGCCGATCTGTTTCTCTGCGCCAGCGAACACGAAGGTTTCTGCGTTCCCATCGTCGAGGCGTTTTACAAGCAGGTGCCGGTGCTGGCCTATGCCGCCACCGCCGTGCCCTCCACCATGGATGGCGCTGGAGTACTGTTCGAGAATCGCGATCCGATCCATGTCGCCGCACTGATGGACGAGATCATCTCGAACGTCGCTCTGCAGGATCGCATCGTCGATGGCCAGCTCGCCGCGGTCGATCGTCTGCGATCGAAGGACTTCGCCGGGACGCTTGCTCGGATTCGTCGACCGGATCCTGGCGTCTCCGCGCGCCGCCGCGCCGCATGTCGCGTTCGATTTCTGGGGACAGTTCGACGCCGCCCAGGAGCTCGAAGAGCTCCGCATGTACCGTCCGGCCATCTACCAGGCTCTTCCTCAATTGCCAGGTGACAATTGAAAATTTACAAGGAGTCAGCGCTTGTCCTTTGTAAATTGTTCCTTGTCAATTGTGAATTGCCATGCTGGTGAACCAATGGGTGCCGGCGGCGCACAAGGGCGACGCGATCGGCGACAGCGCGCGCCGCGTGCGCGACCTGCTGCGCGGGATGGGCCACGAGTCCGAACTGTACGCGCTCACGATCGACGACGAGCTGCGCCACGACGTTCGCCCGTTTTCAGACCCTTCAGCGAAGCGGGGCGAGCTGACGATCTTCCACTACGCGCTGCCGTCGCCGATGACCGAGGCCTTCGCGGCGCTGGGACACGGGCGTGTTCTCCAGTACCACAACGTCACGCCGGCCTCGTACTTCGCGCCGTACGATCCGGCATTGTTCCGCCTGGCCTCGCTCGGACGGAGCGAGCTGGAGACCCTCGTGGGCCGCGTCGATCTGGCGCTCGGCGACTCCGACTACAACCGGCGCGAGCTCGAGGCGCTCGGATTCGACCGCACCGGCGTCTTCCCGATCGCGGTCGACACGTCCCGAATCACCCGATTCGCCGACAGGCCCGCGCTCGACACGATCCTCGACGACGGCCTCGTGAACTTTCTGTTCGTCGGGCGGATCGCCCCGAACAAGAAAATCGAGGACATCATCCGTCTGGCGGAGTTCTACAAGCGCTACGTCGACGCGTACTACCGTTTCATCTTCGTGGGACGGTTCGACGTGGTGCCGCGGTATTATTCAATGATCCGCGCGCTGATGACCGAGTTTCGCCTCCTGAATGACCGATTCGTGTTCACGGGCCCCATTTCCGACGAAGAGCTTGCGGTGTTCTACCGCCACGCCGCCGTGTACATCTCGATGAGCGAGCACGAGGGTTTCTGCGTGCCGCTCGTCGAAGCGATGGCGGCCGATGTACCGGTCCTGGCCTATGCGGCCGCCGCCGTTCCCGACACGCTGGCGGGCGCCGGCGTGCAGTTCGCTCCGAAGGACATCGAGTACGCGGCTGAGCTCCTTGGAACCCTGGCCTTCGACGACAGCCTCCGGGCGCAAGTCGTCGCCGGCCAGCGCCGCCGGCTCGCCGACTTCGGCGACGCCCGCATTACGCGCGAGCTCACCGCGCTGCTCCACACACTCTCGTGAAAATTGCTTTCGTCATCCAGCGGTACGGTCCCGAGGTGCTCGGAGGATCCGAGCATCTGTGCCGTCTCGTCGCCGAGCGCCTTGCACCCAGCCACGACGTCGACGTGCTCACGAGCTGCGCGCAGGATTACGTGACATGGAAGAACGAGTATCGCGGAGGGCAGCGACCGCGTGCGCGGGGTCACGGTGCGGCGGTTTGCGACGACGACGACTCGAGACATCGACGCCTTCAACGCCTACTCCGAGCGGATCTACAACGCTCCCCATAGTCGCGCCGATGAGATGGAGTGGCTGAAGCAGCAGGGACCCTGGTGCCCGGGCCTGATCGAGTTCCTGCGTCGCAATCATCAGCAGTACGACGTGCTGGTGTTCTTCACGTATCTCTACGCGCCAACCGTCCTCGGCCTCGAGATCGCGCCGCAGCGCTCGATTCTCGTCTCCACGGCGCACGACGAACCGGCCATCCGCCTCGAGATCTTCAAGGACGTCTTCCGAAAGCCGGCCGCCCTCTGTTACCTCACCGAGAGCGAGCGGCGCTTCGTCGAGGTGCAGTTTCCCGAGCGGCCGCTGCTCGAGGAAACCGTCGGCGTCGGCGTCGATCTGGCGCAGCAGCAGGTCTACCCGCGCATTCCCTCGCCGCCACCCGACGACGAGCGCGTGGCGAGCACCGCGGGCGGCGACGCGACCGAACCCGACGCCTCGTTCGAAGGCGGACCGGCGACGCTCGATTTTCCGGAACACCTTCGCGCGCGGGGCGCGGTATTCCGCCGGCGGCACCGCTTGTACGGCCCGATGGTCCTGTACGGCGGGCGAATCGATCCGGGTAAAGGATGCGAGGAGCTCATCCAGTATTTC
Organism: uncultured Acidobacteriota bacterium; assembly: GCA_963794305.1. Taxonomy (GTDB): domain Bacteria; phylum Acidobacteriota; class Vicinamibacteria; order Vicinamibacterales; family CAVVIG01; genus CAVQFC01. The sequence continues at coordinate 188,266 of CAWCDQ010000017.1, read as the reverse complement.
ACGCAGTACGTGAAAGAAGGCGGCGACGCGACGCTCGTCCTGATGGGCTCGAAACTGATGGCGCTGCCAGAGGAGCCTTACATCAGGTTTGCCGGCCGCCTCTCCGATCGTGAACGGCTGCAGGCGCTGGAAGCGGCGACGATCGTGGTCTGCCCGTCACCGTACGAAAGCCTGTCGCTGCTGGCGCTCGAGGCGCTGTCAGTGGGAACGCCCATTCTTGCGAACGCCAGGAGCGCGGTGCTCGTGGAGCACTGTGTCCGCAGCAACGGCGGGCTGTTCTACGCGGACTGCGATGAGTTCGTCGAGTCGCTGAAGCTGCTCACTGGAGACGCCAGGCTTGCGCGCTGCCATGGGGCGCAACGGCATCGAGTACATCGGCCAGAACTACCGGTGGGATGTCGTGCTCGCGAAGTACGAGCGGCTCTTCGCCAAGATCAAGAACGCCCGCTGACTACTTTTCGACGCCCGCGACCGACGGCGGGCCCGCCACGCTTCCAGCCGGCTCCGCAACCGATCCGACCGGCTCGGTGCTGTTGCCGTTCGGTGTCCGCTTGCGCCGCGGACGAATCTCGTAGCGCTTGATCATCTCGTTCAGCGTCGTCGGCTTGATGTGCAGGAGCTCGGCGGCGCGTTTCTGGACGCCGCCCGCGGCCTCCAGGGTCGACTCGATCAGGCGCTTCTCGAAATCGGTGATGACGTCCTTGAACGAGATCCCCTCTGGTGGAACCACGAACTGCGGCATCTGGAAGTTTGGCGCCTTGCGGACGTGATCCGGAATCAGGTCGACGCCGATGCTGCTGCCTGGGCTGAGCACGACGGCACGCTCGATGACGTTCTCCAGCTCGCGGACGTTGCCCGGCCAATCGTACTCGGTCAGCAGATCGAGCGCCTCCGGCGTCAGCTCGAGCGCGCCCTTCTTGTTCTCGTCGCCGTACTTCTCGAGGAAATGGTGCACGAGCAGCGGCACGTCGTCCTTGCGATCGCGCAGCGGCGGCAGCTGGATCGAGATGACGTGCAGGCGGTAGAAGAGATCCTCGCGGAACTTCCCCTCCTCCATCATCTGGCGCAGGTCGACATTGGTCGCCGCGATGATGCGGACATCGACCTTGATGGTCTCCATGCCGCCCAGCCGCATGAAGTCGCGTTCCTGGATCACGCGCAGCAGCTTCGCCTGCGTCTCGAGCGGCACGTTGCCGATCTCGTCGAAGAAGATGCTCCCCTTGTCGGCGAGGTCGAACATTCCCTTCTTCGGATAGACGGCGCCGGTGAACGCGCCCTTCACGTGCCCGAAGAGCGTGGACTCGAGCAGATCGGGCGGCAGGTTGCCCGAGTTGACCGTCACGAACGAGCGTTCCGACCGCGACGAGTTGGCGTGGATCGCGCGCGCGACCAGCTCCTTGCCGGTGCCGCTCTCGCCCTGAATGAGGATGGTCGATCGGCTCGGCGCCGCCTGGATGATGAGGTCGAACACCTGCCGCATCCTGGGGCTGCGGCCGATGATGTTGGCGAACTTGTGGTACCGCTCCTGGATGTTCTGCCGCAGGTTGCGGTTCTCGTTGAGCAGACGCCGCCGCTCCATCGCATTGCGGACGACGACGAGCACCTCGTCGTTCTTGAACGGCTTGGTGATGTAGTCGAAGGCGCCCGTCTTCATCGCCGCGATCGCGCTTTCGACGGACGCATAGGCGGTGATGATGATGACGTTGAGGTCTTCGTCGATCCGCTTCAATTCGTCGAGCGTCGCGATGCCGTCCAGCCCTGGCATCATGATGTCGACGATGGCGGCGTCGAAGGGGAGCGCGCGCGCCATCTCGAGGCCCTCGGCCCCGGAGGACGCGACGCGGACGTCGTAGCCCTCACGCGTCAGCAGCGTCTCGAGGATCTCGCGCATGATCTCTTCGTCGTCGACGACGAGAATCGTGCCGTTTCGTGAAGTGGCCATGACTAGTTCGCCCGTGCCGAACGCGCGGCGGCCGGCGCCAGCGGCAGCGCCATCGTAAAGCGCGTGCCGTGCCCGACCGCGCTGTCGCACAAAATCGTGCCGTCGTGCTCGCGCACGATGCCGTAGGTGATCGAGAGGCCGAGACCGGTGCCTCGACCGATGGCCTTCGTCGTGAAAAACGGATCGTAGATGCGCGCGATCTGCTCGGACGGGATGCCGGACCCGGTGTCGGCGACTTCCGCGATCACGCGATCGCCCTCGAGCCGTGTTGCGACCGACAGCCAGCCGCCGCTCGGCATCGCGTCGCGCGCGTTGAGGAACAGGTTCAGGAACACCTGCTGGAGCTGATGCTCGATGCCGTGCACGCTCATCGGCAACGGCGCCAGATCGCGGCGAACCTTGATACTGGCAACCGAGAACTGATGCTCGAGCAGCGAAAAGACGTCGGTGATGACAGCGTTCAGATCCACTTCCACCCGTTCGTTAGACGCCGTGCCGGGGCGCGAAAGGTTCAACAAGCCATTGACGATCTTGGCGGCACGGAAGGTCTGCCGTTCGATCTTCTCGAGCAGAAGCGTCTTGGGATCCTCCGGATCGGCCCCTTCGAGCAGCATCTGCGTGAAGCTCGAAATCCCCGTCAGCGGCGTGTTCACCTCGTGCGCGACGCCGGCGGCCAGAAGGCCGATCGAAGCCATCTTCTCCGAAATCTGGAGCTGCTCCTCGAGTTGCACGCGATCGGTGATGTCCTCGATGATCATCAGCATCCCGACGACTTCGTCGTCGCCAGCGGCGTTCTGGAGCGGCACTTCGGTCGCATTGACGAGCAGGCGCGGCATGCTGCCTTCGCGCGACGACAGCGGGACCCGGTGCAGCGTCGCCCCGTACGGATGGTCCTGGCGCGCGGCCCGCAGCGCTTCGACGAAGGGGGCGTCGAACAAGTCGCCGAGACGGCAGCCAATCGCCACTTCCCGCGCCACGCCGTAGAACTCCTCCAGCGCGCGGTTCCAGCGGACGATCTTCTCGTCGGCGTCGAACACCACCAGCCCGTTGTCGAGCGACTCGAGGATGTTCTCGTTGAACTCGCGCATCCGGCCGAGCTCTTCCGCCTTGAGGTGCAGCTGCCGGTACAGACGGCCGTTCTCGATGGCCGTGGCCACCTGGCCGGCGACCGCCGTCAGCAGTCCCAGATCTTCACTGTTGAACGGCTCGTCGCTTTCCTTGCGGCCGAGCGCAAGAACAGCGATGGTCCGGCCCTCGAACACGCATGGCACGAAGTAGTAGATGCCGGCGTCGCGCCAGGCTTCGACTTCCTCCGCGAGAAAGCGCGCGGCCACGATGGGATCGTCGAGCGCCACGGTGTGACCGCCGTCCAGCCGCGACATCATCGATGAGCGGCGCGACAGGCCGGGCACCTGATGCGCGAATCCGTAGTCGCCGATGGACGTGTAGTCGCCAGGCTGGTCGTCGCCAAGATCGCCGGGGTCCCCGGCCGCGAGCATCAGCGCCATTCGGTCCACCACCAGCGTCTCGACGATGCGGGACACGAGCCGCTGGCTGAGCCTCACGATGTCGAGGTCGCTGTTCAGGTCGCGCGCGAAGGCGACAAGCGCGCGGCGATAGTCGTAGCGATCGCGATAGAACGCCCGGTCGAGCGCGTTCTGCACCGAGTCCTTCACCGGCCGCGCGAGGAGGACGATGACCAGTGTCGCGAGCGCGGCGATGATCCAGTTGTGATCGTCGGCATCGTTGACGAACACGAACGCGGTCATCTTGCGCAGCCCCGCGTAAAGGGCGACGCTGGCTCCGAGGAACGCGGTGTATTCAAAGCCGCGCTTGACGATCACCTCGACGTCGCGCAGCCGGTAGCGGACGATGGCGCACGCGAAGGTCAGCGGGACCACGGCCAGCAGCACCGCGGTCAACTGCAGTTCGATCGGCGGGTTCACGCCAAAGACCCACGGCAGCGCATAGCCGAACCCAAACGGTCCGACGCCGAGCGCCGTGCCCCATGCGATCCAGCGAAGCTGGCGACGCCCGGTGATGGACGTGATTTCCCTGAAGGCACGGACCAGCACGCCAATCGCGGCCGCCGCGTACAGGAAGAGGTAAATCGGTTCCGAGCGATCGAGCGCTTCGAGCACGCGCGAGAAGACCGGGCCGGTGAGGCTGCCTTGCGACTCGCGGGTCACGGCGATTACGCGGGCGGCGCCGAGCGCCAACGCGGGCAGGTACATCAGCGGAACGAAAATCGTCTGCAGTCGTTCGCGGTTGGTCGTCTGCCGCTCGTCGTCCGGACGCTCCGGAAACACCATCGTGAAATGGAGCAGCAGCGGCGGGAGCAGCGCAGATGCGATCGCGTCACCCCAGTAGAACGCCCAGTCGAGACGATCGAACGGGCCGTTGAACGAGAAGGTGAAGACGCCGAAGAACGCCACGCACAACCAGAAGAAATGGAGCGTGGCCTGATCGCGCGGCCGGCGCAGCCGGACCGACCCGCCCACGAGCAGCGTGAACAGGCCGACTGCGGCCAGCACGAAGTACATCGAACTGCCACGTGGCGCCGGCGTGAGCGCGAGTTCGAGCGGCTGGCGGACTCCCGCGCGCAACAGGGTGTAGACCAGGCGGGTGCCGACATGACCCTGATGCTGATATTCGAGAACCTCCGACGGCGATTCCACCGCCGATCCATTGACGGCGAGCAGCACGTCGCCGCGCTCGATCCCTGCGGCCGCCGCCGCGGTGCCGACGGCGACTTCCGCCGCGGTCACGCCTTCGGCGCGGGCGGACCAGAGCACGCCATCCTCGACCTCGTGCCAGCGCGAGTACATCGCGACGTTGGCGACGCCGAGGGCGACCAGCGCCGCCACGACGGTCACCGCGAACAAGGATCGCCCCCATACGAGCCAGCGGGCTTCGACAGGTTCGGCGCGATTCAAGTCGGTATCGACCATACGGACGAAGCTAAGAATGACCTGGGAGAAACACTACGACGTCCAGTCGCGAGAGCAAAGGCCATACCCTGACAGTTCAACCAGATATTTACCATAAGCTATTGACAAGTATAGATTTCTAGTTTCAAAACGACTCGAGGAATTTCGTCGAACTCCAATGAGACAGATCTACCCATTCAAGATATATGGATCGCTTGAATGGACGGCTGGGGAGCCTTAGAACTTGAGCGTCAGGCCGCCAACGATGCGCTTGGGCGGATGGACGACCAGTAACTCGTCGTAGACCGATTGATCCGGGGCCGTATCGCGGAAGAAATTCCGTACCGCGACCAGCATTTCCCATTTGGCGTTGCTGAAATCCATGAACGGCAGAGCCTGGCGGACCTGCACATCGAACCGCGCGTCGAACGCTGGAGCCGGCAACTGCGAAACCGGCCGCGCGAACGCGTTGCTCAGCTGGTAGAGCACGACCACGCGCGTCGAGGTCTCGGGCACTTCGGCTTCGATCGACGTCGCAACGTCGTGGATCTGCTGGCGATCGAGCGGGAGCGCCGACGGATCGAGCAGGAGCATGTAGCCCATGTCGGGCGACACCATCCGCGTGCGTGTCAGCGAGTATTCAATCGCGCCGTGAATGTGATCCGCGAACGCGGCGCGGATGCCGGCGCTCACTCCCGAGGCCTCGACATCGCCGATGTTCCCGAGCAGGTAGTTACCCGCGCCGATGGCGCGTCCGGTGTCCCGACACCAAAGAGCGTGACGATTTGATCGTTGACGTGCTGCTTGAAGGCGCGCAGCGAAACCGTCGCCGACGCGATGTCGTGCTCGACCTCCACCTCCATGTGATTGGTGCGCTCGGCTTCGAACGGGCGGCCGGCGGCAATCGACGAGAAGGTTCGCTGTGGCGGAAGCAGGATGCCGGCGTCCATGCGCGGCATGAACTCTTCGGCGCCGGGCGCCACGGCCCGGCTCGACAGCATCGTGCTGATCCTGAAGTGATCGGCCGGCTGCAGGGTCAACGCGACGCGCGGGCTGATCAGGCTGCCGCCCTCGACGTAGTCGTAGCGAGCATAGCGGCCGCCGTACGTGAGCGTGAGAATCGGCGAAATCGAGAAGGTGTCGAAGGCGTAGATCGCGCCGGCATTGCGGCTGCCGTCGGTGACGTCGCGCAGCGTGGCGACGTTGCCACCCTCGTAGCGCTGCGTGCTGTACGACATCCCGATGTCGTAACGATGCCGCGCCGGAGCGCGCGTGGTGTATTCGCTGGCGACAATCCACGACGCGATGTCGCCCTGGGTCAGCGCCGCGCGCACGGTCCAGTCGGCGTGCTCGCCGACGGGCGCGCCAAGCGCGAGGTACGCGGTGTTGTGGGCGACGTTGTCGGACGAGAACAGCTGCTGCGGCGTGTCGAACGAACCGCTCGTCAGCAGGTTGACCTGGCCGGAGAACGGTGTGCTCGCGAAGAAGTTCGACGCCAGCCGCGCCGATGAGTTCGTGACTCGCCCGAAGACGTTCTGGCCGCCAAAGCCGTCGGCGTCCGATGGGGTATCGGAGCCCACCATCTCCTCGGGAACGGTTGCATCCTTGAGGATGGTGCGGCGCGCGTGGCGCAGGCGCCACGCGAGCTCGCCGTGATCGTCGTTCGTTGATCCGGCCGTGTTCGCGGCGCCATCAGGATCCGGAGCGGCGAGAGGTGCGGGGGCATCAGGCAGCGCGCCAAAGCCGGCGGCGAGCACGGGAGTCGAGCTGGCAGAGGCTGCGTCGAGATGCCGGAGCGCGATGGACGACGAAGCGCGTCCGCTCGGCCGCACGTCGATCACCTGGCTATGCGATGCCGCGAACCCGGTGAGGTGCGCGCGAAGCACGTACGGGCCTGGCGACAGGGTCCGCATCTCGAACCGGCCGGTTCGATCGCTGACGGCGAACGCCGTGGAAGCGCCAAAGGCCGAAACCGTGGCGCCAACGACCGGCGCACCGCGCTCGTCCTGCACTGTTCCATGGATCGAGCCCGCCGCGATCGAGGCGACGTGGGCGACAGGGCGCAGCTGACCTACGCCCTGCGCAGATGACAAGAGCCGGCAAACACACGAGCACCAGACCGCCGACGACCGCCGACGCCGTCCTTCTGGAACTGATGCTCATTCGTGCTCCCGCGTTTTGCGTGTTTACGAGGGGACGACGGTGAAGACGATCTCTCGCGTCAACGACTTGTTCGCGATCTTGTCGGTAATCTTGATCTCGAGCCGGTAGTCGCCTTCGGGGAACGATGCCAGCGGCACCGCCTGTCCGCTCTGGAGCTGGTGTCCGGCGGCGAAGTCGAAATTCGGCGGAAGCGTCTGCGCGTTCAGGTTCTGAGGGTTCGTCTTGTTGAAGAACTTCTCCGGCTGACCGGCGAGCTTCTGATAGAAATTGTACTCGACGCTGACGTCCGGCTTGTTGGCGCTGTCGACTTTCGGGTTGTAAATCAGCATGAAGGTCGAGAGCTCGGACTTCTTCGAGAACTTGGTCTCGAACGTGGGAAGAATCTCCATCATTCCCAGGGCGTACGGGCGGTCGGCCTGCTGCTGCGGCGTGAGCGGAGCGGGCAGCGGGTCGATGCGCTGCGCGACGATCACCGAGCTGGTGGCCAGTTCGTTGTTCCAGAAGTCGGGAACGTTGACCGTCTGCTTGAGGGCGGAAATCTTCGCGGGCGGCGCGTTCTTGGGGGCCTTCTCCGGCGTCGGCTCCTTGGCAATCAGGAACACGTCGTAGTTGCCGGCCGGCACCGTGAACGAGCGCGAGATTTTCATCGTCGTCTGGCCGGCGGTCACCGGCACGAAGGCGATGTCCTCGTAGGCGTAGTCCGACTTCTTGCCCTTATCCTTGTCCTTGTCTTTCTTGTCGTCCTTCTTGCCGGCATCGGGCGCCGGGGCGGCGGCAGCCGGCGACTTCGAGACGACGCGCCAGTAGAACGCGACCGTTCCACCGCTGACCTTCGACGGATCGAGCTGCACGGTGAACGGCACGTACTCCTTGTTGCCTTGCGCCTTGAGGACGTCCTCGCGAAGCCATGTCATGGACAGGTCGTTCGCGGCGGGCTGGCCGGCCGTGAGATCGTCGACGCTCTTGACGATGCTCTGAATTTCTCTCTTTTGCGCTTCGTCCTTCTTCTTGTCGTCCTTGCTTTGCGCAAAAAGCGCCAGCGACGATGCGCAGCCCACGACAACCAAAAATGCGAATACAGCACGACGCTGTTTCATAAAGCCAACTCTCCCAAATTAAAAGGACTTCATCGATCAGTCCATGATAGGCGTGGCCTCCATGCCAAGTCAAACCCTTCTCCAGCCAGCACTTCAGCGGACTTTCCGGCCATCGAGGCTATGCTAACATCGGGTTTTCGTCCCCATGAAACTCATCGACGTGTCGGTGCCGCTCGATGCCCAGCTCCCCACCTACCCCCACAACACACCGTTCACGCTCGAAGCGATCAAGCGGGTGGCCAACGGCGACAGCTCCAATGTCTCGACGCTGCACATGAGCGCTCATACGGGCACCCACGTCGACGCGCCGCGGCATTTCTTCGACAGCGGCGCCGGCACCGAGGCGTTACCGCTCGAGCTGTTGATTGGACGAGCCCGCGTCATCGAGATCTCGTCGCGCGGCGGAATCGCCGCGGAAGACCTGGCCGCGGTCGACCTCTCCGACGACATCCGGCTGCTCATCAAGACGCGGAACTCGCGCCTGTGGGGCTCTCCCGAGTTCCACACTGACTACGTCGGCGTCACCGAGTCGGGTGCGAAACATCTGGTCGAGCACGGCATCAAGGTCGTCGGCGTCGATTACCTGTCGGTCGAGCAGTTCAAGAATCCGGGCGCCCCTGCGCATCACGCGCTTCTGGGCGCCGGCACCATCGTGATCGAAGGGCTCGACCTGCGCCAGGTCGAACCTGGCATCTACGAGATGTTCTGCCTTCCCCTTCGGGTCGTCGGATCCGACGGCGCACCAGCACGCGTCGTGCTGCGCAAGAGCTGAGCCCGGCATGTCGTCCCTGCTCGACGACAGCCTCGTCATCGTCCTTGCCGGCGGCGCCGGCGAGCGCCTGTATCCGCTGACGAGGGAGCGGGCCAAGCCGGCGGTGTACTTCGGCGGCCCGTACCGCATCATCGACTTCGTCCTCAGCAACTGCATCAACTCGGGTTTGCGCCGCGTTTTCATCGCCACGCAGTACAAGTCGCTGTCGCTCAACCGCCACATCCGCATGGGGTGGGGCATCGTGTCGGAGGAACTCGGCGAGTTCGTCGAGATTCTGCCGCCGCAGAAACGAGTCAGCGAGCACTGGTACCAGGGCACCGCCGACGCCGTGTACCAGAACCTGTACTCGATCATGCGGGAGAACCCGCGACACCTCGTCGTGCTCTCGGGCGATCACGTGTACAAGATGGACTACGCGCGCATGCTGCGCGTGCACCAGGAGCGGAACGCCGCCGTCACGCTGGCGACCATCGAGGTGCCCGTCGCCGACGCAAGCCGCTTCGGGATCATCGCGGTGGACGAAACCGAGCGCGTCACCGGTTTCCAGGAGAAACCTGCGCACGCCACGCACGTCCCCGGCTCGCCGGATCTCGCACTCGCGTCAATGGGTGTCTACATTTTCGACACCGACGTGATCGTCCGTGCACTCGAAGCGGATGCGAACCTGCCGACCAACCACGACTTCGGCAAGGACATCATCCCGGCGCTCATTCATGACGTCCCGGTCTACTCGTACCGGTTTTACGACGAGAACAAGAAGGCTGCGAAGTACTGGCGCGACATCGGAACACTCGATGCGTACTTCGAGGCCAACATGGATCTCTGCCAGGTGAACCCGGAGTTCAACCTGTACGATCCCGAGTGGCCGTTGCGGACGTACCAGCCACAGGCGCCGCCCGCGAAGTTCGTGTTCGCCGAAACGGGCAGCCGCTGCGGCCAGGCGCTCGACTCGGTGATCTCGCCCGGCTGCATCGTGTCGGGGAGCCGCATCGCCGGCAGCGTCCTGTGCCCGAACGTGCGGGTCCACAGCTTCTGCCAGATTGAAGAGTGCATCCTGATGCCCGGCGTGCGCGTCGGCAGGCACGCGCGGATTCGGCGCGCCATCATCGATCGCGATGTCCTCATTCCGCGCGGCGCGCTCATCGGGTACAACGCCGAAGAAGATCGCCGCCGCCACACCGTGTCCGAATCGGGCATTGTCGTGGTGACGGTCGACGACGAGCCGTACATCGGGCCGCTGAGCGAAGAGGCGCTCCGCTTCGAGGCGGATGCGGACAAGCGCGGCGGGGGCGTAGATTAGCGAAATAAGGAGTCTCCGATTGAAAATCGCAAAAATTCACGGGCGCGAGATCCTGGACTCGCGCGGCAACCCTACCGTTGAAGTGGACGTGACGCTGGCCGACGGCGCGTTCGGCCGGGCCGCCGTGCCGTCGGGCGCCTCGACGGGCGAGCGCGAGGCACTCGAGTTGCGCGACGGGGACAAGTCGCGGTACTCCGGCAAAGGCGTGCGCAACGCCGTCGCGAACGTCAACGGGGAGATCGCGAAGCACGTCGGCGGCCAGGACATGGATCAGCGGGCGCTGGACGCCGCCATGATCGCGCTCGACGGTACGCCGACCAAGAGCCGGCTCGGTGCCAACGCGATGCTTGGCGTTTCCATGGCGGCGCTCCGCGCGGAAGCCGCGTCGAAGAAGATCCCGCTTTACCGCCACATCGGCGGCCTGTACGGCAATGAGCGGTACACGCTCCCGGTGCCGATGATGAACATCCTGAACGGCGGCGCGCACGCGGACTCGAGCGTGGACTTCCAGGAGTTCATGGTGATGCCGCTGAACGCCGGGTCGTTCGGCGAAGCGCTGCGAATGGGCGCCGAGATCTTTCACGCGCTGCGCGGCATCCTCAAGGGACGCGGCCAGTCGACCGGCGTGGGCGACGAGGGCGGCTTCGCGCCCAATCTCAAGTCGAACCGCGAAGCGGTCGAGGTCGTTCTCGAGGCGACCGGGAAGGCCGGCCTGAAGGCCGGCACCGACATCTTCATCGCCCTCGACGTCGCGTCGAGCGAGCTGTGGGCCGGAGGCGGCCGGTATACGTTCAAGAAGTCCGGAGAACCCGATCGGACGTCGGTGGAGATGATTCAGCTGTACGAGGACTGGATTCGCCAGTACCCGATCGTCTCGATCGAGGACGGCCTCGCGGAAGGCGACTGGGAGGGCTGGAAGCTGCTCACCACGGCAATCGGCAAGCGTACCCAACTCGTGGGCGACGATGTGTTCGTGACGAACCCGGAGATTCTGAAGAAGGGGATCGCGGATGGCGTCGGCAACGCCCTGCTCGTCAAGCTGAATCAGATCGGGACGGTCACGGAGACGCTGGACGCCGTTCGGATGGCAGCCGACGCCGGCTACGCGACGATCATCTCGCACCGCTCGGGAGAAACCGAGGACTCGACGATCGCGGATCTCGCGGTCGGCACGGCAGCCGGACAGATCAAGACCGGATCGGCAAGCCGCACCGATCGCGATCTGCAAATACAACCAGCTGCTGCGGATCGAGCAGGAGCTCGGATCGGCCGCGACGTTCGCGGGACGAAGCGCCGTCCGTGCGTAGGTCCGACATGCATAAAGTTGTTTTGTTACGTCACGGCGAGAGCACCTGGAACAAAGAGAACCGCTTTACCGGCTGGCACGACGTGGATCTCACCGACCGCGGACGTGATGAAGCGCGCGAGGCGGGACGGCTGCTCAAGGAAGGCGGCTACGTGTTCGACGTGGCCTTCACTTCCGTGCTGAAGCGTGCGATCAAAACGCTGGGAATCGCGCTCGACACGCTGGATCAGCTGTGGATTCCCGTGATCAAGAGCTGGAGGCTCAACGAACGGCACTACGGCGCGCTGCAGGGGCTGAACAAGGCCGAGACGGCCGCCAGACACGGCGAGGCGCAAACCAAGATCTGGCGCCGGAGCTTCGACATCCCGCCGCCGCCGCTGACGCTCGACGACGAGCGGCACCCGTCGCGCGATCCGCGCTACGAAGGGCTCAAACCGAGCGAGCTGCCGCTGGCCGAGTCGCTGAAGGACACGATCGCTCGCTTCATGCCGTACTGGCACGAAACGATTGCACCGGCGATCCGATCCGGCAAGCGCGTCGTCATCGCGGCGCACGGCAACAGCCTGCGCGCGCTCGTCAAGGATCTCGATGGCATTCCGGAGTCCGAGATCGTGGAGCTGAACATCCCGACCGGCATCCCTCTCGTCTACGAGCTGGACGACGACCTCAAACCCGTTCGTCACTACTATCTCGGCGACCCGGCCGCGGCGGCCGCAGCCGCCGCGCGCGTGGCGAATCAGGCCAAAGGGACTGGCGCTTAAGGACGCTGCTACAGGACCTCAAAACAAAAAGCCGGCGCACTCGCGTGCGCCGGCTTCAGGTTCACAATTCCAGGGCTAGGGCTAGGGGCTAGCTCCTAACGCTATTCAACGGTTTCCGTCGTCTCGTCCGCGGCGATCCGCAGAGAGCGAAGGAAGCGGCGATCGTTGGCGGTCACGTCGAGCGCGCGCTTGGGCTGCACGACGCGCGCGGGCGCCGCGACTTTCGTTAGAGCGGCAGTCTGGGACCGGCTGACGAATCCCACCACTGCTTCGAGCGTGACCTTCATTTCGAAGCCGGCAGCGCGGGCCTTCTCGCGGCAAGCTTCCACTTGAGGATTCTCTGCGACCGCAGCGGCGATCGCGTCGGCCAGCTCTCGGGCGAACCGGTTCACGACGTCGTCCATCTGCTTCCTCCCTACGCCGCCGGGCCGGGTTCCGGGGCGCCTCCCAATCGAAGCCTGCCTACACCAAGGCTGGTGGACAGGGATTGGGCGCCTGACTTCTGCATCTGTGTCGGAAAGACCTTGTAGGTGTGTTGAGTCTAAGCCCAAGCCGTAGTGGTGTCAAGTAGTTACGGCGACCGGATCGGGCCAAGTCGCGTTACAATCGCCGCGTGAACAGCGGCAGTCCGTCCCCGCCGGTACGCACACCGGGCGACCTGGCGGGCTGGGACCCCGCCACGGAACTGGGCTACCCCGGCCAGTTTCCCTTCACGCGCGGAATCCAGCCGTCGATGTACCGAGGCCGCCTCTGGACCATGCGCCAGTACGCCGGCTTTGCCACGGCCGAGGAGTCCAACGCGCGGTATCGGTACCTCCTCGCACAAGGCGTCTCCGGGCTGAGCGTCGCGTTCGACCTGCCCACACAGATGGGCTATGACTCGGACCACGCCCTGGCCGCCGGCGAGGTCGGACGAGTCGGCGTGGCCATCGACTCGATCGAGGACATGGCGACGCTGTTCGATCGCATCCCGCTCGACAAGGTGTCGACCTCGATGACGATCAACGCGACGTCGATCATCCTGCTGTCGCTCTATGTCGCGGTCGCGCGACGTCAGGGCGTCGCTCCGAAGGCGCTCGCCGGCACCGTGCAGAACGACATCCTCAAGGAGTACGTCGCCCGCGGGACCTACATTTACCCGCCGCGCGAGTCGCTTCGGATCGTGACCGACATCTTCGCCTACTGCGAACGCGAGATGCCGCACTGGAACACGATTTCGATCAGCGGCTACCACATTCGCGAGGCCGGGTCCACGGCCGTTCAGGAAGTCGCGTTCACCTTCGCGCACGCGATCGCGTACGTGCAGGCGGCCATCGATGCCGGCCTCGACGTGAATCAGTTCGGCCAGCGGCTGTCGTTCTTCTTCAACGCGCACAACGACTTTCTGGAGGAGGTGGCGAAGTTCCGCGCGGCGCGCCGGCTGTGGGCGCGGCTCATGCGCGATCGATTCGGCGCCACCAATCCCCGCGCGCAGCAACTGCGCTTCCACACGCAGACCGCCGGAAGCACTCTCACCGCTCAGCAGCCCGACAACAACATCGTCCGCGTCGCGCTGCAGGCGATGGCAGCGGTCCTTGGAGGGACGCAGTCGCTGCATTGCAACGGCCGTGACGAGGCGCTCGCGCTGCCGACGGAGGAATCGGCGCGGATTGCCCTGCGCACGCAGCAGATCATCGCATCCGAAACCGGCGTGGCGAACACGGTCGACCCGTTCGCCGGCTCATATGCGATCGAGGCGATGACCAACGCGATCGAGCAGGGCGCCGAAGAAATCCTGGCCAAGGTCGAGCGCGCCGGCGGCACTCTCGCGGCCATCGAGTCCGGGCTGATTCAGCGTGACATCCAGGAATCGGCGTACCGGGCGCAACTGGACGTCGACGCAGGCACCGCGACGGTCGTCGGTGTCAACAGGTTCGCGGCCGAAGCGACGGGCGCGCCGATGGCGACGCTGACGATCGACCCCGAGATCGAGCGGCAGCAAATCGAACGGGTGCGCGCCGTCCGCGCCAGCCGCAGCGAGTCCGAGTGGCGCGACGCGCTCACCGCCGTCTCGAAGGCCGCGCGCGATGGCAGCAACCTCGTGCCGGCGATCGTGGCGGCCGTGGAGGCGCGCGCGACCGTCGGCGAGATCGCCGACAGCATGCGCGCCGTATTCGGCGAATACAAAGAGACCTCGTCTCTGTGAGCACGACCCTCGAGCCCCGAACCCGAAACAGCGAACCGCTGCTGTCGGTGACGGGATTGACGACCGTTTTCGAAACGGCGAAGGGGCCGGTCGCGGCCGTCGACGAGGTCGGTTTCGAGATTTATCCAGGAGAAACGCTCGGTCTCGTCGGCGAATCGGGCAGCGGAAAGTCGGTGACCGCGCTCTCGATCATGCGGCTGGTTCAGCCTCCCGGACGCATCGCGAGCGGGCGCATCCTCTTCAAGGGCGACGACCTGCTCACCCTCGACGACCGGTCGATGCAGCGCGTTCGCGGCGCCCAAATCGCACTGATCTTCCAGGAGCCGATGACGGCGCTCAACCCCGTCTTCCGCGTCGGCGACCAAATCGCAGAGACCCTCCTGGTCCACGGCCGGGCAACCCGGCGGGAGGCGAAGGGCAAGACGATCGAGTTGCTGCGAGCCGTGCGCATCGCGAACCCGGAGTCTCGTGTGGACGACTACCCTCACCAACTGTCGGGCGGCATGCGGCAGCGCGTCCTGATTGCGATGGCGCTTGCATGCCAACCGTCTCTGGTGATCGCCGACGAACCCACCACGGCGCTCGACGTCACCATCCAGGCGGAGATCCTCGACCTCCTCAGGGAGATGAAATCGGCGCTCAATCTGTCGCTGCTGCTGATCACGCACGATCTCGGGGTCATCGCCGAGACAGCGGACCGCGTCGCCGTGATGTACGCCGGCCGGATCGTCGAGACCGCACCGGTGCGCGAGATCTTCCGCCAGCCGGCGCACCCCTACACGCGAGGGCTGCTCGCCTCAATCCCAGGCGGCCATCCCGGCCAGCGCCTGCGCGCGATCGAAGGCTCCGTACCGCTCCTTGGCGATCTACCGGCGGGCTGCTCGTTCAACCCGCGCTGCCCGGATCGTTTCGATCCGTGCACGACGGCCCCGCCGCCTGACTACCCCGCTGGCGCCAATCAGGTGGCGAAGTGCTATCTGCACGACCCCAAGTCCAATGCCGCAATCCGCAATCCGCAATCCGCAATCCACAATCTTCCGTGGCCCCCGATGCCGCTCGTTGAGGTCTCCCATCTCGTCAAGACGTTCGCCCGCGACGCCGGCCTGTTCGGCGCCGGCACGCGCGTGGCGGCCGTGGACGATGTGAGCTTCAGCATCGACGAGGGCGAGACGTTCGGACTGGTCGGCGAATCAGGCAGCGGAAAAACCACCACCGGCCGCTGCATGCTGAGGCTCATCGAGCCTTCATCCGGCGCCGTGCGATTTCGCGGTGAGAACGTGCTCGACTTCCCGAAGCGGCGCCTGCGCGAGGCACGCCGTGACATGCAGATCGTCTTTCAGGATCCGTATTCGTCGCTCAACCCGCGGATGCGGGCGCGCGAAATCGTCGGGGAGCCGCTCATCATCCACAAGCTGGGCACACGCGTAGAGAGGCAGGCGCGCGTCGCGGAGCTGTTCAGCCTCGTCGGCCTGAGCACGGCGCATCTCGATCGGTATCCACACCAGTTCAGCGGCGGCCAGCGTCAGCGGATCGGCCTGGCGCGCGCGCTCGCGCTGAACCCGTCGTTCGTGATCCTCGACGAGCCGGTCTCGGCGCTCGACGTGTCGGTGCAGGCCCAGGTGGTCAACCTGCTGATGGATCTTCAGGAACGGCTGCACCTGACCTACCTGTTCATCGCGCACGACCTGCGTCTCGTCGAGCACGTCTGCAGCCGGGTGGCCGTGATGTTCCTGGGAAAGATTGTCGAGATGGGGCCGACGGCGTCGCTGTTCGCCTCACCGCAGCACCCATATACGAGGGCGCTGCTGTCGGCGATTCCGGTTCCCGATCCCGACGCGCAGAGACAGCGCGTCGTGCTGGATCCGGGCTCGGTGAATCGCGGCGCCGCCTTACGAGAGGTTGCCGCGGGACACTTTGCGGCGAGTTTAGATTGCTACGGAACACGAACGTCGAAGCAATCGTGACGAAGAGTCGCCACGGCTAAACTTGTCTTCGTAGCGTTGTCGCTGATCTAAGCGGCGCGGCGAACGTCGTTCTCTACTTTCCCGTCTCGAATGTGGATGGTGCGGTAGGCGAACGCGGCCACGTCGGGTTCGTGCGTGACCAGCACGATGGTGTTGCCGCTTTTGTGGAGCCGCTCGAACAGCGCCATGATCTCGTTGCCGGTCTTCGAGTCGAGGTTGCCGGTCGGCTCGTCGGCGAGCAGGATCGACGGGTTGTTCACGAGCGCGCGAGCGATCGCGACACGCTGGCGCTGCCCGCCCGACAGCTCGTTGGGCCGGTGCTGCATGCGCTCGCCGAGCTCGACTTTCTGGAGCGCCATCTTCGCGCGCTCGAGGCGATCCTTGGCGGCCACGCCGGCGTAGACCAGGGGCAGTTCCACATTGTGCAGCGCGGTCGCGCGCGGCAGGAGGTTGAAGGTCTGGAACACGAACCCGATCTCTTCGTTGCGGATGCGGGCCAGCTCGTTGTCGTTCATCTGGCTCACCTGCTTCTCGTTCAGCAGGTACGAGCCTTTGCTCGGGGTGTCGAGGCAGCCGATCAGGTTCATGAGGGTGGATTTGCCGGAGCCCGACGGCCCCATGATCGCGACGTACTCGCCGCGCTCGATCTGAATCGAGACGCCACGCAGCGCGTGGATCTCCTCATCACCCATCACGTAGGACTTCCACAGGTCGACTGTTTCAATCAGAGGCATGGCACTAAGACTCAGACGGACACTTCAGGGACTGGGTTCCCTCTGATTATGACCCGCTCTTGAGGCGCGTGAGAAGGGTCTTGGCGATGGGCGGGGCGTCGAGCGGCATGTGCGCGTGCCAGACCTGGGCGTCCACCGGAATCAGCGTCAGCCTGGCGCCGCGCGACTTCCGCCGCTGGCTGGCGATTTCGCCGGCCAGCTCCCCGGCGGGCGACACGACCGTTCCCATCAGCAGCACGCAAACCTCGTCGTTCTTCGAATCGCCTGCCTTCAGCGCCTGCGCCCAGGCATCGGCAATCGCCTCTCGATCGAGCTGCGACACGAATCGCGCGAGCAGCTTCGGGTTCTTGCTCCGGCCGAACATCGTCTTCTTCGGGAGCAGCGCGAGATCGAATCCCCGCACCTGCGTTTCTTCGTACCCGCCGCCGACCGCCTCCAGAGCCTGGCGCAAACGGCCCATCGCCGCCTTGCGGACGAACGCATCGCGCGTGGCGCGCTCCTCCTTGAATTGCCCGCCACGCGGCGGCAGGGCCGGCATCGAACGACGGCGGAGGGACCGATCCAACGTGCGGCTCGGGCGTGCCTTGCTGCGGCGCGGCTGGCGATGCCGCCGCGGCAGGCGGCGGAGCTGCGCCGCCGGCTTCCGCGAACGCGCGGTCGTACTCCGCCCGACGCTGCGGGTCGGACAGAATCCGGTAGGCCTCGGTGAGCTCGGCGGCGCGATCGGCCGCCATGCTCTGAAATTCCTTGCCGAGGTGCTGAACCTTGTCCGGATGGTAGCGGGCGATCTGAGCGCGAAACGAACGCTTGACCTCCTCAGCGGGTGAGTCCGGCGCAATCTCGAGGAGGTCGTAGTAGTTCTTGAGCGCCACCTACTTCTTGAACTCCGCGACGTTGGCGGCGGGCAGTTCGCGACGGCCCTCGCGGTTGTCCCGATCGCGCAGGCGTTTCGGCACGCGCTTGACCTCGCTCGTGCTGCGCGCGCAGTACGGGCAGAAGTTCCAGCCGGGCTGCATGGCGCGGCCGCAATGCGGGCAGCCGCCGCCGACGCGCTTGCCGCATTGCGGACAGGCATTGAAGTCGACGCCGACAGCCGCCCCGCATCCCCCGCAGAGCGTGCGCATCTCGCGCACTTCCGTCACCACGCGCAGCAGCTCCTCGGGAGTCGTGATGCCGCTCTTCACCTTCGCGAGACCGTCCTCCCCGAGCGTGATCATGCCGCCGGCGATCGCCGCGTCGCGCAGCTGATCCTCGGTCGACTTGACCGCAATCAGCCGCCGCAGCTTGTCGGTCACCCGCATGACTTCGTAGATGCCGATGCGGCCGCGGTACCCGGTGTGGTTGCATTGATCGCAGCCGACCGACTTGTAGAACGGAATCGCCGCCGCGTCGGCTTCGGCGATATTCAGCGCGCGCAGGACGTCGGCTGGCGGCGTGTACTGACGGCGGCAGTGCACGCACAGGCGCCGCACAAGGCGCTGGGCCACGACCCCGACCAGCGCCGACGCGATGACGTAAGACTCGGCGCCCAGGTCCATCAGGCGCGTGACGACCGAAGGCGCGTTGTCGGTGTGGAGCGTGGACAGCACGAGGTGTCCGGTCTGCGCGGCCTGCATCGCGATTTTGGCGGTCTCGCCATCGCGGATCTCGCCGAGCAGGATGACGTCGGGATCCTGCCGCAGAATCGAGCGGAGCGCGCTCGCAAACGTCAGCTTGATCTTCTCGTTGATCTGCGTCTGATTCACGCCGGGGATCTGGTACTCGACCGGATCCTCGATCGTGATGATGTTGGTCTTCTCGGATTGCACGGCTTTCAGCGCCGAGCTCAACGTGGTCGTCTTCCCGCTCCCGGTCGGCCCGACGACGAGAATCATGCCGTGCTGGTGGCGGAGGAACTCGCGCACTTCCTCGAGCGCGGCCGCCGCCATGCCGATCTCTTCGAGCGCGGGGACGCCCTTGCGGTGATCGAGCACACGCATGACGATCTTCTCGCCAAACAGCGTGCGGAGCGTGGAGACGCGGAAGTCGACATCGCTGCCGTCCTCCGCCGTGGAGCGTAGACGGCCGTCCTGCGGGAGGCGCTTCTCGGCGATGTCCATGCCGGCCATGATCTTGAGGCGCGCGATCAACCCTTCGTGGACCCACTTGGGGAGATCCATCACTTCCTTCAGCAGGCCGTCGAGCCGGTGACGGATGAGGACGCCTTTCTCCATCGGCTCGACGTGGATGTCGCTGGCCTTGCTCTTGATCGCGCTCTTCACCACGAGGTCGACGAGATCGATGATCGGCGCCGCTTCGCTGCGTTCCTTGATGCCGGCGACCGGTTCGAACACCTCCTCTTCGGCGCGCCGCGCCAGCGCCGTCTCCTGCGCGGGCACGTCGACGCCCAGCGCGCCGCGGCGGGTTGCCTCGCGTTCGCGGAGCGCGAGCTCGCTGCGACTCTCGGGCGTCGCGCGCATGAGCGCCTTGTCCGGATAGCCTGTCTGAATCGCTTCGGTAATGTCGCCGCGCGTCGCGACCACCTGCTTGATCCGATAGCCGGTCTGAAACTCGAGGTCCTGCACGAGGCTGAACAGCAGCGGATCGGACATCGCGACCGTCAGCAGGTTCTTTTCGAGCCGGACGGCCACGCAGACGCGTTTGAGCGCGACATCCTTGGGAATCAGGGTGACGGCGCTGGCCTCAGGGGGATTCTCGGAGAGGTTGATGTAGGGAAAGCCGAGCTGAAACGCGAGCGCCTTCGCAATCTGCTTTTCCGTGGCGAGATTCATGCGCACGAGGACCACGCCCAAGCGCTCACCGGTTCGCTTGTGCTCGGTCAGCGCGACGCCGAGGTCCTCCTCTGTGATGAGGCCCGCCTGAATCAGGCACTCACCGATTTTCTTGCGCAAAATGAATCCTTGGGAAAAGACCTTCCGAATCGCTCTCGCCGAAAAAGTCACCACATCTGCCGCGGCGCCCAGGCGTGCCGCGTCCAAGATCGACGTGCCTCCACCTGGCCGGACGCTGACCGACAGGTCCCCTGATATGTCGGTTCGAAAAGTGGCGGGCGGTAGAGGTGGCGGCCGGCGCCCGGCACTCGGTTGCCGGCGGGTGGAAGCCGGGCTAACATGCTCGATCCAGAGAACATGGACAGCGACTCGGGCTACCCCAGGCGAGTCGGAGGGACACATTCAGGGCGACCTCAGGCAGCAGGCGTCGGCGCTCCTGCTCGGACGAATTGATGAGGTGACGGCCGACACAGTCGGCATCTTCCCTTACAGCGGCGACGAGCCGCTCGACGGCGAATACTGTCGTCGCCTCGGCCTGCTGCTCGCGAAGCTCCTCGGGATTGCGGTCCGGGACGGCCGGGTCGACGCTCGAGGCAGTCTCATCGCGGATCTCCACCGCGTCAGCCTGGAGCGCTCGCTGTCAATCGAGCGGTTGTTCACGTTTGCCTATCTGACCGAACGCAGCGCGCTCGACGAGCTGGCGCTGGACGACGCCATCGGCGCAACCAGCGAGCCCTGGCCGCACGTGGCGCAGCTGGTACGGCGCGCCTCATTCGATCTGCTCGCCGCCTACACCGAGCGCGTGCGGCTGGAACCCAACGACACTGCCGTCGTCGACAAGCTCACCACGCTGCACACGCGCGCGCTGTTCGACGCGGTGCTCGCCAAGGAAGTCGAGCGCGCTGTTCGCTCCCAGTACGCCGTTTCACTGATTCTGTTCGACGTCGACAACCTCTCGGCAATCAACGAGGCGCACGGGTACGGCGTCGGCGACAAGATTCTCGAGCGCCTGGGGATCCTGATCCGCCAGTATTTCCGGCAGCTCGACTGGGTGGCACGCCATTCGGAAGATTCGTTTGCCGTGCTCCTCACCGGCAACGACGCGGGCCACGCCGCTTCACTCGCCGAGCGCCTGCGGTCGACGGTGGCGGAGCGAATGATCTTCACCGATCATCGCTCGGATCTGCCGGTATCGGTGACCATCAGCGCCGCCGTCGTCAACGTCCAGGTTGCGGTCGGGATGGTGATCGATCCGGAGCGTCTGCTGGCCGATGCGGAAGCCGCCGTTGCGCGCGCGAAGCAGCAAGGGCGCAACCGGGTCGAGCGAGTCGACGGGTACCCGGGCGCACCGCGCACCGACAGCCCGGCGCCTTAGCTCCCGTATTCGTCTTCGTAGTTCTCCTTCAGCTTCGCCACGACGGCCGGATCGGCCAACGTCGTCGTGTCGCCGATGGCTTTTCCTTCCGCGATGTCGCGCAACAGGCGCCGCATGATCTTTCCCGATCGCGTCTTCGGCAGATCGGCCGCGAAGAGAATGTCGTCCGGCCGCGCGATCGCACCGATCTTCGTGACGACGTGCTGTTTGAGCTCGTCGATCAGCTGTTTCGACTGGGCAATCGCGCCCGCCCCTTCCTTCAGCGTGACGAACGCGGCGATCGCCTGCCCCTTGATCTCGTGCGCGCGCCCCACGACGGCCGCTTCGGCGACGGCCGGATGATCCACGAGCGCGCTCTCGACCTCCATCGTCCCGATGCGATGCCCTGCGACGTTGATGACATCGTCCACCCGTCCGAGAAGCCAGAAGTCGCCGTCGGCGTCGCGCTTCGCCCCGTCACCCGTCACGTAGACGTCGTTGCCCCACTTGTTCCAGGTACCTGGCGCACGTAGCGATCGGGATCGCCGTAGATGCCGCGCAGCATCGACGGCCACGGACGCGTCAACGCGAGCAGGCCGCCGCCAACCTCCACCTTCTCGCCGCTCTCGGTGCGAATCTCCGCGGAGATTCCGGGGAACGGACGCGTGGCCGACCCGGGCTTGAGCGTCGTCACGCCGGGCAGCGGCGTGATCATGATCGCGCCCGTTTCCGTCTGCCACCATGTGTCGACGACCGGGCAGCGGCCGCCGCCGATGAACGTGTGATACCAGACCCAGGCTTCGGGGTTGATGGGCTCGCCGACCGAGCCAATGCAGGCGCAGCGACGACAGATCGCGCTTCTGCGGAAACTCGATGCCCCAGCGCATGAACGCGCGGATCGCCGTGGGCGCCGTGTAGAACACGGTCACGCCGTGCTGCTCGATCATCGACCAGAAACGATCCTTCTGCGGCCAGTCCGGCGCGCCCTCGTACATCAGCACGGTCGCGCCGTTCGACAGGGGACCGTAGACCACGTAGCTGTGACCGGTGACCCAGCCGATGTCGGCGGTGCACCAGTAGACGTCGTCTTCACGCAGATCGAAGACGAGCTTCGTCGTCGCATACGTGCCGACAAGATAGCCGCCCGTCGTGTGCACGATTCCTTTGGGCTTCCCGGTCGTGCCGGACGTGTAGAGGATGTAGAGCATGTCCTCGGCGTCCATCGGCTCCGGATCGCACGTGAAGGGCGCATCGCGCATCAGCTCGTGATACCAGTGATCCCGCCCCGGCTTCATCTCGACGGGCAGCGCGGCACCCGCCCGCTGCACGACGACGACGTGCTCGATTGACGGTGTGCCAGTGACCGCCTCGTCGGCCACTTTTTTCAGTGCAACCACCTGACCGCGGCGGTATCCGCCATCAGCGGTGACCAGCAGGCGGCAGGACGAGTCGTTGATGCGATCGCGCAGCGACTCCGCGCTGAAGCCGCCAAAGACGACGCTGTGGATGGCGCCGATGCGGGCGCATGCGAGCATCGCGATCGCGAGCTCGGGAACCAGCGGCATGTACAAGGCGACGCGGTCGCCTTTGGTGACGCCGAGCGACTTGAGCACGTTGGCAAACGTAGAGACCTGCCGGTACAGATCGAAGTAGCGTGAGCGTACGGCGATCGCCGGGCTCGCCTTCCCAGATCAGCGCGGCCTTGTTGCGCCGCGGCCCTCGCACGTGCCGATCGAGGCAATTGACGCTGACGTTGATCGTCCCGCCGACGAACCACCTGGCGTGCGGCGGCTGCCAGTCGAGCACGGCATTCCACGGACGCGACCATTCGAGCTCGCTGGCAAACGATGCCCAGAAAGCCTCGGGATCGCGTGCAGCGACGGCGTAAATGCTCTCGTCGCGAACCACGGCCTTCGCTCGGAAGTCCGCGGGCGGCGCATATGTTCGGTCTTCGCGAAGAAGGTCGGCAATCTCTGGCCGGGACTGCGAATCGGACATGCCGCCGATTATAGAGGCGGTTGGCCCAGGGTCGCGAGCCTGGCGCGGACGCGCCCGGCGAGGTCGGCGTTGGTCACCCTTCCGAGACGGAGAAATGCTCGATAGTGTTCGATCGCGGTTGCCGCGTCGCCGCTTTCGTCGGCGACGATGGCGAGGTTGTAGTGCGAGCCGGGGTTGCGGGGATCGATGGCGACCGCGCGCTGAAGCAGATCGCGCGCGTCGGCAGAACGACCCGCGGCCTCCTGCAGCAGCGCGAGGTTGACGAGCGACTCGACATTGCGCGGGTCGGCCGCAAGCGCGACGTGAAATTCGGCGGCCGCGGCCACGGGCGAGCTCCCGCGCATCAGAGCGACGCCCAGGTTGTTGTGCGCCTTGACGTAGTTGGGATCGATCGCGATGGCCTGTTGAAACTGCGTCACCGCCTCGGCCCGCTGCCCGTGGTCCTCGTACAGAAGGCCGAGGTTGTTATGCACTTCGGCACTCGCGGCATTGTGCTGCAGCAACGCGAGGTAGTGCACGAGCGCGTTGTCGAAGTCACCGAGGCGCTGATAGTAGAGTGCCAGGCCGAAATGATTCTCGGGCAGCAACCCGGCGCGAGCTGGGGCGCTGGCCGACGATGATGAAGCCGTCGCCGGAGCTGAAACCGTGGAGCGCCTGGCTGGCGGAGAAACATCGTCGCCTCGCGAGCCTCCGCCGGCCGCGTCGCGCGGGGTGCGCTGACGAGCCGTCGGTGTCGAGCCGACCGGAGTTGCTCTGACCGGGCGTGGAGGAACAGGCCGTTCGACTACTGGCTCGGGCGCAACCGATGTCGCCGCCGGCGCGGGCGCCGGCTTTACGCTCGGCGGCACGATGACAGGCGGGGTGGCTGTCGGCGACGGACCGGGCTCGCTTCGTGCTCCCAGCCGGCGACGGACCGGTCCGCTCAGGGCCGGTCGTGTTCGCGTTTCCGCGCGCCGCCTTGATCGAAGACGAGGCTCGCGGCGGCAACGTCGGAGCCGCACGCCCGGCAGGTTCCGCCGGCGGCGGCGACAGCACGGCGATCAGCACGGCCACGCCAACGAACCCGAAAATCAGTGACGCGATGCAGTACCCGACCAGGCTGTTGACCGCGAAGCTGCGCGTCGACGGAGCAGCGTATCCGAGCGAGGCAGGCACGGTGTCGGCCCTCGCGCGGCCGGAAGACGGCTCACCGGCGACACGGCCGGGCGACGGCTCGGCGGCAGCGCGGCCGGGAAGCGACTCGGCGGCAACGCGGACGTGAGACGGCTCCTCGGTATCGCGAGCGTCGACGGAGCGGCGGCGAAGCGCGTTGAGAATGAGGCTCACGGCTCCGTGCTCGATGGATGGAACCGAGGATCGGAGTTGCGCGGCGCCGCAGCCGCAAGCCCAATCGCAAAGCCTGCGCTCACCAGATGCGCATCGCTCTCCGGTGCCGCGGCTCTGATCCGTTCCATATCCCGCCTCGCCGACTGCGAATCGCCGTAGGCCCCGGCCAGCACGCGCTGCCAGCGCCCGCGCGATCCGAGGTGCACCTGGGCATGGAACACGCGGAAACCGGACGCCTCGAGCCATTCGGTCGTCGAGGCAACGTTCGAGGCGGTGCTCGCCAGCCCGTCAGGAAACGAGCTCACCAGGATCGTGAACGCCGCTTCGGCCGGCAGCTCACGATCCGGGGGCGCGACGTTTCGCGAGACGGCCGCGGCCGGTGTGACCGGGGCCGCAGGAATCGGCCCGACCGCGCCGTTGACCGTGCGACCGGCCCGGACGTCGCCAAACGCTGGTAAACGTACGCCGAGGCGCCGACGGCAAAGGTCGACGAAAGCAACACCACGGCAGCGGCGGCGACGAACGGCGCCTTGCGTCCGAGCCACCCGAAAGCCGGCGGCGGCGGTGCTGGCACATCGAGGTTCTCCGCCGCGTGCGCAACCATCTCGGCCGTGATGAGGTTCGAACGGATGGAAAACGCCGCAAGGAGCGCGCGATCGCAGATCAGGTTGATGAGACGCGGAATGCCGCCGGACCAGCGATGCACTTCCTTCAGTGCCCTCGACGCGAAGGTCACGGCGGCCTCGTTGCCGCCGGCAATCGCCAGCCGATGCGAGACGTACGCGGCGACCGACCCGGCATCGAGCGGCTCGAGCTGATAACGAATCGACACCCGCTGATCGAGTTGGCGCATCTCCGGCGATCGCAGCAGCGTCAGGAGGTTGAGCTGACCGACCAGGATGATCTGCAGCAGCTTCTCCTTGTCGGTCTCGAGATTCGACAGGATGCGGATCTGCTCGAGCACCGTCAGCGGCAGGTTCTGCGCTTCGTCGATGATCAGCACGGCGCCGGCATTCAGCGGAATCAGCGACAGCAGGAACTCGTAGAGCGTCTCGATCAGCTCCTGCTTCGTCGCGTTCACCAACCGGCCGGTCTTGAGGTCCTCTCGCGAGATCACGCCGAAGTCCTGGAGGATCCTTTTCAGCAGATCCTCTTCCGTCAGGAACGGATTCAGCACGAGCGCCGTGAACGTCGTGCGATCGATCTGCTCCAGGAGCGCGCGGCATAACGTGGTCTTGCCGGTGCCGATGTCGCCGGTCACGACCACGAAGCCTTCCCGCCGGTCGATGGCGTACTGCAGCAGATCGAACGCGTTGCCGTGCGACTGGCTGCGATACAGATACTTCGGATCCGGCGTCAGGCTGAACGGCTTCTCCGAGAGACCGTAGTAGTGTTCGTACATGTCAGTGAGCCGACACGCCGGCCACGATTTTTGCCGTCAGCAGAATCACGAGCTCGACATGCTTGTGCGTGATCACCGTCTTGCGGCCGAACCAGCCGCCATTGACGCCGGCAGCCTGCCTTTCCTTCACCTCGCGATCGCGGGTGAAGCCGGAGACGACGAGTGTTTCGCCGTCGGCCATGCGCGCGAGCATGTCGGACTCGAACACGGCCGGAGACGAGACGATTGGGGTCACGCTCAGGGTGACGACGGAGTCGCCGGCAATCTGCGGCGTGACGCTGAAGCTCATCGTCGCGCTCCGGACGATCGACGGCTCGTTGTTGAGCGTCAGCAATCGCGGGTTCGCGAGTTGCGTCACGGTGCCCTGCTGTCCGAGAAGCGCCAGCAGTTTGCCGACGTCGCTCACGCTCAGGCCGTTCATCGACGGGCGCGTGGCAGGCGGCACGCCCGCGGCTGCCGACCCGCTCATCCTCGACGACACGCTTTGCCAGTCGATGCCCGGAGCGTTCGCATCGGTCGGCTCGACCTCGATCACACGCACGTCGATCTGCACCTGCCGGTGCATGCGCTCCTTCACGGTATCGAGATAGGTGGCGACCCGGTCGAGCCGTTCCGCGAAGTCGGTCACCTGTAGAAGGCCCGCCTTCCGATCGATGTTGAACGTCGCTCGTTCGGTCAGCAGCGTGCGGACGCCATTCGCCAGATCCTCGAACACGTCGGCCTTCGCAAGCGCCGTGACGCTGGCGTTGGGACCGGCGTCGGCACCCATCCTGCTCTGTCCCGTGCGTGCCGTTGCGAGGTAGTTGAGATCGAACAGCCGCGTCTCCGGTTCGCGCCTGGACACGCGGATCACCGTGCCATCGAGGGTGTAGTCGAGACCGAGCGGCCGCAGGATCAGCGCGAGCGCCTGCCGCACGGTGACGTTTTTCAATTCGCCGACGAACGTGCCGCCGATCCCCGGATCCGGCACGATGCTCAGGCTGGTTCCGCGCACCAGCAGCAGCAGCAAATCGTGGACGGGGCGGGGCTGCGCGATCGTGAGCGAGAAGGTCCGCATGTCGAGATCGCTGGACGGCGACCCCTCTTCCAGCTGCGTCAGCGGGAGGACCGGCAGCGGCGCGGGGCGCTGCAATGGCACCTGCATGGCCAGAGCGACGGCTATCAAGACCCTCTCCACGTCCCTGAATCTCGGCTCGGTGAGCCATTGTCGATAGCAACGTGCAGGTGTGCGCAGGGATGGGCAGGCGGTCAGACACTCAAAATGGCTGATGGCTAATGGCTGATGGCTATGGCCAATGAGGGCCGATGGTCGATGGGCCGATGGCAACCGTGCGTGGAGGCCGTGCCTCGTAGTCGGCTTCTGGTGTTCGAGGCCGGTTATGCGTTCAGGCGGTGGTCGGTGGAATGTCGATGACGCCGGGAGGCGTCTGCTTCTTGAAAATCAGAGCGCCGAGAAGGCCGCCGAGCGTGGAAAACATGGCGCCCACGAACAGCCAGAACATCAGGCCGATGATGTGGCTGAGCACGAAATACGCGCCGCCCGCGGCGCCGCCGCGGCCAAATCGCTCGAGCATGTCCCGGGCCTCGGGCGGAAACGTGCCCATGTCCAGGAACCGCTGCAGCATCGCCTGCTCCATCGGCGCCACCATCAGATCGACCGGAATGGCGACCACCGTGCGGATCAGCGCGCCGACGAGACCGGCCAACAGGCCCACGAGAGCCCCGTCGGCCGGCGTGATCGGCGTCGTTCTGTTCTGCTGGAAAAGGTACGCCGCCACGAAGCCGCCGGTGACGACCCACAGGCAGCAGCAGGCGTTGCCGGCCGAGATGATTGGCAGCGCCGACAGCACGCCCATGACGATGCCGCCTATCAGCGCCGGCTGGGCGTACGGAGAACTAGTCGTAGTACTCACGGCCAAGATGCGTGATCAGCTCTTCGCCTTTCAGATACCGCAACGTGTTCTTCAATTTCATCAATTGAATGAACAGATCGTGCTCAGGATAGAGGCCCGGCGCATGCACGGGACTCTTGAAGTAGAACGACAGCCACTCCTGAACACCCGACATCCCCGCCCGCTTCGCCAGATCCATGAACAGCGCAACGTCCAGGACGATCGGTGCGGCCAGGATGCTATCACGGCAGAGGAAGTTGATCTTGAGCTGCATCTTGTAGCCGAGCCAGCCCACGAGATCGATGTTGTCCCAGCCTTCCTTGTTGTCGCCGCGGGGAGGATAGTAGTTGATCCTCACGACGTGACAGAGGTCCTCGTACAGGTCCGGGTACAGATTCGGCTGGAGGATGTAGTCCAGCACCGACTTCTTGCTCTCTTCCTTGGTCTTGAACGACTCGGGATCGTCGAGCACCTCGCCGTCGCGGTTGCCGAGGATGTTGGTCGAGTACCAGCCTTCGACGCCGAGCAGGCGCGCCTTGAGCCCGGGCGCGATGATCGTCTTGATCAGCGTCTGACCGGTCTTGAGATCCTTCCCCGCGAGCGGCGTCTGCGTCTTCGCGGCGAGCGAGACCAGCGCGGGGATGTCGGCGGTGAGATTCGGCGCCGCGTTCGTGTAGGGAATGCCTTCGCGGATCGCTGCGTAGGCGTACACCATGCTCGACGGAATCGACGGATCGTTCGCCTCGAGCGCACGCTCGAAGGCCTCGATCGTCTGATGGGCGGGCGACTCGGTTGCGAAGATCTCGGTGCTGCCGCACCAGAGCATGACCATCCGGTCGAGGTTGTTGTCGGCTTTGAACCTCCGGATGTCGTCGACGACCTGTTCGGCGAGATCCTTCTTGTTCCGGCCCTTCTTCACGTTGGGGCCGTCGAGCCGCTTGACGTAGTGTTTGTCGAAGACCGCGGGCCACGGCTTGATCTTCTCGAGCTCGGGGCGGACCTGATCGAGCAGCGCGGGCTCGATCACACCAGCGGTTCGCGCCGCGGCGTAGCAGTCGTCCTCGAAAATATCCCAGCCGCCGAAGACGATGTCGTTCAGCGGTGTGAGCGGCACCACGTCGCCGATTCTGGGGGAGCGCCCCTCGGTCCGCTTGCCGAGACGGATCGTCCCCATCTGCGTCAGGGACCCGATCGGCTTCGAAATGCCTTTCCGAATCGCGAGAACGCCGGCAATCGTGGTGGTGCTGACGGCGCCGAGACCAACGAGCAGCACGCCGAGTTTGCCGCGTGCAGGAGCAATATCAACGGGAGTAGACATGAGCTGACGATCATATCGCTTTCGCGTTTCGGCTGTCAGCTTTCCGCGGTTAGCTAACGTTAGCTAACACGCGTGGCGCAATCGGGCGCGACGCGTCGAGCAGAGGTCCGGTGTGCGGTAAGCTGAAGCCGTAGCGACATGTTTCTGAAGAAAGGCGACCCGTATCTCCTGATCGTCGGCATGACCGGCGTGAAGATGGGCGACAAGTTTCTGCAGGTGGGCTGCGCGCATGGCGGTCGACTGGCGGCCGTCGCCGGCAAGGTCGGGTTGTCCGGCCGCGCCGTCGTCGTCGCACCCGACGAGGCATCCGCCGCACGCGCGCGAAAGGCCGCAGAGGACGCCGGCGTGCTCGTCGAGGTCGAAGTCGCGGCGCCGACGCAGCTTCCGCTGGCAGACGATGAGTTCGACCTTGCGGTGGTCGACGACACGGCCGGCCTGTTCGGGACGATGCGTCCCGAGGGGCGCGTCGCCGCGATCCGCGAGCTGGTACGAGTCCTGCGAGGCGGCGGCCGCGTGCTCGTCGTCGGCGCGGTGCCGCGCGGCGGCCTCGGCGCGGTACTCTCGCGGACGCAGAGCGGACCGCCGTTTGTCGCATCTGGCGATGCCACAAAGGCCCTCGAGGCCGATGGTTTCAAGTCCGTGCGGACGCTTGGCGGAGCGTGAAGGGCTGGTCTTCGTGGAAGGGATCAAGCCGCGGCAAGCAGGCCCCGCGAACTGAGCCCGGCGCCGGCCGGCCCACGAGCGTCGCCTCGGCCTTTTCGGCTCGTCTCGCGCCGGGGACACGGTGTCCAGACCGGAGCACAGCCGGCGAGCGCTTTTTTCGACTCGACAGCGAAGTTTCGCGGTAAAACGACCGGAACGTGCAGGCAGGAGTTTTGCCCCACGCCCAGCGGGCGATGTATGCGTTCCGTAAGAACCTGAGGTCGATGTATTCGAGCCGCCACGCAGCCACGGCGGTAGTGCTCGCGATGGCTCGTCGTGTCGCTGCACGGCCAGCAGCCGCAGCCCCCGGTACGCCCCGACGACGGAGCGCAGGCCCGCTTCAAAAGCGGTGTCGAGCTGATCAACGTCACGGCAACGGTCTCCGATCTCAACGGCCGGTTCGTTCCCGGACTCCAGCAGGACGACTTCCTGGTCTACGAAGACGACAAGCCGATGACGGTCACCCAGTTCAGCGCGGACCGCGTGCCGGTGAGCCTGGGGATCGCGCTCGACACGAGCGGCAGCATGGCCGGAGCCAAGATTCAGGAAGCGCAATCGGCGCTCGACCGTCTCCTGAACGATCTCCTGGACCGGCAGGACGAAGTTTTCCTGTACCGCTTCAGCAACACGCCGGTGCTGCTGCAGTCGTGGACCAGGGATCGCCAGCAGCTGGTGCGCGCGCTTGGACACATCGAACCGAACGGCGGCACGGCGATGTACGACACCGTCGCCGAGGCGATCCCGCTGACCCAGAAAGGACAGAACCGGAAGAAGGCGCTGCTCGTGATCTCGGACGGCAACGACACTGCGAGCGCAACGACCGTCCGCGAGCTGAAGACGCAGATTCGCGAAACCGAAACGCTCGTCTACGCGATCGGGATCGATGGCGTGGGGGAAACGCCATCGCGCCCACCGCCTCCGCGAGCGCCGATGCCGATCGCCGTTTCCGCGTCCGTTCCCGGGTGCGCGCGGTCCGTACGGCGGCACGCCGCCACCATGCCGCGTCAGCCGCCCACCGGCGCGGTGGCAGCGGTGGATATCGACGCGGCTATCCCAGCGACGATCGCGTCAACGTCGTCGCGCTCCGTGACATGACCGACGACAGCGGAGGGCGAACCGAGATCATCCGCGATCCGCGCGATCTCAACCCGGCGACCGCGAGCATCGCCGACGAACTGAGCAAGCAGTACTACCTGGGCTATCTCGCGAGCGGAAAAAAGGACGGCCGCTGGCACTCGATTCGCGTGGAGCTGCGCAATCGCTCGTATCGCGTCCGCGCGCGCAAGGGATACGTCGCAACGTAGATCGTCGCCAATCCACAATCCAATCCGCACTCCGCAATCCACAATCCGCAATAGAATGTCGCGTGCATGTGCTCGCGACCGCGCTCGGACTGAGCCTTCTCGGGAGTTGCGGAGGCCTGGCGGTCGCCTCGACGCTCGTCTCGTTTCCATCGCACGTCCGCACGCGACTCGTACCGTGGCTGGTCAGCTACGCGGTCGGCGCGCTACTGGGCGTCGCCCTGCTCGACATTCTTCCCGAAGCGTTGACGTTGCTCGCGCCGCAGGCGGTCTTCGGGACGCTGCTGGCGGGAATCCTGTTGTTCTTCGCCCTGGAGAAGCTGGTTCTCCTCCGCCACTGCCACACGCACGAGTGCGAGGTTCACGGCGCGACGGCGCCGTTGCTGTTCATCGGCGACGGCTTCCACAACTTCATCGACGGCGCGATCATCTGTTCCGCGGTGATGACGTCGGTTCCGCTCGGCGTGAGCACCGCCATCGCGGTTGCCGCCCACGAGATTCCACAGGAAGTCGGCGATGTCGCCATCCTCCTCGCCTCGGGCTACAGCCGCGGGCGGGCTCTGCTGCTGAACGTCGTGACCGGTGCGGCGAGCATCGCCGGCGCGCTTCTCGCGTTCGGGGCGGTCCAGGTGATTCCCGGCATACGCCCGTACGTGCTGGCGCTCTCCGCCGCGAGCCTGATGTACATTGCGATGTCGGATCTGATTCCCAACCTGCACAAGGGCGAGATCGACGCCAACGCGCTGCGCCAGGTGCTGCTGATCGCGGCCGGGATCGGGACCATCGTGTTCTTCGAGAGAGTGATTGGCTGATGTCGCTCGACAGAACCAACCTCGCCACGGTCGAGAAGATGTGGCGCCGCGAGGTCGAGGCGGCGGCCACCTACAAGCATCTCGCGAACCGCGAAACGGATCCCAAACGCAAAGCCATCCTGATGCGGCTGGCGGATCAGGAGGACAAGCACGCCGCCCGCTGGTCCGAACGCATCGCCGCATCGACGGGCCGGGCACCCGATCCGAAGGAAGTCGAGCGCGGGCTGTCGTGGTTCCAGCGCATCTCCGATCCGAATGTCGTCCTGCATCGCCTGGAGCAGGAGGAGAACAAGGCCGAAGCCGAGTACGACCAGCTGATGCAGCGATTGAGCGACCCGACCGATCGGCAGATTGCCGAGGAGGCGATGCTCGAAGAGCGCGACCACGCGGTGGTCCTGAGAACGCTGGCCGGCGGAAAACTGCCGTCGCCGCGATCCACGCTCGACTCGATTCTCGGCCGCGAGCGCTGGCATGTCCGCGGCGCCAGCTGGATTGGCGACGCGATCTACGGCGTGAACGACGGGCTGGGCGCTGTGTTCGGGATCGTGTCGGGGATGGCCGGTTACACCGGCGGCAGCGAGGTGGTGCTCGCCGCGGGGCTCGCCGGCACGCTGGCCAGCGCGCTGTCGATGGGCGCCGGAGCATACCTCTCGTCCAAATCGCAGCGCGAGGTGTACGAGTCCGAGATCGAGCGGGAGCAGGGGGAGATCGACGAGGACCCGCACGAGGAGATGCTCGAGCTCGAGCTGTTCTACCAGTTGAAAGGCTTTTCGGCAGAGGAATCCCGGACGATGGCGGAGCGGCTCCAGCAGGAGCCGAAGCAGTTCCTGCGCACCCTCGTGCACGAAGAACTCGGGCTCAGCGAGGACACCTTTCCCAACCCCTGGCGATCCACGCTTTCCGCGAGCGTCTCGACGGCCATCGGCGGCTTCATCCCGATCATCCCGTTCTTTTTCGCAGTCGGCATGCCGGCCGTGATCGCGTCGTTCGTCATCAGCACGGCGGCCCACTTCCTGGTCGGCGCCGCCAAGTCGCTCGTGACGACGCGCACGTGGTGGGCCAGCGGCGCTGAGATGACAGTTGTCGGAGTCATCGAAGCGGCGATCACCTACGGGCTGGGCGTCGCCTTCGCCGGCCACTGACAATCAGCGGTCGAGCCGTCATGTTCAGAGGACAGCGCCAGCGGTCCTGGCCGACGAAACATCGGGGAATTCAGTCGTTTTTCAGCGACGTCGCTGGCACTCCATTTGCCCCTTCCGAAGCAGCGCCGGTCAGACAATCGGAACTTCGGAGGTGCGACATGTTCGGGAAATTGTGTGCGGTTGCCGCGGGCCTGCTCCTGACGGCCAACGTCACTCTCGCCGCGCAAACCAGCGAGAGCGATCGCAAAGACTTTCAGGTGGCCAAGGACATCGCCAAGACCGTGCAGCGATACTCGCGGTTCACGATCTTCGACGATGTGAGCGCGAACGTGAAGGATGGGATGGTGACGCTCACCGGCAAGGTGACGATGCCCTACAAGCGCGATGACATCGCCAAGCGAATCGCCAAGGTCGACGGCGTCCGAGGCGTCAGCGATCAGATCGACGTGCTGCCGGTGTCGCAGTTCGACGACGAACTTCGGTATCGGATTGCGCGATCCATCTACAACAACTCGAACTTCTGGAACTACGCGATCATGCCGAATCCTCCCATCCACATCGTCGTGGAGCATGGGCGGGTGACGCTGACCGGTGTGGTGCAGAGCGAAGTGGACCGGGCGCTGGCCCGTTCGTTGGCCACCCAGTTCGGCGCCCTGTCGGTCACCAACTCACTGAAAACCGATGCCGAGGTCGCCGATACCCTTGCCAAGTCCGAGTGAACTGAGCATTCCGCTCGAACGCGGCGCCACGACCGCGCTCGTCTACGACGGTGTCAGAGGCGGCAATCGTCAAGAGACCGCGTCTGACACCGTTTCAGCCGCGCTCATCCTGGGGCATGGCGCGGGCGCCGGACAGCGCAGCGGGTTCATGGTCGACTTCGCTCGCGCGCTATCGGCCCTGGGAGTCGACGTCATCACGTTCAACTTCCTCTACACCGAGCAGGGGCGGAAGATTCCCGATCGGGCACCCGCGCTGGAGGCTTGTTACCGCGCGGTGATCGAAGCGGTGTACGCCAGGGTGACGAGCGCGCGCCGCGCGCTGTTCATCGGCGGCAAGTCGATGGGCGGGCGCATTGCCACACAAGTCGCGGCCGCCGATCCGGAGCTTCGTCTGACTGGCCTCGTGCTGCTCGGCTACCCGCTGCATCCGCCGGGCAAACCGACCGAACGGCGCGACAAGCATCTTCCAGCGATCGGCCGGCCGATGCTGTTCGTTCAAGGTACGCGCGATGCGTTCGGGACGCCAGACGAGCTCGCACCGGTCCTGGCCACGCTGCAGCCTGCGCCAGTCGGTGCACGTCGTGGACAAAGGCGATCACTCCTTCAAGCTGCCGAGGAAGGATCCTGCCGCTCAGGCGGCTGTCTACGCCGATGTGCAGCGTGCGATCGTGGACTTCATCACAGCTTCAACTCCATGACGTCGCCGCCGCGCAAGAAGCCGTGTTTGAGGTAGAGCGTGACGCTTCGCTTGGATGGCCATAACACGACGCGATCGATGCCGTTCGCGCGGCACGAGTCGAGAACGGCCTCGAGAAGACGCGTACCCGTTCCGCCACGCGAAGACGGCTTGACGTAAAGGTTCGACAGATACGCCAGCTGCTCGCGCTCGGCCACCGGGTTCGGAATCTTCCCGACAGTGTGCAGCCACGCCTGCCCCACGATCGCGTGTTCGTGGACGGCGACCCACGCCTTCCATTCCCTGCCTTCCTGAAGCTCCCGTCGCATCCACGCCGCGCAGCGCCGGACGAACGCGTCGTGCGTCTCGACCGCGGGGTTCTGCGCGCTCCGAAATTCCCATCGAAGCTCCGCGAGGACCCTGGCGTCGGCAATCGTCGCCGTGCGGATCGCGATCATGGCCAGCGCTCGCGAAGGAAGCCCGACGCCGCCTGCACGACCTCGTCGGACCACTCGTGCCCGCCGTCGAACTCCAGCGGGTCGACGATCACGCCGGCGTCGCGCAGTCGTTGGACATCGCGGCCGAAAATCTCCGACGTATACCATTCGTCGCGGCTCCCATGACAGACGAGGGCCCGACGAACGCGTGCCAGGGCGGACGGTTCGATCTCGGGCGGCACATCACCGCCGACCGCGATCGCACCATCGACACGGCGCGACGTCGCAGCCGCCGTCCGGAACATCATGGCGACGCCTTGAGAAAAGCCCGTCAGGATCAATCGCGCCTCGCGTGAGTGCTCGCGATCCACGGCATCCAGCACCGTTTCCACGTACGCCAGGTTGTCGGCAATCGCCAGATCGCGATCCTGCCGGGTCATCCAGCTGGCGACGACTTCGTTGGTGCGACGCTGATAGAAGCGGTGGAGACCCTGAATCGACACGAGCAGGCAGCGGTCCGCGCCGGGAATGCGCCGCAGCCGCTCCAGCTGGACACCGGCGTCCTCGCCGTATCCATGGAAGCCGACCAGGACCGGCGCCGGACCTGGCACCGACGGCGGCTCAATCAGGAATCGGCCGTGCGTGCCGGTCGCGATGGCGCGCTCGATCACCACAGTACCTTGACTGTACCGGATCCGCGAATCTGGGCGTCCCGCGTAATCAACGGCAGATCGATCGTCTGCGCGGCCGCACAAATGAGCGCGTCGAACGGATCGCGCGTGAACCGCAGCTCGTCGGCCCGGAAGATCTGTTCAGGTGTGATGTCGAGCGGATGGTAAGACGGATTGCTGAACAGATCGTCGAAGAACGCTCGCACGGTGCGGCGCAGGTTGATCCGCGAAACCCGCGCCAGCAGACTGCACTCCCACATCACGACGGCCGGCACGTACAGAATCGCGTCACGCCGCTCGCACCGCTCGAAGAACGACGCGGCACGCGCACCGAGCTTGCCGCCGCCGGCGGCATGAAAAATGAGCGCGTGCGTATCGGTGACGGCCGCCTGCGGTTCAGCCACGCCGGGTTTTTCTCTTTCCCGCCGTGCCGTACGCGGGAGACGATTCCTTCACCATCAGCGGCCGCCGCAGCGATGCCTCGAACATCCCCCGCACCGCATCGTCCGCTCCCTCGAGCCATGGATCGCCGGCGGCGATGTCAATCGTGCCCACGACGGAGCGAGAAGGACCGACCTGTCCCGACGATCGCGCCGAACTGACGATCTGATCGAGCAGTTCGCTGACGCTCCGCACTCCGGTCGGCGCTCGCGCGCCCTTTCAGCCAGATGAGGTTGTCGGCATCCAGCGTCACCGAGATCGCCTGTTTGGTCATATGTTTATACGATATCATCTGATCATATTTATGTCCACCGTGTATCCTATGCCTCAGTGAACGCCGCCGACATCCAGCCGATCGCGCCTGCCGAGCACACCCAGTCCCCGCTCGACCTCTTCCTGATCTTCGTCGGCGCCAACGTCGTCGCGACGACATTCCAGGTCGGCGCGAGCCTCTCCACGTCGTTCGAACTCTGGCCGACGATGGCGCTGGTCGCGATCGGGAGCGTCGCCGGCGCCGCACTGGTGGCCGTGCTCGCTCCGCTCGGTCCGCGCC
The DNA here is from genome assembly GCA_963794305.1 of uncultured Acidobacteriota bacterium. Classification (GTDB taxonomy): domain Bacteria; phylum Acidobacteriota; class Vicinamibacteria; order Vicinamibacterales; family CAVVIG01; genus CAVQFC01. Next base: position 151,597 of record CAWCDQ010000017.1, on the reverse strand, counting down.
TGCGCGTCCCGTCGATCATCGCCTCGCGCCCGGCCCTCGGCTTCACCGGCGCCGGACTCGTCGCCGTCGTCCTCTACGTGAGCAACTTCGCATGGATCGCGCTGAACAATGTGATCGCCGCGTCGGCATGCGCGCGCATCGGGACGGCGTGGATCGGACCCGCCGCGGGATCGCAGACGGCATGGACCATCGCGCTCGGATTCCTCGCGACGTTCGTCGTCTGGATGGGGCCGCGCGCCGTCGCGCGAGCGGATCGCATCGCGGTGCCGTCGATGGTGATCGTCGCGGTGGCGCTGACCATCGCTTGCGCTCGCGCCTCGGCCGCGCCGGCCGCCGCGCCCAGGATTCCGATGACATGGTGGCGCGGCCTCGACGTCGTGATCGGCTATCAGGTCTCGTGGATTCTGATGTTCGCCGACTACTCGCGCTACACGCGATCGGTGCGAGGCACGGCCACGGCCGTGTTTCTCGGACTCGCCGTGACCAGCGCCTGGATGATGCCGCTCGGAGCCATCGCCGGGCGTGCCGCCGGATCGAGCGATCCCGGCGCGATGCTGAACGCCGTCGGCCTTGGCGCCGCGGGCGCACTCATGCTCACCCTCGCGACGCTGACGACGAACTTCGTCAACATCTACATGTCTTCGCTGGCATGGAAGAGCCTCGCGCCGCGCGCGGGCGACGGCGCGGTCATCTGGTCGATCGGCATCATCGGGACGGCGCTCAGCGCCGTCCCGGGCGTCTGGCTCGAGCAGTACACCAACTTCATGATGCTGCTCGGCGCACTGCTCGTCCCGGTCGGCGGCATCCTGGTGGCGCACTACTACATCGGCCGGCCGGTGCTGGATGCGGCGTTCGTCGACGATCTCTACGAGCCGTCGGGTCCGTTCCGCGGCGTGTCGGTTGCCGGTGTAGTGGCGTGGGCGGCTGGCGCTGCGGCTTTCTACGCGTCCGGGTCGATCGGCGGGACGCTGCCGGCGCTGGCGGTCTCGGTCCTCGTCTATCGCGCCCTGCTATACACTCGGCGGGCATGAGCATCGGTCGGTCAGTCATCAGTCCTCAGTCGTCGGTCGCAGACGGACTTGAGACCGAGACTCGAGACTGAGACTGAGACTGCAGACTGCATTCGGCCCGCGGATCGCGCTGATCGCCGCGGTGGCGCTGATCGCCGGCAGCGTGCTGCCACGCGCGCAGTCGCGGACGCATGTCGTCATGCTCGGCACCGGCACGCCGAACGCGGATCCCGATCGCTACGGTCCATCGGTGGCCATCGTCGTGGACGATGCGAGCTACCTCGTGGATTTCGGCGTCGGCGTGGTCAGGCGCGCGGCGGCGGCGGAGCGGGCGGGATTCAAGGCGCTCGCCGCGCCGAACCTGACGCGGGCGTTTGCAACCCACCTGCACTCGGATCACACGCTTGGTCTGGCGGACCTGATCCTCACGCCCTGGATTCTCGAGCGTCCGACGCCGTTGACCTTGTACGGTCCGCGCGGTCTTCGTGCGATGAGCGATCATCTGATCGCCGCATATGCCGACGACATCCGCATCCGAACGCGTGGCGGCGAACCGAAGCATCAGTACGATCCTCACCTCGTCACCGTTCATGAAATCGAGCCGGGGATGGTGTTTCGCGACGAGCGCGTCACCGTCACGGCCTTCGCCGTCCCGCATGGCGCATGGGAACAGGCGTTCGGCTATCGCTTCCAGACGCCGGATCGGACCATCGTCGTTTCCGGCGACACCGGCCCGGCGTCGCACATCGAGGAGCAGTGCCAGAAATGCGATGTGCTCGTGCACGAGGTCTATTCCGAGGCCGGGTTCTCGAAGCGCCCGCCTGAATGGCAGGCGTACCATGCGCGCTACCACACGTCGACGCGGCAGCTTGGCGCGATTGCCACGCGCGCCCAGCCGGGCGCTGCTGGTGCTGTATCACCAGTTGATCTGGAGCTCGACGGAGGAAGATCTCCTCCAGGAGGTGCGATCGGCGTACGGCGGCAAGGTCGTCTCGGCGCACGATCTGGACGTGTACTGAATCGACGGGTTCGGCGTTCAGGGTTCTGCGTTCGGTTCAGGGTTCAGCGTTCTGCGTTCAGCGTTCGACGAACCCGGAACCCGGAACCCGGAACGAACCCTGAACCCTGAACGTTGAACTCCGAACCCGACGAGCCCGTGCGTCGTTTTAGTCGGCCCTGAGGCCAGCTAGAGGATCGAGCGCCGCGGCGCGGCGGGCGGGAAGCAGGCACGCGGCGAGCGCCGTGGCCAGCGCCAGGGTGATCGCGACGACGAACGCGGCGGCGTCACCCGAGGACACGCCGTACAACAGGCTCGACATCGCTCGCCCCACCGCGAGCGCGCCGGCCGCGCCGGCCACGCCTCCGATCGTCGCCAGCCAGAGGCCCTGCTTCACGACCAGCCACAGCACGTCGCTCGGCTGCGCGCCGAGCGCCATTCGCACGCTCAGCTCCTGCCGCCGCTGGTTCACGCTGTATGAAAGGACGCTGTAGATGCCGAGCGCCGACAGGACGAGGGCGAGCGACGCGAAGATGCCCATCAGCATCATGAGCGCACGCGGCCGGTCGGTCGCCTCGCCGACAATCCGATCCACCGTGCGCGCCGATGCCAGCGGCAGATTCGGATCGAGCCGTTGCACCGACGTTCGCAGCGCCCCGAGCAGCGCCGCTGCGTCGCCCTGTCCCTGCACCACGACGTTCAGGCCGCGAAACGGAAACTGGCGGAAACTGAAATAGATCGCCGGCTCGGCGTCGCGCACGAGCGTCGAGTTCTTCACGCTGGCGACCACGCCCACGACCTGGAACTGCGGCTGCTTCATCAGCGACCGCCCCATCGGACCGATGACGGTGATCGGCGACATGACCGTCTGGCCGACCGGATCCTCGCCCGGCCACTGACGGCGCGCGAGCGCTTCGTTGACGATGACCACCCCCGGCGCCTGCGCGGTGTCGTTCGGGGTAAAGAAGCGGCCTTTGATCAACGGCACGCCGAGCGCGCGGAAGTAATCGTCGTCTACCGTCTGATGCTGCGCCTGAGCTTCGTCGCCGGATCGAGGACGCGGACGCCCCTGGATGAAGAACGGTCCGCGCCATGCGGCTTCGAGCGGAAGGAAGTTGCTCGCCCCAACCACCGACACACCCGGCTGCGCGCGCACCGACGTCAGCAGCCGATCGTAGAAGTCGACGATCCTGGCAAAGTCGCTGTACGAGTATGGCAGTTCGATTTTTGCGGTCACCGCGCGGGCAGCCTTGAACCCTGGATCCTGCTGCACGAGGCGCTGAAAGCTGCGAGCGAGCAGGCCCGCGCCGACGAGCAGCATCACGGCCAGGCAGATCTCGGCGACCACCAGCGTGCTTCGCGCGCGCCGCCTCGCGCCGCCGCCATCGCCTCCACGACCCGATTCCTTCAACGGCCGCTGCATGTCGCCTCGAGCCATCAGCATCGCGGGAACGACGCCGAACGCGATGGCGGTCAGCAGCGAAAGCGTGACGGCAAACGCAAGCATTCGCGCGTCGAGACCGATCGCGGCGAGCCTCGGGACCTCGACCGGCGTTGTCGCGGCAAGCGTCTTCACCGACACGACAGCCACCGCGACGCCGAGCAGCGTGCCCATGAGCGCCAGCAGCACGCTTTCGGTGAGGAACTGGCGGATCAAGCGGCCACGGCTCGCGCCAATCGCAGCCCGAACGGCCACTTCGCGCTCGCGCACCGTCGCCCGAGCCAGCAGCAGGCTCGCCACATTCGTGCAGGTGATGACGAGGAGGAACGCCGCCGCGCCGAACAAGGCGAAGAGCGCGGGCCGGAAGTACCCGACGATTTCGGTCGCGAGCGGAACCGCGCGCGCGGTGTACTCGCCGTTGGTCGACGGGTTCTCCTGCCCGAGGCGCTTCGTCAGCGCACGCAGCTCGCCGTTGGCGGCCGCGACACTGACACCCGCCTTCAAGCGAACGAGCGACTCCATGAAGTGCGCGCCGCGACTGTGCTGCGCGACGTCCCACGTCATGCGATGCCAGACATCGGTGCCGTTCGGATACTGGAAGCCTTCAGGCATCACCCCGACGACCGTGAACAACGGACCGCTGAGCGCGATGAGCTTGCCGACGATCGCCGGATCGCTGTCGAACCGCTCGCGCCAGAGGCGATGACTGATCACGGCGATCCGCTCGCCGTAGGGCGGCTCTTTCGGGAATCCCGCGCCGAGGACCGGCTGGACGCCGATCACGGAGAAGAGGTTCGGCGTGGTCTCGACCGCCGCGACGCGCAGCGGCTCGTGGCCCGTTTCGGTTAACGTCAGCTGCGGATACCACCAGGCCGCCGCATCCTCGAACGCCTGCGAAAGGCCGCGGTAGTCCACGAAGTTCACGGGCGAGATCCGTTCGTGCGACAGGCCCTTTCCGTCGTTGGCTTCCCACACCATCGCGAGACTGTCGGGGTCGGAATACGGAAGGGGACGCAGCACGACGCGATCGAGCACGCTGAAGATGGCCGTCGTCGCGCCGATGCCGAGCGCGAGCGCCAGCACTGCGGACGCCGTGAAGCCCGGCGTCCGTCTCAGGAGGCGCCAGCCAAAGCGAATGTCTTGAAGAAGAGTGTCCATGGGCGGCTCCGGTCCGGATGTTAGACGGCAACCGCTCGGCGATGGTTGATAGTCGACCGCGATGGTTGAAGAAACCGTGGCAAGCCCCACTCCCGACGGGATCGCCGACGGCCTGCTGCTCAAGCCCGACGATCGCCGTTATCCCGGCGTGATTCACTTCACCGACATCGGCGGCATTCGCGCGGCGCCGCTCGCGATGGCGCGTCGAGTGGCCGACCTCGGCTACGCCGTCCTGGTGCCGAATGTTTTCTACCGTACGGGAAGGCCGCCGTTGTTCGACTTCAAGCCGGACTTCAAGGATGCACGGACGATGGCACGATTCGGCGAGCTGGCCGCACCGCTGACGCCGGATGCCATGGATCGTGACGGAGCCGCGTACGTCGATTTTCTCAGCGCGCATCCCTCGGTGAAGGGGGGCCGAATCGGTGTGGTTGGTTACTGCTTCACGGGCGCGCTTGCCCTGCGAACGGCCGCGGCACGCCCCGATCGCGTGGGCGCGGCCGCGTCACTGCACGGCGGCGGACTCGCCAACGACACGCCGCGGAGCCCGCATCTCGTGCTCCCCCGCGTGAAAGGGCGACTCTATTTCGGGCACGCCGAGAACGATCGAACCATGCCGCGGGACGCCATCGACACTCTCGAACGCGCGCTCGAACACTGGGGCGGGAAATACGAGAGTGAGGTGTACGCAGGCGCCGCACACAGCTGGACAGTGCTGGACAGCCCGGTCTACAACGAACCGCAAGCCGAACGGGCGTTCGAAAAACTGAAGCAGCTGTTCGCGGAGACCATCGCCGGCTAGACCAGTCGGATGTAGTGCGGACTTTCAGGTCCGCCGTGATGTGAAACCCCTGGACTGCACCGTGAGCAGGCCTGAAGGCCTGCACTACATCTGACGGCTAAGGCACGTCGAGAGGATGCTGCGCGATCATCGCGTCCTCGACGATGCGGCCGCCGACCAGGTGTTCCTGGATGACCCGCTCGAGCATCGGTGGATCGCAGGCGGCGTACCACGTGCCTTCCGGATAGACGACGGCGATTGGTCCGCCCTCGCAGATGCGCAGGCAGTTGGCCTTGGTGCGGAGCACACCTCCCTGCTCCGAGAGGCCAAGCTCCTTGAGACGCGTTTTCAGATACTCCCACGCCGCCAGGCCGCGTTCCTTGTCGCAGCACTTCGGCTTGGTCTGATCGCAGCAGAGAAAAATGTGCCGGCGCGCCACGGAGACGCCGACGCTCTCCGCGATCACTCGTTCCTTCTCGTAAGCCATCAGCCTCCGCGCCTAACCTTGCCTCAGACACGCCGAACTCCTCAGGATTCCACTTCAGCCCGAGCTCGCTCGGCGGCGCCATGTAGCCGATCAGCGCCGAGGCCGCGACGACAACCGGGCTGGCCAGGTAGCCTTCTCCGCCGAGGCCCATGCGATTCTGCCAGTTGCGATTGAACGACGTGATCGCCCGCTGACCTTTTTCGAGCGCGTCGGGCCCCTGGCCGAAGCAGGGCCCGCACCACGACTGGCGGATCTGACCTCCGACCGAGCGGAAGACGTCCGGCAATCGACTCGCCGGCGAGCCGCGGGTCTGGCCGTTCGATCTGCAGGGCGACGCCGCCCGATCCCGGAAACACGACGAACTCCTTCACCGCCTTCGACAGCCCTTGCGCGCGCGCCGCGCGGACCACGAGCGCGGCCGCCAGCAGGTCGTCATAGCTGCCATTGGTGCAGGACCCAATCATCGCCTTGTCGAACGTCAATCGCTCGCGCGCGACCTCGTCGGCCGGAAAGGCATTGCCCGGGCTGAACGGCTTGGCGATCATCGGCATCACTTCGCGCAGATCGATGGTCTCGTCGATCGCGTAACTGCGCATCGGCTCCCGGAGCGAACGGCGGATAAGGCAGCTCGGTGATTCCCTTCGCCCGATACCAGGCATAGGTGATGTCGTCGGGCGCGAAAATGCCGTTGAGCGCCTCGCCCTCGGCCATCATGTTCGCGATCGTGTTGCGATAGGCGATCGGCAGCTGCTTGTTCGCGTCGACGAGCTCCACCGACATCCCCTGCGACTGCTTCGCGCCCCATCGTCGCAGGAGCTCGAGCACGATGTCCTTCCCGCTGACCCACGACTGAAGCTGGCCGTCGAAGATCACCCGCCGCGCCTTCGCCACCGTGAAGTAGATGTAGCCGGTGGACCAGCCGAACCCGAGCGTCGTCGATCCGACGCCCATCCCGACGGCGCCGTATGCGCCGTAGGCCCGGCTGTGCGAATCGGCGCCGGGAATGAACTGCCCGGGCATCACGAGCGCCTGTTCGGGAAAGTAGAAGTGGAAGATGCCGTCGCCAGGCGTGGCGTAGTACGGCTTCTCGATCCCGTGCAGCCGCGCGAACTCCTTCCCGATCGCCGTCTGCTTGTTGTCGTCGTCTTTCCCGGTGAACACGAAGTGGTCGTTGGCGATCGCCGCCTGGCGCGGGAAGATCGTCCGGCCGCCGGTGATCTGGTTGAACGTGTGGATCGCGAAAGGCGCTGTGCCATCCGAGGCCGGCAGCAGGTCGGCGTAGACGCGCAGCGTCGCCCCGGGCGTGACCTCGGAGGCGGTGTCGACGCGATGGGCCCAGACAATCTGCTCGGTCGACGTCATGCGGCGCGCCGACTCGGCGTCGGGCCAGGTCAATCCGGGGCGACCTCTCGACCGATGCCTTGAACTCGCGGCGTCCCGCCGCGTAGATCCCGCCGGTCTGGCGAATCTCGTCCTCCTTTGCGCTGAGCGGCACCGGGTCGTACGACTTCCCCTGTGTGTCGTTCGTGAGACGGCGCGACAAGGGGTCGAAGCTGAACTCGTCGCCATCGTGCGCGTCGGCGACTGCCTCGGGGCTCTGCACGACCTGCAGCCCGAGGTTGAGGGCATTGCGCCTGAAGATGTCGCCCATGTTGTTGCCGCAGACGATGACCATCTCCAGGCCGACTTCGTCGGCGATCGCTTTCAACCCGGCGGGGCTCATCTCGCGCGACGATCCGATCGCGAACCGGTCGCCCGCGATCACGAACGTTTCGCCGCGGTGCACGCGCGCCCGGAAATCGGGCATCAGGTACCGGAAGGCGCCGGCCTTCCAGCGTTCGTCGAGCGTGTCGAGGCTTTCGGATACGCAGTCGGCCGCGGGCGTAATCTGATCCGTGTCGATCGCGTCGAGCTTTTTCTTCTTGCCGGGCACTTTCAAATCCCAGAGGATCAGCGCACGGCCATGAATGGTGGCTGTGGACGTCGTCGTCTCGACAGCAGCGGCGGCCGAGGCGATGGCCTCGCGTGTGACGCCCGGTTCGAGCCTGGCGGGTTGAATCGTATGCATTTTCAGTTCTAAGTTTAGGCTGAAAAAGTGACGTTCAGCGTTCGGTTATCGTTCGCCCAATGATGATGACTGCATCGCTCGTGGCTCGTGGTACTCATGCCTTGGTTCCGTCAGGCTGGCTGGGCCAGCAGTGTGCGCATCCGGACCAGGTTAAACGCCGCGGCGGTGAAGATGAAGTTCCAGTTGACGCGCGCGCCGCCGCGGTGTCGCAGCTTGCGCATCAGACCGACCGTCTTCATCCAGCCGAAACATTGCTCGACCAGCTTTCGTTTCTGCTGACTAACCGCGTAGCCCGGATGTCGGGTCGTGCGCGCATCGATCGCGCTGCCGCGAGTCGCCGTCTCGGGATACTGGGCCACATGCGGGGTGACGCCCATCTGCGGAGCTGGTGCACGAAGCCTTTCGTGTCGTAGTTCTTGTCGCCGCCGACCGTCACGCGATGGGTGTCGGGCAGATCGGCAATCATCGCCCCGGCCGCTCGCGCTCCGCCGTCCCCGTGGCGTGCGTGACGAGCGCGTCGATGATCAAGCCGTGACGATTCTCCGTGAGCACATGCCCGAGATACGCCAGCTTGGCTTCCTGCCCCGAGGCTTTCTTGTACAGGCGCGCGTCCGGATCGGTCGTCGACGCATGCGTGTCGTTCGCCCGCTCCTCGCCGCGGAAGTTCACCGTCGGATTGCGGCCCGTCGGATCATCCGCCGGCGGATCCGGGCGGTCCTTGGGTCGAAAACTCTTCTGACTCGCCCAGGCCTCGAGCAACGTGCCATCCACGGTGAAGTGTTCATCCGAGAGCAAGCCCGCCGCCCCCGCCGCCGCCCGCACTTCGAGGAAAAACGCCTGCGCGATGTCGCCCTCCAAGAGCCGGTCTCGATTCTTGCTGAAGACGGTCGGCACCCAGATCGGGTCATCCATACTCAGACCCACGAACCACCGGAACAACAGGTTGTACTGCAGTTGCTCCATCAGCAGCCGTTCGCTGCGCACCGTGTACAACGCCTGCAGCAACAACGCTCGCAGCAACTGCTCGGGCGGGATCGACGGCCGACCGATGTCGGAGTACAGCCGGTCAAAGCGAGGCGACAACCGCCCGAGCACCGCGTCGGTCATCTGCCGAATCGGACGCAGCGGATGGTCCGCAGGGATCCGATCTTCCGCCGACAGGTAACTAAACAGATGCCCGGTGTGCTGGTCGTCTCCACGCATCGGCAGGCTCCCTCCGTGAATGGGAGCATCGTAGTACGACGAGATCACGATGTCGATCCCGTCGCAGTCACTTTTTCAGCATCCTAAGTTTAGAGCCTACGTGACTACTCTGCACATCACCAACGGCGACTGCGCGGCGGAGACGCTCAGGCGCGTCGTGCACGACCCGGTCGAAATCGCAGCGGACGTGCTGCACGAGGGACCGTGTCCGCCGCTCGAGGGAAACGCGTGGCACGAGGTGCGCGCGCGGTTTCTCTCCTCTGATAGCGGCGCTCAGCGGTACGACGAGATCCGGCGCGGCCTCGCCAGGGCCGACGAGACGATCGCGGACGCGGTCCGGGGCGGAGGCGAGATCGTGCTGTGGTTCGAGCACGATCTCTTCGATCAGCTCGAGTTGATCCGCGTGCTGGATCTCATGGCGCGACAGAAGCCCGCGAGCACGCGCGGTTCGCTCATCTGTATTGGATCGTTCCCCGGGATCGATCGATTCATCGGTCTCGGACAGCTGACGGCCGATCAGCTCGGCACGCTGGTCGGCACCGGCGTGCCGGTCATCGCCGGCCACTTCGAACTGGCGAGCCACGCCTGGCGCGCGTTTCGCGCGCCGGATCCGACGGCGCTCGTCGAGCTGACGAGGCAACTGGACGCCGCGCGCATCGCTTCCAGCGAAGGCGCTCCGGTGCTTCCCTTTCTTGCCGACGCCCTGCTTCGTTTCCTCGCGGAGTTTCCATCGGTGACCAACGGTCTGTCCCGGACCGAGGAACTCGCGCTGCGAGCCCTGCTCGCGGGCCACGCGGCGGCCGGCGACCTGTTCAGCGCGACGCAGTCGCAGGAGGAGCGGCCGTTCATCGGCGACACGACGTTCTTCGACATGCTCCAGCGCCTGGCGTCGGCGAACGTCCCCCTTGTCTCCCTGGCCGACCGCATCCGGCAATCCGGCGTTCCGCTCGCGGGTTGTTACAATCACGGAGGCCGGGCGCGACGTTCTCGCCGGGCGGGCCGACCAGGTTCGCCTCAACGGCATCGACATCTGGCGGGGCGGCGTCCATCTATCCGGGTCGGACAGCAGCCCGTGGCGCTGGGACGCCCGGAGCGAAACGTTGGTATCATGACGAATCGTCCCATGTCCGAACTCAAAGATCAGCCGCTCCACGCCAACACGTCGGAAGCCGTCACGAACCACGTGAGGGTCGAGGTCGAGTCGCAGTACGCACCCGAGCACTCACAGCCGTTCCAGCGCGAATGGTTCTTCCACTACACCGTGCGCATTTCGAACGAAGGCGAAGAGACCGTCCAGCTGCTCACTCGCCATTGGATCATCCGCGACGCCGCCGGCCAGACCGAGGAGGTCACGGGCGAGGGCGTGGTCGGCGAGCAGCCGGTGCTCCGGCCGGGCGAGTCGTTCCAGTACACGTCGGGCTGTCCGCTGAAAACGCCAACCGGCGTCATGCGTGGAACCTATCAGATGGTCACCGAGGACGGCGACCGGTTCGACGCGCAGATCGCGCCCTTCGCGCTCCACGAGCCCTACACCGTCCATTAACCAGAAGAAACCGCAGATCCGCAAAGATCGCCGAGACAAGCGCTGAGAAAACAATGTCTTCTCTGCGAGTGTCTCTGCGTTCTTTGCGGACTCCGCGGTTTCTTCTTATTCAGGTCGGCCGAATGTACGGATGGCGTCGAGAAACGCGTCGCCGAAGTCGGCCGCTTTCTTCGCGCCGACGCCGTAGACCTGGTGCAGATCGTCGACGGTTCTCGGACGCCGCTCGACCATGTCGCGCAGCGTCGTATCGTGAAAGATGACGTAGGGCGGCACGCCGCGCTCGCGCGCCAGCCGCAGCCGCACCTCGCGCAGCCGCTCGAAGAGATCCGAATCGATCGCCGCGGTGAACGTGTCGCGCACACCCGAGCGGCTCCGCTTGCGCGATGACGGCGGTTTGACTTCCCGATAGAGCTGGCAGGCGCCGTCGCCCCGCAAGAGAGAGGCGCCGGCCGTGGTGAGCCGCAGGACCGGATACGGATCGCCTTCGCGCGCGAGCAGGCCGTCGCCGACCAGCTGCTCGATGAAGCCGCGGATCGCGACCGGCGCCTCTTCCTTCAGCAGCCCGAACGTCGACAGCTCGTGGTGGCGCGACGCGACGACTTTCTCTGTCGCCTTCCCGGTCAGCACGTCGGTGACGTGCGCGGTGCCCCAGGTCTGCTTGACGCGCGCGACGCACGACAGGATCTTCTGCGCGATGGTCAGCGAGTCGTCGACCGCGTCGAGCTCCTTCAGGCACCAGTCGCAGGCGCCGCAGTCGGCGCGCTCGTACTGCTGGCCGAAATACTCGATCAGCGTCCGGTGACGGCAGCGCGTGCCCGCGGCGTACTTCTCCATGTCGCGCAGCAGCGCGCGCGCGCTTTCATTCCATTCGCCGTTGGCCTCGAGCATCTGGCGCCACCGCACGAAGTCGCCGCCCGAATAAATCAGCACGCACTCCGCCGGCAGCCCGTCCCGTCCCGCGCGGCCCGACTCCTGCTGATAGTGCTCCGGCGACCGCGGCGCGCCTGCATGGACGACGAACCGGACGTTCGAGCGATCGATGCCCATCCCGAACGCGACGGTCGCGACGACGATGTCGACGCGCTCGTCCAGGAACATCTCCTGGTTGTGGCTGCGGACTTCGTCCGACAAGCCGGCGTGATAAGGCACCGCGCTGTGCCCCTCGCCCGTCAGCCACTCGGCCAGCGCCTCGACCTCCTTCCGCGACGAGCAGTAGACGATGCCCGACTCGCCGTCGTGCCGATCGAGAATCGCGATCAGCTGCGTGTGGAGATGGCCGCGGCGGATCACCCGGTACACGAGGTTCGGCCGATCGAAGGATCCGATCAGCTCCAGCGGTTCGCGGAGCCGCAGCTCGGTGAGGATGTCCCGACGCACGCGCTCGGTGGCGGTCGCGGTGAAGGCGTGGAAGGAGACGCCGGGAAATTCGTCGCGCAGCCGGCCGAGCTGCCGGTATTCCGGACGAAAGTCGTGCCCCCACTGGCTGATGCAGTGGGCTTCGTCGATCGCGATGAACTTCAGGCTGGCCTGCTTGAGCAGGCGCCACAGCATCGGCCCGCCGTCGCCGACGAGCCGCTCGGGCGAGACGTAGAGCAGGCGGCAGCGTCCGTCCCGCACGCTCGCGATGACCTCGTCGCGCTCGTGCGGCAGCAGCGTGCTGTTCAGGAACGACGCCGCGACGCCGTCGACGCGCAGGCCGTCGACCTGATCCTTCATCAACGAGATGAGCGGCGACACGACCAGGCCCAGGCCATCGGCCGCGACCGCCGGCGCCTGAAAGCACAGCGACTTGCCGCCGCCGGTCGGGAGGACGACGATGCTGTCGCGCGAGGCCAGGATCGCGTGCATCGCCTCGCGCTGGAGGGGACGGAATTCGGAGAAGCCCCAGACGCGGTGAAGCGCATCCCGAAGAAGGGACTCGTAGGGGGCGACTTGCATGTCGCCCCCGGGCGGACACATGGGTCCGCCCCTACCCTTTCTTCACGTACGTCGTCTCGACATATGTGTCGACGAGGCGCTGAAACTCCGCGGCGAGCTCGTCGTACGTGCCGCGGAGGGTCTTCACGTGATGCCCGTCGATGTACACCGGGCAGCTCGGCTCCTCGCCGGTGCCGGGAAGACTGATGCCGATGCTCGCCGCCTTCGATTCGCCCGGACCGTTCACGACGCAGCCCATGACCGCAAGCGTCATCGTTTCCACGCCCTCGTGCGAGGTCTTCCACGTCGGCATCATGTCGCGCACGTAGTCCTGGATGCGCTCGGCGAGTTCCTGAAACGTGCTGCTCGTGGTACGGCCGCAGCCGGGGCACGCGGTGACGCTCGGCGAAAACGATCGCAGGCCCAGCGCCTGGAGCAGCTCGCAGGCGGCGTACACCTCCTCGCGCCGGTCGCCATTGGGCCTCGGCGTGAGCGACACGCGAATGGTGTCGCCGATGCCTTCGCTGAGCAGCACGCCCATCGCCGCCGACGACCACACCAGCCCCTTGGTGCCCATGCCGGCCTCGGTGAGGCCCAGGTGCAGCGGCTGATCGGTCTGGCGCGCCAGCGCGCGGTACACCGCGATCAGATCGCGCGGTCGCGACGTCTTGCACGAAATGATGATCTGATCCTTGCGCAGGCCGCTCTCGATCGCGAGGGCCGTCGACTCGATCGCCGAGAGCACCATGCACTCGTTGATGATGTCCTCCGACGACTTGCCCAGATCCCGATCGGTGTTCTCCTGCATTTTGGCGACGACGAGCTCCTGGTTCAGTGAGCCGCCGTTGACGCCGATCCGCACCGGCCTGGCCTGGTCCACCGCGACCTTGCAGATCGTGGAGAATTGTTCGTCGCGCCGCTTGCCGGTGCCCACGTTGCCCGGGTTGATCCGGTACTTGTCGAGCGCTCGCGCGCAGTCGGGATACTTCGTGAGGAGCAGGTGGCCGTTGTAGTGGAAGTCGCCGATGAGCGGCGCCGTGCAGCCGGCATCGAGCATCCGCTGTTTGATCTCCGGCACCGCGGCGGCAGCCTCGGGCACGTTCACGGTCACCCGCACCATTTCCGAACCGGCCTCGGCGAGCTCGATGCACTGCTGCGCGGTGGCGCGTGCGTCCGCGGTGTCGGTCATCGTCATCGACTGGACGACGACGGGCGCGCCGCCGCCGACCTGGACGTGACCCACCTTCACGGCCACCGTCTTGTGGAGCCTCACCAGTTGCATGGAAGATCCCATGGTAGCATCTCGGGACCGCAACGGCATTCGCCATGGCAGGCCTAAAGGCCTGCACTACTTCAGATGACGACGCAGGTGTAGTGCAGACCTTCAGGTCTGCCGTGATCAGCTGTAGTGCAGGCCTTCAGGCCTGCCGTCGAGGATTCATGAAAGCGATTCGAGTTCACGAGTACGGCGGACCCGCCGTGATGAAGCTGGAAGAGGTGCCCGATCCGGCCGCCGGGCCAGGTCAAGTCGTCGTGCGCGTGCGTGCGGCGGGCGTCAACCCGGTCGACGCCTACATGCACAGCGGCACGTACGCGCGCAAGCCCGCGCTGCCGTACACGCCGGGACAGGATGGCGCGGGCGAAGTCCAATCGGCCGGCAGCGACGTCAAGGAGTTCAAAGCGGGCGATCGTGTGTACATCTCCGGTGTCGGGAACACGGCCGCCGGCGCCGGCACCTACGCCGAGCTCGCGCTCTGCGCCGCGTCGCAGCTGCATCCGCTGCCCGCGCGCGTGTCGTTCGGCCAGGGCGCGGCACTGGGTGTCCCCTACTGCACGGCCTACCGCGCCTTGTTTCAGCGCGCGCACGCGAGGCCGGGCGAGACCGTGCTGATCCACGGCGCGACCGGCGGCGTCGGGATCGCGTGCGTGGAGCTGGCGCATGCGCGCGGGCTGACGGTGATCGGCACCGGGGGAACCGATCGGGGGCTGGCGGCCGCGCGCGAGCACGGTGCCGACAGTGGTCGTCAATCATCGCGAGGCGGGATACACCGACGAGATTCTGCGCGCGACCGGCGGCAAAGGCGTTGACCTGGTTGTTGAGATGGCAGCGCACGTGAACCTCGATCGCGATCTCGGCCTCCTCGCGAAACACGGACGCATCGTCGTGGTGGGCAACCGCGGCAAGACGGAAATCGACGCCCGGCAGGCCATGGGCCGGGACGCCGCGATCCTCGGCATGACGCTCTTCAACGTCGGCGACGGCGACTTCGTCGAGATCCACGCCGCGCTGATCAGCGGCCTCGCCAACGGCACGCTCAATCCCGTCGTCGGACGCGAGATTCCGATCGCCGAGGCCGCGCGCGCGCACGAGGCGGTCATGGAGCCGGGAGCGCTCGGCAAGATTGTTCTCGTACCCTGAGGAGTTGATGGTTTGAAGAGTCCCATGCGCGGCGTACGTGTGCGCCTGTCGCGCTGCAGGCGGCGCTCGTTGCCGGCCTGCTCTGGCAGTCGAGAGTGGCCGTCGACGCGCAGCCGCGCGGCAAGGCGGTGTACGACGCGCACTGCGTCGAGTGTCATGGCAGCGTCGGCAAGGGCGACGGACCGTCCGCGGCGTACCTGGTTCCGCGGCCGCGCGACTTCACGACGGCCAAGTACAAGATACGGTCGACCGAATCAGGCACGATGCCGAGCGACGACGATCTGATCGGGTCCGTGCGCCGCGGCCTCTACGGCACCGCCATGCCCGGCTGGGATCGCATCCTGTCTGACGCCGACATCAACGACGTCGTGCAGTACGTGAAGTCGCTCTCGCCTCAGTTCGGCGCGCAGCCGCCGAAACCCATCAACATCGGCGAAGGGCTTCCGAGCTCGCCCGCCAGCGTGGCGCGCGGCCAGCAGGCGTACGACAAGCTGCAATGCGGCAAGTGCCACGGCACCGACGGGCGCGGCACCGGAGCGGTCGCGACCACGTTCGAAGACGACTGGCGGATGCCGCTGCGCGCCGCGGATCTCACCGAGCCGTGGACGTTCCACGGCGGCGCGAACGTCGCGCGACATCTACCTGCGGTTCCGCACCGGCATGACCGGCACGCCGATGCCGTCATTCGCGGACGCGGCGAGCGACGTGGAGATGTGGGACCTCGCCAACTACGTCGTCTCGCTCGCGCGCAAGCCAGTCTGGTCGATGACCGCCGCGGAAGTCGAGGAGTTCTATGCGCAGCAGGCGGCGCAGGCGAAGGCCGACCCGGTGAGGCGCGGCGCTCAGCTCGTGGAGACGCTCGGCTGCGTGGTATGTCATTCGCCGGTCGACGAGCAGAAGCGGATCCTCCCTGGGATGAGGCTGGCAGGCGGCATGCGCATCCGCATCGTGCCGTTCGGCGAGTTCCCGACCGGCAACCTGACGTCGGACAAGGCGACCGGCCTCGGCGACTGGACCAACGACGAGATCAAGCGCGTCATCACCAGGGGCATCCTGCGCGACGGCTCACGCCTGCTTCCGTTTCCGATGGACTACGGCTCGTATTCGACGCTGACGGGCGACGATCTCGACGCGATCGTCGCGTACCTGCGGACAGTGCCGGCGGTGTCGAACAGAGTCCCGCCGCCGGCGCGGCCCTTCCTGCCCGTCTACCTGTGGGGCAAGTTCAAGATGCTGATCCTCGGCGACGATCCGCCCATGGTGTTCTTCTCCGGCAATGCGGGCGCGAAGGGAGCGCCAGTGATGAAGACATTTCTCAAGTGGACGCTCGTGCTCCTGGCGGTCGTCGCCGTGTGCGGCCTTGGCGCGTTTCTCTACTTCATCCCGCCGTTCTTCATCACGCCGCCCGAAGAATTCGGCAAGGCGCTGGCCGGCGCCGCGCCGGGGGTCACCGATATCGCCGATCCGGCGCAGCGCGCGATCGCGGCGCGCGGACGCTATCTCGTGATGACGGCCGGCTGCATCGGTTGTCACGCGACGAACGGTCCGCAGGGGCCGGACCTGACGAAGTACCTGGCCGGCGGCGCCTTGAAGGTTCAGACTCCGCACGGCACCTATCATCAGCCGCAATCTGACTCCCGATCAGGAGACCGGCATCGGACGCCGAACCGACGACGAATTGAAGCGCGTGCTGCGCAGCGGCACGTTCCCTGATGGCCATGTCGTGCCGGGCACGGCGATGCCGTGGCCGGTCTTCTCGAACTGGAGCGAAGAGGATCGCCATGCGGTCGTGGTGTACCTGCGCCACCTGAAACCGATAGCTCACAAGATTCCGGATCCGGTGGCCGGCAACGCGGTCACGATTCCCGGCGCCGTCGAGCAGGACTACGGCGGCAAGGACTACGGGATAAAGTGAGAAGGTAGAAGTGAGAAGTGAGAAGTCGAGTAGAACTAAAATCTGAAGTCTGAAATCTGAACTCTGCAATTACCTAAAGGAGATCAAGCATGCGGAGGCTCGGGCTGATGATGCTGCTTGCCGCGACGTTCGGTGTCGCGGCGGCGGCGCAGGAAACCACAGGAACGATTACAGGCGTCACCAGCGACCAGACCGGCGGAGTCCTGCCGGGCGTTTCGGTGACGATCAAGAACACCAACACCAGCACGTCGCATACCTTCGTCACCAACGAGGCGGGCGCCTACACGGCGTCGCTTCTGCCCGTCGGCCAGTACGAAGTGACGTTCGAGCTTTCCGGCTTTCAGTCGGTGACCCTGAAGAACATCACCCTGCACGTCAACGATCGGCTCAAGCTCGACGGAAAACTGAGCGTCGGCGGCGTCGCCGAAAGCGTCGAGGTGTCCGCGGGGCAATCGCTGGTGCAACCCATCGCCGCGCTCCAGTCGACCATCACGTCGACGCAGGTGAAGGAGTTGCCGCTCAACAACCGCAACTTCGTCCAGCTGGCCACGCTGGCCCCGGGCGTGTCGAGCGACCTGGCGGACGAAGTCGGCGTCGGCCTCAGCAGCACGGTCAGCATGTCGATCAACGGCTCGCGCCGCAATGCCGTGAACTGGCTGGTGGATGGCGCGTCGAACGTCGACGTCGGATCGAACATCACGCTGCTGTCGACGCCGAGCCTCGAATCGATCGAGGAGTTCAAGATCATCACCAACGGCTACCAGGCCGAGTGGCCGCGCAGCGGCGGCGGCGTCATCAACGTCGTGACCAAGTCGGGGTCATCACGATTTTCTGGAAGCGCCTACGAGTTCCTTCGCAGCGACAAGTTCAACGCCAATTCGTACTTCCGCAATCTGAACCCGGACCCGGCGATCAACAGCACGCCGCCGCCGTTGAAGTACAACAACTTCGGCGCCACCGTCGGCGGCCCGGTGATTCCGAGCAGGATGTTCTTCTTCTTCTCGGAGGAGGCGCGCCGGATCAACCGCGCGCCGACCGCGCTGAACGTGACGACCTACGATCCGGCGTGGCTGACGGACACGACCAACCCGAACTACGTGCCGCCGGCACTGCGCGATCCGAACGCCTTGAAGGTCCTCGGCCTCTTCCCGACGCCGAACGTTCCCGGCCGCCTGCAGTTCCTGAGCACGCAGCCGACGATCAACAACACGCGCCAGGAGGTGGTGAAGGTCGACTACGATCTCAGCCCGACCTACCGTCTGACCGGCCGCTACTCCCACGACAACAGCTTCACCGAGGAGCCGACCGGCCTCTTCAACACCGTCCCCGTACCGAACGTCGCGACCACCGACACGAACGTGCCCGGCCAGGTGGCGGCGGCGATCCTGCGATCGACGCACGGCGGATCGAAGCTCAACGAGCTGCAGTTTCAGTTCTCGGGCAACACGATCTCCGACACGAACCAGGCTGCCGATCGGAACCTTCGATCGTCGCTCGGCCTGAACATCCCCGAGATCTTTCCCGGCAACGATCTCGGCGTGATGCCGCTCGTGAACGTGACGGGGCAACTGTCGCTGGTCGGGGCGAACCAGCTCTACAACATCGTCTACAAGAACTACACGATCACCGACAGCTTCACGTGGCAGCGGGGATCGCACGCGATCAAGTTCGGCGGCCTGATGACGTTCGAGCAGAAGAACGAAAACGCGTCGAACGTCACACAGGGCACGTTCGTGTTCGCGGCCGGCGGCGGGCGCACGGCGTTCTACAACTTCCTGAGCGGCAATGCCGACGGCCTCTGCGGCAACGCGTGCACGTACAGCGAAGCGCAGAACGACGTGACCGAACATCTGCGCTTCAACCGCTACGAGATGTTCGCGCAGGACAGCTGGAAGCCGGCGGCCAACATCACCGTGGACTACGGAGTCCGCTACTCGCTCTACCCGCCGATCACCGACGCGAACAACGTGCTCACCAATTTCCTGCCGTCGGCCTACGTCGCCGCCAACGCGCCGAGGTGCGCCAACGCGGCGTGCACGCTGATCACGGCCGGCACCGGCGATCCGCTCAACGGCATCATCGTCGCCGGCAAAACCTCGCCGTTCGGCGACGCGATCTACTCATTCGACAAGGGCAACATCCAGCCGCGCATCGGGGTCACCTGGGATCCCAGGTCGGAAGGACGCACGATCTACCGGAGCTCGTACGGCATCTACTACGACCAGGCGCTGGTCGGGATCTTCGAGCAGAACTCGTTCACCAATCCGCCGTTCGTGAACACGGTCAGCATCCTGAACCCGAAGCTGTCCAACCCGGGCAGCGGCACGACGTCGGCGACCACCGGCGTGCTGGCGCTCATCGGCAACGGCGACGACTTCAAGACGCCGCGCACGCAGGAATGGAGCGCGGGCGTTCAGCAACAGCTCTACGCGCGCGGAGCGCTGGATGTCAGCTATGTCGGCGCGCACGGCGATCATCTGATCCGGCCGATCGACATCAACTATCCGAACCCGGCCGACGTGCTGCGGCTCGGCTCGGTCAACCTCGCGCGGCCTTACCAGGGCTACGGCGCGATCACGCTGCGCGAGACGACGGCGCGCAGCAACTACTGGGGGATTCTCTCGAGCTTCCGGCACAACGGCGGCGCCGCAGGCTCGCTGACGCTGAACTACACGCTCAGCCGCAACCGGACCGATTCCACCAACGATCGCGACGCGGTGGACATCCCGCAGGATCCGCACAACCTCGCCGTCGAGTACGCCGACGCCCGCACCGATCGCCGCCACATCTTCACGGCGAACTACGTGTACGAGATTCCATTCATGAAGTCGTCGCCGAACGGGTTCCTGAAGGCGGTGTTCGCCGGCTGGCAGATTGCCGGCCTCACGTCGATCAACTCGGGCCAGCCGGTGTCTCGCATTTCCGAAAACACCAACGGCTTCCTCCGCGGCGGCCGTCCGAACATCGTCGGCGACCCTGGCGCCGGCGACCAGACGGCGAATCTCTATTGGTTCAATCCCAACGCGTACGCGCCCGCGGCCGACGGCACGTACGGCAACTCGGTGCGCGCGGAATGGCGCCAGCCGGGACGCAACCAGACCGACCTGTCGCTGTCGAAGAACTGGACGTTCAATCGCACGCAGCGGCTGCAGTTCCGGGCCGATGCCATCAACGCGTTCAACCACACGCAGTGGCTGGCCGACCCGAACGTCGCCGGGCTCGACAACACCTGTCTGACGAGCCTGACGACGTGCAACCCGTCGAACGACACGTTCGGGCAGATTCTCGCCACGCGCGCGCCGCGCGAGATTCAGCTGGGATTGAAGTTCTACTGGTAAGACGATAAGAAGAAACCGCGGAGACCGCTAAGATCGCAGAGACCATTCCTTCTCTGCGTGCTTCGCGATCTTTGCGGTTTCTTCGGTTCGTCACTCCCAAACGTGGAATAATTCGAGGCATGAAGAAGCTGTTTCTCGCGATCGCGGCGATTGGACTGGCGGCGATCCCGCTCCTGGCGCAACATCCGGCGGAGCACGGGGCCGATCCGGACAAGAAGACGGCCGGACCCGGCACGCTGCCCTCCGGGTGGAAGGGGCGCGTCGATTCCGGCGACAAGAGCCTGGCCGGCGTGAAGGCGTCGCAGATGGGCGGCGGCGTCCACTTCATGACCGGACCCGCCGGCATCTATTACAAGCCAAGCGACAGCGCGACCGGCGCGTACGAGACGCACGCGACGTTCACGCAGATGGAGCCGGCCGCGCACCCCGAGGCGTACGGCCTGTTCATCGGCGGCGCGAGCCTCGACGCCGCGGGCCAGAAGTACACGTATTTCATCGTGCGGCAGGACGGGAAATACATGATCAAGCGCCGCGCCGGCGCCGACACGCCGACGATCGTGGACTGGACCGATAGCGCCGCGATCAAGAAGCCGGACAGCAGCGGCAAGATGAGCAACACGCTGGCGATCGAAGTCGGGAAGGACAAGGTGCGCTTCCTGGTGAACGGCACGGAGGTCACATCGATCGACGCCGCGAAAGCTGGACACGGCGGGCACGCCCGGCCTGCGCGTGAACCACAATCTCAACCTTCATGTCGAAGGATTCGCGGTGAAAATGCGGTAGCTATCTGCTGAAGGCTCTCAGCGCCGGGCTGACAGCTGAGAGCCGACGCTACTAGCTTCTGTTATGGCCGATACCATCGACTGGCCGCCGCCGCGCCAACCGCGGCGGCGGCGCGGCCTGCCTATCCTGCTCGCCGTCGCTCGCCGTCCTCGTGTTCGGCGTCGGCACCGTCCTCTCCTATTACGTCGAGGCGCTCTGGTTCGAGTCACTCGGCGTCGCCGACGTGTTCTGGACCAGCCTGCGGCTCCAGGGCCAGACGTTCACGTTCTTTGCGGTGGCGACGTTTCTGATCCTGTACGGCGCGTTTCTCGCGCTGAAGCCGCCAAGGCTCGGGGAGCTGGCGGGGCTGCCAATCCTGATCAACGGCCAGCCAATCAAGCTGCCGGTCGAGCCGGTCATCCGTCTCGTCGCGCTCGGCGGCTCGTTCGTGATCGCCGCGGCGACCGGCGCCGCGATCATGAGCGAGTGGAACGTCCTCGCGCTCTTCTGGCAGGCCGGATCCGAGGCGGTCCTCCGCGCGGGCCCGGCGATGGCGGACCCGATCTTCGGACGGCCGCTGCCGTTCTACCTGTTCACGCTGCCGGCATGGCAGCTGATCAGCGGCTGGCTGATGACGCTCTCGGTGATCGTCGGCGCGATGGCGGCGTTTTTCGTGATGATCACCGGCGGGACGCGGATGCTCGGCGGCCGCCGCGACTCGAGCGCCCCCGCCTGGCGCGGGCTGTCGATCGCCTTTGCGTTCGTCATGTTCATGCTCGCGGCGCGCGTCTACCTCGGACGATTCGAGCAGCTGTTCGAGGATCACACGATCTTTGCCGGCGTCACCTATACGGAAGCGCACGTCACGCTGACCGGCATGCTCGTGGTCTCGATCGCCCTCGCCGTCGGCGGCCTGCTGGCGCTCGTCAACGCGGTTTCGGCGCCGCGCGTCCGCTGGCTGGTGCTGGCTGTCGCACCGGCGGCGGCCTGCTACATCGTCACCGGAATCGCGAGCTGGTACGTCACGAGCTTCATCGTCAAGCCGAACGAGCTGGTGCGCGAGGCGCCGTTCATTTCGCACAACATCGAGATGACGCGGAAAGCGTTCGGGCTGGACCGGATCGAGCAGCATGCCTTCCCCGCCGACATCGGCGTGGAGGCGGTGGACGCCGCTCACAACCAGGACACGCTGCAGAACATCCGACTCTGGGACTGGCGCGCCCTTCAGGACACGCTGCGGCAGATTCAGGAGATCCGCACGTACTACGACTTTCCCGATATCGACATCGATCGCTACACCGTCAACGGCTCGACGCGTCAGATGATGCTCGCGGCTCGCGAGTTGAACGTCGAGAAGCTGCCCGAGAGCAGCCGCAACTGGATCAACGAGAAGCTGATCTACACCCACGGCTATGGCGTCACGATGAACCCCGTCAACGGGTTCACGCCCGAAGGTCTGCCGACGCTGGTCCTCGCGAACATGCCGGTCCAGAGCACGATTCCCTCGATCGCCGTCACGCGGCCGGAGATCTACTTCGGCGAGCTCACCAGCACCGACGTGTACGTGAAGACCCGGCAGAAGGAGTTCAACTATCCGCAGGGCGAGACCAACAGCCTGACGTCGTACGAAGGGAACGGCGGCATCCAGCTCGGCGGCTTCTTCCGCCGGCTGATCATCGCGCTCGACCGCGGCGACCTCGCCAAGCTTCCATTCAGCGACGATGTGAACGCGGAGAGCCGGCTGCTGATGCGCCGCGGCATCCGCGATCGCGTGACCGCGCTCGCGCCGTTCCTCACCTTCGACGAAGATCCCTACATCATCGTCGGCGACGACGGCCGCCTCGTGTGGATGATGGACGGCTTCACGACGTCCGAGTCGTTTCCCTACGCACGGCATTTTCGCCTGGGCCGCGATCGCGTGAACTACATGCGCAACAGCATCAAGGCCATCGTCGATGCCTACGACGGCACGACGACGTTCTACGTCTTCGACAATCAGGATCCGATGATCGCGGCCTATCGCGGCATCTTCCCGAGCCTCTTCAAGGACGGATCGGCCATGCCGGCGCCGATGCGATCGCACGTGCGGTACCCCGAGCTCCTGCTGCAGATGCAGGCGGCGGTGTTCGGGCTCTATCACATGACGGATCCCGGCGTGTTCTACAACCGCGAGGATCTCTGGAGCGTGGCGGCCGAAGGCGGAACGCGCGCGGATCGCGGCCAGCCGGCCCAGGTCATGGAGCCGAACTTCGTCCTGATGACGCTGCCCGGCGAGAAGACTTCGGAGTTCGTCGGCATTCTGCCTTTCACGCCGGCGAACCGAAACAACCTCATCGGCTGGATCGCGGGACGCAGCGACGGCGCGAACTACGGCAAGGTCGTCGTCTACGACTTCCCGAAGACGAAACTCGTCGACGGCCCGCTGCAGGTGGAAGCGCGAATCGATCAGAACGCGCAGCTGTCGGGACAGCTCTCGTTGTGGAACCAGCAAGGATCGCACGTGCGGCGAGGAGGGCTCCTCGTCATACCGGTGGGACGCGCGCTCTTGTATGCGGAGCCGGTGTATCTGCAGGCCGAGCGGAGCCCGATGCCGGAGCTTCGGCTCGTCGTCCTGGCACTGCAGGACCGTCTGGTGTACGGGCCGACCTTCGAAGTCGCGATGGCGGCGTTGTTCGGCAACGGGCAATCGACGCTGGCGACGGCGCCAGGCGCGCCGCAGCCCGCAACGCCGAACCCGCCCGCCGCGGGCGGAGCAACGCCGTCGGCACCAGCGGCGTCGACCGACACCAACGAGCTGATCCGCGCCGCGGCCAGGGATCTCGAGGAGTATCAGCGCCTGACGTCGGAGGGAAAACTCGGCGAGGCCGGACAACGACTCGAAGCGTTGAAGGTGAAGCTGGACGCTCTGAACAGACAGCGTCGGTAACATGGCTGATGGCTGATGGCGATGGCCATGGCGGATGACGCAAACCATCGACCATAGCCATTAGCGATCAGCCATCAGCCATTGACGCGTTCAGCGACAGGTCTGATTCCTATCGGTCGTCGTCGTCGGCCTTCAGAATCCCGGCGGCGAACCACAGACCACCGGTGTTGCGAATCAGGAGCACCGGGCTCGCGCAGTCCGTCCCCACTCCAGGATTCAGCGTGTCGTCGATGCGAAAATCGCCGTTCGGTTCGAGCGGCACTCCGGCAACGTTCGTGCTGTGCTCGACGAAGGGCGCGGCGGCTTCACAGATCAACGTCGCGAACACCTTCTGGTTCGCGTTCTGCCCGATGCTGTTGCTGCCGGCCAGCAGCAAGCCACGCCCTCTCACCCTGATGCGGCCGAACACGTCGATGTCGGCCTTCAGATCCGCAATCCGCCACGGCGATCCTGGAGGATTGACGCCTCGCACGATGTTTCGATTCACGTTCGGGAAGGTTCCGTCAGGGTTCACAGCGCCTGTCGCGCTCGAGGCGGGGATCACGCCGATCGCGCCATCGAATCTCGCGAGAGAGTCACGCCGGTCGGCCATCAACGTACCGGCGAGCCCAAGGCTCATCACAGCAACCGCAGCTATCTTCAACATATTATTCCGCGCTCCTTCACAGTCGGGGTTCAGGCAGCGCCGCGGGAGTCGCGGACGCTTCAACTGTGTAGGTCGCAGTGGCGGGTTTCTTTCCCTCGGGGATATGTAAATCGTAATGGCTGTGGCAGATGGCCGGATGCGATCATCCACCACAGCGTGTGGCGATTGAGCAGCTAGCTCTCGACGCGCTCGGCAAAGGTGATGATGTAGCCGTCCGGATCCTCGATCGCGAACTCACGCATGCCGTAGAACTGCGTCACGATCGGCATCACGATCTTCACGTCCGGCTTCAGTCGATCGTGCAGCGCATCGACACCGTCCACCTCGATGAACAGCGTGCCGGTGGCGCCGATCGGCTTGCCCCCGAACGCCGGATACTCCTTCACCGCGGCGCCGGCCTCGTTGAAGAAAATCTCGACGGCGCCGCCCGTGACCGAGCCAAAGGCGAATGGCGCCGCGTCCGGCACCGTCATCCCGCGCGAGAAACCGAGCGTGTTTTCGTAGAAGGCAAGGCTGCGCTCGACGCTGGCAACCAGGAGATTGGGCGTGAGCTTCTTGAACTGAGGCACGGGGCACACCTTTCGTGTGCTCGCTGATGCCTACATCCGCGACCTCGGCGAGAACGAGGGGCGAGTAGGGGCCGGTCGGCCCCGCTAGGTACAGCGCGGAGGATACCACAGGTAAAATAGGCGGATGCGCATTCTTCCTGTTCTCGTGTTCGCCTTCGCCGCAACTGTCGCGTCGGCGCAGACCGCTCCCCCTGCAACCGTGGCCGCGCCCTCGGACGTCGCCGCGCCGCCGGCAAGCGCCACCAAAACGGCGTCCGGCCTCGCGACCAGGGTCATCGCCCCGGGCAAGGGCACCGATCATCCGGCCAAAGAAGATGTGGTCACCATCCACTACACGGGATGGAAGACCGACGGCACGATGTTCGACAGCTCGGTGACCAAGGGCAAGCCGTCGAGCTTTCCTGTCAACCGTGTGATCGCCGGCTTCGGCGAAGGGCTCCAGCTGATGGTCATCGGCGAGAAGCGCCGGCTGTGGATTCCGGAGTCGCTCGCCTACAAGGGTGCGCGGGAACCGAAGGGCATGCTCGTGTTCGACATCGAGCTGCTCGACATCCCGACGCGCGCGCCGGCCGACGTGAAAGCGCCGCCGGCAGACGCGAAGAAGACGCCGAGCGGGATTGCCTACAAGGTGCTGAAGGAGGGCGTCGGCGGACGCCACCCGCGCGCGAACAGCGAAGTGACGGTGCACTACACGGGCTGGACGACCGACGGCAAGATGTTCGACAGCTCGGTCGTACGCGGGCAGCCGTCCACCTTCGGACTGGACGGCGTGATTGCCGGCTGGACCGAAGGACTTCAGCTGATGTTCGAAGGCGAGAAGACCCGCTTCTGGATTCCCGAGAAGCTTGCCTACGAGGGCAAGAAAGCGCCCTACGGCATGCTGGTCTTCGACATCGAGCTGGTCAAGATCGGCCAGTAGCCTTCGCCTGCGTCGCGTCGGAGATGCGGCGGGTGGCGCGCTGGAAACGATCCGCGAGCGCCCGCCTCACCTGATCGGGAACCGGCCCGATACGCGACAGCGTCGCCTGCGCCTGCCGCACTTCGTCGCCCGCCGCGCGCAGACGGCTGTCGTCGTCGGCCTTGCCGCCGATCGTGTTGGCCGCCAGCGCCTCCTTCAGCATCGCCGCCAGACGGGTCGTGGGCGATAACGCCGCGTCCGCGGCCGCCGACGCCGGTCCCCCGATCGATTTCGCGAGCGCCTCGATCCGCTGGACGATCGTCTCCATCTTGCGGCGGTTCGCGTCGGGATCGAGATCGGAGCCGCCGAACACGGAGGGCCACCGCTGGATCACGGCGGCAAACGCCTTCGCGAAGCGGTCGTCGAGCGCCATCGCGCGATCGCGGTCCACGCCGCGCGATGCGATTTCGGTCTGCCATCGGCCCCGCAAGCTCTCACCGTCTGCATCAGATCGGCCGGCGGCTCGGCTGGGGACTGCTCGATTGCGGATTGCGGATCGCGGATTGCGGATTCGGGACTGTCCACCGCCGACTGAGCGACCGTCGCATCTGTCGACTGATTCCGCTGTGCGACCGCCGGACCGACGCACTGACACGGCTCGGCGACTGCGCACTGACCGACTGGCGCGGCCAGCGCTTCCATCTCCGCGCAAATCGCCTCGCGCGCCGCAACCCGTTCGCCGAGCGCGATGTCGTGGCGCTGGGCGTAGCGGGCGAAGAAATGATCCGCGGCGCCGCGGAACCGCTGCCACAGCGCTTCCGAGCGGCTCTTCTTTACCGGGCCGACCGTCTTCCACTCGGCCTGCAGCCGCTTCATCTCGAGCGCGGCCGCATCCCAGTCGGTCGAATCCTTCAGGGCGTCGGCCCTGGCGCACAGCGCTTCCTTCTTCGCGAGATTGTCGGCCCACACCGTCTTCCGCTGGGCCAGGTCGGCGTGACGCCGCGTGAAGAAGCGATCGCAGGCACTGCGGAAGCGCTCCCAGATCGACTTCTCCTGACCGCGACTCACCGCGCCGATCGTCTTCCACTCCGCCTGGAGCTTCTTGATCTCGTCGGCGGTCTGAATCCAGTTGGTCGAGTCGGCGAGCGCCTCGGCGCGTTCGCACAGCGCGATCTTCTTCGCGAGGTTGCCGCCGCGCGCCTCGGCCTGCGCGGCGAAATGCGCCTCGCACCGCGTCCACGCCTCGTCGTGCGCGGTCTTGAATCGCTTCCAGAGCAGTTCACCCTGCGCGCGAGGAACGTCGGCCGCCTGACGCCACTGCTGCTGCAGATCGCGCACCTGCTTGGCGATCGCCTCCGGATCTTCAACGGACTTGAGCGCCTCCATCTTCTCGCACAGCTGCTCCTGGATCCCGACGTTTGCCCAGCGCTGCCAGTCGGCGACGTCGCGCAGTTCCTGCACCTTCGGCATGAGCGCGGTCTGCGACGCCTTCAGCCGCCGCACGATCTCGTCGTAGTCCTTCTTCGATGGCAGCTGGGGCACGGACGAGAGCGCCGAACGGATCTCCTTGAGCGCGCGCTCTCCGCTCTTCAGCGTCAGATCGGTACGCGTTGGCGATCGCCTCGATGCGCCCGGTCAGCTGCTGCGCGCGGATCAGCGCCTCGCGTCGAGCCTTCTGATCCTGCTCGTGCGCGGCCGCGTCTCGCGCGGCGAACGCGGTCTGGGCTTCCGTGTAGCGCTCGGTGACCGCCGGATCGCTGATCAGCCCGGCGCCCAGATCGTGCCACTCACGCCGGATGGCCGCGAACTGTCTCCGCGCGGCCTGCAGATCTTCCATCGCGGATGCGCGTCCAGCCTCCTCGGCCAGTTCCCTCAGCCGCGAGCGGCGCCGCTCGATGTCTCTCCACTCCGCGTGGCGCTTCTGGCAGGCGCGAACCGCGCGCTCGAAGCGGCGCGTCAGCTCTTCGTGGGCCGCCTGGTCGTCGAGCGCCGGCATGCCTTCCCACTCGGCCGTCGCGATCTCGAGCTCCTCCAGCGCCTTCTCGCCCTGGAGTTTCTCGATGCGATCGCACAGATCCGCGCGGGGCGCCGCCGCGATCTCGCGGGCCTCGCGTGCCTGCCGCTCGGCTTCAGCGCGTGCCGCCTCTTCGCGGGCCTGCTCAGCGTCGCGGGCCGCGTCCTGCTCCTGCGCCGCGGTCCCGGCGGAGCCGGCTTCGGTGACCGGTGGCAGCGCCGCGGCGGCCGCGGCGTCGGCAGCCTCTCGAGCCGCCTGCTCCTCGGCGGCAAGGCGCTCGTCCATCTCGCGGAGAATCGCGCGCGCGCGCTTCGAGGCACTCTTGTTCTTCGCTCGCGAGGCAATGTGCTCGAGCTCGGCGCGGTCGGTGATCCGTTCGACGGCGGCGAGTGTGGGATCCTTGAACTCACTGTTGAGGGCAATCGCGAGCAGTTCGTTGTGATCGCCCAGTCGTTCGAAGGCTGCCCTTCGGACGCTCTCGTGCTCCGCGTGCCGGGCAATCGAACCGAGCGCGTGGCCATCGGTGACGCGCTCGAGCGCCGCGCCGGCCGTCGCTTCACGCGACGCGTTCTTCGCGATGCCGATCAGCGTCTTCGGGTCCTCGATTGCGGCGACGGCCGCCAGACTCTCGGACTCGCCGAGGCCTTCGAACGCCTCGAGCGCGATGTCGCGCAGCATCGACAACGCCTGGCTGCGGACATGCTCGTCCGCATCCGCCTTCGCCACGCCTGCGAGCGCCGGCGGGTCCATCACCTTGGCGACCGCCGCGCGCCTGACGCGCGGATCGGCATCCTCTCGCGCCACCTCCAGCAGCAGATCGCGTTCGTCGAGCGGAAGTTCCTGCACGAACTGCAGGCGTGCCGCGGCGTCGGGGTTCTTGTGACCGGGATGAGTGCGGAATCGATCGAGCAGTGCCATACACGCTCCAGCCTGACCTCCCTGCGGGGCGCGGTCAGCTTGTGAGTTGGGTCAACTTCGCGACGATGTCGCGGCCGTGGGACGCGGCGCTGACCTTGGTGTCGATGTCCAGAATGCGGCCGTCCGCTCCGATATAAAACGTCCACCGCGACGCGAACCCGCTCGCTCCGAGCACTCCATACGCCCGCGCGACCTCTTTCGTCGGGTCGCTCAGAATCGGGAACACGAGCCCAAGCGATTCCGCAAAACGCCGGTTCGTCTCGGCCGAATCGACGCTCGCGGCAAAATAACTGACGTCCAGGTGCCGCAACGCTTCGTCGCTCGAACTGAGCGACCGGCATTCGGCCGTTCAGCCGCCAGTGAACGCCTTCGGAAACCAGGCAATCACGACCGGCCGCCCCAGCAACTCCTTTAGACGATAAGTTCGGCCATCAGATCCCGGCAGCGAGAAATCCGGAGCCGGATCGCCCGCCTTCAGCTCCACGCGTGTCCCGGGATTCTGTGTGACGACATTGAAGAGCCCAGTTGCCGCGGCCGCTGCCGTGGTCGCCAGTTGCCTCAGCTGCGCGAAGAGATACAGACACGGCCTCCGGTCGAATATGCCATTCTAATGAAGGGCGTCCAACACATGTGGGTAACCGGCAGCAGGTTTTTTCCGGCTTCTTTCAATTCTCCAATTCGGCGGATCGGACTACTAGCTGCGGTCGTTACTCTTGCGACGGGTTGTAACAAACTGGGACTGGGCGACAACGGAAGTCCGACGGCGCCCAGCGGACCTCCTGCGCCGGGCTCGGCTATTTTTTATACCGCCGTCGGCGCCAGCGATGCGGCCGGGGTCGGTTCGAGCGCCGAATGCGTGCCCTTTACCGACTGCCCGAACGGAATGGGCTACGTGCCCGTAACCGTGCGGGCGCTCAAGGCGCAGGGATTTACCGTCACCAACCTGAACGGCGGGATTCCAACGACGGTCATCGGCAGGGATTTCGCGGCCCTTGGCGCGATGTATGGACGCATCATCGTCGGCAGCATGATCGAAACCCAGATGCCGTTCGTGCAAACCAATGCGACGGTGGTGACGATTTTTGCCGGCGTGAACGAGATCCTGACGATCAGGTCGGCGCTTGGCGGCGGGGCGGGTGGGAGCGATCCGAACGCGTTCATCGACTCGCAGGTGAGAGCGTTCGCCAACGACTATACGACGCTGCTGACCGGCATC
Organism: uncultured Acidobacteriota bacterium; assembly: GCA_963794305.1. GTDB lineage: Bacteria > Acidobacteriota > Vicinamibacteria > Vicinamibacterales > CAVVIG01 > CAVQFC01. The sequence goes on along the minus strand of CAWCDQ010000017.1, from coordinate 121,371 downwards.
CGCGCGCGTCGCGGGCTCCCCGCGGATCGTCATTCTCAACGTCCCCAATGCGGCCGGCATGCCCTTCATGGCCGGCGCCTCGCTCGCCGATCGGCAGGCAGCGCAGCGCATGGCCGTCGGGATGTCGAAAACCGTGGTCAACCCGCTGGTGTCGTCCTCGGTCACCGTCATCGACATGATGTGTGACGGGCGCAGCTACTTCCCGTCGAACTACTCGTCGGACGGCCTGCATCCCAACGATCCCGGCTACGCGTTCATCTCCTCGGAAGTCGTGAAAGCGATCACGCAGAGCTCGTATCCTGCGCCGCAGAGCAGCTGCGCCGGCATGACGATCGTTCCCTGACCGAAATGACATGAGACGTTACGCGGTCGCGTTGATCGTCGCCGGCGCCTGTCTCGCCGCCGGCCTCGTCAAACCGACGTGGGCCGCGGCGGGCGCCGACGGCGCGATCGTGGCGGTTGGCGGCGGCGATACCAACGACGCCATCGTTGCGCGGACGCTCGAGCTCGCCGGCGGCCGGAACGCGGTGGTGGCCGTGCTGCCGCAGTCATCGGCGCTTCCCGATGCCGGTGAAAGCTCGGTCGAGATGTGGAAGAAGGCCGGCGCGAGAGCCGCGGTGAAGGTGAGCTTCGACGACCGGGCAGAAGCCCGGCGCGCGATTGAATCGGCCACGCTCATCTGGATGCCCGGCGGCGATCAGAACCGGTTCATGAGCGCCATCGCCGGCACCGGCCTCGACGATCTCATTCGCGCGCGTCACGCGGCAGGCGTGACCGTGGGAGGCACGAGCGCCGGCGCCGCGATCCTTTCGAAGGTCATGCTCACCGGCGAGGCCGACCTGAAGGGCGTCGGCGCCGGAACGACGGCGACCGCGCCAGGTCTCGGGCTGTGGCCCGACGTGATCGTGGATCAGCATTTCCTCGCCCGTCAGCGTGAGAGCCGGCTGATCAGCGTCGTGCTGGATCATCCAGCGCTGGTCGGCGTCGGCATCGATGAAGGCACCGCCGTCGTCTTGCAAGGCACGCTGATGGAGGTCGTCGGCAAGAGCGCAGTCATCGTGATCGATGCGCGCGGCGCGAAACTGCCGCCGGCTTCGTCCAGCCCGATCGCCGCGGGGACCGGCCTTGCATTTCACGTGCTGCGATCGGGAATGACGCTGGACCTCGCGCGGCCGTGACGTTCGACACCGCCGTCGCTCGCCTGAAAGCCGGCCTCGAGGTTGAGCTGCCGGGATCGCTGGCGCAGGCCCACATGGCACCGGTGCCGCCACGACAGTGGCCCAGAGGCCTCAGCCCGGCGCGAGCCCGCGATGCCGCGGGCCTGCTGCTGGTGTTTCCGAAAGAAGCGAAGAAACGTCCGAGCGGTGATGCGCTCACATCATCCTGACGGTGCGGGCCGATGGCCTGCGCCATGGCGGCCAGGTGTCGCTGCCCGGCGGCGTTGTCGACCCGGGTGAAACCTTCGAGCAGGCCGCCCTGCGGGAAGCGCACGAGGAAGTGGCTCTACCGTTGGAGGATGTGCACGTGCTGGGTGCGCTGACGCCGCTGGACATCCCGGTCAGCGGTTTCCGGCTTCACCCCATCGTGGCCATGCGCGCGAGCCGCCCCTTGTTGACGCCCTCGGACAGCGAGGTCGCACGCATTCTCGAGGTCAGCGTGGACGACCTGCTGGATGCCGGGCACTTCGTCACCACTCAGCGCCAGCGCGACGGGGTGTCATTGACCGTCCCGGCGTTCCGCATTGCGAACGTGGAGATTTGGGGCGCGACGGCCATGGTTCTCGCCGAGTTTCTCGCTCTTCTGGGCTGGGTGGGTCCAAATTGATGGCCTGATCGCTGTTTCTTGCAGATTGTGCACGGCTCCGATGACAGCCTGCATGAATCTGGCATTTGTCACACAGTTGTCTCCCAATGATTGCAACTTCTGCACAGATTTTGGGATAATGCCGAGTCTTTCTAACAGTGTCTGATTTGGTTTGAAGGGGGCGCAGCGATGGGGTCCAGAGTGCTCGGCGAGGCAATCGGTTCAATCCGCAATTGGTCGGTCACGGAAGCAAAGGAGCCGCGGACGCCGCGCGTCAGCGAGGCGTTCGGCAGCCTCGTGTTCAACGACGAAGTCCAGCAGACTCGTCTCCCCAAGCCGATTTATCACGCGCTGCGCCGCACGATGACGCACGGCGAACCGCTCGACGTCTCGGTGGCCGATGCCGTCGCGTCGGCGATGAAAGAGTGGGCGGTCGAGCACGGCGCCACGCACTACACGCACTGGTTCCAGCCGTTGACGGGCATCACGGCTGAAAAGCACGACTCGTTCGTGTCGCCGACCACCGACGGAAAAGCCGTCCTGGAGTTCTCCGGCAAGGAACTGGTGCGCGGCGAGCCCGACGCGTCGAGCTTCCCGTCCGGCGGCATGCGCTCCACCTTCGAAGCGCGCGGCTACACCGCGTGGGATCCGACGAGCCCGCCGTGGCTGTTGAAGAGCGGCAACGCCACGACGCTGGTGATTCCGACGGCGTTCGTCAGCTGGACGGGCGAGGCGCTGGACAAGAAAACGCCGCTGCTGCGCTCGATGGAGGCGCTGTCGAAGCAGGCCGTTCGCATCCTGAAGCTGTTCGGCTCCACCGCCGAGCGCGTCGTGACGACGTGCGGCCCCGAGCAGGAATACTTCCTGATCGATCAGTACTTCTATCTGTCGCGGCCGGATCTCATCAACGCGGGGCGCACGCTGTTCGGCGCCAAGCCGCCCAAGGGGCAGGAGCTCGAGGATCAGTACTTCGGGGCCATCCCCGACCGGGTGATGGCGTTCATGTCCGAGGTCGAGACGGAGCTCTATAAGGTCGGCGTGCCGGTGAAGACGCGCCACAACGAGGTGGCGCCGAGCCAGTACGAGATCGCGCCGGTGTTCGAGAACGCGAACGTCGCGACCGATCACCAGATGATGATGATGGAAACGTTGAAGCGCTCCGCGCCGAAGTTCGGCCTCGCGTGCCTGCTGCACGAGAAGCCGTTCGCGGGCGTGAACGGATCCGGCAAGCACCTCAACTGGTCGATGAGCGACGACGAGGGGAACAACCTCCTGGGCCCGGGCGCGAACACGCACGACAACATGCAGTTCCTGGTGTTCTGCACGCGCGGTCATTCGCGCCGTCAACCGCTGGCAGGGACTGCTGCGCGCGAGCATCGCGAGCGCGGGCAACGATCATCGTCTGGGCGCCAACGAAGCGCCGCCTGCGATTCTGTCGATCTTCCTCGGCGACATGCTCACCGACATCTTCGAGCAGATCGAGAAGGGCGGCGCCAAGTCGACCAAGCACGGCGGCGTGCTCGACACCGGCGTCCTCGTGCTGCCGAAGCTGCCGCGCGACGCGGGCGACCGCAACCGCACGAGCCCGTTCGCGTTCACGGGAAACAAGTTCGAGTTCCGCGCGGTGTCGTCGAACCAGAGCATCGGCTACCCGAACATCGTCCTCAACCTCGCGGTGACCGAGTCGATCGACTACATCGCCACCGAGCTCGAGAAGGCGGTGCAGGGCGGCAAGTCGCTCAACGAAGCGGTGGCGGCGCTGCTGCCGAAGGTGATCAAGGAAAACAAGCAGATCATCTTCAACGGCAACGGCTACTCGAAGGAGTGGGAGAAGGAAGCCGGCAAGCGTGGGCTCCTGAATCTGAAGAACACGGTGGACGCGTTGCCGCAGCTCGTGACGAAGGACGCCACCAAGCTGTTCGAGACGTACAAGATTCTCAACGAGCGCGAGCTTCACGCGCGCTACGAGATCATGGTCGAGACCTACAACAAGACCGTGAACGTCGAGGGTCAGCTGATGGTGCTGATGGCGAACCGCTACATCCTGCCGGCGGCCTTCGAATACCAGAAGGACGTGGCGCAGAGCGTATCGGCCGTGAAGGCGGCCGGCGGCAAGTCGGTCGAAGGCAAGAAGACGCTCGATGCGCTGACGAAGCTGGTCGATGAATTCAAGCGCCGGGCCGACAAGCTCGAGAAGGCGCTCGAACACGAAAGCCCGTCTGCCGAGAAGCACGCGAAACATTTCCGCGACGTCGTGGTGCCGGCCATGGCGGCTCTGCGGGAAACGGGCGATCAGCTCGAGTTGATGGTCCCGCACGAATCGTGGCCGCTCGCCACGTACCGGGAGATGCTGTTCATCAAGTAGGTCGGGTACCGCGCCGCGAGATTGGCGGGGCAACCAGGGCGGGTGGGCGAATCCCATCCGCCCATTTTTTTCACGTCGGCGCCATCGTTTTTCCGCAAAAAGGCCGTAAGGTTTGAATATGCGCACCACGGCCTTTTTTCTGCTGCTGCTCGTTTCCACGACTCCCATCGCGCAGCGCGCCGGCGCGCCCGCGGGTGAGCCTGCCGATGCGACAGCAAAGATCGTCACCGCAGCGCAGGCATTGCTCGCCACGCTCGACGCCGAAGGCAGAACCAGGCTCCAGTTTCCTTTCGACGGCCCTCAGAAAACGCGCTGGTCCAATCTCCCGAGCCCGATGTTCGAGCGGCGGGGACTGCTGCTGGCGGATCTCACGCCGGCGCAGCGAGCCGCGGTGACGACACTGTTGACGACGGCGCTCAGCCGCGACGGCTACCGCAAGGTGACCGAGATCATGCACGGCGACGAAGTGCTGAAGAAGGCTGACGGCGGTGGCGGGCGTGGCCGCGGTGGCCCGGGGCGGCCGGGGCGGCCCAAGCTTCGGCGAGGATCAGTACTATCTCGCGTTCGTCGGTGTCCCCTCCACGACCGCGCCGTGGATGCTGCAGTTCGGCGGCCACCATCTCGCGATCAACCTGACGATGGCCGGCAGGAACGCGAGCATGACCCCGAGCCTTCCCGCGGCGCAGCCCGCGACCTACACAGTCGAGGGGCGGGAGGTTCGTCCGCTTGGCCCGGAGCACGACAAGGCGCTGGCCCTCATCAACAACCTCGACGCAACGCAGCGCAGTCAGGCGATCCTCGGCTATCGCGTCCCGGATCTCGTGCTCGGGCCCGGCCAGGACGGCCGGGTCATCCAGCCCGAGGGCATCCGCGCCTCGGCGCTCTCGCCGCAGCAGCAGACGATGCTGATCGAGATCGTTCGCGAGTGGGCAGGCATCGCGACAGAGGCGTTCGCCGATCCGCGCATGGCGGAGCTTCGCGGCAACCTGCCGCAGACCTACTTCGCCTGGAGCGGTCCGACCACCGACGGAAGCGCGGCTTACTTCCGCATCCAGGGTCCGACGCTCGTGATCGAGTACGCGCCCCAGGGTGGCAGCGTCGACCATATCCACACCATCTATCGCGATCCGACCAACGACTACGGTGCGAAGTTCGTGGCGAAGTAGAGGCGCCGCCGGCCTGGCGTCGGCGCTTCTCGTCGCCGCGAGCAGTGCCATCGCCGCGCACCGGCTGGACGAATACCTCCAGGCGGCGCGCATCGCGCTCGATCCGGATCGCGCGCGGATCGAACTGGATCTGACGGCAGGCATCTCCGTCGCGGACCGCGTGCTCGCGGACATCGATCGCGATCGCACCGGGACGATCTCCGCCGACGAAGGCCAGGCCTACGCCGCGAGCGTCAGTCGCGCGATCGCTGTCGCGGTCGACGATACGCCGCTGGCCGTCGAGCTGATCGACGCGCGCTTCCCCGCCGTCGAGGACTTGCGGAAGGGAGAGAGCGCGATCCGCATTCAGCTGTCCGCCGCGATGCCGCCGCTGAAGGCCGGCGCCCACCACCTGCGGTATCGCAATACCTTTCGTCCTGACATCGGTGCCTATCTTGCGAACGCCCTGGTACCCGCCAGTGACCGCGTATCGATCTCGGGCCAGCGCCGGGATGTCGACCAGCGGGAACTGACCGTGGACTACGTGCTCGATGGCGATCGAACCTCGACGGCACGGGCCTGGTACGGCGTCAGTATCCTGTGCGTGCTTTTCGCAGTCGCGTCGTTATGGTGGCGTGCTCGCTCGAGGTGAATGCGCCGCCGTGAACCTTCCTCACCTGTCGACCGTCTAAAGGAGCCAGGAGGTACACGTGCTCCATATCCTTGCGCTTGCCGCCGCGACCAGCGTCGAGCCGATGGTTTCGACCGCCTGGCTTCAGTCCCATCTCAGCGATCCCCAGGTTCGCGTCGTCTACACCGGCGACCGTGGCGCCTACGAGCGCGCCCACATTCCCGGCGCACGGTTCATCGATCACATGGACACGCTTTCCGGCCAGATGAGCGCGGGCGGGAGCATGGACCATCACATGCTGCCGATCCCGGAACTGGCAAAGGCGCTCGCCTCGAAGGCCGGTGCGGCCGATGGCACCCACATCGTCCTCTACGGAGACCAGCCGATGCAGATCGGCTGGATCTACATGACGCTCGCCGCGGTCGGACACGAAGGCGAGGTGTCGCTGCTCGATGGGGGCATGAATCTGTGGCGGTCGGAGAACCGTCCCGTCACGACCGACATTCCGCCGCCTGCCGCCGGCACGCTCACCGTCCGGCCCGCTCCCGACGTCATCGTCGATGCCCCCTACGTGAAGGCGCGCCTTCAATCGCCGGACGTGAAAGTGCTCGACGTCCGCACGACCATGGAATGGAACAACGGCCACCTGCCGGGCGCGACGCTGATTCTCTGGCAGGACCTGTACGCGGATCAGCGCATGCTGAAGTTCAAAACCGTGGACGAGATTCGCGCGCTCCTCACGCAGGCTGGAGTCGCGCCCAACCAGAGCGTGGTGACGTACTGCGCCGTGGGCATGCGCGCCAGCCTGATGTACTGGGCAGCACGTACCGCCGGAATCCCCGCGCGCGTCTACGTCGGCTCGTGGCAGGACTGGCAGCGCGATTCGGGCAATCCCATCGTGAAGTAGAGACGGCCTGAATCGTACCCCTCGTAGGGGACGGCCTTCAGGCCGTCCCTCATGCTGCGACTAAATCGCGACCTCCGACGATCTACTGACAGCTGGCGCCGACCGCGGAGGCGCTGCATCCCTGAAAACCCGCACTACGCAGTCGAGTTCTCTGACATTCGATCAAGATTTACACAACTGTGATACGCGATCGTCGGAACGATGCACGCTCCGACACACGCTTGAGTCGGCCAAGAGCAGTGCCTGTCGAATAATTGACCGTTGGTCAATTATGGTGGGATACTCGAAACGTGAGCCGCCCTCGCGTCGCTCGAGGACACGCCCCTCGACGCTGGCAACGACTTCCTGACGATCGTCCTCGCGTGCTGATGGCATCGGCCCTCAAGCTCGTCAAGCGCCATGGCTACCGCCGAGTCCGCCTCGATGACATCGCCCGCGACGCGGGTGTCTCGAAGGCGACCGTCTATCACTACTTTGCAAACAAAGACGATTTGCTTACGCGAAGCGTCTCCAGCCGAATGGCCGAGCGTCAGGAGGGAATCGAGCGGCGGCTGGCGGAGAAGGGCGGCAGTGTCGCGGATCGTCTCCGCTTTTTTCTCGGCGACTTCTGGGTGTTATCGCTGACCTCGCAATCCGGGCTGTGGCAGAGAGTGGTCATCGCGGAGATGCCGGCCGAGGCGCCGCGTGTCTTCGCGGCCTGGGCGCGCGGCGTCGCGCAACGCTGGCGTTTCGTCGAGCGTCTCATCAAGGAAGGGCAGACGGACCGGCGAGTTTCGCCGCAGCGCGGACGCAGCGGTGGCCTCACGGTTCATCCTTTCCGCGTTGACGTATCAGGCCCTCCTGCACGTTCACCTCGGTATGCGGCGGTTCGCACCGTGCCCGACCGACCGGCTCTTCGACGCGAGCGTGGATCAGTGGCTCCAGGGGCTGCGTTCCGCGGCTCGTCCATCGCGAAAGTAACGGCATGTCATATCCCCGACGCCTTCTTGTGTTCGCGCCCCTCGTTCTGCTGCTGTGTGACGCCTGCGGAAGCGGCGCGGCGGCGCCGCCGCCACCGCCACCGCCAGAAGTCCGCGTCATCACGGTCGCACCCGAGCGCATCGTCATCACGAGCGATTGGATCGCGACGCTGGACGGCCTGGTCAACGCGCAGATCAGGCCGCAGGTGAGCGGCTATCTGCTGAAGCGCAACTACGACGAAGGGGCGTTCGTCCGGAAAGGACAGCTCCTGTTCGAAATCGATCCGCGTCCCTTTGAATCGGTCCTGGCCCAGGCCCGGGCGCAACTCGGCGAGGCCGAGGCGCAGCTGGGGAAGACCGACCACGACCTGGAGCGCGATCGTCCGCTTGCCGAGCAGCGCGCGATTGCGCGCAGCCAGCTGGACAACGACATCCAGGCAAACCTCGGCGCACAGGCGGCCGTCAAGTCGGCGAAGGCGGCCGTCGAGACGGCGGAGCTGAATGTGAGCTTCACCAAGGTCACGTCGCTCGTCGACGGCGTCGCGGCGATAGCCACCGCGCAGATTGGCGATCTGGTCGGACCGGCGACGCTGCTGACCACCGTGTCGCAGATCGATCCCATCAAGGCGTATTTTCCGCTCGGCGAGCAGGATTACCTCCAGGTCGCAGGGCGCATCAATCAGCCGCGGTGGCAAGGGGCCGTGGACCGGAGGGACGCCGCTGACGCTGATTCTTTCCGATGGCACGACGTACCCTCATGCAGGATCGTTCCTGGCCGCCGATCGCGAGATCGACACGAAGACCGGGACGATCCGAATCAGCGCCACATTTCCCAATCCCGATCGGATCCTGCGGCCGGGCGGGTACGGCCGGGTCCGCGCGGACACGCAGGTGCGCGACGGCGCGCTCCTCGTGCCCCAGCGCGCGGTGTCCGAGCTCCAGGGAACCTACCAGGTGCGCGTCGTCGGGCCCGACGACAAGGTCAGCACGAAAACCGTCAAGGTCGGCGAACGCGTCGGCAGCCGCTGGATCGTCGCTGAAGGATTGCAGTCGGGGACGCGCGTCGTGGTGGAGGGCGCGGCGACCCGCGACGGCGCCGTAGTCCATCCGACGCCGCTTGCCGCAACCGGCGAGGCGCACTGAGCCATGTCGCGCTTCTTCATCGGCCGTCCGATCGTCGCCATCGTCATCGCCATCGTGACCGTGCTCGCCGGCCTGGTCGCCATGCAGGGGCTGCCGATCGCCCAGTTCCCGGAGATCATCCCGCCGCAAATCAGCGTGTCGGCAACCTACACCGGCGCCGACGCGCTGACCATCGAATCGGCGGTCGCGGCGCCGCTCGAGCAGCAGACCAACGGCGTCGACAACATGCTCTACATGGCGTCGACCAACGCCAACGACGGCACGATGCAGCTGACGGTGACCTTCGACGTCGCCACCGATCCGAACATCGATCAAGTCAACGTCCAGAACCGCATCGCCCAGGCGCAGCCGAACCTGCCGCCCGACGTCAATACGTTCGGGCTGACGATGCGCAAGGCCACCGGCTTTCCGATGCTGATCGTCTCGCTGATGTCGCCGAAGAACACCTACGACGCGCTGTTCCTCGCCAACTACGCGAACATCAACATCATCGACGCGCTCTATCGCGTGCCCGGCGTCGGCGACGTGCGCATCTTCGGCGCCGGCGACTACGCGATGCGCATCTGGGTGAAGCCCGATCGGCTGGCGCAGCTCGGCCTCACCGTGCCGGAGTTGGTGCGCGCCGTTCAGCAGCAGAGCACGGTGAACCCGTCCGGCCAGATCGGCGCGCAGCCGGCGCCGACCGGGCCAGGAGATGACCTACACCGTGCGCGCGCAGGGGCGGCTCCAGACGGCGGAAGAGTTCGGCGGCATCGCCGTCCGTTCCAACCCCGATGGCTCCGTCGTCCGCCTGCGGGATGTCGCGCGCGTCGAGCTCGGCGCGCTCAACTATCAGCAGATCGGCCGCGTCAACGGGCAGCAGGGTTGTGCGGTCGCCGTCTTCCAGCAGCCCGGATCGAACGCGCTCGCAGTGGCCGACGGCGTCAAGAAGGTGATGGCGGATCTGCAGACGCGATTTCCCGAGGATCTGGCCTACCGCTATTCGATCGACACCACCGCGCCGGTGTCCGAAGGCATCCGGGAGATTCTGATCACGCTCGGGATCGCGATCGTCCTCGTGATCTTCGTCGTCTATCTCTTCCTGCAGAACTGGCGCGCCACCTTCATTCCGATGATCGCCGTGCCGGTGTCGTTGATCGGCACCTTCGCCGTGTTCCCGCTGCTCGGGTTTTCGATCAACACGCTGTCGCTGTTCGGACTGGTCCTCGCCATCGGCCTGGTCGTGGACGACGCCATCGTCGTCGTCGAGGCGGTTGAACACCACATCGAAGAAGGCATGGCGCCGAAGGATGCGACGCTGAAGGCGATGGAAGAAGTGTCGGGGCCGGTGGTCAGCATCGCGTTGATCCTCGCCTCGGTGTTCATCCCGGTCGGCTTCATGAGCGGCATCCAGGGACGCCTGAACAAGCAGTTCGCGATCACCATCGCGATCTCGGTGATCATCTCGGCGTTCAACGCGCTCACGCTGTCGCCGGCGCTGGCGGCGATGCTGCTCAAGCCGCGCGTCAAGACGACCGGCCTGCTGAACCGGTTCTTTGCCTGGTTCAACCGCGGGTTCGACGCGGCGACTCGCGGCTACGTGCGCGTCAGCCACGGTCTCGTGCGGAAGGCGGTGGTCGGCATCGTCCTGCTCGCCGGGTTCACGGGCGCGGCGGTTCTCGTCGGACGCCGCCTGCCGACCAGCTTCGTGCCGGAAGAGGACTACGGCTACTTTTTGCTGAACGTGCAGCTGCCTCCCGCCGCGTCGCTCGAGCGGACCGACGCCGTGTGCCGCAAGATCGACAACCTGCTGGCGCACACGGAAGGGATCGCCAACTTCAACACCATTGCCGGCTTCAGCCTGCTGTCGCGCGTCACCGCGAGCAACTACGGCTTCTACTTCATCGGGCTCAAGCCGTGGGACGAACGGACCAGCGCCGATCTCGAGGCGCGGCAGATCGTCAACCGCGTCAACCGGGAGTTGCGCCAGGTCGTTCCCGAAGCGACGGCCTTTGCCGTGATGCCACCGTCGATTCCCGGTCTCGGCACGCAGGGCGGCTTCTCTTTCTGGCTGCAGGATCGGACCGGCGGCAGTCTCGAGTTCCTGAACCAGAACGTGCAGAAGTTCCTCGACGGCCGCACGCAAGCGGCCGGAGCTGGTCGGCGTGACGACGCAGTTCACGGCGGCGGTGCCGCAGCTGTATGCCGACGTCGATCGCGACAAGGTGCTGAAGCAGGGCATCGCGATCGGCGACGTCTATCAGACGATGCAGGCATTCCTCGGCGGCCTCTACGTCAACCAGTTCAACCGGTTCGGCCGGCAGTGGCGCGTGTTCCTCCAGGCTGAAGGCGCGGAGCGCACGAGCCCGGCGAACATCAGCCAGTTCTACGTGCGCAACAACGACGGCTCGATGGTGCCGCTGTCGACGCTGGAATCGACCAAACCGGCGCTCGGACCTCAGTACACCAACCGCTTCAACGTCTACCGGGCCGCGCTGATCACCGGCGCGGCGGCGCCGGGCTACAGCTCGGGTCAGGCGCTCGACGTGCTCGAAGACGTCGCGAAGCAGACGATGCCGCGCGAGATCAGCTACGACTGGTCGGATCTCTCGTATCAGGAAAGAAGGCCGGCGGATCGGGCGGGCTGTTCGCGCTGTCGATTGCGTTCGTGTTCCTGATCCTCGCGGCGCTGTACGAGAGCTGGTCGCTGCCGTTCTCGGTGCTGCTCTCGGTGCCGATTGCGGTGTTCGGCGCGATGCTCGGGCTGTTCATGCGCCGCTACGACTTCGACGTCTACGCGCAGATCGGCGTGATCATGCTGATCGGGCTGGCCGCGAAGAACGCGATTCTGATCGTCGAGTTCGCCAAGGAGCGGTACGAGCACGGCATGGGCCTCGTCGACGCTGCGCTCGAGGGCGCGAAGCTCAGGCTGCGGCCGATCCTGATGACCTCCTTTGCGTTCATCCTTGGCTGCGTGCCGCTGTGGTTCGCGAGCGGATCGGGCGGCGCGTCGCGGCGGATCCTCGGCACCGTGGTCGTCACCGGCATGCTGGCCGCGACGCTGCTCGCCATCTTCATCATCCCGCTGCTGTTCGTCCTGGTCGAACGCCTGTCGGCGCGGCGCGCGCCGGCGCACGGCGACGCACCGGATCTCGTGCCGAGCGAGGGGCACTCGTAACGTGGCTCGAACGATCCGGTTCCGCAGCCGCGTGACGCCGCTGACGCTGGCGTCGGTCGTGGCGATCTCGCTGGTGACCCAGGGTTGCATGACCGGTCCGAACTACCAGCGGCCTCCGGTCGTCGCTCCCGATGCGTTTCGCGGCGTGGACGCCGCTCCAGGCGCGACGTCGCTGGCCGACGAGCGCTGGTCCGCGCTGTTCGAGGACGAAGTCCTGCAGACGCTGATTCGCACCGCGCTCGAACACAACTACGACATCCAGACGGCCGCGGCCAGAATCCTCGAGGCGCAGGCGCAGCTCGGCGTGACGCACGCGGATCAGTTTCCGACGGTCAGCGCCGGCGTGGACGTCCTGGGCGAGCGCCCGTCGGTCGCGCTCGGGTTTCCGCCGCGCAACATCGGCGCGGTCGCGGTCCAGGGCTCGGCGGCGTGGGAGCTCGATTTCTGGGGCAAGTTCCGCCGCGCCACCGAATCGGCCCGCGCTCAGCTGCTCGCCGCCGAGTGGGGACGCCGGGCGGTGCTGACCACCCTGGTCAGCCAGGTATCGAGCGCGTACTTCAGCCTGCGCGCGCTGGATCTGGAGCTGGATATTTCGCGGCGCACGCTCGCGTCGCGGCAAGAGTCGCTGGAGCTGGCCCAGGTGCGGGAACGGGGCGGCGTGACGTCGCTGCTCGACGTGCGCCAGGCCGAGCAGCTGGTCTACGGCGCGACCGGCGAGATCGCGACGCTCGAGCGGCAGATCGCGCAGCAGGAGAACTTCATCAGCGTGCTGCTGGGCAGCAACCCCGCCCCGATCGCGCGCGGACGGGCCTTGACCGAACAGCCGCACCAGGCCGACGTGCCGGCGGGACTCCCCTCCTCGCTGATCGAGCGGCGCCCGGACATCCAGCGGGCCGAGCAGACGCTGGTGGCCGCCAACGCGCAGATCGGCGTCGCGCGCGCCGCCTACTTTCCGCAGATCTCGCTGACCGGATCGGGCGGATTCGAGAGCACGGCGCTGGCGACGCTCTTCACCGGAACTACCGCGATCTGGAGCGCGGCCGCGGCCGTCACGCAGCCGATCTTCACCGCGGGCCGCACCAAATCGCAGGTCGCGCTCGCCGAGGCGCGCCGCGAGGAGGCGGTCGTCGGCTACCAGCAGACGATTCGACAGGCGTTCCGCGAAGTCTCGGACGCGCTGGTCGGCTACCGCAAGCTGCGCGAGTTCCGGGAGCAGCAGGCGCTGTTGTTCACCGCGGCCCAGGACGCCCGGCGACTCGCGCAGGTCCGCTACGAGGGCGGCGTGACGAGCTATCTCGAGGTGCTCGATGCCGACACGCGCCTGTTCGATGCAGAGCTCGGCCTGGCGCAGGCGGAACTGAGCGAACTGACGGCCCTCGTCGAGATCTATCGCGCGCTGGGAGGCGGTTGGCAGGTCTGACGAGTCGCGGTTCTGCCTGAAGGCGGCCACTCGTAGGGGACGGCCTTCAGGCCGTCCCTCACCCGGCGAACAAATCGCCGTTGAGATACTTCAATCCCGAATCGATCGCGACGGTCGCAACGACCTTGCCTGGTCCCAGCTCCTTCGCGAGCTTCAGCGCGGCGACGACGTTGAGCGCCGACGAGGTGCCGGCGAACACGCCTTCTTCCTTCGCCAGCCGCTTCGCCATCACGCGCGCCTCGGCCTCGTCCACCACGCGCGCCTCGTCGTAGACGCCGGGCGTCAGGTGCGGCGGCACGAAGCCGGCTGCGATCCCTTCAACGCGATGCGGCCCGCCGTGCCCCTGCGTGAGCAGCGGCGCCGACGCCGGCTCGAGCGCGACGATCCGCGCGCCGCATCCGGCGGCCTTGAACGCCTTCGACACGCCGGCCAACATGCCCGCTGTACCGACGGCGCCGCAGAAGGCGTCGAGTCTGCCGCCGGTCTGTTCGATCAGCTCGCGGCCGATCCCCATGTATCCCTGGATCGCGTCCTGGTTGTTGAACTGATCGGTCCAGAACGTGTTGCCCTCGGCCAGCATTCGCTTCACCTCCGCCCGCATGCGGTCGAACAGCGGCGGCGTAATCTTGCCGCCGTCGCTTTCGACGACGAGAAGGTCGGCGCCGAACGCGCGCATGGTATCGAGCTTCTCCTTCGCAAAGGCGTCGGACGACACCGGCGCGAAACGATAGCCCTTCACGGCGCACACGAGCGCCAGCGACGAACCGGTGCTGCCGCCGGTGAACTCGACGACCCGCATGCCCGGACGGAGTGCGCCGCGCGCCTCGGCGCCCTCGATCATCGCGAGCGCCATCCGATCCTTGTAGGAGTCCGTCGGGTTGTAGTACTCGAGCTTCACGAGCACGTCGGCGCTGCCAGGTTCGACGACGCTGCGCAGACGCACGACGGGTGTGTTACCGATAGCCTTGAGAATCGATTCAGAAACCATGATCGCAACTCTACTCGGCGAGCGCGATGACTTCCACCGACGACCGCGTGGCGCCCCTCACCACGGAGATCGGAATCGACTGATCGAAGGTGACAAGGCGTCCGCTGCGTTTGACGGCGAGCCCGAGAAGATAGACGTCGGTCAGCTGACGGTGACCGTGCAGCAGCGAGACGTCGAACAGAGAGTCGTCGTACATGGAGACCGCGTCGGGCCAGAACTCGTGCCGCTCGTCACGGCAGAAGCGGCCCAGATGATCGGCCAGCGTGGACAGCGGCAGACGGATGCTGCGCTGCGACGGGTCGCTGAGGATGCGCAGGAACGCGTTTTCAGTCAGTGGACAGGTCGCCCACCGCTGGTCTCCGTGATCGGCGAACCAGTCGTGCGCCGCTTCGTGATGGATGTGGTGCTCGTTGAACAGCGCGATCAGCACGTTCACGTCGAGCAGCGCGGCCTCGCTCACACATCGTCCCGCAGGCGATTGACCTCGGCCATCGTCATGATCGGCGCGCCCGGACGACTCGGGAGCAACGGCACGCCGTTTCGCACCCGCGAGCGTGCGTGCGGCGCGGGCGCGAGCGCCTTGCGGGCCAGCTCGGACAGCAGCTGCCCCGCCGTCTTCTTCTGCAATCCGCCCAGCTCCTTCACCGCCTGCAGCACGTCGTCGTCGATATCCAGGGTCGTCCTCATCTCTGGATCATCACACATCACGCATCAGATGTATAGAAGGAAAACACGTTGAAAAATGGCGACTTGCTCGTGAATCGTGACAGCCGCCGCCGGCTCGCAGTACTCTAGCGGCCGGCTTCCTGACCCCGAATCCATGGCGAAACGCAAATCACCCGACCTGTTCGACAACCTCGAGCCCCCCGGCGGCGGCGAGTCCGGCCGCGACGCCGCGGCCCGCGGCGCGCTGCTGGGCGGCGGCGGCCACGGACCGGGCAGCACTTCGGACGTCGCGCTGCACGAGGCCGCGCAGTCGCGGTACCTGAACTACGCGCTCTCGGTCATCACGTCGCGTGCCCTGCCCGACGTCCGCGACGGCATGAAGCCGGTGCAGCGCCGCATCCTTTACACGATGTGGGAACAGAACCTCACCGCCGACGCGAAGCACCGGAAGTGCGCCAAGGTCGTCGGCGACGTGATGGGCAGCTACCATCCGCACGGCGATTCGGCGCTGTACGAAACGCTCGTGCGCATGGCGCAGCCGTTCGCGCTGCGCTATCCGCTCGTCGACGGCTCCGGCAACTTCGGGTCGCTCGACGGCGACAGCGCGGCGGCCATGCGCTACACGGAGTGCCGTCTCACCCGCATCAGCGACGAGATGCTCTCCGAGATTGAGCAATCGACGGTGCACTTCCGTCCGAACTACGACGGCACGAAGACGGAGCCGGTTGTGTTGCCGGCGCGAGTGCCGAACCTGCTCGTGAACGGCGCCACCGGCATCGCGGTGGGCATGGCCACCAACATCCCTCCGCACAACCTCGGCGAGATCTGCACCGCGCTCGTCAAGCTGCTCGACAACGACGAGCTCAGCACCGCGCAGTTGTGCCGCTGGGTCAAAGGGCCCGACTTTCCGACGGGCGGGCAGATTCTCAATTCACAAGAGGAGCTGAAGGAAATTTACAAGACGGGATCGGGATCGGTTCGCCTGCGCGGCACCTGGGACATCGGGCCGGAGACGCGTTCGACCAAGACGATCTACATCGACAGCGTGCCGTACACGGTGAACAAGGCGCAGCTCGTCGAGCAGATCGCCAACGTGGTCATCGCGCGCAAGCTGCCGCAGCTGCTCGACGTGAAGGACCTGTCGACCGAGGACGTGCGCATCGCCGTCGAGATGAAGAAAGACGCCGACGAGAAGATGATCATGGCGTATCTCTTCAAGCACACGTCGCTGCAGCTGAATTTCGCGGTCAACCTCACCTGCCTGATTCCGACCGAGAATCCCGAGGTCGGCCGGCCCGAACGGCTCGATCTCAAGCAGATCCTCTGGCACTTCCTCCACTTCCGCCTGGAGGTCGTCACCAGGCGGCTCGAGCACGAGCTCGCGGCGCTGAAGAAGCGCATCCACATCCTCGAAGGCTTCGAAACGGTCTTCGACGCCCTCGACGAGATCATCAGGATCATCCGCAAGTCGGACGGCAAGGCCGACTCGGCCGAGAAGATCATGGCGCGGTTCAAGCTCGACGCCGAGCAGGCCGACGCCATCCTCGAGCTCAAGATCTATCGCCTCGCCCGCCTCGAGATCCTGGTGGTGCGCAAGGAGCTCGAGGAGAAGCGATCGCGGGCGCGGCAGATCAACGCGCTGCTCAAGAGCGAAGAGAACCGGTGGAAGCTCGTACGGTCCGAGCTCGAGCAGATCAGCACGACGTACGGCGACAAGCGCCGCACCGCGATTGCCAGCGACAGCGGCGAGCCCGAGTACTCCGCCGAGGACTTCATCGTCGACGAAGACAACGTGGTCATCGTCTCGCGTGACGGCTGGGTGAAGCGGCAGAAGGAAGTGAAGGATCTGTCGACCACCAGGCTGCGTGAAGGCGATCAGGTGATGGCGGTCTGCGCCGGCAGCACGCGCGCCAGCGTCGTGTTCTTCTCGAATTTCGGCGCCGCCTACACGAGCAAGATCATCGACGTGCCGGCATCGACCGGCTACGGCGAGCCGATCCAGAAGCAGTTCAAGCTGAAAGACGGCGAGAAGCTCGTCGCGGCCCTGAGCCTGGATCCTCGAGTCGCCGGCAACATCACGCCGAAAAAGGAAGGCGATGCGGCGCCGGTTCACGCCGTCGCGGTATCGAGCGACGGGTATGCGCTGCGCTTCAACCTCGACGGCTTCGTCGAACCGAGCACACGCGCCGGGCGCCGCTACGCCCGCCCGTCCGACGGCGCCGAGATCGTCAACGTCGCCAGGCTCACCGGCGACGAGGTCCTGATTGCGGCGACCGCCGAGGCGCGCGGCATCCTGTGCAAGGCCGACGAGGTGAACTTCCTGTCGGGACCGGGCAAGGGGGTGCTCCTCATCAAGCTGAGCGACGAGGACCGCCTGCTTGGCGCGATCGCCTCGACGGGCGACCGCGATTTGCTGACCGTCGAGACCTCGCGCGGGGCGGAACAGACGATCAGCACGGGCAAGTACGAGGTGACCGGGCGGGGCGGGAAAGGCCGGGAACTGCTGCAGCGCGGCCAGTTCACCAGGGTCATCTGGCCGTCGCCGGAGGCCCCGCCGCCGCTCACTTCCGGATAACGCCGACACGGCTTTACGGTTTTGAAGTACAATCGCCCCGCAACCTCACCTGGAGGTTGGCTGGCGCGAACACTGCTTCTCTGGCTGGAATCTCCAGCCGCTGTTGTTCGACGCGAAACATACAAGCGACTCTCAAACGCTAGGAATCAGATTTGCCTCATCAAGACCGCCTGAACATCGCCGTTTTCATCGACTTCGACAACATCGAGATTGGCGTCAAGACCACACTCGGCCAGCAATTCGACGTCGGCATCATCCTCGACGCCATCAAGGAACGCGGCGAGGTGGTCACCAAGATCGCCTACGCCGACTGGACCCGCTCGGGCGAGTACAGCCGCTCGCTGACGCAACATGCCATTCGTCTGGTCCAGCGCAACATGACGCCGGGCGGCGACAAGAACGGCGCCGACATCAACCTGGCGCTCGACGCGCTCGAGATGGCGTTCACCCACTCGCACATCAACGCGTTCGTGATTGTCGGAGGCGACAGCGACTTCCTGTCGCTCGTCGAGAAACTCAAGCAGTACGACAAGAAGGTGTTCGTCGTCGGGGGCCGTGCGTTCACGAGCATGATCCTGCAGCGCAACTGCCACGAGTTCATCGCCTACGAAAACCTCTCGGGCGTGCGCAAGGCCGCCGCCAAGCAAGGGCGGCCGATGCCGGCGGCCGCGGCGAGCGCTCCGATCGCGCAGGCTCTGCCGGTGGTGCGCCGCGCCTTGAAGATTCTCGCCGACCGCGAGGTCACTCCGCAGACCGGCCTGCTGAAGAGCACGCTGCTGCAGCTCGATTCGACGTTCTCCGAGCGGAACTACGGCGCTTCGTCGTTCCTCGACTTCGCCGAGAAGCTGGCGAAGTCCGGCTACGTGCACCTGAAGACGTCGGGCCGCAGCGTGACGGTGGAGCTCAACGAAAGCTTCGTCGAAGAGCCTCGCGCTCTCGCGGAAGGCGAGGAGGCGGGAGCTGTCGCGCCGGTGCTTCCGGCCGAGCAGAGTGCGCCGGTGGTGTCGCACGGCTTCCAGGCGCCGGCGCCGGCCGGCCCGGTTCCAGCGGCAGGCTTCAACCAGCCACACCAGGAACCGCTCGGCCCTCCGCTCGGCGATCAGGCGGACGGCGTGCAGAAAGCAGGACGCATTCTGGGCGCGGCCACGGGCGCGCGCTGGCCGATGTATCTGCGCAACGTCAAACAGATTCTGCGTCAGACCGAAGGCGGCTTCGACGAGCGGCGCTACGGGTTCGGCGGGCTGATGGATCTGCTGAAGGCGTGTCAGCGCGAGGGATTCGTGCGCGTCGAGCGCGACAGGCGCGGCGGCCTTCGCGTGTTCCCGGGCTCGGCGCTGCAGGGCGTGGGCGTGGGGACGCACGCGCACCCGCATGCGCATGTGAGCCGTCCGAATCTTCCGCAGCCAGACGTGGAAGACACGTACGAAAACCAGCCGATCGAGGCGGCGCCGGCCTTGCCGATTGAAGCCGAGCCGAGCGAGACCGAGGCGGAGCAGGTCCCGCAGATCCCGATTGACACGACGGCGGAGCTGCTCGGGCGTGCCAAGCCGCGAAAGCCGCGCGCCCGCGCGCAGCGGCCTACGCTGGCGGCCGCGCCGAAGAAGGCGGCCGCGAAAAAGCCGGCGGCCCGAAAATCGACGCGGGGCAAGAAGTCGCCCGCGTCGCATTCGGACGACTTCGGCAACCGGTAAAACGATCAGCAACCGGTAAACGATCAGAAGGAACCGCGGAGATCGCAAAGACCGCAGAGAAAAACATTCTTTGCGATCTCTGCGTCCTCGGCGGTTCCTTCCGATCGTTCCCTTTACTTGTCGGTATCCAGATAATCGACCCACTGCTTCACGAGGGCTGCCTGCGGTCCTCGTGACCGCAAGTACGCCTCGGCGTACTCGTGGGCGCGTTTCCTGTCCTCGGCGCGGCTGTGCACGACCGCGCCGCCGGAGTGAACCGTATAAATCCACTGGACCGCGAGAAAGTAGGCGTCGCGGTCGTCCTGTCGGTCGTCCAGGTAGCGTTCGAGGGTGCGCACGGCTTCGCGCCCGCGGCCGAACGTTCCGTACAACATCGCCAGCGGCTTGGTGAAGCGCGTGTCGGCCGGCCATTTGCCGACGGCCTCTTCGAGTATCGCGCGCGCACCGCCGAAGTCGTGCGTCCGCAGGAGCGCCTCGCTCAGCCAGACGTAGATCTGCGGGAGATCCGTGCCGTCGACGAGCGCCGTCTGCCACGCGCTGGCGGCCTCGTGATCCTTGCCGGCGGCGGCGAATGAGGCCGCGAGAAACACCAGCGGCGACGTGCTGTCGACGTCGGGCGCGATCGCTTTCTTGAAGCTCGCTTCGGCCTTCGTGAAGTCGCCCGCGGCCAGGAACACCACCCCCTGGTCGAACGCGCTCTTCACGCTTGGCGTCACCCGCTCGCGGAACGGCGCCAGCGTCGTCTCGTCGACCGCGAGGTCGCGCTGGAAGACGGGCGACATCGTGTTCTCGTCGACCGGCAGGAACAGCTCCGCATCCACCGACACGTTGCCGATGCCCTCCGCCGAGGTCAACAGCACTTTCGGCGGCGCGACCTCGAAGCCTCGCGTCAGCGTGCTGATGGACGCACCGTCGGCAGAGAGAATCGCGCGCAGCACGTACTTGCCCGGCGGAAGCTGGTGCGAGGGCATCACCTTCGTGAAGATCGCGCGGGTCTCGTTCACCGGGTGGATCGGCACGTCGACGTTCAGGAGCGCGGGGGCGTCGGGTGTCGTGGCGACTTCGAACTCCATGGTGAGCCCTTCGGTCTTCGCGCCGTAGGCTTCCACGTAGCCGTGGATCGAGCTGAAATTGATCTGATAGCCAATCGTCGGCGTGAGCAGCTCGCCGACCTCCAGCGGGCCGCCGACCATCAACTCGCTGAGCGTGAGGCCGCCGGCGGCGGACGGCAGCACCGCGCGGACCACGTGCTCCACGCTGCCCACGCGATCGCCTTCGGCGACGGCGAGCTTGAGCGTGTAATTGCCCGGCGGCAGGCTCGCGCCGGCCGTGAACTGCAACGGCGACGGCACGCCGGTCATCACCGGCAGCAGGCGCATGTCGGCCGATTTGGTGTCCACGACCCGCCCCTCGGCGTTGGTGATCACGTAGCTGACCGACACGACCTTCGACGCCGGGTAGTCGGTGCCGATGTCGGCGTGGAGCAGGAGCTGCACCTTGTCGCGCTCCGGTCCCTGCAGCGCGAACGACGCCACCCGCAGCGGCATCGCCGTCACGAGCAGCGGCGACGCGAGCGCGGCGTTGGCGGCGGCTCGAGCGGTTCGTGGCGCCGGCCGATCGCTTGCCGCGTTCACCAGCTGGCGCCGCGATCGAACGACGGCGCCTTTGCGCGGCACGTCGACGCGGATCGGGTGCGGCTTGCCGTCCTTGTCGCGGCCATCCGATTCGACGCCGAGCAGGTAGTAGCCCGAGAGCTCGGACGAGATGCGCTCGAAGAGCGACTCGGCCGTGCCCGTGACGGTGAACAACGCGCCGCGCGAGGACGCGGCGAGCATCTCGAGCCCTTCCGCCTGGGCCTGGCGATCGGCAAACGCGTTGATCGGGGCGCGCGCGTTTGTCACGTCGAACAACTGGCTATCGAGCTTCAGCGCGTACAGGCTCGTCCGCGCCGACGCCGCCATCGTGCCCAGCTCAATGATTCGCGACATGTTTTCGTTGGCGATGAACCCCTCGCTGATCAGAATCAGCGTCTTCGGCGCGTCGATCGCGCGCAGGCCGATGAACAGCGCCGTCAGCGCCTGCACGCTCTCGTTGCCTTCCTGGTTGGCGCTGCGCCCCTTCTCGCGCGCCTCGGTCTCGACCTCGAACCGGCACGCCTGAACTTCCTGGGAACTCAACCCCGCGCACTCGCGCGAGAGCACGTTCTCCAGCACGCCCGGATCGCCGCGCTCGATCGAGATGGCTTCGACCAGCGCGATGCTGTGCGCGGTCCTCATCTCCTGCATCTTCTGCCCGACCATCCGTGCGATGGCCTGCTTGACGCGGGTACGATCCGACGTGAACACGGTCGATGGCGCGCCGACGCCGATGCCGGCCACCGCCACGCGGTCCGAGGGCAGCAGGCGATCGATGAACCCGTTGGCAGCCTTCGTGATGGCGATCGCGCCGCCGAAGCGGATGTTCGGCTGATCGACGGCGATGACAATCAGGCGCCCGCCGGTGGCGCTCTCGTTGGTGCTGTAGCCGTCGGGCGGGGCCGGCGCCGCCGCGCTCGCCTCGGTGATGAGCGGCACCCACTCCGCCGTCACGACCCGCCGGGCATTTCCGTCGATGCGGACGTTGAAGTCGGCCGGCGTCAGGTTGGTGATCGGCTTGCCCCTGTCGTCCACCACCGTCACGTCGAGCGACGTCACCTCAACCGACGACTGGAAGCTCGGTTTCGGCGGCGGCTGCTGCTGCGCCGCAGAACTGGAACCGCGGAGCACGCAAAGAGCGCAGAGGAAAACCAACAAGAATCTTTCTCTGCGACTTTCTCTCTGCGGTTTCTGCGATCTCTGCGGTTTCTGACAGTCATTTGCCCGCCAGCGCGCGGTAGCCCTGCCGCGCCCGCACGTCGTGGTGACCGTCGACGTCGACCTTGATCTTCCGCCACGCATCGTCGCGGCGGGAGTTGGTCGACTGGTAGCCGAGCAGATACTGGTTCGAGAGCTCGTCGAGAAGATCGGCGAACGCCGCGTGCAGCTCGTCGATGCTGTCGGTGAAGAGCGCGCGGCCCCCGGTCGGCACCGAGAGGCGCTCCATGATTCTCTTGAGCGGTTCCATCGTGACACCGCGGCCCTGGCCGATCATGTACAGCGTGACGTCGCTCGACTGCAGGCGGCGCTCGACGTCGTTGATGGTGGCGTGGCTCCCCTGATCCTCACCATCGGTGAACACGACCAGCGCCTTCCGGCCGGCCTGTCGCCCCAGCATCTCGACGCCGCGCAGCAGGACGTCGTAGAGCGCGGTCGAGCCCCACGGTGCGAGACGGTCCACCGCCTTGGCGCGCTCGGCGGGATCGGTGGCCTTGCGCGTCAGCGTAAAGATGTTGTCGTTGAAGCCGAGCAGCGTCACCTGATCCTGCGGCGGGACGTCGCCGAGGAATTGCTTCACCGCGGTCTTCAGCTTCGGCATGGCCGGCGCCATGCTTCCCGAAATATCGATGGCGGCGACCAGTTCCAGCGGGACGTCCTCCGACGTGAAGTGCGTCACGGCCTGGGGATGGCCGTCCTCGAATACGTGGAACGCCGACTGCGGGATGCTGCGCACGAACTTCCCGCGGCCATCCGAGACCGTGACGGTCACCTGCACGACGTCCACGTCCACGCGCTCGACGTAGCCGACCGACTTGGTGCGCACCGTCTGCACGATGCGGGAGCCGCCCTGGACCGTCGCCACCGCGCGGATCTGGTGCGCGGTAATCGTGGCGCCCGCGTCCCAATCGCATTCGAAGGGCGGCGCCGTGAGCGCGCACACCTGCCGGCCGTCGACGAAGAAGGTGACGCCGGTCACCCCATCGGACGGCGTGATGGTGGCGCGCAGCAGCGTCGGTCCCGTCACGAACGCCTCGTCGTCCGGCGAGAGGATCTTCAGCACCGGCAGATCGGACGTGCCCTGCGCCCAGAGCGACAGCGTGGCGCCGGCGCACGCCGCGATCGCGAGCGACAGCACCGCGCGCCTGAAGATCATGGCTGCTCCGGGACTCTCCGGCCCGCGTCGGGCACGAACGGGCCCGCGGCCGTGGCGGCGGCAATGTAGTCTTCGACGCGATCGCGGTTCGCCGCCCGGGCGGCGCGAACGAGCGACAGCCAGTCGGCGTCGTCGGTCGGCCTGGCATCGTCGATGAAGTCCTGGACGGCGCCCGACAGCACGACTTTCGCGATGGCCGCCGGCAGACGCATCTCTCTCAGCATGATGGCCACGTGCAGGTGAACGTCCGCCACTGCCGCTGCGGTCAACCCGAGCGACGGACGCCCCAACAATGTCGGCCAGCGGCCGGGCGGCGTCAAGCGCGAACATACGCAGCCCTCGACGTTGACCATCGACATGCCCCATGCGTTGAGCGCGCCGATACGGCCGCTGCCCAGTACCATCACTTCGGTCAGCGAAAACATCGACGGAACCCGGTCCGCCTCGTGCGCGAGCATCCAGCGCACGGCCCGCCGCCGCCACCCCTCGATCGACAGCTCATCGGCGATCTCGTCGAACGCCGCCTCGGCCGCCGCGCGCGCCGCCGCCTGTCCGCCGTTGCGCAACGACCCCAGCCGCCGCTGTCCTGCGGAGACCGCCTCGGCGATGGCGTCGCGATCGGCGTCGCGAAGGGCGAACGGGTTCAAGAGCGAGACCGAGATCGCGAAGCTGTCGCGTTCGTTCGACGTCAGCTTCGGCGCTTCGAGAACGCGCTCGAAGTTGAGGCGGCGCAACGCGAGCTGCGACAGCCCGACATCGAGGCCCAGCAGCGAGCCGCTGACGTGCCACGGGAGACCGGGCGTGATCTCGACGCGCGGCATGGCCCACGCCGCGCGCAGCCGCGTCTCCGACTCGCGCGTGTTGAATCCGAAATCGTGCCGCCGCGACACGTCCTCGGCGAGCAGCACGGTTCCGTCGGGGTCGCCGACGTCGGCGGCATACGCGATCGACAGCAGAACGTCGGCAAGCACCCTGTCCGACAGTTCGAGCAGCGGCTCGGACGCCCGGACGACGCGCTTGATGTCCTTGTTGCGGAGATCCCTGGTGAGCTCCTCGGTCAGCTTGCGCAGTACTTCGCGTGGATTGGACGCGGCCGGCACGCCGGGCGGCGTCGTCTCGTCGTTGTCGCGGCCAACGCGGCGTGGAAGCTCGTCGATGGCCGCCGTCAGCTTCGTGACGATCGGCTCGACGTCGCCGATCGCGATCTTGTCGGTGGCCAGCATCCTCGCGGCCGCGGCGAGATCGAGCGGCACATCGAGCGGCGCGCCTTCCTGTTTCTCGCGAACGATGTGAAGGCGCTGCCGCTCGGCCGCGCCGAGATCGAGGCGATAGGCCTGCCCTTCCCACGTCACCGGCCGCGGAACCGGACCGTCGCCCGACGGCGGGCCCGACATCGCGGCGAGTACCAGCGAGCTCCGATGTTTCGGCGCTCTTGATCGCGCCACCGAGGTCGCTGCGCAGCCAGCGGGCGACTGCGCCGGCATAGCGGCCGTCCTCCGTCAGCGGCAGCGCCGCGAGCTGCTCGATCAGCGCCTGTGTTTTCTCGACGGTCAGCGTGGTGACCATCCTCGCGCGCGCGAGAATCGCCAGCGCACCCTGAAACTGCGCTTGCGCCTCGAACCCGCGCCGGCCTTCAAATGCCCCGATCCGCGCCGCCTGCCTCGCGGCTTGCGCGTACACCGAAGGCGCCCGGATGCCGATGCGTTCGAGCGTCCACATCAGCATGCGGTACCGGCTCATGGCGCGACACGCGATGAACACGTCCGGCCGCGCCGCGGCGTCGGCCGCGTTGAACAGCCGCTGGCAGAAGCCAATCTGATCCAGCCGCTCGGCGCGCATCCTGACGTCCAGCGTTCCGATGCTCTCGACCAGCCATGCCGCGTCGATGGGATCCTCGTCGATGCCGCGAAGCAGACGGGCCGGATCCTCGGGCAGGTCGGTGCCGGAGAACACGCGCATCCAGAAGCCGCGCGAGGCGGGTGCCGCCGGCGTGCCGTCCGGATTGGCCGCGACGCGCGCCAGCGTCATCGACAGGTCGTAGGACGTGCGCGCCAGAGGCAGCGTGCGAAAGTGCGACTCACGGTAGGCGGCCGGCGCCGATCGTCAGCGCCTTGAAGCGTTCTGCCCGCATCGTCGCATTCGGCATCCACAAGCCAAGCGCGAAGGCGCGTCGCGGCGGATCGAGTCCGCCGATGACGTCGTACACGTACGCCAGCCGTCCTTCATTGAGCTCGAGCAGCTGTTGAATGAACCGATCGGCCCGCGTCACCTTCTCGACGACGACGCCTTCCCACAGCGCCTCGACGTCGCCACGCTCGGCCTGCCCCTGTCGAACCGCACCCGGCGGCACCACACGGTTGCCTTGCACCCGCAGGCTCGCCGCGAGCACCGCGAAGACCGGCGCCGATCGCTCGTAGATCCGCTCGAGCAGCTGCGGGCGGTCCGCGAAAAAACCCAGCGTGCCATCGTCCAGCGACGCGAGGCCGAGGCACAGGAGCGACGCCGACCGATCGATGATGATGGCGTTCACCAGCTCGCGCGGCGCGACGGTGCGATGGAAGATCGCGCTGCTCCAGATTTCCGCGGTCAGCGGCACCGGCACGACATCGCCCGGCCGCGTGTCGAGATTCTGACGTCCACGCCCGGCCGCCTGGCGCGCGGCGTTCAGGTAGGTGTCGGCCGACGGCTTTCGCCCGTCAGGTGTGTTGTAGAGAAGGCGAGTGAGCTCGTACATGAAGCGGCCGCGATCGGGTACGGGCTCGATACCGAGAGACGTGCGCAAGCGTGACGGTGCCACCGGGGACGGGCACGTCCTCGGAAACGGCGGCTGCGGCGGCTGGATAACTCTGAAATACCGCTACAATCGTGATGCACAAGACGCCGCAGTAAGGGCTTCAGAAGGCGCACATTATATACATGGCATCTGCGAACTACACCGCCAAAGACATCACAGTTTTAGAGGGTCTCGAGCCCGTTCGGAAGCGCCCCGGGATGTACATCGGAGGCGTTGGCTCGGCCGGTCTGCATCACCTCGTCTGGGAGACGCTCGACAACTCCGTCGACGAAGCGATGAACGGTTTCGCTTCAAATATTTGGGTCACCCTTCACGCCGATGGATCAGCTATCACCATCGAAGACGATGGCCGCGGCATTCCGATCGACAAACACCCGACATCGAAGAAGAGCGCGTTGGAGGTCATCTTTACCGTTCTCCACGCGGGCGGAAAATTCGAGCACGGGAGTTACAAGACGGCGGGCGGCCTCCACGGCGTCGGCGCCAGCGTCGTCAACGCGCTGTCAAAAGATCTAGTCGCCACGGTCAAGCGCGACGGGGCCCAGTGGGAGATGCGCTTCAAGCAGGGCAAGCCCGTCACCCCGCTGAAGAAGATCGGACCCGCGCGCGGAAGCGGCACGAAGGTCTACTTTCATCCCGATGCCGCGATCTTCCCGAAAATCGAATTCGATCCCGCCATCATCAAGGAACGGCTCGAGGTCGCCAGCTATCTCCACAAAGGGCTGAAGGTCACGTTCGAGGACGAAGGCGCGAAAGAGAAAATCGTCTACGAGCACAGCGAAGGCATCGTCGACTACCTGAAGCGCATCGTTGCGGAGCGCGGCGCGAAGCCGGTGCACGAAGCGCCCTTCACGCTCACGAAGGACGAGGGGCTGCGGCTGGACCTCGTGCTGCAGTGGACGGAAGCGACCGACGAGCACGTCCGCTCCTACGTGAACGGCATCCCGACGGGATCCGGCGGCACGCACGAGAGCGGCCTGCGCGCCGGAATCGGCAAGGCCGTGCGCAACTACATCGAGACGCACAACCTGTCGCCGAAGGGCGTGACGCTGACCGCCGAAGACATCCGGGAGGGGCTGACCGGCGTCCTGAGCGTGTTCATTCAGGAACCGCAGTTCCAGGGACAGACGAAGGATCGGTTGAACAACCCCGAGCTCGTCTCCGCCGTGGACGGCGTGATACGTCCCGGCGCTCGAGCACTGGCTGAATCACAACAGCAGCGTCGCCGAAGCCATCGTCGGGCGAATCGTGCTCGCCGCCCGCGCGCGCGAAGCGAGCCGCGCCGCACAGGCCGAGGTGTCGCGCAAGAGCGCGACGTCGACGCGCCTCAACCTGCCTGGCAAGTTGAGCGACTGCACCAACTCCAGCAGCGAGAACAGCGAGCTCTTCATCGTCGAAGGCGATTCGGCAGGCGGATCGGCGAAGCAGGGACGCGATCGCGCGCGGCAGGCGATCCTCCCGCTGCGCGGCAAGGTGCTCAATACCGAGAGCGCGTCGCTGGCCAAGGTGCTCGAGAACAAGGAGCTGTCGGATCTGGTGACCGCGATCGGCTGCGGCCTCGGCAACAACTTCGAGATCGCCAAGCTGCGCTACGGCAAGATCATCATCCTCGCCGACGCCGACTCAGACGGCAATCACATCGCCACGCTGCTGCTGACGTTCATCTACCGTCACCTGCCGAAGCTGATCGCCAACGGCAAGGTGTTCCTCGCGCAGCCGCCGCTCTACCGCATCGACATCGGCAAGGAGACGTTCTGGGCGCTCGACGATGCGCACAAGGACACCATCCTGAAGCAGCATGGCCAGGGCAAGAACGGCCGGGGGACGCCGGAGATCACGCGCTTCAAGGGCCTCGGCGAGATGATGCCGAAAGTGCTCTGGGAGACGACGCTGAACCCGCGGACGCGCAGGCTGCTGCGCGTCGAAGTGACCGATCAGCTCGTCACCGACCGGGTCATCAACGAGCTGATGGGCAAGGACGCCTCGGCGCGCTTCCGCTTCATCATGGAACGAGCGGACGAAGCCGAGGAGCTCGACGTCTAGACGCGTGATCCTTTACAGGAGATCAGGAGATCAGCGAGGGTAGGGTCTTGAAGAAGACCAAACCCACGATGCTCTTGGCCTCCTGATCTCCTGTTGATTTAGGCAGATTCCAGGATCGTCCCGAGTCCGTGACGAGGCGGCCGATCCCTTCGGCGACGGTTTCCTTCTGCAGCGCACCGTAGGCGACGCGGAAATAGCAGCCGTCGGTCATGCCGAATGCGGGCCCGGGAATCACCGCGACCTTGTAGCTCGCGGATCAGCCGCTCGGCGATCGTCATCGGGTCGAGCGCGGTCTCCACTTTCATCAGCACGTAGAACGCGCCATCGGCCGCCGGCACGGTGACCCGCGGCGCCAGCGCCGCCAGCTTCGAGACGACGATGTCGCGAATCAAGGCCAGCTCGCGGACGTGGGGCTCGCAGTACCCGCGTCCGACGTCCAGCGCGGCGATGGCCGCCACCTGCGACGCCACCGGCGCGCAGACCACGATGGTGTCCTGGCTCTTCGCCATCGCCGTCCGCGAGGTGCTCCGGATACGTCATGTAGCCGATGCGCCAGCCGGCGAACCCGTAGGCCTTCGACAGCGAGTACATCGCGATCGTGTGTCCCTCGGCGCCGGGAAACGATCCCGACGACACGTGCCTGGCGGCGCCGTACGTGAAGTACTCGTACACCTCGTCGGCGATGTGATAAATCCCGCGATCGCGGCAGAGCGCGTTGATCGCCCGCAGCGCGTCCTCGCTGAAGACGGCGCCGCTCGGATTGTTCGGCGTCACGGTGACGATGGCGCGCGTGCGATCGGTGATGGCGGCGCGCAGCGCGTCGAGGCGCGGCTGGTAGCGATCGTCGGTCGGCGACGCGAACCGCCGTGCAATCGGCCATCTGGATGGCCATCTCGTGGTTGAAGTAGAACGGGACGTTCAGGATGATCTCGTCCCCCGGCGCCGTGATCGCCAGCACGGCGTGCACGAACGCCATGTTCGCGCCGGCGGTGACCATGAGCTGCGTGCCTCGCCCCACGTCGATGCCGTTCTCCGCGCGCAGCTTCTCCGCGAGCCGTTCGACGAGCGCCGGCAGCCCGGCTCCGTCCTGATATTCGTGGGTCGAGGCGTCCGTCAACGCGTCGCGGACGGCGTCGAGGGCCGCATGCGGCGGGCCGTAGTGCACGACGCCCTGGCCGAGCGAAATGGTGCCCGGCACCTGCCGGATGATGCCGCCGATCACCGGCACGATCGGCGCCTGCACGGCGTCCATCCGCGTTCTAGTCGTCAACATTCTGGTCATAGGTCAATATCGCCGAATATTATAGTGGCTCTTCCTGGAGGCTTCATGGTCAGCCGACGACCTCTGATTGGTGTTCTCGTCCTCGCTTCGACGCTCGTGGCCACGGCGGCCGGCACGCTGCAAACGCCCGAGCAGTTTCTCGGGTTCAAGGTCGGCGCGGACAACAAGCTGATCCGGTGGGACAAGATCGTCGACTACATGAAGCTTGCGGCGGCCAACTCCGACCGCGTGCGCTTCCGTGAGCTCGGCAAGACGAGCGACAACAACCCGTTCATCGCGCTCGAAATCAGCTCGCCCGAGACGCTCAAGAACCTCGATCGCTACAAGCAGCTCGAAAAGAAGCTGTACTTCCAGGGCGGCGCGCCGTCGGAGAGCGAGCGCGACGAGATCTTCCGCCAGGGCAAGCTCGTGCTGCTGATCACCTGCAGCATCCACGCGACCGAGATCGGCGCGACGCAGATGTCGGTGGAGCTCGTGCACCGCCTGGCGACGAGCGACGCGCCGGACGTGAAGAAGATCCTGGACAACGTGATCTTCGTGCTCGTGCCGAGCCTGAACCCCGACGGCGAGATCATGGTCACGGACTGGTTCAACAAGAACCTCGGCACGGACTACGCCAACAGTCCGATCCCGTACCTGTATCACCCGTACGTCGGGCACGACAACAACCGCGACATGTACATGTTCACGCAGAAGGAGAGCCAGCACACGGCGAACCTCGCTGTGGCACGACTGGTTTCCCTCGGTGTGGCTCGACGAGCACCAGATGGGGAGCAACGCGGCCCGCATCTTCGTGATGCCGGCCACCGATCCAATCAACGCCAACGTGCACCCGCTCATCTACCGGTGGAACGGCATCCTCGGCCAGTCGCAGGCCGCGGCGCTCGAGGCGGCGGGCAAGGAAGGCATCATCTACAACTCCACCTACACCAACTTCTGGGAAGGCGCGATGGCGTGGAGCGGCTGGTGGCACAACCAGATCGGCCTGCTCACGGAGGTCGCGAGCGCCCGCGTGGCCGCGCCGATCGATCAGGTTCGCGCGGTGCCTGGCCGGCCCGCCCCGGCCGCAGCGCCAGGCGGCGGCCGCGGCGAGATGCGTTTCGACAACGGCCCGATTCCCGCGCCCACCGACATCACCTCCCGCACCGAGTATCCACGGCCCTGGATGGGCGGCCACTGGACCCTCCGCGACATCGTCGACTACGAGCTGATCGCGACGATGGCGCTGCTGGAAACGGCGGCGGATCGGCGAGAGACGATCGTGCGGCAGATCTACGAGGTGAACCGCCAGACGATCGAGGACGGCAAGAAGAGCAATCCGTCGGCGATCCTCGTGCCCGTCGAGCATCAGCAGGACGCGCGCGAAGCGGCGCACCTGGTCGAGAAGCTGAACATGGGCGGCGTCGAAATCTATCGAGCCGATGCGGCATTCGAGGCCGACGGCAGAAGCTACGGCGCCGGCACGTTCGTGATCCCGATGACACAGGTCTTCGCGCGCTACGCGAAGGACATGCTGGAGAAGCAGACCTATCCGGAAGTGCGCCGCTCGCCGAACTTCTGCGCCCGAGCCGCCGTACGACGTCACCGCCTGGTCGCTCGGCATGCTGCTCGGCGTGGACACGGTCGTTCGTGAAGAACGCGCTCCCGGCGATCAAGATGACGAGGGTGGAAGGCCTGCCGAAGATGGCCGGCAGCGTGACCGGCGCCGGCGCGCGATTCGGGTTCGACTACAAGGGCCCCGACTCCGCGATCGCGATCAACCGCCTGCTGAAAGACGGGGCCCACGTCAGCTTCGACGGCCCCTCGCATGTCGCCGTGACCGGCATCGCCGCGCTCGAAGATCGAGTCGATCGCAAAGGACTTCGGCCTGAACGTCAAAGCTTCGGCTGACTCGAGAACCGCGAACGCCGAACCGAGAACGTCGAACGTCGAACCACGAACGTCGAACGTTGTCTTTCACGCGCCGCGCGTCGCCATGTACCAACCCTGGACCGGCGGGAACATGGACGAAGGATGGACGCGCTGGGTGCTCGAGCAGTACCAGTTCAACCTGACGTCGATTCACAACGCCGACATCCGTGCCGGCAAGCTGCGGCAGAAGTTCGACACGATCATCATCGCCGACCAGGATCCGCGGGCGATCGTCGACGGGTACGATGCGAGCCAGATCCGGCCCGAGTACCGCGGAGGCATCGGCGCAGCCGGCGTCGAGCAGCTCAAGCAGTTCGTCGCAGACGGCGGCACTCTCGTCACGATGGGGAATGCCTGCGACCTCGCGATCGAGAAGCTGCCGATCCCGGTGCGAAACCTGAAGAAGGGGCTGACGCGCGATCAGCATTTCGCGCCTGGCGCCATCCTCAACCTCGAAGTCGACACGCAGCACCCGATCGGCTACGGCGTCGCCGCCGAGACGTTCGGCTTCTACATCAACAGCCCGTTCTTCCAGCTGACCGAAGGCTTCAATTCGCAGCGGTCGAGCGTCGTGGCGCGCTATCCGAACACGAACGTGATTGCCTCCGGCTGGTTGAAGGGAGAAGAACTCATGGCGGGCCGCGCGGCCGTCGTGTCGATCGACATGAACCCGGGCAAGGTCGTCCTGTTCGGACTGCGGCCCCAGCATCGCGCGCAAACGCACGCGACGTTTCCGTTACTCTTCAATGCTCTCTATCTATCGGCACTCGGGGACTCGGGAACGAAGACGTCGAATTGAACCATGAACCAGGAACCCAGAACCCGTGAACCCGGAACGAACGCTGAACCCTGAACCATGAATCCAGAACCCGTCGGGTCTTCGTCACCGGCGGAACCTTCGACAAGGAGTACAACGAGCTGACCGGCTCCCTGTTCTTCAAGGACACGCACCTGCCGGAAATGCTGCGGCTCGGGCGATCACGCATCGACGTGTCGATCTCCACCCTGATGATGATCGACAGCCTGGAGATGACGGCGGCCGACCGCGGACGGATCGTCGACGAGTGCACGCGGGCGGTTGAGACGCGAATCCTGATCACGCACGGAACCGACACCATGGTGGAGACGGCCGCGGCGCTGGCGGCCGCGCCGCGCTCGCCCGCCAAGACCATCGTGCTGACTGGCGCGATGATCCCGTACGCGTTCGGCAGCTCGGACGGGTTGTTCAACCTCGGTAGCGCGCTGTCGTTCGTCCAGGTTCTGCCGCCCGGCGTCTACATCGCGATGAACGGCCGCTATTTCCAGTGGGATCGCGTGCGGAAGAATCGGGAGAGCGGAGTGTTTGAGGCTATATGACCAGTGAATCAACACAGAGGACACCAAGGACACAAAGAAAATTCCGGTATGCCTTTTTCTTAGTGTCCTTCGTGTCCTTTGTGTTGATGCATCGGCCGGCCCATGCGCAGGAGCTGGATGAAATCACCCGGCTGCTCCAGCAGTATGTCGCCATCGACACTTCCAATCCGCCCGGCGACACGCGTAAGGCGGCCGACTTCCTGGCTTCGATTCTCGAGCGTGAAGGGATTCCGGTCACGCGCTACGAATCGGCGCCCGGCAAGGCGATTCTCTACGGCCGGCTGAAGGCCACGGTGTCGCCGCCGGCAGGCAAGGCGATCCTGATGCTCCACCACATGGACGTCGTGCCGGCCGATCGGGCCCAGTGGAAAACGGATCCGTTCACGCCGACGATCCAGGGCGACGATCTGTGGGGCCGCGGCGCGATGGACATGAAAGGCCAGGGGATCGCGCAGCTGGTGGCGTTCCTGATGTTGAAGCGCCAGAAGGTGCCGCTGACGCGCGACGTCATCCTGCTCGCCGAGCCCGACGAGGAGGTCGGCGGCGCGCTGGGCGCCCGATGGATGATCGCGAACCACTACGCCGAGCTCGATCCGGAATACGTCCTCGACGAGGGCGGCTTCGGCAGCGCCGATCTCTTCGCGCCCAACAAGACGGTCTACGGCATCTCCGTGGCCGAGAAGAAGATCGTCTGGCTGAAGCTGCGTGCGGAAGGGGTCGCGGGACATGGCAGTCAGCCGACCGACACCAACCCGAACGATCGGCTGGTGAAGGCGCTCGCCAGGCTGCTCGCGCCCGAAGGCACGCGCGCCCCGCAGGCGCCGGCGTCTCGACCCGGCGAACCGACGGTCATCGACATGATGCAGGCCAAGGTCGGCGCCTTCGCGCAGAACAAGTTCACCAACGCGATCCAGCACTCCACGATCTCCCTGACCTGGTTCCGATCTGGTGTCGGCGATCCGCCGAAGATCAACGTGATCCCCTCGGTCGCCGAAGCCGGCCTCGACTGCCGTGTGCTGCCGGGAACGACGCGCGACCAGTGGATCGCCGAGATCGGCCGGCGCCTCGGCGATCCCGCGATCAAGATCGAACTGATCAACGAATCCGACGACCCGGTCGTCACGACCAACGATGCGCCTCTGTACCGCAACATCGAAGCCGCCATCAAGCGCAGGCACCCCGAGGCGATCGTCACCCCGATCCTCATCCCGTACGGCACCGACTCGAACGCCTTCCGCCCCAGCGGCGTGAAAAGCTACGGGATCTTTCCCGCGCTGCTCCCGGCCGACGTGGTCGCCTCGATGCACGGCGATGGAGAACACGTGAGCCTCACGAGCGTGCGCGAAGGAGCGCAGGTGCTGTTCGAGGCGCTGCGCGAGACGTTGGCGAAGTGAGCCCCGTTCTAGGCATCGACGTCGGCACGAGCGGTTCCCGGGCGCTGATCCTCGACGACGACGGCAACGCTGATCGCATCGGCGACGGCCGACCACGCACCCTTCGCGTCGCCGCGCACCACCTGGGCCGAGCAGGATCCCGCCGACTGGTGGCGCGCCTGTCAGCAGGCGATCCGTTCGGCGATCGCCGAAAGCGGCGTCAACGCCAACTCGATCGCCTGCGTCGGCCTGTCAGGACAGATGCACGGAGCGGTGCTCCTGGGGGCGGACGGCGCCGTGCTGAGGCCTTCCCTCATCTGGTGCGATCAACGCACGGAAGACGAGTGCCGCTGGCTGGACGCGACGATCGGCCGGACGCGCATCATCGATCTCACGTCGAATACCGCGCTCACGAACTTCACGCTGACCAAGCTGCTGTGGGTCCGCACGCACGAGCCTGACCTGTGGAACCGGGTGCGTCACGTGCTGCTGCCAAAGGATTACGTCCGCCTCCAGTTGAGCGGCGAGTACGCCATCGACGTCGCCGATGCGTCCGGAACGCTCATGCTGGACGTGGCGCGCCGCAGATGGTCCCCGCGAGATGCTCGACGCAGCGGAGATTGATGCGGACCTGCTGCCGGCCGTGTTCGAGTCGCCCGACATCTGCGCGCGCGTATCTGCCGTCGCGGCCGCGCTCACAGGCATCCCCACCGGCACGCCGATCGTCGCCGGCGCCGGCGACCAGGCGGCCGGGGCGATCGGCATGGGCATCACGCGGCCTGGCGCCGTCAGCGCGACCATCGGCACCTCCGGCGTCGTGTTTGCTGCAACCGATCGGCCCGCAACGGATCCCGAAGGGCGGATTCATACGTTCTGTCACGCGATCCCGGGACGCTGGCACGTGATGGGGGTGACGCAGGCGGCGGGCCTCTCCCTCAGATGGTTTCGCGATCAGCTGGCCTCCGGAACGTCCTACGACCAGCTGACCGCCGAGGCCGAGCGCATCGCGCCGGGCGCCGACGGCGTGCTCTGGGCGCCGTACCTGATGGGCGAACGCACGCCGCACTGCGATCCGAACGCGCGCGGCGCGCTCGTCGGCCTCGCGGCCAGCCACGGCCGCGGACACATCGTGCGCGCGATCCTGGAAGGGGTGGCGTTCAGCCTGCGCGATACGTTGTCGATCTTCGCGGAGTTGCAGGTCCCGGTCGACCGCATCCGACTCGGCGGCGGCGGATCGCGGTCGGCCGCTGTGGCGGCAGATTCAGGCCGACGTATACGGGCAGCCGGTCGATACGGCGGCAGACGAGGGAGCGGCGTACGGCGCGGCGATCCTGGCGGCCGTCGGAATTGACCGCTGGCCAACAGTGGATGCCGCATGCGATGCTCTGGTCCGCGGGACGACGTCGACGCAGCCGCGTCCGGCGGCCGTCGCATCGATGAGCGACCGGTACCGCGCATACACGCGCGTCTATCCCGCGCTGCGGAATGTCCATGCCTGACCGATACTCGCCCCGGCCGGAACACAAGTTCTCGTTCGGCCTCTGGACCGTCGCCAACCGCGGGCGCGATCCGTTCGGCGACGTGGTCCGCGATCCGCTGCCGCCGGTCGATGCGGTCGCGCTGCTGGCCGAGGTCGGCGCGTGGGGCGTGAACCTGCACGACAACGATCTCGTGCCGATCGATGCCTCCCCCTCCGATCGCGATCGCATCGTCACGAGCTTCAAGGCGGCGTGCAACCGGCACGGCATCGTCGTGCCGATGGCCACCGTCAACCTGTTCTACGACCCGGTGTTTCGCGATGGCGCGTTCACCTCCAACGACCCGCGCGTTCGCGCGTACGCGCTGGAGAAGACCAGGCAGGCGATGGATCTGGGCGCCGAGCTCGGCGCCAGCATCTTCGTGCTGTGGGGCGGACGAGAAGGCACCGAGACCGACGCCTGCCGCCGTCCGGACGAGGCGATCAAGCGGCTGCGCGAAGCGGTCAACGCCCTGTGCGGCTACTCGCTGGATCGGCGGTACGGGTTCAGGTTCGCGCTCGAGGCGAAGCCGAACGAGCCGCGCGGCGACATCTATATGGCCACGACCGGAGCGTACCTCGGGTTCATTCCGACGCTCGATCATCCCGAGATGGTGGGCGTGAATCCTGAGGTCGCGCACGAACAGATGGCGGGCCTGAACTTTCTCCACGCCGTCGCCCAGGCCTGGGAAGCGGGCAAGCTCTTTCACATCGATCTGAACGATCAGGTGCCCGGCCGATACGATCAGGATTTCCGCTTCGGATCGGCCAACGTGAAGTCCGCGTTCTGGCTCGTGAAATTCCTCGAGGACGTGGGGTACGCGGGCCCGCGGCACTTCGACGCGCACGCTTACCGGACCGAGGACTACGACGGCGTCCGCGATTTCGCGCGCGGATGTATGCGGACCTACCTGATCCTGAAGGAACGCGCGAAACAGTGGAACGCCGATCCGGAGATCCAGGCGCTGGTCGCCGAGTTCGGCACCAGAGGACAGCGCGGCCTGGGCTACGAGCGTCTCGATCAGCTGACCGTGGAACTGTTGCTCGGCGTTCGCGGAGAGGAGGCGTGATGTGAAGCGTTCCGCAATCGCCTGTCTCGTGGTTCTCGCCGCGATGGTCGTGCCCCGCGCCGCGCCGCCGATCCGCGTGATGCTCCTCGACGGCGAGAGCGGCGGTCCGTACCACCGGTGGCAGTTGACCACGCAGGTGCTGAAGAAGGAGCTGGACGAGGCGGGCCTCTTCGAGGTCGCGGTCGTGACGGCGCCGCCGCCTGGCGGCAGCTTCAGCGCGTTCAAGCCTGACTTCGCGAAGTACCAGGTCGTCGTGATGAACTACGACGCGCCCGACGAACGCTGGCCCGCCGAGTTGAAGACGGCCTTCGAGCGCTACGTCAGCGACGGCGGTGGGCTCGTGATCGTTCACGCATCCGACAACGCCTTCCCGGGCTGGGCCGCGTTCAACGACATGATTGGCGTCGGCGGCTGGCGCAATCGGACCGAGAAGGCCGGACCGTTCTGGTTCATCAAGGACGGCAAGCTGACGTCCGACGTGACGCCGGGATCGGCAGGCAGTCACGGACAGCGGCTGCCGTTCGCTGTCACGGTTCGCGATCCGAATCATCCGATCACCAGGGGGTTGCCTGCCTCGTGGATGCATCAGGGCGACGAGCTCTATGCCAAGCTGCGCGGCCCCGGGCGCAACATGACCGTGCTGGCCACCGCGTATTCCGATCCGGCCAACAACGGTACCGGACGCGACGAGCCGCAGCTGATGGTGCTCACCTACGGCAAGGGACGCGTGTTTCACACGACGATGGGACACGACGTCAGCGCGTTGAGCTCGGTGGACTTCGTGGTGACCTTCCAGCGCGGTACGGAGTGGGCGGCGAACGGCGCCGTCACACAGAAGATCCCGTCGGACTTCCCCACCGCCACCAACGTGAGCTATCGCGCGAATCTCGCGGCCATGGATCAGCCGCAGCCGCAGGCGCCAGCCGGCGGCCGAGGGTCGCAGGCCAGCCCCGCCGCCGTGCCGCCACCGGCAACGGCGACGCCGCAAGCGTATCCACCGGAGCAGGTGCGCGCCGGACAACCGATCTTTGCGGCGCAATGCGGCTTCTGTCACGGACGCGATGCGATGGGCGGCGAAACCGGGCCCGACCTCACGCGTGCCGCGAGCGTCGCGGCCGATGTGCGCGGCGACACGCTCGGACCTGTCGTGCGCAATGGCCGGGTCGACAAAGGCATGCCCGCCTTCACTCTCGCCGAATCCGATCTCGCGGCCGTCGTCGCCTTCATTCACGACCAGAAAACGAAGGCCGAGTCGCTGACCGGCGGACGCCGTGCCGTGGACGTCGCCGATCTTCAGACCGGCAACGTCGAAGCGGGAAAGAAATACTTCGCGACGGCGTGCTCGAAGTGTCATTCGCCGAGCGGCGACTTCGCCGGCCTTGCCAAGCGCCTCGAAGGGCTCGCGCTGCTGCAACGGATGCTGTACCCCACGGGCGCAAAGGCCGCAGCTCGTGCGCGCGTGACGGTGACGAGGCCGTCCGGCGAGGTCGTCACCGGTTCGCTCGCGTATCGCGACGAATTCACGATCGCGCTCACGGATCAGTCCGGCGCCAACCACTCATTTCCGGTGGACCAGGCGAAGTTCACGGTCGACGACCCGCTTCGAGCTCATGCCGAGCAGCTGGGAAAATATACCGATGGCGACATGCACGACGTGCTGGCATACCTGCATACGCTTCGCTGAACGCGCCGGCACGGCCTGCGCGGTGGTCGTCGTCGTGGTCGCCTGCCGTCTGTTCGCGGCGCAGGGACTCGATCCGGCGGCACTGCTCAATCCTCCGCGCGACAGCTGGCCGACCTATCACGGCGACTACTCGGGACGCCGTCACAGCCGCCTGACGCAGATTACGCCGGAGAATGTCCGGCAGCTCACGCTCGCCTGGTCGTTCCAGACGGGCCAGGGTCAGCAGATCAAGGCGTCGCCAATCCTCGTGAACGGCGTGATCTACATCACGACGCCGGACAACATCTGGGCGATCGACGCGCGCTCGGCGCGCCAGCTGTGGCGCTACACCTACCCGGCCAACCAGGGCTTTCACATCGGCCATCGCGGGGCGGCCGTCTACAAGAATTCCGTGTTCCTGACGACGCCCGACGCGCACCTCGTCGCGCTGGATGCCAACACCGGCGCCGTGAAGTGGAACGTCGAAATCGCCGATGCCAAGCGCGGCTTCTGGTCGACCAACGCGCCGCTCGTGATCCGCAACCACGTGCTGGTGGGTGTGTCCGGCGACTTCGACAACGTTCCCGGCATGCTGCAGTCGTTCGACCCCGAGGTCGGCGCGCATCAATGGACGTTCTACAGCACGCCGCCGGCAGGCACGCCCGGTTCGTCGAGCGGCGGCGCGACCGGCGGTCAGATGTGGATGACCGGGACCTACGACCCCGATCTCAATCTGATGTACGTCGGCACCGGCAACCCGACGCCCGTATTGAACGGCGCCGTTCGACCCGGCGACAATCCCTGGACCTGCAGCATCGTCGCGCTCGATCCCGACACCGGCAAGCTCGCATGGGGATTTCAGGCGTCGCCGCACGACACGCACGACTGGGATGCCGCCGAAGTTCCCGTTCTCGTGGACGGCACCTTCAAGGGCGAGCCGCGCAAACTCCTGATGCAGGCGTCGCGCAACGGCTACTTCTTCGTGCTGGATCGCACGACCGGGAAGAACCTGCTGACCACGACGTTTGCCGCGGTGAACTGGACGAAAGGGATCGACGAACACGGCCGCCCGATTCCCGATCCGGCCAAGGAGCCGTCACGCGACGGCGTGCTCATCGCGCCGAACGAGAGTGGAGCGACCAACTATCGCTCGCCGAGCTTCGATGCGAAGACCGGCTCGCTGATCGTCAGCGCGCAGGATGCCTACGGCATCTACTTTTTCAAGCCGGAGCACGGCGCCTACGGCTGGGCGGGCGCGGACTATAACCTCTACGGCCAATCAGTGCTGCGCGCGATCGACTATCAGACCGGAAAGATCCGCTGGAACCACGACCTCGGGGAAGGCGCGTCGGGCGCGGGCGTGCTGACCACGGAATCGGGGCTGACCTTCACTGGAGACACGGCCGGCAATGCGCTCGGCCTCCGCACCAGCGACGGGGCGACGCTGTGGCACGCGGGCATCGGCAAGGTCGGCAACTCGCCGATCACCTACGAGCTCGATGGCCGTCAGTACCTGCTGATGGGCGGCGGGAGCGCGCTGTACGCCTGGACGCTTCCGTAGCAGTTATTTCAGGTCCGCACTACTATTGCTAATTGAAATCAGCAATTCGCTTCAGCAATCGGCAACAGGTGACGCGCCATGAACGGGATGCCGCGTTTCCCCCAGAACGAGTGTTCGCCCGGGAACACCTCGTGCTCGACGGAATCGGCGGCTTGAAAGACGCCGTACATCTCGCGCACGTTCTTGAAGCTCTCGATGCTGGCGGCAACCGGAAAGATGTTGTCCTTTTCGCCCGACTCCACGAACAACGGGCGCGGCGCGATCAAACCTCCGACGTCGTACATCTCCGCCCAGTTCAGAATGCCGGGCACGTAGTTGTCGACGCAGTGCGCGAGGCTGCCGATGCTGTCGCGGAACGTGTTCAGGTACCCGCTGACCATCGCGGCGCGAATGCGCGGCTCCAGGGCCGCTGAGAACAACGTGGTGGTGCCGCCTCCGGAAATCCCCATGCATCCCACGCGGCTCGAGTCCAGCTCCGGACGGGTCGCAATGTAGTCCACGGTGCGAATGACGTCCCACACGCGCCAGCCGATCATCGTTTCGCCGAGCATCAGCGCGCCGCCGGCGACCGGCTCGCAACCCTTGCGCGACAGACCTTGTGCGGCGTTCAGTGGATCGCGCCGGCAGCCGAACGCCATCGGCTCGATCGCCACGGCCGCCATGCCGGCCTCGACCACCTGAATGGCGAAATCGTGCTGGTAGCCGCTCTTGTCCGTGCGTTCGCGCCCATCGTCGTCGATGCCCACGATGTCGTCCACGCCGCGGCCGTGACCCGGCACGCAGATCACCGTGGCCGCCGGCCGCGCCAATTTGTCGGGCACGAGCACGTACGCGAGCACGCTCACGCCGTCACGGCTGTCGAACACGACTTTTTCGCGGCGGTAGCCCGCAAACGTGCGCGTTTCCAGCAAGGCGGGCCGGAGCGGCGAGCGGGAGGACGGGAAGCCTCCCAGCAGCTCGGTGATTTTGGCGCGCAGCGCCTTCTGCCACTCCTCCGCCTCGCGCCGATTCGTGGCACGGAAGCGCAGCCGACGCGGCGCGTCGCCGTAGCGCTCGCGCGAGTACACCACGGGATCGAATCGACGATCTTCGAGCCCGCGCGTGATTCCAGTGAGCGGCCCGACATAGCTGGAGCGTTGCGCTGTCTGAGCACTGAGCTGACCCACGCGCGACGCCGTCAGCGCCGCGGCCAGCCGTCCGAGCTCGCGCCGCGATAATTTCGTCATGGCCTGTCCTCTAAATCTGCAATCTGCAATTTTGATCTGAATTCTGAAATCTGAATTCTGAAATCTCACCTGACTTCCGGTTTGACCGTTCGGGATCCAATCCTCGCCAGGCTGTCCCGCACGTTGTCGAACATCGCCTCGCCGCTGTAGGTCCCCAGAATGGCGCCGCCCGAACCGGCGAACTTCGCGCTGGCGCCGCAGCGCCGTGCCGTTTCGACCATGTCGATCTGCCACGGCGGAAGGCGATAGATGCTGCGCCTCGTGTCGAAGTTCTGGTCGATCAGACGCGCGAGGCGTTCCGGATCGCCTGCGATCAACGCCTCTCTGCCGCTGGCCGCGATGTCGGCGAACGTGGTCATCGCGCCGACCACCGCCTGATCGCCTCGATTGAAGCGCTCGCGGATGTTGTTGTGGAACACCTCGGTCGGCTCGCCGAGCGTTTCGTGATGCGCGACGTACAGCGGCGGCAGCAGCGCCGGATCCATCGGCTCGTACCAGTAGCACTTCAGGCCGTCGACGATGTGCTCGCGGGCGGAACTGAAGTCCATGTACACGAGCCCCTCGTACACCTGGATCACGCGATCCTGCAAGCCCACCGTGATGCCCAGTTCCTCCTGCTCGACCAGCAGGACGAACATCGGCTGAATCTCGAGAGGCAGCTGTATGTCGTAGAACTCCATCAGGCCGCGCAGCGTGGCGACGATGATGGCGCTCGAGCCGGCAAGGCCGACCTGGCGCGGAATGGTGGTCTGATAGCGCACCGAGAACTTCCGATCGTGCAGCGCGATCCCTCGCGTCACGCAGTGCTCGACAAACCGCTTGATGGTCGCTTTGATCAACCGGATGCCGCCGTAGTACCCGTGCAGTCGAACGTCGCGGGCGAGGTCGAAGACCGAATCGAATTTCGCGCGATCGTCGGCCGCGAGCACGATGTCGACCGAGTCCCACTCGTACAGCGCGACCTCGGCCCAGTAGTTGCGGACGCTGAACGAGAT
The DNA here is from genome assembly GCA_963794305.1 of uncultured Acidobacteriota bacterium. Taxonomy (GTDB): domain Bacteria; phylum Acidobacteriota; class Vicinamibacteria; order Vicinamibacterales; family CAVVIG01; genus CAVQFC01. Next base: position 79,123 of record CAWCDQ010000017.1, on the reverse strand, counting down.
CGTCTTGCCGTGGTAGCCGTCCGACGGGTTGCCGAGCAGACCGCCGCGCGCGTACGCGCGTTTACGAGTGAGAAACATCGAGCGCCTTCTGGAGATACTGCTTGAGCGCGGACCCGTACGCCGGATCGGCAAGGGCAAACGACACGAACGCCTCGAAGTACGCCTCGAAATTTCCGATGTCGTACCGGCGCTCGTCGGCGCGAAGACGGACTCCGTAGGCCCTGCCGCCGTTCCGGATCACCGAGCGGATGGCGTCGGTCAGCTGAATCTCGCCTCCCTTGCCGCGCCGGGTCTGCGCAAGGGCTTCGAAGATTGCGGGCGAGAGCACGTAGCGCGCGGCGATCGCCAGGTTGCTGGGCGCCTCTCGCGGCGACGGCTTCTCGATCGAGATCCTCGATCTCGAACAGGTCGTCGTCGCGTTTCGGCCTGGCGATGCCGTACCGGCTCACCTCCTCGTGAGGCACTTCCTCGAAGGCGATGACGGCCGCGGCGTCGCGCTCCTGATACAGACGCGTCATCCTGCGCACGACGTCGCTTTCCGCGTGCATTCCGATGATCGAGTCTCCGAGCGCGACCACGAAGGGCTGGTTGCCGACGAACGAGCGCGCGCACGAGACCGCGTGGCCGAGGCCGAGCAGCTCGCGCTGACGCGTGTAGAAATACTGGGCCGTCGAACGCTCGAACTCGAGCGCCGCGAGCAGCTCCTCTTTTCCGCTCTCGCGCAGCGTCTGAATGAGCTCGGCGTTGCGATCGAAATGGTTCTCGATGGACGCCTTGCCCGGTCCGGTGACGAAGAGCACGCGCGTGATTCCCACGCGCGTCAGTTCCTCGACGACGTACTGGACGACCGGTTTGCGGCCGACGGGAAGCATTTCCTTCGGTTGCGACTTGGTGGCCGGCAGGAGCCGTGTGCCGAGACCGGCAACCGGGATCACGGCGATGTCGATGGCGGTGTCCATGGGTGACGCGGGATTCTACCGGAAACCGAACGGCGCCTTCTGATTCTTCACCGGACGTGCAGGCCGCTATGACGTTTTGTAGGCTCTGATGTAGTGCAGGCCTTCAGGCCTGCCCGACACAGGCGGACCTGAAGGTCCGCACTACACCAGAGTGAAAGCGCTGTAGTGTTGACACACCTTGCTGTTCAGCCATAATCAGCGGGCATGACCGCGTCACTCGACCACAGCGTTCGCGTAGGAAAAGACGTCATGTTTCGCGAGCTCGACGGCGAGGCGGTGCTCCTCAGTCTCGAGAGCGGCAAGTACTACGGTCTCGATGCCGTGGGTTCGCGCATCTGGCAGTTCGTCCAGCGAACTCCGCTCCTTCGATCGGTGTGGCAGTCGATGCAGGACGAGTTCGACGCGCCTGCCGACACGCTGCACAAAGACCTCCTCGCCTTCATCGACGAGCTCTCGGTGGAAGGGCTCATCACGCTCCAATGATCGCCCTGTGATGCGGAGCCTGTGAGCCGAGGCTGCTGAGGACCATGCCAGTCACGATCTCCCCGCGCCGCTCACTCACAGTCACAGACTGGAAGCTTCTTCTCGGCGTGGCCGCGGCGCAGGTCGTCGCCGCAGCCGCCGTTCGTGCGATGCCGGCGTCGGTCCTGGGCCGTAAAGCCGCGCGTCTCCGCCCGATCGTGCAGCTGGCCGTGCGAGGTCCCGAGGATCGGGTGATATGGGCGATCCATGCCACCGGCCGACGCCTCGGCCGCGTCAGCAGCTGCCTGGTTCGCGCGCTGGTCGCGGATCTCGTGATCGAGGAAACCGGCAGCCGGACCCTGACCATCGGCGTCAGGCGTACGGCCGCTGGTGCCCTTGAAGCGCACGCCTGGCTTGCGCGCGGCGATCGCGTCCTGATTGGCGCGACACGCGAGGAGTACGCGCCGCTGGTCGAGTGGGACACGTTCGCCGGATGACTCGGCCTCCCTATCGATACAGCGTCTACGGCATCGAGGTGCTGAGCGACACGCCGTTGGCACTGCCGGCGTGTACCGGCGGCGGCCTGGCCACGGTGGAGTTTCGCAGCGCCGCCGAGGCCGGATTTCCTCACGGCCATAGCGACCGCGGAGTTCGACACTCGATCCGAGTCCTGGTATCGCTACGCATTGCTGCCGGATGGCTCGGCGTACGTGCGGTGGGAAGCGGTCGGCGAGTTTCTCGTCGCGGCGAATGGCCGCTGCATTCGTTGGCGCAGGTTCGACGAATCGTCGATCGAGTCGTTCCAGGTGTACCTGCTCGGGACAGGCTCTTTCCTTCGCCCTGGTCAAACAGCGGCTGGAGCCGCTGCACGCCACGGTGGTCACAGTGGACGATCGCGCCGTGGCCTTCCTCGGAAGCAGCGGATCGGGAAAATCGACGCTGGCCGCGTGCTTCCTGGAAGCCGGGCACCGGCTTGTCACAGACGACCTGCTGCTCTTGCATGAAGAGTCCGGCCGTCTGCTCGCGTACCCTGGCCCGCCGAGACTCAAGTTGTTTCCTGAGATCGCCGGCCGGTTCTTCCCGCAGATCGCCGATGGCGTCGCGATGAATGCGGACACCGACAAGCTGATTCTCGGCCTCGACGCGCGGATGAAGGAGACCGCACCGGTCGCGCTCGCGGCTGTCTACTCGCTGACGACCGCTGACGACGACCGCGCGGCGGAAGGCGTGAACGTCGAGGAGTTCTCGCGGCGCGAGGCGTTCTTCGAGCTGGTGAAGGGCACATTCAATCGCCACCTTGTGAGTGCTGAACGGCTCGCGCAGGCAGTTCGACGCCGCCACGCGCCTCAGCGATCGGCTTCCGGTCGCGAGGCTGAGCTATCCAAGGATCGCTCGACAGGCTCGCCGAGACCCGCGAGTCGATCTACAGCCACCTCCGCAATGCGGGCGTCGCCCAACGGTCGGACGATCGCGCCGGTATTTCAGCGGGCTGACGCGCTGGAGCCGCGCTATTCATGAGCGGCGTCGTCGCGATGGTGAATCTCGATGGCGCGCCTCTCGATCGCCGCCTCCTCGATCGGATGACGGACTACCTGGCGTTCCGCGGACCCGACGCGCGGCGCGTGCACGTCACGCGAGATGCCGGCCTCGGGCACACGTTGCTGAGGGTCACCGACGAGTCGGCGTATGAGCGACAGCCGTTCACCCTTGACGGCCGGATCTGGATCGTGGCCGACGCTCGAGTGGACGCGCGTGACGATCTGATCGCCAGGCTCGCCGAGCGAGAGCCCGACACCTGCGCGGCGAACGCGACGGACGTCGAATTGATCGCGCGCGCATACGGGGTCTGGAAGGAAGAGTGCGTCACGCACCTGCTCGGCGACTTCGCCTTCGTCGTGTGGGACGAAACACGGCGCCAACTCTTCTGCGCGCGCGATCAGATGGGCGTCAAGCCGCTCTTCTACGCGCGGCTGGGACAGACGATCGTCATCAGCAATACCCTCGAGTGCGTCCGCCTTCATCACCAGGTGTCGAACGATCTGAACGATCTCGCGATCGCCGATTTTCTCCTGTTTGGCGACAACCAGGAGCACGACACGACGGTCTTCCGCGACATCCACCGATTGCCGCCGGCTCATTGCATGACCTGGTCGATCGATGCGACGCAATGCCGGCGTTACTGGACGCTGCCGGTGGAAGAACCGATCCATTTCAAGAAGGCGCCGACGACTACACGGACCGTTTCACGGAGCTGGTGCACACGGCCACGCGCGACCGGTTGCGCACCGGCACCGTCGGCGTGCTGATGAGCGGCGGCGTGGATTCGACAACGCTTGCAGCGGTGGCGCGCGATCTCCTGCGCGAACGGCCAGCCGGCTTCCACTTGCACGCGTTCACCTCGGTCTACGACGAACTGATCCCGGACTCCGAGCGGTACTACGCAGGGCTGGCCGCCGCGCACTTGAACATTCCGATTCGGTTTGACGTGCGGGATGAGGAAACATCCATCACCGCAGCCGGACCAGCTTTCGATTCGAACGCCAGAACCGGTGGAGAACCCGGCCGCGTTCGCGGCGGGCATCAAGTTCTCGAAGGACGCATCCACCGGGACTCGGCTGTTCCTCTATGGAGAAGGGCCGGACAACGCGCTGCTGTACGAGTGGCGTCCGTACCTGTCGAATCTTCTCTCAGGAAGACGGTACGGCCTGCTTGTCCGCGCGCTGTCATATGATCTGCTGATGCACCCGCGCGTGCCTTTGTGGACGTCGATCCGTCAGGTTGCCAGAAGGGGAACTGCGCGGCGGGACGAGGAGTTCCCAGCATGGCTGAACGCTCGCTTTGCGGCACGATACCGGTGCCGGGAGCGCTGGGAGGCGCGTCGCCGCGCAACGTCGACGCCGCACCCCTACAGGCCTCGCGGATACGAAGCATTCAGCAGACACACGATGGCAGTCGTTCTTTGATTACTTCGACATCAGCGGTGCGTTGAGTCACTCCGAGACCCGGCATCCGTTCTTCGACCTGCGACTGCTGCAGTACATGCTCGCCGTGCCCGCCATGCCGTGGTGCCGGAGCAAACTGCTCATCCGAAGGTCCATGCAGGGCAGCGTTGCCGCGTGAAGTGATCCGGCGGAAGAAGACGCCGCTCGCCGCCAGCCCCGACTTCACACGGGTGACGCGGTCGGGATTTCCACGCCTCGTGCCGACACCCGCGCTCTCGAACTACGTGGACGTCGAGAAGATGCCGTCTGCGCCCGCGAGCGAAGAGGAAATGCGCGGGCTCCTGCGCCCGCTGGGATTGAACTATTGGCTGGGCCGTCTTTCGTCTGCAGGCAATGAGGACAACCTTGAAGATCAAACCCCAAGCATCGTCGGCGTCTGAGGAAACATCGAGCCCGGCGCCCGCCCGAAAGCCCTACAAGGCGCCGCACCTCCAGGTCTACGGCGACCTGGCAGAGATTACACGGGCCCACCTCAACGGAGGCAGGAGCGACGGGGGCACTTTCATCGTCAAGAAAACGTCGCCTTAGCGCTGCCCGCTCACGTTCCTCTGCACTCGGAACCGCGGTTCATCTACTCCTGCGACCGTCGCAGGTGATAGGGGCAATGTTGACGATCAAACCCGAACCAGACTCCGCGCAGGAAGCAAGGATCGAACCAGCCGCTCGAGCGAAAACCCTACAAGAAACCGCGGCTGCAGCTCTACGGCGATCTGGCCGAGATCACGAAGGGTCAGAACAGTGGAGGCAAGAACGACGGATCCGGACATCCCAACCGGCATTTCACGTCCTAGAAGAAATACGTCTCTGCAAACAATGCCCGATCGAAGCGACGCTTCGTGGCTGACGGAGCTCGTCGCACCGGTGCCGGTCGATGAGTTCCTTGCGAACTACTGGCTCAAGCAACACCTGTACTGCCGCGGCGCACGCGACAGGTTCGCGCATCTGCTTTCGTGGACCACGCTCAACGAGATTCTCAATCATCACTGGCGGGAAACATATCGGTTCCGGCTGGTCTGCCAGGGCCGCGATCTGACCGTCTCTTCGTACGCGGATCTCGACGGCTTCACGCCTCGCGTACGCGCCGGAGACGTCACCGAACAGCTGCGCCGCGGCGCAACGCTGTCCTTCGATGCCATCGACGAACTGCACGATCCGCTCACGCGACTGGCCGCGCGCGTTCGAGGCGTTCTTCCGGGGCGGGACCAAAATCAACATCTACGCGGGGTGGCGGTCGCTCCACGGGCTCGATCTGCACCGGGACAACCAGGAGATCTTCATCCTGCACCTGGACGGCCGCAAGCGGTGGCTCCTGTACGGCGATTCAGTGGATGCGATCGATCGCAGCACGCTGAGCAGCACGTCCGTGCCGCCAGCCGGCGCGATCCTCGACGAGGTCCTCCATCCCGGCGATCTCCTGTACATTCCGCGGGGCTGCTATCACGTCGCCGTGCCGATGAACGAGCCGGCACTGCATCTCACGCTGGGCGTGAAGAACCCGCGCGGCATCGACATCGGGCTCTGGCTCGTCGAGCGGCTCCGGGCCCGCGCGGTCGCCGGCCAGGACGTCCCGTTTCTCGGCAGCGTCGAGGAGCGATGCCGCTACAGCGAGGAAGTGCGACGCGCGCTGCTGGAAGGGCTCGAGTCCGACCTGGTTGAACAGTACTTCGTCGAAACCGGTTCCAATCTCAAGCCGCGCCCCTCCTTCGGTCTGCCGTGGAGCGCCACGCCGGAAGGCCTGCCGCCGGGCGACGACTTTCTGTTGACGTTGAAGGGCCATCCTCGCGTGGTCGTCAACGGCAATGACGACGCGTCCGTGGAGGTGCACGATGGGCCGCGTCAGTACCCGCTTCCCGCGCGCCGTGGGCCGCATCATCCAGCAGCTCGATCGCGGAGAAACGCTCGCCATCGACCGCCTGATTGAACGGCTCGCCCCTCCTCTCGACGCCGCGACGGTTCGGATGCTGGTCGGCATGCTCGCAAGGCACGGCCTCGTCGCCATCAGCGCATGATCCCGTGGCCACGGCCGTGATGCGACAAGCGGCGATCGAGCAGGCTCGCGACGCTGAAGTGACGCCGGACGCGACGGCGATCGTCACGCGAGGACTTCGAAGTCCGAACATCCCGCCGCGCCGCGGAAATGGATGCGGCTGCGTTGGTGGCGGCGGCTTCGCACCATCGGGTGCTCGTGCTCCTGGGCTCGATGCTTCGAGCGACCGGAGCGCTCGACCAGTGGCCTTGCGAATTCGTCGACGCGTTCCGTCTGGCAGAACGGGCAGCGATCGTCGTCGACTGTCTCCGGCAGGTCGAGCTCACCGCAGTTCTCGATGCGCTCGCGGCCTCGGCGATCGGAACGCTGACCTTCAAGGGCGCGGCGCTGGCGCATTTGTACTATCCAGCACCGCACCTGCGGATCGCGCGCGGACACGGACTTGCTCGTGGCGGCCGACGACGTGGCGGCACTGGACCAGACGCTCGCAGGCCTGGGCTACACGCGACAGCAGGAGACGTCCGGCCAGCTGGTCTCCTACCAGAGTCACTACGACAAGCAGGATCGCGCCGGCGTCTTTCACGCCTTCGACGTCCATTGGAAGGTGTCGAACCGGCAGGCCTTCGCCGACCGATTCTCGTTCGAAGAGCTGTGGGAGCGCCGCATTCCGATCCCCGCGCTTGGTGCCCATGCCGCCACGGTGAGTCGCGTGGACGCGCTGATCCTGGCGCTCGTGCATCGCGCGGCTCATCACCCGGGTTCGCGCGATCTGCTGTGGATCCACGACCTCCACCTGCTGGCCGAAGGAATGACGGACGAGGAGGTGCGGCGTTTCGCGGATCTGGCCGGCTCACGCGGTCTTGACGACGTCGCCCGCGAAGGGCTGACCCTTGCCCATGACTGGTTCGGCACGCGCGCCGCCGAGGGAATCATCACGACGCTCGGCCGGCAGCCCGTTCGCCGGGAATGCCGCGTCAGCGCCTCTTCGCGGGTCCAGCCAGACAGATCTGCTGCGCCACGATCTGCAGGCTCTGCCCACCTGGCGCTCGCGGTGGCGGCTCGTGAGGGAGCACCTGTTTCCAGCACCCGGCTACATGCGCGCCAAATACGGCGTTCGGTCGAACCTGCTGCTGCCCGCCTTGTACGCGTGGCGCGTCGTCGCTGGCGCGCCGAGGTGGCTCAGGCGCGGCGCCGCGCCTTAGCGACACTGGCACCCTCGCCCAACCAACCCGCATTCAACTACGTCTAAGCTCGATGCATCCTGATACGATGCATCTATGGACGACCCGCGCCGGTTCCTCCCCTTGACGCCGCAGCAGTTCCACATCCTGCTGGCGCTGACCGACGGCCATCTGCACGGCTACGCCATCATCCGCGACATCGCCGATCGCACGGAGGGTTCGCTCCGCCTCGGCACCGGCACGCTCTACACCGCGCTCGCGCGGCTGGAGGCGCTGGCCCTGGTCGAGGAATCCGACCGCCGGGCGGCGCCGTCGGAAGACGACGAACGGCGGCGCTATTACCGGCTCACGCCGGCTGGCAAGGCCGTTCTCCGGGCCGAGACACGGCGTCTGGAAACACTCGTTCAACACGCACGCCGCAAGGGCCTGTCGCCGGTTCGAGCCGCATGGTCGCGCGCCAAATGATCGGCGTCACGATCGGTTGCGGTGGCCGTACGCGTCTACAGCGCCGCGCTGCTGTGCTATCCGCGCGCGCTGCGGGCTCGCTACGGCGACGACATGCGCGAGACCTTCGCATCGCGATGCGACGATGCCGCCGCCGGAAGCACCATCGGCGTCTGGATCCTGCTGTTGCGCGAGCTCGCCGACCTCGCCTGCGCATCCATCGCGGCGCGCCGCGTCGCAACATCCACCACCAGCCATCCACCATCTGCCACCAGCCATGAGCCATCAGCCATGAGCCATCTCTCCCTGCTTCAAGACGTCCGCTACGCCGCGCGCATGCTGCGGCGCCAGCCCGGGTTTGCGTTCGTCGCCGTCCTGACGCTCGCGCTCGGCATCGGCGCCAACACCGCCGTTTTTACCGTCGTCAATGGCGTGCTGCTGCGGCCGCTGCCGTTTCGCGAGCCCGGCCGGCTGGTCCAGCTGTTTCACGGACGCAACGGCCGGTTGTCGATGACGTACTCGCCTCCGAACTTCATCGACGTCACGACGCAGAGCGGCGTGTTCTCCGGCGCGACGGCGATGACGCCGTCATCCGCCAACCTGACGGGCAGCGGCGATCCGCAGCTCATCGACGGCGCCAACGTCACGGCTTCGTTCTTCAACGTGATCGGCGTCGTGCCGCCGCTCGGGCGCGGGCTCGTGGACGCCGACGGCGAAGGAGACGGCGCCGACGTCGTCGTGATCAGCGACCGCCTGTGGCGACGCCAGCTCGGCGCGCGGCCCGACGTCGTCGGATTGCCGCTGCGGATGGATGGCAAGGTGTTCACCATCGTCGGCGTCGCTCCGGCGGATCTGAACGTGCCCGCTGGCGCCGACTACTGGCGGCCGCTCGTCTTCAAACCGCGCGACGTCAGCCGAGGCCGCGCGAGGCGCGCAGTGGATAGGCGCCATCGCGCGGCTCAAGCCGGGCGTCGATCTCGAATCAGGCGAACGCCGCGATGGGGCTCGTGGCGGCACGGCTGTCGCGCGACTCTCCCGCGCACCAACAAGGATCGCGTGATGAGCGCGCTCGGGCTGCAGGATCGCATCGTGCGGAACATCCGGCCGGCGCTGCTGATTCTGCTCGGCGCCGTGACGCTCGTCCTCCTGGTCGCGTGCGTGAACGTCGCCAACCTGCTGCTCGCGCGTGCAAACGGCCGCACGCGAGAGGTGGCCGTCCGCGCCGCGCTCGGCGCCGGACGCTGGCGGCTGGTGCAGCAGTTCCTCGCCGAGAGCGTCGTGCTCGGCCTCGCCGGCGGCGTCGCCGGGCTGGCCGTCGCGTTCTGGGCGACGCGCGCGCTGATCGCGATGGGCCCGGCCAGCATTCCGCGGCTCGGCGAGGTCGGCGTCGATCTTGCGCGTGCTGGCATTCACGATCGCCATCGCGGTCACGACCAGCCTGGTGTTCGGCCTCGTCCCGGCGCTCACCGCGACTGGCGGCGTGGTGGCGCGCTTCGTCTCGACGGCGGGGCGCGGCACGGTCGGTTCCGGCGCACACGCGAATCCGCCGGACGCTCGTGGTCTGCGAGATGGCGCTCGCCGTTGTCCTCCTCATCGGCGCCGGGCTGCTGATCCGCAGCTATCAACGCATCAGCCTGGTGAACCCGGGCTTCTCCGCCGACCACCTCCTGACGTTCACGGTGGCGCTGCCCGAACAGAAGTACAAGACCAGCGCGGATGCCGGTCGATTCATGCGCGATCTGGTCGCGCGAGTCGGCGATCACCCAGGCGTGGCAGCACGCAGCCGGCGTGTTTGGACTTCCGCTCGACGACACCTTCCGCGCGAGCTCCAGCTTCACGCGCGCCGGCGAGACCGACAACGCCGACTCGCCGTCGGCCGGCATGCGCATCGTCACGCCGGACTATTTCAGCACCATGAAGATTCCGCTGCGAGAGCGGCCGGCCGTTCGACGCGCACGACGACGAGAACGGACCCGAGGTCGTGGCGATCAACGAAGAGGCGGCGCGCCGCTACTGGCCGGGTATCAACCCGCTGGGCCAGCAGCTGCACCTCGGCGTCCGCCTGGCCGAGGCGCGCAGCGGGCATGAAGACGATCGTCGCCGTCGTCGGCGACGTGAAGGGCAGCAGCCTGGACGCGACCGCAGCGCCGGAGGTGTACGTGCCGTACGCGCAGCACCAGGTCGACTCGCTGACGATCGTCGTCCGGACCGCGGGCGATCCGATGGCGTTCGTCCCGATGGCGCGCGCCGACATCGCGTCGCTCGATCGCGACCTCCCGCTCGCCGGAGTGCGGACGATGGACGAGGTCATCGGCCGATCGATTGCCGAACGCCGTTTCACGATGCTGCTGCTGGTGTCCTTCGCGGCCGTCGCGGTGGTGCTGGCGGCGATCGGGGTGTACGGCGTGCTCGCGTATCTCGTGAGTCAGCGGACGCAGGAGATTGGCGTCCGTCTCGCCATCGGCGCCACGCCCGGAGATGTCGTCCGGCTGTTCGTGCGGGAAGGCGCGGCGCTGACGATGGTCGGCGTCGCCGGCGGCCTGGCGGGCGCGCTCGTCGTCACGCGCGCGCTGTCGACGCTGCTGTTCGGCGTCACGACGACCGACCCGCTCACCTTCGCCGCGGTGGCCGGCACGCTCGCCATCGTCGCGCTGCTCGCGTGCTATCTGCCGGCCCGCCGCGCCGGCCGCGTCGATCCGATGACGGCCTTACGAACAGACTGACGAGCCTGGAACGATAAGAAGAAACCGCTGAGATCGCAAAGACCGCAGAGAAAAACATTCTCAGCGGTCTCCGCGTGCTCTGCGGTTCCTTCTTCGTCGTGGTTCTTCTACGTCTGATATCTGTATGCCGCGTACCCGACGATGAGGCCGACCAATGCGCCTGGCGTGATGATTTGAAGGTAGTACTTTCCCTGCATCGCGGCGACCAGGTAGGCAAAGAATCCGCTGACCGCGATGCCGAAAATCACCACCCAGGCCAGCGAGCGCACGCGCGTCGCGAACGCGCCGATCAACAGGCCGGCGACGACGCCTTTGACGGTCGATCCGATGACGATCGAGCCGAGCTGATCGCGAACCTCCGGCGTGAACAGCGACGTCAGGCCGTCGAAGATGCCGAGAAGCCCGCCGAGCAGCGACGCAAACAGGACCTTTTTCACGCGAATGCCTCCAGCGCTCCTATTACACGTTCAGGTCGAGACTATTTGACGTCGCCGTTCTTGCGTGGCGCCGGCATCGCGAGCCGACGTCGTAGGGGCGGACCGATGTGTCCGCCCAGCAATCGCAGCGCCTCCTAGACGTGAGCCAGCCACAGCAGGAGGAGCCGCGCGACAAGATAGGTCAACACGAGCAGAATCGGCAGCCGGTAGCGCCGGCCGACGCGTGCGACACGGTCGACCAGGCGCTCGCGATGCGCTTCGACCGCGCGGCCGGCCAGGAAGCGGCTGACGTCGGCGGCGAGCGCCTGGACATCCTGGTAGCGTGACGCAGGGTCGTCCGACCGCGCCTTGCGCGCAATGGCCGCCACCGGCGCCGTGTCCGCAATCGACTCGAGCATCGCGCCCAGCGCGAACACGTCCGCGCGATGATCGACGCCTGCGTCACCGCGCGCCTGCTCCGGCGCCATGTAGTCGGGCGTCCCGACAATCGCACCTTCAATCCGCAGTCCACGATCCGCATTCCGCAATTCGAGCGACGCCCCAGTCGAGCACCAGCACTTCGCCGAACTCCCCGACCATCACGTTTTCCGGTTTCAGATCGCGGTGGACGACGCCATGGGCGTGGGCGAACGCCACGGCCTCGCAGACGCGAAGGAACACGCCGAGCCGCTCCGGCAGATCGCGGCCGGACGCCATCCAGCGATCGAGACGATCGCCTCTGACGCGCTTCATCGCGTAGAACAGCCGGCCGTCCGGCAACTCGCCGAAGTCGTGGACCGGCACGATGCCGGGATGTTCGAGCCGCGCGAGGATGCGCGCTTCGTTGACATCCTCCGACGGGCGCTCGACGATCTTGAGCGCGACCTCGCGATCCAGCACGGTGTCGCGGGCGAGATAGACGACGCCCATGCCGCCGCGGCCGAGGATCGAGAGCAGCTGGTAGCGGGTTCCCGTGACGTCCGGCCCCTGGAACATCGCGGACAAACGATCCAGCGCCGGCTCGGAAATCATCCGCTCAGGGCCCGGGTTTCCGCCTCGAACTCCTCGTCGCTGGCGCACTGCTCTCGAAGCGCCTCGAGCACGAGCCGCCGGAATTCACGGCGCGCCGCCGCGAGCTCGTTGGTGACGTCGGTCGGCGACAGTCCGAGCCGGCGCGCCAGGTCGGCATACGTCGGCCGATCGCGATCGTCCGGCGCCAGATCGTACTGCTCGAACACCGCGAATCGATCGCGGCGGCCGCGCGCGGCGCACGCCTCCTCCAGCCGGCCGGCCGCGCACGCGAAGAGACTGCGCAGCCACTCGCGCCGGAAGTACGCATCGAAGTCGTCGACGAGATTGATCGCCTGCTGCTGGAGCTCGCGCTCCGCTTCGCCGAAGTCGATCGGGATCAGCCTGACGGCGCCGCCGCGCTTGAGGCGCGCGTCGGCCTTGCGCGCGTTCGCGACGAAGCCGTCGAGACAGGTGCGAAGGTACGTGCGGAAGCGGGCCTTCGACGGATCGAAGCTGGTGAAGAAGTCCTTCTCGTACGCGCGCAGGAAGAATCCCTGCGTCAGGTCGGCGGCGTCCTCGGCCGATGCGTGCCATTTCAGGCGGACGTACTTGAACACCGGCTTCCAGTACGCCGTGACGAGCGTATCGAACGCGGCTCGGCGATCGTCGGGCCGCGGGCCTCGCATCGCGGCCACAATCGAATGCCGGGTTGCGGGAAAGGCGGACATCCGAAGGCGATTCTAGCGCGCTTGCTACAATCATCTGGTGATAACACGCCATGGCTGATGGCTAATGGCTGATGGCATATGGAAAATGGTGCGGCCATTGGCAATAGCCATCAGCCTTCAGCCATTAGCCATGGGATGCGGAGCACATTCGGCCGCGCCGCCGCGGCGGAATGTGCTGCTGGTGACGATCGACACCTTCCGAGCCGATCGCGTCGGCATCGGCCTCACCCCGGCGATCGATCGCCTGGCCGCATCGGGCCTTCGCTTCACGGCGGCGCACAGCGCCGTGCCGCTCACGCTGCCCTCGCACACGACGATCCTCACCGGATTGCTGCCGCCGGCGCACGGCGTCCGCGAGAACGGCATCGATACGCTCGACGCCAGGCATCAGACCGTGGCGACCCTGCTGAAGGGCGCCGGCTACGACACCGCGGCGTTTGTCGGCGCGTTCGTGCTCGACCACCGCTTCGGCCTCGCGCAGGGATTCGACACCTACGACGACAAGATTCCGCGCGATCCCGACGCCACGGAGCGTCTGGAGGCCGAGCGCCCGGCGTCGGCGGTCGTCGATCGCGCGCTCGCGTGGCTCGAGCGCGCCAAGCCGCAATCCGCTAATCCACGCCAAGCTCCGCAGTCCCCAGCCCCATTCTTCCTGTGGCTTCACCTCTACGATCCTCACGCGCCGTACACGCCGCCAAAGGAGTTCCTCCCGCGCGGGTCGCGCGCCGTACGACGGAGAGATCGCATACGCCGACGCGCAGCTCGCGCGCGTGCTCGACGCGCTGAGCGCGCAAGGGGCGATGGACCACACGATGGTCGTGATCGCCGGCGATCACGGTGAAGGGCTCGGCGACCACGGCGAGGCGACGCACGGCATGCTGCTCTACGAGTCGACGCTGCGCGTGCCGCTGGTGATCGCGGACCGATCGCGATCGTTTCGTCCGGCGACGACCGACGCACCGGTCAGCCTCGCCGAGATCGCGCCGACGATCCTTGGCGCCGCCGGCGTGACAGCGCCGGCGGACATGCGGGGACGCGATCTGACGCGGATGCTCGGGTCCGCGTTCGACGTCTACAGCGAGACCGAGTACCCGCTGGCCGCCGGCTGGAGCCCGCTGCAGGCGCTGACCGACGGCCGCTGGAAAGCGATCCGCGCCGGCGCCGCAACCGAGGTGTACGACCTTCAGCGCGATCCGCGCGAGGAGCACGACGTGTCGGCGTCGCAAGGCGCCGTCGCCACCGCGATGGCGGCTCGAGTCGAGGCGATTCACGCGAGCGCGGCGGCGGCGGGCGCTCGAACGATCTCGCCCGAGACGCAGGAGCGGCTGCGGTCTCTCGGCTACGTCGCGAGCTCGGCGCAGGCCGCGCCAGGCTCGAATGCGCCGAACCCGTCCGCGCGCATCGCGACCTGGAACGAATTCGAAGACGCGCTTTCGGCACTCACCGCCCGCCGCGCGGACGCACTCGCCACGCTGCGGCGTCTCGCGTCGGCCAACCGGGATGCGCCGGTGATTCAAACGACCTACGCGCGCGCGCTGAAAGACGGCGGCCAGACCGAAGCGGGCCTGGCGGTGTACCGCGAGGCCGCGAAACGCTGGCCGACCGACGCCGTGCTTCTTCACGATCTCGCGGTCGCCGCGCGGCAGGCGGCGGCCGCGGCGACAGGCGCGAGCGCAAAGGCGCTGCACGACGAGGCGATACGTGCCGATCAGGCCGCGCTGACGCTCGAACCCAACAGCGCGCCCGCGCTCAACGGCGCCGGCCTGCTCGCCATCGACGAAGGCAAGGCCGATCAGGCGGTGAAGGCATTCGAACGAGCCGCCGCCCTCGATTCGAACAACGCGTCGTACTGGTCGAACCTTGGCAACGCGCGGCGCGCCGCCGGCGATGCGGCCGGCGCCGAGAAAGCGTATCGCCAGGCGCTCGAGATCGACGGGCGGACCGCCGACGCCGCCAACGGCCTGGGCGTGATGCTGGTCGAGCGCGGACGGCCCGCGGATGCGGTCCCGTGGTTCGAGCGCGCGATCGCGGCGGCGCCGGACCTGGTCGAGGCGCGCCTGAACCTGGGGATTGCGCTGCAGCAGAGCGGGCAGACCGCTCGCGCGTCGGAGACATACCGCGCAGGTGCTCGCCGCCCCCGCGCATCTTCAAACGCGAGCGCGACGCCGCAGCGAAGCTGCTGGCGGCTCTGGGAGCGGCGCGGTGAGATCACGCCATGGCTTATGGCTGATGGCTAATGGCTATGGAAGATGGCTGCGATGGTTTCGTCCATTGGCCATAGCCATCAGCCTTCTGCCATTAGCCATGATGGCAGGCGTGCAGCAGCGCAGGCGCCGATGCGCCGAAGCGCGTCGGCGCGCAATGTCTTGCTGCTGACGATAGACACGCTGCGCGCGGATCACGTCGGCGCGTATGGCTACGCGCGCGCGCGGACGACCGCCCTCGACAAGATCGCCGGCAGCGGCGCGCTGTTCGAGCGCGCGTTCGCGGCCGCGCCGATCACGTTGCCGTCGCACGCCACGCTGATCACCGGCCGCTACCCGCCGGGCCATGGGGCGCGCGACAACGGGATGCGGGTATCGGAGACGGTGCCGACGCTGGCCACCGAGCTGCACGCGAAAGGCTTCGCGACCGCGGCATTCGTGGCGGCCTTCCCGCTCGATCATCAGTTCGGCTTGAGCCGCGGCTTCGACGTCTACGGCGACCGCCTGCCGCGCGGCGCCGACGGACGCCTCGCCAACGAGCGACCCGCCGCGTCTGTCGTCAACGATGCGATTGCCTGGCTCACCACAATCTCCAATCCACAATCGAATCCGCAATCCGCAATCCGCAATCCACAATTCTTCCTCTGGGTCCATCTCTTCGAGCCCCACGCCCCGTACGGCGATCCGTCCTCCGCGAGGCCGATCCTGGATCGCTACGACGAGGAGATCGCGACGGCCGACCGTGAAGCGGGCCGGCTGATCTCGGCGCTCGGGCCGGCGGCCGCACATACGCTGATCGTCGTCGCCGGCGATCACGGCGAAGCGTTCGGCGAGCACGGCGAGTACGCCCACAGCATCTTCGTCTACGACACGACGCTGCGCGTGCCGCTGATGATGAGCGGTCCGGGAATTCCCGCCGGCACGCGCGTCAGCGATCCGGTGACGCTGGCGGACGTCGCGCCGACCGTGATGCGCGCGCTCGGGTCGCCGATGCGCGACGTCGACGGCATCGACCTGTCGCCGGCGTTCTCGCGGACGCCGCTGCCCCAGCGCGAGCTCTACGCGGAGTCGTTCGCGCCGCTCGTCGAGTTTGGATGGGCGCCGCTCCGATCCGTGCGCGCGGGCAACTGGAAGGTGATTGCCGCGCCGAAACCCGAATTGTTCGACGTGGCGAACGATCCGGGGGAACAGGTGAACGCCATCGCTCTCGCAAGCGGCGGTGGCCGGCCCGCTGCTGACGAGAGCGGAGCGCTATTCGACCGATGGCCTGAGCGGAAACCGGGCCCAGGTCGCCGGCGAGGCGGCGGAGCGCCTGCGCGCGCTCGGCTACAGCTCCGGTTCTCAATCCGCAATCCGCAATCCACAATCCGCAATGCGCGCCGATCCGAAGGACCGTCGTGAGCTCGCCGCCCGTATCGCTCAAGTGACGTCGGGCGAGCTCGCCGGTCCTGCTCTCGTCACCGCCCTCGAGGGCATCGTCCGCGACGATCCGCGCAACGGCCAGGCACAGCTGCGCCTTGGATACGCGCGGCTGGCGGCCGGCGATTGCGCGCGCGCGGAACCGGCATTCCACGCCGCCGCGGCGGCCGGCTTGCCGAGCGCGGATGTCTATCTGGGCCTGGCGACCTGCCTGGGTCAGCGCAACGATCTGGCAGGCGCCGAGCGCGCGCTGGCCGAGGCGCAGCGAATCGAGCCCGACAACCCGTCGGTGATCGCCAATATCGGCCTGCTCCAGGCCTCCAAAGGCGACTTTGCGTCCGCGATCCGCTCGTTCAACAAGGCGCTCGACGCCGACCCGGGGCTGCACGAAGCGCGTTTCCGCCTGGCCGTGACCTACGCAAAGGCCGGCAGGAGGGCGGAAGCCGCGGCCACTGCCCGGGATCTGCTGTCACGTCTGCCTGCCGACGCTCCCCAACGTCCCGAAGTGGAGCGGCTGATCCGCGCCGTCCAGTAGTTCCAGAAATCCATTTATTCGGATTACATCCGACAACAATCCGGCGTTTCCGCGCCGGTCCGACGGCCGTCTTCCTCTGACACATTCTCACAATTGCACTAATGACAGGGGTTGCGTCTTTGTAAGAACACAGTAAAATCTGGTGTTCCGATTGCAGCCAGTGGTTCATTACGGCCATCGTCCTGTGGCGGACATTGTTGTGTTTTGACATTTCTGGAGGCGTTTGGAATGAGAAGGCATTTCTTCGGAGCAGCGATGCTCCTTCTGCTCGCGTGCGCATCAGCGTTCGCTCAGCAGACGACCGGCACGGTCACGGGCCGCGTCATCGATCAGCAAGGCTCAGCAGTTCCCGGGGCAACGGTCACCGCGAAGAGCAGCACCACCGGCTTCACGCGATCGGAAGTCAGCGATGCTGAAGGCGTCTATCGCCTCTCGGCTCTCCCCGTCGGCATCTACGACGTCACCGCCGAGCTGCAGGGCTTCACGACGGTTTCGAAGAAGGGCGTCGAGGTCAACGTCGCGCAGACGCAGGCCATCGACTTTCCGCTGAAGGTCGCGCAGCTGGCCGAGACGGTGAACGTCACCGGCGCAACGCCGCTCATTCAGACGACGGCGTCGTCGGTCGGCGCGGTCGTCGACGTGAAGCGCATCGAGAGCATTCCGCTGAACGGCCGGCAGTTCGCGAACCTCGCGGCGACCGTGCCGGGGGTCGGACTCAGCTTCCATACGGACCCGACCAAGAGCACGCAGTATGCACCGCTCGTCAATGGCGGCTCCGGACGCAACATCAACTACCAGATCGACGGCGGCGACAACAACGACGACACCGTCGGCGGCCAGCTCGAGGCGTTCCCGCTCGAAGCGATCGAGCAGTTCAACTTCCAGACGCAGCGCTTCAAGGCCGAGTACGGCCGCAGCAACGGCGGCGTCCTGAGCGTCGTGACCAAGAGCGGCACGAACCTCTGGAGCGGCAGCGCGTTCGAGTTCTTCCGCGACAAGTCGATGAACGCCTTGACCGAGACCGAGATCCTCGCCGCCGGCACCGGCACGCCGGTCAAGGGCGACTATCGCCAGAACCAGTTCGGCGGCAGCTTCGGCGGTCCGATTCTGAAGGACCAGGCGCACTTCTTCGTGGCGGTCGAGCGGACGAACCAGGACAAGACCCAGGCGGTCAACACCCAGGGGCTGTTCCCCGATCAGGACGGCGTGTTTGCCGTGCCGTACCGCGAGACACCGTTCAGCGGCAAGGTGACGGCCAACCTCAACGCGAACCAGTTCCTGTCGGTGCGCTACGGACGCGACACCAACTCGCAGCCGTACAACGCGGCGCCGAACAGCACCTTCAACAACTGGGGCGACAGCGCGAACAAGTACAACTCGTTCAACCTGAACCACAACTGGGTGATGAGCGGATCGAAGCTGAACGAGTTCATCTTCCAGTACGCCGACTTCGGCAACACGATCGCCTCGCGCAGCAGCAAGCCGAACGAGAGCTTCCCGAACGGCGTGACGACCGGCGCCAACGGCAACACGCCTCAGACGACCGAGCAGACGAAGTATCAGTTCCGCGATGACTTCTCGTGGCACATGAGCGGCGGCGGCGGCCTCGGCCACGACCTCAAAGTCGGCGCGAACTTCATCAACGAGCCGCACCTGTTCATCACCTTCAACACCGGCAAGGGCGTCACGTTCAACACGCACATCACCAACGACGTGAACGGGCCGATCTCCCTCGTGACCGTCAGCGACGGCAACGCGGGCGCCAACATGCCGATGAAGCAGTTCGCCACCTACTTCCAGGACGACTGGCGCGTCAGCGATCGCCTCACGCTGAACTTCGGCGTTCGCTACGACTACATGGTCGGCTACCAGCTCGACGAATCGAAGAACCCGAACTTCGTGGCGGTGCAGGCGGCCGGTGCCGCGGGCAAGCTGTCGGGCATCGTCGGACTGGAGAACTTCGGGCAGACTCCGCAGGAGGATCGCAACAACATCCAGCCGCGGCTGGGCGCGGTGTACGACCTCAGAGGCAACGGCAAGGACATCGTCCGCGGCGGCTGGGGCATCTACACCGACGTCGGCTACACGAACTCGAACGTCCTGTTCGCGGCGACCGACTCCACCGGTGAAGGCTTCGGCCAGATCTTCAACGTCAACGTGACCAACGGCATCAAGAACCCCGACGGCAGCTTCTACCGGGCCGGCCAGCCGCTCGCGAACATCTCGAGCCAGAACCAGATCGTCAGCACCGGCGCGTTCCCGCTGACCGGTCAGTGGATCGACCCGCGACTGCAGCAGCCCTATCAGATGCAGAGCAACGTCGGCTGGTCCCACGAACTGACCAGCGACACGGTGTTCGCGGTGGACTACGTCAACTCCCTCGGCCGGGATCTCAACCTGCGGCCGCGCGTGAACCAGCGCATCCCGGGCAGCCTGTCGAACCCGCGCCGTCTCGCGGCAATCATCCCGACGCTGACCCCGAACACCAACGGCAACCGTCCGACGGTCAGCCGGGGGCAGAGCGAGTACAACGCGATGATCCTCAGCGTCCGCCGGCGCCTGTACCACGGCTTCGACTTCCAGGCGAACTACACGCTGCAGAAGGGTGTCAGCACCGTTGGCACGGCGGCCGACGCGCTGAACACGGCGAACATCCAGGATCCGAACAACCCGTTCGACGATCCGCGGCAGCTCGGGCCGATGTCCGACACCGACTCGCGTCACCTGATCAACATCAGCGCGTCGTTCCAGCTGCCCTGGGGCATCCGCTTCGCGCCGATCTTCTTCTTCCGCTCGGCGCTGCCTGTGGCCCTGGTCGACGGCCGCGACATCAACCTCGACGGCGACGCCACGGAAATCCCGACGATCGCCTACGCGGTCGATTCGTTCGACGCGTCGAAGCCGCAGCTCCAGCAGGTGACGGTCAAGCAGGTCGGCAACTGCGAGACGGTGAACTGCGGCCGCGGCTACTACCAGACGCAGACCAACCTGCGCCTCTCGAAGGTCTTCAACCTCGGCGGCCGCGCGCACGTCGAGGCGATTGGAGAGATCTTCAACCTGTTCAACAACATCAACCCGAGCGGATTCCGGACCCGCGTGATCGTGCCGGCCTCCGGCACGCCGGATCCGAACCTGCTCCAGCCCGCCACCTACTCCGGCGACTTCCGTCGTCCGGAACAGCGCGTCGGCCAGCTCGGTCTGCGTTTCACGTTTTAGAGGATAGGGACAGGCAGGATAGGCGGGAAAGCCAGGAGGGGCGGGAGGGAAACCTCCCGCCCCTTTTTTTTGTCTTCAATTGCGGCCCGTCCCGCCCATCCTGACCATCCCGCCCGTCCAGCCCCTCCCGCCCAGCGTCCCTACCGCCCGGCGATCGCCTCGAGCTGCGCCAGGTGATGAATCTGATGACCGGCGGTCTGATGAATGATCCAGTCGACCGTCAGCGAACCGTAGTCCGGGTGGGAAAGGGCGACGCTCCGGTCCGCATCCGAGAGCGAGGAGAAGAGGGCGATGTTCAACGCGGCCACGCCGAGAAACGCGTCGAGCGCATCGGGCCCGCTGGTCTTCGACTCGCGGGCTATCCATCTGTCCTGGTCGAACGACTGCGCTTCGTACGAGGGCGTCGTGAGCGCCATCCGCACTCTGTAGCCGAAGGCAAGTTCGCTCTGCGCAAGATGGACCAGAATCTGCCGCGCATCCCACTTGCCTGGCGCGAGGCGGCGCTCGAACTGATCGGGACTCCACTCGCCTGCCACCGCGCGGATTCGCGCGGTCGTTTCGCGCATCGCGCGGATCGGTTCACGGTTGTCGAGGTCGGGGGTGTAAGGAGTTGTCGGGGGCATTTCCCGATCATAGTCGGGTTCAGGGTTCATCGGTTCAGAACCTGCAGCTGTTCTACTCCTCCGCCAGCGCGACCACCGGATCCACGCGCGATGCCCGGCGCGCGGGAATGTAGCAGGCAGCCAGAGACACGGCGCCGAGAACGAGCGCGGCGCCGGCCAGAGCGGTGGGATCGATCGGCGTCACGCCGAACAGCACCGCCGAGGCGAGCCGGCCCATCGCCACCGCGACGACCAGGCCGATGGCGACCGCAACCAGCGTCAGCCGCGCGCCGCGGCCGACCACTTCGCGCAGCACACGATCGGCGGACGCGCCGAGCGCGAGGCGGATGCCGATCTCGTGAGTCCGCTGCGCCACGCCGTACGACGTCACGCCGTAGATGCCGACGCCGGCCAGCAGCAGCGCGACGCCCGCGAAGATGCCGAGCAGCAGCGCGAGGAACCGCGACTGCCCCTGCGTCGCGTCGACCTGCGCCTCGAGCGAGCGGATCGCCCACACCGGCTGATCCTTGTCCACCGCCCAGATCGCTTTCTTGACGTCGTTGGTGATGCTCATCGGCGGCCCCGAGACGCGCGCGACCAGCGACGAAAAGATCAGCGGCACCTGGTAGTGCGCCGCGTAGAGCTGCGGAATCGCCGGCTCGGTCGCGGTGTAGTGCTTGGTGTCGCCGACGACGCCGATCACGGTGATCGGTCCCGTCGTTTGCGGCGTCGTGAACTGCTTGCCGATCGGATCCTCACCCGGCCACGCGCGCTTCGCGAAGGTCTCGTTGATCACGGAGACGAGCGGCGTCTGCAGATCGTCGCGATCGGTGAAGTCTCGCCCCTTCAGCAGCGGAATCCTCATCGTCTTGAAATAGTCCGGCGTGACGAGGTGGAAGCGCGCCTGCGGCATCTGCGCGGGATCGGGCACCGGCTTGCCTTCGACGGCATACCCCGTGGTGCCGCCGTTGCCGCTGAACGGCACCGCGCGCACGAGCGCGGCCGATTGCACGCCGGGCACCGTGCGCACGTTCTCGATGGCGCTCTTGAAGAAGCGCGCGATCTCCTCCGGCTTCGAGTACTTGCTCTGCGGCAGGCGGAACTGCAGCGTGAACACGTTCGAGGGATCGAAACCCAGGGGCACCTGCTGAACCGCGAGCAGGCTCTGAATCAGGAGGGCAGACACCGCCACCAGCGCCACCGACAGCGCCATCTCGACGACGGCCAGGCCATCGCGCAGGCGGCGGCCCTCGCCGGACGCGCGGCGGAAGCCGGCCTGCAGCACGCGACTGATGTCGGGCCGCGACGATCGCAGCGCCGGCGCCAGCCCGCACAGCATCGCCACGACGACGGCCACGCCGCCGGTGAAGAGCAGCACCGCGCTGTCGAGCGGCACCTGCTTGGGAATCGGCACCGACGGCGGCTGCAGCCACGCCAGCCCGGTCAGCGCCCAGCGTCCGAGCAGCGAAGCCGAGCAGCGTCGCGGTCACCGCCATCATGCGCCGCTTCCACCGTCAGCTGACGGGTGACCGCGCTCCGGCTCGCGCCGAGCGCCGCGCGCAGCGCGATTTCCTTCTGGCGATCGATCGCGCGCGCCAGCAGGAGCTGGCTGACGTTGACGCACGCGATCAGCAGCACCACGCCGACCGCCGCGAACAACAGCACCAGCGCGGGCCGCGACGAACCGACCACCGTCTCGTGCGCCGACTCGCTCGTGAGGTTGCGTCCCGCCTGCGTCTTCGGATCGGCGGCGAGCATCCGTTTGCCGATGAGGTCGAGGTCGGCGTTGGCGGCCGCGAAGCTGACGCCGGGCTTCAGCCGTCCGACGCTGAGCAGCTGTCCCCCGGCCGCCCGCAGCCCGTGCGGCGTCGGGTAGAGCGCGACCGGCAGGAACAGATCGACGCCGCCGATGAAGTAGCCGTCGCCCGGCGACTGCGTCATCGTCGGACGGCGGCTCCATCACCCCGACGATGGTCAGCGGCGTGCCGTTGACGACGAGCGTCTGGCCGATCGCGGCCGCGTCTTCGTTGAAGCGCTGCCGCCAGAGCTGATGGCTCAGCACGACGACCGGCTTCACCGTGCCCGGCGCGCTGTCTTCCTCGCTGAACAAACGCCCCCGCTCCGCCTTCAGGCCGAGGACGTCGAAGAACGTGCCGGTCACGAAGGTCCCGACCAGGCGCTGCGGCTCGTTGGAGCCGGTGAGGTTCACGCTCTGGCCGAGGTACAGGCCGATCGACTCGACGGTGCCGCTCTGCCGCCCGATCTCTTCGTACTCCTGGTACGACAACAGCCCCTGCCTGAAGTTCGCGCTTTCCGGCTTCGTGAACACCGACACGAGGCGATCGGCGTTGGGATACGGCAGCGGCCGCAGCAGCACGGCGTTGACGATGCTGAACATCGCGGTGTTGGCGCCGACGCCGAGCGCCAGCGTCAGGATCGCCACGAAGGCAAACATCGGCCGTCGTCGCCAGAGGCGGAGCGCGTACCGGACGTCCTGCATCAGTTTGTCGATCACGGTGCGGCCTCCTCGGGTCCGGCTGAAGCCGGACACTACCGAAACGTTTGCACTACCGAAACGGGATCAGTGTGATGGGCGCCTCCGGGATCGGTCTCGCCGGTAGTGTCCGGCTTCAGCCGGACCTGCGGCCGAGTCTCCCGCAGTGTCGCGATCCACTCGATCGGCGCGTTCCGAACGGTGTCGGCCATCGCCGGCAGCCGCGCGCCGATGAGCGACGCGCCATCCGCTCGCCGCGCGCGCATGCGATCGTCCAGCGCGTCGACCAGGCCCAGGCCGACGTCGCGCCGGAACGCCGGCGGATACGCCAGACCAGCCACCACGCAAAACGCCGGTCTGCCTTCGCAACACGAAATGCTCGTGGTTCGACAGGCTCACCACGAGCGGGTTCGATCGGCTCACCAGGAGCGCTCGCCCTGAGCCTGTCGAAGGGCGGGCGTGGACATCAGGCACGGGACAACAACCTGTGGGCGCGGGCGACGGTGACGAGACGCCACAGCCGCTCCGCTTCAGCGGACGCGACGCGGCGCCCCGCCGGCGTCAGCCGGTAGTAGCGGCGCCGTTCGTCGTCCTGATCCGCTGCCGGACGCCGCGCCGACTCGGCGACCCAGCCGTCCTTGAGCATGCGGTGCAGGGCGCGGTAGAGCGTGCCTGGTTCGAGCTGCAGCTCGCCGTCAGTGAGGTTCGCGACCTCCTGCAGCAGCCCGTAGCCATGGCGCTCGTCGGCGGCCAGCGCCAGGAGGATGTGGAATTCGACGGGTCGGAGGTTCATATCGCTGTGTGCCAACTATATGCGCTGCGCATACAGAGGACCAGAGGCTTCGACGGTCGAAGGGACGAAAAGGTTGCAAGCGAGGATTGACGGGAACGTGCGAGCGCTAGACGGGGCTTTGAATGACGGCCTTCTTGCTTCGGTGCCTGGAGATCATCTCCGGCAGGAGCTTCTTGCTCAGGTACACCTTCGACTCGGCGTTGTCGGCGCTGTTGCGTTCGTAGCGCACGACCTCGAACCGCAGGTGGTCGAGCGTGCCGCGCATGTCGTAGAAGCGGTTCTTCGTCTTGACCACGATCTCGTCGAAGCCATGCTCGATGGCCCAGAGCTCCTGCTGCTCGGTGAGCGCGCGGAAGAAGCCCTGGCCGCGCCAGTCGCGCCGCGTGCCGCCGATCCACGTATAGAGCACGCGCCGGCCGGTGAACTGGACGTTGTCGCTCAGGCGGTGAACGAGATCGACGAGCTTGGGCACCGTCTCGGGCACCTTCACTTCGTGCGCGACCTTGAACGACACCGGCACCACCGAGCCCGGATCGTCGGGCAGCGGCGCCGTCGCAAGCAGGATGAGGTGCGACCGGCCCTCGAGGCGGCCTACGATCTCCGCGGCGGTCTTCTTGCGGGGGAACTCGCCGAAGTACTCTTCGATGTACTGGATCTCGAGCGCGCCTTGCTCGAGGTCGTATTGCGTGATGTGATATTCCACGGAGCCCTGCATTTTATATGATTTCGCGCCGGCAATTCCTGCCTTTCCGCGGCGGGACCGTCCGCTCGCGGACAGTCGGCCCGGCGGCCGGCTAAGGCAGAGGGCGGAGGCCGGCAGGCGGACTCAACGCGCCGGCAAACCGCGAGGCTCCGAGTTCGTGTTCGCCCGCCTGCGCTACGAGTCCGGGGACTGGGACTACAACCCGAAGGTCGCCGCCAACGTGCTCGACTCGGTCATCCAGTACACGTCCATCCCGGTGTACAAGGAGGAGGTCGTCATCTCCGCCTCGTCCGACGAGCTGCTGTCGTTCCCGTTCGTCTTCATGACCGGCCACAAGCTTGTGCGCTTCAGCAGCGAGGAGCGCGAGAATCTCCGGCGCTTCGCCGACGCCGGCGGACTGCTCTTCTCCGACGACTGCAATCACGACGTCAATGGCCTGTATGCGAAGACGTTCGAGCAGGAAATGAAGCTGTCGTTTCCCGACGAGCCGCTCGCCAAGCTGCCGGCGGCTCACCCGCTGTACCGAAGCTTCTTCACGTTCAAGGACGGACCGCCGCAGACCTCGCACGAGCTCAACGGCTGGGGCGACAACATCGTCCACGAGTACCTGAAAGGGATCGAGCGGCGCGGACGTCTCGCGGTGTTGTACAGCAGCAAGGACTACGGCTGCGAGTGGGACTACGACTGGCGCAACAAGCGGTTCCTTCGCGAGGACAACACCAAGTTCGCCGTCAACATCGTCGTCTACGCGATGGGGTGATGGCGTGACGCTGACGCGGCGGGAGTTCCTCACACGGAGCGCGGCGGCGGCGGCGGCGACCGCGTTCGCGCGGCCACGGCAAGGCGCCGCGCAGACTCCGCAGCGGATCGTCGTGATCGGGGCGGGGCTCGCCGGGTTGTGCGCGGCGTACGAGTTGGCCGCCTCGGGACACGACGTGACGATCTTCGAGGCGCGCGAGCGGCCGGGCGGACGCGTCCTCACGCTTCGCGAGCCGTTCGCCGACGGGTTGTACGCGGAGGCCGGCGCGATGACGATTTCCAGCAGCCACACGCTGTCGATTCGATACGCGCGGCTGTTCGAGTTGCCCCTCGTCGAGGTGAAGAGCCCGGCCGGCGCCTTCATCACGCACATCCAGGGACGAAGAGTGAGCCGGTCGGCCAGCGCGCGAAAGTACTTCGGAGATGCGCTCTCCGCGTCGGCGGATGCGGATGCCGCCGGCTGGCCGCCGGCCTCGCTCGAGAAGTACGACGCGATGACGGTCGGCGAACTCTGGCGGAAGAACGGCGCCCCCGAGGAGGATCTCGAAGTGCTGCGCCTGGGCTTTCTGGGACTGCTCGGCGACGGCATCGACGCCATCAGCGCCCTGAACGGCCTGCGCGAGACCGCGCTTCGTCTGCCGGGCGACCAGCACTTTCGAATCGAGGGCGGCAACGACAGGCTGCCGAAGGCGTTCGCCTCGAAGCTGCGAGAGCGCATTCACTACGGGGCGCCGGTTGTCGGCATCACGCACGATGCGGCGTCGGTGCGGGTCGCCGTGAAGGACGCTTCCGGCGTGCATCAGGTCGCCGCCGATCGGCTGATCTGCGCCGTGCCGTTCACGACGCTCCGCGACGTCGAGATCTCGCCGGCGTTCTCTCCGCTGAAGCAGCGGGCGATCGCCGAGGCGCTGTCGACGGCGGTGACGCGTACGTTTCTCCAGTGCCGGACGCGCTTCTGGACCGCCGGCGGTTTGTCGGGCGGCGCGTCAACGGATCTCCCGGTCGCGAGCCTCAGTCACGTGACCGCCGACCAGCCGGGACCTCGCGCCATCCTGGAGTCGTATGCCGGCGGCGCCAACGCGCGCAGGCTCGCCGGCATGCCTCTCCGCGATCGACTCGAGTTCGTCGTCGATCAGAGCAGCCGGATCTTTCCGGAGCTTCGCTCGCAATTCGAAGGCGGGACCTCGGTCAGCTGGGGCACCGATCCGTGGGCGAAAGGCGCGTACGCCTGGTTCAAGCCGGGCCAGCTGGCGCTGCTGCCGCCGCGCCCGGATCTGGCCGAGGGGCGCGTACACTTCGCGGGCGACCATACGTCGGCGCTGCCAGGATGGATGCAGGGCGCGCTCGCGTCCGCGCAACGGGTCGTACAGGAGATTCAGCATGCGTAGTGTGTGCTGGCGCGCCGACGAGGGCGCATGACGACGCACTCGGGCGAAGGCGCGCGAGTGTTCGCTTACTGCGGTTGTTCACTCCGATGTAGTGCAGGCCTTCAGGCCTGCCCGACACTGCACGGCGGACCTGAAGGTCCGCACTACATCTGAGTGACAATGCTCGCTGACACAGCGATAACCGGGAGGAAGCGATGCGAATTCGACGCATGGCGGCGGTGTTGATGCTCGCGGTCTCGTGGATGGCGTCGGCCGCGCCCGCCGACGCGCGGCAGGCGTCCAGCGGCGAGCAATACGCGGGAATGTGGACGGGCACCTATGACGGATCGGGAACGGGCCAGTTCGAGATGACGCTCGACAAGGGCCAGGACGGCACGATGACCGGCAAGGTCAGCGTCACGACCGAAGGCGGCAACTACGCCGCCGATCTCAAGTCGGTGACGTTCGACGGAGCAAAGATGACGGCCAGGTACGACTTCCCCCTCGATCCATCCGCGGAAGTGGTGATGACGGCGACCTTCGAGGGAACCTCCGGCAAAGGCACATGGTCGCTGCGCGCCAAAGGACAGACCGACGAAATCGCGAGCGGCGGCATCGCCGTGACGAAAAAATAGGAGGCAGCGGGTGTCGCGACAGAATTTCTCGAGCGGGGCGAAATGGGAGCCGATCGTCGGCTACTCGCGGGCGGTGCGGGTGGGCAACCAGGTGTGGGTGGCCGGCACGACCGCCACCGGCGACGGTGGCGAAATCGTCGGCATCGGCGACGCCTACGCGCAGGCGAAACAGGTGCTCAAGAACATCGAGTCGGCGCTGGCCAAAGCCGGCGCCAGCGTGCGCGACGTCGTCCGCACGCGGATGTTCGTCACCAATATCGCGCGCGACTGGGAGGCGATCGGCCGCGCGCACGGCGAAGTCTTCGGCGACATCCGGCCCGCGACCGCGATGCTCGAGGTCCGCTCCCTGATCGATCCGGCGATGCTCGTCGAGATCGAGGTGGATGCGATCGTCACAACCTGAGGTGTTCACTGTCTGAGGATCCGCGTTCATGCGGATCGCGCGAAGTCCGCCGAGTCGGATCTCCGACACCGTTCGTGACCGTCCAGCGGCGCGCGAGCCCGGCGACAGATATCGGGCGCGAGCCCGGATCGCAGGCGCGGACGGCTGTTGGGCCAAGCACGTCGGCAACGCAACGGGCGGATCACCTCGGTGGTCGGAATCGCTAGTCACCCATCGCCAGCAGCGCGCGCACGCCCGAGCGCATCGATGCGATCCAGACGGCGACGCCCAGCGTCACGGCGCCGCCGAAACAGCATGCCATCAGCGAGATTTGTGACACCGACATCGGCCTGCCGCGCTGCTGCTGCAGCAGGTAGACCGATGCCGGCCACCCGATCAGGCCGAGCATCACGATGACGAACAGCACGGCCTGCACCATGAACATGACGCCGCCATACGATCCCGCCACCTGGCTGGCGTCGGCGCCAAACCGTGGATAGCGTGCGCCCAGGCCGATCGCGAGCCCGACCAGCGCGAACGTCATGACGACGATGGCGAGCGCGGTCACGACCTTGAGGAACGGATCGACGCCGAGAAAGGCGTTGGCGGCAATCGTCAACCCCTCCGTCAGCAGCAGCACGGGCCCGAACGCGATCCAGAACTTCGACCACAGGAAATCGCGCAGCGCGATCGGCGCCGTCCGCACGATCCAGAACGACGCCCCTTCCGCCGACACCGCCGGAAACGCAAATCGCACGGCCACGGTCGCCATCACGAACCCGGCCATGCCCAGGTTGATGAACGCGTAGATGTTCTTCAGAAAGCCGCTCATGTAGGGAATGCGCGACAGATCGAGCACGCGGAAGTTGTAGAGATACAGCAGCACGAGCGCGAGCAGCAGCAGGAGCTGCGACCACTGGCTCACGTCGCGCAGGAAGATCTTCAGATCCTTGATCAACAGCTGCCGTCTGACCGGCGACAGCGGCAGCGCTCGCGCCGCGGCATCGAGCGAGCGAAACCGCGAGAATCGCGCCTTCGGCGCTTCCTGCGATCGGCTGTAGCCGGCGAAGTGCCAGCGCTCGCTCGACGCCCGCAGCACCACCAGCAGTCCGAGCGCCGTCGTCCACAGCGCGGCGGCGTGCAGGAGATCGCGGCCGCCCTGGAGGCTCGCGAACAGCGTTTCCCCGGCCCAGAACGACGGCAGCAGCGGCGTGATGGGCGACTGCAGCGTCGCGAAGAAGTCGGTGAGATCGGGCAGCGACTCCACTTTCAGCAGCTGCTCCGGACGGATGAAGCGCAGCACGATGACGAGGCTGGCGCCGAACAGCAGGCCCATGAGCATCAGGATGTCGCGCGCGCGCCTGGCTGGAAACGTGTTGACCAGCACGAGCGTCGCCCCGGTCCCGACGGCCACGGGGATGATCGAAAACGGGATCACCGTCAGCAGCGCGGTGACATAGAACCCCGGTCCCGCGCACTTCGCCCGGCCGATCCCGAGCAGGACGGGCACGAGAAAGATCGCGACCATCCACGAGGCCTGCACGACCGTCCGCAGGAACCGCGCGTGAAAGAACCGCCGCGTCGCCACGGGCGCGACCAGGAGCAGGCGCAGATCGTCAGCCAGGAAGAACGTCGACAGCGCCGTGACCACGCCGCTGAAGGCGAGGAACGACAGAAAGGTGAGAAACAGCCACGACAGCCCCATGCGCAGGAGGAAGTCGCCGAGCTCGGCATAGTCCTCCAGATGGCCGGTCAGCCAGAACGACGCCTCGAACAGGACGGCGCACACGGCGACGGCGACTCCGCCAAACAGCAGGCCGCGCGAAAAATCGCCGCGCTCGCGACGGGCCGCGCGATTGCGCGACGACAGCAGGTGCGGCAGCAGGAGGTAGGGAAACGCGCGCACCATCAGACGATCTCGTCGATCTCCTGCAGCCCGCTGCCGCCTGTCAGCTTCAGGAACACGGACGTCAGCTGATCGTCGTCGTGCTCGCCCATCGCGCGGATGTCGGCGACGGTCCCGCGCGCGATGATGCGCCCTTTCAGGATGATGCTGATCCGATCGCACATCTCCTGCGCGACCTCGAGCGTGTGGGTGCTCATCAGGATGGCGACGCCTCGCGCGCTCATCTTGCGGAACACGTCCTTGATGAGCCGCGCGCCGCGCGGGTCGAGCCCGACCATCGGCTCGTCGACGACGACCGCCTGAGGGCGGTGGAGGAAGGCGGCGCACATCACGAGGCGCTGCTTCATGCCGTGAGAGAAGCTTTCGACGAGCTCGTGCTCCCACTTCCCGAGCTCGAACAGTTCGAGCATCTCGCGAACGCGATCGCCGATGCCAGGCTCGCCGAGCCCGTACAGGCCGCCGTGAAAGGTCAGAAACTCTCCGGCCGTCAGCTTCTCGTAGATGAACGGCCGGTCGGGAATGAACCCGAGCGACATCTTCGCGTCCTCCGGCCGCAACGCGAGGTCGTGGCCGTTGACGAGAATCCGTCCGGACGTCGGCTTCAGCAGCCCCGCGATCATTCTCAGCGTCGTCGTCTTTCCCGCGCCGTTGGGTCCGAGGAAGCCGTGGATTTCGCCGGGCGTGACGTCGAGCGTGACGCCGTCCACCGCCGTGAACGCGCCGTACTTCTTCACGAGATCCTGGATCGCAATCATTTCGGGCACGCGCAGCACGACGACTCGCGCCGCGGAATCGGGATCGCCAGGGCGCCGAGATCCAGCGGCGCTCTTGCCGACGAGAATCGGCGTCGCGTTCGGCGCCAGCTCGACGTCCAGCACGTCCATCGTCAGCTGGCCCATCAGCGGAAGAACGACCGTCTGCTTGTCGAGGCCGCCGCGCGCGAGGCGCAGGTGCGTGGCGTCAGCAGGAAACTGATTCAGCGTCGGATCGACGGGCAGCCAAAGCCCGCCTCCAGGCCCCCAGCCCCGCAGCCCTTAGCCCCCAGCCCCGAGCCCCCAGCCCCTGCTCTTCGAGATACACCTCGGGCCACGCGTGGTAGTAGAAGGCGCCGTGAATGTAGACGAGGCCGACGGCAATGCGCGCGGGGATTCCGAGCGCGCGAGCCATCGCGACGTAGAGCACGGTGTGCTCGTTGCAGTCGCCGACCCTGGTGCGCAGGACTTCGCGCGCCGACGGCAGGCTGACGGTCGGCTTCTTGTCGAGGAGCGCGTTGACGTAGCGCGTGAGCCGTTCGGCGCGCGCGCGATCGCCGGCGACGCCGTTCACGGCCTTTGCCGCTTCGGCGACAATCTCCGGCGCGTCGCTTTCAATGAACGTTTCGGCCGCGAGCGCGCCTCGCGGCATCGGGATCGGCGGCACCGGGCTTCAGGCCCTGCGGATCGCGAAGCTCGAGCACGTCGCCCGTCAGCCGCTGCGCGCCGCCGTCCAGATCGAGCGGCGACAAATCGACGCCGCCCAGACGGATGCGCATCAGCCGCACGTCGCGCGGCTCGGGAATCGGCGTGCGCATGCGCGGCGCCACCGCCGCCGCTTCGAGCAGGTCGACCTGCATTCCACGGGACACCGCCGACGCCCGTGCGCGTTCGGCAGACTCGCGCACGGTGATCAGCCCGAGCGGGCTCTCCTCGCGCACCACCTCGCCGGTGTCGGTGATCCACGACGACGTCTTCAGACCGGCATACTCCATCTCCACGCGGAAGGCCGGCAGCGGGGCCGCCCCGGCGCCGCGCACGAGCTCGCGCCGGCCGACTTCGACGTTGACCTTCGAGTTTCGAAGCGTGGCCGGATCGAACACCGTCCACTGATGCTTCGCGCCGGCCACGAGGCCGCCGTTGGCGAGACGCCGGGAGATGTTCAACGACAGCGCCGGCGGCTCGTCGAGCTCGCGGACCTCGCTGCGGGTACCGCTCGGCGTCTTCACATCGAGCGACAGCCGGCGGCCGTCGATCCGCCCGCGCACTTCGATCGGACCGGTGCCGGGATCGAGCGAGAACTCGAATGCATGCAACATGAACGTCTTGTCCACGTGCGCGGTGGTCCGGATGGTCGCGCTCGTGGTCGCGCCCAGCATCGCCATCTGCAGGCGGCCGTCCTCTTCGAGCAGAAACCCTTCGTCCTGCGCCACGGTCTGGCTGACGGTGAAGCCGATTTTCTCGCCGCGGTAGTACACGCCCCTCCACACCGCTGCCGAACCGTACCGCGCCAGATCGGTGGCAAGGCTCGTGGAAGCCTGAAGGTAGGAGCGATTGATCAGGACCGCCATCACGGCGATCCACGCGACGAGCAGCAGAAACGAAACCGGCCGCGTGACCGCTCGCGGCAAGGGTCTCAGGAGCGCGCGCATGTCTCGGAAGGGTTATCGGCGGGAGACGCCGCGAACGCTAGTCAACGGCGCTTTGGCTTTTGTTTGGGCCGGGGCTTCGCTTTGGCTCTTCTTCGCGGCGACCGCCTTCTGCCATGCGAGCGTCATCGCTTCGCCGAGCGTGTCGGCGTCCACGGACGCCAGCTGCACCATCGTCGAACCGCCGCGGCCCCAGGCGCCCGCGGCCGGCACGAACGTGTCCGGGCTGGCGCTCATGAATTCCTGCTGCTGCTCCGGCGTCAACTGGACCATGCCGCGTGAGCCATCCTCCGTGAGGGTCGCGAAAATGCGGCCGTTGACGCGGAAATCGGGATGGCCCATGTGTTGGCCCTCGGATGCGCCCTCCATGCCGAGCGCGATACGCCGGAACTCGTTCGCCGTCACATCGTCCCTACACGGCCGGTGAGATCGACGTCATGCGGAAGTCCTCGATCTTCATCGCCGGCACGAGCGCCGTGCCGGGAAAGTCGTACGCTTCGCCGACGTGCATCGGCACGGGCCGGCCCAGCATCGAGATGTTGTTGAAGCCCCGGGCCGGTCCGTCGTTCCAGCGGAAGTTCTGCACCGGCCCCGCGATTTCGCCGTTCTCGATCAGAAAGAGGCCGTCGCGCGTCATGCCGGTGTTGAGCAGCGTCATCTGCTCGACGGGGCGGATGTACCAGAAGAAGCTGACGAGCAGGCCGCGCCTGGTCGACTTGATCATCTGCTCGACGGTCGCATCGCCTCCGTCCATCACCAGGCTCTGGTTCGGGCTCGTGGGAGTGAACGCCTTGTTCTGCTTCTTCGCCCAATAGCGGTCGTAGAAGAGATTCTTCACCACGCCTTTTTCGACCCAGGTCACCGGTTGCGACGCGAGGCCTTCCGGGCCGACGGGCGTTTGCCGCAGCACGTCGTTGGCGACGTCGCTGCGAATGGTGACGTTGTCGCCGAAGACCTTCTGGCCGATTTTCGTGTCGCCGCGCTCTTTGCCGCTCATGAAGCTGCGGCCTTCTTCGGCGGCGCGAGCGTTGAGCGCAAACATCATCAGCGACAGGAACCGGGCCGCGGGCCGCGACTCGAGGATCACCGTGTAGTTGCCGGGCTCCAGCGCCCTGGGCTTGCGCGACTTCAGCGCCTTGTCGGCGGCGATCTCGGTGAGCGCCGCGGCGTCGATCTTCGAGATGTCCTTCAACCCGGTGGTGCCGGCCCACCCGGATCCAGTGCCGTCCGGCGTCCTGCAGGTGAGGATGAAGCTTGCCTCGGCGTAGCGGTAGTAGCCGAAGAGCCCCTCGGAGTTCGCGACCGCGTCGGTCCAGTGCAGCTTCGGAATGTAGCCGGAGCCGAGCACGCCCTTCTTCTCGCACACATCGACGCTCTGCTTGACCATCCGCGCGCGCTCGGCGGGCCCGAACGCGACCGCCTGCGGCAGCGCCCCCTCGATCGGCAGGTAGTCCTGCGGCGGCTTCACCAGCGGCATCAGCTCGGGGTTGTCGGGCCGCCGCTTCGCCAGCTCCTGTGCCTGCTCGATCGCCGACTTGAGCGACGCATCGTCGAACTGGTGCGTGGAGGTCGTCGCCGACTTCTGGCCGTAGTACACCGTGATGGCCGCTTCCTGATCGTGCTCGACGAGGTTCGCGGTGATCGTCGAGTTCGCGTAGCGCGTGGCCGACCGCTCGCCGCCGGAGAAGCGGACTTCGACCCCGTCGGCCTTGGCCATGTTCAGGATCTTGTCGGTGATCGTTTTGACTTCTTCGCGGGAGTAACTCACAGCCTTCAACCCTCAGCTCTCAGCCCGACGCGTTTCGCGCAGGCGTAGTGCGGACCTTCAGGTCCGCCGTGTCGGGCAGTCCTGAAGGCCTGCACGACTTCAGACTCTCCTACGCATACGCCGCGCCGACCATGATCTTGCGGATCAGGCACGGCGCCGATCCGTGCGACGGGTGATTCGACTGCACGGGCTGCCCCTTCGCGTCGCCGGTGAGCCCGTGGTGCTCCCAGGTTTCCGGCGGGCCGACCGCGTCGAGGTTGGCCCAGAAGTCGGTGGTGATCGCGTTGTAGGTGAAGTCGGTGACCATGCGCGTCTTCTTGCCGTTCTTGATTTCCCAGAACGCATCGCCGCCGAACTGGCCGTTGTAGCGCTGCTGATCGATGCTGAAGCTGCCGGAGCCTTCGACCAGGACGCCGTCCTTGACGTCGGCGATCATCTGATCGACCGTCGGCGATCCCTTCGGCCCTGGCTCGAGCTGGACGTTCGGCATCCGCAGGAACGGATAGTTGCGCCAGTGGTTGGCGAACGTGCAGCCGCGGCTTTCCTTTTCGCCGACCAGGTGCGCCGTCTCCCGGTTCGTCTGCAGGCCGACCAGGATCCCGTCCTTGACGAGCGGCCACTTCTGCGCTTTCACGCCGTCGTCGTCGAAGCCGACCGTCGCCATGCCGGTGGGGAACGTGCGATCCGCGGTGACGTTGAAGTGCTTCGAGCCGTACTTCAGCTTTCCGATATCGGCGATCTTCACGAAGCTCGTGCCGGCGTAGTTCGCCTCGTAGCCCGCGATGCGATCGACTTCGGTGGCATGCGCCACGATTTCGTGAATCGTCAGGCCGAGGTGCGACGGCATGAGCACCAGATCCTTCAGTCCCTGGCCGACCGGCTTGGCCATCGAATGCTCGACGGCCTCGGCCGCGACGCGCTCGGCGTTGCCGGGCAGATCGACCTGGGCGAGGAACTCGTAGCCGCTGCCGGCGAGGCGCTCGTAGCTGCGGGTCTTCACCTGGCTTCCGGTGCGCGCGGTCGCGTCGAGGTTGCAGTTGGTGAAGTGAAAGACCTGTTCGATGAACGAGCCCTCGCTGGTCGCCAGGTATTTCCACTCGTGCTCGAAGCCGACCGACGCCACCGCGAACAGCACGGACGAATTCTTCTGCATCGTCGCCGTGACGCCGCGCAGCATGTCGATCTTCTCTTCGAGCGGCACCTCCCACGGATCCTTCTGGATCGGCACCTGCCAGAACTCGTCGTAGGCCGGCGCCGGCGCGAGCTGCACGTCGCGCTTCTTCGCCACCGCGCTGGCGCGCGCCACATCGGTGGCGACTCCCGTGATTCGCTTGATCTCGTCTGGCGTGACCAGCGGGCTGCTCGCAAATCCCCACACGCCGCCGTGGATGACGCGGACGCCGAAGCCGTACGTCTCGGTCGCGTCGCCGCCGGGGCCGAAACCGCCGCCGCCACCGCCGACACGCATGATCTGACCGTTGCGCACGGCGATGTTCTGAGCGCGGTTGCGCGTGAAGCGGATGTCGGCGTACGAGCAGCCGAGACGCTTGGCTTCAGCCAGCGCGGCGCCGGACCATTCGCGGTATTTCGGATCGCGTACCGGAGGCGCCTGCTCGCGCGACGAATCGAACGCGCGGCCATAGGCCCAGCGCGGCAGCCCTGCCGCGAGCGCACCGGCGCTCAGCGTCTGGAGGAATTTTCGTCGGGAGGGATCATAGAATTGGGGAATCGGGTAATTGGGTAATCGGGTAATTGATTGGGGGTTGACGCGCAATCCGGCAATCAATTACCAGATTACCAGATTCCCCAATTACCCAATCCGCGTCAGCGAAGCCCGCGGCGCCGGCGTAGCCACCACTCCGCCGAGAGACAGCCGGCAAACGGCACGATCCACCACGTCGATCGCATCGGGTGACGAACGAGAGGTTCGCGGCGCGAGGTGACGACGCTGCGGAGAAAGGGCCTCAGATCCTCGAGGTGCTCGGGCGTCACGTCGATGCCTCGATGAGACGAGGCGAGCATCGCGAGCGATGGACTGTTCGCGGGAGCCGGGCGCCGAACGTCGGCCTGCACCAGCAGCGTTCGCGACGACGTCTGCGGCGCGCGTGCTTCAGAAACCGCCGACGAAGCGCGGACCTCGATGGTCGAGCGGCCCGGCGTGTCTCTCGCCAGGAAGTGCCCACGATACAGGCCGGTCTCGGGCTCGGGGAGGAGCCGGATTGGCCGATCGCCATCGACAGACGCGCTGATTGCGGTCACATCTTGCGACCGCAATCGAACGATCACGTCCGCCTGCTCGCCCGGCCGCAGCAGCCGTGGCTCCGTGTCGATCGCGATCGGCGGCGGCACCGCCAGCGCCACGCCTGCGATCGTCGATTGCCAGAAACGGTCGAACGCGCCGTTGTCGGACGCGCGGTACCGCCACGCGTCCATGGCTCCGGACAGCAGCAGCCTGCCGTCGCCGCGCGGCATCGACACGATCACCGGCGCGCCTGCGGCAGCCGACGCATCGGCGCCCGGAATGCGTGCGATCACGTCGGTCACGGGCATCAGCGAGCGCAGGACGAGCAGTTCCGACGCGCGGAGCGAAGCGGCCGGCGGCGTGACGGCGAGCGTCGCCGGCTGCTCCAGCAAACGTTCGATGAGCTCCTGTCCCTCGATGAGATCGCGAGCAGGCCCGGCGTCGATCCGTTGATCGGGCAGAACGACGACGGCGCCGCCGCGTTCGCGAGCGTAGCGATCGAGCGAGCGCGCATCGGCGGCCGAGAGACGATCGAGGCCGCCAACCACGACCACGTCGAAGCCGTCGAGCCGTGGGTCGCCCAGCGGAACGGCACCGCCGGTTTGTGCGGAGACGCCGCGCGACGTCTGGCTGAGAGTCGCAACCTGAAACCGGCCATCCCCTTCGAGCGCACGCCTGACGAACGTTGCCGCCCATGAAGGACGGGCGTCGTAGAACTCCACGCGGAACGGAGTGCGGCGAACGTCGACGACGATGTCTGCCGAGGTCCGGCTGAAGCCGGACACTACCGGCGATGCGGCCGCTGACTGGGTCCGGCTACAGCCGGACACTACGAGCCGCGTCCGCAGTTTCGGTCGTGTCCGGCTTTAGCCGGACCTGAACCACGTACGGCGGTTCGCCGATCGGAACCACGTCGATGCCCGCGCGCCAACGCTCGTTGTCTTGCGTCCACCGGTGCGACGCGCGGCCGGCCTCCAGGCCGGCGACATCCGCGCTGACGACAGTCGTCTGTCCAACGACGCCGCGCCCTTCGAGCTCCACATCCACGTGAATCACGGTCGCCGGCGGAACCTCGGCTGGCGCATCGACGCGGACGATGCGCACGCCAGTCCGAACGGGTTCGGGAATCGTGACGGTCGCGATCGGCCGTCCATCCGGTACTGACGATCGAATCGCTGACGCATCGTTTCCGGGCCAGTCCAATTGGTCTGGATATCGATCGCCGATCACGATCGCGGCCGCCGCATCGCTCGTTGCATAGGGAACGACGTCGTACGATGGCCCCAGATCGCGGACGAGACGTTCGCGGACATCGGCCGCCGCGGGCGGCGCCGATCGAAGGGCCAGCACCGCCACGCGCGCCCGTGACGCGCCGGAGAGCGTGAACGCCGGATCGACGATTCCGGCCACCGCAATCGCAAACGCGACCAGCCGCAACAGTCGCGTCATTGCGGAATCCTCGGCCGGGCGATCGCGTCCACGAAGGCGCCGCCGAGCGCCGGCGCGACGAGAGACGGCGTGAGCGGCGCATCGGCGCTCGCCCGCCGCGCCTCCGAAGCCGCGGCGGCGGACGCCGCAGTGAGCGCCTTCGATCGCGCGGCCGGATCGGCGGTATCGGCCGCGCGCTGGAGCTCGGTCGCGGCCTCACGCAGCGGCGCGGAGGACGGATCGATTCGAATCGCCTCTTCGGCCAGCACCAGGGCACGGGTCCGGCTAAAGCCGGACACTACCGGAATTGCGGTCGTACCGGACCGGCTGTCCGCGCTTCGGTAGTACTCGACGGTTTCGGTAGTGTCCGGCTTTAGCCGGACCGCAACCAGCTCGGCGATCCCGCGCAGCAGATCCTGCAGCAGCGCCGCGCGCCGGTTCACCGCCGCATCTGGCGGCGTACGGCGCCACCCGGTGGCATCCGCAAGGCTGCCGGTCAAGCGGCGGGCCGGATCGAGCTGGCTGCGCGTCGCGAGCGCACGAAGGATATAGCGATCGCGCGAGAAGGCACGCTGCAGCGCGGTGACGGCAGCCCGCTCGGCGGTCAGGGCATCTGCCGTGTTCGCACCGGTCAACAGCTTCTCAGCCTGGCTCATCGCGATCGTCGCCGCCCGCAGATCGCGCTGACCACGGTTCTGCAGCCGTCCAGCCTGCAGTTCCACCGATTGCTCCGCCTCGACCTCCTCGTCGTTGATCTCACCGCCGAGCATGAACACGAACTCGGCGCGAATCATCCGCTGCTCCACAGCCAGATTGAGAGACGCCTCCGCAAGGGCGTCGGCCGCCAACGACCCACGCCGCTGGTGAAGGCGCTCGGTCTTGACGATCAGCATCTGCTGGCTGAGCGCGTACTTCGACTCTTCCTCCGGCAGCGTGAAGGCGTCGCCGGCCGCGACACCAAGTTTCGAGATCTCGATGATGAACGCGTCGGACGCTGCGCTCCCGTCGCCGGGGCGCGCATCCGCGGCAACGGCGCGGTAGACGATCATGTCGCCGTCCTTCAGCCCGAGTTCGGCGAGCGAGCGCGACGCGCTGCCGCTCCAGTCGCGGACGCTGGCCGGTTTGAGCGCGAGCGGAATCTCGCCTTCCTGGAACTCGAAGTTCTCGCCCGAGCCGGTCACTTTCGTGTACCGCAAGGCCAGCGAGCGCAGGCCGAAGTCGTCGGTCGCGCGCGCGTCGAACGCAATCCGCGGATTCCCTCCCGAGTAGACGAGATCGCGCCCGGGTGCCGTGAGACGCACCGAAGGCAGCGCATCCGGCGACACGACAATCGGAATCGTCCGGCGCCCGCCATCGCCGGTGGTGACCGCCAGGAATCCTGTGCGCGACAGCTGCAAGCGGTCGACGAACCGGCCGCCGGCGTCGCGCGTCAGCGTACGCGAACGGCCATCGTGCTCGAGGCTGACGCGATCGGAAGACGCTTCGATGGACAACGAAACCACGCTGCCTTCGATCGCCTGAATCTGATCCGGGTCGACGACGGTCGTTTCCTTCAGGCCGGTATACGCGGGCGGCTGGATCGCGGCAGTGACCAGCAGTCGTGCGCCGCCAGGTGCAGAGGACGGCGAGGCGCCTCCCGACAGGACGTTCGCACCGCCGCGCGACGACCCGTGGCGCCACAGATGCGGATCTCGACTCCGCCCCAGGAGAGGGCGGCAAACAGCGCGATCCAGCCGAGCCGCGCGATCGGAAACACCGCGCCCAGGTCCACCCGCTCCACATCACGCGCCGCATCGGCGAACACTCGCGCGCGCGCGTGCGGCTTCGCCTGCAGCACATTTCTCGCGAGCTCGTCGGCGGTGACAAACAGGTTGCGCGCCTCGGGATACGCTCGCTCGAGCCGGACCACGGTCGACGACCTCGACGTCGTGCTCCACCGCCATGCGGCCACGGCGACAGCAACCGTCGCGCCCGCGAGAGGCGAAATCGCGGCGGCGACAGCTCCCCACCCGAACGCCTCGACCATCCCGAGTATCCGCGCGCGGCGTGTGGCGTCCGCGATGGCGCCCGTCACGGTGCGCTCGGCGTCCGGGACGATTCTCGTAGTGTCAGGCGACACGTGCGTCCGCTTCCTTCGTTCCCGCGAGGCGGTGACAGGCCGCGCGCGCCGGACCCAGTGCTCGAGCGCCAACAAACACAGAGCGGCCAGCCACCACCAGCGGCGGTCGTCGCGATCGACGGTCTCGATTCGAGGAGACACCACCGGCGCAGGCAGTCGCGACCACTGCTTCAGGACGGCGTCGGCAATCGGCATCACCTCGGCCTGCTGAAGATCGGGGACGGTCGCGATGCCGTTCGCAATCGATCGCAGAAGCACCGGCGTTGCGAGATTCGTCGCGCCAGCGGCGCTCGCGACGAGGAGGCGATCGGCCGATCCAGCCGCGGCGGCGAGCGGCCGGCCGTCAGCAGCGACGGCGATCACCTGCCACGGCGCCGACGCGAATCGGCCATCTGTCAGGCCGGCGGCGACGCGCCGTGACGCGGCCTGCAGATCGGCGTCGCGCGCGATCCGCGCCACGGCGTCGGCCATCCAGGGTCACGGTGA
Organism: uncultured Acidobacteriota bacterium; assembly: GCA_963794305.1. Lineage (GTDB taxonomy): Bacteria > Acidobacteriota > Vicinamibacteria > Vicinamibacterales > CAVVIG01 > CAVQFC01. Next base: position 38,751 of record CAWCDQ010000017.1, on the reverse strand, counting down.
TTGGGACGGCGTCGGAGACACCATTTGCTACGGCAGGCCTGAAGGCCTGCGCTACATCTCGGACGATGGCATGCCGGCGTCGCTGGAATGAGAACGACTCGGGCGCGTCGATCCGGCGGCGCCGCCCACACGTGCTCGCGACAGGACGGCCGCGGCAGCCGCGTCGAGTGCGGGTTTGTCGGCAGCGGAGGCCACGATCTCGATCGGCCACACTGCGGGATCGCCGGCATCCATGTCGCGAAACGATGTCCGCTCGCCGCTCATCGTCACCTCGCGAGCGCGGACGCCGGTTGGCGTCAGCAGCCGGCCGCCCGGCGCAGTACGCGTGGCCGGCAACGTCGGGCGCCGCTCGAAGCGCACGCCGATACCCGTGGGAATGGCCGCCACGTCGGCCGGCGTGATCGAACCGATCGGCAGCGCCGACGCGATCACGATCTCCCGCCGCGCCGGCGGTGTGGTCTCGAGCCACAGGATCGCGCGGCGGATTCCGTCCGGAAGCGACGGGCCTTCGAACCGTTGTTGCAGCGTCGCGCCTGGTCTGTCGTCGCCCGACGGGAATCCGGTGGCCGCGGCCGTCGCGTCGTCGTCGATCACGATCGCCTGCGCGAGCCGGTTGTCCCACGCGCGGCGCCTGGCAGCGGTGACCAGCAGCGGTCCCGCGAGCGCGACCACCGCCGCCGCAAGAACGCCGATCCGGATCGCGAGGAGCCCCGGATCCTCGAGCAGGTGGCGGCGAATGGCGGCCAGCCGCGTCGGTTGAAGAAACCGCAGCGTGGGGAACGGAAAGCGCTCGGCCCGGCGCTGAACGAGGATGTGGATCAGGATCGGCGCGGCGATCGCGGCGAGTCGCGAACAGCGCGGATGGGTTCAGCCAGGACATTTACCTGGCCACCCGCGCGAGAAGGAATTGACGGAGCGCGCGCGCGGGCGGTGTGTCGGTGATGATCAACGAATACTGAAAGCCCTCGGCGCCGGCGCGGCTGTGCCATCGCTCCAGAAACGCCGCCATGGCGTCAGTGTACGCCCGCCGCGTCAGGCTCGCGTTGATCGCCAGCGTGCGCCCGGTCTCCAGATCGGCGAACTCGAGATCGCGCCGGTACGGCAGATCGATCTCCTCGCGGCACAGAATCTGAAACAGCACGATCTCGTGACCGCTCCGTGCGGCCCGCCTCAGCTCCGCCAGCGTCCGGTCTTCCTCATCGTAGAAATCCGACAGGACCATCAGCAGCCCGCGACGCGACAGCCGCTCGGACGCGCGGCGGATGTTGTCGGCGACACTCCAATCGCCGCCGGCCGTCAGGGACGAAGCCGCGGCCAGCAGGCCGCGCAGGTGCTGGCGCCCCGATCGCGGCGCAAGGTAGCGGTCGCCGGCGAGCAGGCCGACCGCGTCGCCCTGTCCTGCGATCACGTGCGCGAGCGCGGCGGCAGCAATCACCGCATAGCGGAACTTCGTCATCGGCGCGTGCCCCGCCACCGGAAATCCCATCGATCCGCTGGTGTCCAGGACGATCGCCGACGCCATGTTCGTGGTTTCCCTGAACTGCTTCGTGTACACGCGATCGGTTCGGGCCACGAGCTTCCAATCGACGTACTTCAGGTCGTCGCCGGGCCGATAGTGGCGGTACTGGCTGAACTCGGCGCTGTAGCCGTGGAACGGACTGCGATGCAGGCCGGAGACCAGTCCCTCGACGACGATGCGCGCCACGAGCTCCAGGTCGGCGATGCCGGCGAGGACTTCGGGCGGACAGGCGGCAGTGGACGACGCTCACGGGATCAGCTCAGTTCCAAGTCTACGCAGAAGTCGTGCAGGCCTTGAGGCCTGCGCGCGCGCGGACCTGAAGGTCCGCACTACTTCTGGCACCTCAAGCCCCGGGGCGGACACGCTGGTCCGCCCCTACAACTTCTTCTAGCATGCTCAGGGCGCAGGAACCGCCTCGAGCAGACGGGCGACGATCTGATCGGCGTCGATGCCGTCGGCCTCCGCCTGGAAATTCAGCAGGATGCGGTGCCGGAGCACCGGCAGCGCGACGGCGCGGACATCCTCGGGCGCCGCGACGCTCCGGCCGTTCAGCAGCGCGGCGGCCTTGGCGCCGAGCACGAGTGCCTGGCCGGCGCGCGGGCCGGCGCCCCATTTCACCCACTGCCGCACGGGCGGCGGCACGCCGTCGGCTGCGTCGCCGGCCGGACGGCTCGCGCGCACGATTCGCAGCGCGTAGTCGATGACGTTGGACGCCGCCGGCACGTCGCGCACGAGGTGCCGCATCGCCTCGATGTCGGCCGCGGCCGCCACCGGCGTGATGACCGGCTCGGTATCGCCGGTGGTCAGCGCGAGGATGCCGTGCTCCTCCGCCTTCGACGGGTAGTCGATCACGACGTTGAACATGAATCGATCGAGCTGCGCTTCGGGCAGCGGATAGGTGCCCTCCTGCTCGATCGGGTTCTGCGTCGCGAGCACGAACAGCGGGCGCTCGAGCTCGTAGCGCACGCCGTTCACGGTCACCTGGTATTCCTGCATCGCCTCGAGCAGCGCGGCCTGCGTCTTCGGCGGCGTGCGGTTGATCTCGTCGGCCAGGATCACGTTCGCGAAGATCGGCCCGGCGATGAACCGGATCTCCCGCCGCCCGCTCACGCGGTCCTCTTCGATCACCTCGGTGCCGATGATGTCGGACGGCATCAGGTCGGGCGTGAACTGGATCCGGTTGAACTTGAGGTGGATCGCCTGCGCGAGCGTCTTGATCAGCAGCGTCTTCGCGAGGCCGGGCACGCCGCGCAGCAGGACGTGTCCGCCCGCGAAGAAGGCCGTGAGAATTTCCTGGACGACAGCCTGCTGGCCGATGATGGCTCGTGACAGCTCTTCCCGCAGCCGCACCGCGAGGCGCTGCGCCTCGTCCAGCTGCATCAGCGCTTCACCGGCAGGTAGCGCTTGTCGATCCCCGCGATGACCACGTAGTTGGGATCGACCATCTCGACGAGATGGATTCGCGCCACCTTCGACAGCAGCTCGTACGCGTCCATCTCCGACAGGCCGTAGTCGGCGTGAATCCAGCCGACCAGCTCCGTGAACGCGATCCGCAGGGCATCGTCGAGGGGGCGATACGCGCCGACGGCCATGAGCGAGGCGTCGTTCTCGAAACGCGGCCAGCCAATCTTCTTGCGTTTGATGAGATCCACCTGGAGCCGGACGCGCAAGGGCACTTCGATCGCCGTGCCGGCCACTTCACCGTCGCCCTGCGCCGCGTGTCCGTCCCCGAGATACAACAACGCGCCGGGCGCGTTGACCGGCAGATACAGCGTGTACCCGGGACGCGCCTCGGACGCGTCCATGTTGCCGCCGAACTCCGCGGGAACGACCGAACTGCGCGCTTCCCCGCCCGCGGGCGCCACGCCGATGCACCCGAGAAACGGCTGCAGCGGGATCTTCACGGTAAACCCCGAGTCGAGCGCGTGAAACGTCGCCTCGTTCGCGCGTGAATCGATGTCGTAGAACCAGATCTTCTCCGGCAGGTTCGCGTTGAGCATCGGCGTGTAGTTCGTGGTGTTCAGCGCTCCAAAGCCCGGAGCGAGCGCGCCGACGCCGCGATTGGAATCAACGGCGAGATCGAGAAACTTGACGACCAGCGTGTCGCCCGGTTCGGCGCCGGCGATCGCGAACGGGCCGGTCAACGGGTTGTCGCCCTTCACCATCGCCATCGTGTCGCCGGGCTTCTTGATGACGTTGCCGAACGCGTCGAACGTCTTCGTTTCCAGGATGTCGCCCGGCTTGAGCGTGGCGACCGGCGGCGCGGTCGCATAGACGAATTTCAGGTCGGCGGCGGCCGGCTCGTACCGCACCGTCTGCTGGGCGGCGGCGGCGGTGGTCCACGAGACGAGAGCGACAACGGCGGCAGTCGCGCGAAAGATCGTCATCGACGCAAATTGTATCGTGGTTCGTGTACGCTTTCAGAACCCCGATGATTGCGTCACTCGTCCTGGCCGCGGCCGTCTACAGCGGGCGCGACAACCAATTGCACGTCACGATTCCGCGCGTCGACACGCCGGCGGCAACGGTCACGGTCGACGGCATCCTGGACGAGGCGGCGTGGCAGCAGGCGGTGCGGCTCACCGACTTCTCGCAGTACTCGCCCGTCGACGGCCGCGCCGCCGAAGACGAGACCGAAGTCCTCGTGTTCTACTCGCCGACCACGATCTACTTCGGCATCAAGGCGCACGCCGCTCCGGGCTCCGTGCACGCGACGCTCGCCGACCGCGATCGCATCGACGCCGACGATGGCATCCAGATTTTCCTGAACCCGTTCAACGACGGCCGGCAGGCGCTCGTCTTCGGCGTCAACCCGCTCGGGATTCAGTCCGACGGCGCGCTGGTCGAGGGATCGAACAACCGTGGCGGCGCGCTCTTCAGCGCGCTCGAGAGCGGCCGCGAGGTCACCGACCTCACGCCCGACTACGTGTATCAGTCGAAAGGGCGGCTGACCGCCGACGGCTACGAGATCGAAATCGCCATCCCGTTCAAGACGCTGCGCTATCCGACCGACCGCGTGCAGTCGTGGGCGCTCAACGTCGTGCGCCGCGTGCAGAGCAGCGGCCAGGAGGACAGCTGGGTGCCGGCCCTGCGCGCCAAGAGCTCGTTCCTCGCGCAGTCGGGAACGATCGACGGCCTGACCGACCTGCACCGCGGCCTGGTGCTCGATCTGAATCCGGTGGTGACCGCGCACTCGGATGGTGTTGCGGCAGGCGATCGGTGGAACTACGACACGGGCCGTCCCGAGTTCGGCGGCAACGTGCGCTGGGGTCTCACGCCGAACCTGACGCTGAACGGCACGATCAACCCCGACTTCTCGCAGGTGGAGGCGGACGCCTCCCAGTTCACGTTCGACCCTCGCAGCGCGCTCTTCTTTCCGGAGAAGCGCCCGTTCTTCCTGGACGGCGCCGAGCTCTTCACCTCGCCGAACAACCTGATCTACACGCGGAGGATTGCGGCGCCGCTGACGGCCGTCAAGCTGACGGGAAACAGCGCGGGCACCGACATCGCCCTCCTCTCGGCGGTCGACGACCCGGCGACGTCGGCCAGCGGCGTCGATCGCCCGGTCTTCAACATCGCGCGCCTTCAACACGACCTGCCGAGATCGTCGAAGGTCGGCCTCGTCTACACCGACCGCATCGACGGCAGCAACTCCAACCGGGTGTTCGCCGGCGACGCGCGCCTGCTGTTCGGCTCGATCTACAACCTGCAGCTCCAGGCCGGCGGGAGCCGCACGATCATCGGCGGGCACGCGGTCACGGCGCCCATCTGGCAGGCGATTTTCAACCTCGACGGGCGGCACTTCGGACTCAGATATCAGACCAACGGCATCCACGAGGACTTCGTGGCCGGGAGCGGCTTCATCAGCCGCCCCGGGGTGATCACGACCAACCTGACGCACCGTGCGACCTGGTTCGGCGACGAGCGCGCGGCGCTTCAGAGCTGGACCACGAGTGTTCTGGTCAACGGCGTCCATCAGTACCGCAACGAGCGGGACACGCAGGCCGATGGCTGGCTCGAGAAGAAGCTGCACTTCAACAACAACTTCAAGTTCCGCGGAGGCTGGCAGGCCGGCGCGTCGGCGCTGTTCGAGTCGTTCGCGTTCGACGAGCTGTTCTACCGCGACTACGCGCTGCAGGAATCAACCTCGACCGGGTCTCAGCTCCTCCCCTTCACCGGCGTCCCGCACATCCGCAACGACGACTACGTCTTCACGCTCAACACGCCGCAGTTCTCGCGCTTTTCGGGGAGCATCTTTTACATCTGGGGACACGACGAGAACTTCTACGAGTGGTCGCCTGCGACGATCGCGTTCACGACCTACTCACTTGACTGGCGGCCGACCGACAAAGTCCGCGTCAGCTCCCAGCTCCAGCTGCAGACCTACAACCGCCGAAGCGACGGCACGCGGGTGGCTGACGGACGGATTCCGCGGCTGAAGGTGGAGTATCAGCTCTCGCGCGCCATCTTCGTCCGTGCGATTGGCGAGTACAACGCGCAGCGGCAGGACACGCTTCGGGACGATTCGCGGACGAACCTGCCGATTGTGATTCGCGATCCGGTCACGGGGCAGTACGTTCCGGCGTCGGCGTTCGAGCGAAACCGGTTTCGCGTGGACGCGTTGTTCTCGTATCAGCCGATGCCGGGCACTGTCTTTTTTGCCGGATACAGCAGTTTCCTCACGGAACCCCAAGGGCTTCAATTCGGCAATCTGCGACGTACAAACGACGGATTTTTTCTCAAAGCGAGTTATCTCTTCAGACTCTGATCTGGCGAGGCACTTGCGAGGGTTGAACGCCGGGGAGAAAGCTCATGGGTTCCCGGCTCCGTGCGTTGGTCTCGACATCGCGTGCTGGCGCTCGCCTGTCTTGCGCCCGCTTGCAGTTCGACGCAGACCTCCCTCAACGCCCCGACCGACAACAAATGCCAGGTCACCGCGAGCAGCGCGCCGTCCGCCTTCACCGCCACGGGCGGCTCGGGCTCGTTGACCATCACCACTTCGCGCGATTGCACGTGGTCGATCACCACCGAGGCCAATTGGATTTCAATCCCGGGCGACCATGGCGGCCAGGGCGAGGCGTCGGTCGCGTATTCGGTTGCGCCCAATGGCGTTCCCTCCGCACGATCCGCGACCGTCGTCGTCGCCTCGCAGAGCCTCACGTTGAGCCAGGCGGCGGCGCCCTGTCAGTTCAGCTTGAGCAGAGGCGGCGATGCGATCGGTTACGGCGGCGGACGGCTCTCGGTTGACCTGACGACGCTGACCGGCTGCGCGTGGACCGCGTCGAGCGGAGACGGCTGGATATCGGTGGTCTCCGGTCAAACCGGCAATGCCAGCGGGTCCGTGGGAGTCAGCGTGTCGGCGAACACCGGCGCGGCGCGCGTCGGGCACGTGACTATCGGCGGCCAGACATACACCGTGTCACAGGACGGCGCGCCACCGCCGCCGCCACCGCCGCCACCGACTCCGCCGCCGCCGCCCTGACGCCGGCCCGCCTACGCCGTCGCCGACGCCGCCGCCGCCACCAGCGCCGACGCCAACCCCGGCACCCACGCCGCCGCCGGCGCCGAAACCAACGCCGCCGCCGACACCGCCCAGGATCGTCGACTTCCAGGGCCTCGTGTTCAACCTGTCCGGCAACTGTCCGAACGTGAGGTTCACGGCCGGCGTTGCCGTGGTCGTCGCAGACGATTCAACCGACTTCCACAAGTCCAAGTGCGGCGATCTTCGAAACGGCCGGATGGCTTCAGGCAAAGGCATCGTTCAGCCGAACGGCATCATCAAAGCCACGCAAATCGAAACGGACAAGAAAGATGATGAGTAGGCTCCCGATCGGGGTCATGGCGGCAGCCGCGATCGTGACCGCAGCTTCGCCCGCTTCCGCGCAGTCGGTGACGGACGTTCTCACGTTCCTCGTCACGAACCAGTCGGTGTCGACGGGAAGCGTCGAGCGCGATCGCGTAGCGGCGCAGGCGACGAGCGTCACGATTTCCCGCGCGCTCGAGGCCAACCTCGCGACGCTGCCGGTCACGTCCTCGTCGGGCGCGTTCGTGTACCGCCTGAACCCGGAGCTCGGAACGGTCGAACGCGCGACGCAGAGCTTCGGTCCGTTCTTCACCGAGCGTGCGCTGAGCGCCGGCCGGCACCAGGCGTCGTTCGGCTTGACCCTCCAGCAGCTGCACTTCACGTCGCTCGACGGCCGCAGCCTTCGCGACGGCTCGCTGGTGACGACGGCGAATCAGTTCTCCGACGAGGCGGCGCCGTTCGACGTCGATCGGCTGACGCTGAACATCGACGCCAGCGTCGCCACGCTGTATGCCAACGTCGGCCTGACGGATCGGCTCGACGTGAGCGTGGCCGCACCGTTCGTGTCGCTGACGCTCGATGGCTCGCGCGTGAACACGTATCGCGGCCGCACATTTACTCAGGCGACGGCCAGCGCGCATGCCGTCGGTCTCGCGGATCTCGTCGTGCGCACGAAATACACGCTGTTCACCGAGGACACGACGGGCATGGCCGCCATGGTCGACGTGCGATTGCCGACGGGCCGCGCGGAAGATCTCCTCGGCGCGGGATCGGCAGCGGTCAAGTTCTCGGCAATCGGATCGCTCGAAGAGGGACGCCTCTCGGCGCACGTCAACACGGGCGTGAGCTTCGGCGGCCTCGCGCGCGAGCTCAGTTACGGCGGCGCGGTGGCGCTCGCCGCCTCGGGCAAAGTGTCGGTCATCGGCGAGCTGCTCGGACGCTGGATCGACAGTCCCGGCAACATCGTGCCGGTGACCGCGCCGCACCCGCTCTTGAGCGGCGTCGAGACCATCCGCCTGACGCCGGACGGGTCGAGCCTTCACGAGCTGACGATCGTGCCGGGCCTGAAGTGGAACCTCACGGAGACGTGGGTGCTTGCCGCCAACGTGACGATCCCGCTCACCAATGGCGGCCTGACCGCGCCATTCACGCCGTTTATCGGCCTGGATTACTCGCTGGGACGTTAACCAGTCACAGCTTCAGAGAAACGCAAAGATCGCTGAGATCGCTGAGCATGTGTATCTCTGCGTCATTGCGACCTCCGCGGTTATTCTTGCTCTGATAGCGTTCAGCTCTCGCCGAATCGATCTGCCAGTCGCTGCCGGTCTTGTGCAGCGTGAAATTCCACACCAGTGATTCCACGCGCGGGTCGCGGCTGCCGAACTTGGTCACGTAGCGCGCCGATCCGCGACACGTGGCCGTGGCCGCTTCGCCGCGCAGCTTGACGTCGCACGCATCGAACGTGAGCGACTGCGACTGGAGGCCGTCGAAGGCGCGCGCGAGCGCCGCCTGATTCACCGCCGGCCACACCTCCCGCGCCGAGCGGGCGTCGAGGCCATCGTAGGCCGTGCGATAGCGCTGGAGCACGCGTCTGACGAGACGGCTGTCGTCCGGCGCGTCGGCGCTCGGCGGAATCGGCGCGGCCGCCGCAACAGGACTCGGAGCAGGTGCCGCCACGGGCGGTGGCGCCGGCGCGGGAGGTTCCGGCGTCGTGCGAGCCGTTTCGGCCACACGGACACGCGACGGGCTTTCAATCGGCGCTGCCACGCGGACAGGCGACGGGCTTTCCACCGGAGTTACCGCCCGGGCCGCCACTCTGGGGGCCGGCGGCGGCGGCGGATCAGGCACTCGAAGCCGCGGCTCGACCGGCGCCGGGGCGGCGGCGCGCGTTGGCTCGTCCGGCGTGTCGGCAACGGCGAGGCGCTCCGCGATGGTGACGGGAGGCGCGACGGCCATGAGAAGCGGCGCGGCCGACGACATCCGGCGAGAGGCGATCACCTGCGCCGAATCCTGCAGCCACGAGGCGCCGAAGAGCGCGATGCCGAACACGCCTGCCGCAAAGACCCACGGGCCGCGGCGATGCGTCACCGTCGCGCGCCTCAACTCGTCGAACCGCGCGGTGAGCTCCACGAGCTCCGGCAAGTTGGGATCGAGATCGATCACCTCGTCGAGCGCCGACGCGGCGGCCCTCATGCGGCGATCGTCGAGCGCGGCGCGAGCCGCGTCGATGCGCCGATCGACCCGGCGCCGTCTGGCACGCTGCTCGAACTTCACATATCCCGCGGGCATCTCGGGCGTGCCGGGCACCGGCTTCGACGCCGCCTCACGCGCACGGCGGCGTGGATGTTTTCTCCGGCGCCTGTACCGGTACGGCCGTTTGTGCAGGTGGCGCGGCCACCGGTTCGACGCAGCCTCAACGGGCGTCGCTTGTGTGGACGTCGCCTTCAGGGGCGCCTCTACCGGTCTGGCAGTTCGAGGCGGTTCCTCGACCACGGCAGCGGCGCTCACCGCGGCCGGGGGCGCAAGCGGACGGGGCGCGGATAACCTGCGCACCGAGGGTGGCGTCTTAGGCGCGGCGTTCGCAGCGAGAATGCGATCGCGCAACGCCTGCGCGGCAAGAAAGTCTTTATCGAGCTCGAGCGCTGCCGTAATTTCTGAGAGTGCCGCCGCAGTATTGCCGGCGTCGACAGCTGCGCGCGCGGCCGTCAGCCGGCCTTGCAGTGCTTGCCAACGTTCCCGAGGGTCCATGGCTTGCAGAGGTGCAAGACGGGTTCCGCTGCACTCTCGAGCTGGAAGTCTGGACTATCGGCCCTTCCAAACCGGCTGAGTCCAGGCGACGCGGCCATTGGAATCCAGAATCCTGGCGCGCACATACAATTCGTCGCCCTTGAACTGATACACAGCCGGGCTCGCGATCGCTTCGCCGAGGATCGCGCCGTTCCGCCCGATGAACTGCACGCGGTACTTGCTGTAGCTGTCGGCCTTGATCGTGATGGTGATCGCCTTGTCCGTCACCTGATAGTCGGCGAGCTCCACGCCGGTCGAGGCATAGAAGTCGCCCCGCTCGAGAGCGTCCACGATCGGTCGCGGCGCCAGACGCTCGGCGCGGACGACGACCCATCCCCGACCCGGCCCCGGCACGTTGGGATTCCCCGGCTGCTTGAACACATGCGCGTCATCGTCGGCCACGCCGTAGATCAGCTTGCCGCTCGACAGTATGCGGTCCCAGACTTCTTCCATGCCCGGCACGCCGCCGCCGCCGAAGTTGTTCACCTGATGATGGCCGTTGTAGATCTCGAACAGCTTGTCGTTACGGAGGGCCTTCAAGTCGTCGGCAGTGATCGCCCAGCCAAAGTTCGGATGGTTGATGTGGGGCGCGCCACCGGCTTTCCGGATGGCGTCGACGGTCCGCTGCAGCACGTCCACGACGCTCGATCCGTGCTGCGCCTCGACGGTTTCGGACACATCGAGTCCGTTTACGTGAATGGGCTTGTCGCCGAAACGATCCGTGACCTCTTCACCCTTGATCAGCAGAAACTGTTCGGCGGCTCCGTGAACCGCGTTCAAGCCGTCGACGTTGGTGAGGACGTTGTGATCCGACAGGACGAGGAACCGGTAGCCGTGCTCCCGGTACCACTTCGCCACTTCGTCCGGGGTGGTGTCGCCGTCGCTGTTGAGCGTATGGGTGTGGGTATTGCCCTTGTACCAGCGCGAGGATCCCGGAGTGGGCGCCTGCGCGAACGGCCCGCGAGCCGCGGCCAGCAGAACGACCGAGACCGCCGCCACTGCCATCAGTCGCATTCGAGCCTCCAGGCCGGGCCTACTTCTGTTGCTGCGAGATCTTCGCCCACGAGTCGCGCAGCGACACCGTTCGGTTGAACACGAGCGAGCCTGGCCGCGAGTCGCTGTCTACGCAGAAATAGCCGAGGCGCTCGAACTGCACGCGCGTGCCCGCCACCGCGCCCGCGAGCGACGGCTCGGCCTGCGCGTCGCGCAAGCACCTCGAGGGAATGCGGGTTCAGGAAGTCGAGAAATGTTTTTCCTTCGGGCGCGCTCTCTGGATCCTCGACTGAGAACAGCCGGTCGTACAGACGGACCTCTACCGGAACCGCATGCGCCGCCGACACCCAGTGCAGTGTCGACTTCACTCTGCGGCCGTCCGGAGCATCGCCGCCGCGTGTGGCGGGATCGTAGGTGCAGCGGAGCTCGACGACGTCGCCGCGCTCGTTCTTGACGACTTCCGTACACGTGATGAAGTACGCGCACCGCAGCCGGACTTCCTTCCCCGGCGACAGGCGGAAGAACTTCTTCGGAGGGTTCTCCATGAAGTCCTCCTGCTCGATGTACAGCTCGCGCGAGAACGGCACCTTGCGCGTGCCGGCGGAGGCGTCCTCGGGGTTGTTGATGACGTCGACCTCCTCGACCTGCCCTTCCGGATAGTTGGTCAGCACCACCTTCAGCGGGCGCAGCACGGTCATGACACGCGGCGCGCGCCGATTCAGGTCCTCGCGAACGCTGTGCTCGAGCTGCGCCACGTCGATGACGTTTTCCTTCTTGGCGACGCCGATGCGATTGCAGAAGTCGCGGATCGACTCCGGCGTGTAGCCGCGGCGGCGCAGCCCGCTGATCGTCGGCATCCGCGGGTCGTTCCAGCCGGTCACATGCCCCTGCTGGACGAGCTGCAGCAGCTTTCGCTTGCTCATGACCGTGTAGTTCAGGTTGAGGCGCGCGAACTCGTACTGCCGCGGCTTGTCGCCTTCGATGACGCTGTCGACGAGCCAGTCGTACAACGGCCGGTGGTCCTCGAATTCCAGCGTGCAGATCGAATGCGTGATGTGTTCGACCGCGTCCGAGAGCGGATGGGCGTAGTCGTACATCGGATAGATGCACCAGGCGTCGCCGGTACGGTGATGCGCGGCGTGACGGATCCGGTACAGCGTCGGGTCGCGCATGTTGAAGTTCGGCGACGCCATGTCGATCTTCGCGCGAAGGACATGGACGCCGTCGGGAAACTCGCCGGCCCGCATGCGCGCGAACAGATCGAGGTTCTCCGCGACCGGTCGATCGCGATACGGGCTGTTCTTCCCCGGCTCGGTGAGCGTGCCGCGATAGGCCCGAATCTCTTCGGCCGTCAGGCTGTCGACGTACGCCTTGCCTTCTTTGATCAACTCGACGGCGAACCGGTAGAGCTGCTCGAAATAGTCCGACGCGTAGAGCTCCGCGCTCCACTTGAAGCCGAGCCACGCGACGTCTTCCTTGATCGCGTCGACGTACTCGACGTCTTCCTTCGTCGGATTCGTGTCGTCGAACCTGAGGTTGCACCGGCCGTCGTGTTCCTGCGCAATCCCGAAATTCAGGCAGATCGATTTTGCGTGGCCGATGTGAAGGTAGCCGTTTGGTTCCGGCGGAAACCGGGTGGCCACTCGCCCGTGATGCCGGCCGGTGGCCACGTCGCCATCGACGATGGCGCGGATGAAATCGACCGGGCCGCCCTCGCCAGGCGCCGACGCGCCCGGCGCCGTGGCAGCCGATCCTGAATCGTCGCTCATGATGTCTATTCTAGTAGGGGACGGCCTTCAGGCCGTCCCAGGGACGGCGGCTCTCGTTACGGTTCCAGCTTCCAGCGTGACGCGATCTTCTTGCCCTCGTCGCCCGGTACCCACACCACCACGACCTTGGCGCCGGCCGGCCCGGTCTTATGGCGCACCGAATCGGGCGGCTTCACGAAACCCGACATGCCCGGCTTGAGGATCTCGCTCTTGCCGTTCACGACGTGCTCGAGCTCGCCCGAGACGACGTAGAACATCTCGATGGCGCCATGCTTGTGATCGCCGGAGTCGGTGTTGGGCGGAAACACCATCTCGCCAAGCGTGACCTCTGAACCGACGTTGTTTTCGTCGAGCATCAGCCGCAACGTGGTGCCGCCCGGCGAGCGGTAGGTCTTGCCCTGCGGTGTTCTCGTTTGAGCGGCGCAGGGCGATGCCAGACAGAGTGTGGCTATTCCCGCAAACATTAACACTTTCGCCATTGATGGCTCCTTGTGCCTTCATTATCTCCGGCGGAAGCCACGGCCCGCTGTCGAGAAGTTGCCTGCGCGCCGCGGCCCGGTATTCCAGGGCTCGCTCGAGATGCCTGGTTCGGCTGTCAGGAGATCAGCGCTTCCAGCCGATCGAGTGACAGCTGGCCGGCGTCCGTCACGGTGAGGTCGGCGCCGCTCAAGTCGTGACGCGCGGTCAGCCAGTGTGGAATCGCCACGGCCTTCATGCCGGCGGCGCGGGCGGCGGCGATGCCCGGACCGGAATCCTCGATGGCAATCGAGCGGCGCGGATCGACGCCGAGCTCGAGCGCCGCCGCCAGGTAGACGTCCGGCGCGGGCTTCCGGTGCTTGACCTGGTCGCCGGCCACGACCGCGTCGAACATTGGCCGCATTCCAAGACGTTCGACGGCGCCAACCACCCATCCTGAAGGGGCAGACGAAGCGATGGCCGCGGGAATGCCGGCGTCGCGCAGCAGCGCCAGCAGCTCGCGCACACCGTGCATCGAATCGGCGGGAAGGATCGACTCGAAGATCCGGCGGCGCTCGGCGAAGTAGTCCTCGCGGCTGGGCGCCTGCGGCGAGCGCGCGCACAGGCGCGTGAACCATTGCTGGTCGTGCCCTTCGCTCCAGGTGCCGATGACCCCGCACCATTCTTCGACGGTCAGCGTCACGCCGCAGCGCTCGTAGATGCGCCGATGCGACTCGTACTCGGGCGTTTCGCTGTCGAGGACGATGCCGTCGAAGTCGAAGATGACAGCGGCGAGAGGGGACACGGAGAGATCATACCGAAGATTGGTCCCTGGTCCTTTGTGCTTGGTTCTTGGTCCGTCCCCAGTCCCTAGTCAGCTAGAATCCGCTGCGGAGCCAGCCCATGAAACGACTGTTGATCTGCCTCGGCCTGATCGGCGCCACGCCCGGCTTCTTCGCCGCGCAAGACCGGTCGCCCGCCGCGATGATGGCGCGTATCGAGGGTCCCCAGTCGCCGGACCGGCAGGGGCTGGATGCGCTCACGCTCATGCAGGTGCTGGAGCGGGCCCACGTGCCCGGCGTCAGCATCGCGGTGATCGACAACTTCGGCATTCACTGGGCCAAGGGCTACGGCATCGCCGACGTGCAAAGCGGTTCCCGCGTCGACGCCGACACGATGTTCCAGGCGGCATCGATCAGCAAACCGGTGGCGGCGATGGCCGCGATGCGGGCGGTGCAGGATGGACGGTTTTCACTGGACGCCGACATCAACAGCATCCTGAAATCGTGGAAGCTGCCCGACAGCGAGTTCACCCGTGGCCATCCGGTGACGCCGCGATCGTTGATGAGCCACACCTCGGGCCTTGGCGACGGCTTCGGCTTCCCCGGCTATCAGCCCTCGGCGCCGCGTCCGACGCTGGTCCAGATTCTCAACGGAAGCGCACCGTCCAACGTCGGTCCGGTGTTCATGGAGCGGGCGCCGTTCACGGCCGAGAAGTATTCCGGCGGCGGCGTGACGCTGATGCAGCTCGCGATGATGGACGTGACCGGCGTCCCGTACCCCGAGATGATGCGCGCGGTCGTGCTCGACCCGATCGGCATGACCCGCAGTGCGTACGAGCAGCCGCTATCGGAAGAGCACGACCGACGCGCGGCAAGAGCGCACGATGGACGCGGCCGGGCGATGGACGCGAAGTGGCATGTCTATCCAGAACTGGCCGCGGCCGGGTTGTGGACGACTCCGACCGATCTGGCGAAGTTCGCCATCGAAGTCCAGAAGACGGCGCTCGGCCAATCCACCAGGGTGCTTTCGCGGACGAGCGTGCTCGAGATGCTGACGCCGGTCGGCGTCGGCGACTACGCCGTCGGCCTCGGCATCACCAAGATGGGCCAGGGCTGGTACTTCGGTCATGGCGGATCGAACTGGGGTTTTCAATGCGACCTGCTGGCCCATCGGATCAAGGGGTACGGCGTGGCGATCATGACCAACGGCGACAACGGCCGCGCGGTCATCAACGAGATCCGCGGCCGGGTCGCGGCGGCGTACGGCTGGGACTCGCTCGACAAACCGGTTCAGCGCTGACGGACGCGGGAACCTCCCGGGTTTCCGCCGTCTACTACATCGACCACCAACATATGTTGGTTCCCGACACAGCCCCGATGGAAAACAGCTCCGCCGCTCGCCTTCGGTCCTGTCGCGATCCTGCACGCCATCGCCGACGGCAACCGGTTCGGCTTCGACATCATGGACGCCACGGGCCTCACCTCCGGCACCGTGTATCCGGCGCTCGACAAGCTCGAGTCGCTCGGCTACCTGACGTCGCGCTGGGAGGACCCGCGCGCCGCGCGGCGCGACAAGCGCCCACCGAGGCGCTACTTCGACCTGACCGCCGCGGGCGCGACCGCCCTGGCCGGCGCGCTGCAGCGCTACAAGAATCTCAGGCCCGTGTCACTCAAGGGATGGCGCATCGCCAAATCTGAAATCTGAAATCTGCAATCTGAAATGCCCAAAGGTCCCCTGCTTCGGCTGCTGCTGGCCATCATCGATACCGGCTGGTGGCTCGCTCCGCCGGCGCGGCGCCGAGAGTGGCGCCGCCAGTGGCGCGCCGACATCCTGCACGAGTGGCAGCGGATCGCGCGGCAGAGGGACGGTTCGACGCGCTCTGGCCTCGTCATTCGCGCCGCCGGCGCGCTCCGCCACGCCTTCTGGTTGCGCCTCCATGTCAGGAGACTGGAAATGATCACGCAGGACATCCGTTACGGCTGGCGGCTCATGGTACGGAAGCCGGCGTTCCACCTGGTGGCGGTGCTGACGCTCGGTCTCGGCATCGGCGCCAACGTGAGCATGTACAGCTGGGTGAACGGACGGATGCGCCACCTGCTGGGGGGCGTCGAGCGGCAGGATCGGCTCGTCGCGCTCAACGGCACGACGCGTACGCGAAACGAGTTGAGCCTCTCGTACCCCGACTTCGAGGACTATCGGCGGCGCCTGCCGGCGAGTGTCGAGGATCTCGTCGCCTACACGATGCTTCCCATGAACATGCGCGTGGACAACGGCGACCCGCAGCGCGTCTTCGGCGAGATGGTCTCGGGCAACTACTTCGAGGCGCTTGGGGTCCATCCATCGCTCGGGCGGGCGTTCCGTGCCGAGGAAGGCTCTGTGCCAGGCCGCCACGCGGTCGCGGTCATCAGCCACAAGTTCTGGCTTCGCCGCTTCGACGGCGACCCGTCCATCGTCGGCCGGACGATTTCGCTGAACTCGATCGCCTTCACCGTGATCGGCGTCGCCCCCGACGGGTTTCATGGCACGCAGCCGTACCTCAACCTGGATCTCTGGGTTCCGCTCATGATGCAGCCGGCCCTGGGGGCCGACCGCCTCCACTTGCGCAGCAACCGGTGGCTCCAGGCAATCGTTCGAATGAAGCCGGGCGTCGGCATCGCGCGGGCGGAGGCCGACCTGGGGTTGATCGCACAGGACCTGGCTCGCACGTACGCCGAGGACGCGGGGAGCGGGATCAAGCTGTTCGAACTGTGGCGGGCGCCAAGCATGGGCGGCATCGCGGTCACCGCCGTCATGGGCGTGCAGCTGGGCGTGGCCGGCGTCGTGCTGCTGATCGCGTGCGCCAACGTCGCGAACCTCCTGCTGGCAAGCGCGGCCACGCGCCAGCGCGAAACGGCGGTCCGGCTGACGCTCGGCGCCAGCCGCAGCCGTCTCGTGCAGCAGATGCTCACCGAGAGCAGTCTCCTTGCCATCGCCGGCGGCCTCGTCGGGCTGCTGTTCGCGTACTGGACCAGAGACCTCGCGCGTTTGTTCATCCCGCCGGCGCCGCTGCCGATCGAGATCAACCCGCAACTGAACGTCGAGGTCATGTGGTTCGCGGCGGGCGTCACCCTGTCCACCGCGGTGCTGTTCGGGCTGGTCCCGGCGCTGCAGGGCGCGACCGCGTCGCTGATGACCGCGTTGAAAGAGTCGGCGACCGCGGTCACCGCAACACCGAGGCGCGCGCGTGTGCGCAAGGCGCTGGTGGTGGCTCAGGTCGCGCTCTCGCTTGTGCTGCTCGTGTCGGCGGGCCTGTTCGTTCGCACGCTGATGAACGCGCAGTCGGTGGATCCCGGGTTTTCGACACGAAGCGGCCTGGTCGTCGCCGTCGATCTGCAGCCGGCCGGCTACGATGCGCCGCGCGGCCGATCGTTCTTTCGGGACGCGCTTGCGCGCGTCCGCGAGATCCAGGGCATCGAGGCGGCCTGCCTGGCCGGGCGCATGTCGCTGGGATTCAGCGGAAGCAGCGACACCGGAGCGGCGATCGACGGCTACACGCCTGCTCCCAACGAGGAGATATCGCTCTACTACAACCGCGTGAGCTCCGACTACCTGAAGACACTAGGCATCACGCTCGTCGCAGGACGGGAGTTCACCGATCTCGACACGCCCGAGCGCCCGGACGTCACGATTGTGAACGAGACGCTCGCGCGACGGTACTTCGCCGGACGCAATCCCGTGGGCGGCCGCATCCGCGTCGACAAGCGCGAACTGCAGGTCGTGGGCGTCGCACGCGACGGCAAGTACAGCAGCATCACGGAGCCTCCGCGGCCGTTCATGTATCTGCCGATGCAGCAGTGGTATCGCGGCGACGCGGTCTTGATCGTCAAGACCGCTGACGATCCAGCGTCGATCGTCCCACGCCTTCATGAGACGCTTCGAGCGCTCGACCCCAACGTCCCGCTCTTCGACATCAGGACGATCGCGGAGCACCTGGAAACGGCGGTCTTCATCCAACGCATGGTCGCCAGCCTGTTGACCGCCTTTGGCGCGCTCGCGCTGATTCTCGCCACCATCGGCCTGTACGGCGTGATTGCCGCGCTCGCGGCGCAGCGGACGCCGGAAATCGGCATGCGCATGGCGCTGGGCGCGTCGCGCGGCGACATCATCTCGCTGATCCTCCGGCAGGGACTGGGGATGACGCTGGCGGGCATCGGCGTCGGGCTGGCCGGCGCGCTCGGCCTCACGCGGCTGTACAAGAGCCTGCTCGTCGGTGTCAGCTCGACCGACGTCGTCAGCTTCGCGGCCACCACGCTGCTGCTGGTGCTGGTCGCGCTCGCGGCCTGCTACCTGCCGGCGCGGCGCGCCGCCAGAATCGATCCGCTGCAGGCGCTGCGCAACGAGTAAGAAGAAACCGCGGAGACCGCAGAGGTCGCTCATTATCTATGTCTCCGCGTTCTTCTGCGTTCTCCGCGGTTTCTTCTTGTCGTGACGACGACCGCGCGATCCAGAAGGCCACGAGGATCCCGACGAGGAGCTTGATCATCTCCAGCGACGTGTAGGCCGCGTGCAGCACCCAGAAGCGCGACATCCCGGGCGGCGCCGGGTCCCGTGGAACGAAGTCGAGCTCGCGTCCCAATGAGACGATCGCCGGCGTCAGATACACGAGCATCAGCACCACGGTCGCCAGCATGGCGACGATCCCTTTGACGGCGAGCCCGCTGGAATCCGTCGCCCGGTCCCGGCGCAGCGTCCCGCGGAACTCGCGTGACCGATGAGAACACGAGCCACAGCGCCAGTCCTCCGAGGACGAGCTGCGCCACGTTCCACATCTGGAAGTACAGGCGGTTCAGTTCCGACGAGAGGTAGCGAAGCAGTTCACGAGAGGCCGCCGGCCCGAGCGTCTGCACCATCGAGCTGAACCTGCCGTTGGAGGAAGCGGCGAGCAATCGATCGACCGTGTAGAAATTCTCCGTGGCCACCACGGACATCGCGACCGACCCCATCAGCCACGCACCCATGACGACGAGCGCCCATCGCTGTTTCATGACGCATCTCCCACCGACCGCGCGTTTTTCCAATTCGCTGTCGTGCGGACCTTCAGGTCCGCCGCCGTGTGTACGCAGGCCTGAAGGCCTGCACTACGCCGCCATAAGTCGCCGCGATCAGTAGTCGACGAGCAGGCGCGCGGCCCGTTCGATCTGCGCCTCGCTCGGCAGGTAGAACTCCTCGAGCGACGGCGAGTACGGCACCGGCGTATCGAGCGCGCCGATGATGCGGACGGGCGCGTCGAGCGCCTCGAACGCCTCTTCCTGGATGATCGACGCAAGGCTTTCACCGATGCCGCCGCTGCGCGAGTCCTCGTGGATGATCAGCACCTTGTGACAGTGCCGTGCCGCGGCCAGCAGGGCCCCGCGATCGAGCGGCACGAGCGTACGCAGGTCGAGCACGCTGGCCTGAATCCCGTCCGCCGCCAGCTTCTCCGCCACGCGAAGGCCGACGTGGACGAACGCGCCGTAGGAAACGATCGCCAGGTGATCGCCGGCCCGCCGCAGCGCCGCCTTGCCGAGCGGCATCGGCGCGGGCGGCGCCTCGTCGAGTTGCTGCTTGATGCGCGGATCGCGGTAGAGCGCGATGTGCTCGTAGAACAGGACCGGGTCCGGATCCGCGACGGCGGAGGCCATCAGGGCGCGGGCATCGTACGGCGTCGAAGGCACCACGATCTTGAGGCCGGCGGTGCGATAGAACCAGGGCTCGGTGTTCTGCGAATGGTACGGCCCGGCATGCCGCAGGCCTCCCCAGGGCATCCGCACGACCATCGGCACGTCGCCGCCCCACCGATACCGGATCTTCGCGGCGTTGTTCACGAGCTGGTTGAAGCCTGTCGCGACAAAGTCGTTGAACTGGATCTCGCCAATCGGGCGCTGCCCCGCCAGCGCGGCGCCGACGCACACGCCCAGCACCGCGCCCTCGGCCAGCGGCGAGTTGATCAACCGGTCGCCGAACTCTTTGAGCAGCGGGCGGAGCAGGAGAAACGCGTTGCCGTACGCGCCGCCCACGTCCTCGCCGTACACGAACACACGCGGGTCGGCTCGCAGCGCGTCGCCGACGCCGAGCATCACCGCATCGAGAAACGTGCGCCCCTTCGGATCGAACGCCGGCGCCGATTCGACAAGGCCGCGCGCCACCGATGCGCTCGCAGAGATCGTCGAAGGATCGACGACGATGCCTTCCGGATCTCCAGCGGTCAACCGTGTCGCGGGATCGAGCGGCTCGACATGTGCCCGCGGCCGCTCGTTCGCGAACACACCGACGCCGGCCTGCGCCGGATCCGGCCATGGCGCGTCGATCACCGAACGCGCCTGCGCCTCGACCAGGGCCTCAGCGTCTTTCTTGAAGCGATCGAGATCGCCGCGGCCGACGATCCCTCTTGCCTCCAGCGCCGCCGCGTACTGGGCAATCGGATCGCGGGCGGCCCAGTAGTCGTACAGCTCGCGGTTCGCATAGCCTTGCTCGGTCAGCGGCGCGTAGTCCCAGGAAGCGGCCGGATCCTTGCCGAGATACAGCATGTCGTCGTGATGCGCGTGCCCGCACATCCGCAGGCTGACGGTTTCGATCAAGGCCGGTCCGAGCCCGGCGCGGGCGCGCTCGGCGGCCCACGTGAACGCGGCCGCGATCTCCTCGGGATCGGTGCCGTCGATGGTGATGCCCGGCACACCGTACCCTGCGGCTTTGTCGGCGAACACGCGCGCGGCCGACTGATCGGCGAGCGGCGTCGACAGCGCGGTCTGGTTGTTCTCGACGCAGAAAATTGCCGGCAGCTTCCGCGCGGCGCAGAGATTGATCGCCTCGTGCCATTCACCGAGGGACGATCCGCCTTCACCGATGAATGAGACCGCGACCCGGCCGGATCCCTCGCGGCTGAACGCCATCGCCATGCCCGCAATCGTCAGCGTCGCGGTGGTGAGAGGCGCGGCGGGCGGGAGAATGCCGTTCGCGAAGTCGCCGATGTGCAGGTCCTTCCCTTCGAGCGGCGCGCCGACCTTGCCCATCTGCGCGTTGAGGACCATGCGCACGGTATCGGGCTCGGGCCGCATCGCGAGCGTGACGCCGAGATCGCGAATCACCGGGCCGATGACGTCGCCGGTCCAGGCGCCGCCGGCCGTGGTACTCCGGTACGCCGCTCCCCGGCGCAGGCGGATCGCCGCGGCGTAGATCGCTTCCTGTCCCAGCGAGCGGAATCCCTTGCCCTGGAACGAGGCAGCGCCGTACTTGATTTCGCCGGCCGTGAAGAACGTCTTCAGACGGTTGTCGGTCGCACGCGTCAGCACCATGCCCCGCAGGATCTCCAGGCGCTCCTCGTTGGTCAGCGACTCGGCGATCGCCGCGCGGCGGAGGAATCCATCGGCCGCGTCGAGCAGTTCGGCGTAGGCCTGATTCATCCGGACAGCGGCCTTCGTCCGCGGGGTCGTGTCGGGAAGGCCAGGCGGCAGCGCGCGCGCGAGCAGCCGCTTCTTCAGCTCGCGCTGAAGCGCCGGACGAAGCGCCTCAATCGCCTTCTCGCTCTTTGGGTCGCGGCCCGCAGCCGCCTTGTCGAACGCTTCGAGCGCGTCGTTCAGGGCCAGCGGGTGGCGCTCGGCGATGAAGGCGCCGAAACGGCTCGCCAACCCGGTCAGTTTCTCGAGTCCAACAGACTTCGGCATGGGCAACAAATCGTATCAAACGCAACCACGAAAACACGAAGCTCACGAAGACGCACGAAGAAGACGGGCTACTTTATTTTCGGCGGATCACGCCGGACGATTCGATGATCAGGTGTTCTCCGGTCCGCAGCGACGCGAAGTCGCCGGGATCGAGCGAGATGACCGGGAACGACTTTCCGTACATCACGTCGGCGACAATCGACGCCAGCGCAAAGAAAGCATCCGGGCCCGTCGTCAGAATCGCCGCGGGTGCGGTTCCTGCCCGTACCGCCTCCAGCAGCACCGCTGTCGTCGTGGACGATCCCTTGCTGAACGGCACGGCGAGAATTCGCCCCGACGCACGAACGCCGGCGAGGGGATGATGTTTGTCGATGATCTCGCCGGTGTGGAAATCGTAGCCGCCCCAGAACGACAGCGCGTCGTGAGTCACGAGCGCCTCCCCGTCGGCTTCGCCGGCAACAATCGCGCGGCCGCTGATCACGCGATCTGCCACAGCGACTCGTCACGAACGACGCGCCCCTCGATGGCCGAGTGGACACAGTCGGCGAGGCTGCCGAACGTCACGCGCACGTTGAGCAGGCTGGGCGCGCAGTACGCGTACTTCGCCGAGTTGGTCATCAGCATCCGGATCTCGGGCGGCAGCATCGGCGAGGCGAGGATGCACGTGTCGAGCGTAATCTGCGCGCCGAAGGCGAGGATCGCGTCGAGGATGCCCTCCTCGCGGGCCCGCTCCTTCATCAGCCGGCTCGAGGTGATCAGGAACCTGACACGCGGGTGCGCGCGCCGGCCGGCGACCAGCGGCGCGAGCTGGCCGAACTCGGCGAGCGAGAAATGCGGGCTGCCGAGGATCACCATGTCCAGCTCGCGGCCGTCCGCGGTGGTCAGCTCACGACGGGCGGCGCGCAAATCGGCGACGGTGATCGCGACCGTGCGCGCGGGTGCGCGTCCGAGAAACGCCGCCTCGAGCGTCGGCGCTTCCGGCGTGACGCCGACGATGTGAAACAGCGCGACGCGGCCGGAGGACGCAGCGGCCGCGGCAAACGCCTTGAGCTGATCCTCCGCCGGCGACACGACGATGCCGTCGATGACGGGGATATGCTCGTCGGCGAGTTTCCCCACGAGGTGGCCGAGCACGGCGAAGAACTGATCGTCCCGCTGCAACTCGGCCGGCACGCCGGCGAGGCGCAGACAGATGTCGCCGCCGCGATTCTCGGCCAGATGGAGGCCGATCGCCGGCACGCGGCCGGTGATCGCGCAGCAGATGTCCAGCAGATCGGGATAACGCTCGGTGCGGGCGCCGATCACCGAATTCGCGAAGCTGATCGCGTTCGATTCGCCCCAGGCGATCTGCTGCCCGAAGGCGGGGCGCATGTGCGTTTGATACGGCGCGCAGGTCCAGGTGGGCACCGCCCCCATCCGCTCGTACGCGAGCATCTGCCGCGCGGCCTTGGCGGCCCATTCGGGCTTGACCGCCCAGTCCTTCCAGCCGCACTCGTCCACGCCGCTGACGTTGAGGCTGGTCGGCACCGCGACGCGTGCGCCGAGCGAGGCGAGCCGCTCGGCGAACTCGAGCGTCGCGTCGCCGAGGTAGATCGTGCTGTCGATGTGCGCCTGCGAGATGTCCATCAACTCGGTCGCGCCGTACACGTCCGCCATGCGCACGAGAATGGACATCGCCAGCGCCTGCGCAGGTCCGCCCTCGCCGTTGACCATCGCTCGATCGCGATCGCTCAGCTTCAGCACGCGTCTTAACTATAATGCGCCGCATGCGCTTGAGAAGATGGCTGCTCCCTTCCGCTATCGCCCTGTGCGTGCCGCTGCTGGCCGCCGCGCAGCAACGGCCCCGTCAGGAGGCGAACGAAACCGTCACCATCCTGAAACCCGCGCGCGTCTTCGACGGCGACACGATGCACGAGGGATGGGCCGTGCGCGTGAAGGGCGAGCGGATCGAGGCCGCGGGACCGGAAGCGAGCGTCGCGGCCGCCGGCGCCAAGGTGGTGGACCTGCCCGGCACGACGCTGACGCCTGGCCTGGTCGAAGGCCACTCCCACATCCTTCTGCACGCCTATAGCGAGACGTCCTGGACGGATCAGGTGTCGAAGGAAGGTCTTGCCCTGCGCGTGGCGCGTGCGACCAACCATCTGCGGGCGACGCTGATGGCGGGGTTCACCACGGTCCGCGACCTCGGCACGGAAGGCGCGCAGTACGCCGACGTGGAGCTACGGGATGCGGTGAAGCAAGGCATCATCCCCGGCCCGCGCGTCCTCGCATCGACGAAAGCCATCGTCGCGACAGGCAGCTACCAGCCGAAGTTCGTTCCGGAATGGAGCGTTCCGCAAGGCGCCGAGGAGGCCGACGGCGTCGACAGCTTGATGCGGGTCGTTCGCGATCAGATTGGCCGCGGCGCCGACTGGATCAAACTCTACGGCGACTACCGCTGGGGCCCGCTGCCCGGCTCGCACCCGACCTTCACGCTGGACGAAATGAAGCGGGCGGTGGAAACCGCCGACAGCGCGGGCGTCCCCATCGCGGTCCACACGAGCACGCCGGAAGGCATGCGCCGCGCAACGCTGGCCGGCGTGGCCACGATCGAGCACGGCAACGAGGGGACGCCGGAGATCTTCAAGCTGATGGTCGAGCACCACGTCGCCTGGTGCCCGACGCTCACGGCCGGTGCGGGTCCGTGGCCGCCCGCCGATCCCAACTCGCCGGCGAACCAGCGGAGGAAAGCCGTGTTCAAGTCGGCGCTCGACGCCGGCGTGACGATCATCAGCGGCAGCGATGTCGGCACGTTCCCCCACGGCGACAACGCGCGCGAACTCGAAGCGATGGTCGCGTACGGGATGACGCCGGCTGCCGCGGTGAAGAGCGCCACATCGGTGGCGGCGAAGGTGCTGCGGATGGAGACGCAGATCGGCCAGGTGAAAGCCGGTCTCTTCGCCGACCTCGTCGCCTTCGATGGCGATCCGACGAAGGACATCGCCGCGCTCCGGCGCGTCAAGTTCGTGATGAAGAACGGGACGGTATACAAACAGTAGGGACTGGGCTTAGGGCGCTAGGGCTTCAGGGCTTGCGCTGAAGCGCTAGTAGTTCAACCAGTACGCCAGCTTCACGAGGAAGACGTTCTTCGGCGGGACGCCGAAGATGCCGGTGACGTCGCGGCCGAAGCGGAAGCCGCCAGGCACGGCGTCGTTCTCGCGCGCCTGCTGCCACACGACGAACAGCGTGGAACCCGGCTTGTATTCCCATCGCACGACGTTGGTCGTCCGGAACGACTTCACGTTGAAGTCGGGATCTCCGTTGGCCGCGATGTCGTACGCGTAGGGACGATAGCGGCCGGCGTAGTCGAGGCTCCGCCCGTTGGCCAGCTCCTTGTAGCCGTCGTAGCTCCCCGCCGAGACGAACGGCTGCGCGTACAGCTGCAGCGAGAGATTCGGGCTCACGGTGTAGTTGAAGCGCAGCGTGACAGCAACCGTCGTCTGATCGAGGTGCGCGAATACGTAGTGATTCGACGAGTCGGTGACCTGCTCCACCCACTGCGCATCGAAGATGTTCCGCGAATACCGAATCGCCGGGTTGAAGGTGATTGCGGGCATCGGCCGGTAGGTGAGACCCGGAGACACCTCGAACCACGAGGCGCCGTCGCCGGTGCGCCCGCCGCCGGTGAAGTGATTCAACGACAGCGCCCGGCGATTGTCGCTGTTGAGCCATCCCCAGCCTTCGCGATAGCCCCGCATGTAGACACCGGGACCGCCGCGCGTCGCGCGATCGTCGAAGCCCGTGCCCTGCGCGCCGATGCCGCCGCCGAAGTTCCAGTTGTTCAACAGCGTCACGCCGCCGTTGACGTTTCCGCCAGACGTCAGGAGATCGCCGTCGGTGTTCCAGTTCGCCCACTGGTTGAAGTTGACGTTGCGGCTGCGGAACCAGCGGTTCGGTTTGTCGCTGCGGATCTGAAACCAGTTGCTCATGGTCCGCTGATCGGCGCGCCGCATGAAGCCGACGTCGTTGATGTCGAGCCCAGGGCTCTTGATCGACACGCTGGAATTGAAGCGAACCCGCTCGCCGCCGATCTTGCTGATCGCGATCTGTGCGCCGGCGCCGTCGAGCGACGTGCGCGTGGCGTCGAGTGCCGCCGCTTCCAGATCGGGCCGCTGAAAGTAGTGCCGGCTGTTTTCCTGGATTCGATCGATCGCTTCGGGAGAGCCTTGCACGTTGCTGCCGACCCAGTAGCCGGTGATCGAGTAGCGCTTCTGGAATCGCACGTCCCAGTCGAGACCGCCGGTGAACGCGCGGTCGGCAAGAAAGGTGAGCCCGCTGTCGGGGCTGCGGATCGTCGACGTCACCATCGCGCCGATCGAGGACTGGTTCGCGAACTCCCGGCGGACGCGGCCAACCGTGTAGCTCGTCGCCGGCTCGACCGCCACCCGCGACGGCACCAGGCCGGTCAGCACGCGTGCGGTTTCTTCCTGCGTGAACGCCTGCATGACGCCGATCGAGTAGTTGCCGACGCGTCCCGTCAGCTTCCCCGCGCCGAGGATCGTGGTCTGCGGCGGCGCGTCGGTGTAGATGCCTTCGTCGCTCGGAAGATCGTCGAGGCCTTGAGGCGCACGGCCAATCCGGCGGCTGTAGAACAAACCGGTGCAGGCGCCGTCGTTGCAGTCCATCGGGAAGTTGAAGTTGCCCGAACCCTCCACGAAGAACGGCCGGCGCTCGGAGAAGAACGTTTCGAACGCGGTCAGGTTCACGACCGCGGGATCGGCTTCGACCTGGCCGAAATCCGGGTTGATCGTGCCGGTGAAGGTCAGACCCGGCGTCAGCGCGTACTTCATGTCGATGCCGAGCGAGCCATCGGGCGCGGCATGCTTGAGCAGCGGGTTGCCGCCGGTGACCTGTTTCGTCAGGTTGGCCAGCGCGTACGGGACGAGCTCGAGCTTCTTTGGCGAGCCCGCCATCGCGAGGCCGCCCAGCTCGCCGAACGACGACACGTACCCGTTGTCGCTGCGGGACAGCAGCGGCCAGGTCGAGGTTTCGTTGAGGCGGCCGATCTGCCTCGACACCGCGAAGCCGAAAGTGTTCGCGTCCGACTGAGTGAAGCGCAGCTGCGAGAACGGGATCCGGAACTCCGCGGTCCATCCGAGGCGATCGCGCGAGACGCTGACGTCCCACACCGCGTCCCAGCTGTCGTCGCGGTTGTTGTCGTTGAACCAGTACCGATCCACCTTCACGCCCGACGGGTTGACCGCGAACTCGTATGCGGTGCGTTTGTCGTGGTAGGAATCGATCAGGACGTGGATCCAGTCGCAGGGCGAATCGAGATCGCGCCGTGTGAGATAGGTGACGATCCGGTCCGGGTCGCTGTCGAACGCGCGGACCTTTATGAAGAGGGTGCTCTCGTCGTACGCGACGCGAAACTCCGTGCGCTGACTCGGCGCTCCCGCGTCGTGCGGCTCGCGCTGCACGAACGCGTCGACCGGAGTGGTCGCACGCCACGCCTCCTCGCTCGGCTCGCCGGTGACCCTCACCGCGGTCGCGGTCGCCGGGACGGCGGCCATCGTCAGAGCGAGCGCGAGCGTGGCAAACATCGGTGTGCGGGATAGTTAGACGCCGTCGAGTGGAGGTTGGTTGTGCGGCGGAGCCGAAGTCAGATGGTATGGTACGACATGGCCTTCACGACGCTGATCTCCACCGCGGCACTGGCTCTCCACCTCGACGATCCGGCCTATGCCATCGTCGACTGCCGCACGAAGCTCGACGATCTCGACTTTGGCGCTCGCGAGCATGCCGCCGCTCATATTCCGGGCGCGGTCTACGCGGATCTCGCACGCGATCTATCCGGTCCCAAGAGCGGGACGAACGGACGCCACCCTCTGCCGGACGCCGGCACCCTCGCGCAGACGTTCGGCCGTCTCGGTATTGCGAGTGGTGTGCAGGTGGTCGCCTACGATCAGGAAAACGGCATGTTCGCCAGCCGGCTCTGGTGGATGCTGCGATGGCTCGGCCACGACGCCGTTGCCGTCCTCGACGGCGGGTTCAAGAAGTGGCGGGCTGAGGGACGACCTGTGCAGTCCGGCGAGACGCGCCGGGCGCCGCGAGCGTTCGACGGAGCGCCTCGACAGGACATGACGGTCGGCGTGCAGGAGGTCGCAGCGCACCTGGGTGCGGACGGTCCTCGTCTCGTCGACGCCCGTGCGCCCGAGCGGTATCGCGGCGATTCCGAGCCGATCGACAAGGTGGGCGGCCACATTCCGGGCGCGGCGAACCACTTCTTTCAGTGGAACCTGAACGACGATGGACTGTTCCGCACACCGGAAGACCTGCGATCGAAAATTGCTTCGTCGGTCGGCGACGTGCCCGGCGATCGGATCGTCTGCTACTGCGGGTCGGGCGTCACCGCCTGTCACAACCTGCTCGCCTTCGAACACGCGGGTCTGACCGGGGCGAAGCTCTACGCGGGATCGTGGAGCGAGTGGTCGTCGGATCCGGCCAGGCCCGTCGAGAAGGGGTAGGTGTTCTCTGAATTGGGTAATCGGGGAATCTGGTAATTGGGTGATTGATTGAAGATTGGGTGATTGATTAAGATTGAGCGAATTACCTGCTTCGCGGTCCGCTTCTGGCGCTTGTTCCGCTCCTTGTATCGCGCGGTTCCATACGACGAGGACATGATCGCTGCATCTCGTGTGATTCCGCGATCAGGCGTTGTAATTCATCGGACTTGAGCAGCCCGGCGGCCTCGATGAATTCGAGCCAGCCCACGCTTTCGTCTGCTCTTCCGAGACCAGTCCGATCTTCGCGGTGTACTCCGCGTGCGAACGACCGCGGCACGCTGCGCGATAGTTGAAAGCAACTGAAGTTGCGGCCTTTGCCAACTGGCGTTGGACTGTGCTGCCAGGCTCGCCGTCTGGTAAATGCTGGATAAGCGCACATACATCGAGCGAAAATCTCATGGTGCGTGTCTTGAGTTGTTCGGCGATTTCGCCCATGCGCCGCTCTATTGCAGCCCACGTACCAATCTCCAATCGATTCCAATCGATTACCCGATTACCCGATTACCCGATTACCATATTCAGCTATGTCTCATACTCCTGTCCGCGCCAGCAATCTTCCTTCGCCCGTCGGTCCCTACTCGCCAGGCATGGGCTTCGAACGCCTCATTTTCGTCTCGGGTCAAGGCGGCACCGATCCCGCGACCGGCACGATCGCGGACAATGTCGGGCAACAGACGGAACAGTGCCTGAAGAACGTGCAGGCGATCCTCGAGGCTGCAGGTTCAGGACTGCAGCACGTGCTGCGCTGCGGCGTGTTCCTGATGGACATGGGTGAGTTCAAGAACATGAACGCGTCCTACGCGCGCATGTTCGGCGATCATCGTCCCGCGCGCACCACCGTCCAGGTCGCGGGGCTGCCCGGCGAGGGCCTGCTGGTGGAAATCGACGCCATCGCATACAAGCCCTAACGTAGGGGCCGACCATTGTCCCCCGTGGCGGACACGCGGGTCCGCCCCTACAACTAAACGCCAACGCGCTCTAAGGAAATCAAGAACGTTTCTGCTCCGCCTCAGGTGTCCTGTTGTCCTCTGTGTTGAATCACACCGACAAGCGAAACGCCGGCCGCCGAACCGAGCGCGTGGACGACGATCCGCGAGTCGCTCGCCGGGTCTCACCATGGCTCGTACACCGAAGGGTCGATCGACCGCGCGATCGTGCTGCTCGCGATCCCGATGGTCCTCGAGCTCGTGCTCGAGTCGGTGTTCGCCGTGGTGGACGTCTTCTTCGTCGCGCGCGTCGGCCCCGACTCCGTCGCGACGGTCGGCCTCACCGAAGCCATGATGACGCTGATCTACGCGGTCGCGATGGGCCTCGGGATGGGTGCGACAGCCACCGTGGCGCGGCGGATGGGCGAGAAGGATCCCGACGGCGCGGCCGTCGCCGCGGTCCAGGCCATCGTGCTCGGCCTTCTCGTCGCGGTACCGGTCGGCGCACTCGGCTTCATGTTCGCGCGGCCGATCCTCGCGCTGATGGGCGCCACGCCGGACGTGCTCGCCCACTCCTCCTTTACCGCCATTCTCTTCGGGTTCAACGGCGTCATCCTGATGCTGTTCCTGATCAACGCCGTATTCCGCGGCGCGGGTGACGCGGCGATCGCGATGCGCGTGCTGTGGATCGCCAACGCGATCAACATCTGTCTCGATCCCTGCCTGATCTTCGGGCTCGGGCCGTTCCCGCGACTCGGCGTCACCGGCGCGGCGGTGGCCACGACGACCGGCCGCAGCATCGGCGTCCTGGTCCAGCTCTACTTCCTCTCACGCAGCGACGGACGGATCGTCATCCGCCGCCGTCATCTGCGCCTGGATCCACGCGTCATGATCAGCATGGTGCGCCTCTCGGGCAGCGCCGTGTTCCAGATGCTGATCGGGACCACGAGCTACATCGGGGTGATGCGGATCATCGCGTCGTTCGGGAGCGTCGCGGTGGCGGCGTGCACGATTGTGATCAGGATCATCATGTTCGTGCTGATGCCGTCGTGGGGGTTGTCGAACGCCGCGGCCACGCTCGTCGGCCAGAACCTTGGCGCCGGTCAGCCGGAGCGCGCAGAAACATCCGTGTGGCGCGCGTGCTGGTTCAACGTCGGCGTGCTCGGCGCGCTCGCCGTCGTGTTCGTCGTCTTCGCCGAGATCGTCGTCGGATGGTTCACGCACGATCCCGACGTCGCGCCGCTGGCCACGCTCGGGCTCCGCATCATCAGCGGCGGTTTTCCGTTCTACGCCGCGGGGTACGTGCTCACGCAGTCGTTCAACGGCGCCGGCGACACCGCGACGCCGACGCTCATCAGCCTCGGCTGCTTCTGGCTGTTCGAGATCCCGCTGTCGTATCTGCTGGGCCGATCGTTCGGATTCGGCCCGCCGGGCGTGTTCTGGGCGATGGCGATCGCGTTCTCCGTGATGTCGGTCGTGAGCGCGTTCTTGTTTCGGCGTGGAAGGTGGAAGCTCAAACGGGTGTAGCCGCCTTCTACTTTCGATGTAGTGCGGACCTTCAGGTCCGCCGCGTAGGGCAGGCCTGAAGGCCTGCGCTACATCCAATTGGGAAAGCGCGTTCGCGGACCGGGTGTCGGCCCCAGTCACCAGGGCAGGCATCACCTTAGACCCGCCGCGCCACGGGCGCGATCATCGCCGGCGATGCCTTCCGCGTCGTCGGCGCATGCGCCTCCAGCAGATCGATGAACTCGTTGACGTAGTCGGTCGACGCCAGATCCTTTCTCATCACGGCGCTCCACACGCGATGCATGCCGCGCGCGGGCAGCGAGCGCCCGACGATGGCGCCGGCGTCGATCAGCGGCTGGACGGCCCAGCGCGCGAGAATGGCGACACCCAGCCCGGCCTTCACGAGCTCGGTGATCGCCTCGGTGAGCTGCACTTGCTCGATCCGTGCGGGCGCGGCTCCCGCCGGCAGCAGGACGTTCTGCAGCGGTCCGCTCTCCTCCTTCGGGGGGTAGATGAACAATGTTTCCTCGCGCATTTGCGAGAGCCGCACCCGCGCCTGCCGCGCGAACCGGTGGTGCGTCGCCGCGATCACCACGAGCTCGTCGTCGAAGACGCGCCGCGACGCGAGCCGACGATCGCGCACCGGCGTGCTCATCAGCCCCAGATCCACCTTGCCGGCCAGGATCATCTCCACCGGACGGTGCGTCGCTTCCACATCGATGCGCACCTCCACCTTCGGAAACGAGCGGCGGAAGCGAAGGAGCAGCGGCGGCAGCCAGTGATAGCAGGTGTAGCACTCGGTCGTGATGCGGAGGCTGCCTGCGCGATCGCGTCCCATCTCGCGGATGTCGTGTTCGGCCCGTTCGAGCCGCTCGAGCACGTCGGTCGCAGAGGCGAGAAGCCGCTCTCCGGCAGGGGTCAGGACGAGGCGCTTGCCGGCGCGATGGAACAGCGGCGTGCCGAGGCGCGATTCGATGTCGCGCAGTTGATGGCTGAGCGCCGACTGCGTGAGGTGCAGCTGATCACCCGCGCGCGTCAGGCTCCCGACGGCCGCGACGGTGGTCACCAGCCGCAGGTGGCGGACTTCGAGATCCATGGTATGAGGCTACTTCATCATCATGGTGATGACAAAGAAACCTGTTCATGCTCGGTCAGGGCGCAGGCTGCGGTCAGTTCAGCCAGAAAAAAAGCCGGCCCACGGGGCCGGCTCTCGGGGCCGGCCTGAAGGCCGGCGGCTCCATCGGTAGGGAATGCGTTTAGTGCACGCGGACCGGCGAAGCGGAGACCGGGGCACGTGACCCGCGCCAGTCGGTGTCGAGCATCGCGTAGAGCATCTGGTCCAGGTACTCGCCGTTCTTGAGGAACGAGCGGCGGAGCCGGCACTCTTGAACGGCACCGAGTTTCTGCAGCGCCCTGTTGCCGCGACCGTTTCTGACCGCCGCGCGCGCTTCCAGACGGTGCACGCCGATGGTATCGAAGGCGAAGTCGAGCACGAGCGCCGCCCCGTCCTGGAACACCCCGGTGCCCCAGAAGTCCGAGCCAATCGCGAAGCCCCACTCCGCCGTGGCGAAGCCGGGCTCGGTCGACCGAACCTGGAAGATGCCGATGGCGGTGTCGAAGCCGGCCACGGTCACCGCGAAACAGGCATACGTGCCGACCGCGCGCTGGCGGAGCGTCCACTCGATGAATCGCTCGAAGCCGGCAACGGTGCTCGGCGGCGGGGAGATGAAACGCGCCACTTCCTCGGTGGTCAGCAGGGCGAAGAGCGACGCGGCATCCGACGCGCGCAGTTCGCGGAGCACGACCTGCCGGCCACGGAGCGTGGGCAGGCCCTGACGCCAGTCGGTGCTGACGACAGTTTGGGTGGTGCTCAGGACAACAGCCTGCTGCAATTCGTCGCGGTAGGGCATTTTCTCCATGACTACTTGCCCCCCTTGAAGATCGGCCACACTGTGTTCGCCACGTTTGCGGTCCCCCAGACAATGTTGTCGCCGTCGGCGGTGCCCCAGACGATGTTGTCGCCGTCGGTAGCGGTGCCCCACACGATGTTGTCGCCGTCGGAAGCCGTGCCCCACACGATGTTGTCGCCGTCTTGAGTGCCCCACACGACGGTGTCGCAGTCGTCACCGCCGCAGTCGGTTCCCCAGACGATGTTGTCGCCGTCGGCGGCGGTGCCCCACACGATGTTGTCGCCGTCGCTCATGGTGCCCCAGACGATGTTGTCGCCGTCGGACGCGGTGCCCCACACGATGTTGTCGCCGTCACTCGAAGTGCCCCAGACGATGTTGTCGCCGTCGGTGGCATTCGTTTTCGCCCAGCCCCATTCGACGCCCAGGCGCCACGCGTTGGCTTTCGGGTTGATGACGCCGCCGTGGAGCATGTGGTTGCCCCACAGGATGTGCCGGGCCCAGGTGGTCGGGATGGCGACTTTCGTTTGAGTCGTCGTCGGCTGCGCCGCGAGGGCGGCCAGCGCGACGGCGTGCGAAACGTTCATGAAGCCGGCGCCCTGGCGCAGCGGGCTGACACCGGGTTTCGAGATCGCAGTGAACTCGAGGATGGCCTTGATCAGATTCGGCGTCAGGTTGGGATTCGCCTGCAGCATCAGCGCAATCGCGCCGCTGACCTGCGGGGCCGCCATGCTCGTGCCGCTCAGGCTTTCGTACGGCTGATACGGGTAGAGGGTCGGCACCGTCCCCGGAAGCAGCCACGACGGCAGCGAGAGCAATCCGGACTGGAACAGGCTGCTCCCAGGCGCAGCCGTCGAGACCACGCCGACGCCAGGCGCGCAGATGTCCGGCTTCGCGCGTGAAGTCGACGGCGGTCGGGCCCGACGAGCTGAAGTCGGCGACCTTGTCGTCCGCAACGTTGTAGGTGCCGAGGGTGCTGAACGCGCAGACCGTGAGCACCCAGGGCGCGTTGCGCGGGCGACACGACGCCGCCCCACTGCGGCTGTCCAAGGGCGTTCTGTCCGTTGTTGCCGGCAGCCGCGACGACCGTGATGCCGCTGTCGACCAGCGTTTTGGCGGCCAGCGTCAGCGGGTCGGTGTAGTACGACTCGGTGACCGCCGCGCCGACCGACAGGTTGACCACGCGAATGCCGTAGTTCTTGCCGTACTTGTAGACCCAGTCGAGCGCCTTGAGGATGTTGCCGACCGTGCCTACGCCGTCCTGATTCAGCACCTTCAACGACACGAGCGATGCGCCCGGCGCCATGCCCGCGTATTTCTTCGCCGAGAGCTTTCCGGAACCGTTGATGACGCCGGCGACGTGCGTGCCGTGGCCGTTGTCGTCGTACTTGGTGGATGAGCCGTTGACGAAGTCGACGAACGCCAGCAGCCGGCTGTCGGCCAGGTCGGGATGCGCGTACGACGTGATGCCCGAATCGATGAAGGCTACCGTGACGCCGGCACCGGTATAGGAGTAGAGGAACGGGTTGAAGATGCCATTTCCGATATCGATAGCGTTGGCATTCACCGCCACCGACGAGAGCGCATCGTGCTTGCGCGCCGAACGGTTGTAGTGGACGCGGTGGGTGCCGGCCAGACCGGCGAGCGTCGTCGAGCTGCCAGGCTGGCACCTGGTCGAGCACGTAGCCATTGATGACGCTCAACTTGCCGTTATGCGAGTAGCGCTGGAAGGAGAGCGGCAGGTCCGCTCCGTCTTCGAGCGTGACGATCACGTCCGCGGTGGCGAACCAGTTCAGGCTGCCGGCGCGGCGTGCAACGTCGGAGTCCATCTTGTCGTGTCTGACGAAGGTGTTGGCGACGCCGGGACGATCCTTCGGAGCCTGACGGCGGTGGCGGCCCTGCGCACTGGCGTCCGAGCCGAGGCCAAAGGAAATGGCGACGACGGCAAAAGAAGCAAGGATGCGTTTAGGCCCCCAGACGGCCTTCGCTCTTGAGACAGGCAAACAAACAGAAACTTTCATCGACATGACGTTGTGCAATGGCCTCGCCAACTCTGCCTTTTCTTTCTTGATACCGATAAACAGCTCAAACAAAATGAGTTGCCAGATTTCTGACGGAAATCGTTCTCAAATCCTGGCGGTCGTCAAAGTCCTATTATCGAACACGATGTACAGAAAAGTTCAAGGACTTCGGCCACTATCTCCGCGTAAACCAGCGGTCTCCAGAGACGATGTTCCATTATGACGTACAGTTATCAGAATGGAACAATATTTAGTCTTAAGTCTTCTAATGTCATGTCAACGAGGGCGTTCTATCGGTGCTCAGACCCGCGCGGAAACGCGGTGAAACGGTTGGTTTTCGGGCGGCCGAGGGTACGGACTACCCCGTGGGTCGTTCGAACCCGAGGAGACTAGTGGATTCGGGGGGACCCGCTGATGTCTGTCAGCCGGGCAGAGCGAGCATCGCTCGGAAGAATTGAATAGAGCGCCTGGTCGAGGAACTCGCCGTTCTTGAAGAACGACTGGCGAAGGATACCTTCGTGGACGGCGCCCATTTTCATCAGCGCGCCGTTGCCGCGTCCGTTCAGCACCGCTGCCCGCGCTTCCAACCGGTTCACGCGCA
Organism: uncultured Acidobacteriota bacterium; assembly: GCA_963794305.1. Lineage (GTDB taxonomy): Bacteria > Acidobacteriota > Vicinamibacteria > Vicinamibacterales > CAVVIG01 > CAVQFC01. Next base: position 3,456 of record CAWCDQ010000017.1, on the reverse strand, counting down.
GCGTCTGGAAAATGAAGGCGAGCACGAGTTCCGCGCTTTGCTGAAAGACGCCCGTGCCCCAGAACGCCGTCCCGATCACGAAGCCCCATTCCGCCGTCGAGAAATCCGGATCGAGTTGGCGCACCTGGATGATGCCGATCGCCGTGTCGAAGCGGGTACGGTGATGGCGTAGCAGACCGACGTGCCGGCGATTCGCTGACGCAATGTCCAGCCGATGAAGCGCTCGAAACCGTCGACGGTTGCAGGGGGTGCGGAAATGAAGCGCGTCGTCTCTTCGGTGGTCAGGAGTGCGCACAGCGACGCGGCGTCCGACGCGCGCAGTTCCCGAAGCGTCACGACGCTGCCGCGAAGAGTCGGCAGGCCCTTACGCCAGTCGCTGGAGGCCGTTTCGCCGGTCGAACATCCGGACGTCGCGACGTCCAACTCCGAATCGTAAGGCATCTTTGGCATTACTCGTGTCGATCCGATTTCGTTGATTTGCGCAGGCGCGGCGTCCTCCAGGGCTTCGGCACGGGACGCCCATCGCTGGAGATGAACGAATCGCCGAACTCCCGGGCGACCCACCACACGTCGACCTTCCGATTGAGGAACAGCCGGTACCATTCAATCGGTGTGGATGGCTGGTGAGAGATCGGCCACCCATCCCAGATGCTCTGATTACCGTCGGCGCCCCACACGATGTGGTCCCAATCGCCAAAGGTTCCCCAGACGATGTTGTCGCCGTCGGCGGCTGTGCCCCACACGATGTTGTCGCCGTCGGCAGCCGTGCCCCACACGATGTTGTCGCCGTCCGCAGCCGTGCCCCACACGATGTTGTCGCCGTCGGCGGCCGTGCCCCACACGATGTTGTCGCCGTCGGCAGCCGTGCCCCACACGACGTTGTCGCAATCGGCCCCGCCGCAGTCGGTGCCCCAGACGATGTTGTCGCCGTCGGCGGCCGTGCCCCACACGATGTTGTCGCCGTCGCTGGAGGTTCCCCAGACGATGTTGTCCCCGTCCGCAGTCCCCCACACACCATCGTCGGCGCTGGTGCCCCACACGATCTCGTCACCGCACTCGCCGGACCCGCACGACGTGCCCCACACGATGTTGTCGCCGTCGCTCCCGGCCGTTTTCGGTGCTCCCCAGAGGACGCCGCGCCTCCAGGCATTCGCGTTCGGCAGCATGAGACCGCCGGACAAGTCGTGATTACCCCAGATGAAGTGCTTGCTCCAGATCGGTTCGACCGGCACACGCTGACCGTTGCGCGCGGTCGCGTAGAAACGAGACAGCCGAACGGCTCCGAGCGCGTTGAGGAAGCCGGCGCCCTGCTCGAGCGGGTTGTAGCCGTCGTAATCCTGGGAGGTGTACTCGAGGATGGCCTTGATCAAGTTGGGCGTCAGCCGCGGGTTCGCCTGGAGCATCTGCGCGGCGACGCCGCTGACGACGGCAGCCGCCTGGCTCGTCCCGGTGAGCGCGAGGTACGGGAAGTGCGCCGTCGGGAAGGCGCCGTGAACGAGCCACGACGGATTTGCACGCGCGCCCTCCTCATAGAGCGCGCTGCCCGGCGCCGCGGTCGATTCGATGCCGACGCCGCCGGCGAGGATGTCGGGCTTCGCTATTTGCAGTGGAAACGCCGGACCGCGCGAGCTGAACGCGGCGCGCTCGTCGTCTCCCCGGGTGAAGCTGCCCTTCGAGCTGCTCGCGCCGACGGTGAAGACCCACGGGAACGAACCTGGCGCCGTGATGCCTCCCCACACGTCGCATCGACCAGCGGAGGCGTGCGTGTGATGCGCGGTCGAGGGAGGCAGCGTCGAACAGTCCACCTGTCCGACGTTGCCGGCGGCGGCGACCACGAAGATGCCGGCATCGACCAGCGCCTTGGTCGCGATCGCGAGCGGATCGCCGTGCACCTTGTCGAGCATCGAGGCAAGCGGGTCGGCGTCGGGCAGCGACCCGGAGGGTCTCATGCCGAACGACAGGTTCACGACGCGGATGTTTTTCTCCCTGGCGTGATCGAGCACCCACTGAAGCGCGTTGACGACGCCGTCGACGGTGCCCGAGCCATCCGCGCCCAGCACGCGCAGAGCGATGAGGGACGCGCCTGGCGCCATGCCCGCCTTTTCGCCGAAGGAGTTGAAGCCGTTGCCCGCGATGGTTCCGGCAACGTGCGTCCCGTGACCGTTCGGATCGCACGGCCTCGCGCAGTGCGAATCGGTGAAGGCGTGCGCGGGAATCAGGAAATCGCGGAAATACGTGACCGGCGTCTCGTCGTTCGGCGCGACACCGGAATCGAGCACAGCGACGCCCACTCCGGCTCCATTGAATCCCATCATCCGGCGCGCGAAGAACGAACCGCTCTGCACGCTCGACCTGAAGTTGAACGCATGGACGGTGGCGTTGTGGCTCGCGTAGAGCGTGCTCGGGTTCGATCCAATCGCCTTCAACTCGCTGTTGGGTACGTCGAGGACGTACGCGTCGATGAGGCGGAGGTGACCGGGACGCGCGAACTTCCTGAACTCCGGTGGCAGTTCGCCATTGACGCGGAGGATCACGCTCGTGGTCCCCGAAGACGGTGCGCGTACCGCCCGCTCGTTGAGCTCGTCGTCGAGCCTGGCGTACTTCCTCGCGCCACGTGCCGCAAACGCGCTCGGCACGACCACGATGACGGCGCAAACGGCAAGCGCACCCATGGCGCACGCTCGTGAGAGACGGGAGAGAGCCGATTTCGTTAAGAGACTATGTCTCAATATTTTATGGTCAGCCGTACGGGCAGCGACGAGCCCAGGCCCGTCGCGCGACGCACGATACCATACTGTTGAGTTGTTGTCTAAAGAGTCGTTCAGAAGTCTTTAGAAGCGCCTCAACGAAGGGCGGTCAAGGGCGGTGCACCGAGATCCATTCCGTCTGTCCCAGCACTGCGCCAGGGGCTGGACGCGATGAGGCGGTAGTCGAAGCCGAGGTAGGACATGAACTGCGTCTGGAACTGCGCGGGGGAAGGAAAGCTGTTGTTTGGGGGATAGTTGGCGGCGGGCGCACCCGCGATGACGTTCCGCGAGATATCGGAACCGGGCAAATATGCGCCGATGGCACTGTTGCCGGAACCGTGGCCGGTACCGGCGATTTCGTAGGTGCCGTATGTCGACAGGTTGTTGGTGTACACGAAACCGAGCACCGGCGGACCGTCGATCTGAACGATCCCCATCGCATTCACCTGCACGATGGTGTTGTGATCGACGGTGATATCGCGCGCGCCGTCGGTCATCGCGAGGAAGTAGCCGTTGCCGCCCCATACCTTGTTGTTGATGTCGTAGAACAGGTTGTTCCGAATCAGGATCGCCTGCGTCTGCTGGCTCGGGTGGTTGTTGTCCCAGCCCAGAATCTTGATGCCCGCGGCGACATGGCGCACGATGTTCCGCTCGAACGTGACGTGATCGACCTGGCACCAGGGACACTTTCCATCCTGGTTGCGGACGG
>CAWCDQ010000016.1:0-55188 GCA_963794305.1 uncultured Acidobacteriota bacterium | reverse complement strand
CGCGCTCAGGCCGTCGAGACGGACGCTCGCCACGCGCGACGCCCTGCCTTCGTCGATGCGAATCGGCCGAATCGCCGTGCTCCCGTTCACGGTGATCGCGCCGACGTCGACTGTGGCCTTCAGATAACCGTTCGCGCGATAGAACCCCGTGAGCGCGTCTCGCACTTCGTTTGGCGCGGTCCACACCGCACGCGTGAGCCCCCTGTCCGAGAGCACGGCGAGCAGCCGATCGGCCGGCTCGCCCGCATTGCCCGAGAACTCCACGCGCCGTGTGCCGGCGCGCGGCCCCGGTGCAATCACGACGCGCAATCGTTTCGCATCGCCGTCCGTCTCCAACCGCGCGGCGACCGATGGCAGCAGATATCCCGAGTCCGCAAGATCCGCTCGGGCGGCAGCGGCCGCTTCCTCGATCAGGAAATCGTCCGCGATCGATCGCTCCCATGCCTGGGCAATCGCACTGGTCCCCGATTTCGAGAGCTGGAAACCGTCGACGACGACCGTTGTCTGCGGTCCTGGACGGACCTCGTACGCCAGACGCAACTGAGCGGCATCGCCCGGATCGGGAGCGCGGCGCGTCACGACACGTGCTTCCAGGCGCTGGCGTTCCCAGTAAAACGCCTCGAGCCGCTCGCGATCGTCCTGCCACTGGAAAAAACTGAAACGATCGCCCGTCTGCAGCTTCAGCCGCGACCGGATGGCGGCTTCGTCGGCGCCGGCGCCGCGAACGTCGATGCCGCTCACGCGCGGGGCAGGCGTGGATGCGGCAGTCGTTTTCCGCGCGGGACCGCCCAGCGTGAGGTCGTGGCTGAAGGTGTACAGCCTGTCGCCGCTGTCGAGCGACACGACCCGGAGATCGATCCCGGATCGCGGCTTGTAGCCGACGATCCAGGTGAGCCCGCCGCTCTGCTGCAGGCTCTGAGAAAAGACGACGTCCCAGCGCGACCCAATCTGCTTGCCGAAGGTCAGACGCGCGCCGGGATCCGTTTCGGCGGCGACGAGGCCCGCGTCCATGCGCACATCGGGCGTGCCGCGTTCCACACGCACGGTGTCGAGGCCGACGACGCGTCCGGCGGCGTCGAGGAATCCGCCGGCGAGCAGACCGACGAGCTGGTCGGTGCCGGCCGACGAAGCGTCGCTCGCGTCGGCGGTGCGGCCGATCAGGAGGAGCGAGACCAGATCGCTCTGCGACAGCGCCGGGTTGTTGGAGTCGAGTGAGGCCTCCAGGGTGGCCGGCGTACCCTTGAGCGTGAGCGTGATTTCGTTGCCTTGCACGCTCGCCACGGCGCTGACGTTGAGGTCCGGCTCAATCCGGTTCGGGTTGGCAAAGTCGATCGAGCCCTGATCGGCGATCCGGTAGCGCGTGCCGTTGAAGAAGATCTGGCCGCCTTCACCAAGCGTGGTACGGCCGGTGAGCGACGGTCTGGACAAGGTGCCGACCGCACGCAGATCGCCGCTCAGCGTGAGCCGCGCCATGTTGTTGTCGATCACGAGATCCTCGTCGGTCACCACGTGCACGTCCAGCCGTGTGCGGTCCAGCAGCGAGTTGCCCGGCGTTTGAACCGCCGGGGATGAGCCGCGCAGCGCGGAGAGCAGGCTGCCGGTCAGCGACAGCGGCTGCCGGTAGCCGCTGCGGAGCAGCGTCACGGTGCCGCCGAGCGCGGGGCCCGTCGCGTTGACGGTCCAGGTGAGCGCGGCATCGCTCTCCGCGCGAAGGCCGGCGATGTCGAGCGCCGCGTCCTTCACGGTGAGCGTGACGGACCCGTCGAGCGCGGACGGGCTCTGAAGGCGCAGCGAACCCGCCAGTTCCGCATCGCCGCCGTTCATCGTTGCCGACAGGTGCTCGAACGTGATCGTGTCGCCGCGAAACGATATGGTCCCGTTCACGTCGGCGACGATCAGCCGCGGATCGGCCATTCGCGTCTCGCCGCTGCTCAGCGTCAGGTAGCCGTCGACCGTCGGCGCCCGGCCGGTGCCGCCGACTCGAATCCCGAAGTCGCCGCGGCCGACGGTGCGCGCCGCCGGGACCACGGCGTTGAGCATCCGGAGGTCGAGCGCTCCCTTCGCCGAGAGATCCAGCACCGGATCGCCTGAGATCGTCACGCCGCCTTCGAGCGCAACCTGGTTGTCGCCCTTCCCCAGGCGGAACGCGTCGATGGTGACGCGACCGTCCCTGATGGCCAGACGCGTCGGGATCTCCTGATCGAGCGACGCGCCGGCCAGCGACAACTCAGCGCGGCTCAACACGACCGTGCCGCGCACACGGTCGAGCGCAGGGCGATCGGTTTCGAGGTCGATCGACGCGTCCGCGTGAAGACCGATCTGCTCGAGCGTTGCCGAATCGACCCATGGTGCCGCGATCGACTGGGTCACGGATCTCAGCTGCGCCGAGAGCGTCGCATTACCGCTGGCTGGCGCCAGATAGCCGCGGATGGAGGCCGGCACGAGTTCGGCGAACACGCCGCCAGGCACACGCGCCGTGGCCGAAAGCGACGCGCCCTCGAACAAGGCGGTCGCACGATCGACGACCAGGACGCCGTTGTCGTAGTGCGCGCCAAGCTCGACGTCGGTGACCTCGTGGCCGTCGGTCACCTGCACGCGGCCCCCGCCAACCCGCAAGGTTGCGGCGATCCGAGGATCGGCAGCCGTCCCTTCGGCTGACACCTGCAGATTGAGGGAACCGGTCAGCAGCGGCGAACGCGCCGCGGCATCCTCCGTGGTCTGGATCAGGTCGCGAACGAATTCGAAGTCCGCCAGCGATCCATCAATCGTCACCGAGACGCGCCCCGGCGTCTGCGCGTTCGAAAGCGCGCCGTCCACGGTGATACTCGATGCGCCGGCCGACAGCACGATCGGCGTCACGCGGACCGCGCGTCCTTCGACGTCGATCCGGCCTGGCCGCGCGAGCGTCAGACGCTGCGACGCGATGGTGACGTCGGCACGATTCAGGCTGATCGAGCCGCGGCCGTCGCCGGGACGATCGCGGGGGCCGGCCCAGTCGACAGCGACCGCCGCGGAACCCGAGACCGGCACGTTCAACGCGAACCGCCGCGCGATCGCCGCGGCGTCGCCCGGCTCCCAGGTCGCGGACACGGTCAGGGGACCGGACGGATCGACGCCCACGGTCCCATGCCCCGCGAGCGCAAGGTCGCGCGCGTCGAACGAGAACGTCGCGCTGCGTCCGGCCAGCGTGAAATCGGCGCCGAGTGCGACCGACATCGGCTGAGCCCCATCGCGCATCGGCGATCGACACGCGTCCCCGGCCTCCGAGGTTGGCGAGGGTGCCGGCGCCATCGAACGTGGCGTTCAGTCTGCCGGCCATCGATGCGTCTGCCTCGCCATTGATCTCGATGACCGGATGCAACGACACGTCGGTCGCGGTCGCGTGCGCCTCGTAGGTGTGGCGCGTGAGGTTGAACGTGCCGGCCGCTTCGATGCGGCCCCCGTCCTGTTGCACCAGGATGCGCTCGAGGACCAGATCGGATCCCGCGAGCCGGACGTCGGCAGCAAGGCTGTCGATCGTCTGACCCGAGATTTCGAGCGCGCGGCCGGCCGTATGAAGGGCCACGCGCGGCTGGACCATCGTGCCGGAGAGTGTGGCCTCGAGATCCACGGACCCGTTCAGCGCCAGCGATTTCGGAATCGATGGCGAGAAATCGTCGAGCGCCTCCAGCGGGATCGAGCCGTTGAGCGCGCCGGCAACCGCGCCCGACGCAATCGACCAGCGAAGGTCGCCGCGCGCCGCGGCCCCGCCCATCCGGGCGTCGATGCCGCTCAGCCCGACGGCGTCGGCGGACACCGACGCGTGCGAGCGAACGGTCGCGGCCGGCATCGACTCGTAGCGCATCGTCGCGTCCACGTCGCCGTCGAGCAGCGGGGCGCCGGCAGTGCCGCTGACGCGGAAGTCGGCGGCGGCGTCGCCGCGGACCGCCGGCGCGGCATCGATCCACCCGGCGCGGACCATCGCGCCCCAGTCGGTGCCTTCCGCATTCGCGCGCGCCTGGAGTGTTCCCGACATGGTGGACCGCAGGAGATCGCCGGCGTCGAGCGTCCCTTCCAGCGCCGCCGTGGCGTGGCCGCCGAGAACGTCGACCGGATCAGTGGACAGCGTGAATTTTCGATCGCGGACCGCAAGCTTCAGCGTCGCGTCGACCGGCACATCGGTTCGCCGGTTCGGCGTGCGATTGCCTCGCAACCGGCCGTTCATCGTCAATCGCAAGGCATCGAGGTTCGGTGCGGTCCACTGCGCGTCGAGCGATCCGGCGGCCTGCGACGAGGGCAGCACGCCGGGCGGGTTTGCGATCAGTCGCTGGAGCAAATCCGACAGCTCGAGGCGTTCCCAGGTAAGGTGCAGTGTACCCGCCCCGTCGAACGATGCGCGTGCGCCGCCGGCAACCTCACCGCCCGCCAACCGGGCGCGCACGTTCGTGACCTCTACTCCTTCCGCGTCCACGCGCACGCCAGCCTGCGCCGTCCCGGCGAGCGGCCGCTCGAGTCCCAGCCACGGCGACAGCGCTGCGAGATCCGCGCTCAGGTCGACCCTGGCGTCAACACGCGCCGCCCCTAGAAGGTCGGCGACCCGCGCGTTCAAGCGCACCGTGCCCTCGGCAGCGCTCAACGACAGCGAGTCGATCGCCAGATCGCGATCGTTCCACGACAGGCGTCCGCCCGAGCCGGCGATCGACACCAGGCGATCGCGCCATCGCACGTTGTGCCGGCCTCGCCATGACGATCGGCCCTGATGTGGCTGGCCCATCCGGCGCCAGGTCGAGCGAGAGCTCCGCGTCTGCATGTGCCGAGCGTTGTTCATCGGTCCAGTCGACGCTCAGGTTGCTGACGATGAGGCGCCCGATGTGAACGGCGGTGGGGCCCTCTGTCGATGCCGATGGACGATCGCTCGTCCAGTTGTCGCGCCCGGACCGGTCGCGGCGCAGCACGACGCGCGGCGACACGATCTCGACACGATCGAGTCCGAATCGCCCTGTTATCGCGCGCCACGGAACCGACGCGCGCAGTTCCCGGACCGAAAGAAACGGCGTGTCGGCTGCTCCTGGCCTGGCGACCGTCACGCCCGAGAGGCGGACGCTGAGCGTGAACAGGTTGTAGTCGAGCGCGTCGGCGTGAAGGATGAATCCCGCGTCCGCGGCTGTTGACGTGACGAGGCGAAGCACGCGGTCGCGCGACGGGCGCGAATGGAGGATCGCCGCGGCGATGAGCACGGCCGAGATGGCACCGGCCAGGACGCGGACGGGCCGTGAACGCAATAACCTGACGCACCATGAACCGACGCTGGCTCAGATGTTACGGCATCGGGCGCGCGATTCATCGTCGGGCGCGTTTTCTGATTGGCGTGTAGTGCGGACCTTCAGGTCTGCCCGACTGGAGCCGGAAGGCCGCACTACTTCAAACGGAAAACGCGCTAAGGACGAGCCACGAATGCGGCGAGCCGTGTGCCGGCGTCGTTGAAGAGTTCGAGCCTGTCGCCCGAGATCCTGAACCGGCTCGTATGCTCGAGGGCGTCGCGAAACGCCTGCTCCGTTCCGGATGTGTCCGTGCAGGCCATCTGAGTGGCCGCCATCCTGCCGAATGTCAGGCTGTCGCCATTCAGCGTGTACGGGCCCGTCATCCTGTTGCATCCGTCTGATCCAGACACGCGCCCGCCGGCTTGAAACTGCAGATGGGCCTCTCGGCTCGCGTCCTGCGCCGGTATCGCCTTGCCGGCGAGCTCGATCGCCTTCCAGTACGTGTCCGTGAGAGGCTTCGCCGGTTGAGGATTCTGCGCGGCAGCCGCACGGCGCACCGGCAAAGACATTTCCATCGGGTTCCCGATCGATTGCGCCATCGACACCGTTGCCGTCAAGCACATCGCTGCCGCCGTCGCGCCGCGCGCCACGACGTGGTTGCGGATGGCGGTGTCGGATGACATGAGTGCTCCTTCCCACGGCAAGGTCGCCCGGCCGGATGCGGCGATCTGATCGGACGTGATGCCGCTACTGCAGCCCGCCGCGGACCGACGTGATGCGCTGCGTGTTGAAGCCGAGCCAGTGCATGCGTCCGACGTAGCGGGCGTGCTCGACCTTGATGCACCGATCCATGATCACGGGAAGGCCGCCGTCCTCCGCGATGCGGCCGCCTTCTTCGTTGATCACCGTGAACTGGCACCAGAGGTTCGAGGCGCCGATCGCCACGGCTTCCCTGGCGATGTCCGGCAGCGCGTCCGGCGCACGGAACACGTTCACGATGTCCACGTGAACGGGCACGTCGACCAGGCTCTTGAAACTCTTCTCGCCGAGCACTTCCGTCTCGCGGGGATTCACCGGGATGATTCGATATCCGTGCCGTCGAAGATAGAACCCGACGAAATAGCTCGAGCGCAGATGGTTCCTCGACAGCCCGACAATCGCGACGGTCTTCGCGCTGTGGATGGCGCGCTGGATGATCAGCGGATCCTGATAGCGGCTCAGGTCGAAGCTCATAGCGACGCTGCCCCGGCGGTTGCCGTCGCCGCCACGCGCGCAAATCCCTGTTCGAGGTCCCAGATGAGATCGTCGATGGCTTCGACGCCGACCGAAAGTCGAATGGTCCCTGGCCCGACACCGGCGGCGCGCAACTCGTCGTCGTCGAGCTGTCGATGCGTCGTGCTGGCGGGATGGATGATGAGGCTCTTGGAATCGCCGACGTTGGCCAGATGCGACCACAGGCTCACGCCGCGAATGAAGTCCTGTCCAGCGGTCCGGCCGCCGCGGCAGTCGAACGAGAACACCGCACCCGCGCCTTTCGGCAGGTATTTTTCGACGCTACGCCGGTAGCGGCTCGTGCTCAGCCCCGGATACGTCACGTTCGACACCAGTTCGTGAGATTCGAGAAACTGTGCCACGGCCGACGCGTTCTCCACGTGCCGCTCCATGCGCAGCGACAAGGTTTCCAGCCCCTGAAGGAACAGGAACGCGTTGAACGGGCTCATGCACGCGCCGAGATCGCGCAGCGTTTCCGCCCGCAGCTTCATCAGATATCCGTAGGTTCCGAACGTTTCGTGGAACTGGAGACCGTGATAGGCCGGCGACGGATCGGCGACGACCGGGAAGCGGCCGTTCGACCAGTTGAACTGCCCCGAGTCGACAACCACTCCGCCGATGCTCGTCCCGTGGCCGCCGATGAACTTCGTGGCCGAGTGGACCACGATGTCCGCGCCCCATTCGATCGGCCGGCACAGATAAGGCGTCGCGAAGGTGTTGTCCACGATCAGCGGAAGGTCGTGCGCGTGCGCGATAGCGGCGACCGCTTCGATGTCCAGGACGTTGCCGCCGGGATTCCCGATCGTCTCGCCGTAGAAGGCCTTGGTATTGGGGCGGACGGCGGCCTTCCAGGCGTCGGTGTCGTCCGGATCGACCCACGTGAACTCCACGGACATCTTGCGGAGGAAGTGCTTGATCTGGTTCACCGTGCCGCCGTAGAGCGCCGACGAGGACACGACGTGATCGCCGGGCGACAGCAGCGTGAACAGGGCGCCCGCCTGCGCGGCGATTCCGCTGGCAAACGCGACGCCGCCGCATCCGCCTTCGAGGTTCGCCATGCGCTCCTCGAACACGGCCACGGTCGGATTCATGATGCGCGAGTAGGTGTTCCCGTACTCCTGCAGATTGAAGTACGCGGCCGCCGATTCGGGATCCTCGAACACATAGCTCGTCGTCTGATAGATCGGGACGGCGCGCGCGCCGGTATTCGGGTCGGGACGCTGGCCGGCATGCACCTGACGGGTTTCAAATCCAAAACGGCGCGACTCTTCCATGAAGGCTGCTCCTAGCGCGCGAGAAATTGTTGGATCATCGGCGTCTGGCGCGCCTCCTCCAACAGAAAACAGTCGTGTCCGTACGGAGCCTCGATCACGTTCAGCTCGACCTGCTTGCCGCACGCGCGCAGCGCGGCCGCGAGCTCCTCGGAACCCGACGGCGGATACAGCCAGTCCGAGCTGAAGGCGATGAGCAGGGTTCGCGCCGACACGTCGCGGACCGCGCGCCGGAGCTCGCCGCTCCCGTACTGCCGGGCGAGGTCGAAGTACGACAAGGCCCGCGAGGTGTAGAGATAGGTGTTGGCGTCGAACCGCTTCACGAAGCTGGCCGCCTGGTGACGCAGATAGCTCTCGACTTCGAATTCCGGCTCCGTGAGCACGTAGCGGATATCGTCGGAAAACTGCAGCCGCCTCCCGAACTTGGATTCGAGCGACGTGGCGGACAGGTACGTGATGTGCCCGACCATGCGGGCCACGCCCATGCCGGCGTTGGGAGCGCGGCCGGTGTCGTAGTAATGCCCGCCCTGCCAGTCCGGATCGGCGGTGATGGCGTTGCGCGCGATCGCATTCCAGGCGACTCCCTGCGGATGCAGCGCGTGCGTGCTCGCGATTGGAACGATCGCGTCGACCTGATCGGCGTAGCGCACGGCCCACTCGAGCGCCTGCATGCCGCCGAGCGATCCTCCCGCGACAGCCGCCAGCCGCGTTGATGCCGAGCTCGTTCAGCAGCGCACGCTCCGCGCGGACCATGTCGGCGACCGTGATCACCGGAAAGTCCGATCCATACGGCCGGCCCGTGGCCGGGTTCGTCGACGAAGGTCCGGTCGTGCCGCGGCAGCCGCCGAGCAGATTCGAGCTGACGACGAAGAACTGATCGGTGTCGAATGCTTTTCCCGGGCCGATCATGCCGTCCCACCAGCCGAGTGCCCGGCCGGCGGCGCCATCGCGCTCATCGGCACGGAAGCCGTCCCTGGTACTGGCGGCCGCTGGCGCGGTCGTGAAGCCGGCCGCGTGAGCGTCTCCGCTCAGCGCATGACAGACCAGAATGACGTTGTCGCGGGCCGGCGACAGCGTCCCGTACGTCTCGTAGGCAATGCGAACCCGATCGAGTTCGCGCCCGCAGTCGAGGGCGAGCGGTTTCGGAAGGTCGAGGAACTGTGTGTCGACGGTGCCGACGGAACCGGCGGCAGTCTTCGACGCTGGCGTGGTCATCGAAGCGATCATAACCGCGGTTGGAGCCATGGTGGACGCTGGTCAGCGACTTCGGCACCGCCTGAAATGAATGTGGATGTATCATCCTAAGCTTGTGCGCAACGGTTTGGCGCGACCATTAACCGTCATCGAGGAGAAGCACGATGGCCGAGATCAGTGTCAACAACGGCGTCAACGTCGGAGCATTGCTGGCTGCACGCGAAGTCCTGAAGGGCGCGCCGCAAGCGGCGAAATTCACGTGGCGGGCATCGTGCAAATGGAAGAACGGCACCCACAGCGTCTCGAAGGTTGAGGGCTTCCACGGGCTCGGCGCCGAGCAGAAGCACAAGACCGAGTTTTCGTTCGAAGCCGATCATCCGGAAGTGTTCGCGTCCGAGGATCTCGGCGCGACGCCGGTCGAGCTCGTCCTCGTGGGCCTGGCAAGCTGCCTGACGGCAGGTGTCGCCGCGGTTGCGCAGAATCGGGGCATCCAGCTGCGATCGGTCGAGGCAAAGCTCGAAGGATCGATGGACATCCAGGGGATCCTCGGCATCGACAGCGACGTGCGCAACGGCTACGACGACATCAAGGTCACCTTCAACATCGACGCGGATGCGTCCAAGAAGGAGATCGAAGCGATCGTTGCGCAGTCGCAAAAGCGGTCGGCCGTCTTCGACATCGTCACCAACCCGACCAACGTCAGGGTCGAAGTCGTCTAGCGGTCCACCGATCGAGCGGCCGAGTGGCCGCAGCGGAGCGCGCCATCGAACACTTCACGACGGTTGTCATCGGGGCCGGGCACGCCGGACTCGCGACGAGCCGCTGTCTCAGCGAGCGCTCGCTCGATCACGTCGTGCTCGAGCGCGGAGAGGTCGCCAATTCCTGGCGGCGCGAACGCTGGGATTCGCTCAGGCTGCTGACGCCGAACTGGCAGAGCAGGCTCCCCGGCTTCCGGTACGACGGCGCCGATCCCGACGGCTTCATGACGATGCCCGAGGTGATCGAGTTCGTGACGAGGTTTGCCGGCGTGGCCGGCGCGCCCGTGCGAACGCACACGGCGGTCACCTCGGTCACGCAGACCGACGAGGGATATCAGGTCGCCACCTCTCGAGGCGACCTTCGCTGCCGAAGCCTCGTCCTGGCCAGCGGCGCGTGCAACCTCGCGAACGTGCCGGCCGTGCGTGAGGCGGTGCCCGCTGCCATCGAGTGCATCACCGCACTCGAGTATCGCAATCCCGCCCAGTTGCCCGATGGCGGCGTGCTGATCGTCGGCGCATCCGCCACCGGAGTTCAGCTCGCCGACGAGATCCGCCGCTCCGGCCGCAAGGTAACGCTGTCGGTCGGTGAGCACGTGCGGCTGCCGAGAACGTATCGCGGCCGCGACGTCCTCTGGTGGATGGACGCCTCCGGCGTCTGGAACCAGCGCTACGACGAGATCGACGACCTGACGCGCGCGCGGAATCTGCCGTCGCCGCAACTGGTCGGAACGCCGGAGCGCTCGACGCTGGACCTCAACACGCTCACCGCCGCCGGCGTCGAGATCGTCGGCCGGCTGGCCGCCGTCCGGGACGGCCGCGCCCTGTTCTCCGGAGGACTGCGCAACCATTTCGCGCTGGCCGATCTGAAAATGGAACGGCTGCTCGACACGTTCGATGACTGGGCGCGCGAGCACTCTCGCGATGCCGATGTCGGCGCTCCGGAGCGCTTCGAACCGACGCGCGTGCCGGCGTCCTCCCGCCTCGATCTGAATCTGGGCAGCGGCGAGATTCGCTCCATCATCTGGGCGACCGGATTTCGCCCCGACTACAGCTGGCTCGACGTCCCCGTGATCGATCGCAAGGGGCATTTGCGACATGACGGCGGCGTGGTCGAAGCGCCGGGACATGTACGCCATCGGATTGCCCGTCCTCCGGCGCCGCAAGTCCACGTTCATCCATGGCGCAGAGGACGACGCGCGCGATATCGTTGAACATCTCGCGGGCTACCTCGCCCGCACGGTCTCGGGGCGACCGCCACATAGCCGAGGGCTGCGGCGCAGCTGAGTGAGAGACTCGTGCTCTCCTCCTCGCGACGGAAAATGACCATGGTCCGAATCGCACTTGCCAATCTCCGGTTTCCATCGACGCCTGCCGAGTCGGTGGCGTTGGCTGAAAACGCCATCGCGGAGGCCTCGGCCGCGCGCGCGGATGTCATCTGCTTTCCGGAGTGCTTCGTGCCGGGCTATCGCGCCCCCGGGAGAGCGGTGCCGCCGCCGGATCGCGGTATTCCTCGAGCGCGCCTGGTCGTCCGTCGCCGCCGCCGCTGGCGCACGCAGCGTCGCCGTCGTTCTCGGCACCGAGCGCATCGTCGACGGCGTCCTGCTGGCGACCGCGCTGGTGATCAATCGGGATGGATCGATCGCCGGGTTTCAGGACAAGGTCCAGATCGATCCGTCCGAAGAGGACACGTACGGACAAGGAGCGGAGCGCCACATTTTTCGAGCCGGGGATCTGACGTTTGGCGTCGCCATCTGCCACGAAGGGTGGCGGTATCCGGAAACGGTGAGGTGGGCCGCACGACGAGGCGCCCAGCTGGTGTTCCACCCGCACTTTCACGAAGCCGAGCCCGGCGGGTACGTGCCGTCGAGTTTCGGCGATCCGTCAAACTCGTTTCACGAGAAGGCGATGTTGTGCCGCGCGGCGGAGAACACGTGCTACTTCGCGAGCGTCAACATCGCCAGCGCCGGATCGCCGACGACGTCGGCGGTCGTTCGACCGGACGGCACGCTGCTGTGCTATCAGCCGTACGGCTCCGAAGGACTGCTCGTCGCCGACATCGACGTGACCGCAGCCACCGGCCTGCTCGCGGAGCGCCTCATACCGATGTAGCACGCGCGTTCGGTGCTCGCGTCGCAACCACTCATTCCCCGCCGGAGGCACGGCATGTTCTCGGTTCTCTTCGAAGTCCACCCCAGATCGGATCAGTGGGACACCTACCTGGGCTACGCAGGCATGCTGAAGCCCGAACTGGAGCAGATCGACGGCTTCGTCGACAACATCCGCTACAGGAGTCTCACGCGCGAGGGCTGGATTCTGTCGCTGTCGAACTGGCGCGACGAGAAGGCGGTCGTGCGCTGGCGCACTCGCGTGCGGCATCACGAGGTGCAGGAACGAGCGCGCCGCGAAGTGTTTCTCGACTACCACCTGCGCGTCGGGCAACTGACGGCGGACACGCGGCTCCCCGCGGGCAGCGCCCTGCACGAACAGCGGCTGGACGAAACGGAAGTCGGCGCGGGCACAACGGCCATGCTCATCGACGCGCGGCGGCCGCCATCATGGGTCGAGAAGACGACGCCCGACGAAGTCGCGAAGTGGCTGGGGCTCGATCCTCATGCCGCCGGTCTCGCCGGCTGGGATGTGTTCGACGCCGTGCTCACGCCCGGCGACATCATCCTGTTGATCACATGGCGGGACCACGCGGACGCAGAAACATTCGAAGGGACGGTCGCACTTCCCGAGGGCGCGAGGCTGCGCCGCATCCGGGTGATCCGCGACTACGGCATGTTCGATCGGCGTGAGGCGCCGCAGTACTATCCCGACGTCAAGGCTTAGCTCCGCCGCGGTCGAAGCAGCTTCGCGCCGCTACGAGAGAGCGTGCGTTCCACGACATTTCGTGGACCGCGCGCTGACAAGATTTTTTAGCCTCATCGGGCGAGAGGCGTCTTGCCGAACGCCTGCGCCACTTTGTCGAGATCGCTTTGCACTGATGCCCAGGCGCCCTGGGCACTTGGCGAGAGCGGCCGCCCCTTCAAGGACGCGCCGACCCGCCTCGCATGCTCGAGCAGCGCCTCGGCCTGGCCGGATGCCGGCTTGCCGTCGCCGATCGCGTCCGACAGGTGCTCCGCGTCCTCCTTCAGAGTTTCGATGTCCTTGACAGCTGTTTCGCGTGTGGTCTTGTCGATGGTGGTGTCGTTTTTGAGCGACGACTCCAGTTCATCCTTGAAGTGATCCGCGTTCTTTGCGGCCGCGTCAGCCGCGGTGCGCACTTCGCCATCGTTCATGCGATGCGGCACCTGGCTTTCCGGGAGCGGGAACGAAACCCCATAGGCGGCGGCCAGATCGGTCAGACTGGTCGCCAGCCGGTTCCATTCGCTGGTTCCCTTGAGATCGGGCGGCTGCGTCGACATGTATCGCTGAATCGCATTTCCCTGGCGCAGCACGGTTGCCAATTCCTCGCTGGCGGAGTAGTCGGACTTGAAGCGGTCCTTCAGCTTGCCCATGTTGTCCTGAAGGTCCTGGAGAAAGTTTTCGACGTTCACGTCGCCTCTCGGTCCGCGGATGGTGCTGCTCTTGACCTTTCCATCCAGCTGATCTTCGAATCGATCGCGGTCGTGATCGACGCGCTCGATGAGCTGTTTGACGTCGTTGTCGGTGGGACGGTCGGCTCCTGCGGCAGGCGTTGCGAGCAGTCTCAGCTGCTGCGAGAGCTGACAGCGTCATCCGGATCATGCGAAGAGTGACGGTCGCCATACAGAGCCCTCTTTCTTGCGCGGACCATCCCGGAGACCGGTCGACGTCGGGGATATTGTCCGGCTGACCGTTTGTTACGCGTGACGACCAGCCGGTGCATTTTCAGTACCGCGCCATCGGCCTCACCACTTTCCCGCGTGCGCGCCTCCGTCCACGTGCAGCACTTCTCCGGTGACGAACGTCGCGCGATCGAGGTACATGACCGCATCGACGATCTCCGCGGTCGATGCGATTCGCGCGATCGGGTGGAGTTGCTTCAGCATGGAATGCGTTTCCTGGCTTGTGCATCGGCGTGTCGACCATCCCCGGCGCCACGGTATTGAATCGAATGCCTTCGGCGGCGTGCTCGATCGCCAACGCCTTTGACGCGGCGTTGAGCCCGGCCTTCGTGAGGATCGGGATCGATGCGGTCACGCCGGCAATCGGTTGATCGGCCAGCGCGGTCGTGATGGTCACGACGTGCCCCGTGCCTCGCGCGCGCATGCGGCGGACCGCCCGTTGCGTGACGTGCAGGAAGCCTGTCAGGTTGGTCGAGACGAGCCCGGCGAAGTCTTCGGCGGTGTAGTCGGTGAACGGCTTCGCGATGAACACGCCGGCGTTGTTCACGAGCAGGTCGGCGCCGCCGAACCGTTCGGCGGCTTCGACAATCCGATCGGCCACTTCGGGCGACGCGATGTCGCCGTCCACGAGCACGAGGTTCGGGCCCGGCGTCAGCGTACCGGCCTTCGTCAGGTTCCGGGAGTTGGCGACGACGCGCGCGCCGCTTGCGAGGAAGGCTTTGGCCAGCGCGAGGCCGATGCCGCTGGATGCTCCGGTGATGATGACGGTCTTCGTCGAGTTCATGACACTGTCTCCTTGCGCCCGCGACGTGCGGGCTATTAGTTACCTTAGGTAACCAAGTAGCCGAACGCAATTAAATTGCACATGGCTATCGCATTTCGCTGGTCACCATTCGGTAACTTGAGTCCCGCCATGGTGCCCCGACGCAAGAACCGTGTTGTGCCGCCGACCTGCCCGCTGGCTGACGGCGCTGCGGCCGGCTGATTCCGGCGATTGAAGCGATCGTGGAAGTCGGGCAGGAACTGAAGCGGCTCAGAGCGGTGTCGTAGGAAAACACGCAGCCGGAGTATGCTGCCCATCACGCATGACTCTTTCGACGGCCGTCGCCCCCATCCCCACGGATGAGGGGCTGAAACGAAAGCTTGTCCCGCGGCAGATTGCCATGATGGCGATCGGCAGCGCGATCGGCGTCGGGCTGTTCCTCGGCAGCAGCGTCACGATCCGGCTCGCCGGACCCGGCGTGATCGTGACCTACTTTTTCGGCGCGCTGATCGCGATGGTCATGGGCTACGCGCTCGCCGAAATGGCGGTCGTGCATCCGGTGGCCGGTTCGTTCGGCGTGTTCGCCGAGCGCTACCTGTCGCCCTGGTCCGGATTCGTCGTGCGCACGACCTATGCCTTCGTGCAGATCCTGGCGATCGGCGCGGAAGTGACCGCCGTCGCCATCTACTTCACGTTCTGGTTTCCCGGCGTGCCGCCGTGGGTGTGGGTGGTCGGGATGGCTGCGGCGCTCATCGCGGTCAACACGGCGCAGGTGGGCGTCTTCGGTGAGCTCGAGTACTGGTTCGCCTTGATCAAGGTCGTCGCGATTCTCGCGTTCATCCTCGCCGGCCTGCTCATCGTCGCCGGCGCCGGACCGCAGCCGGCCATCGGCTTCCGCAATCTGGTCGACGGGCCCGGCGGATTTCTGCCGAACGGATGGCGAGGCGTCTGGCTGGCGCTGACGCTCGTCATCACGAGCTACATGGGCATCGAAGGGATCGCCGTCACCGCCGGCGAAGCCGAGCATCCCGAGACGTCGATCCCGCGCGCGATGCGGATGATGGTGCTGCGGCTCATCCTCTTCTACGTGCTCGCCATCTCGGTGATGCTGATGATGAGCCCGTGGCGCCAGCTGGCCGAAGGCGCCGGCGGCATCACCGGCAGCCCGTTCGTGCGAGCGTTCACCGCGATCGGCATTCCGTCGGCGGCCGGCGCGATGAACCTGGTGGTGATTTCCGCCGCGATCTCGAGCGCGAACGCCAATCTGTACATGACGGCGCGGATGCTGCTGTCGCTCGCGCGGTCGGGCTACGCGCCGCCGTCGCTGGCCGTCGTGAGCCCGTCCGGCGTGCCGCTGCGCGCCGTCGCCACCGCGAGCGCCGGCGTCGGCCTGGCCATCCTGCTCGCGATCTTCGCGCCGGCCAATGCGTTCCTCACGCTCTACGGCACCGCGGTCGCCGGCATGCTGTTCATCTGGATCGTGATCCTGGTCACCTTCCTGCGCTTCCGGGCGGCGCTGACGCCCGAGCAGCTCGCGCGCCTTCCCATCAGGATGCCCGCCCATCGCGCGTGCGCATGGTTCGGCATCGTGTCGCTCGCCGCGATTTCGGCGACGACCTTCTTCGTGGACGGACTGCAGTACAGCGTGCTTTCGTTCCTGCCGTTTCTGGGTCTGATGTCCATCTTGTATCGACGCACGAGTCGTGACGCCCATGCGTGAGACGTTTCCCATCGAGGATGTGCGCCGGCGCTTTCCGGCGCTCGAACGGTCCAGCGGTTTTCTCTTCTTCGACAACGCCGCCGGCGCGCAGATTCCGGACACCGTGCTCCGCGCGGTGACCGATCACCTGTTGTCGCGCAACGTGCAGCGAGGTGGACCGTACCGCCACTCGCGCGAGGTCGACGCGGTGATCGCGAGCGCCCGCGAGAGCGTGGCGGCGTTCGTCAACGCCCGCAGCGCCGGCGAAATCGCGTTCGGCCTCAACGCCACGTCGTTCATCCGGGCGATCAGCCTGGCCGTCGGGCAGACGCTCGCGACGCGTCCCGAGATCATCGTCAGCGATCTCGATCACGAGGCGAACGTCGCGACCTGGCTCGCCCTCGAGCGCGCCGGCGCCCGCATCGTCTGGTGGCACGCGCGCGTCGGCGACGATGGCGCCCGGCTGCATCCGGAGGATCTCGAGCCGCTGCTGACGCGAGCGCACCAGGCTGGTGGCCTGCACGATCGCGTCGAACGCGACCGGCACGCTCGTCGACGTCGCCGGTGTCGCGCGGCGCGCGCACGCCGCCGGCGCGGAGGTCTTCCTCGATGCGGTGCACTACGCGCCGCACGGACCGATCGACGTGCAGGCGCTCGACTGCGACTACCTGGTCTGCTCGGGATACAAGGTCTTCGCGCCGCACATGGGTTTCGCGTGGTGCCGCCGCGAGGCGATCGACCGTCTGCCGACGTTTCGCGAGGACTTCATCCCCGATGTGATGCCGGACAAGCTCGAGGCCGGCACGTACGTGTACGAGAACGTCGCCGGCATGGATGCCGCCGTCGGATACCTGGAAGATCTGGGGCGCAGCTTCCTCGATTCGCGCCCGCCCGATGACCCACCCGTCGCGTCGCGCACGGAGGCCATCCGATCGGCGATGCGCGGCGATCGCCGAGTACGAACGCGTGTTGTCGGCGGCGCTCCTCGACGAAGTGGCGGGCGTTCCGGGCGTCACCGTGCACGGCGTCACCGATCGCGGCCGTCTGGACGAGCGCGTTCCGACGCTGTGCTTCAACGTGGCGGGTCGTGCCGCGTCGGATATCGCCGCGGGACTGGCCGCGCTCGACGTCGGCGTGCGCAGCGGCCACATGTACTCGCCGCGGCTGATGGCGCGAATGGGCCTGCTGCCGGAGGGCGCCGTTCGCGCGTCGCTGGTCCACTACAACACGACGGCAGAGATCGCGGCGTTCGGCGCGGCGCTGCGCCACGTGATCGGTCACTCGATGACGCTCGCCGAATTCCGCGCGCGGTTCCCGATCTTCAAGAAACGCATCTACGTCAACACCTGCTCGCAGGGCGCGCTCTCGACGGATGTCGACGAAGCGATGCGTGCGTATCTCGATTCGTGGCACGAGAGCGGCTCG
Source organism: uncultured Acidobacteriota bacterium (assembly GCA_963794305.1). Classification (GTDB taxonomy): domain Bacteria; phylum Acidobacteriota; class Vicinamibacteria; order Vicinamibacterales; family CAVVIG01; genus CAVQFC01. Next base: position 37,757 of record CAWCDQ010000016.1, on the reverse strand, counting down.
CCCTGGGAGCATTGGGTGGAACAGGTCGAGCGTCTGCGCGTGCGGTTTGCCGCGTCGATTGGCGCCGATGCGGACGAGATTGCCGTGATGCCGAGCGCATCGGCGGGGATCAACGCCATCGCCAGCGCGCTCAGCTTCTCCGGATCGCGTTCGCACGTCGTCATCGGCGACTTCGAGTTTCCGACGATGGCGCAGGTGTGGCTGGCGCAGGAGCGCCGCGGCGCGACGATTCGCCGCGCGCGTGCCTCGTCAACGGCGCCGGACGTGCTGCCGCTCGAGTCCTACGAGGCCGCGATCGACGAACGCACGCTGATCGTTCCCGCGACCCACGTCTGCTTCCGGAACGGTCACAGAACCGACATCGCGGGACTGGTGCGGCTGGCGCACGACCGCGGCGCGTACGTGTTCCTCGACGATTACCAGCGCACCGGCTCCGGCCCGATCGACGTGCACGAGCTCGGCGTCGATTTCATGGTCACCGGGTGCCTGAAGTACCTGCTCGCGGCGGCCGGGATCGGATTTCTCTACGTGCGGCGCGATCTCATCGAGCAGCTCGAGCCGACCGTGACCGGCTGGTTCGGCCGCGTCAACCCGTTCGCGTTCCGGATCGACGAGCTCGACTGGCCGTCAGGCGCGAGCCGATTCGAAAGCGGCACGCCTCCGGTGCCCAACGCCTACGCGGCGCTTTCGGCGCTGGAGCTGCTGGACCGCGTCGGGTACGACGAGATCGCCCGCCAGGTTGACCATCTGACCGCCAGGTACGCGGACGCGGCGCGCGAGCCATGGGTTTCTCGTGCGAACTCCGTCTGCGCCGATGCGTCGCGGCCCTCTCGTCGTCGTGCAAAGCGTCGACGGTCCGGAGCTGGTGTCGAAGCTGGCCGCGCGCGGCATCGTCGCGTCGTGCCGCGGCAACGGCCTGCGCGTGTCGTTCCACGCCTACAACACGGACGCCGACGTCGACGCGGTCGTCAGCGCGCTGGCCGCCGAGTCCCGATGGCTCGAGCGTTGAAGGCCTTTACGACAACACGCCGGTCACGTGCACGACGTTCCCTGAGAGCGTGATCGCCGCGCCCTGACCGTTGTCGATGACGATACCGGCGTCGGTGATCGAGATGCGCGCGCCACCCGTGCGCAGGGCGATCCCGCCGGTCGGACCGGGCACGTCCGAGATCAGAACCGAGTGCCCACCCGTTGTGACGAGGGCGATCTGATCGATCGTCTGGATCCCCGGCCTCACGACGGCCGGCATTTCCCCCGCACTCCCCCACCAGCAGCCGCTCCAGATCGGATAGTCGGGATTCCCCTGCTCGAACTCGATCCAGACACCCGCGCCGACCGGCGGCAACGCGACAAATCCTGAGCGGGGACCGGCGAAGGGCACGGCCGGCATCGCCCAACCGCTCGGCTCGGCTGCCGAACACGTCGGGCACGACCGCCTGAAGCCGCGCGCGGTTTTCAGGGTCCATGATGTTCACGACCCTGCCGCGGTACTTTCCCAGATAGAGCGACGCATCTGCACTCATGTCGATCCTTCTTACAGCGTTGCTCCGATGTAGTGCAGGCCTTCAGGCCTGCTGTCACACGGCGGACCTGAAGGTCCGCACTACATCGAATTCAAAATGCGCTTCAGGCCGCGCCGAGGCCGGCGCGCACCAGCTCGAACTCCTGATGATGACGCGACGCCGTGACGGTGTCCCGCACGCGCGCAACAGCGAACAGGCCGTTGAAGGCATCGGCCGCTCTTCGCACTTCGACGATGGATCCGGCGCGAAGGCGGCGTTGGCGCCCGGCAATCCTGAGCCGGCCGTGCCCGGTCGCCGCTTCGGCGGAACGCGCGGCTTCGGCGAGCAGTTCGCTCGCCGCCTGCGTCACCGTGAACTTTGCCGCCGAATGCAGGCGGCGGCGCCGGTGCGCGGGCGGCACGACGCGGCCCAGCGGCGCGCCAAGCGCTGCGATATCCGGAGCCGGAACGGGGATCAGGATCTTCGAGATCGGATCGATCACGTCGGCTTCCGGCGCGACGCGCCGCATCGCGTCGAAACGCAGCTGCAGCCCATCGACGTTGCCCGGCCGCTGGAAGTCGATCTCCAGCGCAGGATCGGCGCGATTGCGAGGTTCCGGCCCCCAGTAGGCAATCGACGATCCCGGCACCGGTCCCGGATCGAGCGTGAACCGATGACCGACCGATTCCGCCAGCGCACGGATGTACGCGTAGTCCGTGCCGCGCTGATGGGGAATGCGATCGGCGGCCGGGACATCCCCCACCGGCGGCGGAATCACGACAGGCGTCACGCCGAACACCGCGTAGGCGGCAAGCAGCGTCTGCACGCGCACGTTGGCCGGCAACCCAGGGAACGTTCGCGTGATGGTCCCGTTCAGATCCATCAGGCGCGTCAGGTCTTCGCCGCCGACCACGAGCATCGGCCCTGCATCGCGCGTGGCCGCCGACACCGTCTGCTCGACGACCACACCGTCCATGGCGACCGACGCCGCACCGCCGGTCCCAAAGACGAGCACGACGCGTGGGAGATCTCCGGAGTCGAACCGGAAGCGCGTCGGCAACTGCATGCGCCGATCGAGGCGGAAGAACAGCCGGAACGATCCGCGCTCGCCGATCGCGGTCACGATCTCGACCGCGGCAAGGGCGTCCATCACCGCCGGCGGAACGGGGACCGGCGAGCCGACGCCCGTGAGGAGCGAGAGGTTGCGGACGCTCATGCGAATGCTGTCATGTACTACCGCTCGTCCGTTCGTCACGTCGCGCATTCTACACGGGCGGCAGGCTGTTATCCGCGCTGGCTGACGGCGCCTCCTGCGAAACCGATCGACGCATCGCGCCCCTTACAATCTCGGCTACGGCAGCCGTCGCGCGATCGACTTCGTCCGGTGTGTTGTAGAAAATCTCTGCCGACCGGAAGCAGTACCAGACTGCTCCCTGTCAATCCCGCCAGACGACCGGCATTTAATATTCAGCCGGTCCAACAACGGATCGCGACCGCCATCGGCGGCGGCATAATCGGCGCTGCTCCACAAACAGGTGGAGCGCGGCTGTCACGACGGCAGCCGGCAATCGGACATCACACACCACCATGGCCACTACCGGACAACCAAGGGTTCGGCGTTCGCTTGCCGAACTGCAGGATCAATACGCCAACGGCAACAAGAAGCCGCTCGAAGATGTGATGCGAGCGTGGAAAGGCATCAAGGAACTGCCGCCGGACGACCCACGATCCTTCTTCAACCTCGGCGGCTATCACGGCGAGCCGTTCCGTGGAGCGGGATGGGGATTTGGCAACAACACGTTCTGGGGCGGCTACTGCAATCACGGCAACGTCCTGTTTCCCACGTGGCACAGGGCCTACTTGTTCAAGCTGGAAGAGGCGATGCGAAGCATCGCGGGGTGTGAAACCGTCACGCTGCCCTATTGGGACGAAACCGACAGCGCTTCGCTGGCCGGCGGAATTCCGTGGGCGCTGACGGTCGAGACCGTCGAGCTCGATGGCAAGCCGATTCCCAACCCGCTGCGGTCGTTCGTCTTCCCGGTCACCATCACCGACAACGTGTCGACAGACGATGGCCTGTACACGAAAGCCAGCGGGTATGAAACCGTACGATTTCCTTTCTCCGGCCTGGTCGGAACAGACGCGGCAAAGAAGGCGTCCGAGCAGCACAACAGTCAATGGACGGCCGCGCAAGGCGTGCAGCTGCTGAACCAGAACGTCGTGAACTGGTTGACGCTGGCGACGGTGAACATCCCGCCGGATGGCACCAATCCGTCCGGTCCGATTCCCGCCGGGGTCCATCAACAGTTCATCGATTGTCTGAACGCGCCGAACTACACGGTGTTCTCGAACACCACGTCGATGCAGCAGTGGAACGAGTTGCACGACGCCGCCGTCGTCGCGCTGGAAGCGCCGCACAACAGCATCCATCTCGCGGTGGGCGGATACGACGTGACGACGGTCGCCGGCCAGGACGGCGACGCGTCGCCGATCGTCGGCGCCAACGGCGACATGGGCGAGAACGACACGGCGGCGCTCGATCCCATCTTCTACTTTCATCACGCGAACATCGACCGGGTGTTCTGGCTGTGGCAACAGAAATGGGGCAAGACCGACGCCCTCGACATCATCGGCGGCTATCCCGGCACCAATTCGAGCGACAACCAGGGAGCGACTCCCGGCGTGCCGCCGAACACGTGGCTGACGCTCGAGACGCCGCTGAACCCGTTTTCGAGAGCCGTCGACGGACACGACAAGGTCTATACGTCGCTGGACTGCATCAACATCGAGAAGCAGCTCAACTACACCTACAGCGCCGGGTCGCTTCAGGAAGCGCCGCGCGCAATGGCGGCGGCGCCTGGGCGCAGCAGGAAAGTCGTCCACGTCTCGGGGATCAACCGCGCTCCGATCAAGGGTTCGTTCCTTGTTGCCGTGTACGCCACGATTGACGGCAAGAAGCACCTGGTCGGCATCAACGCGGTGCTCAGCCGATGGGCCGTGGCCGGCTGCGCGAATTGCCAAACCCACCTGGATGTCAAATCGGCGTTTTCCCTGAGTCACCTGCCTGAGGCGCTGGTGAACCGCGCGACGTTTGAGGTGAAGGTCATCGTGAAGAGCTCCAATCACCAGGCTCTGGCATCCAACGCCGATGCGGCGAAGAAGCCGGCCCGAATCGAGGTGCGGTGAATATGGCGTCGGAAACTTCAACGATCTGGAAGAACAGCGGCAGCGGCTCGAACCAGTCTCCGGCGATCTACGCGCAGACGCTGCAGTCCTGCCCAATGCCTGGTTCGGCGTCGCCGGCGGGAAGACGGTGACCGTCGGCAGACCCGTACGTTTCCCTTGTGTCCATCGTGTCCTCTGTGTTCGATCGGCGCTGCGAACAAGGCATACCGCGAAGGACGGAAGAACGCCTTACACCTGCGCGAAGCCGCCGTCGACGAAGAGTTCCGCTCCCGCGACATAGCTGCTGCGATCCGACGCGAGGAACGCCACGGCTTTCGCGATCTCGTCCGGCCGGCCGAACCTGCCGAGCGGCACGCTGTTGGCGATCATCTTCACCCGCTCCTGGCCGGCCGCTGACGACGCCAGCAGGTCGCTCAGGCCGGGCGTGTCGATGGAACCGGGGCTCACGGCGTTGACGCGAATGCGGCGGCTCTTCAAGTCGGTGGTCCAGGTCCGCGCGAACGATCGCACGGCGGCCTTCGTTGCGCTGTAGACGCTGTTGGACGGCAGCCCCTTGCTGGCGACGATGGACGCGTTCAGGATAATCGAGGAGCCATCGGGCATGAGCGGCAGCGCCTTCTGCACGGTGAAGAGCAGGCCCTTCACGTTGACGTCAAAGATCGAGTCGAAGAGTTCCTCGGTGATCGCCCCGAAGGCGCCGTATCGGGCGACGCCGGCATTCGCGAACACGATGTCGAGCCTCCCTTTCTCCCGCTCGATCCGCGCGAAGAGGCGATCCAGATCGGCCATCTTCGACACGTCGCCCTGCACGGCGGCGACGTTCTGCCCGATGGCCGCCGCCGCCGCGGCCAGCTCCGCCTCACGGCGTCCGGTGATGAAGACGTACGCGCCCTCACGCACGAACTCCGTCGCCGTCGCAAGGCCGATCCCGCTGGTCCCTCCCGTCACGAGCGCAATCTTTCCGTCCAGCATGCCCATGGTGTCTCCCCTTCAAGCGGCCGGGCCTGAAGGCCCGGCCCTACGTAACCTAGAAATCTATCTATTCATGACGATCATCATCTAAATATTAATTACGAACGTCATGTATAGTGTCAAGCGGACTCTCAGGAAGAGGCACAGATGCGAGTGACACGCGAACAGGCGGCGTCGAACCGGCAGCGGATCGTGGAAGCGGCGAGCCTGCTGTTCAAGAAGCACGGCTTCGACGGCGTCGGGAGTGGACGACATCACGAAGGCGGCCGGGCTGACGCACGGCGGCTTCTACGGCCACTTCACGTCGAAAGACGATTTGGCCGCCGAAGCCTGCGCGCACGAAGGCGCCGATCCGTGGGCCTCGTGGATGGACGCGCCGCCCGCCAGGCGGCTCGAGCGGATCGTGCGGAACTACCTCACGCCGCGCCATCGCGACGATCGCGCCAACGGCTGCCTGTTCGCCGCGCTCGGGTCGGACGTGGTCCGTCAGCCGAAGGCCGTGCGGCACGCCTTCACGGAGCGCCTCCGGTCGAAAGTCGAGACGCTTCGCGGTCTGGTGCCCGGACGATCGCCTGCGGCACGGCGCGAACGGGCGCTGGCGACCATGGCCGGCCTCGTGGGTGCGCTGACGCTCGCGCGCGCGGTAGACGATCCGAAACTCGCCGCCGACATCCTCGACGCGGCGGCCCACACGTTCGGACGCTCGTGACGGCCATCCTTCGCCGCCGTGTCGTGGTCACCGGGATCGGTGTGGTGTCGCCGCTGGGCATCGGAACCGAGCAGACGTGGCAGGCCATCCTCGCCGGTCGATCGGGCATCGCGCCGATCACGCTGTTCGATCCATCGCGCTACTCGACCCGTTTCGCCGGTGAAGTGAAGGGATTCGATCCTCTCGCGTGGCTCGACAAGAAAGACCTGAAGAAGTGCGGCCGCTTCATCCAGCTCGCGCTGGCCGCCACATCCATGGCCATGACCGGGAGCGGGCTCGCGATCGATGCCGCGAACGCCGAGCGCGTCGGCGTGATGATTGGGAGCGGCATCGGAGGCTTCGAGGTGATCGAGCGCGAGCATCAGGTTCTGCTCGAGCGCGGTCCGGAGCGCGTCTCGCCGTTCTTCATCGTGGCCGCTCTCGTCAACCTCGCCGCCGGCCAGGTCGCCGTGCGCCTCGGGGCCAAGGGCCCGAACTCCGCCGTTGCGACGGCATGCACGACCGGCGCGCACGCGATTGGCGATGCGTTCCGGGTGATCCAGTCGGGTTACGCCGACGCCATGATCTGCGGCGGCACGGAAGCGGCCGTCACGCCGCTGGGTATCGCCGGTTTTTCGGCGATGCGGGCGTTGTCCACGCGAAATGACGATCCCGAACGCGCGAGCCGGCCGTGGGACCGCGACCGCGATGGCTTTGTGGTCGGCGAGGGCGCGGGCATCCTGGTGCTCGAGGAATTCGAGCACGCGAGCCGGCGCGGCGCGCCCGTGCTCGCCGAAGTCGTCGGCTATGGCATGACGGCCGATGCGCATCACGTCACGGCGCCGCCGGAAAATGGCGAAGGGGTCGCCCGGGTGATGACGGCGGCGCTGGCGGATGCGGGCCTGCCGCCGCACGAGATTCAGTATCTGAACGCGCACGCCACGTCGACGCCGCTCGGCGATCGCGCCGAGGCCGCGGCGATCGCCCGCGTGTTCGGCGCGCACGCGCGCACCCTTGCGGTCAGCTCGACGAAGTCGATGACGGGCCACCTCCTCGGCGCCGCCGGATCGGTCGAAGCGGCGCTGACGGTTCTCTCGCTCCGCGATCAGGTGGCGCCGCCCACGATCAATCTCGACACGCCCGATGTCGATGAAGCGCTCCGCCTGATCGCGCATCACGCGCTGCCGATGCCGATGACGCACGCCATGACGAACTCGTTCGGCTTCGGCGGGACGAACGCCAGCCTGATCTTCCGCCACCCTTCACGCTGAATCACGCGGCGGTTCCGGAAACATCACCACGAAAGCACGAAACACACGAAGACGCACGAAGAAGAAACCACAGAGACACAGAGACACAGAGATGCCGCGCGTCGCACGTCGGCCGGCTTCGCGGCGGGCAACCGGGTCCGCGACCGCGCAGAAACACACGCGCGTCGATCCCAGGCGCTTGCGTTTCCGTGCGTTCGATGGACGCGGCCGCCGCAACGCGGCGTCGTGCGACGCGCGCCAATCTTCCTGCGCGTTCGCCATCCGCGTAATCCGCGTAATCCGCGGATAGCTTTCTCGGTGTCTTGTGTCTCGACGTTCAATTCTGAAAGCCGGTCCGGGTTCCCCCTTACGACGGCGTGAACGTGACCGTGTGCGAGTGACCCGAATCCGTCGTCGAGGTGCTCGTCACCGTCTGTTTAAGCTTGAGCGCGGCCAGATCCGCCTGCGAGATCGCCACGGTGTGCGTGTGCGTCGCCGTGCCGTGGATGTCGAGCGACACGGCGCTGCCGGCGGTGATTTGAGCGCCTGTGATCACGGCGATATGTCCGTGATTGGCGGCGACCACGCCGTTCACGTCCACAGGCGGGGCTGCGGTCGGGGTTGGCGAGGTGCTGCTCCCGCAGGCGGAATCGGAGACTGTAATGACGCATCCCGCCAGAATGGCGAGCGCGGCCTCGAGCGTGAACTCGCGGCGCGTGAGCGAATGTCGAAGCACGAGCGTTTCGGCGCGATCAGACATGCTCCCTCCAGTCGATGTGACGTTCCGCGCTGGAAGAGCAAACTGGCTGCCGAAAAGATCTCCACGGAATCTGCGCAAGTGAAGCGGATCGCGCGCGGCTGTTTACGTGCGAAGTAACCGCGCGTCGATTCGCGTAGGTCATCATTAAAAACAGAAGAGCTGTAGCAATGGACGTTCAACCCCGGCATGAGGGGCGGCACAGCCGTCGCGGTCAGGGTGTCGATCGAGATGACGTTTACGCTGGCCTGAGCGTCTACTTCGGCCGGCCCGAGAACCCGGCCGCGCTTCGCAGCGCATCGGCATCGAGCAGCTTGCCGTCGAGCATGACGACACGCGTCTGTCGCAGGTCGCCGATCCGGGTTGAAGGATCGCCGTCGATGAGCGCCAGGTCGGCGGCCTTCCCCACTTTCACCGAACCGGTCTTCGCATCCTGACCGACCAGCCGCGCCGGCACGATGGTCGCCGCCGCGAGCGCTTCGGCCGCGCTGAACCCCGCCTGCGTGTAGATCTCGAGCTCGTGCACGAGCTCGATGCCCGCGCCATCGGTACCCGCGACGATGGGCACCCCCGCTTCGTGCATGCGGCCGAGCAGCGCGACCATCTTCGACCAGCTCGCACGATAGTCCGCGCGTGTGATGTCCTTCGGCACGGCGAAGCCGCCTGTTCTGAAACCGCGCTCGGTGGTCGGCGGCATCGTGCCGACAAATGGCGCGTACGACGGCGACAGGTCGCCGTTGTCCGGCACGTACAGGCTCTCGAACGCGACCATCGTCGGATCGCTGTACACGTGCTTGCTCACCATCGCGCCGAGGATCGCCTTGATCGTCTGGCCTTCGAGATCGACGTCCTTCGCATAACGTCCGGGTCCCTCGAATCGCATGATCCCGTTCGAAACGGGAATCACGCTGTCGGGCATGGCCTGCATCATCACCCAGTTGATGTGCGTGATCTCGTCGTACCCGGCATTGATGGCGTCCACCGGCCGGATGCCGGCCGGAATGTGACCGTGGACGTGAAGCCCGAGCTTGTGCGCCTCGCGGATGCTCGCGGCCAGCCATGCGGAATTGAACGTGCCGTAGAACTTGATGCCGATGAAGCCGTTGGCTTTCGCCTTGTCGATGAGCGCAATCGCCTCGGCCTCGCTGGTCGCGACGTTGGCCACCTGCGCCGTGTAGGGTCCCTTGCCGTCGATGAGCGACGATGGATAGACGTGCGGGAAGAGGAGGTCGCCCGCACGCGTCCGGGTCCGCCGCTCGATCGTGCGCACGTCGTCGTTGCCGGGATCGCGCACCGACGTCACGCCCATCGACAGTTCCTGAAGGCCGGTGAAGTCGTCGCCGACGTGCATGTGGCAGTCCCACAGGCCGGGGATTAACGTCTTGCCCCTGCCGTCAATCACCTGCGCCCCTGCCGGCACCTTCACCGATTCGCGCGCGCCGACCGCAGCGATCACGCCCTTGTCGACGACCACGGTCTGGTCGTTCACGAATCGCGGCGCGTCGGCGTCGAACAGGCGGACTCCGGTAAACGCCACGGGTCCAGCGGGGACCTTCACCAGCGATTTCGCCAGACCGGGAGCCTGCGCAGCCGTCGCCTTCGCCTGCGCCTCCTCGATGGTCTTCTGTTCGCCCGCATATGCTTCCGGCAGCCAGGCGATTCCGAGGGCGAGCGCGAAGAATTTGTTGTTCGCGTCCGCCCACATCGGCAGCGGCGAGGTGCCGATGCCGGTGACCGACCAGAGCGCGATCGTTTGCGCGGTCGCACCGGCGCCCACCTTGAGATCGACGAGCTTCGCATGCGTGCGCCTTGCCGCCCGGCAGCAGATCCAGCGACTTGTCGGGACGCGCGAGCAGCGCTTCGAGGAACCACGCCGTCGTGTCGATCGGTCCGCCCTGCGACACGTAGAACGCGGGCGTTGAGTAGGCGGCGGTCCCGGCGTCGATGGGACTCTTCCAGGCGGCCGTCCCGCCGCTGACGGTGAACGTCTCTGCCGCGTCGCCTTGCGGCGTCACGCCACGGATGGCAAGCGTCGCGGGCATGCCGTCGGTTCCCGCCTTGCCGCTCGAGTCGAGCTCGAACACCTGACCGCGCAGGTTCATGCTCTCGCGCGCCATGCGGGTACCGTCGGGCGCGACCCAGCTCCAGGAGTCGCCATGCTTGCCGCCGGTCGATTGAATGATGAAATGGCGGGCACTGGATGGCGGCCTGGCAAAATCCGCCGCCGGTACCTGTGCGAACGCCGACGCCACTGCCGCCGTGAGCCACGCGGACATGACCATTCGATGCATACGGAATCCTCAGCGACTATTATCCGCGCGATCGGCAGGCATGTCGCTGCGCGAGTTGACAGGGGAATTGACCGGTGGTTGCCGGACAGTCACACACACGTCGAATGGAGCAGCGTAGAATTGGTTCGCCCAAAGACCTGTCGAGGTACCCGATGTTCAGCAAGAGAGCGGCAATTGCGGGAGCGGTGATGCTGGCCGCGTCGATGACCGATGATGGACAGCTGTTCATCGCCATCGAGGACAGCCGAAAGAACCGCTTCGGCCCAGCCGACGCCGAACGCCGCCGCGGCCTCGGCTGGTGAGGCACCGCTTCCCGGCATGCCGGCGCTCCTCGACCCGCGCAACATCTACGCGGCCAACGGCCCTGGCGCGCTCAGCCCGACGGTCGCGCAGTTCCCCACGCGGATCTACGTTCCCAACAGCGGCAGCAACACGGTGGACGTGATCGATCCGGTATCGTTCAAGATCGTCGAACACTTCGCCGTCGGCCGTCAGCCGCAGCACATCACACCGTCCTACGATCTCAAGCGCCTGTGGGTCCTCGCGGATCTCGGCGACTCGGCGACCGAAATCGACCCGGCGACCGCGAAGAAGGGCAAGACCATCTGGGTCAAGGATCCGTACAACATGTACTACACGCCGGACGGGAAGTTCGCCGTGGTCGTCGCCGAACGAGAGGCGAGGCTGAACTTCCTGAATCCGTCGACCATGAAACTGATCGAGTCGGTCAAGGTGCCATGTCGCGGCATCGATCACATGGACTTCAGCGCCAACGGCCGCTTCCTCATCGCGAGCTGCGAGTTTGCCGCGAGCCTCGTGAAAGTGGATGTGTCCACGCACCAACCGGTGGGCACCCTGGCGCTCGAACCGGGTGGGATGCCGCAGGACGTACGGTCGGCCCCCGACGGCAACCTGTTCTACGTGGCGGACATGATGGCCAACGGCGTCTACGTGGTCGACCCCTACACGTTCAGCCGTGTCGAATTCATCGCGACCGGCAAAGGCGCGCACGGAATCTCGATCAGCCGCGACGCGAAGTTGATGTACGTGTCGAACCGCGGCGAAGGGACCGTGTCGGTCGTCGACCTCGCGACACGCAAGGTCGTCAAGAAGTGGGAAATACCAGGAGGCGGCACGCCGGACATGGGCGGGCTCTCGCCGGACGGCACCACCCTCTGGCTGTCGGGCCGCTACAGCAGGGAGGTCTACGCGTTCGACATCAGCGACGGACATCTGCTGGCGCGAATCAAGGTCGGGAAAGGGCCGCACGGTCTGGCCGTGTTTCCCCAGCCCGGCCGATACTCGCTCGGACACAACGGCGTGTTCCGATAGCTCGCGATTCGATGTATCCCGATCGAAGACTGCCCCGTCGACTGACCTCGCATGCCTTCTCGATGCCATTGACGCCTGCCGAATCTGCATAGCGACGACCGGCGCGGCGCGTCAGCATGCAACAGATGAGGCAAAGCCTTTGGCGCCTGCATGCGGCCATTGCGCGGCGATAGCACTCGAATCGGACTCGTGCTCGGTACCGCCTGCCTCGTGGCACATCCTGCGTTCGCGCAGGTCGACGCCGTCTCGACACCGCCGCCCAACCTCGTGCTCGACAACTACAACAGCGTACCCGTCGGTCCGTACGGCGGTCTCGAAGGGTCGGCCTACATCGCCCGCGTCGGCGATCCGTCCGCGGCCTGGTTCAATCCCGCAGGCCTCGCACGACAGAGCACGGCGCAGATCAGCGGCAGCGCGGGCGTCTATCAGAGCACATCGGTCACGCCAACATCGTTGCCGAACCGCGGCGGCTCGTTCCAGCAGCTGCCGAATTTCGTCGGCTTCAGCTTCGCACCGAGCTCGCGCCTGACCGTCGGCGCAGCGCTGGTGACGACGAACGCGTGGAATCAGGAGACCGATTCCCAGCTGATCACCACGGTCGCCGCCGGGCAGCAGCGATTCGCGTACTCCGCGGATTCGGATTTCGAGCAACGCGTGCTGGCGCTTCGGCGCCGGCTACCACGACACCGGGCCGTGGCGCGTCGGCGGCGGACTCGCGTTTTCGCTCATGAGCCTTCGACTGGTCCAGAGCGTGAGCGATCGGCTCGCCGACAACACCGGTCTGAAGACGCTGCTCGTGACGTCGCGGACGTCAGGAACGACGGTCCAGCTTCGCGCGCAGGCTGGCGTGCAGTACGACACGTCACAGTGGCGATTCGGCGCAGCCGTCCACACGCCAGGCTTGAGGCTGTACCGTACCGGCGCGTTGACGCTCGACGGCACGCTCGACGCCGGCGCCGCCTCGCTGGGGGCGTCGGTCTTCGATGCGGACGCCACGTTTGAGCATCACCTGCCGTGGGATTTCCAGGGCGGAGGCGCGTGGGTGCGCGGGCCTGTCGAGCTCGAGCTCGATCTTCAGGCGTACTCCCCGATTGGCGCGTACTCGATGGTGTCCAGCGATCAACCAACGCTCATCTATGCCGACGCCGGGGCCAACCTGCCGCCGACCGTGATCTCGCGGCCCTTCGGCGGCCTCACCTCCGCATCCGACGGCGTCGTCAATGTGAGCGCGGGCGGCCACGTTCGCCTGCTGAAGAATCGCGACCTCCGCGTCCACGGAAGCGTCGGCACCAATCAATCGCCGGTCGGCTCTCAGGATGTGGTGTTCAACAAGGTCGATCTGCGTGACCTGGTCGCTTGGCTTGAGCGGCTCGTTGGGCAAATTCATCTTTGCCGCGGGATTCAACCACCAGTCGGGCACCGCGAACGACATCACCGTTCGCAATCTGCTGAACGGCCAGGAGGTCCACACCGCCATGAACGTCAGCATGTCGGGTTTCATCTATTCACTGGCCTATCAATTCTGAACGCATCGCGCGGGAACTCCATGGTTTCAGCGAGGATGGCTTTCGACGTGATGCGCAGAGAGGCGCAGAGATTGCTGACGGTCCAGTCAACGCATGGCCGACTCACGATCGCCAGCACATGCGCTGGCGGCCGTGCGACACGACAGCGTTGAGAGCCAAGGGAGAACTGATGGGTATGCGGCGGGGACTCGTGTGTTTCTCGTTCGTCACGGTTGTGCTGCTCGCGGGCGCCTGGGATGCGCGCGCGCAGAGTCCGGCGGCGGATGAATCGCCATGGGTGCTCGATTTCGGCTTCGGTATCGAGCCGAGCATCAACGGCAACGTGAATTCAGGGGCCATCGGCGTCCTTCAGGGTCAGACGGCCGCCATCCTGCCGAACTCGTACGGTGATGTGTACGGCACCGGCATCTCGCTTCGATTCGGCGGCGGGTACACGTTGAACGAAGAGTCAGAATTGCGCGGCATGTTCATTTATCAGTCGGCCGATGCCAACCTCGTGCGTCTCGGCGACATCGGGCCATCGAGTCTTTACGGCCAATATTCCGACTATAAGAGTTTCGCGCTGGATCTCGGGTACCGGCGATATGTGCCGCTTGCGATCAAAGACCTGCGCGTGTACGGAGAAGGCACGATCGGCATCGGGTGCATCGACCGCATCAACGTGCAGCTTGCGGCCCCCCAGTCGAACATTGCCTTCACGAACAACGATTTCTACGACCGTACCGCCGCCTTTACGATCGGCGTGAACGTCGGCATCCTGCTCAAGATTGCCGACCAGGTGGACTTCAACGCGCAACTCGGGCTGCGGCACGTCAGCGGTCTGGCCGACGTCGATCAGCTCGTCGGCACCGGGCTGGCGACCATCAACAACGACAGCGCCAGGCTGACCTTCCCGATCGTGGTGGGGGTGCGGTTCCGATTCAAGTAGGCGTCGAACGACGCCGGCCGTGCGGCTCACATCTCTCCTCGCTTTGCGAATCGCGCGATGTGCTCGCCCGCACGGAACGCGAGCGCCTGAATGGTCATGGTCGGCTGGCCGCGGCCGGACGTGACGAAACTGCTGCCGTCGCAGATGAACAGATTGCGGACGTCGTGGCTGCGATGGTACTTGTCGATCACTGACGTCGCCGGGTCGTTGCCCATCCGGCACGTGCCCAACAGGTGCACCGACGATGTCTGCTCCGTGACGTCAGCCTTCGTCACCCTGCAGCGCGCCGGCTGCTTCGAGGATGTCGGCGCCGCGATCCCGCAGGAACCGGGCGTTCGCGAGATCGTCCGGATGATCCTTGTAGGTGGTGCGAATCGCCGGGAGCCCCCATGCATCCTTCAAATCCGGATCGAGCGTGATGTTGTTCGACTCGACCGCGAGCGAGGTGCCATGGCCGGCGACCTGCATGCTGCGCGGAAACTCCTTCAAGCGCGCCTTGAACTCGCTTCCCCAGGACGGGCCCTCGGAAGCGGTCCGGATGGCCCACGTCGTCGGCTGCGGCCCCATGCGGGCATCGAGCCCTCCGCCGCCGTAGTGGCCGCGCCTGGGATCGGAGTCGTAGAAGTCGTGCAGGATTCGCGTGACCTGCACGCTCTTGTATTCGTTCAACTCGTGCTCGAAGACGCCGACCGCTCGGCTGCTGTAGTTGAACATCAGGTACTTGCCGACCAGGCCGCTCGAGTTCGCGAGGCCGTGCGGAAACTGCCTGCTCGCGGACATCAGGAGCAGTCGCGGCGTTTCGGCGCCGTTGGCGCACACGACCACGGCACGCGCCCGTTGAAACCGTTCGCGTCGATCGCGATCGAAGTAGGTAACGCCGGTCGCGCGACCCTGTGCGTTGGTCTCGATGCGGAAGACGTAGCTCTCCGATCGCACTTCGCACCGGCCGGTGGCTTCCGCCTCGGGAATCACCGTGGTCAGCGTGGACGCCTTGGCCCGCACCTCGCACGGCAGGCCGTGACAGAATCCGCAGTGCACGCACGAGCCACGGCCGCGATAGTTCTCCGAGTTGATCGCCATCGGCGCCGGAAACGGATGCCACCCCAGCTTGCGCGCGCCGCGCTCCATGAGCACGCCTGACGACTTCACCGGCAGCGGCGGCATCGGGTACGGCTTCGTGCGCGGCGGATCGAACGGGCTGGCTCCAGCCAGTCCCGAGACGCCGATCTCCCACTCGACCTTGGTGTAGTACGGCTCGAGATCGGCGTACGTGATCGGCCAGTCGGCGAACCCCGTGCCGGGGATCGGGCCGAGCACGCTGCGCTCGTTGAAGTCGATTTCGTGGAAGCGCCAGAAGTTCGCCGTGTAGTGCAGGCTCGAGCCGCCGACGCCGCGTCCGTACCACAGGGCCGGCTTGAACTTCTGCAGTTCGGCCTTCTTGTCCGGCGCATCGCGAAACGTCTGCGGATTCTTCACGACGTCGTTCGTGATGCCGCCCGAGATACCAGTCCTTCAACTCGTCGTGCCTGAAGGATCGCACCGAGAATCGCGGGCCCTGCTCCATCAGCACGACCGTCAGCCCTGCCTGCGCCGCCTCCCGGGCAATCACGCCGCCCGCGGCGCCTGACCCGATGATCACGACGTCGACGGTATCGGAGTCCCGATAAGTCTGCATGCTCATTTCGATTTCACCGGGTCGATGACGAAGCCGGGATAGTCGCGGTCGTAGTAGCCGAACGGCGCCTGAAAGACGTGGGCGTCTTCGAATCCAATGAGCTTCCAGCCGACGCCGCCGCGATTGCCGCCGTAGGATGGCAGCGAGAACATGCCGAGGAGCGTCAGCAGGCGCGTCGTGTTGAAGAACGGTGTCTGATCGATCGTCTTGAGGTATTCGATCTGCTGCCGGGATGAGAGCGACGCGAACGAAGCGGTTCGGGATGCTGTGTGCGGCAGGCGGCCTGAAACGTCGCCAGCTGCGAGCGATAGTCGCCGCCGAGCTGAGAGAAGAACGTGGAGAGGGCCCGATCGATGAAGTACACGGCGCCCGCCTCGCGTGCGCCTGGGGAATCGTCGGTCGGGACGATCTGTGCGGCGACGGCTTCAACGTCACTGGCGTCGGATGCGCTGAAAAAGGCCAGCTTCTCGTCGGCGCCGGTGAGCGGGGCCGAATGCGCGTCCATGGCCTGCGCGACCTCGGTCCAGCCCAAAGGTGTTGCCGCGCTGGCGATGATGGCGGCAATGGCTTGCAGGAGTGACCGTCGCGAGAGATTGGCGCTCTCCATAGCTGGCCCCCGAGTTGTCGCGCCAAGCGGGACCAATCCGGGCCGCGCGCAGACGTCGAACTACTCGGATAGGAGATTTCCGGCAATCTCTTTCACGAGGGCCTGTTCAGTCCGGTGTAGTGCAGGCCTTCAGGCCTGCTTGCACGGCGGACCTGAAGGTCCGCACTACTTCGAATTGAAAAACGCGCTTAGCGGCTGAACGCAACGGGTTCCGGAGACGGCACGTCGGGGAGACTCGTGCGCGACTGGGGCACTGGCGCGCACGGTCGTGCCCATGCCCGGCTCTGACTCGACGGCCACTTCGCCGTTCACGAGCCTGAGCCGCTCCTGCATGCTGATCAAGCCGAGGCTCTGTCCGCCTTGAGCGGCCCGGGTGTCGAAGCCACGCCCGTCATCCGTCACCTGCAGTTGCACCTCGTCGTCCTGTCCCCGCAGCGTCACCCGGCAATGCCGGGCGCCGGAATGCTTCACGACATTCGACATGGCTTCCTGAAGTACCCGGAACAAGCTGATGGCCACATCCTTGTCCAGGTTGGTGGACACGTTTTCGTGGACGTATTCAATCGTCGTCCCGTAGTGACTCGATACTTCCTTGCAGAAGTGGCCGGCTGCGACGGCGAGGCCGAAATACTCCAACTTGGAGGAATGCAGCTCGTGAGAAATACCCTGGACGTCCCTGGCAAGTTCAGCGACCGCATGGTCGAGTTCGCTCACTTGCGCTCGCGCGTCGATGGCACTGTCGGGCAGCATCCCTTCAAGCTGCGTCAACTCCATCCCGATCAGCGCCATCCGTTGACAGACATCGTCGTGCAGTTCCCTGTGCGATTCGCGACCGCTCCTGTTCCTGCACGGTGATCAGGCGGCCGGCCAGATCGCGGATCTGCACATGGCTCACGCGAAGCGAGGTTTCGGCGCGCTGCCGTTTGGCGCTCATCACGATCAGGCCGACGATGAGCGCCGCCTGGAACACGACCAGCGACGCGGCACCGACGATATAGACCTTGTATCTGGCCCAGGTCCCGATCTCCTCGAATCTGATCACGCTTCCAGCCGGCAGACGGGACTTCGGGATGTTCCAGCGTTCGAGCTGGCGGGCATCGAACATCGGATGGTTCGGATTGACGGTCTCGACAGGAATACTGGCGGGCTTGTCGCCCGCGAGCACTCGCTGCACAACTCGGGCGGTTGTGTCGGCGGTCGGCGTAATGTCGTAGAGGACGCCGCCGACCACTCCTGATCCCAGAAAAGCTTCGTCGGTACCGAATACCGGCGCGGTCGATCGAGCCGAGATGCCGGCCAGCGCCTCGTCGGGCAGGAAATACTGGCCGTCCGCGTCGTAATAGAACACGGTCGTGAACAGAACCGCCGAGTGCGCGGGCAGCGCACTCAACCGGCGAAGCATGGCATCCATCGACAGGTCCGAAAGGTACTCGACGCGCACACGCTTCTCGTACGGCTTGAAAAGCTGGCGCGTGTCCTCGGCCCACTCCTTCTCCGTCGGCGACGATCCAATCGGGATGACAATCTGCTGTATGTCCGGCTGAATGGCGAGGAGCAGATCGACCGTCTGGCGAACGTCGCGCTCGACAGCGACACCTGTCACGTTTTCCTTGAGCGGGGCCTGGGCGATTCTCGAAGCGCTGACGGACGCAAAGACGATGGGAATGTCCGGAAAGATCGTGTCGCCGTGCTCGAGGATGAAATCGAACGCGAGCGAACCGACGGTCACGATGAGATCGATCCGCGGCCCCGCGTACTTGGCCCGGAGGTAATCCACGGATTTTTCCCGCTGCACCGGTCCCGCGAACCGCATCAAGTCCAGATACTCGGTATAGAACTCGACGGGCGATGAGCCTGCCGATTTCAAGTGGAGTCGAAGCGCGTGATCGAAGCCTGCGTACATGCCCATCTCGCGCTCGTGCGAGTACACGATGAGCACGCGTTTGGCTGAAGGCACGCCGTCGGAGGCCTGCAGACGCGGCACGATAGCCAGCAGTAGAGAAATGAGGAACAGGAAGGCCCGCCCCTTCGCGCGAGGAGCGGGCCCGGGAAACCTCGACGATCGTGACCGAATCGCCCGGTCTCGGGTCAGAACCGGACCACTGCCCCGAGCTGGAACGTGCGCGGGTTGATGACCACGGACGGCTGCCTGTAGGCCGCCGTGCCGTAGTTGAGCCCGAGCACCGCGGTCACCGGCGCGCGGTTCAGCACGTTGAAGAAATCGATCTTCGGCTGAATCGACATGCGATCCAGCTTGAACGTCTTGGCGATGTTGACGTCGAGTTGGTTGATGCGATCGCCGTACTCGGTCATCGGCGCAACCAGGGGAATCGACAGCGACGCGACCGTGATGCCAGGGTCCACCCTCGCACCCACGACGCAGCCCTGCGACGCGGAGTTGCCCGGGCACGAGGTGTATGTCGTCGCCGACGTCACCAGCCAGACCGTTGACTGACCGTTCGGGTTGGCAAGCTGGAGTGCACTGGGAGCGCCGCTCGGACCCGAAACGCCGGTCAGCGCGCCGACCGACGAAGTGCCGAAGAGATACCCCGGCAGGCTCTGGAACGCCAGGTTCACCTGGATGCCGTAGGTGATGGGAATCGATCCGGCGACCTTGAACTGCGATCGGAGCGGCAGGCCGCTCTTGCTCTGATCGCAGTACAGGAGGAGGTTCGGGTTCCAGTCGTCGTCGCAGGAATTCGAGAGCATTCGCTCGATCATGCCGCCGCCGAACAGCGTGATGTGGTGCGGCAGACGCAGATTGAAATTGTACTCGAACCCGTTGTACTTGTCGGTGCGGTTCGGCGCGTTGGTGTCCACGAGGTTGACGCCGATCTGCGACGCTTTCGCCGCGCTGACGTTGTAGTAGGTGATCGGCGTGCCGTCGATCGGACTGAAAATCGTGAACGGCGTGAAGTCGGAGAAGCCGACGCCGGTGTTCGTCCGCCGCCACATGTTCTTGTATTGGCGGTTGTACCACCCGCCGGTGACCGACACGCCCGTCATGATTTCATGCTGGATGCTGACCGTCGTCTCCAGGTTGTACATCCGCTTGATGTCCGGATCGAAGGTCGGAAGGCTGGCGACGCCGAAGTTCTTCGGCAGCTGTCCGGCCAGGTTCATCTCGCAACCGGCGCTGAGGTAGACGCAGCCGAGCTCGCCTTGCGGGACTCCATCCTTGTTCAAGTCCGACCACGCCACGCTTTGCGTGAGCAGCGCCAGCGGATTGAAGCGATTCGAGAAGCCGGTCGTCCCGGCCTGTTCGTACCGGCCGATGCTGAACTTCAGCGCCGTTTTCTGGTTGCCGAAGAGGTCGTACACGAAACCGCCGCGAGGGGCGAAGCTGGTCCAGGTCGGCATGTCGATCGGTCCGAAGCTGCGCGTCGAGGTCACGAAACGTCCCGTGCCGGACGTCTCTTCGGGAATGCCCGACGCGAAGTACTCCCAGCGGGCGCCGTAGTTGATCGTCAACCGGTTGAACGTCCACGAATCCTGGCCGTAGATGCCGAGATCGGCCTTCAGATTGTCCTGGAAGTTCACCGGCGTATTCAGGATGGTGACGGTGCTCGCCACGCCGTTGATGAAGTTCGCGCGCAAGTCGCCGTTCGCGCTGCGGTACTGCCGGTAGCGGCCCCACGTGTCCTGCACACCCACCTTGATGTTGTGCGTGCCCGTCACGTACAACACGGCGCCCATCGCCGCAAAGCGATCCGGGTACATGCCCTGGTTGGTGGCGCCGGTTCCCCACTGCGTGCCCTTGGCGCTGTCGTTCTTGTTGACCACCGTGTACCACTCGGGCGAGAACGGCGTTTTCGACAGGCCGGGTTGATAAATGGTGTTGTAGCGCTCGTAGTTGGTCGACGCTCCGGCCTCGATATAGATCCGGTTCGTCGCGGTGGACGAGAACTTCACCGAGCCGGTGGTGTAGATCGGCGAGTTCCAGACGATGCTGGCTTCGGCCGGGTCGAAGCCGGCGGTCATCGCGGCGCCGCGATTCTTCAGGAGGCGATCGTTGTAGACCGACAGCTTGTTCTTCGCGCTCATCTGCCACGTCACGCGCGCCTGGAAGCTGCGGATGCTCTGCGGATCGACGCCCTGATCGCTGCTCGGGAGCGCCGCGGACGTCGGCGTTTCCGTGCCCGCGATGCCGTAGAACGTGTTGGCCGGCAGCGTGTCGAGGACGAAGTCGCGGATCGACCCGAAGATCCAGATGCTGTCCTTCTTGATCGGGCCACCGAACGCGCCCTCGATGTTGTACAGCTTGCCGATGCCGTCGCTGGTCCTGAGGCCGCGGTTCATCAGGTCCTGCGTGACGTTGTTGCTCTGGAAGCTCTGCGTCTGGTAGCCGAGGAACAGGCTGCCGCTCGGCTTGTTGCCGCCGTCGCGCGGAATCATGTTGAGTCGCACGCCGCCGCCGGCGACGTCGGCCGACGCGCCGCTCGTCGTGTAGACCATCTCCTGGCTCATCGAGCTGTTGAAGTAGCTCTGCACCGCGCCGTCGACGTCGATGCCGTTGACCATCAGCCCGTCTACCTGCACCGTCGTCTGCGACGCGCCGGCGCCGTGCGCCGACATGTAGGTCTGCTGCATGGCCTTCGATCCGCCGATGTCCGGCTGGTTCAGCGAGACGCCGGTCACGAGCTGACCCATGCCCTGGATCGTGCGGCCGGTCGGGATCGCGTCGAGGGCATCGCGGTTGAGCACCTGCGACTTGGTCGTGCTCTGGACGTCCACGATCGGCGACGCGCCGGTGACGGTCAGCGTCTCTTCGAGCGAGCCGACCTTGAGCTCGACGTTGACGGTCATCGTGAAGTTGGACGGCAGCTCGAGCCCCTGGCGCTGGACCGTCGCGAAACCCGGCAGCACGAAGCTCAGGACGTAGTTCCCTGGCCGCAGGTCGACGAGTCTGTAGCCGCCGGTTTCATCGGTCACCACCGATCGCGTTTTCTCGATCAGCGCCGGACTGGACGCCTCCACGGTGACGCCGGGCAGTACCGCACCGGAGGTGTCCTTCACGACGCCGGTCAAGATGCTTTGTGCGTGGGCCGCGGCCGGCCACAGTAAGCACACCGCGAGAATCCCTGCAGCAACACGTATGTTCCTCGTTTGCATGCCGACTCCTTTTTGGCGCGAGTACCCGAACGCGCCAAATATATACACCCGGCCGGGTCCGTGCGGTAGTTTTCCTGTGGCTGCGCTTTCACCCGCGATGGGCTATCCTCTCCCCATGAAACCGATGCTTGCGTCCCTCTCGCTGTTCGCGACGGTCGTGCTGCTCGGATCCACGGCTCCGTTCGCGCAGGAGTCGCAACAATCGAGCTTGCCGTACGTCGCGGTGCACAACCCGGAATTCATCTCCGCGCCGGCCGCAACGTTCATGAAGGCGGACGACCGCGTCATCGGCCTGTCGAGCGGCAAGACCATGAAGGCGTACCCGGCCGGCATCCTCGCCCAGCACGGCCTCGTCGAGGACGATTCGCCGAGCGGACCGATCGCCGTCACCTGGTGAAGCTACTGCAACACGGCCCTCGTGTTCAGGGCCGAAGCGCGTGGCCGGCGTCTCGTCATGGAGAACGCGGGCGTCGTCGGCGGCAATGAGGTCTTCAGGGACGTCGAGACGGGGACTCGCTGGCAGCAGTCGAGTCTCGAGGCGATCTCGGGCCCGATGAAAGGCGAGCGCCTCCAGCTGTATCCGTTCCTGCTCACGAGCTGGGAAGAGTGGCTGCGGCTGCATCCGGACACGCTCGTCCTGAAGCCGCTGCCGGGATACGCGGAGAGGATTGCGGCGAAGAACGCGCAGCTGCGCGCGGGCTATTCGGTCGACAAGTCGGCCCCGGACGACGTCGTACGCCGCGACCCGCGGCTGAAGGCGTACACGAAGATCATCGGCCTGACCGTCGGCGAGGCGAGCCGCGCCTTTCCGCTCGAAGCGCTCGATCGCGTGCGCGTCGTCAACGAGGAGATCGGAGGCCAGCCGATCCTCGTCGTGCACCAGCCGAAGTCCGACACCACGACGGCGTTCGTCGCGCGGGCGAATGGATCGCGGCTGACGTTCGAGGAGGCAAACGCGGCGGCGACCGAGCTGATCGATCGCGAAACGCGATCGCGATGGGATGCCTACGGCAACTGCACGTCAGGCAAACTGAAAGGCACGCACCTCGAGATGCTGATCATGGAACCGGAGTACTGGTTCGCCTGGTCGGAGTTCCATCCGACGACGACGATCTTCGAGCCGCCGGTTCGATGACCGCGAGGACGCGTGCAGCGTCCATCACGACGGCGCGTCGCGCCTGGCGTCGTCCAGCGCTGACAGGATCGCGGCCGCCGATCGATCGATGTCCTCGGGCGTAGTGGTCCAGTTCGAAATCGAGATGCGCATCGCCGCCTGCCCATGCCATCGCGTTCCACCGGCCCAGCACGTACCGCCCGCCTGCACCCGTTCGATCACCGCCGTCGTCAACCGCGCGGCGCTCGCAGCGTCGCCGCCTGGCGCTCCGAACTGCACCAGAACCTGATTCAGCACCACGTCGTTCAGGATCCGGACGTGGTCGTGATCGCCGAGACGCGATGCCATCCGCTGCGCCAGGGCGCAGCAGCGATCCACGAGGTCGCGGATCCCCGACCGGCCGAGGGACCGCAGCGCGGCGTAGAGCGGCAGACCGCGGGCGCGACGCGACTCGTCGGGCGTGAACGACCGCGGCTCGCGTTCACCGGGAGTCATCTGCATGTAATGGGCCGGCGTCACGAGCGACTGCTGATGCGCCTCTGGATGCGCCGTGAAGACCAGGCCCGAGTCGTAAGGCACGATCCACTTGTGGGCATCTGTCGCGATCGAATCGACGCGCTCGATGCCGGCGACCAGCGACCGGCGTGATTCGCTCGTCGCGGCCCACAGGCCGAACGCCGCATCGACGTGCAGCCACGCGCCGCGTTCGCGGGCAATCGACGCGATCTCGTCGATCGGATCCGCGGCGCCGGTATTGACGTTGCCGATCTGCGCGCACACGAGGCATGGACCCTGTCCGTCTCGCAGCGCCTGGGCCAGCAGATCCGGACGCATCCTGCCCTGTCCATCGGTCTCCACCCGCCGCGCCCGTTCCGCGCCGAGCCCGATCATCCGGAGCGCGGAAGAAATCGTGCGGTGCGCTTCGTCGTTGATCACGACGTCAATCGGCGGCGCGCCGAACAGGCCCTGGCTCTCGACGTCCCAGCCGGCCTGCCGCAGCAGGTGATGCCGCGCCGTCAGCAGCGCGGTGACGTTGGCCATCTGCGCGCCGGTGACGAAGCCGACGCTCCACGCCGCGGGCAAGCCGAAGAGATCCTTCAGCCACCCGGCCGCGATCTCCTCGACGACCGCCGCCATCGGCGACATGACGAAAATCTGCGCGTTCTGGTCCCACGCCGACACCAGCCAGTCGGCGGCAATGGCGGCCGGAACGCTGCCGCCGGTCACGAAGCCGAAATAGCGCGGCCCCTGTGACGCGACGGTGCCGGTCCTTCCGGCATCGGCAATCGCGTCGAGCACGTTGATGGGATCGTCGGAGTGGTCCGGCAACGGACCGCCGAGCCGCTCGCGCAGCTGATCGGAGGTCAGAGACGCTCGAACAAGACGATCGCCGATTGTCGCGAGATACGCAGAGGCGTGCGCGGCGGCGCGGGTTGCCAGGTTCGCATCGAAACTCATGACGCCAATCCACGCTCGGTATTGGCGCCGCAGAGCACGACGACGACGTGCTCGTCGGGTTCCGGCTGGTAGCGGCCGGCGAGGATCGCGGCGAACGCGGCCGCGCCGCCTGGCTCGACCACGAGACGAAACCGGTCCCACAGCATCTCCTGCGCCCGCACGATCTCCTCGTCGTCGACGAGCAGGACGCGATCGACATGCTGCTGCGCGATCGGAAACATCAGCTCTCCGACGCGCCGGGGCGCCAGCGAGTCGGCGGCAATGCTGCCGGCCGGTGCATCGACCGGCTTCCCCGCTTTCAAGGCTTCGGTCAGCGTCGGCGCGCCGGCCGGTTCGACGCCGATCACCCGCTGTGGCTGATCCGCGAACCAGGCCGCGACGCCGCCGATAAGGCCGCCGCCGCCAACGGCGAGCAGCAGCGTCGCCGCCTCCGGCACCTGCTCACCGATTTCGCGGCCGAGCGTGCCCTGGCCGAGCAGCGTCTCGATCTGATCGTAGGCATGGATCGGCAGCGCGTGTGATTGCGCCACCCAGCGCTCCGATTCGGCGAGGGCGTCAGCATAGCGATCGCCGCCAACGACGACGTCGGCGCCGGATGCGCGGATGGAGGCGATTTTTGCCGGGGAGGCGACAGTCGGCACGAAGATCTTCGCGGGAATGCCCAGGCACTTCGCCGCAAACGCCACCGCGACGCCATGGTTTCCGCCAGAGGCAGCGACCACACCGGAAGATGGAATGGGCCGCGACAGCAGATTGTTGAAGGCGCCGCGCGCCTTGAACGAACCGGCGTGCTGCATGAACTCCAGCTTGAAGGTGAGCGGAAACGACGACAGGCCGACCTCGGCGCCATTGACCCGCAGCACCGGCGTGCGCCGCACGTGCGAGGCGATGACGTCGTGAGCTCGCGCGATGTCGTCTCGACGAAGTCCATCGATCATGGACTCATTCTGGCACGGTCCACAATCTCGCGATTTCGTGGAACAACCGCACGCTCGTCCGCTATCGCGTCAAGCGGCGCGTGCATGATCAGTTGACGGGCCGATTCGTCGCTGCGCTGCCCCAACCGGCGCCTTCGGTCGCCGCGGCCGGATTGCCGGCATCCCACAGGTTGGCGGTCACACGGCAACCGGAGATCCCGTTGGTCTCGTCCGACACCATCCAGAGCAGCGGCGGAACGACGATCACTGGATCGAGCATTGCGGCCCTGGCATCGGACGGCAGGACGTCGGGAAGCATCCCAGTCCGAGTCGCGCCGCCCGGCAGCAGGGCGTTGACCGTCACCCCCGTGCCGCGCAGATCCTCGGCCCAGATGATGGTCTCGGATTCCAGCGCCGCCTTCGACGGGCCGTAGGGAGAGAAACCTGGCCGGCGCATCGTGGAGTGGCTCACCGAGATGTTGACGATGCGGCCCCATCCCGCGCGCATCATGTGCGGCGCCGCGGCGCGCGCCATCAGGAACGGGCCGTTGACGTTGGTGTCAATCACCATCCGCCACGTGTCGGGCTCGACCTCCCAGAATCGAGTGGGCTGGGTCATGAAGGTCTCGCTCACGTATTTCATGCCGCGGCCCGCATTGTTCACGAGGATGTCGAGCCGGCCGAACGTCTCTATCGCGGCCGCAACCACGCGTTGAGCGTCCGCCTCGCGGGCGACATCGGCGAGAACCGGGAGCAGCATTCCCTTGCCTGCCTCGGCCGCTACCGCCTCGATCTCGGCGCGCTCACGCGCTGCCGTCGCCACAACACGGATGCCGGCGTGCGCCATGCCCAGCGCCATCGCCCGGCCGAGGCCGCGCCCCGCGCCGGTGACGATCGCCACTCGTCCGCCGTTCATCGCTTTCGTGCCCGAGCTTTCCGGATCCCTCTCCAATCAGTCTCTCCGCGCCATCACTACGCTCAACACGACCTTGCCGCTCCTGTCCCGGCCCACGCGCGCGTAGGCAACCTGGTAGCCGTGATTGCGTGACAGGTGATCGCCAATCGTATCGAGCGCGGCGCGACCGCTGCCCTCGACGACGCCGTTCCGATCGATCGACGGAAGCGTCTCTTCGACGAGCTCGTTCGATGCTCTGACATCGTTGTCGATCACGAACAGCCGCCGCGAGAGATACGGAAAGTCGCCGAGCGCGAGACGGGTGAGTGCGTGCACGCCGTTCGGCGCGTCACCGTCCACGGCGTAGGTGTGCGGCGTCGACGCGACTCCGGACGGGCGCGACAACATGGCGACGTAGTCGTTGCCTTCCTTCCAGGCCAGATCGACGCGAAAGCCTTGTTTGCCCGAGTCGTTCAGGTTGCGCGCCAGGCCTGCGGGTCCCGGATCGGACCGGACGATGACTTCGCGCGCCGGTCCGCCTGCTGAAGGACGCTCGGCGACGACCATCCAATTACGCTGATCCGCCAGGCGGTTGTTATCGACAGGCGCCGCAGCGACAGGCCCGAATCCGTCACGGCCGATGGTGTTGAGCCGCGCAAGGCTGTCCTTGTATCGCAGGAGAACCTCGATGTCGTACTGCCACGACTCCGCGCTCGTGCGGGCCATGACTGCGACGGTGCGCGGATTCGGCGGCTCCTCGTCGAGCACCACTCCGCAGAGACGGAAGCCGTCGGCGCCGTTCCTGGTGAGCGGCGTTTTCAAGTCATCGCGTCCGCCGATGAGGACGCGGTGCGCAGAGGAGGAAGCGGTCGCCGCAGTCGTGCGGGCGAGGATCGCGGCGACACCGGGCACGTTCGAACCAGGTTCCGGGCGCGCGAGCGCCACACAGGTGAAGCCGTCGTGCGCGAGTTCGTCGAGCCGGCGCTCGAGCTGCGCGGCCGGCGCGAAGGCGACGCGGTAGTCGCCGTCCGCGAGAGGCCGAGCCGCGACGACGGGAAGTGCGAGCAGGGCCAGCGCCGGCACCGCAACAAGGAGGACGGGCCGGCGATGGCGCATCGAAGCGGAGCCTAGCGCCCGTTCGCCAGGTCCGTCACCGTCGACGAGAGCATCTTGACCTTCGCCTGGTCGCTCGACGACGAGGCGGCGGTGTTCAGCTGCGTGGCCAGCTGCGTGAGCGCGGTGCGGCGCTCGTTGGCGGCGCGGCGCTCGGCGCCGGCGAGCGTCGTGCGCGCCGACGCGATTCTGATCCGCCGGCAGGCCGCTGGTCCGCGCGAGCTGATCGAGATAGGCACGCGCGAGCGCGAAGCTCGGCGCCCAGACCAGTTTCTGCTGATCCTGCGTGTTCAAGTACGGCACCCGCACGGTCTTTGCAGCGGCCAGCTCGTTCTCCGTGATCAGCGCGTTCGGCACGAGCTCGTAGATGTCGAGGCCGCGCGCGATCTCCGAGCTGACGATCACCCCGTTGTACCAGTAGGCCGACCACGAGCCGCCCATCATCATGCGGCCGCCGTCCACGGGGCCGCGATCGAAGTACGCGATCTCTTTTGGATGGTCGATGTCCGTCCAGTCGAACACCGACAGGCCGCCCTGATACCACGACTGCACCATGATGTCGCGCCCGGGAACCGGAATCAGCGAGCCGTTGTGTGCCACGCAGTTCTCCAGCGACGACTGCGGCGCGGGCAGCTTGTAGTACGAGTGAAACTTCAGCTTCTTGTTGTCGTCGATGGTGAAGAGCGCGTCGGAGCCCCACTCCAGCTTGTCGGTCGAGCGGCAGCGTGGCTGACCGCCGCCGCCCCACTCGTCGCTGAACAGCAGCTTGGTGCCGTCGTTGTTGAAGGTCGCGGAGTGCCAGAACGACATGTTGGCGTCGGCGACGGCGTCGATGCGAACCGGGTGCTCGGGATCGTGGATGTCGAGCAGCAGGCCGAGGCCGGCGCACGCGCCGCCCGCGAGGCCGATTTCCGGATACACGGTGATGTCGTGGCACTGGTTCGGTCCGCTCGGCGTCTGCGGCTGGTTGCCGCGCCCGCCGCCGGGACCGCCGCCCCGCGCCGGCTCCCCGCGCGCCGCCGCGGCGGCCGCCGCCGCTTCGCGATCGCGCTGGTCCGAGGCGTTCCGTTCGTTGTTCACCGGCGGCACCGGCAGACCCTGGAAGATGCGCGGCGAGCTGACGATGGCCGCCTGGACCGGCGTCTTCATCGGCACCTTGATCACTTCGAGGCGGAAGCGCGCGGTGTTCGCATCGTCGACGCCGCCGTCCGCGCAGCCCGGAACCTCTTCCGCCGAGCGCACGCCCGCCGTGCCAGAGACGTAGATGTAGACGTTGGTGTCGTCGCCGAGCTTGGGCACCACCGTGTGCGTGTGCGACCCGCGGCACGTCTGCACCGTCGTCACGAGCTTGGGACGACTCACGTCGGCGATGTCGAACACGCGGATGCCGCGCACGCGCAGCTTGCTGACCGGCTCGGGCACCCCTTCGAATCCGCAGTCTTCACGGCTGTTGGTCGCTTCCGACGACATGAAGAGCAGGTTGCGGTACACCGACACGTCGTTCTGCGACGCGGGGCACAGGTAGGTCTGCTTCAGTACCGGCTTCGACGGGTTGGTGACGTCGTAGATGTCGAAGCCGTTGTAGTTGCCCTGGATGACGAGGTTGCCCGAAAACGCGAGGTCGGAGTGCGTGGCGCCGAGCGTCCTGCCCTTGGGCGGCGTCGTCGAGAGCATGCGCATGTTCCATCCGGCCTGTTCCGCGTCCCAGCGTCCCGGTTTCAAATTCGGCCGCGGATCGGGCGTGGGCGCGGTCGCCGAAACGACCGGTTCGACCGGCTTTGGCATCACGTCCGGCGGTGGCGGCGGCGGTGGCGGCGGAGTGCCGCGGCCCGCGGGAGCGGGAGCGGCCGCGGCCGCCATCGGAGCTGGCGCAGGCGCGGGCGCCGCAGCGCTGGATGCCGGGGCCGCTGCGGGCGTCGCGGCTGGCGCTGCCGGAGCGGGTGTCGGCGCGGCAGCCGCAGGAGCCGGGGCCGGCGCCGCAGCCGGCGGCGTCGAGCTTCCTTTCGAGCTCGCGCACGCGGGCACGCCGACGCCGACGGCGGCAGCGAGTGTAGCGACCGCCAGACCTTTGATCAGCAGTGAGTTCATGTGTGTCATTTCGAGCGATCCCCCAGCATTTCATGCATGCGATCGATTTCGATCGACTGATCGGCGTACACGTCGGAAGCAAACTTGTAGATCGTTTCGTCCTGCGCCGCGCCATACGACTTGAAGAGCACGTCGACCATGTCGATCGCGCCCTGATGGTGCCGGATCATCCCTTCCAGGAACAGGCGATCGAACTCGGCGCCGCGCGCCTTGTCGAGCGCGGCCATCTGCTCGTCGGACATCATGCCCGGCATCAGCATCTCGTGCTCCATGCCGTTCATCTTCATCTTGTGGCGCGTGGAGGCCGCGTCGGGCACCTCGAGGCCGCGATCGCCGAGCCACTGCTGCATCATCGCGATCTCGTCGCGCTGTCCGACGAGAATCCGCTCGCAGAGAATCGCGACGTCCTGCCGCGCGCCGTGGGTAGGCGCCCAGCCCGCCATGATCACGGCCTGCGCGTGATGCGGAATCATGCCCGACATGAATTCCACGTCGGCGTCGCTGTACGGAAACTGCCCGAGACCCGGAGGCGTCTGGTGAATGGCTGAGGCGGCCTTCGGCGGAGCGCTCGCGCAGCCGGCAGCCGACGCGGACACGAGGGCGAGACACATGCGAACGAGCGAGGCGCGAACGGGAAGCCGCATCGATGAAGTCCTGACCGGCCTATGGTATGCGAAAAGCGGGCGGACGGATCCGATGACGTGTGTGTCACATCGATGGGTGCCAAGTCGTCTTAATAATGTAAGGAAATTCACCGAACAATGTGGCACTACACCGAGAGCGGATCTGGACGTCCTCTGGTTCTCCTCCATGGCATCGGAATGTCGGGTTCCGCCTGGAACAGCGTGATGCCGTATTTGGGGGCATCGCGCAGACTCATCGTGTTCGACATCGCCGGATTCGGATTGACCCCGCCGCTTCCGGCGGGGACGCCGCCGACGAGTGCCAATCTCGCGGCGGCGTTGGAACGCTCGGTTCGCGCGATGGGCGTGGAGGGGCCAGTCGACATCGCCGGAAATTCGCTCGGCGGGCTGATCGCTCTGGAAGCGGCGAAGCGCGGTCTCGCGCGGAGCGTGGTCGCCATCTCCCCGCCTGGTCTCTGGCGCGATCACGGAGCGCCCCATGTGAAGTGCCTGTTCTGGACGCTGCGATTCCTGGCCACGAGAGTTCCGGCAGCCCTGAAGGCGACCGTCCGGACATCCTTCCTCCGCGAACTGGCATTCGCGGTGCCGATCTCCGTCGGAAGCCGACGCATGCCGGCGAGCGACGCCGTCACCGCAGTGAACGATCTCGCGGCCGCGACCGGATTCGAAGACACCTTTGCGTGCACGGCCCCGCCGTTTTCAGGACGTGATATTGCGGTTCCACTGACCGTCGCGTTCGGAGAACACGATTGGGTTCTTCTGAAGGGTTCACAGCGGCGGGAGAATCTTCCGGCTCACACGAAGTGGATCAAGATGCGGAGCTGGGGGCACGTGCCAATGTGGGTCGATCCGGCTGGCGTCTCTCGACTCATCCTCGACGGCGCTCAGTGAATCACTGCGATATGCCGGTTGTCAGACGCCACCGAAGCGGTCGAAGTACTATTTGCTCTTCAAGCGCGATTTCAAACGGGATCACACAGAGAAGTCGTTCTCATCCGGTTCAGTCGTGCGCGTCGTTCGTCACGGACCGCAGAGAAGACTTCCTCAGCGATCTCGGCGGTCTCCGTGGTTCCTTCCTTCTCGTACGGCTCCCGCACATGTGCGACACTCTGTCGAGGAGGCGGATCGTGACGAGACTGTTGTTCGCAGCTCTCAGCGTCGGGATGCTCGCCAGCCAGGGGACGGCGGCGCAGTCAACGCAAGGGTCGATTCAAGGTGTCTGGCGGGTTGTGGAAGCGGCGATCACAGGCCCCGCACCGCGCACCATCGCATTTGCCGAGCGGCCCAACCTGACCATCATCACCGCGAAGCACTACAGCCGGGTCGAGGTCCAGGCCGACGGGCCGCGACCGGTTCTGGCGGACGTGGCCAAGGCGAGCGCCGACGAGTTACGGGCCGTGTGGGGACCCTTCGTCAGCGAAGCCGGAACGTACGAGGTGACACCCGGCGGCCTTGTCACGATGCGGCCGATCGCGTCGAAGAACCCCGCGGTGATGGGTCCAGGGGTGTTCATCACATATTCGTACAAGCTGGAGGGCGACACGCTGTTGCTGACCCAACAGCGAAACCAGGCTGGCCCCTTCGCCAATCCGTTCACGCTCAAGTTGGTACGCGTCGAATGACGGATCTCGTTCAGCGACGAGGCCGCAGCACCAGCGTCGCTTCGGCGTTCTTCTCGACGAGCGCCTCGCTGAACGAGTACGGGAAATACTGCTCTGCCGCCCACAACTTCGCGAGGTCGTCGAAGTGGGGGCTGCCAGGCTGGCCCGACTGGCCGGGAGCGCTCGTGCCGATCGAGCGATCCCAGTCGGCAACGTCCATCACCTCGCGGAACGTGGCCCCATCGGTCTGACGATTGCCGGAACCGCTGGTGGCAAAGACGGTGTCGCCGTAGCCGGCTCGCGGGAACGGTCCGACGTTGAATCGCAGGCCGCGCCGCATCGCCCGTGGATGCCAGCGCGTGTTGAAACGTGGCCGTGTGGATCTGACCCCAGGTCCATCGGGTCATGTCGGTGCCAAGGGTCTGACTCAACGCGGCCACGGCCGCCGCCAGCGCGGACTCGAGCAGGTGGTCGCGTCCTTTCGCCGGCGATGCGCCGAACCAGACCGCCGGCGGCTTCGTGAGCGTGGGAACGAGCACGCGCGTTTCGACGCGCTGAATGTAGTCCGCGGCCAGCGCCGGATCCAGTCGCGGCTCGACCAGCTGTCGAAACAGCGCCTGCTCCCAGGCGACGTACAAGGCCGCCGCGGCCGAATCGCCGGTGACGCGACGATCCCATGCCAGCAGCATCGTGCGCGCCTGCTCCGTCTTCGCGTCCTTGAACGAGAGCGGCTGAAGCAGCGGCACGAGCTGCTCGGCGTTCCACGGCGTCGTGTCGTGCTGCAGCCGCGACAGATCGTCGACTGTCAGAGCCGTTCTCCCGCTGAGCACTTCGCGAATGCGATTGATGCGCGCCGGCACGCTCCACGACGAGTACCCGATGTTGCCCGGCGAACCGGACCCGAGCGTGTTGTTGTTGGCAGTGGCGAGGAACCCTGCGTCCGGATTCAACTCGTGCGGCAACTCGTCGAGCGTGCGCCACCCCTGCCACTCGTGCTCGCCGGTCGCGCCGGCGACAGGATAGACGCCCTGCCAGTTGCGACGCACCGGCACGAGCGCGGCGGCCTGGTAGCCGATGTTGCCGTCCACGTCGGCGTAGACGAAATTCTCGCCCGGCACCTTCCAGCGCTGGAGCGCGCTCCGGAACTCCTGCCAGTTGGCGGCGCGATCGAGCGAGAGGGCCCCGAGATAGCCGGCCGTCCCGGGCTCGCTCCCCACCCATCTCAGCGCGTACGCGAGGTGCCGCTGCGAATCGATCGCCACAACCGGACCGTGCGCGGTGTACAGGTGCTCGACCGCGACCGCTTCCGTTCGGCCCTTCACGCGAATCTGATCTTTCACCGCCTCCATGTCGACGAAGCGCCCGCCTGACTTCACTTGTCGCGCGTTCGCCGGATTCAGCTCTTCGACGTAGAGGTCCTGCACGTCTGCGGAGAAGATCGTCAGCCCCCACGCGATGCGGTCGTTGTGCCCGATGGCCACGCCGGGAAACCACGGCACAACCGAGCCGATCACGTTCCAGCCAGGCGCATTCAGGTGCACGAGGTAGCGCAGGGACGGATGATCGAGATTGCGGTGCGGATCGTTGGCGAGCATCGGCTTGCCCGTCGCGGACTTTGCGCCGGAGATGACCCAGTTGTTGCTGCCTTCGCGCGCCGCGCGCCGCTGCCAGTCGAGAAACGCGGCGGCGGACGGTGCCGCTGCCGGGCCGAAGCGCGCGGGCGCGCCGATCGCGGCGAGCGCCGGCCGGACCGTTGCGGCAACGGCCGAGAGATCGATGCCCGCCCGGCGGCGGCGCGGAGACCGGCGGGTCGAGCGGCAGCAGCATCGTCGTCCGCTCGAGTCCGGCTGCGGCCGTGACCTGCGCTCGAAACACCTCGTCGTTCGCGTTCGAGGTCATGACGAAGCCTTCGGCGCGGCTGAGCAGATCCTCGGGCTGCCACGGCTCGGGGCGGTAGCCGGCCACGGCGAACTCCTCCGGGAGCTGCTCGCCAATCGTCGCAATCTCGGCGTTGATGCCGGCGACGAAACGCGTCGCGATCCGGCGCGTGTCCGGCGCGTAGCTCTCCCACTCCGCGTTCATGTCACCGCGATACCGCATGAGGCGCGTGAGGCGATCGCGGTCGACGTAGTCCGCGCCGAGAATCTCGGCGAGCCGTCCTTGAGTCGAGCGGCGCCACAGATCGATCTGGAACAGCCGGTCCTGCGCCTGGACGAAACCCTGTGCGAAGAAGAGGTCGTCGGCGTTCTTCGCGTAGATATGTGGAATGCCCCACCGGTCGCGGACGATGCGTACCTCGTCGGTGAGGCCGGGGACCTGCAGAATGCCCGACGTCTGCGCAAGCCGCCCGTCGGGCGCCGCGAGGGCCGCCGTCCGCGCATGCGAGTCGCCTGTGCAGCCGGACAGCACGACCGACAGCCCGACTACAATCGCGCTGTTCAGCGTCATCTCGCGTCTCCATCCATGTGGTAGAAACGGGTAGAATCCATCCGCAGGCTGCCCTTTGTCTACCTGCGGACCTTCCTCGTCGTTTTTTACCTGAGAAATTGGCCGCTTTCCCGGGGAATTGACCGGGCGTGAGGCTTGCAGTCCTCGTTACCACAGCCCGGTGGTCGGGCAGGAAAGGTGACCGATGTCAGCATCAGATCTGCCACGTCCCCTGCAAATGCCCGATCTGCGGTGTCTTCGCTGCGGCTCGGCGCACGTCCTGGTGATCCGGGAGATTCCAACTGCCGGGAACGTCCGCTCGGTTGACGCCCGCTGTGAAGATTGTCGCGAGCAGTCCATCCTGACGCGCGAGTGAAAGCAACCGCGAGGGGCGCGCGCGGGAGAGATCCTCAACCCTATGCTCTTCATGAATCCGTGAAGCAGAGTGCTGCGCCCGCGGTACCAGAAACAACGGGAGATTCGTCCTCGGTCGGTTACGGAACTAAGAGAGCGTTGCACAATTGGGTTGTAGGGGCGGACCCGCGTGTCCGCCCAGGGCCGGCACATGGGCCGGCCCCTACAGTGACTAATTCTGCAACCCGTTCTAAGTTCTTGTGACCGACAAGTGGCTCGCTTCCCTGATCGCCACCCGGCACGTGGCCCGCACCGGTGTGCCGTCGGGCAGGAACATCGTGTAGCTCGTCGACACCGACTCAATCACACCCTGGAAATCCGGCAGCTTGCCGCCCGGCCACTTGACGACGACCTTGGGCGGTCGTTTCTTGTCCTCGGCGCCGTTGGCGTCCTGCACGAGCGCAAGCTTGACCAGGTTCTGGATGAAGGCCGTGTGCACGTTCGTGCCGGCCTCGAACCCGTCGAACATCAGCTCGAACGACATCAGCCGGCCATCCGCGGACGAAAACTCCAGGGAGGGTTGATCGCCCTTCGAGTGAGCCTGCTTGGTCCACGGTACCGACTTGTCGACCTGCACCTCCTTCGGGTTGTACATCGCCGTCACCGTGATCGCCGTCCCCCTCGAGCGACGAGATCGACAGCTTCTGCGTCGGTGGATCAACGGGGGCCATCTGTCGCTCCTTTACCGAGAGAGTTGCCTCGGCATCCTACATCCACTCGCGCGATGGCGCGCGTATACTGACCTCAGGTCGTGCCCATGTCTGACGATACGCGGTCTGCCGCGACATACGAGAGCTATCTCAGGATCGACGATCTCCTGTCGCTGCAGCTGCCGCGCTCGGCGGGGCCCGAGCATGACGAGACGCTGTTCATCATCATCCACCAGGTGTACGAGCTCTGGTTCAAGGAGCTGCTGCACGAATTCGATCGCGTCATCCAGCTGCTCGAAGCGGACCACTCGCACGAGTCGCAGCACACGCTGAAACGTATTCTGACGATCCTCAAGGTGATGGTCTCGCAGCTCGACATCCTGGAGACCATGACGCCGCTCGAGTTTCTCAGTTTTCGGGAG
The DNA here is from genome assembly GCA_963794305.1 of uncultured Acidobacteriota bacterium. Classification (GTDB taxonomy): domain Bacteria; phylum Acidobacteriota; class Vicinamibacteria; order Vicinamibacterales; family CAVVIG01; genus CAVQFC01. The sequence goes on along the minus strand of CAWCDQ010000016.1, from coordinate 2,188 downwards.
CGGCTCGACGCGGCCAGCGGCTTTCAGTCCGACCAGTTCCGCCAGGTCGAGTTCGTGCTCGGTGTGAAATCGGAGCAGACGCTGGGGCGCTTCCCGGAGGGGAGCCGGGCGCGCATCGCGCTGGAGCGCCGATACGCGGAGGCCACGCTCTGGGACGCGTTTCTTCACTACCTCTCACGCGAGCGCTACGCTGTTCCCCCATCCGATCTTGCACGAGACCCGGTGGCGCCGGTCGAGCCCTCGCCGGCGATTCAGGCGGTCTCGTCGAGGTCTATCGGCGCGATCCCAAGAACGCCGAGCTGTGCGAGCGCCTGGTCGATCTCGACGAGGGCATCCAGGAGTGGCGCTACCGTCACGTCAAGATGGTCGAGCGGACGATCGGCACCAGGCGTGGAACCGGCGGATCGGCGGGCGCCGCGTATCTGCGCGAGACGATTGGGCGGCCGCTCTTTCCCGACCTGTGGGCGATCCGGTCTCAGCTCTAGACTCGAAGCTAGAAGAGAGAGTAACTTCTTCGCTTCCGCGGCGGAACCACCGCCGTCGCCTCGATCTCCACCTTGGCACGGTCATCCAGCAGCGCCGCCACCTGCACCAGCGTCATCGCGGGAAAGTGCCGGCCTACCACGCGCCGGTAGGCCTGCCCCACTTCGCGCGATCGGGCCACGTACTCACGCTTGTCGATGATGTACCAGGTCAGTCGCACCAGGTGTTCGGCCCGGGCGTCGGCTTCCGCAAGGATGTCGACGATGTTCCGCAGGGCCTGCTCGATCTGCGCGACGAAGTCGTCGCTGATAATCTCCTGATTTGCATTCGAACCGATCTGGCCGGCGACGAAGATCTGGCGCCCCTCTGCGGCGACGCCGTTGGTGAAGCCTTTCGTGGGTGTCCAGTTCTTCGGGTGGAGGAGGCGCATATCTTGAGAATTGACCTACATTAACCGCTGAGATCGCGGAGACCGCAAAGAAAGACTACTAGTATTCTCTGCGCTTTTCGCGTCCTCTGCGGTTAAGTCAGTGTCACACCTTCAGTTTGAAGCGCTGGATCTTGCCGGTCTGGGTCCGGGGCAGCTCGGTCAAGAATTTCAGCGAGCGCGGATACTTGTACGGGCGCGATCTTCGCCTTCACGTGGTCCTGCAGCCTCTTCGCGCACGCCTCGTCCCGAGCCACGCCCGCCTTCAAGACGACGTGCGCCTGCACGATCTGGCCGCGATCGGGATCGGGCGCGCCGATGACGGCGCACTCCGCGACGTCCTCGTGCGACAGAAGGGCCGCCTCGACCTCGGGCCCGGCGATGTTGTAGCCCGAGGAAATGATCATGTCGTCGGCACGGGCGACGAAGTGGAAGACGCCGTTCGAGTCTCTGAAGAAATCGTCCCCCGTCATGTTGAAGCCGTCGCGTACGTAAGTCGTTTGACGATCGTCCGCAAGATACCGGCAGCCGGTCGGTCCGCGCACCGCCAGGTGGCCGACGGTGCCGTCCGGCACTTCCTTCATGTCGTCGTCGACGATGCGGGCCTCGTACCCGGTGACGGGCCGGCCGGTCGCGCCGGCGGCGCTGTCCTCGAGGCGATTGCTGATGAAAATGTGCAGCAGTTCAGTGGTGCCGATGCCGTCGAGGATCGGCTTGCCGGTTTTCCTCGTCCAGTCCTCGAACACCGGCGCCGGCAGTGTCTCCCCCGCGGAGATCGCCATGCGCAGCGAGGATAAATCCGCGCCTTCGTCCATCGCCGCCATCATCGCGCGGTACGCCGTGGGCGACGTGAAACTGATCGTCGCCTTGTAGGTCTCGATGATGCCAATCATGTTGGCCGGCGACGCATTCTCGAGCAGCGTGGCGGTGGCGCCGAATCGCAGCGGAAAGATGGCGAGGCCGCCCAGCCCGAACGTGAACGCCAGCGGCGGCGAGCCGACGAACACATCCTGCGGCGTCAGGCGCAGCACTTCCTTCGCGTACCCGTCGGCGATGATCAGCAGGTCGCGGTGGAAATGGACGGTCGCCTTGGGCTCGCCGGTCGTTCCCGACGTGAACCCCAGCAGCGCCACATCGTCTCGCCCGGTTCGTACCGCGTCGAACGTCACCGGCTTGTTGAGGGCGACGCGGTCGAGCTCGGCATCGTGATTGGACGTGCCGTCGAAGCCGATGACGCCGCGAAGAAACGCGCTGCCCTTGGCGGCGGCGACCAGTTCG
>CAWCDQ010000015.1:0-36977 GCA_963794305.1 uncultured Acidobacteriota bacterium | reverse complement strand
GCACATGAGCATCGACAAAACTGCCGTTATCCTTTCGTTCCTTGCGACGCTGCTGCCCGCAGCCGCATACTCCCAGACGCCGGCGACGCCGCCGCCGGATCCGCAGCAGAATCCGCCGACCTTTCAGGACACCGTTCAGGTGACGGCGACACGGTTTGGTGAGCCGGTCGCCGAAGTCCCCGGGTCGATCAGCGTTGTCACCGGCGACGAGATCCGCGCCCGCGGCGCCACCGACCTGCGCACCGCGCTGGCGCTGCTCGGCGGCGTCAGCGTCGCGCCCGGCGGCGACGCCGGTCCGGCGGGAGCCGTTCCCGGCCTGCTCGGCGTCCGCGAAGTGGACGACCTGCTGTTGCTCATCGACGGCATTCCCGCCGGCGGCGCCTTCATCCCGCAGATCGAGGCGATCAGCCTGAACAACGTCGAGCGCATCGAGGTGATGCGCGGCGCGGCGCCGGTGTACTACGGCACGACCGCATTCGCCGGCACGATCAACGTGATCCACTACGCCGCGGGAAGCGCCGATCGAGTGACCGGCGTCCACTTCGGCAGCTATCAGTCAGGGGGAATCAGCGGTGCGGCGGTCCTGTCCGCCGGCCGCGTGCGGCAATCGCTCAGCGCCGAGTTGACGCAGAACAACTTCTCCGGCGAGCGCGCCGACTTCGGCCGCGCGCAGGGCGATCTGGCGTCTCGCCACGCAGCTTGGCGGCGGAAAATTCCGGGCCGACGTCGACGTCCTCGCGCTGCGCCAGAGACCGAACAGTCCGGCGCCCATCGACGAAGCGACCGGCGCGTTCAGCACGCTGCTGCCGGTCGACTACAACCAGAACCCGGCGAACTCTTCGCTCGACACCAATCGCTACAAGGTCGTCCTCGATTACGACAAGCCGCTCTCGTTCGGTCGGTGGGGGAACACGGCCGCCTTTACGCAAACGAAAGTCGACAGCGTCCGAGGCTTCATCGATGCCGGCGACACGCCGCAGCCGTGGACGACGAAGACCATCGCCGATCTCGAATCGTCCCAGCAGTCACAGAATCTCAAGGAGCTGTTCATCGACAGCAACCTGACGACGAGACCGGCGAAGAGGATGGACCTGACCGCCGGCGTCAATCTCCTGGTCGGACGCGCCGATGCGGACAGCCTGCGCTACGGTCAGCGACTGCTGCTCGACGGCGTCAGCCAGGTGCCGAGCACCGAAACGGTCACGCCGAAAGGCACCGTCAATCTCAACGACAGCCGCCGGTTCGTCGGCTTGTATGCGCAGAGCCACATCGAGATGACATCCAGCACGAGCCTGCTGGGCGGTCTGCGCTGGAACACGCACGCACGAAACGCGCGAGGAAGTTCGTGTCAACAGCCGGGGCGTCAGGACTGTCACACCAGGCGTTCAGGATGTCGATCGCCTCACCGGATCGATCGGCGCCGCGTGGCGAGTCTGGCACAACGCCGACAGTCCTATCAGCGTGGTCACGCTGCACGGCAACGTCGGCTACACGTTCCAGCCGGCACAGATCGATTTCGGTCCCAATCCGGAGGCTCAGCCCGAGGGCGGCGGATTGCTGAAGCCCGAGACGCAGCGCAGCGTGATTGTCGGGATGAAGGCCGACTCGCAAAACGGCCTGGCCGGCTTCGACGTCGACGGCTTCTTCGTCGACTTCTACAACCAGCCGGTTCAGGCGACCGCCAACGGCACCGCGGTCCTGCGCTCGATCGGGCAGCAGCGCTACAAGGGCATCGACGTCGAAGGCGCACTACGTCCGGTCAAAGGCCTGTCGATCAAGGCGAACGTCGGCTGGAGCGATGCGCTCTACGAAGACTACGTGACCGACATCGACGGCACGCCCACGCAACTGGCGGGCAATCACCAGGTGCTGACGCCGAAAGTGCGCGTCGGCGGCGGACTGCTGTATGCGCCCGATCGCGGCTGGCGCGGCTCGTTGACGTCGAACTGGATCGGCGCAGCACTGGCTGAACAGTCTCAACACCTTCGAGGCGCCGGCCTACGCCGTTGTCGACGCGTCGCTCGGTTATCGCTTCAATAAATTCACCGTGGCGGTTCTCGGATCGAACCTCGGCGACCGGCGCGACGCCGTGCAGCTCAGCGAGCTCGGCGAGGGGCAGTTCTATCGAATGCCTGCGCGCCGCATCGACGCGACGCTCACCTGGCACTACAAATAGGGCGCGACGACCGACCGACGCGAGACCGGCGTGGTGGTCGCTGGTCGCGCCTTGACACGGACCTCGTCGGGAACCCATACTCCGCGACTCGAAGGCGCGCTCTGTCCGGTCGTGGACCAACGTTTCCCGTCGGGAGGTTCACCATGCGTGTCGCCCGTTCCCTGCTCCCGGTGCTTGCGTTCGCGTCCGGTTCCTTCGCACAGACGCCGGCGTCTGCGCCGGCGCTCGATTTCGAATTCTTCAAGTCGCGCGTTCAGCCGATCTTTCTCGCCGAGCGTCCCGGTCACGCGCGCTGCATCGCCTGTCACGGTTCCGGGACGCCGCTGCGGCTCCAACCGCTGGCGGCCGGACGAACGATCTGGAACGACGAGGAGTCGCATAAGAACTTCGACGCGGTACGGCGGATGGTCATCCCGGGAAGCGCCAAGAGCCGGCTGCTGATGCATCCGCTGGCCGAATCGGCGGGCGGCGACTTCTATCACAACGGCGGCAAGCACTGGAGCTCGCAGAACGACGCCGAGTGGTTGACGATCAAATCCTGGGTGATGGGCGAGAAGCTCACCACCGCCCAACAGCATCCGCGGATCATCCAGACCAACAGCGCCGGCGACAACGTGCATCTCATCGATCCCGCCACCAACAAGGTCGTCGGGATCATTCGCGGCATCGAGGCCGGCCACGGCGCCGGCGCCGCTCCGGACGGCAGCCGGGTCTACATCAGCGACGAAGCCGAAAGCACGCTGGACATCGTCGACGCGAAATCTCTGGCGATTCTGAACAAGGTGCCGCTCAGCGGTCATCCGAACAACATGGCCGTGGGCAAGGACGGCCGCCGTGTCTACGTCGGCATCGCGCAGGCGCCCGGCGGCGTGGACGTGATCGACACGGTCTCGATGCAGCGCGTGAAGACGATCCCCACGGAGGGCGCGATTCACAACGCCTATGTCACGCCCGACGGGCGGTTCGTCGTCGCGGGATCGATTCCCGGCGCGACGATCAACGTGATCGATGCGAAGACCGAGGAGCCGGCGTGGACGCTGAAGATGGATCTGGGTATCCGGCCGATGACGTTCACGACGAATCCCGACGGATCCACGAAATGGATCCTCGCGCAGTTGACCGGTTTCAACGGCTTCGCGGTCGTGGACTTCGCGACGCGCAAGGAACTCCGCCGCATCGAGAATCCGCCGTTGCCGCCGGGAAAGACGACCGTGCCCGAGGGCTCCGATCCGTCGCACGGCATGGCGGTCACCGCCGACGGCAAAACGCTCGTCGTCTGCAGCCGGTTGAACAACTACCTGTATTCGTACTCGTTACCGGATCTGAAGCCGATCGGGAGCGCCGAGCTCGGTGGCAAAGGCGCCGGCTGGGTGACATTGACGCCTGACGGCAAGACCGCCTACGTCGCGAACCCGGTGACGAACGACGTCTCGGTCGTCGACATCGCGTCGATGAAGGAGACGATGCGCATTCCGGTCGGCTACGTGCCGAAACGGAATGCGACCGTGTTGCTTCAATAAGGCCCTCGGCGTCAGGCCAGGGCCTTCGAGTACAGCGCGAGGAGGCGACTCCATGCCTTCTCGGCCGCCGGCTCGTTATAGACCTGCGAATCCGGCGGGCACCAGCCGTGCGCGGCGCCGCTGTAGACCTCGATCTCGGCCGGGAGCTTTGCCGCCTCGAACGTTTCCTTCAGCGCCACCTTGTCGTTCGGCGCCCGCTTGTCGTCGTTGTCGGCGATTTCGATCAGGAACTGCGCCTTTGTCTTCGACGCCTGCAGGTGCGGGCTGTTCGGCTGGGTCGTCACCAGGCCGCCGCCGTGGAACGATGCGACCGCGCCGACCCGATCCGGCACCGCTGCAGCCGTGCGGAACGCCATCGGTCCGCCCATGCAGTAGCCCTGCGTGCCGATCTTCTTGTTCTTGTTCACGGACGGCTGCTGATCGAGCCACGCGACGAACGCCTTGGCGTCGGTCATGTGCGTCGTCTCGTTCAGCGCCTGCGCGAGCGGCATGACCTGCTGGATCGGCGTCGCGCCGCCGTTCTCCGCCGTCGGTGCTTTCTTCGCCCGGTAGAACGGATTCACGACCAGCACGGCATACCCGGATTCCGCCAGCCGTTTGCCCATCTGGCGCGTCGCGGGCCGCAACCCGAAGATGTCGGGCCAGAACAGCACGCCGGGCGCGGTGCCGCTTGCCGGATGCACGAAGTAGCAGTCCGCCGTGCCGTCCGGCGTCGTCACGGTGACTTCGCCGTCGGTGACGGTGACCGCGTTGGCCACCTTCGGCAGCATCAACGCGATGCCGGCGCCGACCAGGACGCCGAACTGCCGCCGAGTGACGAGCCCGCGGGCTTCATATTCCCGTCGATCCTTTTCAAATTGATCCTGCTGGCACATAGTTGCTCCTTCTGCGCGTAATGGTGCGACAGCGGCGCGCATATGGCAAGGCGCAAATCCTGGCTGTGAACGCGTCCCACGGAGGAGCGTGATGAAGTCGAGTGGATCGAGAAGAGATGCCGTTCGCGAGAGGCCGTCCGCCTTTATCAGCCACAGCTCCCTGGATTTGCCATTCGCTCGCCGGCTCGCCGACCGTCTGCAAGGTCAGGGCGTCGACGTGTGGCTTGACGATATGCAGCTGAAGGCTGGTGATGCGCTGACGACGGCCATATCCCTCGCGCTCGAACAGCATGACTTCGTCATCGTGATCCTGTCGAAAGCCTCTCTGGCTTCGGATTGGGTGCGGAAAGAAATGAAGCTCGCGACGAAGCGCGCGTCACGCACGCCGCTTGCGAGGCTCGTGCCTGTGCTCCTCGAACGCAAGGCGGCGGCTCGATTACCCCGAATGCTGCGCGATACGAAATACGTCGATTTCTCGGATCAAAAAACGTTCGAAATAGGACTCGCCCAGCTGCTGGACTTGATGGGCCGCGGCTCGACGGCGGTTGGACGGCGCTCGCATCTCGAGCGGATCGAGTTCATCCGGAGTGAACAACTCTCGGCCGCGTTGCGAAGAAATATCGAACGCATACTCATCGACTATCAGGCGTACCTGAAGCGCATCGGGTTTCGCTCGAGGTTCGGCGCCTTCGAAATCGCCTTCGAGCGAGACCAAGGATTTCATCTCCTATTACGACCCGCAATACGATCGCATCGTCACCAACGACGAGTATGCCGGCGAGGAAGACTATTTACGCCGGGACTACACGCATCACGCGCTGTCGCACGGCGAGAGGCGACTTGTGGACTCGCGCCCAGCGTGATTGGACGCTGGCGGCGATCGAGTCGGGCCTTGCCGCGTACTTTCCGTGCAGCTTCAAAGGGAATCACCTCTTTGGCGATGGAGCGGCGCACATCGCCGGCGGGACTGCCCCGTTCTTCGATCTGACCAACATACGTGGATTCGGTGAGATCAAAGAAACCCGCGATTCGGTGGCGACAACCGGATTGGAAGTGTGGGCCGGCGCGTTCTGGGAATTGAGGGCACAGGCCGGCGTCCGGATCGCCGACCGGCTCTTGTGGCGTGCGTGGTCGATGCTGAAGACCAACGTTCGGCGGAGCGACGCCGACTTCCTTCGGTGCCTGCTCGCGCTCGATCGCGAGGCTCACAAAGGACGGCATGCGGCGTTGATAAGCGGCGTCTTCAGGGCGCGCGGACTGAAATCGAGCCGGCCTCGAGCGGGCGCGCCTTCCCCCCGCGCTAAGGCCGCGCGCCGGCGCAAAGGTTAAAAGGGCGGAACCGCCGCCTCCTGCAAGAAAATCGCGGGCGATCGTTCTATGGCCAGAGGAGCGTCTGGCATGGCCGATCCGCGCCTGTATCAAGTCTGTACGCTTGCGTCGCTGCTCGTTTACGGGATGGGGTGGCTCGATTTCGACATCACCCCTCCCAGGGTCGCCCTCCTGCTGGCGACGGTGCTGGCAACACAATTCTTCTGCGACCGCCTGGTCGGCGGGCCGCCGTTCCGCCTGAGCGCGCGCAGCGCCCTCATCTCGGGACTCTCCCTCTGCCTGCTCTTGCGCACCGGTCGCCCCGAGCTCGCCGTGCTCGCGGCCGTGATCACGATCGCGAGCAAGTCCCTGGTTCGCGTCGGCGGGAAGCACGTCTTCAACCCCACCAACGGCGGCATCGTCGCGATGCTGCTGCTGACGGACCAGGTCTGGGTGTCGCCGGGGCAGTGGGGCGCCGCGGCGCTGTTTGCGTTCCTCATGGCATGCGCCGGCATGCTGGTCGTGCACCGCTCCGCGCGGTCCGACGTCACCTGCGCCTTCATGGTGTTCTACTGCGCGCTGCTGTTCGGACGCTCGCTCTCGCTCGGCGAGCCGCTGACGATTCCGCTGCACCGGCTCCAGAGCGGTGCGCTGCTGCTGTTCACCTTCTTCATGATTTCCGATCCGAAGACGACGCCCGATTCGCGGACGGGACGCGTGCTGTTCGCCGCGCTCGTCGCCGTTGGCGCCTGGTACGTGCAGTTCCGCCTGTTCAGGACGAACGGCCTCCTGTGGTCGCTGGCGGCGTGTTCGGCAGTCGTGCCGCTCATCGATCGTCTCGTGCCGGGAACGCGCTACAGCTGGGCCACGTCGGGTGCGTCGACGGGCAGGCCTGAAGGCCTGCACTCCATCGGAGTCGAAAACGCCGTAGCCGCGTCGGCTGCGGGCAGCGTCGGAGCGAGGACTGTGGAATTCGAGAACGCAAATCGGGCATCACGCCCCTTGATGGAGTCACACACATGAGACGAATGCTGTTTGGTGTCACGTTGTTGTCGATCCTCGCGTGGCCGGCGACGACCCTCTTCGGCTTCTGCGGCTTCTACGTGTCGAAGGCCGATACGAAGCTCTTCAACAAAGCGTCGCAGGTCGTGCTCGTGCGCGACGGCGACCGCACGGTGATGACGATGGCGAACGACTTCGAGGGAGCGCCGAACGAGTTCGCGGTCGTGATTCCGGTGCCGACATTCCTCAAACGGGAGCAGATCCACGTCGGCGAGAAGGCGCTGGTCGATCACGTGGACGCGTACTCGGCTCCGCGGCTCGTCGAGTACTTCGACCAGGACCCCTGTGCGCGAGTCGATGTCTCAGAGGGCGATGCCGGCGGCAGCCGCTGTGGCCGGCGACATGATGCAGATGGCGGCCCGCCGCACCAAGGCGCTGGGGGTCACCATCGAAGCGCAGTACACGGTCGGTGAATACGACATCCTCATCCTCAGCGCGCAGCAGAGCACCGGGCTCGAAACGTGGCTGCGCGAGAACGGGTACAGGATCCCGCCGGGCGCGTCCGAGGTGATCGCGAGCTACCTGAGGCAGAACATGCGATTCTTCGTGGCGAAGGTGAACCTCTCGGAGCACGCGAAGCTCGGGTTCACCTATCTCCGGCCGCTGCAGGTGGCGTACGAATCGCCGAAGTTCATGCTGCCGATTCGCCTTGGCATGGTCAACGCGAAGGGATCGCAGGACCTGTTCGTGTTCGCGCTGACGCGCAAAGGCCGCGTCGAAACGACGAACTACCGGGCCGTCAAGCTGCCAGTCGACATGGAGCTGCCGGTCTTTCTGAAGCAGCCGAACGAGTTCGGCGCCTTCTACAAGGCGATGTTCACGCGCCAGGTCGAGAGCCAGAACGGCCACGCCGTGTTCACGGAGTACGCGTGGGACATGCGGTGGTGCGATCCCTGCGCGGCCGATCCGCTGTCGAGCGACGAACTGCGGCAGCTCGGCGTGTTCTGGGCCGACCGCGGGGAGCGCGTGCCGTCCGACGTGTTCCTGACGCGGCTGCACGTCCGCTACGACAGCGCGCATTTTCCGGAGGATCTCGTCTTCCAGGAAACCGCCGACCGCGCGAACTTCCAGGGACGCTACGTGCTGCGCCACGCGTGGACCGGTGCCGACGCATGCAGAGAGGCGGGGGCGTACCGGCAGTCGGTCGTGGAGCGGCACTCGAAGGAAGCCGAGCAGCTGGCGCGGCTGACGGGGTGGAGCATCGACGATATCCGGAAGAAGATGGGGCCAGAGGCCGCGGCGCGGCCGCGCGGCATGGTGGGAAACCATCTGGAAGAAGTGATTCTTTCGAGGCGCGGCCTCCTTCTTTCACTTCTTTTTGCGGAACGTGGCGTCGACCTGCTTCTTGATGTCACCGAAATTCTTGCCGAGCGTTTTTTCCTCCTCCTCGGTGAGGAGGCGGAAGGGCACGCGCACGACACTCTGCGCGAACTTGATGTTCAGCCAGTACTGGCCGAACTTCGTGCCGCCAGGGATGTGGAAGTAGAGCTGGCCGAGGCACGCGCGCGAGTTGCTGACGTCGGCCTGATCCCATGGCATCGCGCGCGACCCGAGATCTGAAAAAAATCCGAGACGGTTCGCGTTGTGCACCCATGGTGGAAAGTAGTTGATCGAGTCGCGCTGGACCTTCAGGCGGTTCTGGAGCGGCTGCACTTTTGATGAGGCGTCCCGGTACTCCGAGATCGACGGCAGGGGGAGCGTTCCGTCCGGCGTGTCGAGTGAGAGAGCACTCGCGTTTGAGCGTGTAGTCCTCCATCTTCTCCATCAGAGGCGATGCCGACGTCGAGCATGATCCAGTCCTCGCCGATCGTGCGATTGGCGATCTGGTAGCCGAGAATCACGTAGCCTTCATTGTTGTAGGCGACCCGGACGAACTTCCCCTCGAGCGTCATGATTTGCGGGACGCCTGGTTGAGGGATTTGCACGGGTTGCTGGCCGCGGGCGTGGACTGAAGCCACAGCCGCCAGGCTCACGACAGCGAGACCTGTGGAGACCGAACGCATGATCGTCATCATTACCTCCGCAGACGCAGGTTGACGCTCGAACGTGCGCACAGAACATGCCAGCGGAAGCCGGACCGACGAGATGCGGGTGCAGTTGCGCTGTTGCTAAGAATCTCGTGGCAAACGGTGCGATCAGGACCTCGCGAGAGCTCGCCGCCTCCGGAATACCGGAGCAACTCCGGATATTGGAGTCTTCAGGGCGCTCGCCTCCGGCGGGTATCAAGCGCCCTGGGGCGCGTAGCGCGCGGCCAGGACGGTGATGTCGTCGGATTGTTTCGCGCCGGCGGCGAAGGCGCGGACGTCGGCCATGACGCTCGCGACGATCTCGGGAAGCGTCGCGCTGGACGTGGCAGCCAGCGCGCTCAGGAGTCGATCCTCGCCGTAAAAGTCCTCCGCGGGATTCATGGCTTCTGACACGCCGTCCGAGAACAGCACGAACGTGTCCCCGTGCTCGAGCGCAAAGGTCTCACGCTCGATCGGGTTGAACAGCATGAGCCCTGCCGGCCGGCCGGACGAGGGGCAGGCGAGCCGGGGCGGACGGCCCGGCGAGAGGACCGCCAGCTGATGATGTCCCGCGCCCGCGCACGACACGCGCCGCTGCTCCAGATCGAACACGAGGCATTGCAGGGTGACGAACATCCCGCGAGGATTCTGCTCGGCCAGTTCGTCGTTGAGCCGGCGCAGGATCTCGTCCGGTTCCGGGAACTGCCTGGCCAGCGTGCGAAGCACGGTCAGGGCGACCGCCATGAACAGCGCCGCGGGAATCCCTTTACCCGACACGTCGCCCAGGGCGACGACGATGCGACTGTCGGAGACGCGCAGCACCTCGTACAGATCGCCACCGACCGCACGGGCCGGTTCGATGACCGCATGGACTTCGAGGCCGGTTCCCTTCGTTGCACCTGCCAGGTCTGACGGCAGGATGCCCATCTGGATCTCCCGCGCGATCGCCAGGTCACGGGCCATCGCTTCGCGGACAGCGTCGGCGTACGCCTTGGCCTTGAGCAGCGACCGGACGCGCGCCTTGATCTCGAGGACCTCGAACGGCTTCGTCAGGTAGTCGTTGCCGCCCACCTCGAAGCCCTGTGCCTTGTTCTGGACGTCCTCCAGCGAACTGAGGAACATCACCGGCACTTCGCGTGTCGCCTCGTCTGCGCGCAGCCGCCGGCACACCTCGTAGCCATCGAGACCCGGCATCACGATGTCGAGCAGCACGAGGTCCGGAGGGGTTTTCTCGACGCTGCGGAGCGCCGCCGATCCGTCGAGGGCGACGCTCAGTTTGTAGTCGTCCCGCAGGGCGTTGACCAGGATGTCGACGTTGGCCTTGATGTCGTCGACGATGAGAATGCGGCTCTCGGACAGATCCTTCACGTCAATGGCTCCCTGAGTCGCTCGCGAGCGCCTTCTCCAACTGCGACTGGGCGTCGGCAAACGCGTAGTCCTGGACGAGTCGTTCGAACTCCGGCCACTCCGCGTCGCGAAACAGCGGACGAAGTGCCGACCGGTTCGCTTCCAGGAAATCGGCGGCGCCCGGATCGAAGTCCGACAGGAGCGTGGTGAGTTGGCCCGCTGCCGCGCGGGACTGCGCCGGGTTCGGCCGGCGGAGTCAGTCCGAGGATTCGGCTGGCGCCTCCGAGGCAATCCCGGAGACCGCGGTTCGCAGTTCGCTCACCAGCGCGTCCAGCCTCGACGCAAGCTGCTGCGCGGCGTCCTCGAGATCCTTCGTACTGGCCCGGTCGCGAATCCGTTTCTCCAGGTCGCCTGCAGCGGCCTGAACCGGTCTCGCTCCGATATTGCCGGCCACGCCCTTGAGTGAGTGCGCGAGCCGCTCGGCGAGCGCCGCATCGTTGTCCGCCCACGCTTGCCGGATCTGCTGGACCGCGGGTCCCTGCTGCTCGATGAACTGGCTCAGGAGCCTCAGATACAGCTTCTGATTGCCGGCGACGCGCGACAGCCCATCCTTCATATCGAGGACGGGACCAACTTCCTTTTCAGGTTTGTAGAATCGTCCCACGGTCTCGAACAGATTGTCCGGATCGATCGGCTTCGCGACGTGATCGTTCATGCCGGCGTCGAGGCAGCGCTGCCGTTCCTCGAGCGTCGCGTGCGCCGTCATCGCGACGATCGGGAGCGTGGCGAGCCGCGAATCGGCACGAAGCCTCGCGGTCGCCTGGTAGCCGTCCATCTCGGGCATCTGGAGGTCCATCAACACGACATCGAAGGGCGGCGGCTGCGGGCCCGCCGACAGGATTTCGACGGCCTCGCGTCCGTTGTTTGCGACCTTGACCGTGGCGCCGGCGCCTTCGAGAAGTTCCGTCGCGATCTGTTGATTGATTTCGTTGTCCTCGGCGAGGAGAATCCGCGCGCCGCGGAGGCGCGGCGCCTGATCGCCGCCGGTGGACTTGGTGATCTGCTCCCCGGCGGCAAAGACGTTCACGAGCGTATCCACGATCATGGACCTGGTGACGGGCTTGACGAGAAAGCCGTCGAGTTGCAGCCGCTCGGCCTCCTCGCGGACTTCCTCGCGTCCGAACGCCGTCACGAGGACGATCGCCGGCTGGTGGCTCAACGTCTCGTCGCTCTTGATGTGGCGGCTGGCCTGCAAGCCGTTCATGCCGGGCATCTGCCAGTCCATGAAGACGATGTCGTACGGCTCGGCAGCGTCGTGCTGCTGGATCGAGGCGATGGCTTCCCTCCCGGAGGCGACGACGTCGACGCGGCTGGCGAGGGCGCTCAACTGCTCCTGCAGGATCTCGCGCGCCGCCGAGTTGTCGTCCACGACGAGCGCGCGCAGCCTTGATAGCTTCTCGGGAACGATCTTTCCCGAGCTCGTCGCCTCGCTCACACCAAGCCAGACGGTGAAGTAGAACGTGGTGCCGACGCCCGGTTCGCTTTCGAGCCAGATGCGGCCGCCCATCAGCTCCACCAGCCGCCGGCAGATGGTGAGGCCGAGTCCCGTGCCGCCGTGTTTGCGCGTCGTGGACATGTCGGCCTGGGTGAACGGTGTGAAGAGCTTCGCGGATTGCGCGGGCGTCATCCCGATGCCCGTATCACGCACCGAGAACTTCAGCTGCACCTTTTCGCCCGTCCGTTCGACCTGCTCGATGTTCACCCGGATCTCACCGCGTTCGGTGAACTTCACCGCGTTGTTGACGCAGTTGGTCAGGACCTGGCCGAGGCGGAACGGATCGCCGACCAGATGCTCCGGAATGCCGGCCGCGACGTGGGCCAGGAACTCGAGTCCCTTCTCGTGCGCCTTCTGCGCGGTCAGCGTGGTGACCGAGCTGATGACTTCATCGAGCCTGAAGTCGGTGGCCTCGATGTCGAGCCTGCCCGCCTCGATCTTGGAGACGTCGAGGATGTCGTTGATGACGGCCAGCAACGATGTGCCGGCGTTGTGAATCTTGCTGACGTAGTCGCGCTGCTTCGTCGACAGCGGTGTCTTGAGGGCGAGATGCGAGAGCCCGATGATGGCGTTCATCGGCGTGCGGATCTCGTGGCTCATGTTCGCGAGGAACATGGATTTCATCTCGGTGGCTTCTTCGGCCTTCTGCCTGGCGCTGACCAGTTCTTCCGCCTGTGCCTCGAGCTGCCGTGCCTGTTCCTGCGTCTGCCCCAGCAGCGTCGCCGTATGAAGGTTTCGCTGGAGAATCTCCAGGCTCATACCGACCACCGGCAGCAACTCCTCGAGCAGGACCTGTTCCTGCGCATTGAAGGGGCGCAGCGATGCCACTTCGAGAACGCTCAACAGCGTCTCCTGTGAGAGCGATGGCAGCGCCACGACCTGGACCGGGGCGGCGCGACCCAGGCCGGACGTGATGGGGAGGTAGTCGGGAGGCAGGTTCGTGAGCGTGACGACCCGTCGCTCCTGTGCACACTGGCCCACCAACCCTTGACCCAGTCGAATCGGGCCGGCGGAGAGCGAGGTGTCCGAGACGCCGTACGCCGAGACGCGCTGCAGGTGCCCTGCGCCCTGCTCGAAGACGTAGAACGCCCCAACGCCTCCGCCGAGCACCGGCACGAGGCCCGACAGAAGCCGCTGCCCGAACTCCTCGAGCGAGGCCGCGCCCTGCAGCTCGCTCGTGAGCCTGGAGACGTGTGACTTGACCCAGCGCTGCTCGTCCCGCGCCGCCGCGCCCTGCTTGAGGACGTCAATCGAGCGGGCCAGGCCACCCGTTTCGTCCGTGGCCTGCGTGAATGGCACTTCCTTCGCGTAGTCGCCGCCGGCGATCGTCTTGACCGACGAGTCCAGCGCCTGGATCGGCTTGACGATCCGCCGCAGGGTGAGGGCTCCCATCAGGCTCGTGAGCAGCACCGCGACGACGCTCGCGATCAGCATCCTTCGCCTGGACAGCTCGATGGCGCTGACGGTGGCGTTGCTGGTCGCGTTTGCGAGGCTTTCGTTGTGCCGGATCCACTCGGCGGAAGCCACGCTGAGCTGCTTCCCGAGACTCTCCATGGACGTTCCGAGCATCGCGCTGCCGGCCTCTTCACGGCGGCCGGCCGCCGCCAGCGACATGATCTCTCGCGCGCCGACCAGCCACTCCCGATGGAGATTCCGATACCTGTCCAGCAGGCTTCGATCGCGCTCGTCCGAGATCAGCTGCTGTTCGTAGTGGTTGAGCAGGCGGCTCAACTCCGCTTCATCGCGCTCGAAGTCCGTCTTGATCGCCGCTCGTTTCGTCTCGGTGACCGCGAGCACATAATCGCGCAGCTCCACGCGGACCGCCTCGAGCGCGCGCGAAATATCGCCGAGCGTTGCGAGGCTGGGGATCTGCAGCGCCGCGACGAAGCGGCTGCGCGTTTCGATGTCCGCGGTCTGCAGGCGGTTGAAGATGCCCATCCCCACGAGCGCCAGCAGCGGTATGGCAAGCAGGACGCTCAAGCGTCTGGCGATGGTCATCTGGTCAATGTTCACAGGTGTGAGATGGAGGTGCAATCGACTGGATAGTCTCACGTGGTCCCCAACGAGTCTATCGCGGGGGCGACTGACTCACTTGGTCAGTTCGGCGCGCAACCACGCTCGAGCGACCGTCCACTCGCGCACGACCGTTGCGGGCGAAATCTTCATGACCTCGGCGGTCTCATCGATGGTCAGTCCGCCGAAGTACCGCAATTCGACGATTCGGGCCTGCTGACGGTCGAAGGCCGCGAGACGCTGCAACGCTTCGTCCAATGCGGTGACATCGACATTTGCCGCCGCAGCCAGAGGCTCGTGATCGACCAGCGGCACGAGATCCCAGCCCGCTCCTCGCTTGTCGGCGTGTTGCGCACGCGCGTGATCGACGAGAATCCGCCGCATGATCTGTGCGGCGACCCCGTAGAACTGTGCGCGATTTCGCCAGTGCGCCCGCCGCTGGTCGACCAGCCGCAGATACGCTTCATGGACCAGGGCGGTTGGTTGCAGCGCATGGCCGGTCGCTTCGTGACGAAGATGACCGGCGGCCATCTTCCGCAGCTCGTCGTACACCTGAGGCAGCAACGCGGTGAGCGCATCGTCGTGGCCGTCGCTCCAGGCGATCAGGAGCTGAGTGATCCCGGCCTGCGTGGGTTTGCTAGGGGACATCTGGAAGGCCGACCTGGGCGACGACCTGGCGAAAGCGCGGGTCGTGCCGGATGACGTCCAACGACGGTTCCGCGGTGAGATAGACGAGGCCGTTCGAGCGTTCTTGAAAGGCTTTGGCCAGCCACTCGAATCCGTTGTCGCGGTCGCCAAGCAGAAAGCAGATCAAGTACATGTTCACGGGAGAGACATACGTGCGTCGCGAGACCTCGAGCAGCTCGCGGAGGATGGCGGTCGCCTCGGTGCGGCGCCCGGCCTTCGCGTAGCTCTGCGCCAGGCTCGCGAGTCCGAACGCACCGCGACGCGTCATGTCGACGACCTGCTGATGCTCGCGGATCGCTTCCTCGAACTGGCCGATGTTCGCCAGTTCGGAGCCGAGCCGCATTCTGGCCTGGATGTATGAGGGATCGATGCTGAGCGCGCGGCGATAGGCCGCAATCGCGTCCTGCGGCCGCCGCGCGTTCGACATCGTCCAGCCGACGTTGGTCACGATGACCAGCGAAAACGGGTCGATCTGTTCGGCGCGCTGCACCTGCGCGATGGCCTCCTCCCATCTTCCTCGTGAGATGAGAAAGTTGCTGTACCACGCGCGCGCGAGTGCGAGGTTCGGGTTCAATTCGAGCGATCGCCGGAATTCTCGATCGGCGGTCGGCCAATCCCAGTCGTAATGACTGATGTAGCCGAGCGTCGCGTGCGCCTCGGCGAGAGATTCATCGGTCTGAATCGCGGCAATCGCCTCCGCCCTCGCTCGCGGCCGCATGTTGACCGGCGAGGCGGTGCCAACCATGACCGTCCCCATCTGGTTGTAGCAGTCCGCGAGCGCCGCATGGGCGGGCGCATAGGTCGGATCACGTTCGATCGCCGTCAAGAAAAAGCTGGTCGCCTGTTCGAGAGAGCCGGTCGTCCGCTTGTTCCACTGGAAGCGGCCCTTCAGGAACGCTTCGTAGACGAGGGGGTCGACCGCGCGCACCACCCGCAATGCAGAGAGCCGCGCCGGGGATGTGGCGAGGCCGAGGCGATCGGCGATGGCGCGGACGATCTCGTTTTCGAGCGCCAGAATCTCATTCGCCTGGCGTTCGTAGGTGTCCTGCCAGATGGGCCGGTCGTTCGACGTGTCGAACAGTTCGGCCGTGACGCGAACGCGGTCCGTCTGCCGCTGCACCGTGCCCCGAACGATCATGTTCGCGGACAACTGACGTGTGATCGAGGCCAGTGAACGTTCGTCTCGAAATCGTGCCGCCGACTCGTGCGACAACACCCTGACGCCTTCGACCGTTCCTAGCCGATCGATCAACGCTTCGGCCACGCCGTCGCCAAAGTAGGCGTCTCCCGTGTTTGTCGACACATCACGGAAGGGGAGGACCGCCACCGAGACGATCCGCGGCGCGGCAGTGTTGGTGTGACGTCCCGCCACCAACCACCAGCCTGTGAGCAACCCGACCATCGCCATGGCACCGACGAACGCCGCTACCCGCCACGATCGCGGTTCCGCGTGACGGCGGCGCACGCGGATCCCTGCTTGAACGGCGCGAAGTGCACTCAGGAGCTCGGAGCCATTCTGGTAGCGGTGATCCGGATCTTTCGCCAGGCAGTTGTCGCGAACGACTCGGAGACCCGCCGACGCTCGCGTGGGCACATCCTGAGGTGGCTCCCGGAGGATGGCCGACGCCAGTTCGAACGGCGTCTTGCCTCCGAACGGCTGACGGCCGGTCAGCAGCTCGTGAAGAATGATGCCGAACGCCCAGATGTCGCTGCGGTTGTCGGCGCGCTCACCCCTGAGGAGTTCCGGCGCCAGATAACTGAGCGTGCCGGCGATGACGCCCGCGTCGGTGAATGATGCGACCGAAACGGCGCTCTCCACCTCGCGAGGCAGCCGTCGCGCCAGTCCGAAATCCAGGACCTTGAGCTGGCCGTCGGCGAGAAGCATGACGTTCGCGCTCTTCAGATCGCGATGCACGATGTTGTGGTCGTGCGCGTGGGCAATGGCCTCGGCGAGCTGCAGCGCAAGGGAAAGCGTTGTTGACGAATCGACGCCGCCTTCCATGAGGGCGTCGACGAGGTTCGTCCCCTCCAGAAACTCCATCGCGATGTACGCGCCTGACTCGTCTTCGGCGACTTCGTACACCTCACACACTTTCGGATGTTTGAGCTCCGAAGCATGGGCCGCTTCGCGCTTCAGCCGTTCCGTCGCGTTGACCCCTTCCTCGGTCAGAACCTTGATGGCCACCCGCCGTCCTGTCAGCACCTCGGTTGCTTCGTACACCTCTCCCATGCCGCCTGTGGCGATGCGGCGTCCGAAGCGATAACGCCCGCGCGCCGCACCGCTGAATCGGCCTCGGGACGCGAGTTCGGCAACCAGGCCTTTCACCGGCGATTCGTCGATGAAGCCGCCGGCGGCGGCATGGCACTCCAGGAGTCGCTCGACGCCGCGGCGCAACTCGACGTCCGCGCCGCATCGAGCGGCGACAAACGCATCCCGGGCCGTCGGTTCACGACCGATGGCCTCGGCGAAAACCTCTTTGATGACGGCCCAGCGCTCAGGCGTCATGGATCGCCCCGAGGATACGCAAGGTGACGCAGTAGCTCAAGCATGAGGTGAATCGGCCGCCGATTCCGCGTTAACAGGTGACGGCTGCGTCCGCCGCCGCAATGTCGACTGTGTGCCCGCGAGATGTGGGTCGGATTGTCCCCAGAGGAGGACGATATGACCGGGTCGAGCCTAATCAACAAGGTGAGTCGAACATGAAACCATACCGAACCATCGTTCTGTTCATCGTCCTGGCAGGCGCCATGTTCGTCACGGCCGCTCCCGCAGGCGCCGAAGACATTCGAGGCATCATCGTCAGAACCCTGGTGCTCTCGGAAGACTCACGACTGATCGGCGACGTCACCTGTCAGGTGACCGGTGCCCCCTGCATCGCCTTCGGCGCGCCGAACATCGCGCTCAACCTGAATGGGTTCTCTATCACGGGGCCGAACGATGCGGCCGCCGGCTGCAAAGGGGCGAACGTTGGAACGGAGTCGGGCATCAGCACGAACGGTCAGGCCAACATCGGGATCCGCGGGCCCGGCGTCGTGCAGCGATTCCAGGGCGACGGCATTCTCTTCAACGCGACCGTCAAGGGCTGGGTGCAGGGCGTCACGACCTCGACGAATTGCATGTCGGGCATTCGCATCGGCCCGACCTCAACGTCCATCAGCGTCGAGAGCAACGTTGCGGTGAGGAACGGCACGCCGGCGGCGGCGTGCGGCGGCATATGAATCCAGGGCAACAATAACTCGTTCCGGTGGAACGAGACGAGCGGCAACGGCTACGCAACCGGTTCGGCCGTCGATTTCGGCGTCGGCATCATGGGCAGCAACAACATCATCGAAGCCAACACGGCGGTGGGGAATTCGAACGGCATCGTGGTGTTTCCTGCGGCGAGCAACAATGCGGTCCGGCAAAACCTGGCCGTCGGGAATCCTCCGATCCAGCAATCCAACAGCGTGCCGACAGGAGGCGGGGCCGACATCTGGGATCAATCGCCTCCGAGCAACAACAACACGTTTGCCGGCAACCTGTGTCTCACTGGCGTCAACGTCTCGTGTTCGGCTGCCAGCAGTGCCGTTCCGAGGAAACCCTCAAGCTGATGGTGCGCCGTGGTCCGATCGTCGCTTGTCAGGTGCTGGCCGTCGGCGGGGCGATCCTCCTTGCGGCCGGTCTCAATCCCCGTGTGGCCGCGCAAACGTCGACGGCGCCGACGGAGACTATCCTCCGCGACTTCGCGGGAATCGAGGAGTTGCAGTCGCGGTTCGATCGTGAGAGCGACAAAGTCCGGGTGGTGCTGCTCCTGTCGCCGACCTGACCGGCATGCCTGACAGCCGCCCGGTGGGCGCAGCATGATCTCCTCCAGCACTATCCGGGCGCGGCCCTCCGCGTCTACGCGATCTGGTTCAACATGTATCCCGGCGATGCGCGATCGAAGTGGCCTGCCGGATTGCTCACCGATCCCCGCGTACTCCACTTCTGGGATGAACAACGCGTCTCCGGCACGCGCTACCTGGCTCACCTGCCGGCACTGCTGGAGCGAAGAGCGCCCGAGACGATGCAGCCGAGCGCCGATGTGATGTGGGATGCGTTTTACGTCTACCCGCCGGGTGACCGATGGCGGGATCCTGTTCCCGTGCCGGTGTCGTGGGGCTATCCCATCATGGTTACGCATCAGGAACTACTCAGCCAGATCGACGCGCTGATGGAAGTAGATCGACTGTTCCTACTCGGTCAGCATCCAGCCCTCGATGCTCCGCGTGACGGATTTCTTATTCACTGAGGCGCTGTTCAATCTGCCTCGGCCGTTTCCTTTAAGGGCGTCATGTGGATGTCATGCGTACCGTGATAGGGTTCGCCAGGTCAATTGAGGAGCAGCTGATGTCGATTGTCGATGATTTCGTTGAAAACCTCGTTGAGCGCAATGCGCTTCGCGTGACCGGCGCGCTGGCCGTCGTGCTGGTCGACGGCGGCATCAACATCAGCGGGACGTTGCGGTCGACGCTCCGCGATCAGAAGAAGAGCAAGGATCTGCTCAACGTGAATATTCCGGTGGTGGCGCAGGTGAAAGTTGGCGATCTCGTGATCCCGCTGCCAAAAATTCCGTGACCGGCGCTGATCGGCGATGGTTCGCTCCTGATCGGTGGATCAATCGTGCGAGGGGGAGATCACGATGTCCGACGTAAACACATTCATTGATGCCATCGGCAAGGATGTCAACGCGACGGTGACGCCGAAGGTCGAGCACCTGGCCCAGGGGATCGGGGCCAAGGCGGTGGCCGACTACGTCCCCAGGATCTCCGCCTTCGCCAACCAGCTCGTGAAGGACATCGTCGCGGAACAGTCGGTCGTAGTCCGCGACTTCACGTCGGCGGTCATCCAGGATCTGTTCCAGCGCTACCACCCTGAGCTGGTCGGGCAACTGCGGACCAAGATTGTTGCGGGATGGACTCGCGGTGGTGGGTGAGGGCGTCAGGCTCGACCTGAAGCGGCGCGATACCGGCGCGGTCGTGTCCTCGCTGGATATTCCAGTCTCGTTGACGATCAAGGTCGAGGGTGTGTCGCTGAACGTCACCGAGACGACGATCGGGTTGGACGTGGTGCGTTAGCAGCTTCGTCCGCGCTATCGATCGGAGCGCGGCCGCCGGCTGAGCCACAGCCGCGCCAACGCGCCGACGACACCAATGGCGGCGATGCCGACGATCTGCCCGCCGAGGATCGCTCGGTTCACGTTGATTGCGGGGCGCCACCGGACCTGGCCGCCGCTCACTGCGAAAACTCCTGCCGGCTTCGCCGACAGGCCGAACCCCGCGCCGGCCTCCGCCGCGCTCTTCGAACCGCCCCCGCCGCCGCCGGCAATCACGGCAACGGGCACCAGCGTCACATCGCCTGCCTGAACCGGATCGCCGAAAACCCGTCGCACCGACATCGCGTCTTGCGCGCCCGATAGGATGTCCTGAGGATTCATTTCACACCTCGAGAGTGTTGATGCAAGAAGCGCGTCGACGGTTTGGCGCCGGGTTTCCAGCAGTTTCGTTGGCACGCGTCTTCTGTGCAACTCCGGAGAGAGCAGGCTCTTTATGGACAAACACGACCTTGCGGCCGGTGCGCCTACGTTCCTGTGCCCGTCGTGCGAGTGTCCGCTGCGATACGAGGAAACCCGGGAAAATGGCCGGGGTAGCGCCCCTGGCGAGCTGTCGGATTTCTATCAGTGTCCGGCCGGCTGCGGCGAGTTCGAATACGAGCGTCACCGTCATCGTCTCCGCCTCGTAGAAGCGGGATATGCGCCGCACGAACCCGATGATCGGAGCGGAGCCGGCTGAACCCGCAAATGGCGCCAGCCGATGGCTCGATCTTCGTTGGTTGCGCTATCTCCTTCGCGCTGATCCTCGCAGCGACCTGGCTGACCATTCGAACTGTCGAAAGGGGAAGGGCTGAGCAGCGACCGAGAACCGAGGCTATGCTAACCGCGAGACGGCTCTGAAGATTGACGATCGTCTCCGGAAAAGAGAGGAACTCGCATGGGTCTCGTGAACGATGCGCGCGTCGAGGCGCTCCTGGACCGCCTGCACGCGCAGAGCAGCGCGCAGGACGAGACGCCTCGGCCAGTACTTCGCGAAGCGCGCGGAGGAAGGCACGCTCGACTGGAAGGGGCTCGACGCGGACGCGCA
The DNA here is from genome assembly GCA_963794305.1 of uncultured Acidobacteriota bacterium. Classification (GTDB taxonomy): domain Bacteria; phylum Acidobacteriota; class Vicinamibacteria; order Vicinamibacterales; family CAVVIG01; genus CAVQFC01. The sequence continues at coordinate 16,269 of CAWCDQ010000015.1, read as the reverse complement.
TCGCTTCATGTCCGACAAGCTGGTCGCGCTCGACCGCGACAAGGCCGCGCTCTGTTATCAGCTGTGCCGCGCGCTGCGCGCCAGGCGCGTCGTCGAGGTCGGCACGTCGTTCGGCGTGTCGACCTTGTATCTCGCCGCCGCGGTGCGCGACAACGCGCGCGAAGACGGCGGCACGGGCGTCGTGATCGCGAGCGAGTACGAGCCGGCCAAAGCCAGCGCCGCGCGCGCGCACTTTGCCGAGGCGGGCTCACGCAGTGGATCGACCTCCGCGAGGGCGACGTGCGGACGACGCTGAAAGGTGTCGGCGGCCCGATCGACTTCGTGCTGATGGACATCTGGACCGAGATGGCGCTGCCCGCGCTCGAGCGCGTCGCGCCGGCGCTGCGTGCCGGCGCGATCGTCGTCGCCGACAACACCACGACGTTCCGCGCGGGATACGAGGACTACTTCGCGTTCGTGAACGACCCGAAGAACGGCTTTCGCACGCTCACCTTGCCCTATCCCGGAGGCCTCGAGCTCACGGTGCGCACCTGACGCCAGCGCGACCGGTCACGCTCCAGAAGAAACCGCGGTTTTTTTGGTCGTCTCACTTCGCGCCGATCAGCGTAAAGCCCACACCTGGCCCCCATTCCGAAGCGATCGGCGACACGAGCAGCCGCCGCCCGTTGCCGATCGGAACGGTACGGCCCGCGGTGATTCCGAGCACTGCGCCGAACGTCACGTCGCTCAGGTAGTGCTTCTTCATCTCCACGCGCGACATGGCGACATAGGACGCGACCGCATACGCCGGCAGACCAACTTTCCAGCCGAAGTGACGCTGCAGCACCGTCGCCGACGCGAACGTGACCGTCGTGTGACCCGACGGGAATGAGAATCCGGTTCCCTCGGGTCTCGATCGGCGCGTGGCTTCCTTGAACACGAACGTCAACCCTTCCGCCATCAGCTGCGCCTGAATCAAGTCCGCGCCCACCCGCGCGACGCACGAGCGCCCGAGCGCGCGGCCAATCCCGTATGCGGCGATCGAGGCGCCGAGTTGGAATGGCGTGCTGCCAATCACCGCGCCAGGCGTGAACGCGCCATTGATGTTCAGGCCCGTGAAGTCGCGCGTGGTGTCGCGATCGATCGAGTGGACACCGGCCGCCGCGGCGCCGCCGACCGCCAGCATCCCCAGCGACCCTGTCGAGGCCATGCGGCCGAAATCGTTCACCGTCTCCTTCGCGACCATTCCGACAGATGGCGACTCACCGCATGAAGAACGCGTTGTCGAACCGTGGGTCTGTGCCAGTGCTGGGGCAGCGGTGCCGAGGACTGGCCATGAGCACCAGCGTCGTGCATCTATTCCCATCGAACCCGATCGTGGTCCTCATGTCAGTTCCCCTCGACTGTTCGTTCGAATCCAACGAGCTTCCAGTGGCCGCTCAAGCAGGCGGAAGTACACGTGAACCGGCATTTCCCAGGCGCGGTGCGCGCTGCCGATCGGCGCTCAGTTCGACCTTGATGAGCGCGCCGTCACTGTGCGGCAGGCCCGACGCGATGGCGAGCTCCGGCCCGCGCCCTGACGTCTCGCCGAGCGCCGCGCCGGTGCCGGTCGCGTTGTCGTACGTGGACCACCGCGCGAGGTACCCGTGCGGGGCGACGGCAATGTCGGCGTCGACGGCGGCATTCCGAAAGGTGAGCGTGCCGTTGTCGATGGCGGCGTCCGCGATTGGGTTCATCGCCGTGAGATACGCGCGGGTGATCGCATCGCGGCGACCCGCGAGCGCGCGCACCAGAAACTCTTCGGCTTCCGCGTCGTCGAACTCACCGCTGCGCACAGCGGCGCGGATCATGTCGGTCGTCATCGCCGCGAGCTTTTTCGCCGCCCAGAACTTGTCATCCTGGCGCGCGTTGAGGAAGGCCGGGTTCGGCACGCGCGGCCGCCACAGGTCAGGATTGAAGTCTGCGCTGTGCAGTGGCAGCCGGCCGATCGACCGCGCCTCGTAGAACGGGATCGTCCGCCACTTCGGCAGGTAGAAGCCGAAGCTCACCATGCGCCTGGCGATTTCCCGCGGCTGGACGACGTACTCGGCGCCTTCCCAGTAATCGGCGGGGCCGACGCCGCCGCTGCCGAGGGCGGAGCCGAAGTCGATCAGGTTGTGCTGCACATGTGACCGCCCGCCGTCAGCCACCAGTGTGTCGAGCGAATTGATCGCCTTGGCGTCCACGTGATTCAGCCAGGCGGCGAACACACCGTATCCACGCAGCTCCCGCCGATCTTCGTGCGGCACGATGTCATTCGGATCATCAGGACGCGTGCCGACGAAGCGGATGCGGCCAATGGGTTTACCGGGTAGCGCCTTGCTGGCGACGACGCGGTAGCTGCCGTCCATGCTCGCGGTTGGCATGCCCGAGCAGGTAGTCGAGGTCGTCGAGCCGCATCGCACGCGGCTTGCGTCCGGCCGGTGTGAACTTCGCGCCCACGCCGACGGTCAGCTGCTCGCGCCGCATGTACGCCACGTGGTTCTCCGGCACGTTGTAGCCGAGTGCCCACATCAGCTTCGTCGCGGCCACTTCCGTGCCCGTCGACATCGCGCGGTAGCCCGGTGGATCGAACTTCAGAAACCAGCGCTGGCCGGCCGCATCTTTCACGGTGAATCCGGGCGTGACGCCGTCGCTCTTCGAGGAGGTGATCGTCCAGGTGCCTGGCGCGGGGCCGTCGCTCGTGTCCGGGCCCTTCGCGACGTCCTCGGGCGTCAAGCGACGATGGCCCACACGGTTCGTGAACCAGCTCGAGTCGGGCACTTCGTCGACGCTGTTGACGTTCTTCGCGCGGCCTGGCGCGGGGACGTTCATACCGGTGGCGATGCTGGACGCGAGGTCCACCATCAGGTCGAGCTCGAGCGGCTTCATGCCAGAGGCATCCTGCGTGTCGCGCTCGACCCAGAGCGGATCGTCGGTGAAGAACTTCGGCACAGCGGCCGATCCGAGCATCGTGGTGGCGGCGACGGCGGCGACCGTGCCGAGGATGGCGGCGGAAATGCGGTTCTTGGTCGTCATGATGATGAGTCCTGGTCTAGAAGCTGGGGCTGAACGAGAACATCAGGCTGTTGCCTTCACGCGTGCGCGCGATCTCGATGCGCGTCACCGTGCTGATCGGTGTGTGGAACGATGCGCCGATGCCGTAAGAGGTCGTGAGACCGCGCAGATCGACGTCAGCGAAGCGCGCGGCGACCGTGCCTGCGTCGACAAACAGCGCCATGTCCACGAACGATCCTGCCGTCCAGCGATACTCGCCGCTCAGCAGGAGACGATTGCGATCACGGAAGCGCCAGGGCTCGTAGCCGCGGATCGTGTGGCTGCCGCCGAGATCCGGCAGCAGGAAGAACGGCACGTCCTGTCCCGACGCGGTCGTCGTCGTTGACGCGAGCGCGCGGAGCGCGATGATCCAGTTCTCGCGAAAGACGGGGATGAAGTGGCGGATGTCCGCGTCGATGCGCTGGAAGCTCGAGGCGCCAGCGTTCGTCTGGCTGTAGTCGGACCAATCCACGCGGTAGAGACCGCCCGTGCGCGTGTAGCCGCCGGCGGTGCGCCGGTCGATTTCCGCGAACAGACGTGTTCGCCGGTAGGTCGGGTTCAGCACGCCGGTCTCGGTCTGCATGGCGTCGAGGCCGCCGCCGATTGTGATCGAGGGCGCCGCAAGGAACGACGTCGTGAGGCCAACGGTCCTGGCGCGGTAGGCGTAGCCGACCGAGATCCCGGCGTGTGACGTGGCGCCGATGCCGTAGAACTCCACGTCCGGCGCGTCGATGTAGTCGGCGCCGGTCTGCACGCGCACCCGGTCGTGCGCGAACAGCGGCAGGCTCAGGTTTGCGTTCATCGCCTTGTAGTTCTTCACCGACCACGCGGCGTGGGCGTCGAAGGCGCCGGTGTCGCCGAACGTCGCGCGGACGGCTGGGCCCACCGCCAGGCCGCCGCCGTCCATCGCGCTGCCGATGAACGGATAGAGCGGCGCATCGAAGAATCGTCCCTGCATCTGTTCGAACGTCTGAACCCGCTGCTCCAGCTTTGTCGGTTCGTACGGATGCAGGTGCGTCGCCTTCTCCGCCTGCTGTGCCGCCAGCTCTTCGATTCGCGCGTCTCTGCGCCGAGACCGGCGTGGCGATGGACGCGAGGAGCATCACGACCGCGGCGGCTGCGGCCATGGGACGAAGCCGGACGGACGGGCGAGCGAAGACGGCTGCGGGCCGCACGATCGTCAACGCGACACCGATCCACACGAGCGCCATCACCGTATTGACGACGGCGAACTGCTGGATGCTGAGATGGAGCACGCTGGCGCCGACGTAGACGGCGACGGCTGACAGCACGTCGCCGAAGCGCATGAAGAACGCGTCGATCGCCTGCTTCGCCTTGTACTTCTCCTCACGGCTGGTTGGCAGCCAGAGCAGCTGGCGGGCGGTGTTCATGATCGAGTAGTCCGTCGCGTTTTCGGCGGTCTTGATCCAGCGGACCACGGAGAAGCCGACGCCGGCCGAGATGATCGCGTAACCACCGAGCGCGATGAGCGGCAGTGCGAGCAGCGCACCCGCGAGCCCCGCATACTTCACGAGGCGGGAGGTGACGAGCGCCTGCAGGACGAACGCGGTGACGTTCACCCAGAACTGGTAGTCGCCGCTGAACGCGCCGATGTAGGCCTGCTTGTTGAACCCGGGATGCGCCGCCGCGAGCTCGGCGACGTGCGTCGTCAGCAGCCGCGCGACGAGGTACTCGCCGGTGGTGTTGACCAGGTTGAGCAGCACGATCAAACCCGCGATCAGAAGGAGATACCGGTTGCGGAGCACGAGGCGAAACCCGCCGGCCGCCGATTCCATCGCGCGCGGCGCAGGGCCCCGGCGCTCTTCGCGGCTGTTGATCCAGACGTAGATGCAGGCGCTCACCGTCAGCAGCGCCGCGGCGATCTGGAGGATGACTTGCGGCGCAAAGGCCGCATGGAACAGCCGGGCGGCGATGAACGAGCCGAGCGGCGCGCCGGCCGTCATGCCGACCACGACGATCGGAAAGAGCCGGGCGCCCGCTTCCTTCGTGTAGAGATCGTTGGCGAACGACCAGAACTGCGCGATGAGGGAGACGTTGAAGATGCCGACCCAGATGAAAAACGCGACGCCGACGTACGGCACGCGCGCCGTCACCGCGAGCGTGAACAGCTCGAGGCCGGCGATGAAGAACAGCGTGACGCCAATCAGCAGCTTCGCGCGGCTGACCCGCGCGGCAAAGGCGCTGTACAGCGGGACGAAGCCGATGAGCACGCAGCGCCTGGCCCGCGGCCGCGTAGGAGCGAACCTCCGCGCCGCCGCCGAGGAGGATCAGCGGCTCCCGCACCGTTTTGACGACGGAATAGCAGACGAGCAAGAGGAAGATGTTCACGAGCATCAACAGCGCGGTCGCGCCTTCACCGGCACGCACGTCGGTGAAGAGCGACAGCGCGCGATCGAGTCGCGAGGGCGTCGGTGTCGTAGGCGATGGGGATGTCTGGAACATATGAGGTCTCTCCTTGATGTTCGATGTCTGGGATGTAACGCGACATCGCTCGGAGAAACCCGCAACGCGAAGCGAGTTCCAGCTTTTGCTGCTTCGATGTCGTGCAGGCCTTCAGGCCTGCCCGAACGACGGCCACGCCATGGCGATCTTCACGTCGGCGTCGCACGCGGGCTGGAGCAGGACGTCACCGCAGACAGTCCGATCCACGGTGATCTTGAACAGGAGAATAGGAGGCTACGAGGTTGTCGCCTGCTGAACGAGGGAGACACGCGCGTCAGACGTTCGGCGGGCGCCGCGCAGCGGCGCACACAACCGGAGTCGAGGCGATGCACGAACTATGCGGTCACTCTCGAGGTTCGTGCATCGTCTCGGCTCGGGTTGTGATCGGCGGCCTGACGGGCAGGCCGCCCCGCCGAACGGTCCGAGTCACCAGGCTCGCTTCTGATCTCCTGTTCGAGCCCGTCGCCCGTGCTAGGTACCTGAGAAAAACGGGCTAATGGATGGCGACGGTGAGCGGAGCCGACGGGACGAGGGACAGAGAGCGCGGGGACGCCGCGACCGGCACGCGGCGAACGAGCAGCGGCCACAGGCCGGCGCGGATGCCGGATGGGAGGACGCCTTCAAGATACTCGAGCGCCGTGCCTCGGAGCTGCCGATCGCTGGACTGCAGACCTCGATACGCGATCTGCAGCGGCTCGCGCGGCAGCACGAGGGACAACAGCGAGAACACCTGCGATACGCGGCGACTCGCCGGATCGAGCTCCAGGCTCACCTCCGCCAGCACCGCGGAGTAGATCCGCTCGTCATTGACACGCACCAGCGGGTTCTTCTCCATGATCGCCGCGAGCGAGCGGGCCGCCTGCGATCGGACCTCGAAGCACGAATCCTCGAGCGCCAGAGCGACGCTGTCGGCGGCGCGTTGCGACACGCAGACGGACAAGCACGCGCGCGATGCCGAGGCGAACCGCCGGATTCTGGCCCGGATTGAGGAGCGCATCGGCAAGTTCGCCGATCCGCTCCTCGGCGACCTTCCGCAGCGCGAAGAATGCGTAGTCCGCCACCGGCTCCCAGGCGAGCAGGGGGATGACATGCGGCACCAGGACCGGCGTCAACCCGTCCTCGCGCGAGAGCACCTCGACGACGCGGTCGCGATTGCGCGCGCGCAGCACCAGGATGTCGAGAATGTCCGGATCCAGTGTGTTCGCGGCGGTGATCGAACCACCGCTGCCGCTCGCCTGGAAGACTCGCGCTCCGGGCACGTCGCTCATCGCAGAGGCCTGCGCTCCTGGCGCCGTGGCGGCGTGATGACGCGCGGCTTCGTCGGCATCGTGCCGGATCCGGCGCAGCACCCGCCGCGTCGCTTCGTCGGCGGTGGCGGACACATCGATGCCGTCGCCCTGTTTTATGAGGCTCCGTTCGAGCAGGCGAATGTACCAGCTGATTCAGGCGGCTCGCGACGAAGATGGCGCCGGCCGACGCGGCGATCGCGAAGGTGAGGATGGTCGACGCCGCCGCGGCCGGCGACAGCAGCACGGCGAACCGAACCAGCCCGCCGCCGACCGCATCGCCCAATCGATCGAAGGCGACGTCCACGACCGACTTCGCGGCGCGCTTTTCGGCGGCTGGAATCGGCGTGTAGAACAGCTCGTACGACGACCGGAACCACGATCCGCGGAAAATGGACTCGCCGGCGCGCGTGACGACGATGCCGCCGAACCCTGGCGCCACCAGAGCCGCGACGCTGCCGGCGAGCAGCGCAATCGACGGCGTGCTCATCGTCATCGCGAGACCGAAGCGGTCGAGCACCGCACGGCTCAACACCAGCTGGACGAGCAGCGTGAGGAAGCTTGTTGCGGCATAATAGAGCGAGAAAAACCGCAGGAGATGATCGCCGGGTCCCAGCGTTTCGAACGCTTTGGCCTTGAAGAGATATTCGACCAGCGCAGCGCTGGTCGTTCCCAGCAGCACGAGTGCGGCGAGGTGACGCAGGTGCGGCGATTCGGCAACGACGCGCAGGCCCGACCAGGCGTCGGGAGCGTCGGCGATCGGGTCGTTCAGGATCGGTGTCGTTGACGGTTCGAGCCGGACAGCGAGCTGCCGTACGAGCCAGGCGCTGAGGAACTGCAGCGCGGCGAGGACGAGCAGCATCGACGGGACGCCCCAGGTCGCGACGTGGGCGGACAGCAAGGCGCCGAGCAATCCTCCGACAGTGCCGGCGCCCGAAATCTGTCCGAAACGCCGTTTCGCGGTGCGCGGGTCGAAGCGTTCCGTGGCAATGAGCCAGAAGCCTGACGCGAGCAGGGGGCCGGCGCCCGAGACGTGCAGGTAGACCAGCACCGCCGTGCTCGACGGGAGCCGACACCCTGACGAACCACTCGCAGATGAACAGCAGACCGCTCGCGACGAATGCCAGAGGTACGGCCTTCGCTGGTGCTATGCTCACGGACCAGCGTGTGTGAGCCATCACGAGAAGAATCGAACAAACCGACGTCGCGATGAGCATCGCCGGGAGGGCGGTGAAGTCAAGCGAGGTCAGAAACAACGCGTCGCGCGTGGCCTTGGCGCCGACGAATTGTGCGGTAACGGCTGCGGCGCAGGCCATGGCCGTGAACGTCGTGCGGGTGGCAGTTGTCATGTCCGGGTCCTGTCCCTGTAACGCGACAAGGAACCGCAAACCCCGCAATGCCGTCTGCCAGTGACAAGGACGCGGAGCCATGCCCTCACTGCATACACGCGCAATGGCGGCCTTTCTCGCCGCGCTGACCCCGCCGCCGGGGCGCCGCGATAACGACTGGGCGATGAAACCGGCTGGGGACGAGGCACCGGTTCAGGGGACCGATTCCCTGGTTCCGGGCACCCTGTTCGCCGGCCGGTACCGGCTGGTCGCCAGCCTCGGCCGCGGTGTCACCGGCGAGGTGTGGCGCGCCGAGGATCTCGTCCTCGGCACCCCGGTCGCCCTGAAAGTCATTGGTTCGGCCGGTCCCGCGAGCCGGGCCCGTATTCTCGAAGAGGTCCGGCTGGCGCGCCGGATCACCCACCCGACGGTCTGCCGCGTCTTCGATATCGGCGAGACGGACGGCCGCGTGTTCTACTCGATGGAGCTGATCGACGGCGAGGACGTCGCGACGTTGCTCCGGCGGGTCGGCCGTCTTCCGGCCGAGCGGGTCGCTCACATCGGCCGTCAGGTGTGCGAGGGCCTGGCGGCGGCGCATGCCCAGGGCGTGCTGCACCGCGCCCTCAAACCAGCCAATATCCTCATCGACGACGATGGATGCGTGCGCATCACCGACTTCGGGATGGCGGTGACCAGCGAGGATGCGGAGGCCGCGTCGTCGTCCGGCCAGCGGTATCTCGCCCCGGAGCAGCTCCTCCGGGGAGGCGCGGTCTCCGAGAGAACCGACCTGTTCGCGCTGGGCCTCGTGCTCTACGAGCTGCTGACCGGCCGGCCGCCATTCGCCGCCGCTCCCAGCCGCAACGGACCGGTCCGGCCTTCCACGCTCGTGCCGGAGGTCGATCCGTCGTTTGAGCGCGCGATTTTGGCGGCCCTCTGCCTTGATCCCGCGCTCCGGCCTGCCTCGGCGGCGGAGATGGCCGGGATGCTGAGCGGCCACGTCCCGGGCCGCAGCGGTCATCGCGCGTGGCCATGGATCGGCGCGGCCGCCATCGCGGCGCTGATTGCCGGCCTGGTTGCGATTTCGCCGCGCCTCACGCGCCCGGCACCGGTGCCGCTGACCGAACAGGATCGGCTCGTCGTTGCCGATTTCCTGAACACGACCGGCGAGCCGGTGTTCGACGGATCGCTCAAGGTCGCCCTCGCCGTGGCGCTCGAGCAGTCGCCGTTCCTGAAGGTGTTCCCCGACGCCCGCGTCCGCGACACCCTGCGCCTGATGCAGCTCGACACGAACGAACGGATCACCCGGTCGATTGCGCGCGAGATTGCGCAGCGGGAACAACTGAAGGCGCTCGTCGCCGGGTCGATTGCGAGCCTCGGGAGTCACTACGTCCTCGCGCTGGAAGCGATCAACGCCGCGACCGGCGACGTGATGGCGCGCGATCAGGTCGAGGTCGCGCGCAAGGAAGATGTGCTCGCGGCGCTCGGCAATACGGTGAAGAACCTGCGGGTGACGCTCGGTGAGTCGCTCGCGACGGTGAAGCGGTTCGACGTTCCGTTGCCGCGCGCGACGACGGGATCGCTCGAAGCCCTGCACGCCTATTCGCTGGCTCTCGACCAGGGGCGGGAAGTGCCGCGGGTGGAGGCGATTCCGCATCTCGAGAAGGCCATTGCGCTCGACCCGAGCTTCGCGATGGCCTACGCGCTGCTGTCGGGTGTGTACAAGAACAACGACCGCCCCTCCGAGGCGCCGGCATTCTCCCGGAAGGCGTTCGAGCTCCGCGATCGCGTCAGCGAGCGGGAGCGGTTCTTCATCTCCTGGCGCTACTATCTCGATGCCGAGCAGGCGTGGGACAAGGCGCTCGACCTCGCGCACGCCTGGACGGGCACATATCCGCGCGAGGCGTTCGCCTTCAACAGCCTCGGCCTGGCCTCGGCGGCATTCGGCGATCACGACAAGGCGGTCAGCGCGTTTCGCGAGGCGATCCGCCTCGATCCGAAGTTCGTGCCGCCCTACGGCAACCTCGCCGGCTCGCTGATTGCCTCGAACCGGTTCGACGAGGCACGGGCGGTGCTTCGCGACTCGGCGGTCCAGGGTGTCGCGTTCATCACCCTTCGGAGAATGTGGTACACGCTCGCGCTGATCGGAAACGATCGTGAGGCGCAGGTACGCGAGCTCGCGCTCGATGAGGCGCGCGCCACGCAGGGCGGGACCTGGGCGGCGATCTGGGAAGCCCGCGCCTCGGCATCAGCCGGTCGCGTGTCGGCGGCGCACGAACTTTTCCAGCGAGGCATCCAGATGACCGATCGCGACGACCTGCGCGAGCTCTCCGCCCAGACCGCGGCGGAAGACGCGGAGACGCACGCGATCGCGGGTCAGTGCGCGGACGCCCGGCGCGAGGTGTCCGCCGCGCTCGGATTCGGCCGCGACAACTTCACGCTCGAACGCGCGAGTCGCACGCTCGCGCTGTGCGGGCGCGCGGAGGAGTCGCAGCGTCTCGTGGCGGAACTGGCGGCCCGGTACCCGGCCGCGAGTCTGACGACGCTGATTCATCGTCCGGTCACGGCCGCGGCGATCGCCGTTCAGTCGGGACAGGCGGATCGCGCGGTGGCGCAGCTCGATCCCGTGGCCGCGTACGACCGCGCGCCGGCGTCGGAATTCTGGCCCTCCTACCTGCGAGGCCAGGCGTTTCTTCAGAAGAAGGACGCGCATTCGGCGGGCGCGCAGTTTCAAAGCATTCTCGATCACCGTGGGCAGGCGCCGACATCGCCGCTCTACGCGCTCGCCCATCTCGGGCGCGCGCGTGCCCACGCGCTCGCGGGCCAGCGCGACGAGGCGCGCGGTGCCTACGAACGGTTTTTCACCCTGTGGCAAGGCGCCGATCCGGCGCTCGAGAGTCTCCGGGCGGCCCGGCGCGAGTATGCGCAGCTGCAGTAGGTTGCGGGCCCGGTTCACATGACGTCCGTACACGCAACGCGCGAAGGACATCTTTCTTGATGCGGTCGCCATCGGCGCCGCCGACCGTGCGGCCTTCGTCGAGCAGGCCTGCGCCGGCGACGCAGCGCTGCGCCGTGAGGTCGAGTCGCTCCTGCTGTATTACGACGAGGAGAGCACGAACGAGGCCGAGCCGGCGGCGGGCGCCGGGTTCGTGCCCGGCGCGGTCATCGCCGATCGTTACCGCATGGTCGCCCGCATCGGTCAGGGCGGCATGGGCGACGTGTGGCGCGCCGACGATCTCGTGCTCGATACGGCGATCGCCCTCAAGGTGTTCCTCGCCCGCGGTGTGGATGCGCGCGAACGTCTCCTGAACGAAGTGCGGCTCGCACGGAAGATTACGCATCCGTCGATCTGCCGCGTGTTCGACGTCGGGGAAGCCGACGGCCTGGTCTTTTTCACGATGGAGCTCGTGCGCGGCGAGGACCTCGCCGCACTCCTGCGCCACGTCGGCCGGCTGCCGTCCGACAAGGTCATCGACATCGCCCGGCAGCTCTGTGCGGGCGTCGCCGCCGCTCATGCCCAGGGCGTCCTGCATCGCGACCTGAAACCGGCCAACGTGCTGATCGACGACGACGGACTCGCGCGCATCACCGACTTCGGCATCGCGATCACGACGACGGATACGCGCGGACACGCGCTCACCGGGACGCCCGCCTACATGGCGCCGGAGCAGAGACAGCCCGGCATGGCGGTCTCCGAGCGCACCGACGTGTACTCGCTCGGACTCGTCCTGTACGAGCTGATCGTTGGACATGAGGCCTTCAAGCGCTCCGCCACGCTGGACGAACCACTGCGGCCGTCCGCGATCGTGGCGAACGTCGATCCCGCCCTCGAGCGCGTCATCATGCGCGCGCTCTGCCACGATCCGCAGCTCCGCTGGGCATCCGTGGACGAGATGGCGGCGGCGTTGCCACCGGCGAAGACGCTCCGGACTGCGGCGTCCCCGGCGGCGGCGTTCGAGCCCCGGCACCGGCGGATGTGGCTCGCGGGTCTGGGGATTGCCGCGCTTGTCGCGATCCTCGCCTACGGTTCGGCGTTTGTCCGGACTCCCAATGCGCGCACCCTTACCGAACAGGATGTCGTGCTGCTGGCCGACTTCGAGAATGCGACTGGCGATCCGGTGTTCGACGGTGCGTTGAAAGTGGCGCTGGCGGTCGCGCTGGAACAATCGCCGTTCCTGAAAGTCTTTCCGGAGGAGCAGGCGCGGCAGACGCTGCGATTGATGCAGCGGCAGCCCGACGAGCGCCTCACGCGCGCGATCGCGCGCGACATCGCCCAGCGCGAGCGGTTGAAGGCCCTGCTCGCCGGCTCCATCGCCAACCTCGGCCAGAGCTACGTCGTCACGCTCGAAGCGATCAACGCAGAGACCGGCGACGTCATGGCGCAGGAGCAGGCGCAGGCGTCGACGAAAGAACAGGTGCTCTCCTCGATGGGCACGGCGGCGGCGAGGCTCCGCCGGAAGCTCGGCGAGTCGCTCGCCTCGGTGCAGAAGTTCGATGTGCCGCTGCCGCGGGCGACCACGACGTCGCTCGACGCGCTGAACGCGTATTCGCTCGCGCTCTATAACGGGCGCGAAGTGCCGCGCCTGGAAGCGATTCCGCACCTGAAGCGCGCGATCGAGCTCGACCCGACGTTCGCGATGGCCTACGCGTTGTTGTCCGAGATGTACGCGAACACCGGTCAGCAGGCGCTCGCGCCGGAGGTGGCGCGCAAGGCGTTCGAGCTGCGCGACAAGGTCAGCGACCGCGAGCAGTTCTTCATCTCGTGGCGCTACTACCGCGACGCGCTGCAGGCGTGGGACAAGGCGCTGGAACTCGCGCGCGCCTGGACCGCCACGTACCCGCGCGAAGCGTTCCCGTTCAACAGCCTGGGCAACGCGCTGATTCGCTTCGGCCAGTTCGATCATGCGGTACCGGCGCTGCGCGAGGCGATCCGCCTCGATCCCCAGTTCATCCCCGCCTACTCGAACCTCGCGGCATCGCTGCTCGCGCTCAATCGCCTGCCCGAAGCGCGCGACATCCTGCGTCAGGCTGCCGACCGTCACCTCGAGTTCGGAGGCGCGCGGCGCCTGTCGTTCCTGATGGCGTTCGTCGAGGGCGACGCGCAGACGATGGAGCGGGAGCTGGCGGCGTCGGTCGGCGTGCGCGCCACCAACGCGGCGTTCGGCTGGCAGGCGCATGCGCTGGCGTTCGGCGGGCATGTCAACGACGCGCACGACCAGTATCGCCGCGGCGTCGACCGATCCGGGGCCGGGAACTTCAAGGAGGTCGCCGCGCAGCTGTCGATCGAAGACGCCGAGATGCATGCGACGGTCGGGCAGTGCGACAAAGCGAAGGCCGAGATCCAGGCCGGCCTTGCGCTCAGCCGCGACACCGGCGCGCTCGATCGCGCGAGCCGCGCGCTCGCGCTGTGCGGCGTGGCGGAGGCGATGGCGTTGTCCGCGGAGGTCCAGAAACGGCTGCCCGAAGCGATCCTGGTCGCGCGGGTCTCTGCGCCCGTGACGGCGGCGATGCTGGCTCTTTCGCGCGGCGAACCGAAGCGCGCCATCGAGCTGCTCGAACCGGTGCGCTCGTACCGATCTCGCGCCTGCGGCGGAGTTGTGGCCGATATACATCCGCGGCCAGGCCCACCTGCAGGTGAAGGACGGCGCCGCGGCACGCAAGGAGTTTCAGACGATCCTCGATCATCGGGGACAAATCCCCGTCTCGCTCCTGTATCCGCTCGCGCATCTTGGCGCTGCTCGCGCAGCGACGCTGATGGGCGACCCGGCCGCGGCACGCGCGTCGTACGACCGCCTGCTCGAGCTCTGGAAGTCGGCGGACCCGGCGCTGGCGCCGCTCAACGACGCACGGCGTGAGCGGGCGGCCCTTCACGTGGATACGCCATCATGACGACCAAGCGGCCCGATCCGAAGGACGAGCTGTTTCCGCAGATCTACCGCGAGCTGCACCGTGTGGCTGGCGGCTATCTGCGGCGCGAGCGGCGGAACCATACCCTGCAGCCGACGGCGCTCGTGAACGAGGCGTGGATCCGCATCCAGAAAGAGAGTGGGAACGCGTGGCAGGGGCGCACCCACGGCCTGGCGATCGCCGCACAGGCGATGCGCCGGCTGCTCATCGATCACGGCCGTCATCAGAAGCGCGACAAGCGCGGCGGCGGCGTCCAGCCGGTGGAATTGAACGACTTGATGAATGCGGCGGCGGAAGGGCCCGTGCCTGTGGAAGACCTCATGACCCTCGAAGCGGCGCTCACGCGGCTCGAGGCGATCGATCCGCGCGCGGCGCAGGTCGTGACGCTGCGATTCTTCTCGGGCATGTCGAGCCGGGAGGTCGCCGAACATCTCGAGCTCTCGCTGCGAACCGTCGAAGGGGACTGGGCGCATGCGCGCGCCTGGCTCAAACGCGAGCTCTCGGGCAAGCCGCACCCGTCCCCCGAGCCGTGAACGTTCACGGCGCCGTGTTGCGGGCGACCTGCGGCGCGGCCGGCGGCAGCGGTGTCGGCACCCGGTTGTGCACCGGAGGGATCGTCCGCAGGAACGCGTAGACCGATCGCAGATCCTCATCGGTCATCAACCCGTAGTTGAACCACGGCATCGGCGGAAGAATCTCGCGCGAGACGCCCATGTGCCGGCCGGTCTTCAGCGTCTTCATGAACATCTCCTCGGTCCAGATGCCCAGGCCGGTGTTCTGATCCGGCGTCAGGTTCGCGGCGAAGCTCACGCCCCATGGTCCCGAGAACGCCGTGCCGCTTGCGGCCGCGGTCATCATCCAGCGGTCCGACGCCGGAGCGATGCCGGACGCGATGGGGAATGAATCGGGATGCCCGGACAACATCCGCGACATGTCGGGCTCCGGCCCTTTCGGGCCCATCTTGAGCGGCGTGTGGCAGTCGTTGCATCCCCCGACCGTCACAAGGTACCGACCGCGTTCGACGCGTGCCTGCTGTGTTCTGCCGGTTGTGCGGGTGAGCGCCGCGGTAGCGACGCCGGCTGCGACGACGCCGACGGTCAGGATCCCGAAGACAATGTTCCTGGTCATGATGGCTCTCCTTGCCGCCCGCCCAGCGCCAAGATGGGCTGAGGGCGGCGGCTTCTGACCGGTAACGCGACACGGAGCGGAAAACCCCGCAACGCACGGTGTCGGAATCGTCAGCTGCCGTCAGGAGCGGCCGGAAAGTAGAATGTCGTTTGTGACGACCCTGGCGGATACCCTCAATCGCGTGCCACGCGGCGCCGGACTGCAACTGCTTCAGCGCCGGGGCGATCGCGGCGCGCGCGAGCTGACCAGCTGGCGGCTGACGCTCGACGCCGGCCAGAGCGAGCAGTACGTGTCGCCCGATGAAGAGACGGTCGTGGTGCTGCAGCAAGGTCGCGGCGTGTTCGAGGTTGGCGACGATCGCTGGCCGGTCGCTCGTGCCGACGTGTTCAGCGATCGGGCCACTGCCGCGTATCTCCCGCCGGCCTGCACGCTGACCGTGCGCGCGGACGCGCCGCTCGAGGCGATCCTGATCTCGACGCCGGCGCCAGCGGGTGGCACGCCTGCGCTGATCCGCCCCAACGACGTGCAGTCAGTGACGCGCGGACGCGACCTGTACGTGCGCGACGTGCACAACATCTTCGTCACCGATGTGCACGCGCGTCGGCTGCTCGTCGGCGAGACGATCAACCGTCCCGGCAACTGGAGCAGCTTTCCGCCCCACAAACACGACGGCCGCGACGGAGAACCGGTGCTCGAAGAGGTGTATCACTACCGCGTCGATCCCCCTCAGGGCTTTGGATTACAGATGCTCTACGCCGCCGACGGGGAGGCGGTCACCCACATCGTCCGCGACGGCGACGCCGTGCTGCTGCCATATGGCTATCACCCGGTGTCCGCGCCGCCGGGGTATCGGCTCTACTATCTGTGGGGCATGGCGGGCGCCGAGCGCCGGCTGGCGCTGCACGAAGATCCCGCGCACCGCTGGATCCACGACGCGCCGCAACCTTAAGGGTGTACTGCAGAATTGGTGGCGTAGGGGCCGACCAATGTGTCGGCCCCGGGGCGGACACGCGGTCCGCCCCTACAACGCCAGTTCCGCAACGCGCTCTTAAATTCATGACACGGCTGCCAACGGCGCCGCCGTGGGCACCCGTTCGGCATGCTCG
>CAWCDQ010000014.1:0-25340 GCA_963794305.1 uncultured Acidobacteriota bacterium | reverse complement strand
CACCGCGCGCCCACTTGTACTTGGCGCCGAGCACGTCCACCGGGATCTCCGTCGAATAGGGATAGGCCGGAATCTTGTGATGCGAAGAGATACTCTGACGCCTCTTCGACCTCCACATCCCCCGCCAGCGAGACGACGACCGGTTTGTCGATGCCCTTCGCCCGCATTTCCTCGACGATCTCGGCCAGCAGCTTCGCAAAGACCATCGGCGGCGTGACGATGGTGTGCCAGTAGCCGAGAATCAGCGAGTGGATCCGCTGATCTTCGAGCCCGAGCCGGACGGTGTTCTGGTAGGTCTTCGGCGGCTCGCCGCCGGTGATGTCGACCGGATTGCCCGATGCGCCGAACGGCGGGATGAACTTCTTGAACGCGGCATCGAGATCCGGCGGGAAAGGCCATGAGCGACAGGCCGTTGTCCACGACCGCGTCAGACAGCAGCACGCCGGAACCGCCGGCTCCCGTGATGATCACGATGTTGTCGCCCTTGGGCGTCGGCAGGATCGGAAGCGCGCGGGCGAACTCGAGCATCTCGCGCAGCGACCGCGCGCGAATCACGCCGGACTGCCGGAGCACATCGTCGTAGATCTTGTCGTTGCCGGCGAGCGCGCCGGTGTGCGAGCTGGCCGCCTTGGAGCCCAGGGACGTGCGTCCGGCCTTGAGCACGACGACCGGCTTTTTCTTCGACACGCGCTTGGCGACTTCGGCGAAGGCGCGGCCGTCCTTCAGGTCCTCGCAGTGCTGCACGATGATCGTGCGTGTTGTCGTCCTGCTCGAAGAACGTCAGCAGATCGTCCTCGTCGATATCCGACTTGTTCCCCAGCCCGACGATGGCCGAGACGCCCATCTTCGCCGAGCGGGAGAAGCCGATGATCGCCATCCCGATGCCGCCCGACTGCGACGACAGCGCCGCGTTGCCCTTGACGTCGTAGGCCGTGCAGAACGTCGCGCAGAGGTTGCTCCACGTGTAGTAGAAGCCGTAGATGTTCGGGCCCATCAGGCGGACGCCGTACTTCCGGCCGACCGCGACGAGCTCCTTCTGGCCCTCGACGTTGCCGGTCTCGGCAAACCCTGAAGGAATGAGGACGGCGCCGGGAATCTTCTTCTCGCCGCACTCGGCGACCGCCGCCGGCGACGAACTTGGCCGGAATCGCGAACACCGCGACGTCGATGTCGCCTGGAACGTCCTTGACGCTCTTGTACGCCTTCAGCCCCATGATCTCGTCGGCGGACGGGTTGATCGGGTAGATCTGCCCCTTGTAGCCGCCGTTGATCAGGTTCTTCATCACCGAGTTGCCGATCTTGCCGGCCTCCGAGGAGGCGCCGATGACGGCGACCGCCTTCGGCTTCATGATGCGGTTCATGTCGCGCACGATGTCCTCGTGCTTCGGGCGGAACCGCGCCGGCGCCGGCGAGAAATTGACGACGATCCGGACGTCGGCCGCGATCGCGCCGTCCTTGGTGGCGAAGACCGGGTTCAGGTCCATCTCCGCGATTTCCGGATAGTCGGCGATGAGCTGCGACACGTTCTGGATCATCGTCGCGAGCGCGTCGCGATTGACCGGATCGGCACCGCGGACGCCCTTGAGGATCTGCGCCGCAGCGATGCCGTCGAGCATCGACAACGCGTCGTCCTTGGTCGCGGGCGCGAGACGGAACGTGATGTCCTTGAGCACTTCGACCAGGACGCCGCCAAGACCGAACGCGACCAGCTTGCCGAACACGGGATCGGTGACCGCGCCGATGATCACTTCCTGGCCGCCGGCGAGCATCTGCTGCACCTGGACGCCGAGGATGTTGGCCTTCGCGTTGTACTTCTTCGCGTTGGCGATGATGGTGTCGTAGCCCTTCTGGGCCTCCTCGGCGCTCTTCACGCCGACCAGCACGCCTCCCGCCTCGGTCTTGTGCAGAATCTCCGGCGAGACGATCTTGAGCACCACCGGAAAGCCCATGGCCGTTGCGATCGCCGCCGCGTCGGCGGCCGACGTCGCCACGCCTTCCTTGGGAACGGTGATCCCGTACGCCTCGCACACGACCTTGCCTTCCGGTGCGGTGAGCGCGGTGCGGCCTTCGGCTTTGACGGTATCGAGAACACGCCTGACTGTCGGTCGGTTGTTGATCATCGTCTTGTTCCTGGAGCCTTGATGCGTTTCAGATGACTTTTTCGGCGCGCAGCGCGGCGATCTGATCCGCTCCGAAGCCGAGTTCTGCCAGGACCTCGTCGGTGTGCTCGCCGAGCAGCGGCGATCGCTTCACGTCGGACGGACTGTCAGACATCTTGATCGGATTGCCCACCGTGAGGTACTTGCCGCGCGTCGGGTGATCGACCTCGACGACGGTGCCGGTCTTGCGCAGCGACGGTTCGTCGGCGATCTCTTTCATGGAGAGAATCGGTCCGCACGGGATGTCGTGCTCGTTGAGGATGTCCATCGCCTCGAACTTGGTCTTGGTCTTCGTCCATTCCTCGATCCGGTCGAAGATTTCCGACAGATGCGGCAGCCGCGCCTTCGGCGTCGCGTACCGCGGATCGGTCAACCATTCCTCGTGGCCGATCACCTTGCAGATGGCGTCCCAGACCGGCGCCTGCGTGATGAAGTAGATGTAGGCGTTGGGATCGGTTTCCCAGCCCTTGCACTTGAGAATCCATCCGGGCTGCCCGCCGCCAGAGGCGTTCCCCGCCCGCGGGACGGCATCGCCGAACGTGCCGTTGGGGTATTGCGGGTACTCCTCCATGACGTGCGTCCGCGCGAGCCGCTGCTGATCGCGCAGCTTCACGCGGCACAGATTGAGCACGCCGTCCTGCATCGCGGCGAGCACGCGCTGACCGCGGCCCGTGGTGTTGCGCTGGTACAAGGCGGCCACGATGCCCAGCGCCAGATGCAATCCGGTTCCGCTGTCGCCGATCTGCGCGCCGGTGACCAGCGGCGGGCCGTCATCGAAGCCGGTCGTGGACGCCGAACCACCGGCACACTGCGCGATGTTCTCGTAGACCTTGCAGTCTTCGTACGGCCCGGGGCCGAAACCCTTGACCGACGCGACAATCATGCGCGGGTTGAGCTCGTTGATGCGCTCCCAGGTGAAACCCATGCGGTTGAGCGCGCCCGGGGCGAAGTTCTCCACGAGCACGTCGCACTTCTTGACCAGCGCTTCGAGGATCGCCTTCCCTTTCGGATTCTTGGCGTCGACCGTGATCGAGCGCTTGTTCGCGTTGAGCATCGTGAAGTACAGGCTGTCCACGCCCGGAATGTCGCGCAGCTGGCCGCGCGTGACGTCCCCCTCGCCGGCGCGTTCAACCTTGATGACGTCGGCGCCCAGCCACGCGAGCAGCTGCGTGCACGTCGGACCCGATTGAACGTGCGTGAAGTCGAGAATGCGAACGCCGTCTAGTGCCTTGCCCATCTCTGAGACCCTCTCAAATCGATTCATGGTTATTTCTTGCGAACCGCGCTTTGCGGGTTGAGTTTGCCGATGCTGCCGCTCTCGGTGCCGGCCGCCGGGTCGATCACCGCGTTGATGAGGGTCGGCCTGCCGGAGTCCATCGCCGCGTCGACGGCGCGCTTCAGCTCGTCGGGCGTCGTCGCATTCACGCCGACGCCGCCGAACGCCTCCATCATCTTGTCGTAACGCGAGCCCTTGACGAAGACGGTGATCGCCGGGTCCGAACCCGCGGCATTGACGTCGGTGCCGCGATAGATCCCGTCGTTGTTGAAGACGACGACGCAGACCGGCAGGTTGTAGCGGCAGATGGTCTCGACCTCCATGCCGGAGAAGCCGAAGGCGGAGTCGCCCTCGACCGCGAGCACGGGCTTGCCGGTCTCGATGGCGGCGGCGATGGCGAAGCCCATGCCGATGCCCATGACGCCCCAGGTGCCGACGTCGAGACGTTTGCGCGGCTGATACATGTCGATCGCGCCGCGCGCCAGGTCGAGCGTGTTGGCGCCTTCGTTGACGAGGATCGCGTCCGGCCGCTCCTTGATGACGGTGCGCAATGCGCCGAGCGCGCCGTGGAAGTCCATCGGCGACTGGTTGCTCATCAGCCGCGGCGCCATCTTGGCGATGTTTTCCTCGCGCTTCGTCTTGACGGCGTTGATCCAGTCCGCCGGCGGCGCCGGCCAATCGCCGCCCATGCCGTCGAGCAGCGCCGATACGCAGGAGCCGATGTCGCCGACCACCGGAGCGACGATCTCGACGTTGATGTCCATCTCCTTCGGCTCGATGTCGATCTGGATGAACTGTCTTCGGCGCGTCGCCCCAGGTCTTGCCCTTGCCGTGCGACAGGAGCCAGTTGAGCCGGGCGCCGATCAGCATCACGACGTCGGAGTCCTTCAGCACCGTCGAGCGTGCCGCGCCGGCGCACTGCGGATGCGTGTCGGGCAGCAGTCCCTTGGCCATGCTCATCGGCAGGAACGGTATGCCGCTTTTTTCGACCAGGGCGCGGATCTGGTCGTCGGCCTGCGCGTATGCCGCGCCTTTGCCGAGAATGATCAGCGGGCGCTTGGCACTCTTCAGGAGATCGAGCGCGCGCGTGACGGCGGCCGGACGCGGGAATCTGGGCCGGCGCCGGGTCGATGACCTTGACGAGTGATCTGGCTCCAGCCTCCGCGTCGATCACCTGAGAGAACAGTTTGCCCGGCAGATCGAGATAGACGCCGCCCGGACGACCGGAAACCGCGGCGCGGATCGCGCGCGCCACGCCGATGCCGATGTCCGCGGCATGCAGCACGCGGAACGCCGCCTTGCAGAGCGGCTTGGCAATCGCCAGTTGGTCCATCTCTTCGTAGTCGCCCTGCTGCAGGTCGACGATCTCGCGCTCGGACGAGCCGCTGATCAGGATCATCGGAAAGCAGTTGGTCGTCGCATTGGCCAGCGCCGTCAGACCGTTGAGGAAGCCGGGAGCTGACACCGTGAGGCAAATGCCGGGCTTCTTCGTCAGGAAGCCGGCGATGGCCGCGGCGTTGCCGGCGTGCTGCTCATGCCGGAACGAGATGACGCGCATGCCTGCGGCCTGTGCCAGACGGCCGAAGTCCGTGATCGGGATGCCAGGCACACCGTAGATGGTCTTGACGCCGTTGAGCGTGAGCGCCTCGATGACGAGGTGAAAGCCGTCCGTCAGCTTCCGCTCGGCATCGGCTGCTTTGGCATCGGCGGGGGAGGCCGCAGTCTCTAACATGGTGTCCTCCGGAGCAGTGGCTTTTCGGCGATCAGAATGGCATACCGTATGTGGTATACCAGTCAAAGTCAACATGAAGCCCAGCGCCTCCGCTGGACCTTGCAGCCCCTCAACGCGAACGTCAGCATCGTCGACCAGGCGTACACGGCGCTCAAAGAGGCGATTATGGATGCGGACATCTATGGGCAGCGAGAGGAAATTCGTCTCGACGAACGTCAGCTGAGCCGCGCGCTCGGCGTCAGCCGGACGCCGATCCGCGAGGCGATGACGCTGCTCGAGCAGGAAGGCTTCCTGCGCACCGTTCCGCGCCGCGGCGTCTTCATCGTCAGGAAGACCAAGAAGGAAATCATCGAGATCATCGAAGTCTGCGCGGCGCTGGAGAGCATGGCGGCGAGGCTCGCCACGATCAACGCGTCAGATGAAAGCATCGGCGCGCTGCGCCACATGTTCGACGAGTTTCACAGCTCTGCGCCCTCGGAGCACCTGCACGAGTACTCGGATGCGAACATCGCCTTCCATCAGGCGATCATCAACCTCTCCGGTTCGCATCTGATGTCCAAGACGATCGAGAACCTCTTCGTCCACGTCCGGGCGATTCGCCGCATGACGATCTCGCAGAAGGACCGCGCGTCCCGATCGATTGCCGATCACATGCGCATCATCGAGGCGCTGGAGCGCCGCGACACCGAACTGGCCGAGCGGCTCGTCAGACAGCACTCGCTCGACCTTGCGGCGCACGTCGAGAAGTATTGCGATTTCCTCGATTGAGACGCTGGCGCGCTCAGCGGTTCTGCACGAACTGCCAGCCGAAACGGCCCTTGATGCACAAGTGGCCGCTGGTGACGTCGTGATCGAGCGGCGACGTGACGCGGACGATGTCGTTGTCCTGGACGTGCAGTTGCAGCGTGCAGCCGACGCCGCAGTAGGGGCAGATGGTGTCGGTGACGGTCTGCTTCGACTCGTCCCACGTGCCCGCCTGCCGCATGTCGTGCTCCGACTTGAACATCAGCGCGCCGGTCGGACAGACGCCGATGCAGTTGCCGCAGTAGACGCACGCGGAGTCCGGGAGCGGACGATCCGATTCGGTCGAGATGTGCGCGTCGAATCCGCGGCCGGCGACGGCGATGGCGAACGTGTTCTGCGCGTCGGTGCCGCACGCCTCGACGCACTTGTAGCAGAGCACGCACTTCGAGTAGTCGCGCACGTAGAGATCGTTGTCGACCTTCACCGGCTGCGCGACGGTGGCGCCGGCGAGGCGCTCGGGCTCCGCGCCGTACTCACGCATGTGGCGCTTCAGATCCGCGGACGCGAGCGACAGATCCACCGACGAGCCCAGCAGCTCGAGAACGAGCTTGCGGCTGTGCCGGACGCGATCGGTGTTCGTGCGAACGACCATGCCGGCTTCGACCTTGCGCGAGCACGCCGGCACGAGCGCGCGGGCGCCCTCGACCTCGACGACGCAGAGACGGCAGGCGTTCACCGGCGTCAGCGTCTTCAGAGTGCACAGCGTCGGCGTGTCGATGCCCTGCGCGTTGCAGGCCTGCAGGATCGTCGTGCCCTCGGGTGCGTGCGTCGTGCGGCCGTCGATGGTCAGCTGAATCATCCAGAACACCCGGAGCTTTCTGATGGCCGGATTGCAACGGCGGTGGCGATGCCGGTCTGCCCGAGGCCGCAGATCGACGCGTCGCGCATCGCCTGCGCCAGGTCGTCGATCAGGGCGAATTCGGCCTCACTGCGACGCCGCGCGCTTCGCCGCAACGAGCCGGTGGAGCGCCTCCTCCTGACGCACGGTGCCGACGCGGCACGGCACGCACTGGCCGCACGACTCGTCACGGAAGAACGTCGCGATGCGCAGCACGATGTCGCGCATATCGACGCGTGTCGTCGAACAGCATGACGACGCCCGACCCGAGGGTGGCGCCGGCGGCGCGCGCGCCTTCGAACGTCAGCGGCATGTCGAGTCTCGTCCGGCGTGACGAACACGCCGGCCGCGCCGCCGAGCAGCACCGCCTGCAGCGGCCGCCCGCCGCGGACGCCGCCCGCGCGATTCGATGAGCGCCCGCAGCGTGACGCCGAACGGCACTTCGTAGACGCCCGGCCGCGCGGCGCATCCCGAGACGCAGAACAGCTTCGTGCCGGTCGACTGTTCGGTCCCGGTGGCGGCGAACGCCGGGCCGCCGTCGCGCACGATGTCGAGGACGTTGACGAGCGTCTCGACGTTGTTGACGACGGTCGGCTTGCCGAACAGGCCCGACTGCACGGGAAACGGCGGCTTGTTCCGCGGCTCGCCGCGCAAGCCCTCGATCGAGTTGAAGAGCGCCGTCTCTTCGCCGCAGATGTACGCGCCGGCGCCGCGGCGCAGTTCGATGTCGAAGCGGAAGCCCTCGCCCATCACGTCGCGCGCCGAGCAGGCCGCGCGCGCGCGCCTGCGCGAGCGCGCCGCAGCAGTCGCCTGGTCGCCAGCGGATACTCGCCGCGGATGTAGAGGTATCCCTGCTCGCAGCCGGTCGCGAACGCGGCGATGGTCATCGCCTCGATGACGGCGAACGGATCTTCCTCCATCAGCACGCGATCCTTGAACGTGCCCGGCTCCGACTCGTCGGCGTTGCAGACCAGGTAGTGCGGGCGCACCGCCGCCCGCGCGACGGCGTCCCACTTCCGGCCGGTCGGAAAGAGCGCGCCGCCGCGGCCGACCAGCTTCGAGTCGGTGACCTCGCGGATGACGCCGCTCGGGCCCGAGCGACGAACGCGCGGCGAGCGCCTCGTAGCCGCCGTGCGCGCGATAGTCGTCGAGGCTCTCCGGATTGGCGACGCCGACGCGGCGAAGCAGCCGCGCGGGATCCGCGTAGACAGGCCGACGGTCCGGCTGAAGCCGGACGCCACCGGAACATCGGTAGCGTTACGGTCGGACTCCTGGTCGGACGATCGGCGTGTCCGGCTTCAGGCGGACCTGATCGTTCGATGCCGCGACGACGGCGTCCGCGGTCGCGCCGGTCAGCGTTCGATCCGCGCGGCCCGCGCCGGCCGCCTGAACGAGCGCGGCCGGCGCGCGCTCGCACTGGCCAAGGCACGGGCTGCGCAGCCACATCGCGCGTCCGTCGGCGGACGGTTCGCCGGCCTTGCCGATCTTCTGTTCGAGATCGCGACACAGCGCCTCCGCACCGTTGACGCGGCACGCGATGTCGTCGCAGACATGCACGACGCGGCGGGCGCGGCTTCAGCGAGAACATCGCGTAGAACGACGCGACGCCGTAGGCCTCGGCCGGCGGCACCGACAACCGCTCGCAGATGTGATTCAGCGCGCCTTCGCTGATCCAGCCGACGCGCGCCTGCGCGGCGTGCAGCGCGGGCAACAGCAGCGTCCGGGTCCCGAGTCCCGGGTCCCGAGTCCCGTCGAGAATGGCATCGATGGCTTCGCGTTCGTCAGGCGTCGCGACCGCCCCAGGGAATCAGGTGAAGGTCCACTCAGAGTCTCTCGATGCGAACGGCCGACGCCTTGAACTCCGCGGTGCCCGACTTCGGATCGACCGCGTCGATGGTCAGCATGTTGGTGTCGACCTCGTCGGGAAAGTGCATCGTCATGAACGCGAGTCCCGGCCGCAGCCCTCGATCGAATCGGACGGGCGCGTCCACCGCGCCGCGCCGCGAGACGATGCGCACGCGCTCGCCCTCTGCGACGCCCAGGCTCACGCCGTCCTCGGGCGCCAGATCGATCGTCTCGCCGAATCGCAGCGGCGACGAATAGCCGCCCGTCTGCACGCCGGTGTTGAACGAGTCGAGCCGCCGGCCTGTCGTGAGACGCATCGGAAAGTCGGCGACAGCGTGTCGACCGGCGGCTCGAATTCGACCGGCATGAACGGCGCCGGCGCCCCGCCGATCGGATCGCTCCACAGCCGGTCGTGCAGCAGCGGGCTGCCCGGATGATCTTCCGTCGGGACACGGCCATTGCAGCCCGTCGAGCGCTTCGAGACGCCGGTAGCTCATGCCGCCGTGCCATGGCGACAACCGCCGGATCTCGTTCCAGACGTCTTCCGCCGTCGGCTTGCCCCAGTCGTGGCCGAGCCGGCTCGCGAGATCGCACAGGATCGAGATGTCGTCGCGCGCGTCCCCTGGCGGGTTGAGCGCCTTGCGCACGCGCTGCACGCGCCGCTCGCTGCTCGTGACCGTGCCCTCCGATTCGCACCACGCCGCGGCCGCCGGCAGCACGACGTGCGCGAGCTCCGCGGTCTTCGTCAGGAAGATGTCCTGCACGATGATGTGGTCCACGCCTCTCGAGCAGGCGCAGCGCGCGGTGTCCCGTCCGCCTCGGACTGCGCGGGATTCTCGCCGATGATGTACAGCGCCTGCAGCGTGCCGTGCTCCATCGCCTCGAACATCTGGCTCAGGTGCCAGCCGCGCTTCGCCGGAAGGCTTCTGCCGTATGCGCGCTCGAACTTCGCGCGGTTGCTCGGCATTCTCGACGTCCTGCCCGCCGACGAACTTGTTGGGAATCGCGCCCATGTCGCCGCCGCCCTGCACGTTGTTCTGGCCGCGCAGCGGCACGAGGCCCGATCCGTATCGGCCGACGTGGCCGGTCAGCAGCGCCAGGTTGATGATCGCGAACACGTTGTCGCCGGCGTTGTGATGTTCGGTGATGCCGAGCGTCCAGCACACCTGCGCGCGATCCGCGCGGGCGTAGGCATGCGCGAGTTCGCGGATCATTTCCGCCGCGACGCCGGTGATCCGCGCGGCATGCTCGAGCGTGTAGGGCTCGACGCTCCGGCGATACGCGTCGAAGCCGGTCGTCGCGCGCTCGATGAACTCGCGATTGCAGAGACCGGCGGCGATGATTTCGCGGCCGATGGCGTTGGCGAGCGCGATGTCCGAGCCGACGTCGAGGCCGAGCCACACGTCGGCCCACGCGGCGGAACTGGTCCGCCGCGGATCGATGGCGTACAGCCGCGCGCCCTTGCGCACCCCCTTCAACACATGGTGAAAGAAGATCGGGTGCGTCTCGCGCGCGTTCGAGCCCCACAGGATGATGAGGTCCGTGTCCTCGATCTCCCGATAGGAGCTCGTGCCGCCTCCCGCTCCGAACACCGTCGTCAGACCGACGACGCTAGGCGCGTGTCAAGTGCGGTTGCAGCTGTCGATGTTGTTGCTGCCGATGACGCCGCGCGCGAACTTCTGCGCGAGATAGTTCACCTCGTTGGTCGCCTTCGAACAGCTGAACATCCCGAAGCTCTTCGGGCCGTGGCGCCCGGTCGACGTCGGTAAAGCCGGCGGCCGCGCGCGCGAGCGCTTCGTCCCACGACGCGGGACGCAGAGCTCCCCCGTCGCGCACGAGCGGTTGCGTGAGCCGCTTGTACTGTCGTCTCATGGGCTGAGCATAGCGCGACGGTCGAAGCGACGTCCACCTTGGAACGCTGGACGTCGATCCTCTGGCTCGATTTCTCCCGCAATTCGGGCTCGATTTGATGCTGCAATGGTGCAGCGTGCGCTAGGTGTGTGCGCGGAGCGGCCTGTTCGTGAGCATGCTTTGTCCGTGTTGCAGAGTTGGCAGGATCGCAGTGCCCATCCCTGGCTGTCCCGTTTCTGATGCCGCGTGTTCCATCGGTCAGCCGAGCCATCGAAGCGACGATCGCGGCCGTGACGCCGCGCATATTCCGACAACGACCTCGGCCATTGTCCAGCGCAGATGACGTTCACCGACGGGATGACCCGAAAAGTCGCGAGCGGTCCGTCTATATGGAGGAGAGACGCTTCCGATGACACGCGCGAGGGTCTGGGTGAGTGGCAGACATCGCTGAGGTCGCTCGTGCGCGTTCAACCGACTTCCGAAAATCCGGTTCAATCGATTCAATCGATTCCTTGCTCAGTTCCGTTTCTTCACAAGGAGACCCATCATGACAATCTTCCCTCGCACACCAGCCGGCCTCGTTGCGTCAGGCGTGTTCATCCTCGGGCTGTTCTACGCCGCAGGTGCCGTAACGTACGGCCAACGCGCCACCAATCACCAACCAACGTGTGATGCTCATTAACGCCCAAACCGGCAAGTGCCTGACGATCGCCGGGGGGCGGAGCACCGACAACAACGTGACGGCTCTTCAGTTCGACTGCGACGGTGATCCGTCTCGCTCCTGGAGCATCAACGCGACCGGCGGCGGCGTCTACCAGATCAGCAACGTGCAGACCGGCAAGTGCCTGACAATCGCCGGGGGGCGGAGCACCGACAACAACGTGGAGGCTCTTCAGTTCAACTGCGACAGTGATCCGTCGCGCACCTGGAGGATCACCGCGACCGGCGGCGGCGTCTACCAGATCAGCAACGTGCAGACCGGCAAGTGCCTGACAATCGCCGGGGGGCGGAGCACCGACAACAACGTGACGGCTCTTCAGTTCAACTGCGACAGTGATCCGTCGCGCACCTGGAGGATCCGCCCGGCTGGACAGAGAATCGATTGACCCGTGCGTGTCATCCAGATTGCTCGACTTCTAATCATCCTGACGAGCCAACATCGGGGGCTCGTTCTCGAGAACCTGGCGCTGCGGCAGCAGTTGGCGGTCTAGCGTCGCACCCGTCCGAAGCCACACCTTGCTCACACGTTCGCAGTGAGCGGGTCCATCATCGGTCTTCCCGCCTCCAGCGCCGTGAGAATGCCGTCGAGATTCACAGGCGCGCGGCGGAAGACTTCGTCTCCCAGAGCGGCAGAAATCGCGTTCAGAACCGCCGCGCAACCGGCCGCGACCGGAGGCTCCCCAATGCCGCGCGCGCCAACCGGCGTCTCCGGATCCGGAAGCTCGACCGCCGCCCAGGCCATGTGCGCCGGTGCATCGAGGATGGTCGGGGGTTTGTTGTAATGGAACCGTTTGGCGAGTGCCACGCCGTAGTGCTGGTCATACACCCACTTCTGGCCGATGGCATGTGAGATACCCAACATCGAACGGCCGAGGATCTGGCCGCCAAGAGCCGCGGGATGGATGACGGTCCCGACGTCTGCGACGGCGAGGAAATCGACAATACGGTACGCGCCCGTTTCGACGTCCACCTCGACTTCAGCGAAGGACGCGACGAAAGACAGCGAGCTCCCGTCGTGGGGGTACGCATCGCGTGCCACGCCCATCAGGCCCTGCCCCGCAAGGGCTGCGGCCGACCGCTTGGTAAATGCATTGATCTCTTTGGGCAGCTCGTGGCCGTCGTAGATGCCTCCGAGCTCGATCGCCCGCTGCGCGGCGTGCGCGAGCGTCATGCCGGCACCGCCGCCCTTGCGCGACACGCGCTCGTTGGCCACGACGTAGTCTTCGGGCCGGCCACCGAGATCCTTCGCGGCGATCTGCTGCAGCTTCTTGATCGCATCGCTCGCCGCGGCATGCGCGGCGCGCGTCATCGCGTGCGTCGTCTGGCTGCCGCCGGAGACGCAGCTCCACGGCAGGTTCCTGGACGTGTCGCCCCACGCGATGTCGACCCGCTCCCAGGGCACGCCCATCATTTCCGCCGACACCCGCTGGCAGTCAGACCACGATTCAGTGCCAAGATTGCCGATCCCCGTCTGGATGGACATCCGGCCGTCCGGCTTGATGACAAAGAGGCCGTCGAAGCCGACTGAGCCGGCGCTATACGAGCTGATCGCCACGCCACTGCCGCGCACCTTCGAGCCCTGCCGCTGCCCGCTCCGGGTCTTGCGTTCATCCCACTTGAAGATCTGCGCTCCCTGATCGAGCGCCTCTTTGACGAAGCAACTGGTCGAATACGCCCGGTCGCCCCGCGCATTCGCCGGGCCGAACCTGGCTTTGCCCGCAGGCGCATTGATCTTCCGGATCTCGACTTGATCGATCCCGAGCTGGCGTGCCGCCTTGGCGATCACCGGCTCCATCAGGACGATGCCCTGCATGCCGCCAGGCTGACTCTGCGCGCGGCGAGGCGGCGTGTTGGAAATCGCGGTCACGCCGCGCCAGCGCATCGCCTCGGGCTGAAACATCAGCGACGCGAAGCGGCCGGCGGTGTTGCCGTCGCCCCCCGGGCCGTACGGCCCGCCGTCGACCACGGTGTACATATCGAGCGCGGTGACTCGGCCTTCCTTGGTGAACCCGACCTTCATCCGCCCGTGCACGGCGGGACGCGCGCCACCAAGGCCGTGCTCTTCCTCACGACTGATCCGCATCTGCACTGGCGTGCCCGTCTTCTTGGCCAGGAGCGCGGGAATGATATCCGTGACCGAACCCGTCCCCTTGCTTCCGTAACCGCCGCCGCAGGTACTCGCTGATGACCACGACGTTCTCCGGCTCGAGGCTCAACCAGCGCACCACCGACATGACGGTCTGCATGACGCTTTGGGTCGACAGGTGAATGAACAGCTTGCCGTTCTGCCAGTACGCCATCGACGTGCGACTCTCGAGGCACTGATGGCTGGTGTTCGGCGTCACAAACGTTTCGTCGAGGATCAGCGACGCCTTCTTGAAGCCGGCCTCGATGTCGCCGTACGACCAGGGCGCATCGGTGTCCTTGCCCAGCGGTAGACGACCCGCCTTGTACTCCTCGACCTCGGCTTGCCGTCCATTTCAGGTCCTGCACCTCCGGAAGCGGCGGCGGCTGGCCCGGCGCTGGGGCCGGACGTATCCAGACGTTCCCCTCCACACGGGGATTCATCGCACCCGGCAGCAGCGACGCGACCGGATCCACGCTGAACGGCAGCGGTTCCCACTGAATCTGGATCCTGTCGATCGCTTCGACAGCCGTCAGTTCGTCGACTGCCGCGACAGCCAGAACCGGTTCGCCCTGATAGAGGGGCTCGTTGGTCAGCGCCTTCTCGCTCTTTGGGTTGGCTTTGATGACCTGGCCCGCGTCATTGACCTGATCCTTGGGACCAGGCACGTCGTCGGCCGTCAGAATCGCTTTCACGCCGGGCATGGCCAGCGCCGCGCTGGAGTCGATGCTCTTGACACGCGCGTGCGGGTAGGGGCTCAAAAGGAGCCGCGCGAACAGCATCCCCGGCGCGCGGAAATCTTCGGAGTACCGTGCGCGACCGGTGACCTTGGCGCGAAGATCAGGGGTTGAGTAGTTCTCGCCAACCAGCTTCCGTTCAGCCATCTCGGGCCTCCACGCAACGTGAATTCTGCGGGACTGGATCGCGTCTAAACGTGGAAAGTATACGCCGCCCACTCGCGGCTCGACAACGAATTCGAGACGGACAGGCCCGAGGTGGCCGCCGCGGCCAGAAGCGCGGCTATTCGTGACGATGGAGGGCGGAGTATCGCATGGTGTCGCGCATCGAGATCGAGACGATGAGCGACACCGCGATCACCGACGAGAGGTAGTAGGAGAACCACACCTCGTGGCCGATCGACTTGAACCACAACGCGATGGACTCGGCGGGGCCGCCGAAGATCGCCGTCGTGATCGCAAAGGGCAGACCGACGCCGGTGGCTCGAACTCTGGTGGGAAACAGCTCGGCTTTCACCACCGAATTTATCGATGTGTAACCGGCGACGATCAACCACGCCGCCGCGATCAGCACGAACGCCCCGGCGGCGCTCCTTGCGGATTGCAGAGCACGAAGCAGCGGAATCGTGCACACCGTTCCCATCAGGCCGAACCAGATCAGAAGCGGCTTTCGTCCGATCTTGTCTGAAAGAGCTCCGTAGATGGGCTGCAGGCAAATCGCGAAGATGAGCGATCCGGCGCTGACCATCGTCGTCTGGTTGTCGCTGAGCCCCACCGACAGCTTCAGGAACTTCTGCATGTAGGTCGTGTAGGTATAGAACGCCGTCGTGCCCCCTGCCGTGAGTCCAACGACGATCAACACCTGGCGGGGATATTTGAACAGCGTCCGGATCGAGCTTTCGCGCTTGTGCAGGCGTGCTGGCTTCGATGAACGCCTCCGTCTCGTGCAGGCTGCTCCGCATCATCACGGCGACGAGGGCAAGCATGGCGCCGATGACGAACGGGATGCGCCAGCCCCACGCCCGCATCTGTTCAGCTGTGAGGAACAGTTGCTGCAGCACCAGCAAGACGAGGATGGCGCAGAGCTGACCTCCGATGAGCGTCACGTAGTGAAAGCTCACGTAGAAGCCGCGGTGCTTCTCGTCGGCCACCTCCGTCAGGTAAGTGGCGCTGGTGCCATACTCCCCGCCGAGACTCAAGCCCTGGACCATCCTCGCCAGGCCGAGCATGACCGGCGCTGCTGCACCGATCGAGGCATAGGTGGGTATCACCGCGATGACCAGGGATCCAAAACACATCAGGAGCACCGAGAGCATCAGGGCGTTTCGTCGGCCGTGATGGTCGGCGAGGTGTCCGAACAGCCAGCCGCCGATCGGCCGCATCACGAAGCCGATCGCAAACAAGACCGCGGCGTTCAGTTGCTGCAGGACGGGATCCTTGCCGGGAAAGAACGAAGGCGCGAAATACAGCGCAAATGCCGTGTAGGCATAGAAGTCGTACCACTCGACCAGATTTCCGATGGATCCGATGAAGATCGCTTTCAAGCGGCGGCGGACGTCGGCCAGGCGGAGCGAATCGGTGCCGACGGAGACCTGACTCATGGCGTGCGTATCCTCGCGCATAATACACGCGATGGATGAGACGGCCGCCGCGGCGACCGCCAGGGCGCTGGCCGGAGCGGGAATCGAGCGTGTGTTCGGGTTGCCGGGCGGTGAAATCCTCGTCCTGATGGACGAACTGCGGCGCGCCGGCGTCGATTTCGTTCTGATGCGACACGAGGCGAACGCGGGGATCGCCGCCGCGGTCTACGGCAAGCTGCGGCGGCAGCCGGGCGTCGTGCTCACGACGCTCGGTCCTGGCGCAGCGAACCTGATGCTGCCGCTCGCGAACGCCTTCCTCGATCAGGAGCCGCTGCTGGCGATCTCGGCGCAGATTCCGGACGACTATCCGTCCAGCCACACCCACCAACTGCTGCCGCTTCATGACGTCTATCGTCCGGTCACGCGCCTGACGGCGAAGATCACGGCGGCGAACGCGTCCGACGTCGTCTCGCGCGCGCTGGCCGCGTGCATGACGCGGCCCTTCGGAACGGCGTATCTGACGTTGTCCGCGCGAGAGGCGCTCACGCGGCGCAATGGTGCCGAACCAGGTGGGGCCCGCGATGATGGATCTGAGCCGCCGAATCTGCACGCGCTGCCGCGTGGCGATGCCGGCGAGACAGCGCGGCAGCTGACGGCGCTTCTCGCGAACGCCAGGCGGCCGCTGCTGCTGCTGGGACTCGGGATCGATCCGGTCAACGCCGCCCGGATCCGAAGATGGGTGTGCGACTGGGGGCTGCCTGTCGCCGTCACGCCGAAGGTGAAGGGTATCGTCGACGAGACCAGTCCGACCTTCGTCGGCGTCGTCGGAGGCATGGCCGCCGACGGCCTGATGTGCGAGGCGATCGAAGCGGCCGACGTGCGTATCGGCTTCGGATTCGATCCGGTCGAGATCGACAAAACGTGGCACGCCGAGCTGCCGATCCACTGGATCCTCGAAGCGCCCAACGTCGGCGGCATCATCCCGGCCGGGGTCACGCTCGTCGACCACGCGCCGCTGCTCGACTGCTTGATCGCGTCGCAGGCGCCTGCCGTGTGGGCCGATTCCTTCCACGACTTCCAGCAGAAACGACGCGATCTGTTGAACCGGCCTTCAACCCCCGGCGCTCACCTGCCACACTCCAGCGGCGACACGATGTGGCCCGGCGACATCGTGAACGCGCTGGCCGCCGCGTGCCCGCGGGAGACGATCGTCACCACCGACGTCGGCTCGCACAAGTACCTGTTCGGTCAGTTCTGGCCGAGCCGCGATGCCGAGACGTTCTGGATGTCGAACGGTCTGTCCGGAATGGCCTACGGCCTGAGCGCCGCGATCGGGGCGAAGCTGGCGCGGCCCGACGCCTCGGTGCTGGCGGCGGTCGGCGATGGCGGTTTCTCGATGAACGCGCAGGAACTCGAGACGGCCGAGCGCGTTGGCGCCCCGCTGGTGACGGTGGTCCTCGAAGATGGAACCTATTCGCTGATCAAACTGTCGCAGGAGGGGAAACAGCTGCCACCGTACAAGACCGACTTCTCGCGGATCGATACCGTGAAGATGGCCGAGTCCTGCGGCGTCGAAGGCCTGCGCACGACGGATCCCAGCGAGCTCGCGTCCGCGGCCAAAACGGCGTTCGCGCGCCGCCGCAGCATGGTCATCGCCGTCCCCGTCGCGTACGCTGATTACCGCCGCCTGTTCTGAGCGACTCCTTATTGCAAACGAATGAATTTGGCCACCGACGGAACGCCGTGTTTGTTGAGGATGAACAACATGTAATACCCGCGCGGGGCCGTCGCGTGTGGATGCCAGCCGTTGGGCGTCTTCGCGCGCAAACAATTTTCACCTGCACAGTTGAACTGCAATTGGATGACGCGTTGCTCACTGTCCGTGTTGTGAGTGGGCGCCATTGGCCGGACCAGCACCACCTTCTTAATCTCGTATGCCTGATACGTGTAGATCGCAAACTCGTCACCCACGTCGACGGCATCGGCCACCGCAGTCGATCTCTGGCCGTGGGCCTTTGAACAAGTAGGGTGGCTTGAAGATGTCGATCATGCTGGCGTTCTGCCAGCCGCTCGACATCACCTCGCCGGTGGGCAACAGCAGCGCATGCGAGTGGTATTGCCGCGTGCGTGGCGCATCGGCCCTCTGCGACCATCCGCCTGTGGTCGGGTTATACGACCAGCATGGTTCTCCGGCAGATGCGCCACCAGACAGGAAAACGGTGCCGTCCGGCAGCAGAACGGGGTTAGGGTTCACGCGGGACGTCGGTTGTGTTTGCCCTGGCGCCATCGGAAAGCTCATTGCCGGTTGCCATTCGGGCGACAGGTTGGAGAGATTGATAATCTGGAAGGTCCTGCTCTTGTTCAGATTACCTCCTCCTACGACCATCACCTGCGCGAACGGATACGTCGGACTGAGCAAGAGCACAGACATACCTTTCGTGCGATCGTTCGGATCGAGATCGGTCCACTGGCCTTTCAGGCTATCTGTATTGTCGAACTCCCAATACCCTGAGGGTTCATTCCCTGGGAAATCATTTGGGGCCGAGCCGCCGCTGGCGAACCCGACCGGCGCGAAGAATATCTCGCCGCCCGGCAACAAATGCAGGCCGGGGTACCGGGGCCGGAACGCTCGATCGGGGCCCTTGGCGGTGAGCAGCGTGAACGTGCCGGTCGCCTCTTCATAAATCTCCAGCGGATTGTTGTCGGAAGCAATCAACACGCGCCCTGGCACGTCGCCCAATGTGACAAGTGTCGGGTACCAGCGATCGACGTGCATGCGGGTCCGAACGTTGGCGTTGTCTTTCGTGAAGCTCCAGGTTCCATCCGGCCCGTCCACTGGATCGAAGATCCAGCCAAAGTTGGGATGCGGAGTGTCGCCGAGATCGCCGCCGCCTCCTACCACCAGCAATCTGCCGTCCGACAGGAATGAATGTCCTGAGCAATAGAGGTTGTCGGTGGGAGATGCGGGCACCTTGATTTCCACCGTCGCGCGGTTGAAAGGATTCCAGAGTGGTGTGCGCGAAGCGGCCAGGCCGCACGCGGCCTCGATGAACATGACCCAGCCGGTGCGCAGCATCGCCGCGTGGACGATGTCGATTATCTGGCCCTGGTCATCTTTGATAGGACCTACTGTGTGCCACTCACCAAAGCGCGCGGGGCCCATGCACTTGAGCAGTCGATCCAGAAAGCCTTGCAGATCCAATCGGCCGATGACGGCGCGCAGTTGATCGATGTGTGCGAATCCGTATAAGGGGCTTACCTCCTCGCGCGCCAGCAGAATGGCGAGCGCCTGATCAAACTCAATGAGCTGTTCCGGCGGCTCGCGCTGCTCTCGCACATCCGGTCGCCGTACTATCGGTTCAGCCTCCGCGGGTGGAACATCGGTTTGTGGCACGAACGCGAGATCCTGAGGGGTGCGGGCCGCATTGATGAACTGAAGCAATCGCCGGTGCGTCCGAGGTTCAACCATTTCCGGAGCATCATGTGTGGGGACATTGTCATCAGTCATTTCTGTCCTCCATGCTGAAACGGCTTCCGATCATCTAGAGGTTGGCGTCGCCGCTCGGCACTCTACAGGCGACGAGCGACGGCTTCAAGACGGCTGCTACTCTCTCCTCTGAATTTCGCGTCGACGGCTTGCAGCGATCTCGCCCGGCTCCGATACGCGATACTCGACCTGCTCTAATTGCTCTCACGTGATCTCTCGAGCTCACTTGCGACAGCCCGTAATGTCTCATGGCCTCGGCGAAGCTCTTCAGGGCCTTTGGAAGCGTCTAACACCCGATGACAGTCAGTGGCTCAGTCCGTAAATCATGTAGTTCACGCCGAGCTTGTACGCTTCATTTGACGCGTCGAACGAAAAGAGTCCCTCGCCCGACCGCTCCCAGGTACTCCGGCACGTCGTTGTCATAGTTGGCCGCGACGATGAGCCGCCTTGACGGATCGTTGTCCTCGAAGATGCCGTAGTAGCTCGGCCGGATGTGCGACATCGGGTGGACGATGGCGTGGATGTCCTTCATCGGAAAGAACGCGTTGAAGATTTGATGCGAGCTGTCGAGACGTATGAGCCGGCCCTCGGGGAGCACCCGGTGCATCTGCGCCTCGAAGTTGGCCCACTGCGTGGTGCCGTCGAAGTCCTCGAAGATCGCGAAGCCGCCCTTCAGCAGGTAGGCACGAAACGACTCTGCTTCGCGGTCGGTGAGGGTCCAGAACCCAGGCTCCCACATGAGCGCGATCGGGTACTTGAACAGCTCCGGATCGTCGAGCGTCAGGATCTCGTTGCCGTCGTCGTGGATGTCGAGGTAGGTAAGCTCGCGGATGATCGCCGAGAGGTTCGCTCCGCGCGCGGATAATCGTGACTCCACGCGTATTGAAAACTGAAACGACCGCGTGGAGAGGAGAGGTCGGCGCCCCAGCGCAGCCGGACAAGGGTAAACCGGCCGTCGTAGCGAATGGGCGCTGAGTAATGGCCGCGTAGGCGAACATCGCTCTGCGGCGCGTTCGTCGAGGAACCTGAAAGTATACCGATAAGGACAAGGAACAGCGGGCGCCGCACGTCGTGATTATGCCAACACATCGCACCGCGTGCGAGATCGGCGACCACGGTCGTCTGCTGGCGCCCCGCGATTCTCGTGTCATCCAGCGCGGTGGCGCGATCTTCAATTGGCAGGCGCCTTGGTCGTTACCTCAGAACCAGCCGTGTACGGACGAGCCGATCTTGAAGGCCGCGCTCCGGGGTCCGGTAAGCCATCACGGCTCCCGCCGCCATGAAGACGAGCGCCGCGGTGCCGACCACGGTCCAGCCGACGAGAATCGCCAACAGAAAGAACAAACAGGGCGACCACGCGACGATTGCACGCACCAGCGCTCGCTGTCGTGACGCTTCCTGCCCAGCACCGGTGACCACGGCGATGTCGAAGGCACGCAGCATAAGCCCGCCTCGAAACCACGCTGCAGACCAGACCGCCAGGTTGGTAGTGACGATGAGCGAGAAGGCAAGCGGCGCGATGATGCCGGCCGGAGTGAACGCGCCATAGATCATCGCCGACGCGAGTCCGGCTACCAGGGCACACGCGGGCACGAGGGCGCAGAGCGCCAGGTGAACGCCGCGCCGGCCTTGCGTCAGAACGGCCCTTCTGCCAAGTGTCTCCTGCAAAGCCGCAGCGATCGCTTTGAGATCTGGGAAGCGTCGCTGTTCGAGTTGCTCAAGGAATGCGTGCGCGTGGAGCGGGAGGGATCGCGTGTCGCCAAGCGCGACCGTGGCGAAACGACGAACGAACGCGTACGCCTCAGACGTCACCAGTCGTGATGGCCCGATCGACGTTGACGCTGGTGAGGGGAGACCGGGACACCGAAAGTCCAGAAGGATTGCGCGGCTGCTCTCGGTAATCCAGACATATTCGGTATCCAGCCTGATGTCGCCGTGGTCTGCGACAATCGCGTCAAGTTCGCGGGCGACATCACACAGCCAGAAGCGCACAGCCGACCACGATCGCCGATCCGGGCCGATCCTCACGAACGGAAGTCCTTCGGGCGCGTCATACGCATCCCAGCATTCCACGGGCGTCCGCTTCCCAGTCAGCCAGCGAAGGCGCCCGGGGCGCGCGAGATCGCGCCGTGCCGGAGCCACCGCGGGTGCGCCCGGCTGCATCACGTGAATCCACACGTGACGACGCAGATCTGATCGTAGGCGAGGAGCACGCGATTGATATCCTGATCGGTGTGCGTGTCGAGGATCGCATAGGGGCCGATGTGACGGGCCTCAGGTGTTACCTCCACTGTGTGCCGTGGAATGGATAGCGGCTCACGCGTTGACGAGTCGACGCGACGCACGACACGCGTGCGACTCGCCAGGTCGTGCGCGCCGGCGAATCCGTTGCCCCGTCGCGCCGTTAAAAACAGCAGACCGAACCCGATGAAAGGGGCGGCCCCGAGATGACATCGCGTGCCATCGTCTCGGCAGCCGTTGTGCGCGCGCGCGCGCGGGACGAGCAACAGGAGCGCAAGCGGAACAAAGGACGAGGACACGTAGAGTAGCGTGCGAACAACGATCCTGCCGATTCCGGCCGGCCTGTTACCTGGTCCAACGACTCGAATCCCGAACATCATCTTGCCGAAGAAGCCCCCCCGATTCCCTCCAGCAACACGAAGTAGAGCAACGCGACAACGAAATCCGCGATCATCTCGTCCCGGCGACAGGGTGGCGAGGGCGCGCGGATTCAGTAATGCGAACCCAACGAGTGACGGCAGGCCCGAGAAGACGATATCGACAATCGCGGCGGTCACGCGCGCCGCCTGGAGTTGCTGCCGTGGGCGCTTGCGAGCTGAACGGCAGCAGTTCCCGCCGCAGGCGTTGATAGCTGTCGGGCCGTTCGGACGAATCCTTCGCCAGGCAGCGCAGCACGACCTGGCCGAGGGCTCCGGAACGTCTGGCTTCAGCCGCGCTTGGCGAATCCGCGCCGCGTCGAGGACGTTCGCCACGATCTGGACGATGCCGTCGCCCGTGAACGGTGGCTGTCCGGTCAGCAGGTAGTACAACGTGGCTCCGGTCGAATAGAGATCCGAACGCACGTCGAGCGACCCTCCGCGGATCTGTTCCGGCGGAGCGAACGCGGGCGTGCCGAGCACGGTGCCTGTGAGTGTGAGCTGCGTCTCCTCCGGTGCCTGTGTGGCAAGCGAGAGCCGAAGTCGCCGATCTTGACCGTGCCGTCGCCATCGACGAAGCAGTTCGACGGCTTGACATCACGATGGAGCACGCCTGTCGCGGCGGCCGCCTCGAGACCATCCATGACCTGCAAGATCGCGTCGACCGCTGCGGCGGGCGGCATCGGGCCATGGGCTTGGACGACGTCTTTGAGCGTGCCGCCCGTCGCGAGCTCCATCACGATCATCAGGGTGCCGGCGATCTCTTCGGTCGCGAACACATAGACGCTGTTGGGATGGTTGATCGAGGCGGCGAGCTGCCCTTCGCGAAGGAACCGGGCGCGTTCGGCCGCGCCGGCAGCGTGTGATTGAGGATCTTGAGGGCCACGCGGCGATGGGTGTCGAGATGCTCGGCTTCGTAGACCTCCCCCATGCCTCCTCGGCCGAGCAGCCGGACCACCCGATACGCGCCAACGTGTCTGCCTGGGTGAAACGGATCGGCCACTGCGCGCGTCGGCGCGGCCGTGCGCGTCAGGTCATCATCAGCTGCGTGACGTGGTGAGAGCGCGTCGCCATCGGCAGGAAGCGGTTCGTCCACTGGTGTGATTCAGTTGTCGAGAATCAACGCCGCACAGGTGCGCCCGAGAGTATAACCCTGTCGTGGAGTCAATCGCGCCGATGAGTTTTCACGTCCACTCCGAGACACTCTGGCGCTGTAATTCGTGCACCTTTCGCCGCTCGTTCGTAGTCGTTCAGCCAACCCAGGGACGCGGGCGAATGCTGTCCGAATATTCGCCGTTCTCAAACCGCTCTGTACGTATAATCCCGGCGGTTCGTGATACTCAGGAGTGTCTGCATGCGAACGATGGGTGGCGTCCTCGCGTTCCTGGCGGTTTCGCTTCCGTCTGTGCCGGTCGCCGCCACTCCGTGCAGCGAGCTGTCGAACATGCACCTTTCAGCGGGACGCATCGATTCGGCGACCGTCGTCGACAAGGGGCGTTCCCGCCGCCGCAAAACAGCCCCAGCACCGCCACGTACGAAACGCTGACCGCTTTTTGCCGCGTCACCGCGACGCTGGTTCCCACGTCGGACTCCGACATCAAAATCGAAGTCTGGCTGCCGACGAGCGGCTGGACGGCAGTATCAAGGCGTCGGCAACGGCGGCTGGGCCGGCACGATCACTACGCCGCCCTTGCGAAAGCGGTGGCCGACGGGTACGCGGCCGCCAGC
This sequence comes from uncultured Acidobacteriota bacterium, assembly GCA_963794305.1. Taxonomy (GTDB): domain Bacteria; phylum Acidobacteriota; class Vicinamibacteria; order Vicinamibacterales; family CAVVIG01; genus CAVQFC01. The sequence continues at coordinate 1,801 of CAWCDQ010000014.1, read as the reverse complement.
ACCGACACTGGTCACGTCGGTCCGACGGCGGCATTCGCCGTTGGCCATCCTGAAAAACTCGTCGACTTCGAGTACCGCGCCATCCACGAGATGACGGTGCAAGCCAAGACGATCACCGAGAAGTTTTATGGACGACCAACCAGCGCAGCGATCTTCAACGGCTGCTCACAAGGCGGTCGTCAGGGCATCACGGAAGCCGAACGTTTTCCCTCGGACTACGACGCCATCGTCGCCGGAGCGCCGGGCATCTACAACATGGAAATCAACGTCGCGCGTGTGGCGTTGAACAGGTTTGTGAATCGAACGGCGACGAGTGCGGTGCCGAGGAAGAGGGACGCGCTCGTCCACGACGCCGTGCTGAAGGCGTGCGACGCCAACGACGGAGTCGTGGATGGCGTGCTCGAAAACCCGCTGCAGTGCGCGTTCAATCCGGAAACGCTCGCCTGCAGGAACGCCGACGGTCCGTCATGCCTGACACAAGAGCAGGTCGATACGGTGCGGGCCATGTACTCGCCGATCACATATCCACAATCCGGGAAGAGATTGTCACCGCCGCTTCTGCAACCGGGGACCGAGCTGGCGTGGAACATCTTGGCAGGACCGAAGCCGGTGTCAACGGCGTTTGAAGGCGTCAAGTACATCACGTTTGCCGATGCCACGTGGGACGCCACGCAGTTCAACCCGAAGACCGACATCGACAAATCGCTCGCCGCGGATCACGACGTGTTGAGCCTGACCGATCCCAACCTCCGGCCATTCTTTCAGCGCGGCGGCAAGCTGCTCATGTATCACGGCTGGCAGGATCCGCAGGTGCCTGCACAAAATACGACCCGGTATTTCAACGAGATCGTGAAGACACTCGGACGCGAGGTGGTCGGGACCTCGGTGCAACTCTTCATGGTCCCCGGCATGAATCATTGCTCCGGCGGTCCCGGCACCGACACGTTCGACATGGTGCAGGCGATCGAACAATGGCGGCAGTCGGGGCAGGCGCCGACGCACATCGTGGCAGCGCACCGCACGAATGGCACCGTCGACCGCACGCGGCCGTTGTGCCCATATGGCCAGACGGCCAGGTGGAACGGCACCGGCAGCAGCGATGACGCGGCAAACTTCAGTTGCGTCGCATCACGCTGAACTACCTCGACCTCGACACCAACATGCAGGGCTGGGACGCATGTCCCTGATTGATCGCCGAACGTTCCTCACCGGCACGATGGCTTCGCTTGCGGCACTCAGCACCAATCGCAGCCTCGCCGCCGATCCCCTCCAACGCGCAGCGGGCACGCAGAACGCGCGTCGCATCGACGTCCACCATCATTTCGCGCCGCCCGAGTGGATGGAGGCCGTCAAGGGTCGGCCGCTCCTGAACGCCGCGAACTTGCGCTGGACGGCGAACTGTCGCTCGCCGACATGGACAAGGCGCGGTGTAGCCGCCTCGATCGTGTCCATCACGAATCCAGGCATCTGGTTCGGCGATAAGGAAAAGACGCGGGTGCTGGACGCGCATGCAACGACTTCGGCGCGAAGCTCGTGAACGCCCACCCAACGCGCTTTGGCCTGTTCGCGACGCTGCCTCTTCCAGATGTCGACGCGGCGCTCACGGAAATCGCGTATGCGTACGACACCCTGAAAACCGACGGCATCGGTCTCCTTACCAGCTACGACGATGTGTGGCTGGGCAACAAGGAGTTCCGGCCGGTGATGGAAGAGCTCAATCGCCGCAAGGCCGTCGTGGCGGTCCATCCGACGGCTGCAAACTGCTGCCGGAGCCTTGAATACGGACTCGGGCCCGGGAGCA
>CAWCDQ010000013.1:0-37773 GCA_963794305.1 uncultured Acidobacteriota bacterium | reverse complement strand
CGAGCCGCCAGAACTGCTGCTCGTTCAGCAGCGTGATCCGATGCCCCTTGCTTCGGAGCCGCCGGATTTCCATCAGCTTGAGTCCCGCGTTCTTCCCGGCCGCCTGGAGCGGATTCGGCCGTCCGCGGACGACCACGGTCGTCTTCGCTGACGGTCCGCTGTGGACCACGGCACCGGCGCGCTTCGCGGCGCGGACCGCCTCGCTGCGCTTGCGGCTCAGGATGCCGGTGAACGCGACGTGCACGCCTTTCAACGTTCGCAGCACGCCGGCCTTCAACGCGGTCGGCGGCGTGCGAAGCGCGGCGATCATCTCGTCGGCGCTCTCGTATCGCTTGCGGCGCTCGCCGATGCATCGATACACGATTTCCTTCAAGTGATCGGTGCACCCGAGGCGGCGAATCTCCGGCAGGCGCATCCGCATCCGCGCATCACCCTTGATCAGCATGCCCAGCAGTTGTCCCACCTGATACACGTCGTCTCGCGCCTGCCAGCGCGGGACCGCGCGCTCGAGGATGTCGCTCGGCGCCGTCAGCGCGTTCATCGTGCGCGCCGTGATGCCGCGCCGGTCGCTCTGCTGCCGGACGATGCCGAAGTCTCCGAGCTTGAGGCGCCGTCCATCGCACACGAACACGTTCAGCGGCGTGAGATCGCGGTGCAGCGTTTGTCCCCGGTGCAGCTTGCCCAGCACTTCGAGAATGCCGGCGATCTCTCGCCGAGCGGCGGCTTCGGTCCACCCTTTCGTCGTGCGGGACAGAAACGCGCTCAGATCGCCGTGGAGCGCGATACTCCAGCGCGAGGCTGTAGAGAATGCGCCCGTCGGCGCGCACGAGCGGGAAGGCGTCGAACACGCGAATCGCGCGTGGATGCGCATCGAGCAGCTGGCCGAAGTACGCCTCGCGAAGCCATCCGTCGATGCGGCGGCTGACCTTGATGCACACCGTCTCGGGAACCATCGGAGATCGGCCGATACGAGTGGCGAGGTAGACCTGTCCGAAGCCGCCTTCGCCGAGGAGCCGCTCGATCCGGTAGCCCAGGCCCGTTTCCGGGCTGCTGACGATTTCCGCCGATCTGAGCAGCGGCTCGCCTCGATGGTCGCTGTGGTGGAACCTTCTAACGGTTCTGGTCGTGGCTGCCGTGGCGTGTTTAGCCATTCAGGAGAACAATAAGCGAAAGCGACGCGATTTTTTAACTGAAAATAGACAAACAGAGACAGGTGTACGAGTTCTACATATCCGTATAATTGCCGGTGCTAGACAACGGTCGACTCGCTCGAAAGGAGCCCGTGATGTTTCGTGTTTCGACGGCGCTGACCTTCAGTGCCCTCCTCGTTTCTTCGCTTCCGGCGGCGGCAGCCGACTCGGCCAAGACGGTCACGTTCACCAAGGACGTCGCTCCGATCTTTCAGCAGAAATGCGAATCGTGCCATCGACCCGACAATATGGCGCCGATGTCGCTGATCACGTACGAAGAGGCGCGTCCCTGGGCCAAGTCGATTGCGGCGCGCGTGGGCGCGCGGCAGATGCCGCCCTGGCACATCGATAAGACCGTGGGCATCCAGAAGTTCAAGAACGATCGATCGCTGAACGACGAACAGATCGACACGATCCTCGCATGGGTGGCCGCCGGAGCGCCGAAGGGCGATCCGAAGGACATGCCGGCGCCGAAAGTCTGGAAGGACGAGTCGGGCTGGAGCATGGCCAACAAGTACGGCGCTCCCGATCTGGTTGTGAAGTCGCCCGACTACACGATGCCGCCGGTCGCGCAGGACGCCTGGTGGCGCCCGAGCAACCCGACCAACATCACCGAGCCGCGCTGGGTTCGCGCGATCGAGATTCGCCCGGTCGGCAAGAACGCGCGCAAGATCACGCACCACGCGCTGGCGCGGCTGCAGCAGCCCGAGGACATGGACCCGGCGCTCTTCACCAACGATCCCAACGTCGCCGGCGACGGCCTGTTCATGGAGTGGGCGGTCGGCAAGAACGGCGACGAGATGCGGCCCGACTCCGGCCGCTTGATGCTGCCGAACTCGAAGATCGTGTGGGAGATGCACTATCACGCGGTCGGCGAGGAGATCACGGCGCACACCGAGCTGGCCGTGTGGTTCTACCCGAAGGGCCAGGAGCCCAAGCACCGTGAGGTGCTCGCGCTCTTCAACACCTTCTCCGGCGCGGCCCCCGGCGGCCGCTCGCTCGACATTCAGCCGAACTCGGTCACGACCACCGAGAGCTTCGTGACGCTGAAGCAGAACGCCCGCATCGAGAACTTCCAGGCGCACATGCACCTGCGCGGCAAGGGCATGTCGATGGAAGCCATCTATCCGGACGGCAAGCGCGAGATGCTGAGCCAGGTGACCGACTTCAACTTCAACTGGCACAACATGTACATCTACGACGACGATGTCGCGCCGCTGCTCCCGAAGGGAACGATCCTCCACCTCCTGGCCTGGTACGACAACACGAAGGCCAACAAGTCGAATCCGGATCCCGATCAGTGGGTGGGCTGGGGCGATCGCACGGTCGACGAGATGGGCCATGCGTGGCTGAACATCACCTACTACAACGACGAAGAGTTCAAGACAGAGACCGCCGCGCGGGCGGCCAAGACGGTCAACTCGACGGCCGCGGATCGTCAGCAGTAGCGATCCCGAATTCGTCAACGCTTCAAAGCGCCGTCCGGATTCGGGCGGCGCTTTTTTTTCGTATCGAGGGAGTCACGGGGATGCAGGTTCGTCACTTCGCCAGTGTGGGTTTGTTGTTGTCGTGCGCGGCCGGCGCGACGTTCGTGCACGCGCAGCAGCCGGGCGTCGGCCAGACGCCGAGCTCGCTGCCGCTCACCGCGCCGATTCGCGAGCGCGGAACCAGCGTGACGCCGGCCTTTGAAGGCTGGTACTTCGACAAGGACGGGTCGCAGCACGTCCTGGTCGGCTACTTCAACCGCAACACGAAGCAGGAGTTCGACATTCCCGCCGGCCCGAACAACCGCATCGAGCCCGGCCCGGCCGATCAGGGGCAGCCGACGCACTTCAATGCCGGCCGGCAGTGGGGCGTGTTCACGATCAAGCTGCCGAAGGATTTCGGGACCAAGAAACTGAGCTGGACGATCGTCGCCAACGGCTTCACCAACACGATCACCCTCCACACCAACGCCGACTACATCGTCGAGCCGTTCGAGGATGCCGCGAACAAGAACACGCCGCCGAAGCTGAAGTTCGAGCCGACCGGCCAGGTGTTCACGGGACCGCCGAGCACGATCGCCGCAAAATTCACCGGCACCGTGGGCGTTCCCGTTCCGCTCACGGTCTGGATTTCCGACGAGGGCCCGAAGATCAACGTGCCGGAGCCATCGAACCGCGGGCGTGGGCGAGGCGCACGCGGCGGTGAGCCGGCAGCCGGCGCCGCGGGTGCGACCGGCGCGACGGGCGCGACGGGAGGCCGTGGCGCAGCACGCGGCGCTGCACCCGAAGGATTCACGCCGCCTCCGCCGATGGCCGTCACCTGGACGAAATTCCGCGGGCCGGGCGACGTCAAGTTCGACAACAACCGTCCGACGATCGATCGCGCCGCGGACGGGAAGACGGTGACCAACGCGACGTTCAGCGCGCCTGGCGACTACATCCTTCGCGTCGAAGGCAACGACAACACCGGTTCGGGCGGCGGCGGGTTCCAGTGCTGCTGGTCGAACGCGCACGTCAGCGTCACCGTCAAGCCGGCGGCCGGCACCGGCGGAGAGAGATAGCGGAGGATACTGAGAAAACGGGATCACACAGAGAAACAAAGAAACGGAGATCGAACAGAGAAGAAAACATATTTTCCGTTCGCCTCCGCTGCTCCGTTTCTCTTTGTGATGCCGTTCCCTCCGTCCCCTTCGTTTCCACACACCGTGAAAGTACTCAAATTCGGCGGCTCGTCGCTGGCCACACCGACGACGGTCCGCGAGGTCGCACGGATTCTGCTCGACGCGCGGAAACGCGAGCCGGTCATCGGCGTGGTTTCCGCCTTTCACGGCGTCACCAATCAGCTGCTCGAGTGCGCTCGCCTTGCAGAGAGGGCCGACAGCGCACTCGACGACGCGTTCGAACAGATTGCGCGGCGCCATCGGTCGGCGGTGACGCACCTGCTCGGATCGGGCAGGGCGAAACGCGGGCGCTCGAGCACGAGCCCCGCGCGCGTGCGCGCGCAGGTCGACGGACTGCTCGCCGAGCTCCGCGGCACGCTGCAAGGCATTCAGCTGCTCCGGCACTGTCCGCCGCGCGCCCTCGACATGACCGCCAGCTTCGGCGAGCGGCTGTCGGCCCTGATCGTCGCGGCGTATCTTGGCCGCACGAACGCCGCTGCCTTCGTCGACGCGCGCGACTTTCTCGTCACCGACGATCAGTTCACGCACGCGAACGTCCACTTTCCGGCGACGAACCGCCGCGCGCGGGCGTACTTCTCGCGGCTCAACCGGCGCGCGACCGGTCTCGTCCCCATCGTCACCGGCTTCATCGGCGCCACCGCCGACGGTCAGACGACGACGATCGGGAGAAACGGGTCCGACTACAGCGCGGCCATCATCGGCGCCGCGGTCGGCGCCTCCGTGATCGAAATCTGGACCGACGTCGACGGCGTGCTCAGCGCCGATCCCCGGATCGTGCCCGCGGCCTTCGTGCTGCCGAACATGACGTACGAAGAGGCGATGGAGCTGTCGTACTTCGGCGCGAAGGTCCTGCACTCCGCGACGATCGCGCCCGCCGTCGCGAAGCGGATCCCGATCCTCATCAAGAACACGTTCAACCCGGACGCACCGGGCACCCTCATCTCCCGTCAGACCTCCGACGATGGAAGGCTGGCGAAGGGGATTACGTCGGTTGGAGACCTGGCGCTGTTGACGCTGCGCGGTCCGGGCATGGTCGGCGTGCCCGGAGTAGCGGGGCGCGTCTTCGGCACGCTCGCCACCAAAGGCGTCAGCGTCGTCCTGATCTCGCAGGCGTCGTCGGAGCACACGATCTGCTTCAGCGTGCGGAGCGTCGATGCGGCGCGCGCGGTGGAGGCGATCCGCCAGGAGTTCCAGTTCGAGTTCCACGAGCAGTCGATGCAGGTCGACGTGCGGAGCGACCAGGCGATCCTGGCCGTTGTCGGCGAGGGGATGAAGGGACGTCCCGGTGTGGCGGGGAAGGTGTTCGACTCGCTCGGGCGGCAGAACATCAACATCAGCGCGATCGCCCAGGGCGCGTCGGAACGCAACATCTCGTGCGTCATCGACGCGTCGCAGCAGGTGCGGGCCCTCAACGCGATTCACCAGGGGTTCTTCGAATCGCGAAAGCGCCTGGCGATCGCGATGATCGGCGTCGGCAACGTCGGCGGGGCAGTCCTCCGGCAGCTGGAGCAGCAGCGAGCGTACCTGCTGTCGAAGGGGTTCGACGTCACCGTCGTCGGCCTCGCCAACAGCACGCGTTTTCTTGCCGACCCGAAGGGCATCGATCTCGCCCGGTGGAAAGACGACCTCCGCGCGTCGTCCGAGCGGATGGACGTCGGCGCATTCGCGAGACGGATCGGCGCGATGGCCGTCACCAACGCGGCGCTCGTCGATTGCACGTCGGGCGCGGCGATCGTCGACGCGTACCCGCAGTTCATCGACGCGAATCTGCACATCATCACGCCCAACAAGTGGGCCAATGCGTTGCCATGGCGCCGCTACGAGGCGCTGATGGGCGCGCTGGAGCGGCGCAAGCGTCACTTTCTGTTCGAGGCGAACGTCGGCGCCGGCCTGCCCGTCGTCTCGACGCTGCGCGATTTGATTGCCAGCGGCGACGAGATCGTCCGCATCGAGGGCATTCTCTCGGGAACGCTCAGCTACTTGTTCAACACGTTCGACGGCAGCGTGCCGTTCAGCGCGCTCGTGCGCGATGCGCACGCGATGGGGTTCACCGAGCCCGATCCGCGCGAGGATCTGTCAGGCCAGGACGTCGCGAGGAAGCTGCTGATCCTGGGACGGCAGATCGGCCTGAGGATGGATCTCGGTGAGGTGAAGGTGGACAGCCTCGTCCCCAGGGCGCTCGCGCGCGGGAAGTACGACAGCCGCTTCCTGCCGGCCTTTGCGCGCTACGACGGAGAGATGGCCGCCCGTGTGAAGAAGGCGCGCGCGCGAAATGCGGTCCTGAGATACGTCGGCTCGCTCGAAAGCGGCAAGGCGAGCGCCGGGCTCAGGGAATATCCGCTGGGCCACCCGATCGCGTCCGCAAAAGGCAGCGACAACGTCATCGCGTTCACGACGAAGCGCTATGCACGGACCCCTCTCGTCGTGCAGGGACCCGGCGCCGGCGCGGACGTCACGGCGATGGGCGTGTTCTCCGACATCCTGAAGCTGCTGAACTACCTGCCTCAATGACACTCGGGTCCGGCTAACCAGACGTTTTCGATTTCAGAGTCGGTCAGCGGATCTCTGATAGGTCCGCATCTGCAGCGCAGTGTCTGAAGGCCTGCGCTGAGACTCCGGAGTCTGGAAGGCCTGTGGACGCGATCGCGAGCAGCGCCACGCACGCGGTGTCGGTCCGCAGCGTGCGTTGGCCCATGCCGGCCGGCTGAAAACCGTGCGCGGCGAGCAGGCCGAGCTCGAAGGCGTTCCACCCGCCTTCGGGGCCGATCGCCAGAAGAATCCGTGGCTGCTGGCTTCCCATCACGACATCGCGAAGCGGCGTGGCGGCCGAGGGATCCGCCACGATTCGAAGCGCCGGCCCAGTCAATCGATCGAGTTCGTCCTCGATGAGCACGCGGAACCGCCGGTGAATCGAGACGGACGGCAGACGCGTGTCTCGCGCCTGCTGCAACCCTTCGATCAAGAGCGGACGGTACGTGTCGTGCTCGAGCATGTGCGTGTCGAAATAGTTGCGTTCGACCTTCTCCGCGTTGGTCAGGATGATTTGGCCGACGCCGAGCGCCGCGATCTGGGCCCAGAGCCTTCGCATGACCTTCGGGCGAGGGGTTGCGAGCAGCAGATCGATCGCCGGACGCGGCGGCGTGTCGGGCTCGAGGGCGCAGTGGATCTCCACCGCGCCTTCGCCGATCGCGCGCACCGTCGCGGTGCCGCGAGGGCCGTCGAGCACGCCGACACGCACCTGATGTCCCGGTGCGACGCGAAGAACGTTCAGCATGTGCGCGGCACGCGGTCCCGACAGCGTGACGTCGCCCGTGCCGCTGACTTCGTCGGGCTCGAGCAGGATGAGATTCACGGAACGCCGACAGGGCTGTTGATCAGCGCGCATTCAAGGCTGTCCACGAGCGCCTGCAGGCTGGCTTCGATGATGTTCTCGCTGACGCCGATGGTGCCCCATTCACGGACGCCGTCGCTCGACTGGATCAGCACCCGCGTGGTGGCCGCCGTGCCGGTCGATGAATCGATGATGCGGACCTTGTAGTCGGTGAGCCGCACGCTCTCCAGATGCGGGTAGAAGGTCACGAGCGCGGCGCGCAGCGCCGCATCGAGCGCGTTGACCGGACCGTCGCCGTCGGCGACCGTGTGCGCCCGGTCTTCACCGACGCGCACCTTCACCGTCGCCTCGCACACCGACGCCGTTCCCTCGGATCGCATCGACACGTGATAGGCGTCCACCGTAAACGGCGGCGCTCGAATTCGAGAGGACGCGGCGGATCAGCAGCGTGAGCGATCCGTCAGCGGCTTCGAACTCGTAGCCGCGGTGCTCGAGATCCTTGATCGTCGCGAGCATGGTCTTCAGGTGCGCCGTCTCGACCGAGAGGTCGAACCCGAGCTCCTTCGCCTTCATGACGATGTTGCTGCGGCCGGCCAGGTCGCTGATGAGCACGTGGCGCGTGTTGCCGACCGATGCCGGATCGACGTGCTCGTAGCTGCTCAGCACCTTCGACACGGCGTTCACGTGCGTGCCGCCCTTGTGGGAGAACGCGGCGGCGCCGACCCACGGCAGCCGGGGGTTCGGGCGAAGGTTCGCGGTCTCGTCGACGAACTGCGACAGCTCGGTGAGTCGCGGCAGCGAGCCGGCCGGCACGCCGCGCTTGTTCAGTTTGAAGTGCAGGATCGGGATGACCGACGTGATGTTGCAGTTTCCCGTCCGCTCGCCATACCCGTTGATGGTGCCCTGCACGTGCGTGGCGCCGGCCTCGATGGCGGCCAGCGCGTTGGCGACCCCCAGGCCGATGTCGTCGTGCGTGTGAATCCCGATGCGCGCGCGAAGCGCCTCGCGCACCAGGCGCGTGATCGCCGCGACGTCGCGCGGCAGCGATCCGCCGTTCGTGTCGCACAGCGTGACGATGTCGGCGCCGGCCTTCTCGGCGGCGTGGAGGGTTGCCAGCGCGTACGGCTCGTCTTCGCCGAAGCCGTCGAAGCAATGCTCGGCATCGTAGACGACGAACTTCCCGTGCGTCTTGAGGAAATGCACGGTGTCCGCAATCATCTTGAGGTTTTCGTCGAGCGTGGTCTGCAGCACCTCTCTGACGTGGAGCGGCGAGGTCTTGCCAAAGATGGTGACCACCGGCGTGCCGGCGGCGATGAGCAGCTGCACCTGGTCGTCGGCGGCCGCCGATACATCCTTGCGCCGCGTGGACCCGAATGCGGCGAGCCGCGCCTGCCGGAAGGTCCTGTGCTTCGCCTCGGCGAAGAATTCCACGTCCTTGGGGTTCGAGCCGGGCCAGCCGCCTTCGATGTAGTGCACGCCGAAGGCGTCCAGGCGCTCGGCGATCCGCAGCTTGTCGGCGACCGACAGCGAAATGCCCGCGCCCTGCGTGCCGTCTCTCAGCGTGGTGTCGTAGATCTCGACGTCGGGGGTCATGGGTTGGGTATCCCGTCGATCATGTCCACTGCCATTCGCAGCAGACGCCTTGTGTCGTCGAAGCTCAATCGCTTCCACGCGTCCTCGACCGCCAGCCACGCGATGGTGCGGCCGTCGTTCGCGGGGGCTTCCGCCGTCGCGCGGATCAGGAAGTACTGAACGCTGTAGCGTTTCCCGTTCCAGTCGTACTCGAGCGGCGGCCCGACCGATCCGAGAAGGTCGCCGGTGACGCCGGCTTCCTCCTCCGTTTCGCGTACGCCGGCTTGCGCCGCCGTCTCACCTGGCTCGACGTGGCCCTTCGGAAAGATCCAGAAGCCCGCCTGCTTCTTCGACGTGACGAGCAGGATCGACAGGTTGCGGCCGGCGCCGCGAAACGCGATTCCGCCGGCCTGGGAAACGGGAGCCGGCACCTATCGCTGCTGCTGCCCCGTGTTCGACGACACAGGCTTCGACTTGCGTTCGTCCACGAGCCGCTGATACTCGGCCTCGTCCAGGTAGACCATGTCGAGCCACACCTGGAGCATGTCGTCGACGCTGCGCTCGCCGAAACCGACCCACATGTTCGGATCGGGATTGCGCCGGTTGGCCGGCGTGTTGTCGTGAATCCCGATCAGGTGCAGCACCGTCCCCGCCGGCAGCAGCGGCGCGGCATCGTCGGCGTAGACGTAGTTGATGTGCCAGTTGAAATCGAAGTGATCGACCGAGCTGAGAATGAACGTCCGGTTGGTGACCGGGTCGATCGCTTCAACCGTCAAGCCCCGGCCGCGCATGTGCATGTGCGGCTGGAACGAGTCGATGCGCGCCGGCCGCGGCAGCCTGAAGTATCCGTCCGTCCGCACGACCGAGTTGGGCGGCACCTCGAGCTCGTCGTTCGGGATGTTGCGGATGTTCTGCGATCGCACCTGGTATTTCGGCGTCACGCCTTTCGGATAGAACTTGAAGGCGATGGTCGTCTTGTTGTGCTGCTCGGATCCGACCGCGAAGTAGTGCATGTCGTATCGCAGCCGCGTCCCTTTTTTCAGCAGACGCCCCGTGTTGTCGCCGAAGATGTCGCCGTACTTGCCCACGGCGTACTCGTGGAGCATGACGCCGCCTTCCGGCGTTCCTTCGGGCGCATCGGGTTCGATCGCGTAGACCACGACGTGATGGACGATCTTCGGGTTGCTCGGCTTGATCTCCATCGACTTGATCCAGCGGTCTTCGGTGAGCTGAACCTCGGCGAACTGATCGATCCACCAGTCCGGGCCCGCCGGATACATGGTGAAGTCGCTCGGCGTGGTGACCTTCAGATCGGGCTCGCCGATGAACCAGTCGCCCTCGGAGCGGAACGTCAACGGCGCCGGCATGTCGGCCGGATTGCCCTGCGGCGCGCCGGAGTCGGCCCAGCGCACGACGGTCGCGATCTCGTCGTCGCTCAACGAGCGATCGTTCTTGTAGTGGCGGATGCCGACGGTCTTGTCGAGGTGCCACGGCGGCATGTCGCGGTTCGCGACGCGCTGTCGAATCGACTTCGCCCATGGACGGGCCTCTTCGTACGTGACGAGCGACATCGGTGCAGACGTTCCCTGGTGATGACACGTCTGACAGCTCTTCTGGAAAATTGGCGCGACGTCCTTGGTGAACGTCGGAATTGCGGATTGCGGATTGCTGGATTGCGGATTGGTGTGCGCGGATTGGTTCGCAGCCTTGACCGTCACCTTCACCTGCGTGTTGGTCCAGCAGCAGTGATAACCGAAGTTGCCGGCCGATTCGCCCGAACCGTCGTCGACGACAGCCTGCAAGACGTACTCACCAGGCTCGCTGAAGGTGGCTGACGTCGTCGCCGCGCCGTTGGCCAGCTTCGCCTCAGGTGCGGAGAATTTGACCGAGCCTGGTCCCCTGAACTTCGCCCAGAACACCGTCATGCCCACTGGCGCGCCGCGCCGGGCCGGCAGTCCATCGTCGGTGGCCGACACCTTGAGCGTCGCGCCGGAGTCGGTCTGGTTCGCCACGTCGAGCTTCACGACGGGCGGAAGATTGGAGCTGATCTTCTCGCTGTTGCCGCCGCGCGTCGTCCGCAGTCGATCGATCTGCCACACCGGTTTGAGCGTGGCGATGACCTGTTCGGTGTGGCCGTGGGTCGTCAGCTTCCACACCAGCTGCTTGTCGGCGAATTCCTTCGGGACCGTCACCTTGAAGACGTCCTTGTGGCGCCGCGTGGTGAAATGCGTCGGCTGGCCGCGGTCGCCGCCCGGCTCGAACGTGTTCGCGTCGCCGACTGGAATGTCGAGCTCTTCCTCGTAGTTGCGGTTCATGTAACCGAACCACATGTTGAAGGAGCCGTCGGCGTTGATGTCGAACCCCTCGTACACCGGCGCCACACCCTGGCCGGACCAGTGTCGAAGGTTCGCCAGCTGCGAAGCGGTCTGCTGCGCGAGCAGCGGGCTCGTCGCGATCGCGCTGAGAAGAACGGCGAGGCGAAAGGCTTTGCTGACCATCCGGGGATTATAGGACCGATTCCGTGGCAAGATACGCCGCGATCGCACGGCTTTTCACCAGAGGATCCCATGCGTATTCCCGCGAAATCAGTGGCAATCGCCGCGCTGGCGCTCGCCGGCGCGACCACGGCGGCCCAGGAACCCGACCTCGTGGCGCGCGCGCGCGCCATTCACGAGCGGGTGATTACGCTCGACACGCACAACGACGTGGACCCCGGCAATTTCACGCGCGCGTGCAACTACACGATGCCGCTGACGACCCAGGTGAACCTGCCGAAGATGAAGGCGGGCGGCCTCGATGTGTCGTTCATGATCGTGTTCGTCGGCCAGTCGAACCCGCCGCAGGTCGCCGACGCGTTCCAACCGCCGGGCTACGATCGCGCCTACAAGGCGGCGATTGCCAAGTTCGACGCGATCCATCACCTGACCGAGGAGATTGCGCCGAACGAGATCGGCCTCGCGGCCACGCCGGAAGATGTCGTTCGCATCTCGAAGAGCGGCAGGAAGGTCGCGGTCATCGGCATCGAGAACGGCTATCCGATCGGCACCGACATCAACCGCGTGAAGGAATTCTGGCAGCGCGGCGGACGTTACATGTCGCTCGCGCACAACGGCCACAGCCAGCTCGCGGACTCGAACACCGGAGAAGCCGACAACAAATGGTCGTGGGGCGGGCTGTCGCCGCTCGGGCGGCAGGTCATCCAGGAAATGAACAAGTGGGGGATCATGGTCGACGTCTCGCACCCCTCGAAGGGAGCGATGATGCAGGCGATCGGCCTGTCGAAGGCTCCCGTGATCGCCTCGCATTCGGCCGTTCGCACGCTCGCCAATCACAGCCGCAATCTCGACGACGAAATGCTGATGGCCATCAAGACCAACGGCGGCGTCGCGCAGATCGTGGCGTTCGCGAGCTACGTGAAGACCGATCCGGCCGAACGCGGTCCGGCGATCGCGGCGTTGAGGCAGGAGTTCGCGCTGCCGAACGGACGCGGCGGCGGCGCAGGCGCCGGCCGTGCGGCGGGACCGGCGGTGACGCCGCCATGCCCTGTCGAGGGCGCGTCTCCCGCGCCTGGCGCGCGCCTTCGCCCGTTCCGGGCTTCGGCGCCCAAGCGGGTGGTCGTGGACGCGGGGGCCGCGGTGGAGCCACCGCCGGCGTCGAGACGCTGACGGCCGATCGCCGCGCCGAGTTCGAACGGCGGCTTGCGGATATCGATCGAAAATGGCCGGCCGCGCCGCGCGCCACGGTCAAGGACTTCGTCGATCACATCGACTACGCGGTGAAGCTGATTGGCATCGACCACGTCGGCATCTCGTCCGACTTCGACGGCGGCGGCGGCGTCGATGGCTGGAACAGCGCGGCGGAAACGTTCAACGTGACGCTGGAGCTCGTACGGCGGGGCTATACCGAAGAACAGATCGGCAAGATCTGGAGCGGCAACCTTCTCCGCGTCTGGTCCGACGTCGAGAAGGTTGCCAAAGAGATTCAGGCGGGACGGCGCTGACCTGAGCTAAAGGCATGGCCTGCACTACTTGGACGCCGACAGCCCGTCGATGTGGACCTCGAGCAGGTGGTTCACGCGGATGCCGTAGATGCCGTCGGTCTTCGCCGCGCTTTTCGGCGACGATCCGACGACGGTTCCGTTGACGACGTAGTCGATTTTGTCGGCGCCGACGCGCACTTCGAGCGCGTTGGTGGACTTGCCGTCGGCGCCCGGTTTCTTCACGGCGTCGTTCGGCGCCTTCGGCAGGACGTCCGTGGCGGCGTCGCCGTTGCGGTGCTTCACGAGCCAGGTCCCGTCCTGCGCGACCAGGAAATACGTGTAGGCCTGCTTCGCTCCCTCGAGATCGCTGCCGCCGAACACGAGCCCGTAGTAGTTCGTGTGACCGCTCGGCTTGACCAGCGTGAAGGTGCCCTTCAGCGTGTAGCTGCCGGTCTGGGTGTTGGCCGGGTTCCAGTACACGGCGGCCTGCGGGTTGGTGGCGTGAAAGCCGGTGCCCATCGTCACGAACTTGATCGCGCCCGCTCCATCCGGATCGGACGCGCTGGTGCTGCGATCGGCGCGCACCATCCAGCCCTTCGGGGACTGCGCCGTGAGCGAAACCGCCACGAGCATCGTGGCAGCAAGAGCGACACACAGAGAACGCTTCATCGAATACCTCCAGACGAATCATACCGCCAGAGCCGCAGCTCGTGGATCGACCAGGACGCCCTCGACGGTGCGCTCTGCCGGATCGTGAGCGCGGCGGTCTCGTTGTGGGGAAGCGCGATGACCAGATTCGGATACTGTCCGTTCTCGACAATTCCCAGTCCGAGCTCGGTGTACGGCGGAGCGTCGTAGAGCACACGCGAGCGCCCGGCGGCATCTTCGCTCTCGATTCGCAGCACGCGCGGATAGTCGGTGATCGAGCGCTCGGCGATCTGCAGCGTCACGCGCGCGATGTCGGTCGAGCGAGCCAGCTGCACGCGCACCCAGCTCGTGCCGTCCTGGCCGCCAAGACCGGCAATCCAGCGCGTGTCCGGATCGCCGTCGAACAGATTCTCGAGGCGGCCCCGCGATTCCGAGGCCGAGGCCGTCAGCTCGCGCGGATCGATGGGCGCGATCGACTCGCGCTGTTCCGGCGCGGCGCTCCACGGTTGCAGCTCGAAGGCCGTGACCTGCGGCAGCGCCGCTTCCTTCGCAATCTGACCCGAGGCTCGAAACGCGTCGATGGTGTGGGCGGGGAGTGCGTCGGCCCTTGATGCTCCATCGTAGTCGCCAGGGTGCACGATGACGTAGCGGACGCCGATCGCGCGAAGCATCCGCACCGCCGCGGGAAATCGCTCCACATCGTAGAGCGGAGACGCGCCCGACGCCAGGAAGTCGAGCAGCGGCGTCGCATATCCGCTGTAGCCGTTGACGATCGGATGACCGTGCACCAGCGTCATGAACTGGTAGTCGAGCATCTGCTCTCCGGTTTGCGGACGGGCAGGCAGATGCAGCAGGGCGCCGGGCTCCCGGTCGGCCAGCCAGGACGCGACGGCGCGATCTTCCGGACGCCCGCGCGCGCTGTATCGCACCGTTTCGATCGGCACCGCCCACCCATCCGCGACGACCATCAGGACGCACGCGGCGGGAATCAACGGACGCAGTGCCCGCGCGGCGTGCGCGCTCAGCCAGTCGACGCCGAAGGCCAGCAGCACCGACAGCGCGGCGATGACCACGATTGCGAAACGCGCCGGCACGCGCATGCCGTCCATCCCCGGCACGAGCGCGAGCAGCCAGCTGTATGGACCGTGCTCGGTGACTTGCGCGCCCCATATCCGCACATGCGGCCCCAGCGAGAGAGCCATCGCGACGATCGCCGCGATCCCGTAGACGACGATCCATCGCCTTCGAACGGGATCGCCAGCGGCGGCACAGATTCCGAACGCCGCGAGAGCCAGGGCAAAGAGACCGGGGAACAATTCCTTTTCGGGATCGATCGCGACGGCAGTCGGCAGCGACCGCCAGATACCGATGCTCTTCTTGCCCACGACGTAGGCGCGGAGGTCCGGGCTGTTGGCCACGATCTCCTCGACGCCGCGCACCTGGTGATGGACGGTGCGCGCCCGGTAGTAGGCGAGCGCCGCCGGCGCGAGGGCGGCGGCGACGAGCAGGCCCGCGACAGCGAGTTGCAGAAGCAAACGTGTCCGCGCGCCCGTCGCGCGGACAACACCGTCGACGACGACGATCGCGATCGGCACCGCGATGAAGTAGCCGGCGTAGGTATTGGACAAGGTTTGCAGAACCCACGACACGGCAAAGACGACGAGCCAGCGAAATCGCCTTGTCGAGAAATACCGATGCAGTCCCCAGAGCGCGAACGGGATCCAGCCGGTGGCCACCAGCTGGATGTGCGAGATCTGGGACATGCGGAGCGGGCCGAACGCGTAGTACATCCCCGCGGCAAACGCGGCCGCGCGGTTTCCGGTCAGCTCGCGCGTCAAGAGATACATGCCGATGCCCGCGATGACGAACGACAGCAGGAAGGCAACGTTGTAGGTCAGGACGGGATCGGCCGTGATCCAGTAGACCGGCGCGACGAACACCGCCACGCCGAGCAGCGTTTCGGAGAAGGCGAGGGTGTTGCGGTAGGGAAAGAAGATCGGCGCGTCCCACAGCCCCCGAAGCCCGTGCCGCAGGCGGTCCGCGTCCCAGCTGACAATCCAGGTCGTCAGCAGCGTGTCGCCGAGATCCGACGGCAGTGTCCGCGTCGGGTGGAGCGCGAGCGGGAGCGTCAGGACGAGCGCCGAGGCGAGAAAGCCGCGAGGACAAGAACGAGCTCTCGGCGCGTCACGTCATTGTGGATTGCGGATTGCGGATTGCGGATTCGATTGTGGAATCATCAGAAACACATTCGATTGTCGAATCTTCAGAACGTCGCGATCGGGATTGAGCGGGAAACCTGTGCCGCCCAGCACCGGAACGGCCGCCGCCGTCAGCAGGAACTCCCAGCGCTTCAGCCTGGCAGCCGTTTCGGCAGCGGCCTCGAGATCCATGACGTCCACGAGCGGCAATCCGAGCGCGACGATCGCCAGCTGGTGGATCGGCCGCGGCGATCCCTCGACGCCGGACGGCTGCACGTCGTTGACGCCGTCGTTGCCGAGCAGCGCGACGTCACGCTGCTTGAGCCACGGCATGACCGACGCGTGGAAGCCGGCCGCGTTGGCCGCGACGTTCCATGGTCCCTTCTCGGTCCGCCTCGCCCAGCGGCCGGTGCGGAGGAACAGCGCGTCGCCGCTGCCGATCTTGATGCCGGCGTACTTCTCCCACGCCTCGAGATCCGACGCGTAGACCGCCGTCCCCGGCTCGAGGTAGGGCACGTTCTTCATGCGCGGCAGATCGACGATGATGCCGCGCGTCATGATGCCGGCCTTCTGATTCTCGATGCCGTTGCTCGGGCAGCCGGGCCCGGGAGCGATCGCCGATCGCTCGAAGCCGTTGAAGATCTTCCCTTCGAACGAGTAGTGGCAGAGCGCGTCGATGTGCGTGATGACCGAGCCGTGGTACCAGATGGAGTAGAGGTCCATCGCGTGGCCGGCCGCATCGAGGACCATTTCCTGTCCGAGCGGCCGCGGGTTGTCGGCGGCCTTCTCCTTGTCGATCGTGTGGGCCAGGGACACCGAGACGCCGTCGCGCGCCAGCTTCAGCGCCGCCTTCCGCTTGTCGGCGGTGATCAGGTTCAGCGTGCCGATTTGATCGGCTCTTGCCCCAGCGTCCCCAGTTGGACAGCTCGGTCATCCACTTGTTGACCTGATCTTTCGTGACCGGCGCGTCCGCGGCGGGAGTCGCCGTCGCAGTCGTAGTGCGGACCTTCAGGTCCGCCGTC
Source organism: uncultured Acidobacteriota bacterium (assembly GCA_963794305.1). Taxonomy (GTDB): domain Bacteria; phylum Acidobacteriota; class Vicinamibacteria; order Vicinamibacterales; family CAVVIG01; genus CAVQFC01. The sequence continues at coordinate 21,168 of CAWCDQ010000013.1, read as the reverse complement.
GTTGCAGGCCTGAAGGCCTGCACTACAACTGACAGCGCAACACAACCCGCCGCTGCGAGCGCCGCCTGTTTGAGCCTTCCCATCCCGCCCCTCCCGCCCATCCTGCCTATCCCGCCCATCCTGCCTATTTCCGCTCAGGCAGCGCGAACACATACAACGCGTTGCCGGTGCCGGGCATCCTCACTTCGGGAATGATCGTGCGCGGGACGACGCGCGGACTGCCGCCGCCGGTCGCGCCGGTCGTCACCGCGACGTACTGACGGCCGCCGGCCGTGAACGTCACCGGATAGCCCATCACCGTCGTACCCAGACGCGTCTGCCAGAGGGTCTCGCCGGTCTTGACGTCGAAGGCGCGGAACGTCCGATCGAGATCGCCGACGAAGCCGACGCCGCTGGCGGTCGTGATGACGCCTGTCAGGTAAGGCGACCGCTGATCGCGCGTCCACAGCTCCTTCATCGTCTTCACGTCGTACGCAGCGAGCTTGCCCACATTGCCTTCGGTGCCGGGCATCTCGAAGAAGCGCCGATCGGCGCCGGTCCCGCCCGATCCGTTGGTCGGCTCAATCTTGCGCCCCGACATCGCCATGCACGACTGGCTCAACGGAATGATGAGCGTGCCGTTCGTTGGAACGTAGCTCATCGACTGCCAGTTGTGACCGCCTTCCGTGCTCGGGCACGAGTCCACCCATTGCCCGGTCTGCTGTTCCAGAATGTCGCCGCGATAGGTCGGCGCGCCGGTCTTCGGATCGATCGACTCGAACACGTTCTGGAAGATCGTTTCCTTGTAGCCGAGGAACTGGCCGTTGCGGCGATCGAGCTTCCAGAGGATGCCCGGCTTGCCGATCGTGAACACGACTTTCTGATCGCCGATGTCCACGAGGACGCGCTCGAACACTTCGTCGAGGTCGAGCGATTCACCGGGCGCGTGCTGGTAGTGCCACGCAAGCGACCCGTCTTTCGGCCGCAGCGCGACGGTGGAGCTCGTGTAGAGGACGTTGTCGAAGTTCGACGTCCCCCGGCTCGCGCGCATCCATGGCTTCGCCTGCGCGACGCCCCAGTACGTGATGTCGAGATCCGGATCGTAGCTGCCCGCAATCCAGGTCTCTCCGCCGATTCGAAGGTTGTCGGCGAGCTTGCCCCAGGTTTCCGCGCCCTGTTCGGTTCCCCGGCGGACGGTGTTGAATCGCCACAGCTGCTTGCCGGTCGCCGCATCGTAGCCGCTGATCCAGCAGCCGTCGTTGCCGTAGCGATCGCAGCCGACCAGACCGTTGACGACGACGCCCTTCATCACCATCGGTCCGGCGGTGTTGGCGTAGCCCTTCGCGCGATCCGCGATCATCGTGTCCCAGATCTTCGCGCCGGTGCGGGCGTCGAGCGCGACCAGCCGCGCGTCGGTGGTCGCGACGAACACCTTGTCCTGATAGATCGCCATGTTGCGCATGGCGGCCTGGCCGATCAGCGCGTTGGGGCCGACGTGGTTCTCCCAGATCAGATCGCCCGTGCGCGCGTCGATCGCCTGGACGATGTTCTGGATGTTCACCAGGTAGAGGACGCCGTTGTGGATCGAGCGGCGAGGGTTCGTTGCCCTGGCCCTCGCTCATGCCCCAGCTCCACACGAGCTGCAGTTCCTTCGCGTTGGCCGGCGTGATCTGCGTGAGCGGGCTGTGGCTCCACCCCTGATAGTTTCGCCGCGCCATCAGCCAGTCGCCAGGATCCTGATTGCGCAGCATCTCGTCGGTGACCGGCGTGTAGTTCTTCACTGTCCCTGCGACGGTGACGCCGAGCGGTCCTGCATTCGCAGGTGCGCCGCCGCGTCCACCGCCCGGCGCCTGGCCCGCGCCGGCCGGTGCGCCTTGACGTCCTCCCGCTGCGCCTCGACCAGCGGCAGCGGCTGGTGCCGCGCCCGTGCCGGCCGACGCCGCGCCTGTGGCGACGCTGCCGATGGCAGCCGCGGTTGCCGGCGCCAACGGCGTGGCGCCCGGTTGCGCGCCGTTCGCCTGCAGGATGTATGCGGTCACCGAGAGGAACTGCGCCTCCGACAGGCTCTCTCCGGTCGGCGGCATCGTCGACTGGATGAACTCGAAGAGATCCTTTGTCGACTTGTTGCGCCACGTGTTCATGAAATTGTTGCCGGCCAGTTGCGGCGCCTCGTTGCGTCCGGCGAGGTCCGCCATGTGGCAGCTGGCGCAGCTCGCCGCGTAGACCGTGCCTCCCGCGGTCGCCTGTTGCGAAGTGAAGACCGCCCCGGCCGGCTGCTGGCCAGCCACGAGCGCGATTCCCAGCGGCATCGCGGCGAAGACCGCGGCCCACGTCAGTGGCGAACGCCTCATCGTCGGTTCTCCTGCGGAAGGAGCCAGCCCCACAAGTTGCCGTCGGGAGCCTTCTCGCTGTGAAGCTGCACGTAGAGCCGTCCCTTCTCGAGGTCGGCAATCTGGATGGCGTTGAGCTCGAATGAACCGCTCAGCGTGCCGGCGGTGCCGTCGGTTTTGGCGACCGTGAGGTCGAGCACATTCGGTCCGCGAACGCCTCGAACGGGCCCTTTGTGAATCTGGGCGATCGTGGCCGCCGACTTGAGGCCGTCGAAATTGCCGGTGACGGCGAGTCTGGATCCCGTCAGCACAGCCGTCACCGATCCGGAGCCGGCAACCGTCGCCTGCATCGACACGTCGATTGGCACCGGCGACAGGCGAGCTTTATAGGTTTTTGGCTGCTGAGCCGCGAGAGCGATCGCGCCGGCCAGCGGGAAGAGTGTCAGCAAAAGCCACTTCGATAGACGCATCAAGGCCGCTCCTGAGTTGGGACGCGGCAATCATATGCGAGCGGCTGTGCCACGCGATCAGGATTCAGGCGAGCCCAGGTGCGGGATGTCGGTCTGCGGCGAATGCAACTCGTACGAGCCTCCGCCGGCGTCTAAAGAGTATTCGGCGACCGCACTCGAGACTTCGTTTCCGTAGACGTCGACGGCCTTGTCGTCGAGTTCGTCCCATGTGGCAGCCGCCGGCAGAACGGACCGTGAAGGGATTACAGGCCGTGGTGTCAGGAATGAGCCGGCCGCAAATGCGGGCCCGGCAACGGCGACGAGAACGAGGATCAATCGCGTCACCTCAACTGCCTCCATCAGTAGGGGTTGCAACCGAGGTGCCACGGCTCTGTCAATCGGGCGTCCGTAGCACGTCCATGGCGCACCTGTTGCAGTGTTTTGTGGCATGGATCTGAAGCTGGGGGAGCGGATGGATGAGCTGAAGCGCCAATGGAACAGCGCGCGGCGGCATCACCCTCGGCTGGTCCTTGGTGTGGCCGCATCGCTCCTCCTTTTCGCGGCGATTGTGACGGTGAGCGGCGTGCTCTTCCTGGCGGGCCTTCGCGATGGCCTTCCCGACCAGGCGGCCATGCGCCGGATCGGCGAGATGGATCAGGCGACGGCGGTCTTCGACGAGAACGACCGGCTGGCGTTCACCATTTTCAAAGAGCAGCGGATTGACGTGCCCTTGTCACAGGTGTCGCCGAACCTGACCAAGGCGATCACGGCGATCGAAGATCAGCGGTTCTTCGAACATCACGGCTTCGATCTGTTCCGCATTGCCTCGGCGGCTGCCGCCAACGTCCGTCACAACCGCCGCGCACAGGGCGGGAGCACGATCACGCAGCAGCTGGCGCGCCAGAGTTTCCTCACGCCGAACAAATCGTACCGCCGCAAGCTCCAGGAGCTGATCCTCGCCGCTCGTCTCGAGCGGCTGTACACGAAGCAGCAGATTCTCGAGCTGTACTTCAACAAGGTGTACTTCGGCGACGGCCTCTACGGCGTCGAGGCGGCGTCGCGCGGGTTCTTCGGCAAACACGCGTCTCAGGTCACCGTCGCGGAAGCGGCGCTCCTCGCGGGCCTCGTGAAGTCGCCTTCGAGCTATGCGCCGACGGTCAGTCTCGAGCGCGCCGTCGCCCGCCGTAACACGGTGCTGCAGGCGATGCTGGATGCCGGCGCGATCGATCGCGCGACCTTCCAGTCGGCGCGCGCGAACAAACCGGCGCTGCACGACAGCCTGCGCGAAGAAGAACCGCACGGCCAGTACTTCAAGGAGCAGGTGCGCCAGGAGCTGGTGAACCGCTTCGGCTGGCAGCGGGTGTACCAGGGCGGACTGCGAGTGTTCTCCACGATCGACATGCCGATGCAGATCGCCGCCGAGACCGCCATCGCCGATCAGATCAAGGCGATTGAAGGCCGTCGGGCGGCATGGCAGGCGCGGCGCGCGGCCGCGAGCGAGAAGAGCGGAAAATCGCCGGCGCCCCCCGATGCGTCCGAAGTGTTGCAGGCGGCGCTGATCGCGCTCGAACCGGATACCGGCCTGGTGCGCGCGATGGTCGGCGGACGCGATTTCGACGCCAGCCACTTCAATCGCGCCGTTCAAGCGCATCGTCAAGCGGGCTCGTCGTTCAAACCGTTCGTCTATGCGGCGGCGCTCGAAGCCGGCTTCACACCTGCGACCGTACTCGACCACCTCGACGATCCCATCGACACGCCGCAAGGCGCGTGGACGCCGGAGGACGAGCACTCGGCGGCTCCGACGATGAGCCTGCGCACGGGCCTGCGCACGTCGAGCAATCGCGCGGCCGTCAGGCTGTTGCAGGAAGTGGGCATCCCGCGCACCGTGCAGTACGCCAAGACGATGGGCGTAGGCGATGTTCCGAGCGTGCCGTCGCTGGCGCTGGGGTCAGGCGAGGTTACGCTCCAGCAGATGACGGCTGCGTACGCGGCCTTCGCCAATCATGGACTGGTTCCCGAAGCTCGCTTGATTCGCCGCGTCGAGGACCTTGAAGGCCACGTGCTGTATCAGTCGCAGGAAGCGTCGGTTCGCGCCATCAGCGACACGACGGCCTACCTGATGTCGACGATGCTGGCCGACGTGATCAATGCGGGCACGGGCAGTCGCGCCCGCGGATTGGGCTTCACGCTGCCGGCCGCAGGGAAAACCGGCACGACCAACGACTTCAACGACGCCTGGTTCATCGGCTTCACGCCGAAGCTCGTCACCGGTGTGTGGGTCGGTTTCGACCAGCCCCGGACGATTCTTCCCAACGGGTTCGCTGCCGACGTGGCGGTGCCGGCCTGGGCGAAATTCATGAAGGCCGCCACCGCAAAGGACAAGCCCGAGTGGCTGACCCCGCCGGCCGGGCATCACGAGCGCCAGAGTCTGCCGGCTTTCCGGCCTTCTGGCCACCGAAGGCTGCGACCAGGCCGAGGTCATCGGCACGAACGGCCAGCGCGAGCGGCATTCGATGGTCTACACCGAGTACTTCGCGAAAGGCACGGAGCCGAGGGGGCTCTGCGATCTGCACCCGACGCACGGGATCATGACCAAGCTCGCCGGCCTGTTCGGCGGCAGCGATGAACATCCCGCGCCTCCTCGTATCGAGGACACCGGCATCGCTCCGCCGAGCCCGACGGCGACCTCAGGAGCGGCGCCGACGAACGTGGAGAACCCTCCCGCGCCGCCGCAGAAAAAGAAGCGCGGTTTCTGGTCGCGCTTGTTCGGCCGGGATCGCGAGGCCGACCAGTCCGACACGCAAGCTCCGCCGAAGAACGATACGCAGCCTCCGCCGAAGAAAAAGGGCGGCTAGCGCGTGATAGCATCCGACGATGCCCTTCAGGGACGTCGTCGGCCACGTCCGGCTCATCGACCTGCTGACGCGATCCGTTGCCGGCGGCACGCTTCCTCCGAGCCTTCTCTTCGCCGGTCCGGCCGGCGTGGGGAAGCACCTCACGGCGGTTGCCGTCGCGCAATCCCTCAACTGCACGAACGGTTCACGAAGGCTCACGGTTCCCGGTTCAGGCTCGCTCGATGCGTGCGGAACGTGCGCCGCGTGCACGCGGATTGCCCGCGCCGTGCATCCCGACGTGCTGTTCGTGTCGCCGAGCGAAAACGGCAACATCAAAATCGAGCCGGTCCGCGACGCCATCGATCGCGCGCAGTACCGGCCGTTCGAAGGGCGCCGGCGGGTCGTCATCATCGACGATGCCGACGCGCTGATCACGCACGCTCAGAACGCGCTGCTCAAAACGCTCGAGGAGCCGACGCCGTCGTCGGTGTTCATCCTCGTCACCGCGCGTCCGGACATGCTGCTGCCGACCGTGCTGTCGCGCTGTCCGCAGCTCCGGTTCCGCCCGCTGGCGGTCGCCGACATCGTCTCCGCGCTCATGGCGCGCGGACGCAGCGAGGCGGAAGCGCGCGCCGTGGCGGCGACGGCGGGCGGAAGTCTCGGGCAGGCGCTGCAGATGAGCGCCGACGAGCTCGTCGAGTCGCGCGAGCTGGCCCAGCGCGTGCTCGCTCAAGCCGCCGCGCAGCACGATCCTGCCAGGCGGGTCGAGACCGCGCAGCAGCTGATCACGAAACCTCCGTCAGGCGTCACTGAACGCGATCAGCTGGCGACGCACCTGCGTGCCATGGCCGTGCTCCTGCGCGACGTCGAGGTGCTCGCGACGGGCGCCGACGATCGGGCGTTGGCCAACGCCGACGTGCGTCCGGCGCTGGAGAAGCTGACGAACGCCTATCGAGGCGCGCGCGGCACGCGTGCCTTCGCGGCGATCGATCGCGCGCTCTTCGCGCTCGAGCGCAATGCCGGGGTCAAGCTGGTCGCCGACTGGCTGGTGCTGCAGCTGTGAGCACGGCGCCGCGCGGTCCGCTCGTCGCCGTGAAGCTGACGCCCGTCGGGCGCGCTCAGAGCTATCTGCTCGGCAGGAATGCCGGGGCTGCCGCACCGCGGCCCGGGGATCGCGTCGTCGTACAGACCGAAACCGGACAGGCGGTCGGCACGGTCACGCACACCATCCCGCAGCTCGACGCGAAGCGGCGTCCGCCGGACGACTCGACGCAGCGCGTCGTCCGGGTGGCGACCAAGGAAGACATCGTCGCGCGGATGCAGCATCAGCATCGCGAGCAGGAGGCCTATCGGATCGCGCTGCTGCGGATTCGCGAGCGCGGGCTCGGGATGAAGCTGGCGCGGGTCGAACAGGCGTTCGACGGATCCAGGCTGGTCTTCTACTTCACCGCCGACGGACGCGTCGATTTCCGCGAGCTCGTGCGCGAGCTCGCGGCGGAATTCAGGACGCGCATCGAGATGCGCCAGATCGGCGTGCGCGACGAAGCCAAGATGTATGGCGGCTACGGGACGTGCGGTCGTCCGCTCTGCTGCACGACGTTCCTGCAGACGTTCGAGCCGGTCTCGATCAAGATGGCGAAGCTGCAGGACCTGAGCCTCAATCCATCGAAGCTGTCCGGGCTCTGCGGCCGGTTGAAGTGCTGCCTCCGCTACGAGCTGCCGAATGCCAAGGGTGTGCAGCACGGCGGCTGCGGCAGCGAGGGCGGCTGCGACAATCCGTCGGGCTGCGGATCCGGCGGCGGCTGCGGATCGGACAGCTGCGCATGCCGGCGGCTGTGGCTCGTGCGGCCGCTAGGAGCCGATTCGCAATCAACAATTCAGAATCGACAATTTACAAGCGCTGGAATTCTCAATCGTGAATCCGCAATCCGCAATCCGCAATCCGCAATGACGAGGCCTCGGGTTGCGATCACCGTCGGCGATCCCGCGGGCATCGGCCCGGAAGTTGCTGCGCGCGCGGCCGCAGATCCGCGCGTCCTCGACGCCTGTGAGCCGGTGCTCTACGCTCCTCCCGCGGACACGGCGTTTGCGCCGGGAGTGCTCGACGCGGCCGCCGGACGAGCGGCGTACGACGTCATCGTGCGCGCCGTCGCCGATGCGCAACGCGGAGAGGTCCACGCGATCGCCACGGCGCCGGTGAACAAGGAGGCGTTTCGGCTCGCCGGGTTGGAATGGAGCGGCCACACCGACCTCCTCGCGCACCTGACGGGATCGCGTCACGTCGCGATGATGTTCTATTCAGACGCGCTGCGCGTCGTCCTGGCGACGGTGCACATCGCCCTCGCCGACGTGCCGCGCGCGCTGACGCAGGCATCGCTCGAAGCGACAATCGAGCTGACGGCGCGCGAGCTGCCGAAGTTCGGCATCGCCCGGCCGCGAATCGCCGTCGCCGGCCTCAACCCCCACGCCGGCGAGCACGGATTGTTCGGCCGCGAGGAGGAAACGGCCATCAGCCCTGCCATCGAGGCATGCCGGGTTCGCGGCATCGAGGTGTCCGGGCCGTATCCGGGAGACACCGTCTTCGTCCGCGCGCGGCGCGGCGATTTCGATGTCGTCGTGGCCTGCTATCACGATCAGGGGCTGATTCCCGTGAAGCTGGTCGCTTTCGGTCAGGCCGTGAACGTCACGCTCGGCCTGCCGATCGTCAGGACGTCGGTCGATCACGGGACCGCCTTCGACATCGCGGGAAAGGGCGTGGCCGATCCGGAGAGCATGATCACCGCGGTCCTTCTGGCGGCGCGGCTCGCGCGAGGGTCCGGCTAAGCGGACACATCAAGCACGTCCGAAAGCGACACGAGCGAAAAGCGGATGCAAACGATTCTCGGTAGTGTCCGGCTTTAGCCGGACCATTTTGACATGGCTGAACAGACAGAACGCGAAAAAGCACAGAGCAACATCGCCGAGAACCGGAAGGCGTTCCACGATTTCCATCTGCTGGAGACGTTCGAGGCCGGGCTGGTCCTGCTCGGCACCGAGGTGAAGGCGATCCGCGAAGGACGCGTGAACCTTCGCGACAGCTTCGCGCGCGTCGAGGACGGCGAGGTGTTCATCTACAACGTCCACATCAGCCCGTACAGCCATCGCGGGTACGCGGACCACGAACCGCTGCGGCGGCGGAAGCTGCTGCTGCACCGCTCCGAGATCCGCAAGCTGATTGGCAAGACCGTCGAGAAAGGGATGACGCTTGTACCGACCCGCCTGTACTTCAAGGACGGGCGCGTGAAGGTCGCGGTCAGCATCGCCAAGGGCAAGAAGGACTACGACAAGCGCGAGACGATCAAGAAGCGCGAAACGGATCGGGAGACGCGCGCAGCCGTGAAATCACGCGGCAGGTAGAATAGGCCCATGCCCGTCCCTCTTCTCGACCTCGACGCCCAGTACCGGCCCTTGCGCGACGAGATCCTGGCGGCCGTCACGCGGGTGTGCGACAGCCAGCGCTTCATCATGGGTCCGGAGATCGACGCGCTCGAGTCCGAGCTCGCCGCCCTGCTCGGAGTGAAGCACGCGATCGCGGTGTCGTCGGGCACCGACGCGCTCCTGCTGGCGCTCATGGCGCTTGGCATCGGAGCCGGCGACGAGGTGGTCACCACGACGTTCTCGTTTTTCGCGACGGCAGGCGCGATCGTCCGCGTGGGCGCAACGCCGGTGCTCGTGGACATCGATCCGGCGACATTCAACATCGATCCCGCGCAGGCCGTGGCGGCGATCACGCCGCGCACCAAGGCCATCATGCCGGTGCACCTCTTCGGGCTCGCCGCCGACATGGATCCGATCATGGCGGCCGCCGACCGCGCCGGCATTCCCGTCATCGAGGATGCGGCGCAGGCCATCGGCTCCACCTACAAGTCGCGCCCCCTGGGCGCCATCGGCGCGCTCGGCTGTTTTTCGTTCTTTCCGAGCAAGAACCTCGGCGCCTTCGGCGACGCGGGTTTGCTCACCACCGAGGACGACGATCTCGCGGCCCGCGCGACGCTGCTGCGGACGCACGGGATGAAGCCGAAGTACTACCATCACGTTGTCGGCGCGAACTTCCGCATGGACGCGATGCAGGCTGCCGTGCTCCGCGTCAAGGCGCCGCACCTGGCGGGCTGGACCGAAGGGCGGCGCGCAAACGCCGCCCGCTATCGCGCGCTGTTTCGCGCAGCCGGCCTCGACGAGACCGTACGCCTGCCGATCGAGCCGCCCGATCGTTCGCACATCTTCAACCAGTTCGTGATTCGAACCGCCGACCGCGACGGCCTCAAGCGTCACCTCGACCAGAATGGCATCGGGAACGAGATTTACTATCCCGTGCCGTTCCACCTGCAGCCCTGTTTCGCGAATCTCGGCTACCGCCAGGGATCGTTCCCGCATGCCGAGCGCGCGGCGCAGGAGAGCCTGGCGATTCCGGTGTACGGCGAGCTGACCCTCGATCAGCAGGAAGCCGTCGTGTCAGCCATCGGCCAGTTCATTCACCAACGCGTTCCGGCGAGCGCGAGGCAATGACGGCGCGCCCCGGTCCGTCCAGCTCCAACACGGCGCAGATTCTCGCCGGACTCGTCCTCGGCATCCTGGTCGGCTATCTCTGGCCTTCCTCCGATGTCAACGGCGTGCACGTCGCCGGATTCGCCGAGCAGGTGAAGCCGCTCGCCGACGTCTTCCTGCGCATGATCAAGATGATCATCGCGCCGCTGCTGTTCTCCACGCTCGTCGTCGGCATCGCCGGCACCGGCGACATGAAGACGATGGGCCGGATCGGCCTCAAGGCGATTATCTATTTCGAAATCGCCACGACCGTCGCCCTGTTCCTCGGACTGGGGCTCGTCAATCTCTTCAAGCCGGGCGTCGGCATGGCGCTGCCGCTGAACGCCGACACCCAGGCGGCCGCGGCCATGGTGCAGAGCCAGCAGCATGCCTGGGACATCCTGCTGCACATGTTTCCGACCTCGGTGATCGATTCGATGGCGCGCGGCGACATCCTGCAGGTCGTGATCTTCTCGATGTTCTTCGGCATCGCCGTCGCTGCGATCGGCGCCAAGGGACAACCGGTGCTCGACCTGATGGAGAGCACGGCGCAGGCGATGTTCAAGTTCACCGGCTACGTGATGGCGTTCGCGCCGGTCGGCGTCTTCGCGGCGATTGCCGCCACCGTCGGCAGCAAGGGGCTCGGCATTCTGTTGACGCTGGGCAAACTCGTCGGGCTGATGTATCTGGGGCTGGTGATTTTCGCGCTGATCGTGCTCGGCATCGTCTCGTACCTGATCCGCGTGCCGTTCCTGACGTTCGTGAAGGCGGTTCGCGAGCCGGTGCTGATCGCGTTCACGACCGCGAGCTCTGAAGCCGCGCTTCCCAAGGCGCTCGAGATCATGGAGCGCTTCGGCGTCCCCAAGAACATCGTCGGGTTCGTGCTGCCGACCGGCTACAGCTTCAATCTCGATGGTTCGACGCTGTATCTCTCGCTGTGCAGCGTGTTCGTGGCGCAGATGGCCGGCGTGCACATGACGATCGGCCAGCAGCTGATCATGATGCTGACGCTCATGCTGACGAGCAAGGGCGTGGCCGGCGTGCCGCGCGCGGCGCTCGTGGTCCTTGCGGCGACGCTCGCCACCTTCAACCTCCCGCTCGAAGGCGCCGCCATCCTTCTTGCGATCGACCAGATCATGGACATGGGCCGCACCGCCGTGAACGTGATGGGCAACTGCATCGCCACCGCGGTCGTGGCCCGCTGGGAAGGCGTGTTCGACGACGAGCGCATGCGCGCGTTCGCCGGCGGCGTCGAATCCAGGGCCGCCTGATGCGCGTCGCGGTCGTTGGCGCGAGAGGGCAGCTCGGAGCCGCACTGGTCCACGAATTCGGAAACGGACACGAGATCGCGGCGTTCGGCCGAGCGGAGCTCGACATCAGCGACGAAGCGGCCGTGGCCGCGATCCTGGCGCGTGTGAAACCGGACGTCATTCTCAACGCGGCGGCGTTCACGAATGTCGACGCCGCCGAGGATCACCCGATCGAGGCGTTGAACAGCAATGCCTTCGGCGTCCGGGCGCTGGCGCGGGCGGCGGCGGCGCACGACGCCACGCTGGTGCACTACAGCACCGACTTCGTATTCGAAGGGAAGGCCGACGTCCCGTATATCGAAACTGATTCGCCCGAATCCGCAAAGCGTGTATGCCGCGTCGAAGTTGCTCGGCGAATGGTTCGCGCTCGACGCACCGCGCGCTTACGTGCTGCGGGTCGAAGGTGTGTTCGGCACGACGCCTGGAGCCGGTCCGGCCAAGGGCAGCGCTGCCGGGATTCTCAACAGCCTGAGAGCCGACGGTACCGCGAAGGTGTTCGTCGACCGGACGATCACCCCATCGTGTGTGACGGATGTGGCGCGAGCGACGCGTCAGCTGCTGGAGCTGTCGGCGCCGGCCGGTCTGTACCACTGCGTGAACTCGGGCGTCACGACGTGGCTCGAATTTGCCGAGGAGATGGCGCGCCTGCTGGGCATCGACGCGCGGCTGACTCCGGTCCACCTCGCCGACATGAAGCTGCGGGCGAAGCGTCCCGTTTACTGTGCGTTGTCGAACGCGAAGCTGCGCGGCCTGGGCATCGAGATGCCCACCTGGCAGGAATCGTTGAAACGCTATCTACAGGCCCTCGGCCACGAGGTCGCGCACGAGATTGCCGATCGCCAGTGACGAGGTGAGGCCCGGCGAATCGATGCCGGACGCCTGCACCACTGCAGGGTTCACGCGGTCGCGCCGGATCAGGAAGTCCGCGAACGATTCGCTGGGCGGGTGCAGCTTCGCGCGAATTCCGCTTCCAGAGAGCCGGAGGTCGTCGATGGTCACGCCGTCGATCAAGCGCCTGCGCCGATTCGGCGAACGACTCGAGCGGTTCGCGGTCGTTCTCGTAGTCGTCCTTGCGCTCCTGATACCGGATCGTCGGTCCGAGCCAGACCTGTCCCCCTGTCGTCCGCACGAGGTGCACGCCGAGTCCGTGACCTGAGCCGTGCGGCAGCGGGTAGACGAGCCCGTTGACGAGCGTCCGCTTGGCCGGCGTGAACTCCGCGTACTCGCCGCGGCACGGATAAATCGTGAACGTCTCGCCGCCCAGCATCCGCGACACCTCGTCGGCGTACAGCCCGGCGGCGTTGACGACCACGCCGGCGAGAATCGATTCGCGCTCGGTGGTGAGGACCATGCCTTCCGCGTGGCGGTCGGCGCCGAGCAGCTTCGTGCCTGGCAGAAACATGACGCCGGCGTCCGAGCCGGTGCGCAGGAGCGTCTTGACGTACTCCTCGGCGTTCACGATGCCGGTTTCGGGCGACCAGAGTGCGAACCTCGTGTTCACCGCCGGCTCGCGCGACGACGATGAATGCGCGATCGACGATCTCGAGCCCCGTCACGCCGTTCTCGATGCCGCGCTGCTGCAGCGCTTCGAGCTGGCGGACTTCGTGCTCGTCGTGCGCGACGACCAGCTTGCCCGACTTCATGTGCGGCACGCCGTAGCGTGCGCAGAACTCGTACATCAGTTCGCGGCCTCTCGACGCACAGCCGCGCCTTCAACGAGCCGGCGGGATAGTAGAAGCCGGCGTGGATCACGCCGCTGTTGTGCGTGCTGGTGTCCATGCCCGGACGGGGATGCCGCTCGAGCACGCAGACCGACAGGCCTGATGCCGCGATCGCGCGGGCCGACGCCAACCCGGTCACGCCGGCCCCAATTACGGCTACGTCGATGCGTTCCACGGTGTCTGTCAGCTCCGGAAGCCGATCGCGGCGTAATCGAGGTACGTGAAGAGCAGGCTGTTGAGGATTGCGGCGTTGGCGTTCATCGTGTGCGCGATCTGCACCATCGCCTTCGACGACGGATCGGATGAAGCGAGCACTTCGGCGGGGAGACCCACCGCCTTCATCTTCACGTGGTCGGGAACCGGCGCGCTGTACTGAATGTCGACGCGTTCGAAGCCGCTCGCGCGAAGAAGGTACTGCAGTGTTTCGGGGTGCACCGGGCGAACGTGCGTGAAATCGCGGATGTAACTGCTGAAGAAGGCGAGCCAGCAGGCCGGGTTGATCGTCTCGAGGACGATGGGCGAGCCGGGCTGGAGCTTGCGCGCGGCGGCGTCGAGGAGCCGCATCAGATACGGCGGCTCGAGGTGTTCGAGCACCTGGGTGGCAATGAGGCCGTCGAGCGATTCGTCGGGAAGCGATGACAGGTACTCGAGCGCGTCCGCGCGGGCGGCGTCGAGCCCGCGGTCGCAGGCGACGGCGACCATTTCCGCATTGAGGTCGATCCCGCGCGCGCCGGTGCCTGACTCCTTGAGCGCCGACAGCATCTCGCCGCGACCGCAGCCGATGTCGAGCACGCGGCTTCGGCCGCTGAACAACGGCACGTAGGCTCGCAGCCGCTCCTCGATGACGGCATCGCTGCCGCGAAAGGTGTCTTCGAAGCCGACGTACTTGTAATCGTCGAGCGTGGAGGTCGAGATGGCAGGCGCCGGGCTCGGGACAGTCTGCTGCGGATTCGCCGCAGATGGCGAAGTCCCGGCGGACCGCTTCAGCATTTCCATGGCGCGCTGAAGGACGCCGATGTGCGTGCGCAGCTCGCCGAGCGACTGGGTCTCGCGCGCGACCTGATCCAGTCGCGCTGCCGCGACGGCGGCGAGTTCGCGATCCTTGGTCTCCACGAACGCGGTAATCTGCTGCAGGAACTGCATCAGCGCGGTCGCCAGGAGCTCGCGGTGCTCGGGACCGGCCGACGGCAGACGGCTCACCATGACGACCGCCTGATCGAGCGCTGTGAGCGCGGCGTTGTAGCGGCCGTCGGCTTCACACCGCTCGCGAACGCGCGCTTCGAGATCGTCCGATGTCACCTTGCTATCCTCACGAGTTGAACCACGTCCGCGTGCGCATCAACCGACGCCGTGCAATGTTCAGGTGTGCTTTGAACGCACCGCCGGAACGGCCGCGGCATGCCCGGCAGTTGGGACATGTTAGTATCTTGAAGCACCATGTCCAAGCGAGCCATCATCACTGGAATTACCGGGCAGGACGGGTCGTACCTTGCAGAATTCCTGCTCTCGAAGGGGTACGAGGTCGTCGGAACGGTACGCCGTTCGAGCTCGCCGAACTATTGGCGCATTCAGCATATCCTCGATCGCATCACAATCAAGCCGGCAGACCTGCTGGATCAGCTGTCGATGATCCGACTGGTCGATGAAGTCCGTCCAAACGAACTCTACAATCTCGCCGCGATGTCGTTCGTCCCCGCATCGTGGGATCAGCCGATGCTCACGGGAGAGTACAACGCCCAGGGCGTGACGCGCGTCCTTGAAGCGATTCGACAGGTCGATCCCTCGATCAAGATTTACCAGGCTTCATCGAGTGAGATGTTCGGAAAGGTGCGGGAGATTCCTCAGACCGAACTGACGCCGTTCTATCCGCGCAGCCCGTACGGCGTCTCGAAAGTCTTCGCCCACTACATCACGGTGAACTATCGCGAAAGTTACGATCTGTTCGCCGTCTCGGGCATGCTCTTCAACCACGAGTCTCCTCGCCGCGGCCTCGAGTTTGTTACACGGAAGGTCACTGACGGCGTGGCGCGCATCAAGCTCGGCCTGACCGATACGCTGGCGCTCGGCAACCTCGACGCGCAGCGCGATTGGGGCTTCGCCGGCGACTACGTCGAGGCGATGTGGATGATGCTGCAGCAGGATCACGCCGACGACTACGTGATCGCGACCGGCATCAGCCACTCCGTGCGCGAGTTGGTCGAAACGGCATTCGGCCACGTCGGGTTGGACTGGAACAAGCACGTCAAGCTCGATCCAAAGCTGGTGCGGCCGGCCGAGGTGGAGCATTTGATTGGCGACAACTCGAAAGCGCGCCAGGCGCTCGGGTGGCTGCCGACTGTGGATTTTACGGCGCTCGTGAAGATGATGGTGGACGCCGATCTCGCCCGGGTGAGGAACGAGCCGCAGTCCACCCAGCGTCTTTCGGCATTCTGATTTCTGTCCTCGAAATGAACCTTCCGAACTCTGAATCGACTCTCGAGCGCATTCGCGCCCGGAAAGCCCGTGTGGGCGTCATCGGCCTGGGCTACGTTGGCCTGCCTCTCGGCGTTGAATTCGCCCGCGCGGGATTCGACGTCACCGGCTTCGACGTCGACTCCTCGAAAATCGAGCAGATCAACGCGGGCAAAAGCTACATCCCTGACGTGCCTGAAGCGGACCTCGCCGCCTGTGTCAAGGCGGGCAAGCTCAGAGCCACGACCGACATGCGCCAGCTCGGTGCGATGGACGCGATCGACATCTGTGTCCCCACGCCGCTGCGCAAGACGAAGGATCCGGACCTCTCGTACGTCGTGCACGCCGTCGAAGCGGTTGCGGCGTCGCTGAAGAAGGGGCAGCTCGTCATCCTGGAATCGACGACGTATCCCGGCACGACCGATGAAGTGGTCCAGCCGATGCTCGTCGCGAAGGGATTCAAGCCGGACGTTGATTTCTTCCTGGCCTTTTCGCCCGAGCGGGTCGATCCGGGAAACGCCGCAGTTCAACACGAAAAACATCCCGAAGATTGTCGGCGGCGTCGGCCCGGCGAGCACCGAGGTGGCCGCGGCGCTGTACGGCGCCACGGTGGAGCGCGTCATTCAGGTCAGCTCGACCCGCGTTGCCGAGATGGTGAAGCTGCTCGAGAACACGTTCCGGGCCGTGAACATCGGCCTCGTCAACGAGATCGCGTTGATGTGCCACAAGATGAACATCGACGTGTGGGAAGTGATCGACGCCGCCAAGACCAAGCCGTTCGGCTTCATGCCGTTCTATCCAGGGCCCGGCCTGGGCGGGCACTGCATCCCCATCGATCCGTTCTATCTGTCGTGGAAGGCGCGTCAGAGCGGGTTCGAATGCCGTTTCATCGAGCTGGCCGGTCACGTCAACGGCGCGATGCCCGAATATGTCGTTCAGCTGGTCGCCGAAGCGTTGAACTCCGCCCGCAAGGCACTGAACGGCTCGCGCATCCACCTGTTCGGCATGGCATACAAGCCGAACGTCGGTGACGTCCGCGAATCGCCGGCGCTGGACATTCTCGAGCTGCTGACGCGTCAGGGTGCCGTAGTCACCTACACCGATCCGTACGTCGCCACGCTGGCGCATGGCGCTGAAACGCTGCATTCCATGTCGGAGGAGGATGCGCTCGCTCAGGGTGCTGATTGTTATGTGGTCTGCACCAACCACGACACGTTCGACTACGACAGCATCGTCAAGCGAGCGTCACTGATTGTGGACACGCGCAACGCGTTGAGAAGTTACACGGGCGCATCCATCTTCCGCCTCTAGTGACGGACAAACCAACCGTTCTCGGCGTGGTGACGGCGCGGGCAGGATCGAAAGGCATTCCCGGAAAAAACACGAAGCGGCTCGCGGGGAAGCCGCTGATCGCGTACACCCTCGAGAGCCGCGCTCGCGTCTGGCGCCTTCGATCGCCTGATTCTATCGACCGACGATGAAGGCGCTGCGCGGCTCGCGCGAGAGATGGGAATCGACGTCCCGTTCACGCGTCCGGCGGCGCTCTGCACCGACGACGCGCCGCATCTTCCGGTGATGCAGCACGCCGTTGCCTGGATGCGAGACGAGCAGCGCTACGAGCCTGAGTGGGTGATGATTTTGATGCCGACGTCGCCGCTCCGCCGGCCGGTGCACATCGTCGAGTCCATCGCGTTGGCGATGCGGTCTGGAGCCGATTCCGTCGTCAGCGTCGACGAGATGCCCGCACATTTCCATCCGATGCGCGCGGTGACGATCGACGGTGATGGGTGGGCGCGGCTGCTGGTCGACAACCGGCCCATCAAGCGGCGGCCGGTGCGGCGGCAGGACCTGCCGAAGACATGGGTATTCAACGGGGCGATCTACCTCTTCAAGGCCGCGCTCCTGTCGGCGGAGGAACCCAGCTTGTACGGCGACCGCGTGGCAGCGTACCCTATGGCGTTGCCGTACGGGCATAACATCGACGACGACGCGGACTGGGCCGAGGCGGAGCGAATCCTTTCGAACCTCGCTTGACAGTGGTTCCGCCGGCGGGCACAATTGCGTTGTTCAGTTTGTGAACGTAGTGCTGTTCATGTTGTGAACAGTCTCGATTGTCGCAGCTGACGTTCCAGCTCTGCCTCTACCCGGGACCGCGCGAACCCGGGTCTCGACTCCCTCTCGATTTCGCATGCAGGACGCAGCTCGGCTCCTCCTGTAAGTGACGGGGCGGGAGCCTGTCCCAATCATCTTGCGAGACAACACCGACCTGTTCCGGCTCGACGGCGCCGTTGCCATCGTCACTGGCGGCTTAGGGCGCCTTGGCTCCCAGTACGCACGGGCGCTCACCGATGCCGGAGCGTCGGTCGCCCTGTTCGACGTGACGACGGATCGGAATGCGGTGCTCCGGTCGCTGTCCGACGCCGGCGCCCCGATTTCGATCCACGTCGTCGACGCCACCGTGCGCGCCGCCGTCGACGACGCCATCGAGGAGGTCGTCGCACGCTTCGGGACGCCGTCGATCCTCGTCAACAACGCCGGTCTGGGATCCTCGCCGGCCGATGCGGCGCTGGAGACGGGAAGGTTCGAGCGGTATCCCGAGTCGGCCTGGGACGCCATGATTGAGTCGCATCTCAAGAGCGCGTTTGTCGTGTCGCAGTCCTTCATCACGAAGTTCCGCAGCGCGCAATCGAGCACGGGCAGCATCATCAACGTGTCGTCGACCTACGGGCTCGTCTCGCCCGATCAGTCGGTGTACGACTATCGTCGTCAGGACGGCGCGGAGTTCTACAAGCCGATCGGGTACAGCGTCGCGAAGTCCGGCGTGTTGAACTTCACCCGCTGGCTCGCGGAATATTGCGCTCCGTTCGGCGTGCGAGTGAATACCCTGGTGCCGGGAGGCGTCAAGGAGGCGGCGCACGCGCCTGAGTTCGTCGCCGAGTATGTCAAGCGCACGCCGCTCGGCCGCATGGCCCAGGACGACGACTACAACGGCGCGGTCGTGTTTCTTGCCTCGCGTGCGTCGGCGTATATGACCGGCGCGATGCTGGTTGTTGATGGCGGATGGACGGCACGCTGACGACTGCGGCGGATCCAAGAGGCTAAGGCGAGGGGCTGAGGGCGATGGGAGAAAAGGACCACTCGGACAGGCAGCTGACCGGAGACGCCGCGCTTTCCTACGCGCCGATGTCCGCCATCGACGCGGTTCGGCGCGCGTCGGCGGATCGCGTCGAGCGGGCAGCGCTCCTTGCCGACGTGTGCCGCCTGAACACGCTCTACATGATCATGCAGGCCGGCTCGGGACACATCGGCTCGAGCTTCAGCTCGATGGATCTGATCACGTGGCTCTGGACCGAGGAGCTCACCGCAGCCAACAGCGGGACGAAGGGCGCCGACACGTACTTCTCGTCCAAAGGCCACGATGCGCCGGCGCTGTACGCGCTGCTCATCGCGCTCGGCAAGCTCGACTTCGATTTGATCCACAAACTGCGGCGGCTCGGCGGGTTGCCTGGACACCCCGATGTCGACACGACGCCGTTCATCGCGACCAACACCGGCTCGCTCGGGATGGGCGTATCGAAGGCGTACGGCATGGCGCGCGGGCAGCGGTTCAGCGGCCGTGGCGGGCGCATCGTGCTGATGACCGGTGACGGCGAGCTGCAGGAAGGACAGATCTGGGAGTCGCTGCAGCCGGCCGCCAACGAACACCTGGGCGAGATCATCGCAATCGTTGATCACAACAAGCTCCAGTCGGACTCGGCGGTCGCCGCGGTCAGCGACCTCGGTCCGCTCGAAGACAAATTCCGGGCGTTCGGCTGGGAAATACGCCGGGCCGATGGCCACGACTTCAACGCGATCCGGGACGTCTTCGCGCATTTCGCGTCGGTCGTCGATCGCCCCAAAGTGCTGATCGCCGATACGATCAAAGGCAAGGGCGTCTCGTTCATGGAGGGCCTGGCGTGCGGCGATCAGACGTATCACTTCCACGCCGGTGCCCCGTCGCTCGAAAACTATCTCGCGGCGGTCGCCGAGTTGACGGCGCGAATCAACGGACGGTTGTCGCGGCTTGGCAAACCGGCGCTCGAGCTCGAACGGGCGCCGCTGCCCGTGCGCATCTCGCCGGTGCGGCCCGAGCGCCTCGTCCTGGCCTATGGTGACGAACTCCTCCAGATGGCCCGCACCCGCCCCGACATCGTCGTGATGGACGGCGATCTGTTGTCGGACTGCGGAATCGAGGCGTTCAAGGAGGAGCTGCCGGATCGCTTCATCGAGTGCGGCATTGCGGAGCAGCACATGGTGTCGGCTGCGGGTGGCCTCGCGCTCAGCGGGATGCTGCCGGTCGTGCACTCGTTCGCATGCTTCCTTTCGACGCGCGCCAACGAGCACATCTACAACAATGCGACGGAGCGTAAGAAGATTATCTATACCGCCACCCTCGCCGGCCTCGTCCCAGGTGGACCCGGGCACTCCCATCAATCGGTCCGCGATATCTCCGCCATTGGATCGGTGCCCGGACTGACGGCGATCGAACCATGCAGCGAGCGCGAAGCGCGACTCGCCATCCGCTGGGCCGTGGAGGCGAACCCGGCAAGCACGTATCTCCGCTTCGTCAACGTGCCGCTGGATCTGCCATACAACCTGCCGACGTCGTATGCGCTGCGAGTCGGCCGTGGCGTGGCCCTCCGCGAGGGAGACGATCTCGCTCTCGTTGGCTACGGCCCGCTCCTGCTCACGAATGCCTGGCGTGCCGCCGACGATCTCGCTTCGGAGGGCATCCGTGTGGCAGTGATCAATCTGCCCTGGCTCAATCGCATTGACGATGCGTGGGTCACCGAAACGCTTGGTCGCTTTCCGGCCGTCATGACCCTCGACAATCACTACGTCACGCTGGGGCAGGGAGTCATGGTCGGCGCCGCGCTCGCACGCGCCGGCGTTCGGTCCGAGTTCCATTCGCTGGGACTCACGGATGTCCCTGTGTGCGGCAGCAACGCCGAAGTGCTCGCGCATCACGCTCTCGACCCGGCCTCGATCGCGCTGGCGGTCAAGCGCACTCTTGAACGCAGTGTCCGGCTGTAGCCCGAATCTCGCTGGGCAGCCCCTCAGAGCCGCCGTGCAGCTGCAGGCCTGAAGATGTATCCAACCTCAATCCTCCACTGGATCGACGACGTCGAGGTGGCGTCAGAAAGCGGCGCGACATTCGAGAAGCGTTCTCCGATCAATGACGGCGTCGTCGCAATGGTGACGCGCGGCTCGTCGGCGGAAGTGGCTCGGGCTGTCGGTGTGGCGTCGGCCGCCTCCGAGGCGTGGGCTCGGATGCCGCCGCCCCGCCGTGGAGATATTCTCGGTCGCGCCGCGACAATCCTTCGTTCCAGGGAACGCGAGCTGGGCGAGATTGTGCAGACGGGAACGGGCAAGCCCTGGAAGAACGCGGTCGCTGAAGTCTCGTCGTCCGCTGAACTCGCTGGTTTCATGGAAGGCGAAGGCAGCCGCTTCTACGGCAAGACGATGACGAGCCCGATTCCGAACCGCGCCGT
>CAWCDQ010000012.1:0-79690 GCA_963794305.1 uncultured Acidobacteriota bacterium | reverse complement strand
GCATCGATTCCAATGTCTGGCAAGCGAGTCGAGACATCAGGCAGAAACACGGCAACGATCTATTCCAAGAAGGTCGCCTACGGTGGCGCTGGAAACGCCGGGCCTTCAATGCGAGGAAACACCATCATGTGGGGTTCCTCAATTATTTGGGGTTCCTCAGCGGACGGCGATTCGATCCTGTGGGGATCCTCGATTATCTGGGGGTCTTCGATCATTTGGGGTTCGTCCGTGGATGCGGACTCAATCATTTGGGGCTCATCGGCGGACGGTGATTCCATCATGTGGGGTACGTCAATCGAGAGTGAATCAATCATCTGGGGCTCGTCGGCAGGAGATGATCTCGCGCTGTAGCGGGACCCAAGGTCATTCTCGGGGCTTTGTTGAAGTAACCCTTTAAAATTAAGGCATTTAGGAGGATTCCATGAAGTCGATCATTCTTTGGGACTGAGTTTTCGCCGACCTACACAGTGAGAACGGTCGAGCCGATAAGTGGGGCGCCAATGGTGTCCCCCTCCGGTCTGACTCGGTCAGGCCGACTCTACGTCTGGACCGTCATCGCCGCCGGATTGGCGGTGGTTGGTGGCTCCATCTATCATCTCTTCGTCGAACCGATCGGCAATCAGTGGTTCATCCTCGCCGCCCTAACACTAATTAGTGGGTCGGCGACAGTCCGCTTACCCTCCACCTACGCCTCAATCTCAATCTCGGAAACCTTCGTATTTACAGCAGTTTTGCTATATGGCCCGGCTGCTGGCACGGTTATCGTTGCGCTCGATGGGCTCGTCGGTTCGTTTTGGATTTCGAAGAGACACCAGGAAATTCACCGAGCTCTCTTCAACATGTCAGCGCCGGCGGTCTCCGCTTGGCTTTCAGCGCGCCTATTTTTTACTGTTGCCGGAATCGCGCCACTCATCAAGGAACCCTCCCCAATTAACGCCATTCTTCCGGCGCTAATTCTGTTTGCGTTGACATATTTTGGAATCAACAGCTGGCTGATCACGTTCGTCATCACTCTCGAAAAAAGGCTAGATCCGATCAAAGTTTGGAAAACCAGCTTTGGATGGCTCTCCCTCAACTATTTTGGCGGGGCATCTGTCGCTTTTCTGCTGGTCGGATACAACCGGACGATCAACCTTGGCTACGTTGGAGCCATCATTCCGTTGCTATTCGTGTTGTATTTCACTTTCAAGGCCGCAATGGGCCGGGTGGAAGACGCCGACAAGCACGTTGAACAACTCAACAGACTCTATCTCTCGACCATTGAGACACTCGCGATGGCGATCGACGCCAAAGATCAGGTCACTCATGGTCACATTCGTCGCGTGCAAGCCCATGCGACAAGTCTCGCCAAGGTAGTGGGAGTACGGGACGAGAACTTGCTCAAGGCCATTGAGGCTGCAGCTCTGCTACACGACATGGGAAAACTGGCGGTTCCCGAGTACATTTTGAACAAGCCAGGAAAGTTGACAGACGCTGAGTTCCAAAAAATGAAGCTGCACGCCAGCGTCGGTGCCGACATCCTTTCCGCAATCGACTTTCCTTACCCAGTCGTCCCGATTGTGCGTCACCATCACGAAAACTGGGATGGAACCGGCTATCCATCTGGGATCAAGGCAACAGCAATTCCGATTGGCGCTCGAATCCTGGCGGTAGTTGATTGCTTTGACGCACTGACATCAGATCGCCCCTATCGACCGAAGCTGACTGATGAAGAGGCCCTCGCAATTCTCAAACAACGTCGCGGAACGATGTACGACCCGATGGTAGTGGACGCCTTCTTCAGGTTTCATTCGGTGCCCACTCCTGAACTGCCTCGTCAAGGACCGCCGAGCGAGGTCCTGAACACAATCGCGCGCTCGAGGCGCGCAGGGCCTGAAGCCCGGCCTACGCTCGGCGAAACCGTCTCCGCCGCAGATGAAATGTTGACAGTCTACGAACTGTCGAGTGCGCTTGAAAACCCGGCGTGCATGACCGATGCTTGCGATGTCATCGCCAAACATGTTCGGCGTTTTCTTCCTGCGTCTCTCTGCGTGTTCTACTTATACGATCGCGCTTGTGACGATCTCGTGGCGGTACACGTTGTTGGCGACCGCGCGGCGCGCGTGCGCGGCATCAGAATAGCGCTGGGGCAACGTTTGAGTGGGTGGGTTGCGGCGAATCGGCAAACAATTGTCAACTCGGATGCCAGCCTCGATTTAGGCGAGGCGATGGCACGTCAATCTCCGATTCTGAAAAGTTGCCTTAGCGTCCCACTGGCTCTCGAGGATGATCTCGTTGGAGTTCTTGCTTTGTATTCCACCGAACCAAACGGGTTCTCGGATGATCACAGACGGATCATGGAAGCAATTTCACGCCAAATCGCAACTCAGCCTGAAAGGCGCTGATTTCGCCACGGCGGCCAGGCGCGATCCGCTCCCTGCCGCGACGAATTCGTAGCAGTTCTGGGCGCCACGTGCACAAGTCCCCCGAGCACGTTGGCAAACAATTTCGGGCCCTCATCCGTTCGCCACCTTCGCATCCTCTCGGCACGGCTCGGCACCTCGGTTCATCTGGGTTCGACTTAGGCGCCATTGTCGTCGCGCGCTATCGCTTGCGTCGTGGCACTGAAAAGCATGGCTGGATCCGCGCGCGGACTGTCTCAGATTCCTTGAGAGAATTGCCCGCCCGGAATCACAGCTGACGCAATGAGCGCGGATTCGGATTGTGCCAGCAACGCCGGATGAACGCATGATTCAGCTACTCCTTTCCTTCGCTGCTGCACACGATAATTGTCGCCATCGCCAAATTTGACGAAAAACCGATGAGTTCTTGTCAAAATGCGGCCATTACACGGCTGCTACCCTCGAGAGTGTCATGGAACCTTTCTTAGAACCCATACTGCGTTTAACACGCGTTGGTCGCTTTGGACAGGCGCTGCAGGCCTTCAGCGAAATGGCATCCACGATACCCAATAGGCCAGCCGCTGGAGTGTTGCGCGCCCAAGTGCTTGCCCAAGTTGGGCAGTCTGAGAGCGCCTTAGCTCTCGCGACGACGCTGCTCAAATCCAAGAACCTAACAATCGTTCAAAGAAGCGAGTGCGAGGCGGTCGTTGGCAAGATCCTCTTTGACGAGGGTAATGCTGATCGCGGACTCGGCCATCAGCAGCGTGCGGCTCTAACCGCTGAGCAAGCGACGGATCTTCGATCCACGTTCGGAGCGAAACTCTTCTTGTTTTTGATGCTCTCCGAACGCTACGGACCGGCGGCCGGCTGGTCTGTCCTAGGCGATCTTCGCCAGCTTGCAACCAAGCTTGGCGACGTCGACGTTACGGCTCAACTTCACCTCTATGTCGCACAGGCCGAGGCGAAACGCGGGCTTCTCCAAAACGCGAAGCGGCATGCGTCGCTTGCGCGCCGTATTCTGCGAGCGTCTCCGAACGTCTATCTCGCAGCATTTGCCGCCAACCTGGATCTTGCTTTTGCGGTTATGCGATCGGAATTCGATATCGCCAAGAACTGTGGGCTTAGAGCTGTGGACCTCGCTGAACAATCAGGTACTGGAAAGTTGACCAAGGCCGTCCTCGGCAACATGGGCAACCTGTACCGCGAGTTGGGGGACTTCGATCGCGCATCGGCGTATTTCGAGGAGGCTTTGGCGACGCCTCCCGAAAAGGGCGTGAACACAACAGCTATCCTTGAGAGTCTCGCCCGAGTTCATCTCTTGCGGGGACGAAACGATGCTTGTTTGTCTGTGTTAGAACGCATCGAGTCGTCTATACACGCCGAGCCGGACAGGCTCTCGTATGAGCAGCGCCACTCGGCGTTGACACGCATCCACGTCCTCGCGCACCAAGGTCAGCTGCAGCAAGCGTTGAACGGCACCGGACCCGTCCTGGAACTGGCAACGAAGGCCGGTGACAGCCTACTGCAGAAGCAGGTGCTACTTACGCGAGCCGACCTGCTTCAGCAGCTTGGGAATGCTTCATCCGCGGCGCAACTGATCGCCGAGATAATTCCCGGATTGGTGGGTCAGACTCCGGAGCTTTTCGCGCGCAGCGAACAGATTCTAGCCTGTGCGCTCGAATCGGACCACTGCGAAGGAAGTGACGTTCATCACGACCGGGCCTTTCGAGTCTACCAATCGATCGGCAGCGTCCCACGTCTGCGCGAGCTTGAAACTCGCTGGGCTCAGACTCGTGCGGCTCATTCAGACGACACGCATCCGGATCGTGAGTCGAGCCGATCGGTTTCTGATGGTCCACAGGCGCGTGGCATCCGTTCGGCCCTTCAGGGATTGGCGACCGTATTCGCTCACGCATCACGGGCCGACCTCGTTGCTCGCGAATTGGTGGAGCTAGCAGCGCGAGCAGAATGCACACATACATCCGCTGCGACGCTGCAAGGGGCGAATGGTGCACACGAGATCATTTGCCAAACGGGCTCGGCATCGAATCACTTGGCCGACACGACCCGACTTTCGGTGGGCTTCAGAGATGATCGAGAGATTCAACTACACATTCGACCCAAATTGGATATCGAATCAATCGCAACCGTCAATGCCATCAAACTATTGCTCGCTTCGGTGAATGAAGTGCAGCGTAGCCGCGCGGAGCGTGAAGAACGAGCGACACTGTGGCCAGTTGAAGAATTGCCTGACATTCAACGTTCAGTCATTGCGGGCCGAATGCGAAAACTTATGGAAGACGCGCGGCGCATCGCCCGGGCCAAAGTCAACGTTCTGATCACCGGCGAGAGCGGCACCGGCAAGGAAATTCTCGCTCGCGCGATCCACGACTTCTCCGATCGCGACAACAAACCGTTCGTCCCCTTCAACTGCGCCGCCATCCCGCGCGACCTGCTCGAGAGCCAGCTCTTTGGCCACCGCCGCGGCGCGTTCACCGGCGCCGACCGCGACCAGCTCGGACTGATCCGCGCCGCCCGCGAAGGCACCCTCTTCCTCGACGAGATCGGCGAGCTCGGACTCGACCTCCAGCCCAAGCTCCTGCGATTCCTCGAGTCCGGAGAGATCTCTCCGCTTGGCGAGCCGAGTTCGATGACGATCGACGTGCGCATCGTCGCCGCGACCAACTTGAAGCTCGAGGAGGCCGTGCGCGCCGGCCGCTTCCGCGAAGACCTTTTCTACCGCCTGAACGTCGTCCAGCTGGATATCCCGCCGCTGCGCGAACGCCGCGACGAAATCCCGGGGTTCGTCAACTACTTCGCCGCGCGAGCCGCCGAAGAATTCAAGAAAGGCCAGCCGCGCATCGCCGAAGAGACGATGGAGCACCTGCTGCTCTATCGCTGGCCCGGCAACGTCCGTCAACTGCAGAACGAAATGCGCCGCATGGTCGCGCTCGCCGAGCCCGACTCGACGCTCCTGCCGGAGTCCATCTCGGATCACATTCTCGAAGCGCTGCCCGTCCTTCGCCATCCCTCGAACAGCGGCGAGGCGGTCACGGTCGACCTGAACGAGAAGCTGATCCCGGCCGTCGCGCGCGTCGAAGGCGAAATGATCAAGGCCGCCCTCAAGCGCCACAACGGCAAGGTGGAGGTGGTCGCTAAAGCATTGGGGATTTCCCGCAAGGGCCTCTATCTGAAACGCCAGCGCCTCGGTCTCTGAACCAGCTCCGGTCGGCCCTCATCAGCGCCTGCAGCGAGTCGACCAGCACGCGCTGCGAATTGCACCTGGTTCGAACCGTCAACAGCTTGCCTTCGCGGATCCGGTAGTACACGGTCCGGCGCGACACCCCCAGCAACACCGCGGCATGATCGATCATCACGGATCTGAGCATGCGCCCTGTAGCGCACGATCGGTACCTGCCGGCCTCCGCCAGCAGACGCGCCGTGGTGTCAGTTCGTGAATCGAAGAGTCTTCGGGGCGGCGGGTAGGCTGTGCTCCCCGGGTAGACACTTCCCTGACATCTCCGGTTACCTCGACAGGCCGTTCCGCATACAATCCGCCCCATGAACGGCCTGATGATGGACTACCCGCTCACGCTGTCGACGATCTTCCGCCGCGCGGAAACGCTCTTCCGCCGCCAGGAAATCGTCTGGCGGACCGCCGACAAGAGCGTCCGGCGCTACTCCTGCGCCGAATTCGCCGACCGCGCCCGACGCCTCGCCCGGGTCCTGCTCGACCTCGGCGTCGCGCCCGGCGACCGCGTCGCCACCCTCGGCTGGAACCACGGGCCGCACCTCGAGGCCTACTTCGGCATCCCGCTGATGGGCGGCGTGCTCCACACGCTCAACCTCCGCCTCCACCCCGACGAGCTCGCCTACATCGTCAACCACGCCGACGATCGGGCGATCCTCGTGGACGAAAGCCTGCTCCCGCTCTGGGACCAGGTGAAGCCCAAGGTCAACGTGCCCATCACCATCGTCGTCGCCGCGACCAGGCCGGTACCCGACGGCTGCCTCGAATACGAGTCGCTCATCGAGAAGACGGCGCCGGCAGAAGAGATGCCGGACCCCGACGAGCGAAGCGCCGCGGCCATGTGCTACACGACCGGCACGACGGGCAATCCCAAGGGCGTGCTGTACTCGCACCGCGCCCTCACCCTCCACACCTTCGGCCTGCTGCTCGATCAGGGGATGGGACTGCGCGAGAGCGACACGGTGCTGCCGGTCGTGCCGATGTTCCACGCCAACGCGTGGGGCATGCCGTTTGGCGCGATCATGGTCGGCGCCAAGTTCGTGATGCCCGGACCGCACCTCGATCCGGCCAGCGTCGTCGATCTCTTCGTGCGCGAGCGCGTGACCCTCACCGGCGGCGTGCCGACGATCTGGATGGGCGTGCTGCAGTACCTCGAGGCCAATCCCGGCAAGTTCGATCTGTCCGCCATCCGCGCGATGTACGTCGGCGGATCCGCCGTGCCGCGGTCGCTGATCGAAGCGTTCGAGCGCGGATACGGCCTGCGCATCCTCCAGGCGTGGGGCATGACCGAGCTCGCGCCCCTCGGTACGGTGGGCCACCTGCCGCCCTCGATGGCCGGCGCGCCGGACGACACGAAGTTCGCCTACCGCGCGAAGCAGGGACGGCCGTCGCCGTTCGTCGAGATTCGCGCCCGCAACGAAGAAGGCATCGTCGCGTGGGACGGCCAGACGATGGGCGAGCTCGAAGTGCGCGGCCCGTGGATCGCCAGCGCCTACTACAACCGCCCCGACTCCGCCGATCGCTTTACCGACGATGGCTGGTTCCGCACCGGGGACATCGCGACGATCGATGCCGACGGCACCATCCAGATTCAGGATCGAACGAAGGATCTGATCAAATCCGGCGGCGAGTGGATCAGCTCCGTCGCGCTCGAGTGCGCGCTCATGGGACATCCCGCCGTCGCCGAAGCCGCGGTGATTCCGGTCGCCAGCGCGAAATGGAGCGAGCGCCCGCTCGCCGCCGTCGTCCTCAAGCCCGGAGCGGCGGCGTCGCCGCAGGAGCTGAAAGCGTTCCTCGCGCCGCAGTTCGCGAAGTTCTGGCTGCCCGACGATTTCGCGTTCATCGACGCCATCCCGCGGACCTCCGCCGGCAAGTTCAAGAAGAGCGAGCTCCGCGACAAGTTCAAGGACTACCAGGCAGCGGAGTAGCGAAAAGAGTTGACCCTGCCCCAGGGTCTGGCCGGAACCTGTCCTCGATGTATTCGATAGGCCAGTTCTCCAAATTGACCGGCGTCACTGCCAAGGCGCTCTACCTCTACGAACGGCGCGGTCTGCTGACGCCTCGACGTTCTCAAGCCGGATGACAAACGGCGGCATCTCGAGCGCGCCGTGCAGGCGATCGACGCGATCGCGGGCGACGGCCAGCCATCGGCAGCGCTCGATCGATTCATCAACGAATCGTCGTGCGGATCGGTAGGAAGTGCGGCGCAAGGCGCGTTCATCGATACGGTGAAGCTGGCGAGTCTGTCGCCGGGAAAACGGCTGAGATCGCAGGCTCTCCTATCCTGAGCACGTCATACGACCCACTCGGTCGAGAACCTCACTTTAACGCTTGCGCAATTGAGGATTACGAGACATGATATAGATAATTTTGACTACTCAAACATCTGGCGACGCCATAGATGAGTGAGCCGACCAGCGGCTGGCGTCTCCCCTCGAGCGGCCTCAGCCTTCCCGAAGTTCACGGCATCCATCGCCATCCCGGCCAGCGCCGGCTTCTGGCGCAAGATGTTCGCGTTTGCCGGACCCGGCTACCTTGTCGCGGTCGGCTACATGGATCCCGGGAATTGGGCAACCGACCTCGCCGGCGGCGCCCGATACGGCTACACGCTGCTCAGCGTGATCATGATCTCCAACCTGATGGCGATCCTGCTGCAGGCGCTGTCGGCGCGGCTGGGCATCGCCAGCGGACGCGATCTCGCCCAGGCCTGCCGCGACAGCTACTCGCGGCCCGTCGTCATCGTCCTGTGGCTGCTGTGCGAAATCGCGATTGCCGCCTGTGACCTGGCGGAGGTGATCGGCGCCGCGATCGCGCTCAACCTGCTGTTCCATCTCCCGCTGCTCTGGGGCGTGATCCTCACGGCGCTCGACGTGCTGATCGTGCTGTTCCTGCAGCACCGCGGCTTCCGCTACGTCGAAGCGCTGGTCGTCGCGCTGATCTGCCTGATCGCCGGTTCGTTCGCCATCGAGCTGTGGCTCTCGCGGCCGGATCTCGCGGGCGTGGCGCTCGGCTTCATCCCGCGAACGGAGATTCTGCAAAACCCGAGCATGCTCTACATCGCGATCGGCATCCTCGGCGCGACGGTGATGCCGCACAACCTGTACCTGCACTCGTCGATCGTGCAGACCCGCAAGTACTCCGACACGGCGGCCGGCAAGGAAGAGGCGATCCGTTTCGCGTCCATCGATTCCGCGGTCGCGCTGATGTTCGCGCTGTTCATCAACGCGGCGATCCTCATCATGGCGGCCGCGACCTTCCACGGCACCGGCCACCAGGATGTGGCCGAGATCGGCGACGCCTACCAGCTGCTCTCGCCGCTGCTGGGCACGACGATGGCGAGCATCCTGTTCGCGGTGGCGCTGCTCTGCTCGGGGCAGAACGCGACGCTCACCGGCACGCTCGCCGGCCAGATCGTGATGGAAGGGTTCATCAACCTGCGCATCCGTCCCTGGCTGCGCCGGCTCGTCACGCGGTTGATCGCGATCGTGCCGGCGGTGGTCGTCATCGCGCTCTACGGCGAGCGCGGCACCGGCCCGCTCATCATCCTGAGCCAGGTCGTCCTGAGCCTGCAGCTGCCGTTCGCGGTGTTTCCGCTGGTCATGTTCACGAGCGATCCGCACAAGATGGGCCCGTTCGCCAACGCCGGCTGGGTCAAGGCGCTGGCGTGCACGGTTGCGGTTATCATCGCTGTGCTGAACGTCTACCTGCTGTACCAGATTTTCACAGGCGCCTGAGATGTACCGTCGCATTCTCGTCGCGGTCGAGAACTCGGCCGCCGACAAGACGATTCTCGGACACGTCGCCGATCTCGCGAGGTTGACCGGCGCCTCGCTGCTGCTCGTGCATGTGGCCGACGGCTGGGCGGCGCGCAACTTCGACCAGCTCAAGCTGCGCGAGTCCGAGGAAATGAAAATCGACCGCGACTACCTGGATCGACTGCGCGGTGAGCTCGAAGCGCGCGGGTTGACGGTCGATACGCGTCTGGCGATGGGCGATCCGGCGACCGAGCTGATCAAGGTGTCCCAGGAACAGGGCGTCGACCTGATCGCCATGTCGACCCACGGCCACCGCTTCGTCAAGGACGTCCTGCTCGGCGCGACCGCCGACAAGGTCCGCCACCTCGTCAAGGTGCCGGTCCTGCTGCTGCGCGCGCAGTGATCACTCCCTGAACCCTGAACCCCGAGCCCTGCTCTCTGTGCTATAAAGCCCTTGATGGGAGCGCCCGAGCCGATCCACGCGCACGCGATCGACAACCTCCGCTTCATCCGCGACACGATGGCGCGCGCCACCGAATTCACCGCCGTGCCGGGCTGGGGCGGCGTGGCCATGGGCGTCACCGCGCTGATCACGGCGGCGGTGTCGGGACCGCCCGACGATTCGCTCCGCTGGGTGCTGGTGTGGCTCGCCGACGCGGCGTCGGCGCCGCGATCGCGCTCGGCGCGATGACGATCAAGGCGCGCCGTGCGGGCACGCCGCTGTCGTCAGCGGCGCCGGCCCATCGCTTTGCGCTGGCGTATCTGCCGCCGCTCGTCGCCGGCATGGTGCTCACGCCGGTGTTCGTGCTGGGCGGCCTGATGGCGCGGCTGCCGGGCTGCTGGCTGCTGCTGTACGGAACCGCCGCCGCCACCGGCGGCGCGTTCTCCGTCCGCATCGTGCCGATGCTGGGGCTCTGCTTCATGGCGCTCGGCGTCGTGGCGTTCGCGGTGCCCGCGGCGTGGGGACACTGGTTGATGGCCGCCGGCTTCGGCGGTCTGCACATCGGGTTCGGTCTGGTGATCGCGAGGAAATATGGCGGCTAGAACAGCGGCGGCGCGCAGTAAATCTGAAATCCGCGCCAGCAAATCTGAAATCAAGAACCTGAAATCTGAAACCCCGAAGCGCAGTCCCCTCGAGCTCGATCGCCTGATTCACGAGCGGCTGCGGCTGGGGATCGTCAGCGCGCTGGCGGTGAACGATCGCCTCACGTTCAACGATCTGAAGCGGCTGCTGCAGACCACCGACGGCAACCTGAGCGTCCACGCGCGGAAGCTCGAAGACGCGCAGTACGTCGCGTGCGAGAAGACGTTCGACGGCCGCATGCCGCGCACCGAATTCCGTCTCACGCCGGCCGGCCGGCGGGCGTTCGAGAAGTACCTCGCCCACATGGAGGCGATCATCAAAGCGGTCAGGGACTGACTCATTGCAAAATGCAAATTGCAAAATGCAAATTGATTGTGATTGCTGATTGAATAGTGCCTCTGGCCCCAGCTAGCCCCTAGCTCCTAGCTCCTAATCCTAGTGAAGGCCACCATCCTGCGATAGAAGAATTGGCGGGTTGACTCGCCAACCTCTCTATGTCAGTTTTCGCTGCTTCAGGCGCTCGAGAATGCGAAGCGGAGAGCGGCTCGGTCGAGCATGGCGTCGACCGGCAGCAGGAACGTCTGCTCGAGTTGATACTGTCCGTGGGTGGCCGCGTGGCTCACCTGATCCGTGAACGCCAGCCAGGTGGATCCCGCCGGCAGTTCCACGCGGCTCTGCGGCGAGTCCTTCTGAAACGCCTCGTCCGCCTTCATCCGATCGTGCAGCTGCAGCATCAGCGCGTCGTACGCCGAGCGCGGCGTCTTCGTCACGCGCGCAGCGCGAGCAGGTGGCCGACGCCCGGCAACGGCGGCCGCAGCTGCGGCGCGAACCGGCGCGCGACAGCCTCGAAGTCGTCGCCGAGCCGCCAGGATCGCGCGCGCCCCTCGGGGTTCACGTTGCTGAACACGCGGAGGATCCGTCGTCCGCCGGACGGCGTCGCCGGAAACGCGTCCACGTGCAGCCGCGTGTCGTCCTTCCGCCACGTTGTCTGGCGCCCGGCGATTTCGGCCGGGCGGAAGCTCGCGCGCCCGCGAACCAGCCGATTGCCGTACGCCGGCAGCAATCGCTGCACGAGCGACGCGGCCGATTCGCTGAAACGGCGGATGAAACGGGCGCAGCGTCTCGGCGTCCGCCGCCAGCCGCCGTCGTTCCGCCCAGGCGCCCCGACGCCGGATCGTAGCTGGCGTTCTTGGAACTGCCGAGGATTGACGGCGTAAATAGCAGAGCCTCTGGCGTTTCCACCTCGAAGCGAAGATCCGGCAGAAACAGGACCTCGCCCGCCTCGAGCGCAGGGACGGCGCTCTGAACCGCGTGTGTCGAAGCCGGTCCAGACCAGCTAAACCCGTTGATTTCTATAACTTTCGTCATGAATACGTAAGTATTCTAAAAAGAGACATCAAATGACGTCCTGGGGGTAAATAGTGTGGTCGAAGCCCCCGTATCCTCCTATACGACACGGATCAGTGTGCCTTCCCACAGCTTGGAGCTAACGGTGTTCAGACGCTTTTGTTTCCGGTCTCTTATCATCGCCGCGGCTGGCGCGACCGCCCTTGCGGGCGCCGCCTGCGGTAGCAATACATCAGCGGCCGGACCCGGTGGCGGCGGACGCGGACGAGGACGCGGCGGCGACGGCGCGGCGGCGCCGGTCGTGACCTCCAAGGTCACCGCGAAGGATGTTCCCGTCGATCTCGCCGCTATCGGCAACGTCGAAGCGTACGCCAGCATCTCGCTGCGCTCCCAGGTCACCGGCGTCGTGGAGGAACTGTCCTTCCACGAAGGCGATATGGTCAAGCAGGGACAGGTCCTCGTCAGCCTCGATCGTCGCCCCTTCGAGGCCGCGCTCGCGATGGCGGATGCGAACCTGGTGCGCGACCGCGCCCTGCTGGCGCAAGCCGAAGCGCAGCTGGCGCGCGACGCGGCCAACGCCGAGTACATGCAGCTCACGGCCGAGCGCCAGCAGCAGCTGAACACGCGCGGCATCATCTCGAAGGACATCGCCGAGCAGACGCGAGCGCAGGCCGACGCGACCGCCGCGCTCGTCAAGGCCGACCGCGCGTCCATCGACAGCGCCCGCGCGCAGCTCGCGGCGCAGCAAGGCGCCGTGGACGCCGCGAAAGTCTCGCTCGACTACACGACCATCAAGTCGCCGATCGACGGACAGACCGGCAACCTGTCGGTCAAGGTCGGCAGCCTCGTCACCGCGAACCAGACGGAGATGACGACGATCGCGCGCGTGCAGCCCGTGCTCGTCACCTTCA
The DNA here is from genome assembly GCA_963794305.1 of uncultured Acidobacteriota bacterium. Classification (GTDB taxonomy): domain Bacteria; phylum Acidobacteriota; class Vicinamibacteria; order Vicinamibacterales; family CAVVIG01; genus CAVQFC01. Next base: position 66,962 of record CAWCDQ010000012.1, on the reverse strand, counting down.
CCGTGCCGGCCATCCATCTCGGCACGATCAAATCGCACATGACCGGCGGCAAGCTCCCCGTCACCGCGACGCCGCAGGACACCACGGCGCAGCCTTCGGTCGGCACGCTCTCCTTCGTCGACAACGCCGTCGACATGACCACCGACACGATCAAGCTCAAGGCGACCTTCGACAACCCGGACCGTCGTCTGTGGCCGGGCCAGTTCGCGCGCGTCTCGCTGCGGCTCACCACGCTCGACAACGCGACCGTCGTGCCGTCGCAGGCCGTGCAGACCGGCCAGGACGGCCAGTACGTGTTCGTCGTGAAAGACGATCAGACGGTCGAGCAGCGCTCGGTGACCGTCGGCCAGCGTGTCGAGGACGACACCGTCGTGCAGAAAGGCCTGAAGCCGGGTGAGACGGTCGTCACCGAAGGTCAGCTGCGCCTCGAGCCGGGATCGCGCGTGACGACGGATCTGACCGGCCGGCGGCGGCGGCGCCGGACGTGGGCGCGGCGGCCGCGGCGGCAACCGGGGCGGCGCGGACGGCGGCAGTCGCGGCGGCGGTGAAGGCGGCAGCCGAGCTGGCGGCGACGGCGCCCGCGGCGCGGCCGGCGCGCCACCCGCTGGCGGAGCCGGCGCGGGTCGTCAGTAGCATGTCGGCAGTGCGGCATCGAGCGCCAGTCAGCGGAGCATCGCCGTGAACGTCTTCTGAGAGTCTTCATCCGGCGCGCCCGATCGCGACCAGCCTGCTGATGGTCGGGCATCGCGCTGTTCGGCGTCATCGCGTACCGGGCGCTGCCGGTCAGCGATCTGCCGCAGGTGGACTACCCGACGCTCAACGTCAGCGCCGGGCTGCCCGGCGGCGATCCGGGCACGATGGCCTCGTCGGTGGCCAGCCCGCTGGAGCGCCAGTTCACGACGATTGCCGGCCTCGACTCGATGACGTCGCGCAGCGGCTCGGGCAACACGAACATCACGCTGCAGTTCGACCTCAATCGCGACATCGACAGCGCGACGGTCGACGTGCAGACCGCGATCGCCGCGGTGATGCCGCTGCTGCCGGCGGGCATGCCGTCGCCGCCGTCGTTCCGCAAGAACAACCCGAACGATCAGCCGATCCTGATGCTGAACCTGACGTCCAACACGCTGCCGCTGTCGGCGCTCGACGACTACGCGGAAACGATGATCGCGCCGCGCATCTCGATGGTGAGCGGCGTCTCGCAGGTGCAGGTGCAGGGCGCGTCGAAGTACGCCGTGCGCGTGCAGCTCGACCCCGACAAGCTCCACGCGCAGCAGATCGGCCTCAACGAGATCGACACGGCGCTCCAGAACTGGAACGTCAACCTGCCGACCGGCCAGCTGTTCGGCGCGCAGTCCACCTACAACATCAAGGCGGGCGGTCAGCTGATGAACGCGGCCGCGTTCCGGCCGATCATCGTCAGCTATCGCAAGGGCGCGCCGGTCCGCCTCGATCAGGTGGCCAACGTCATCGACAGCATCGAGAACGTCATGAACGGCTCGTGGTTCTACACGAAGCCGGGCGGGCCGACGGCCCCGCCGCTGAAGCAGACCGCGATCACGCTGCAGGTGATGCGGCAGCCGGGAACGAACACCATCGAGGTGACCGACGCCGTCCGCGCAGCTCCTGCCGTCCTTCGAATCGCAGCTCCCGCCGTCGGTGCACCTCACGCCGCGGCAGGATCGCTCGCGCACGATCCGCGCGGCGTTCAAGGACATCCAGGTGACGATGCTCATCACGCTGGTGCTGGTGGTCGGCGTCATCTACCTCTTCCTCCACAACGCGTCGGCGACGCTGATTCCGGCGCTCGCGCTGCCCTTCTCCATCCTCGGCACCTTCGCCGTGATGCAGATGCTGCACTTCAGCCTCAACAACCTGTCGATGATGGCGCTCATCCTCTCGATCGGCTTCGTCGTCGACGACGCCATCGTGATGCTCGAGAACATCGTGCGGCACATGGAGAGCGGCGAGAAGCCGCTCGAGGCGTCGCTGAAGGGCTCGCAGGAAATCGGCTTCACGATTCTGACGATGACCACGTCGCTGGCCGCGGTGTTCATCCCGATTCTCTTCATGAGCGGGATCCTCGGCCGGCTGTTCCGCGAGTTCGCCGTCACCATCACCACCGCGATTCTGATCTCCGGCATCGTGTCGGTCACGCTGACGCCGATGCTGTGCAGCCGCTTCCTGCAAGGTGGTCCACACCAAGAAGGGCTTCGCCGGGCTGATGGACCGCGCCTTCGACGCGCTGCTCGCACGGCTACGAGTGGAGCCTGGCGATCGTGCTGCGCCACCGCGTGGTCATGCTCGGCGTCTTCGTCGCCGTCGCTAGCTTCGACGGTGCACATGTTCAACATCATCCCGACCGGGTTCATCCCCGATCAGGACAACGACTCGATGTTCGTCAACCTGCAGGCGGGCCAGGGCACGTCGTACTACGACATGGCGCAAGTGGACGCAGCAGGTCGGCGACGTCGTCATCCGGAACAAGTACGTCGACTCGTTCCTCGCCAGCGTCGGCGGCGGCCCGGGCGGCGGCGGCTCGAACAACGGCCGCATCATGGTGCAGCTCGCTGCCGCGCGCGCAGCGCGACCTGACGGCGCAGCAGATCGCGCAGCAGCTGCGGCCGCAGCTGCTCCGGTTCCCCGGCTTCACGGGCTTCGTCGGCCTCCCGCCCTCTCTGCAGATCGGCGGGCGCATGGGCAACCAGAACTTCAGCATCATGATGCAGAGCATGAACACCGACGAGCTCTACGAGTGGGCGCCGAAGCTGGAGGCGGCCATCGCAGCGAGCGTCGCCGGAGGTGCAGGATGTCTCCACCGACATGGAGATGAAGAGCCCGCGCATCAACCTGGTGATCAATCGCGACAAGGCCGCGGCGACCGGGCTAACGCCACCACGGTCCAGAACGCGCTCTACGACGCGCTCGGGCCGAAGTGGTCGACCACGATCTACGGCGACACCGCGCAGTACCGCGTCCTGCTCGAGCTCGACCCGAAGTACCAGGGCCACATCGACTCGCTCGAGAAGGTCGCGTTCAAGGCGCCCAACGGCTCGCTGGTGCCGCTGCAGTCGGTGATCGATTTCAAGGAGACGGTCGGACCGCAGTCGATCAACCACTCGGGACAGCTGCCGTCGGTGTCGGTGTCGTTCGGCCTCAAGCCGGGCGTCTCGCTCGGCGCGGCCACCGCGCACGTGAAGCAGGTCGCCGACCGGCTGCTGCCGCCGACGATCACGACCAGCTTCGAGGGGCAGGCCAAGGTGTTCCAGCAGTCGATGAACAACCTCGGCCTGCTGCTCTTCGTCGCCATCGGCGTCGTCTACATCGTGCTCGGCGCGCTCTACGAGAGCTACATTCACCCGATCACGATTCTCTCGGGGCTGCCGTCGGCCGGCCTCGGCGCGCTGGTCACGCTCTACCTGTTCGGCAACGAGCTGAACATCTACTCGTTCGTCGGCCTGGTCATGCTCATCGGCATCGTGAAGAAGAACGCGATCATGCAGATCGACTTCGCGCTGGAAGCCGAGCGGCAGCACGGCAAGACGCCGACCGAAGCGATCTACGAAGGCTGCGTGATCCGCTTCCGTCCGATCATGATGACGACGATGGCCGCGCTGCTCGGGTCGGTGCCGATCGCGCTCGGCTACGGCGCCGGCGGCGAGGCGCGCCGTCCGCTCGGGCTCGCGGTCGTCGGCGGACTCGTCGTCTCGCAGCTCATCACGCTGTATCTCACGCCGGTGGTCTACACCTACATGGCCGGGCTGTTCAAGACGCGCAAGATTCGAGGCGCGGTGGCAAAGCCCGCTACCGCATAGCAATTCGGTGACTAGTGAATATCTCTGAAGGGTTCATCAAGCGGCCGATCGCCACGAGCCTGCTCATGGCGGCGATCGCGCTTGTTCGGCATGGTGGCGTATCGCTCGCTGCCGGTCAGCGACCTGCCCAACGTCGACTTCCCGACGCTGCTGGTCACGGCGCAGCTGCCGGGCGCCAGCCCGGAGACGATGGGCGCCTCGGTCGCGACGCCGCTCGAGAACCAGTTCTCGATGATCGCCGGCCTCGAGTCGATGACGTCGGTCAACTCGCTCGGCTCGACGCAGATCACGCTCGAGTTCGACCTGAACCGCAGCCTCGACGGCGCCGCGGTCGACGTGCAGGGCGCGATCACGCAGGCGGCGCGCCTGCTGCCGCAGGGCATGCCGACGCCGCCCACCTTCACCAAGGTGAATCCGGCCGACCAGCCGATTCTCTATCTCGTGATCACGTCGACGACGGTGCCGCCGTGGACCCTCGACGAGTACGCCGAAACGCGCATCGCGCAGCGCATCTCGATGGTCAGCGGCGTCGCGCAGGTGCAGGTGCTCGGCAGCCAGAAGTTCGCCGTCCACGCGCAGCTCGATCCCCACGCGCTCGCCGCGCGGCAGATCGGCATCAACGAGGTCGAAGCGTCGCTCCGCAACTGGAACGTGAACACGCCGACCGGCTCGATCATCGGCCCGCACAAGACCTACACGCTCCAGGCGACCGGCCAGCTGATGACGGCCGACGAGTACAAGAACATGATCGTCGCCTACCGCAACGGCGCGCCGGTGCGGCTGGGCGAGCTCGGCAACATCAAGGACGGCGTCGAAGACGAGCGGACGGCGTCGTGGTTCTACACGCGCGACGACACGCAGCGGGCGATCACGCTCGGCATCCAGCGCCAGCCCGGCACGAACACGATCGCGGTCGCCGACGCCGTGAAGGCGCTGATGCCGCAGTGGAAGCTCGAGCTGCCGTCCAGCATCCACATGGACGTGCTCTACGATCGCTCCGACACGATCCGCGAGTCGTACCGCGACGTGCAGTTCACCATGCTGCTGACCCTCGCGCTGGTCATCATGGTGATCTTCGTGTTCCTGCGGAACGTGTGGGCCACGATCATCCCCAGCCTCGCGCTGCCGTTCTCGATCATCGGCACCTTCGCGGTCATGTACATGCTGGGCTACAGCCTCGACAACCTGTCGATGATGGCGCTCATCCTGTCGGTCGGCTTCGTCGTCGACGACGCGATCGTGATGCTGGAGAACATCTACCGGCACGTCGAGATGGGCGAGGATCCGCTGACGGCGTCGCTCGTCGGCTCGCGTGAAATCGGCTTCACCATCGTGTCGATGACGCTGTCGCTCGCGGCGGTGTTCATTCCCGTGCTGTTCATGGGCGGCGTCCTCGGCCGCCTGTTCCGCGAGTTCTCCGTCACCATCTGCGTCGCCATCCTGATCTCCGGCGTCGTCTCGGTCACGCTCACGCCGATGCTGTGCAGCCTGTTCCTCAAGAAGCCGCACAAGCACGGCGAGGAGTCGAAGTTCGGCCGCGTCACCGAGCAGGGCTTCGACAGCATGCTGCAGCGGCTACGACAAGGCGCTGCAGATCGTCCTGCGCCATCGTCCCGCCACGATGGTCGTCGTTCGTGGCCGTGCTGATTCTCACCGGCGTGCTCTTCGTGCTCGTGCCCAAGGGCTTCATCCCCGAGCAGGACACCGACCAGATCGCGGTCACCACCGAGGCGGCGCAGGGCACGTCGTACGACAAGCTGGTCGAGTACCAGGACAAGGTCGCCAACATCATTCGCGCAGACCCCAACGTCGAAGGGCTCGTCTCGACCATCGGCGGCAGCGCGGCGGCCACGCTCGGCGGACCGAACCTCGGACAGATCGTCGTCCACCTGAAGCCGCGTGGAGACCGCAAGGAGCTGGCCGGCGACATCATCGCGAAGCTGCAGGCCGGAGATCGCCAGGATTGCCGGCATGGACGTCTACATGCAGAACCCGCCGACGGTGCGCATCGGCGGCCAGGTCAGCAAGAGCCTGTACCAGTTCTCGATGCAGTCGCCCAACCGCGAGCAGCTGTACGAAGCGTCGCGCAACCTGCGCAAGGCGCTCAACGGCCTGCCCGGCATCGAGGATTTGACCAGCGACCTCGAGATTTCGAGCCCGCAGGTCAACGTTGAAATCGACCGCGACAAGGCCGCGGCGCTCGGCGTCACCGCGAACCAGATCGAGAGCGCGTTCTACGACGCCTACGGTCCGCGCTGGGTCTCGACGATCTACGCGCCGGTGAACGAGTACAAGGTGCTGCTCGAGCTCGCGCCGCAGTTCCAGAACGACCCGGGCGCGTTGTCGATGCTCTACTTCAAGGCGACGCCGCAGGCGGGTGCTGGTGCTGCCGCGAACGCCGCGAACGCGGCGGCAGCCGGCGGCGCTGGAGCAGCGGCCGGCGGAGGCACGGCGTCGGGCACGATCGGCGGCGCGCTCGGCGGCGCGGGGACGGCGAATGCGGGCACCGTGGTGCCGCTCGACACGCTCGCCAAGACCACGCAGGTCGTCGGCCCCCAGACGGTGAACCATCACGGACAGCTGCCGGCCGTCACGATCTCCTTCGGCCTCGCTCCGGGCGCATCGCTCGGCGATGTGCTGACCCGCGTGCAGAAGATTGCGGACGAGACGCTGCCGGAAGGCGTGAGCGGCGCATTCCAGGGCGCCGCGAAAGCGTTCGAGAGCTCGCTCGGCAACCTTGCCGTCCTGCTCGTGATCGCGATCATGGTCGTCTACATCGTGCTGGGGATCCTCTACGAGAGCTACATCCACCCGCTCACGATTCTCTCGGGCCTGCCCTCGGCCGCATTCGGCGCGCTCGTCACACTCCTCGTCTTCCGGATGGATCTGAACATCTACGCGTTCGTCGGCATGATCATGCTGATCGGCATCGTCGAAAAGAACGCGATCATGCAGATCGACTTCGCGCTCGAAGCGGAACGCGGCGGCAAGACGCCGGAGGCTGCGATCTACGAAGGCTGCCTGATTCGCTTCCGTCCCATCATGATGACGACGATGGCCGCGCTGCTCGGCGCGCTGCCGATCGCGGTCGGCTACGGCGCGGGCGGCGAAGCGCGGCAGCCGCTGGGGTTGGTCGTGGTCGGCGGCCTTCTCTTCTCGCAGCTCGTCACGCTGTTCCTGACCCCGGTGGTCTATACCTACATGGCACAGCTCCAGACCTGGATGAAGTCGCGCCAGGACACACGGTCGCTGACACCGGCAACAGCCGGCAAGTAGCTCCTACAGTCGGTAGTGTCCGGCTTTAGCCGGACTGCGCGCGGTCCGCCTAAAGGCGGACACTACACACATGGGGAAAGCCCTTTAGGGCATACTTGGGCCGGAAGGGCCGAGAATGCCTGAACGCGCGGCACGTCCGCGATTGCTGCCTGCGCTGCTGACGCTGCTGGGCGTGGCCGGAGTGTGGGCCGGCCAGATGACCGCACGGGCGTCGCAAGTCGCCAGCCCTTCTCCCTCAACGCCGACTCTCGAACAGACGCTCAACAAGTACTGCGTCACCTGCCACAACGACACGCTGAAAACCGCCGGCCTCGCGATCGACCGTCTCGACGTGCGGGACGTGGCAGCCGACGCGCAACGGTGGGAACAGATCGCCACGAAGCTCCGCACTGGCGAAATGCCGCCCCCGGGCCGGCCGCGTCCGGATGCCGCCACATACCGGGCAGCCGCGGCGGCGTTGGAACAGGCACTGGACGGCGCGGCGGCAGCACATCCGGATCCTGGCCGCGTTCCCGTCCACCGATTGAACCGCAGCGAGTACGCCAACGCCATCCGCGATCTGCTCGGCCTCGAGATCGATGCCCGTGCGTTGCTGTCGTCGGACGAAGCCGATCAGGAAGGCTTCGACAACGTGGCGAGCGTGCTGTCGGTCTCGCCGGCGCTGCTCGAGAACTACCTCTCCGCGGCGCGAACGCTCAGCCGCCTTGCCGTCGGCGATCCGGCGCTGCGTCCCGTCGTCGACAGCTTCAAGATTTCCAAGGCGCTGGTGCAGGATGACCGTCTCGGCGACGATCTGCCGTTCGGTTCACGGGGCGGCGCGCTGATCCGGTATCACTTCCCGCTCGATGCGGAGTACACGATCAAGGTCTTACTGCGCCGGCAGGAGTACGACTACATCATCGGCATGGGCGAGCCGCATGAGCTCGACGTCCGCGTCGACGGCATCCGCGTCAAGCGGTTCACGGTGGGCGGCGAAGCGAAGGGGATGACCGCTCCGGAAAACTTCGCCGGCAACACGCAGGGCGATCCGGCGTTCGAAGAATACATGCACACGGCCGACGCGAATCTCGAGGTACGCGTGCCTGTGAAGGCCGGCCCTCACGACGTTGCCGTGTCCTTCGTGAGTCGATTCTGGGAAGCCGAAGGCGTGCTGCAGCCGCCGCAGACCGGCTTTGGACGCACGACCAACGAGTACTACCATGGCAATCCCGCCGTGGAGATCGTGTCGATTGGCGGCCCGTACGGAAAGCCGGACTCGGGAGCCTCGCCGAGCCGCCGCAAGCTGTTTGTCTGCCAACCGAAGGATGCCGCGACCGAAGACGCGTGCGCCAGGACAATCCTGTCGACGCTCGCCGCGCGCGCCTACCGTCGGCCCGTCACCGAGAGCGAGGTGCAGATGCTCCTCGGCTTCTACAAGGCGGGCCGGACCGAAGGGAACTTCGATGCCGGCATCGAGCGCGGGATCGAGCGCATCCTCGCCGCACCGAGCTTCCTCTTTCGCATCGAACACGAACCCGCCGGTCTGGCGACCGGGTCGGTCTATCGCCTCGGCGATCTCGATCTGGCGTCGCGGCTGTCGTTCTTTCTCTGGAGCAGCATCCCGGACGACGAGCTGCGAAATACCGCGGTTCGCGGACAGCTGAGCGATCGGGCGACGCTGGAGCACCAGGTGCAGCGGATGCTTCGCGATCCGCGGTCGAAGGCGCTGATCGACAATTTCGCGAGCCGCTGGCTCGAGTTGAGCAAGCTTTCGGGTGTCGTCCCCGACACGGAGCTCTATCCGGAATTCGACGAAAACCTGCGCGACGCGATGGAGCAGGAGACCAGGCTGTTTGTCGGCAGCCAGCTGCACGACAATCGCAGCGTGGTGGAGCTGCTGACCGCCAATTATTCGTTTCTGAACGCGCGGCTGGCGACGCACTACGGCATCCGCAATATCTACGGCGATCATTTCCGGCGCGTCACGTTCACTGACGGCACCCGCGGAGGCCTCCTCGGCCAGTCGAGCATCCTGACGGTCACCTCATACCCCAATCGCACGTCGGTGACGATGCGCGGACGCTGGCTGCTGGCGAACATGCTTGGCGCCCCTCCCCCGCCGCCGCCGCCCGACATTCCTGCGCTCAAGGAACCGGGCGCCGAGGGTCAGCCGCAATCGCTCCGCGAGCGGATGCAGATCCACCGGAAGAATCCCGCGTGCGCGTCGTGCCATCAGCGGATGGACCCGCTGGGGTTCGCGCTCGAGAATTTCGACGCCCTCGGAAAATGGCGCACGGTGAGCGACGGCGTGCCGATCGATCCGTCGGCCTCGTTCCCGGACGGCACACGATTCGAGGGAGTCGCCGGCCTGCGGACGCTGCTCGTCAGCCACAAAGAAGACTTCGTCCGCACGCTCAGCGCGAAGCTGCTGGCCTACGCGATCGGCCGCGGTCTCGACTACCCCGACATGCCCGCCGTCCGCAGAGATCGCGCGCGATGCGGCGGCCGCCGACTACTCGTGGTCATCGGTCATCGCCGGCATCGTCGCGAGCACGCCGTTCAGCATGGCTGTCGCGAGCGGCGACCCGGGCTCGACAACTGGAAAGGTCCGCCAATGATCATCTCGAAGCGTGTCATCCCGCGGCGCACGGCCTTACGCGGCCTGGGCTCGATGCTGGCGCTGCCGCTGCTCGACAGCATGGTGCCCGCGCTTTCGGCTTTTCAGAAGACGGCCGCCAAACCGATCAACCGGTTCGGCGTCATGTACGTGCCCAACGGCATGATCATGAAGAACTATCTGCCGTCGATCGAAGGTCCGGGCTACGAGCTGACGCCCACGTTGAGCGCCCTCGCGCCGTTTCGCGAGCAGGTGCTCGTGCTGAGCGGGCTGGAGTGCATTCCCCCGCCCGGACGGCCAGGCGGGGCCCATGCGAAAGCGAGCACGCGCTTTCTGACCGACGTCTCACCGCCGACGAGCGAGACCTGGCTCGATGCCGGCATCTCGATGGATCAGATCCTGGCGCAGGAGACCGGCAAGCTGACGCAGCTGGCGTCGCTCGAACTGGCGATCGAGTCCGGCGAGACAGCAGGCGCCTGCGACACCGGGTTCGCCTGTCCGTACACGAACACGATCAGCTGGAAGAGCCAGAACACGCCGCTGCCGACGCAGAACAACCCGCGCGTGGTGTTCGAGCGCCTGTTCGGCGACAGCACCAGCACGGATCCGAAGGCGCGGCTGGCGCGGCTGCAACAGCAGCGAAGCGTGCTCGACTCGGTCAGCGAAGAGGTCGCGCACCTTCGGGGAGCGCTGCCTCAGAACGATCGCACGAAGCTGACCGAGTATCTCGACGCCATCCGCGGCGTCGAGCAGCGCATTCAGATTGCCGAGCAGCAGAGCGATCGTGAACTGCCGCTGGTCGATCATCCCGCCGGCATTCCAGCCGGCTGGGAAGATCACATGAACCTGATGCTCGATCTGCAGGTGCTGGCGTTTCAATGCGATCTCACCCGCGTCATCACCTTCATGGTGGGACACGAGCACAGCGGCATGACCTATCCGCAGATCGGCGTCCCCGACGCGCATCACCCGATCTCGCACCACCAGCAGGAGCCGGAGAAAGTCGCCAAGGTCGCGAAGATCAACGCGTATCACATGCAGATGTTCGCGCGGATGCTCCAGAAGCTCCAGGCGACGCCTGACGGCGACGGCACGCTCCTCGACCACGTGACGATGATGTACGGCGCGGGCATCGCGGACAGCAACAGCCATTCGCCGATTGATATTCCGATGATCCTTGCCGGAGGCGGCGCCGGACACCTGAAGGGCGGACGGCATATTCGATTCAAGCAGATGCCGCTGGCGAATCTGCATCTGACGCTGCTGGATCAGTTCGGCATCCACCGGGATTCGATCGGGGACAGCACGGGACGAGTCGATGCGCGGATTCTCTCGTTGTAGGCGCGATGCGTCGCGATATGTCGCGCATTGCTGAATTCGGAACTCGTCGGAGCTTGTCTGGTCGCCTCGCCGTGCGTCTGCCTGTCTGGTCGCCATCGCGTCCACAATCGGCGCCGCTGCACCGATCGACCCGCAGGCTGATCCAGGCGGTGAAAGACCGCGACATTGAATCGGTGCGAGCGCTGCTGAAGCAGCGCATCGATGTGAATGCGGCGCAGGGTGATGGCGCGACGGCGCTTCACTGGGCGGTGCATCGCGACGACCTTGCCATGGCCGATCTGCTGATTCGCTCCGGCGCGCGCGCGAATGCCGCCAACGACCTCGGAGCCACGCCCCTGCATCTGGCCTGCACGAATCGCAGCGCGCCGATGGTCGAGCGGCTGCTGGCGGCGGACGCCGACCCCAGGGCGGCCCTGTCCGGCGGCGAGACGGTACTGATGACCTGCGCACGCGCGGGCGACGCGAAGGCGGTTCGTGCGCTGATCGTTCGCGGCGCCGCCGTGAACGCCAGGGAGCACGCATCATCAACAGACCGCGCTGATGTGGGCGGTGGCCGAACGCCACCCGGACGTCGTGCAGCTGCTGATCGACGCCGGCGCCGATGTCCGCGCCCGTTCGCTCACCTACCCGCAGACCGTCGTCGGCGAGCAGACGCAGCGGGCGGGCCGGGAGGAGCTGAACTACACCGTGTTGCGCGGCGGCGCCACGCCGCTCCTGTTTGCCGCCCGCGTTGGCGACGACGAGTCCGCACGCATATTGCTGAAAGCGGGCGCGGACGCGAACGATTCGCAGCCGGACGCTGTCAGTGCGCTCGTGCTCGCCGCGCACAGCGGCCATGGCAGCGTCGCGGCGCTGCTGCTGGAACACGGCGCCGATCCCAATGCCATCGGCAGTGGATACACCGCCCTGCACGCGGCGATCTTGAGAAGCGATCTGAAGCTGGTGAACGCGCTCCTCGCGCGCGGCGCCGATCCGAATCTTCCAGATCACGAAGGGCACGCCGATGCGGCGCGATACCACCGACTGGAACCTTCCAGCAACGCTGATCGGAACACCGCCGTATCTGCTCGCGGCCCGGTTCCTCGAGCCCGACATCATGAGGGCGCTCGTGGCCGGAGGCGCCGATCCGAGTCTGATCATGCCGAACGGGACCACGGCGGTCATGCTGGCCGCGGGAATGGGATCGAGCAAGACGGCGAGCCGGCGCGGAATCGAAACGATCGACTTTGGCAAAGTCGAACCGGAAAGCCGCGTGCGCGATGCCGTCGCAGCGGCGGTCGCACTGGGCGGCGACGTGAATGCGGCGAGCCAGACCGGCGATACCGCGCTTCATGTCGCGGCCGCGCTCGGCTACGACACGGTCGTCCAGTTCCTCGTCGAGCGCGGCGCCGGCGTCAACGTGAAAAATACGCGCGGAATCACACCGCTCGCGGCGGCGATGTTCGGTTCAACCACCGGCCGAGGGAGAGCTGCGGCCCCGGCTGGCGCAGATTTGCTCGGCTTCGAGCCGCCGATCGCATTGGCACATCCCAGCACGGTGGCGCTGCTCAAGCAGCTTGGGGCGACTGAGTGAAGAAAATGGCTTCCCTGTAGTCGGTAGTGTCCGGCTTAGCCGGACTTCGGCGGTCCGCCTGAAGGCGGACACTACAGATGAAACGCTCGATGCCGCGTCAGATCCCGTCCAGCCGCTGTGTAGCGTCGCCGAACCGATCGAGCTTCACGCCCATCCGGTCCATCAGCGAGAGATAGAAGCTGCACAACTTGCGGTTCTCGTCGCCGGCGAGCGTGTAGTCGAGGACGCGGCCGGTTTCGAGCGTCCCGCCGAGCGTCGCCGGCCGTGAGCACGGGCACCTTCGTGCTGTCGTGATTGCTGCCCGACCACATGTTCGACATGAACACGAGGCACGAGTTGTCGAGCACCGTGCTCTCGCCTTCCGGCATCGCGGCGAGCTTGTCGATCAGATAGGCGTACTGGCTCATGTAGTAACTGCTTGATCCGCTTGTACGCGTCGCGACTGTCCTCGTGCGCTGGCCAGGTGATGCGCCAGCCTCACGTCCAGGAACGGATAGAACAGGCCGGAGATGTCGCGGCACAGCAGCAGCGTGGCGACGCGTGTCTTGTCGGTCTGGAACGCCAGCGCCATGATGTCGCACATCAGCCGCATGTGCTCGCGGATGTCCTCGGGCAAGCCGTTGTCGGGGCGCGCCATCATGGCCACGGGCACGCTGCGGCCTCTGGCGTTGGCGTCGGCCTTGTCCTTCGCGGCGCGCATGTCCTGAGCGCGCTTCTCCACCTCGCGCACGCTGGTGAGGTATTCGTCCAGCTTTGCCTTGTCCGTGGAACTGACGCGCCGGCTGAGCGATCCGGCCTGCTCCATGACGCGATCGAGCACGCTCAGGTTGCGCTGGCTGCCGCGGTTGTCGAACAGGCTGTCGAACGCCAGCGACGGATACACCTCCATCGGCACCGGCGACGTCGGACTCTGCCAGGAGATGTGCGAGCTGTAGGCCATCGAGAAGTTCGTCTCGTGGTAGCCGGTGATCGGCTGCTCGCATCCCAGGACCATGCTCGGCTGCACGGTCTGGTCGCCGATGTGGCTGGCCAGCACCTGATCCAGGCTGACGCCGCCGTGCAGTTCGGCGCCCTTGTGAGCGACACGCCGGACAGCATGTTGCCGGTCATGCCCGGATGGATGCCGACGCCGGTCGCGGCCTTGTTGAACAGGCCCTTGATGTAGTTGAACTTGCCTTTGAGCGGTTCCAGCGGCGCCAGGCTGGGACCCAGTTCAATCGCGGCGCCCGAGCCCTTCGCCCACCACAGATCGGGATTGACGCCGTTGGCCATGAACAGGACGGCAAGCCGTTTCGGCGCAGCGGCAGCCATCGGCTCGGCGCCCCAGACCGGCAGCGACTCGAGCCATGGCAGCGCCATCACGACGCCGGTGCCGCGAAGAAACCGGCGCCGCGACAGTTCACGCGAATTTCGCTGGAGAGGGCTGCTCTTCGTCATGGGTTCATTCAGGAGCCGGGCATCGACTGCTTCGTCAGGAACTGCCGGCTGGTGACGATGCTCTGGACAAGGTTGCCAAACTTGAAGCCGCGCGTCGACAGGTTTTTGCGCATGTCGGCAAGGAGCGGTTCGTCGGACAGCAGCAGGCTGCGGCCCAATCCATAGACCAGCAGTTCGCGGCACAGGTTGTCGACGAACTTGCTCTGCCCTTTCGCGCGCATGAACGCGCGCAGCCCTTCGAGTCCGTTGCCGGCGGTGCCGTCGGGGAACGTCGCGTCGATCTGCACCGGCCGTCCCGCGAGGTCCTGGGTGCGCGTCTCTCCAACCGGTCCATAGCCTTCGAACACGAGCCCAAAGGCGTCGAACTTCGCGTGGCAGCTGGCACAGGCCGGGTTCGCCCGATGCTGGGCGAGCGTTTCGCGGAGCGTCAGATCCCCGAGCTTCGTCTCGTCGGTCGGCAGCACGGGAACATCGGGCGGCGGCGCGCGGAATGTATTCGCCGAGCAGACGATGAACGATCCAGTAGCCGCGTTTGACCGGGCTGGTCCGCAAGCCGGGCGCGTTCTTCGTCAGGAAGACCGACATCGGCAGCAGTCCGCCGCGCGCGTACTTTTGCGCCTCATCGACGCGGACCCATCTCGTCGGCTGGCGGCTCCGGCATCCCGTAGTGCCGGGCCAGCACCGGATTGACGAACGTGTAGTTGCCGTAGAGGAAATCGAGGACGGAGCCGTTGCGCTGAATGAGGTCCACGACAAAGCGGATCGGCTCCTCGAACATCGCTTCGCGCAGCTCGTTCGTGAAGGCGGGGAACCGCTCGCGGTCCACGGCGTTGTGCTCTTCGAACCGGCGGACGTCGAGCCAGTTGCCGGCAAATTCAGTCGCCAGGTTCCGGATGCGGCCGTCCTGCAGCATGCGCCTTGCCTGCGCCGCCAGCACGTCGGGCTTGCGCAGATCTCCGGCGGCCGCGTGTTTCATCAGCTCGTCGTCTGGCATGCTCGACCAGAGGAAGTAGCTCAAGCGGCTCGCGAGCGCGTAGTCGGCGAGCGGCTCGACGTCGGCCGCCTGGCCCGCCGAAGCTCGCCCCGAATTCTGCGTGAGCGAAGGCGGGTCGACGCGGTAGCAGAAGAACGGCGACATCAGCACGCTGACCACGGCGTCGCGAATCGCGTCTTCGTGACTGAGGTGTTGATCGCGCAGCGAATGGTAGAAGGCGAGGAGATCGTCCTTCTCCGCTTTCGTCAGGGGGCGGCGGTACGCGCGGCCGGCGAACGCGAGCAGCGCGTCGAGGTGGCTCGGTTCGGCAGCGGCCTTCGCGCGTTCCAGCGCGCGCACGTTCGCGTTCATGCGATCGAAATAGTCCCGGACGACGCCGAGCGCAACGTCGTTGGTCACCTCGCGCGCCTTGGCCAGATACACCTCGGCGAGCCTCGTGATTTTCGCCTCCGAGGTGATGTCGTCGTCCTCCGAGCGGAAACCGTTGAACTGCGCGCTGACCATGAAGCTGGGCGGCTCCGCGCGCTCGAACCAGATGAACTGCTTGAACTGCCTGACGGGAGCGAGCGTGATGAAATCGAGATCGTTCCACAAGCCGTCCAATTGGCGCTGCTGGTCGCGATCGAGCACCAGCTCGTAGAGCGGCGCATCATCGCGGAAGTAGCCCATCTGACTGTGGAAACCGGCGCTCAACAAGCGGTGTCCCTCCGCGTCGGAGGCGATCTCGCGCGGGTTGGTCAGGAACATGCGGCCGCGCTCCGAGACATAAAACGTATCGGGGAACAGGGCGCAGAATTCCTTGAACGACTGCTCGTACCGCGCACGCGCCTCCTCCGTGGCCGGAGCGATCACCAGCGGGTCGGACGGTCGGTAGGCCGACAGATCGAGCTGCAGCGCATTGCCAGGATAGGTGGTCCGGTGTTCGGCGTACTGGCGATCTTTCCAGAGCACCAGCGACTGCGAGCCGGCGGCGATCCCTCGCGCGGGGAGGTTGTCGAACGTCATCGCGACACGAGGCCGAAGACCCACGATGAAATCGCGCATCCAGCTCGCCGCCGCGCGGAGCGTGTCCGGTTCCTTGTGGTCGACAGGTGGCGGCAGGCGCGTTCCAGCGTACCCGGAGCGCCGCCATCGGCCCGACGTCGTCGGCCGGCGCCGTCAGCATCGCCCAGATCCTGTTCAGGTATTTGGGGCTGACCCTGGCGTCCCTGGCGACATCGGCGAGCGTCGCGTCTGGCCGGCGCAGCGCGGCGCGATGGCGATAGCGCCACGCGGCCAGAAAGTAATCGGCGTAGTCCAGCGGCTGGCGCTTGTAGAAATCGACGATGCGGTTCACCGCGTACTTGTCGCGGTCTTCGTCCGTCACGACCGGGTACGGCGCGAACGAGAAGCCGCCCGGCACAAACACGATGTGGCTGGCCACGAGCCTGGTGGCGTCGAGGTATTTCTTGATCAGGGCGGGAGACATCGCCAGCGACTCTCCCGAGTTGTCGAAGCCCGCCTGGTTGGCGGGATCCACCGGAAACTCCTTCGTCGGGCGGATGTCGACCCCGGTCAAATCGCGGATGGTGTAGTCGTATTCGGCGTTGCTCAACCTCCGCGCGAGCACGATGCCCGGATCGCCGGGATGGCGTGCGGCCTCCTCGGCGGCCATCGCCTCAATCCACTCGATGACCGATTGAACCTGAGCGGACGTCGGACGCTGCCTCGCCTGAGTGGGAGGCATCTCCCCCGCCTTGAGCCGCGCGAGCACCAGATTCCACCGGCGCTGATCCCTGACGACGGAATCACGATCGGAATAGGACGTCAGATCCAGTCCGGCCGCAGGCTGGTTGCCGCTGTGGCATGCGAAGCAATAGGTCTGGAGAAAAGGTTTGACGCTCGTCTGAAATCCGTCGGCGCGTGTCAGCGGGCGCGGTGCGGCCTGGTGTTTCCTGGCTCGAAGAGGCCAGCGCGCCGAGCAGGCCGAGCGAGGCCAACAGCGTGCAAAGGAAAACGGTAGGGCTGGACAACGTTGCGCGCATCGCTGAAACGACCGATCATTCTACTGCTCTGCCTTCCACGCGGCACGGCTCCTGCACAGTCCATCTGCAGGATGCTGAAGCGCACTATCCAGCTGATCGTTGCCCTCGTCGCAGGAACCGCGCTGCAGGTCAGCGTCGGGGCGGCGCCAAAGACACGTCCCGCCAAACCTGCTCCGCATACACCGCCGGCCGATCGCTCTCGTGCGGCGATCTCGTCGGCTTCCAGGTGCGGCTGGATCGGGAGGGTTTTTCGCCGGGCCAGATCGACGGCCGCACGAGGCGCGAACCTGTCGCATGCGCTCATCGCCTGGCAGACGGCGAACAAGCTGCAGCCCACCGGTCAACCTGATTGCGCGACCTGGAAGGCGCTCGGCGCCGGGTTCGACCAACCCGCCATCACGAGCTACAAGTTGACGGACGCGGACGTCAAAGGGCCGTTTGAGAAACGGATCCCGCCCAAACTCGAGGATCAGGCAAAGCTCGATGCCCTCGGCTACCAGTCCCCGATGGAGCGGCTCGCCGAGCGGTTTCACGCCTCGCCTGAGCTTCTCGCGCAACTGAATCGCGGCGTGCCGATGACGGCCGGGCGCACGATCAAAGTGCCGGACGTCGACGCCCTTCGATCCGGACGCCAAACCCGTTCACGACGCGGCAAACAGCGACGTCCGCATCGAAGTCTCTCGCGAGGAGTCGGCGCTGCGCGCAACGCGCGCGGACGGCACGCTGGTGTTCTACGCGCCGGTCTCGAGCGGCAGCCTCCACGACCCGCTGCCGATTGGCGACTGGAAGGTCACGGGTATCGGCTGGCACCCGGTGTTCCACTACAACCCGGATCTGTTCTGGGATGCCAACCCCAAGGACGTGGGCGCCGCGATCAAGCCGGGCCCGAACAATCCGGTGGGCGTCGTCTGGATCGCGCTGAACCTCGAACACTACGGCCTTCACGGCACGCCGGAGCCGGGCCACATCGGACATACCGAATCGCACGGCTGCGTGCGCCTGACGAATTGGGACGCGGCGCGGGTTGCCGCGCTCGTGAAGCCGGGCACGCCGGTGATCTTCAAATGAGCAGGCAGCGTTTCAGCGGCGCGATTCCACTCGCGCTGCTCGCCGCGTTCGCTGCGGGAGCGGCGGTCGACGGCTGGCTGCGGACGCACGGCCCGCCGAGGCCCACGGGATCGGATCTCGTCCTCCGTGCCGAGCCGGCGCCTGCAACCGACGCGCGTGACGCGCGCGCTTCAGCCCCAGCCGGCCCGGCCGACGCACGCATCAGCGCCGCGCCGTCACCGACGGCGACGACCGGCGACATCCCGCGTGGCCGTCTCCGCATGCCGATCGACGGCGAAACGATCGAGTCGCTCAAGGGCGGCTTCGCCGAGACGCGCGGCAGCAAGCGGCCGCACGAGGCGGCCGACATCCTGGCCCCTCGCAACACGCCGGTGCATGCCGTCGAGAACGGCACGATCGCGAAGCTGTTCAACAGCAAGGCCGGCGGCCTCACGATCTACCAGTTCGATCCGTCCGGGCATCTCTGTTACTACTACGCGCACCTGCAGCGGTATGCCGACGGCGTGAAGGAAGGCATGGCGGTCTCGCAGGGCGACGTGATCGGCTACGTCGGCACGACGGGCAACGCGCCGCCGAATACGCCGCATCTGCATTTCGCGGTGTTCGAGTTGAACGCCGACAGACAATGGTGGAAGGGGAAGGCGATCGATCCGTACCTCTTCTTCAAAGACAGAGGGTAGGCTCCCTTAGTCGGTAGTGTCCGGCTTTAGCCGGACTGCTCGCGGTCCGCCTAAAAGGCGGACACTACCGGAACGCGTCCCTACACGCGTCGCAACACGAGATACATCGTGTCGAAGAGATTCACGGGCAGGTACCACCCGTCGAACCAGCGCGCCCACGCCGGCGCGCGCATCCCGCCGATCATCTCCGCTCCATATCGGATCATGTAGGCCGTCGACCGCAGGCGGCCGCGATGCCGCACGTCGATCACGTGCAGTCCGTGCGGCGCGGCGGCTCGCGCGATGGTTCGCGGGCCGAGATACGACAGATGGTATGAGTAGTAGAAGTGCCACCGGCGGCCGAACACCCTGGCGGTCAGGCTCTCGACGTCTGGCGTAGACACGAAGCACGTTCCTCCAGGCGCGAGCAGTTTCTCGATCCCTGCGAGGAACCCGCCAGGATCGGGCACATGCTCGATGACATCGAAGGCGGTGACGATGTCGTAGGTCTGCGGCGCCGACGCGTGCAGATCCTCGAGCGTGGCACATGTGAACGCCGGGTCGTCGCGGAGGAAATCGATCGAAGAGCGCGCGCGACGGCTCGATCCCGTGAGCATCCATCCCGCGGCTGCGCAGAAAGCGTACGAGCTTGCCGCTGCCGGCGCCGACGTCGAGGAGCCGCTTTCCCTCGAGCGTCGCGAATCCTTCCATCCAGCGGCAGAGCGACTCGAAGTTGACGGCATCGCTCGCATCGTCGCCAAGGTACTGGAGGTACGCCTCCTCGTAGTCCGCCAGCGTCTTCGTCAGGTTCGGGTTGACGTCCGGCGTGGCGAACCTGAAGGTGCACGCGCCGCACCGCCAATAGTCGACCTCACGCTTTCTGAAGATCGGCGCCGCACGAGGGGATCCGCACAGCGGACACGCCCGCTCAGCGGTCGCCGTCATCTGGCGTCTGCTTGAAGAAGTACAGCGGCCTTCGCTTCGATTCTTCGAAAATGCGCGCGAGGTACTCGCCGACCATCCCGATGAAAATCAGCTGGACACCGCCGATGATCATCAGCGTCCCGATGAGCGAGCCCCACCCGCGCACGAAGTCGTCGAGGGCCACATACCGGATCAGGATGTAGAGGAAGTACGCCATCCCCGGCACCAGCAGCGCCAGCCCGAAGCGCGTGGCCATGCGCATCGGCGCCGCCGAGAACGAAAACAGCGCGTCGATGGCGAGGCTCAGCATCTTGAACGTCGTGTACTTCGACTGGCCGGCCGGCCGGCGCGGAGCCTGGAACGGCAAGTACGACCGATTGAATCCGATCCACGACACCATGCCGCGCAGGAAGCGATGCCGTTCCGGCATCGAGCAGATAGCCTGGTGAGCGCGAGCCGAGAGCAGGCAGAAGTCGGCGGCGCCAGGGACGATCGGCGTCTCGCTGAAGCGGTTGATCAGCCGGTAGAAGACGTTCCCCGTGGCCCTCTTGAACCACGTGGCGTCCTCGGTGTCCTCTCGAACCGCCGACACCACGTCGCAGCCGCCGCGCCAGAGCGCAATCATCTGGGGAATGAGCGCGGGCGGATGCTGAAGGTCCGCGTCCATCATCACGACCGGCGATCCCGGCGTGACGTCGAGGCCGGCGGAGAGCGCCACCTGATGCCCGAAGTTCCTGGACAGCGAATAGACCTGGATCCGCGAGTCGGCGATCGCGAGGCGGTTCAGCCGCTCGAGCGTCGAGTCGGTGCTCCCGTCGTCGATGAAGCAGACCCGCCAGGTGACGTCGAGCCGCTCGAGGACCGTCGACAGCTCCGTCCAGAAACGCTCGACGATCTCGGCCTCGTTGTAGCAAGGCACGATGACCGTCATGTCCGGCGACGTTCGAGGAGCTGCCGCCATCACCGTGAGCGCGCTCCCATCCGGCCCGCCGCGACTCGGCAGGGACGACCTCGAACAGGTAGTCGCGATCGAACCTCGCCCGCAGCCGAAAATCCGCGCTGGCCCCGGCCGGCGCGAGCAGGTCCTCCCCGCCTCGCTGACCGGCATGGAGAACGACGTACTTCACGCCGGTCGTGCGCATCGTCTCCGCGGCGGACGGGTCGGGAAACCGCTTCATGCGCTCGGCGACGTCGACGAACTGCGGCGGAAATTCACGCGAGTCGCCGTTGACGGCGGGATGCCAGTGCGCGGTCGAGAAGTACTGATAGTCGGCCTCCAGGAACCAGAGGTCCGTCCTCGCGTAGTCCGGCAGCGACAGGACGGCGCCAGGCGGCAGCGTCGCGACGTACTTGTAGACCGGCGGCACCGGGAAAGGCTGCGGCTCGCCACCCGGGAACTTGACGACGTAGAACTCGGCCGAGCAGAAGCATGGTCAACGCGATCGTCACCGCGCGTCCGGCTGTGCCGAAGCGGCGATGCAACGCCGCGCAGGCCGTCGCTGCGAGCAGCGCCAACGCAAGGTTCATGAGCTCCGTGTAGCGAGCGGGAATTCTGAACAGGCTCAGCCCTGGCACGTGCGCCAGTATGCCGAAGGGCGACCAGCCGAACGATCCGGACGCGACCTCGCCCGGCGACGGGCCGAGCGCCAGCACCGCCGCGACCACGCCGAGCACGATGAAGAATCTTGCGCGCCGCGTGAGCGCGTCGCGGCTGCGCATCGCCACAACCGCGCCGGCCGACGCGAGGCCGAGGGTGATCCAGCCGAGATACACCGTCAGCTCGCCCCAGATCCATCGCGGCCCCTTCACGTTGTGCGCGAGGAGCCATTGCCCCATCCACGTATTCTCCGGCGGCACGAACCAGCCGGCCAGATCGGCGGAAGCCGCCGCGGCGTACGACGGAGGCTCGTTGTGAAGGATGAAGTAGTAGCGGGCGAACGGCCAGACGAGCGCGAAGGCCGCAAGCGCGCCGACGAATCCATGGAGGAGGATCTGGGAGACCGGCGGCATCTTCCGCTCGACCGCAAACAGCCACGCGAGAAAGATCAGATCCGCCACCACAATCAGGACGGCCTGATACCACGCCGCAAGCGCCTGAAGGACGAGGATCGCCGTCCAGATGCCGAGCCTGAACCAGCCTGGCCGCTCCGCCCACCGATCGATCGCGATGAACGACAGCGGAATCCAGAAACACCAGATCAGGTTGAGGTGACCGTGGCCATGGTGCATGCGAAAAAAGCAGAAGGTGAACGCCATCGCGGCCGTCATCGCCGCCAGGTGATCGCGTGTGTAGCGCCAGGCGAGCGCGTGCACGGCGGCCGCGGTCAGCAGGTACGCGAGGAGCCACACGACGTTGTAGGCGAGAACCGGATTGCGGGTGACGGCGTACACCGGCAGCGTGAACAGGCTGATGCTGAACAGGTGCTCCCCATACGCCAGCGCGTTGGGCAGCGGGAAGAGCTTGTTCGCGTCGAACAGCGAAGGGACGCGGTCGAGCACGACGTGGTTGTCCCAGGCGAGCACCCAGATGAAGGCCCGCGCGTCGCCGCCGTAGCTCGCGGTGCGAAGCTGCGCGAAGTTGACGATGGGAGCGAGCATGATCCGGCAGGCCGCGAGATAGATCGCGCCGAAGCCGGCCACGCGGGCGTACCGATCGCATGCGGATCATTCTCTCTTCGGGGTCACCGATACGCTGCTGACCGCCAGCGCCAGTTCACGCGCATCGTCGCCCGCGCCGATGGCGCGCGGCGACACGGTCGATGAGAACACGAGGCGGAGCTGGTTGAACCCGATCCACCAGGCCGATCGCGGCGCTGCGAACGGAATCTCGCGCCATCCGGCCGCGACCGTAGTATGTCCCAGCACGTTGCCGTTCAGGATCGCCGTCACCGTCTGCGGCGCATCCGCGCTGCCGAACGGCGACTGGGCCGTGAGGACAATCGCTGCCGCCTGCGCCGACCGCCGCGGCAGCACGACCGTCGCCTCGTGTCCGACGATCCACGAGAACCGCCGCTGGCCATCGCTCTCGCTCATCGCGAATCCCGAGCGCATCATCGCGCTCGACGAGTCGTCGCCGGCCTCGACCTGAGGCAACGGCGACAGCAGGACGTGAGCCACTCCCACCATCAGCAGAATCACGGCGCCGACCGAGAGCAGCCATGGCCGCCGCACTCATCCTCACCGGCGCCGATCCAAGCGTGCCGACGAGAGCACCCGAGATGAGCAGCAGCAGCACGTCGTAGTACAGGTAGTGCACCGGGTACAGCGACGTCATGCTGAACGCGAACAGGGCCAGGGCCATCCAGGGCAGCGGTGACGCGTCCCGCCGGATGGCGCGCCAGGCCGCCGCGTACACGCCGCCCATCACCAGCAGCTGCGCCGGCACCACGAGAGCCTCGCGATGCCGCTCGATGAGCCATTCCGTGAGGCCGATCGTTTCGATTCCGCCGCGCGCCAGGACCGGCCACACCGCCTCCCGCATCACGCGGGGATACGAGAGCACCATGTTGTCCCAGATCGAACGGTAGTCCCACACGACGAATGGAAGGAGACCGCGCGGCGATCGTGCCTGTCAGCACAGCCAGGACGAGCGGAAACCGCGGCCTGTCGTCGTTCCACACCGCCAGCAGCAACACTGGAATGAGCGCGACCATCGTCGTACGGGCGAGGACGAGAACCCCGAGAAGACATGCGGCCTGCGCCCATCTTCGAGCGTCCGACCGCAGCGGCGAACAGTGGAAGGAGCGGCCAATACACCGGCGTGTGGCCGATCAGCGTGAAGCCCTGAACATCGAACGTCAAGACGAGCGCCGCCAGAATCAGGAGCCACCAGACGGCGCTGGCTGACGTTTCCGCGCAGCCACTCGACGACCGCCGCGACGCCGCACCACAGCGGCACGAACAGCTCGCCGGCGATCGTCAGGAACCGGAAGTCGAGCCGCAGGAACTGCGCGACGAGAAAGGGTCCCCACAGTCCAGGGCCGTACGGCATCGCGATGTTCCACGGCGCGTCGTAGGTGCGATAGGTCGCGTACGGCGTTCGCCCGCTCAGAAACCGGCGCGTCGCTTCCCGAATGACGATCAGCATGTCGGCCTGGTACGACTGCCAGGCCAGGATGCGGGTCCACCGGTATGCCACGACGACGATGAGCGCCGCCGCCACGGCCGCGACGATCGCCGCCGCCGGCCGCAGCGAGACGCTGCGCGGCGATCCGGCGCCCCGGCAGGTCGCGGCCATGTGACGACGATCGCCACCACAATCAGGGTGAACAGCACCGTCACCAGCGGATACCATGGCGACGCCCCGCGCACCCACGCGGAGAGCTGAGGCCAGGCGAAGACGAGGATGCTTGCAACCAGACCAGCGAGTGGAAAGGCGGCCCGGTCAGGACGTGTCATGTCAGAAACGAGATGGTACGGTACCACACCAACGTCGGACGCCGGGCGAGCCGTACCCGACGATCGCCAACGGCCATCGCCCGACACTCGTCGTCTAACCGTCGGACGCTGTCAATGCGACGAGCCGCCTGCGTGTGCTGCGCGACGCTGATGCTGGTCGTCACGCTCGAGGGCCAGGACCAGCGGCCGCGTCACGACGCCGCGATCGAGCTTCTGGAAGCCGACGCGGCGAGCCTCCCTCCCGAGTTCGAAGCCGACGTGCTGATCCGGTTGTCGCAGCTGTCAAAGGTGGATCGGGCCTGGCGTCTCGAGATGCTCGACACCGCCTACGTGCGGGCCTATGCGGCGCCGGAACAGTACCGCCGCTCCACCAGCCAGCAGATCCCGCCCGACAGCCGGCAGGGCGCGCAGCTCTTCGCGTACACGACGGCGCTCACGCGTGTCACGCTGCAGCTCCGCGCAGTTCAGCTGATGGCGAGGATCGACCCGCTGCATGCGCGCGACCTGTTCGAGTGGATCGAACTCAACCTCGCGCCCGGTGTCTGCGCGGATCCGCTGGTGCCCGCCGTCGACGACTACTACCGCACGCTCGGCTCGATCGCGGGCACAGCGTACGCCAGCAATCGCGGCGACGCCATTCATTTCCTCGAGTTTTACGCGTGGCGCGCCCATCTGCCGTCCGAGATCCCGGCACTCGCGCTCGCGATTCAACGTTTCCGCCAGGGACCGGACGAAGCTGCCTATCTCGAGAGCTTGCTCCGCCTGATCCTCGAGGGCAGTTCGCGCGACGCTGCCGGCTTCTCGTCCGCCGCGCTCGACATCGTCTCGCGGATAACCGATCTGCAAATAGCCGACACGGCGATGGGCGTGACCGGGTTTACCGCGATGGACGCGCTGCGGACCTATCTCGTCGCGCAGCTCAAGGCGCCGCGCTGCGCCGACAACGTCTCGGCGACAGTGACGCCGTCCACCTTCAATGCCGCGCGCAGGCGTGCGCGAGCGGACGCCGACATCAGCCCGATTGAATCCGACCTCACCCGCCCGCTGTCGACACTCGCGCCCGCGCGCATCGACCTGTACTGGCAGTCCGGCGACGCCGCGCGCCTGCACGATGCGATGGCGCGGCTACGGGGCCCCGACGCGGCGCCCTTGCCGCTGCGGGTGCGGCAGACCGCCGAGTGGCGCAGCCAGGCCGAACGGCTGCTCACCGAGGTCGAACAATGGAGCGGCATGAGCGAGGCGGCCGAACGCGACTACTTCTACGAGAAGTCGGCGTTGTTCACATGGATGCTCGAGCTGATGCCGCAGAGCGCTGTGCGCAGCAGGGCGCTGCGCGCGTTCGTCGAATTCCTGCGCCATACCGAAGCCGACGTCAGCCGGAGAACGCTCTGGTTCGCGTTCGTCAACCGGCTGCTCGAGCTGGCGCACGGGTCGTCTCGCACCGAAATACTGTCGGCGATGGAACAGTCGCGCCAGCCGGTGCTCTCGCTGTACGCCCGGCTCGAACGAATCGCGCCCGAGCGCAGACCGTAATGGTCCTCTCCTCGGATTTCCTGTTCGTAGATGACGGCCTTCGATCGGTGTCTTCCGTAGGGGACGGCCTCAGGCCGTCCTATGCGCCGACTGTCGCGCGAACAGACACACCGCCGACCACGGACGGCTGCCCTGCGCACCGTCGGAATCCGGCAGCATCGCGAACATGCGCAGCGCGAGCGGCAGACGTCCGAGCTTTGCCGCCGACTTGATGAGCGAGCGAACTTCAATCGGCTGCCACCCGTGCGCCGCGAAGAATGGCGGACCCTCCGCCGGCGCAAAGAGGAACGGTGCGCCGGCCGCGCTCATCGCGCTGCCCACCGACTGCTTCATCATCTCGAGCAATCCTGGCGATGCCAGATCGAGCACCCAGTGCTGAAAGGCCGGCGGGCCGGACAGGTCGCGCGCCAGCGCGGCAACCGCCTCGGGCATGAGATAGATGACGAGGCCTTCCGAGATCACCGCCACGTGTTTCGCGCGGCGGCCGAGATCCGCGAAGAGGCCGCGGCGGCCGTCTTCGTTCGACAGATCGAGGCGCACACGCTCCAGTTCGCACACCGGCTTCGCGTCGCCGAGAATCTCTTCCTTGTAGTCGAGGATATCCGGCAGATCGACTTCCACCCAGCGCAGCGACGATGGCAGCTGCCATGCGGTACGGGCGCGTGTCGAGGCCGGCCGCCAGGTTCACGATCGTGTCCGCGCCGTGCTGCGCGAGTCTCGTCACGAACCGATCGAACAGATGCGTGCGCGCGATGAACGACCACGCGTTCTCGTCGCTGAACTTCATCGCGTCGGCGATTCGCTCGCCGCGCTCGCCCGCCAGCGCGCGGGCGAACGGATCCTTGAACGCTGCGTCCGCACGCTCGGTTTCCCGCGCGCGATAGACGGCCATCCACCGCGCGGTGTCGGAGATGTCGCGAATCAACGGTTCGTCGGTCATGTCAGGGATTCGCTTTCAGGAACTTCAACAGCTCGCGGTTGAAGACATCCGGCGTCTCGAAATGCAGGACGTGGCCGGCATTCGGCACGAGGTAGAGCTGCGCACCGGGAATCGTGTCCGCGACATGTTTCGCCAGCTTCGGAAAATCAGGGCCGTCCTTTTCACCGCCAATCACCAGGGCCTTCGCCTTGATGTGCGCCCAATCGTCGACGACCGGATCGGCATAGACCATCTGCTGCAGCAGCGTCCGCACCATGGCCATCCGCGGCCAGTCGCCGGTCAGCGTCCACGCGTACATCAGCCGCACCAGCTTTTCGTACTCGGGCTTCCACGACTCCGGCGTCGGGAAGTAGCGCTTGATCGTGGCGTACGCCTGCTGATAGCTGAATGCCAGCATGCCTTTGTACACCTCGTCGGTGCTGCGGTAAGGGCCGCTCGAATCGCGCGTCGGTCAGCCCGATGGGGTCGTACAAGACGACGCGCTCGGTGACCGCGGGATACGACGAAGCGAAGCGCGCGGCGAGCATCCCGCCCATCGAGTGGCCGACGATCGCCGCCTTCGCGATGCCGAGATGCTCCAGCACCCGGTTCGTGTTCAACGCCATGTCGTGGAAGTTGTAGGGAATGATCGGCTTCGACGATCGGCCAAACCCGATCTGGTCGGTCACGACCACGCGGTAGCCGTCCTTCCGGAGGACGTCGATCACGTTCGCCCAGTAGAAACCGGCGAAGTTCATCCCGTGCAGCAGAACAACCGTGCGTCCGTTTGCCTGGCCTGCCGGCGGCACGTCCATGTAGGCCATGCGCACGTCCTGCCCGTACGACACGAATGGCAGATACGACACCGGGTACGGATAGGGAACGTCCTCGTTGTTGATGCTGCCCGGCTGGACGTCGGTCGGCGTCGCCACCTGCGCCGGCGCGGCGGGAGTGCCTGGTGGCTGCGCGACGGCAGGTCTTGAAACGGCAAGGGTGGCGATGACCAGAGCAGAAACAATGCGCACGAAAAGGCCTCCGTGGCGATTATATGCGGCCGCCCACGCCAGTCACTCTCACGTCCGCGATGGCCTCATGCTCTTGGTCCGGCTAAAGCCGGACACTACCGTCGCTTCTTCGAAAAACCTGGCATTAGATTCCAAGAAAACATTGTCTTGGCGATCTTTGCGGTCTCCGCGGTTTCTTCTTACTCGTATCTAAGCGCGCACATCGCGTCGAGACCTGCTTGAGAACTTCGCGCGACGATGGTAGCGTCGTCGGCACGCGGTTTGGAGTTCTTCCAGGCGACGGGCGCCCTTGAAGCATCCGCCTGCAGCCTGGAGGTTCACACGTGAAGTCGCAGTCGCTCGAGCAACGCGTCGAAGTCCTGGAGCAAAAGGTGGCAGGTCTGGAAACATTGCCCGACCGGATGACAGCGCTGGAGGCGCAGATTTCGGAATTCCGCACGGAAGTCCGCGGCGAATTTTCTGCGGTCCGTCGGAGATGAATGAAGGGCTTACGACGCTTCGAGGAAATGCACTCCCTGATCGGCGACACCGTCAGGAAATGCGCACGCTGAACGATGAAACCCGCCAGGAAATGCGTACGCTGAACGATGAGACGCCGGAATGCGCACGCTGAACGATGAGAGAGAGACGCGGCGGGAAATGCACTCGCTGAATGAGGAAACCCGCGCGCACATGAGGACGCTGCACGAGGATGTGGTGTCTCGGATCGCACTCCTCGACGAGCATCTCCGGCCGGCACGCCCGCGGCGTCCCGGGAAACCCAAGACCCAATCCTGAACAGAACGGGTCGGCGATACCCTACCGCGCCGAACCCGACGTCACGGTGACGGTGACGTCCTTGGCCGCAACCAGGATGCCGTCGTCGGCATAGGCTCGGAGGACGTAGGTGCCCGGCGCGCTGAATCTGACGGACGTGGAGGCTTTCCCGTCGGCCACCGGAACCTTGCGCGGCTCGAACGTCACGGCGTGCGCATCTCCGCGATAGACGACCCAGATGACGCCCAGGCGCACTCCGCGATCGAGGCGCACCATCGCCTGCATCAGCGGACCTTCGACGCGCGCGTTCGAACCGCTTTGGCTCGGGCGCGCACTCGGCCGGCCATCGTCGGTGACGAACGCATCGAGCGTGAGCGCGGCGCCGGCGGCGATCGTTCGCTGCGGCGCGCCTTCGACCTTGATCGACGGCGGATCGTCAGGCTCGCCCAGCTCGCCGGGACCACCCCGATTCTGCTGATAGGTGCCGGCGTCGATCTCCCAGACGGGCATCAGCGACGCGTACGCCTTCTCCGTCTTGCCGTGGCTCGTCAGCGTCCAGACGAGATCCTTCTTGCCCCAATCCTTCGGCACGCGTACCGAGAAGACGTATTGCTGACGGCGTGCGTAGAAGTGCGCCGGCTGCCCCTGATCGACGTCACCCGGCTCGAGGGCGTTGTTGGGGCCGACCGGCACGTCGACCTCCTCCTCGTAGTTCCGGTTCATGTAGCCGAAGACCATGTTGAAGCTGCCGTCGGCGTTGCGCTCCCAGCCCTCGAACACCGGGACGACGTCCTGGCCGGTGGCATAGCGCACCTGGGCGGTGACACGTACGGAAGAAACCGCAGAGAGCGCAAAGAACGCGGAGACGATCAAAATATTTCTCAGCGATTTCCGCGGTCTCCGCGGTTCCTTCCGGACGTGGTTGTTCACGGCTGGCTGGTGCTCTTGACCTTCAACGCGTTGCGCGCGGCCACTTCGGCTTTGAACTCCTCGTCGGTCATCGTGTAGAACGTCAGCCAGTGCCGCGACATGTCGTCGGTCGTGCGATTGCCGAAGCCGACCCAGTTTCTCGGATCCGGGTTGTACTTGTTCGCCGCCGAGTTGTCGTGCCAGCTGATGACGTGCATGATCGTTCCCGCCGGCAGCAGCGGCGCCACGTTGTCGGCGTAGTTGTAGACGATCTGCCAGTTGAAGTCGTAGTTCACGCAGTTCAACTGTTCCACGCGCATGTCCGGATAGATCGCCTCGAGGCACTGGCGCTTGCCGCGATTGTGCATGTGCGGCATGAAGCCGACCAGGTGCGACGGCTTCTCCATCTTGAAGTACGCGTCGCTGCGCACGTTGTCGGCGCCCGCCGGGATGTCGAGGTCGTCCTGGTTCGGCGACAGGATCGTCGTCACCACATGCTTCGGGACGACGCCCTTCGGGTAGAACACGATGCCGACCTCGGTACGATCGGTGACCGGCTCGCCGATGGCGTGGTAGTGCATGTTGAAGCGGACCTTGGCGCCGGCTTTCATCAGCTTGCCCGAGCCTTCGGGGAACACGTCGCCGTTCTTGCCGACGGCGTACTCGACCAGGGTCCCTCCGCCGCTCGTGCCGTCGTTATAGACGAGCGTCTCGACCGAGTGGTGCACGACGCGTCGCGCTCCAGGTGACGGTTTCGCTTCGACCGCCTTGATGTAGCGATCCTCCGTAAGGCCGGATTCCGCTTCGAAGATGCCCCACCAGTCGGCGGCCTCGGTCTTCACCGTGAACGCCTTCGGCATCGGCACGATGAGATCCGGCTTGCCGATATGCCACCGATCGGCGTCGTCGAACTGGCGCGGAGGAGGCATGTCGGCCGGATTGCCGCGCGGAGCGCCCGCCGCGGCCCACGCGGAGAGCGTCTCGATTTCCTGATCCGTGAGCGACGGATCGTCCTTGAACTGCCGGATGCCAACGGTCCGATCGACGTGCCACGGAGGCATCTGCCGCGCCTCGACCCGCTGTTTGATCGACCGCGCCCACGGACGCGCGTCCTCGTAGGTCAGCAGCGACATCGGGGCGATCGAGCCGGGCCGGTGGCAGTTCTGGCAGGACTTCTGGAAAATCGGCGCCACATCCTTCGTGAACGTGACCTGGTTCGGCGACTGCTGAGCCGACACCGTCGCCGCGGTCAGCACCCCGAGAGCGAAGACCGGGACCCGAAGCGCCAAGGGCACAAATCTCATTCCCGCCTCCGGCCGCGATTATAATCGGCCCGACGACGAAAGGAGCGGCTGTATGCGTTCCGTTTTCCTCGGGATTTTCCTCCTCTCCGCCGTGGTGGTCTCCGGCCAGACGGCGAAGCCGAAGGTGGCCCACGCCGGACGGCCACCCCGACCTTCAGGGCACGTGGGACTTCGCGCAGCTCACGCCGTTCGAACGTCCCGGCGCATTCGCCGGCAAAAGCTCCCTGAGCGACGAGGAGGCGGAGGAGTTCGCGCAGCAGCGGATCGAGAGCGGCAACAAGGACAATCGCGGCGGCGGCGCCGCCGCCGACGTCGAGCGCGCCTACAACGACTTCTGGTGGGACTTCGGCAAGCGGATCGCGAAGCAGACGTCATTGGTCGTGGATCCGCCGGACGGGCGCGTCCCGCCGCTCACCCCGGAGGCACAGAAGCGCGCCGCCGATCGCCGCGGCAAGTACGACAACCCCGAGGAACGGCCGCTCGCCGAACGATGCGTGCTGGGATTCAACTCGGGTCCGCCGATGATCCCCAGCGCCTACAACAACAACATGCAGCTGGTGCAGACGCGCGACCACGTCGTCATCCTGAACGAGATGATTCACAGCGCGCGCATCGTGCCGCTGGACGGCCGGCCGCACGCACCGGCGAACATCAGGTCGCTCACCGGTGATTCAGTCGGGCACTGGGAAGGCGAGACGCTGGTGGTCGACACGACCAATTTCTCGCAGGAGGCCGGCTTCCGGGGCGCTTCGTCGAAAATGCACCTGGTGGAACGGTTCACCCGCGTGGACAAGGACACGCTTCGCTACGAGTTCACGGTCGACGATCCGTCGACGTGGACGGCGAAGTGGAGCGCTTCCATCCCGATGACGCGCACCGACGAATTGATTTACGAATATGCCTGCCACGAGAGCAACTACGGTCTCGAAGGCGTCCTGAAGGGCGCGCGCTTCGAGGATCAGCAGAAGCAGAAGACGCAGAAATGAAGTCGGCGCTCGTCATGTTGATCGCTCTGGTGGGTGCGGCCCAGACCGGGGCGCCCGCGCCGGCCACCTACTTGAGCGATGCCGAATTGACGGCGACGCTCAAGGAAACGGCGAAGAGCGCGCCCGACATGCACACCGCGCCGGTGCAAAACACGGATCACTACCGCATCAACGTCGTCGAGCGAACCAGGCCGCAGGGCGCCATCGCGCACCCCGGATTCATCGAGGTGCATCACATCATCAGCGGCGCCGGCACGCTCGTGACCGGCGGCGCCATCGTCCGCGCCGCGGGAGCCGCGGCCGGCAGCGCGACGATCGAGGGAGGCCAGACGCGCCACGTGGCCAAAGGTGATGTCGTGCTCGTGCCGGCTGGCGCCCCGCACTGGTACAAGGATCTGGAGGGAACGCTGACGTATCTCGAAGTGCGGTTTCAGGAGATCAAATAGCGCGTCGAGCCGCGCTACTTTTTCACCAGCTTCTTGACCGTGTGTCCGGTGATTGTGTCGCCGAGGTGGCCGATCACGGTTTCGCCGACGTAGATCGATCCCTGCTTGTCCACCGCCACGCCTTCAGCCAGCACCTGCTCGCTCCGCGTCCGTATCGAACCATCCTTCGCGTTGCCGACGATGAGCGCCATCTTGTCGTTGTAGTCGACGACATAGAGCGTGTCGTCCGGCGCGATGAAGATGCCGCTGGGCGATCCGAACTGCGTCCACTGATCGAGAAACGTCCCGTCCTGGTCGAAGATCTGGATCCGGCGATTGGCGCGATCGCCGACGAGCAGCCGGCCGCGCGAGTCGAAGAACATCGTGTGAGGCACGTTGAACTCGCCGGGACCTTCGCCGCGCTTGCCCCAGGCCTTGATGAACGTGCCGTCGCTCGAGAACTTCACGATGCGCGAGTTGACGTGGCCGTCCGACACGAAGATGTCACCGTTTGGCGCGACGGCGACGTCGGTGGGGCTGTTGAAGGTGTCCGGGCCGTCGCCTGACACGCCCTTCTTGCCGAGCGTCATCACCAGCTGACCGTCGCGCGTGAACTTGAACACCTGCTGTCCGATGCCGTTGCGCGCGCGGCCGTCGGTGATCCACAGGAACCCGTTGCGATCCACACGGATGCCGTGAGGCCAGACGAACATCTTCTCGCCCCACGTCTTGAGAACCTTGCCCGACGGGTCGAACTCGATGACCGGCGGCTCGGCGCGCGTGAACGCGAACACGCGTCCCGCGTCGTCGATCGTCATGCCGGGCACCTCGCCGAACTGAAGGCCGGCCGGCAACGTTCCCCAGTTCGGAACCAGGCGATAGGCGCCCGCATCGGTCTCCGCCGGCGTGTGGCCGGACATCAGCACTTTCCCCGGCCTCGCCGGCGCCGGCTTGCCGTTGTCCCACGCGAGCTCGCCGCCGATGAACACTTTTTCGACGCCGGTCGGCAGAACCGCCGGATCGGTGAACGTCGACCGGTCAACAATCGTTTTGGCGTTGAACAGCACGAGGTCGGCAATCGCGCCGACCTCGATATGCCCGCGGCCTTCGAGGCGGAGCCTGGCGGCCGGCGCGCTGGTCATCTTCCGGATCGCCTCGGGCAGCGTCAGCCACCGATCGTCGCGGACGTAGCGGCCGAGCACGCGTGGAAAGGTGCCGGCGCCGCGCGGATGTCGCGTCGCAATGCCGCCGTCGCTCGCGACCATCACCCACGGGCGCGAGTAGAACGCACGAATATCCTCGTCGACCATCGAGGTACAGACGACGCCGGCGCCGCCGTCCTTGACGATCTGGATGAACAGATCGACCGGCGTCTTGTGCTGCTCCTTCGCCACGGCCTCCAGCGTGCGGAACTCGTAGTCCGGATGCGCCGCGTGGCGGACGATGAGCACATTGGCGGCGCCGCCCACGTCGGCGAGCGCCTTCTCGACGCTCGGCGGATGGTCGTACCGCTTGTCGGGCACCAGCACTGTGATCGTCGAGCTCCACGCATTGTAGGGATACGCGTCCGCGGTCACGTCCACGCCGCGTGCGCGCGCGCCTTCGATCAGCGCAATCGCTTCGGCGCTCTTGCGCCACACGCCGACGGTGCCGAGCTTGATGTGGGAGATCTGCACGGCGACGTGGGCACCTTCACCGATCGCGATCGCT
The DNA here is from genome assembly GCA_963794305.1 of uncultured Acidobacteriota bacterium. Lineage (GTDB taxonomy): Bacteria > Acidobacteriota > Vicinamibacteria > Vicinamibacterales > CAVVIG01 > CAVQFC01. The sequence goes on along the minus strand of CAWCDQ010000012.1, from coordinate 33,290 downwards.
TCCTTCAGCGCGTCGAAGCTCTTGTCGGCCTCGTCGCGTATGTGCGACATGTAGACGCCGCCGTAGCGCGCCACCACCTTTGCGAGCTCGACGAGCTCGCTCGTCTCGGCATAGCCGCCCACTTCGTACTCGAGGCCGCTCGACAGCCCGGCCGCGCCCTCGCGCATGCCCTGATCGACGAGCAGCGCCATCCGCGCGACCTCCTCGGCCCGGGCGGCGCGCTTGTAGTCGTCCTTCATCACCTGCCGTCGCACGGTGGCATGCCCGACAAACGTGGCGACGTTGACGGACGAGGGCGCGCGCCGTCGCTCCGAGAGGTACTCGCCGATCGGCCAGGGAGAATCGCCGTCGGGCCCGAGCACCACGGTGGTGATCCCCTGCGCGATCTGCGTCTCGGCGGCCGGATCGTCCGCCAGGCCGGACGATGAGTGGTTGTGAATGTCGATGAAGCCTGGCGCGACGACGAGCCCCTTGCCGTCCACGACTTCGTCGCCCTTTTGTGGCTTCACATCGCCGACCGCGACGATGCGGTCGTTGACGAAGCGGACGTTCGCATGCCGCAGCGGCGCACCGCTGCCATCCGCCATCTCGGCGCCGACGATCGTCCAGCCGCGATTCACACTCTGCGCGTGCGCGGCCAGTGTCGCGGCGATCGCGATTCCGCTCACCGCTAAGAGTGAAATGGTGCGCAAGATGCCCGGATTATAGACGGTTCTCCACTCTGAGCCTCTGCTATACTCGCGCGCGAAACCTCATCCATAAAGGAGCGCTGCGCAGAGCGCAACTATGGCTTTTCCGCCTGCCAACTCGCGTTACGACAAGTACGACAAGGCCGATCACGACGCCGCCGTGGTCGCCGCCGAGAAAGACCCGGTCATCGAACTCTTCTTCAAGCCGCCGCTGACTCGCCTGCCGATGGACGTCCTGAAGCCGCCGCCGGAAGAGAAGCCGCCACTCCTCCGGCAGGCCTCGGTGACGCCGCCGAGCGGGCCGTACAAGTTCACGGACAAGGGGCCGGAGAAACCCAAGAAGGGTCTGCTAGAGCCGGACACGGAGTACAAGCGCATCAACCTTCCGCTTGACGCCGACCTTTACGAATACGATCGGCTCAACCACGTGGCGCGCTACGTCGACGCGCAACGACAGCCGTTCGTCGTGAAGATCGAGTCCACCATGACGCGGCTCGACGGTCAGGTCCTCGACACCGGAACGATCAAGGGCCTGTTGCCGCCGCAGGGAGCGGCCAAGCTGGGCGCCGCCAACGGCGTGGAGTTTCCCGTGCCCGACGACTGGCGCGACGAGGGCGTCATGTGGGTGTGCATGTGTCCGCCCGGCTCGGACGACGTGACGTTCTATTCATCGGTCTGCCAGCTCAAGCAGGTGCATCACAGCTCGTTCGGAACTGACGGCGTGATCTGCGCCGGCGAGTGGATCGTGCGGAAGGGAAAGCTGAAGAAGATCAGCGCGAACAGCGGCCACTACCGCCCCACGCTCGATGCGCTCTATCGCGCGGTCCTGCATCTGTCCTGCGCGCGTCAGCCGGACTCGACGATTTTCCTGTACGACACGAAGCTCAAGGTCTGGGCCGACGTGAACTGGGGCGACTTCATCGCGAAACCCAGCGGCGGCGGACGATATTCGACGCATCCGGATTCGCCGGTTCCGACGTAGGGAAACTGGCCGAGCCATCTTTTACCCCGACCACTCTCCTCCGATGGGCGGAGAGTCTATCGTAGGTGACGCGATATTTGCGAGATGCGGACCCGGCGCGTGCGCCGGGTCCGTTGTCAGAAGAATTACCCGAGGAAGGCCGGCGCTATTGGGGTCCGCAGACGTCCAGCGGCGGGTTGACGTCGAGGACTGGCGGTGTATCGCGATCGATTGACCTCAGGAACTGAACGAGGAACCGGCGAAATGCCGGGACGCCCAGGAAGTCCGCGCGGTCGGCGCGGCCGGCCGTGCGGTGTGTCACGTTTGCGAGCACGTCATCCAGCGACGCCGCCGCGCCGCTGTGCAGGTAGGGGGCGCTTGCAAACACCGAGATGAGCGACGGCACGTTGAAGCCGAGTGTGCCGCGCGCCTGCGTGTTGGCTGCGGCATTGGCGCGAATCTCGTTGCTCACGCCGTCGGTGAAGAGGGACGGATCGAACGTGCCGACGCGGCATAGGAACCTGACCAGCTGTGCGTCCACAACCTCGGTGGCGAGCGGCGGCGGTGCGGAGTCAAGCGCGCTGATCGTCCAGTTCTTGCCGCCGTGGCAGTTCTGGCAACCCTGAACTTCGAAGATCGCGCGGCCGATCGCCGCCCGCACGTTGTGCGCCGGAATCGGCGAAATCGGCGCCCGCACGCCTGTTGCCAGATAAGTGGCGATGGCGTCCAGGTCGGCATTCAGACCGCCGTTGGCCGTCGGCCGCAGATCCGGCAGCTGCGCCAGACCGGCTGTCCCTTCGGGCACGGGATTGCCGTTCGCATCGACTCTCACCAGCCCGCCACCGCCGGACACTGCCCGGACGTTACGCGTGAAGTCCTGCACTTCATCCCGTACCGCTGACCAGTTCAGCGCGCGCTGATGCGAATCGGGCAGAACGGGTGCGCCATTCGCGATCGTCGCCGCGCCGAACTCAAACGTGCTCTCCATCGAGATCGCCTGCCGCGGCCCATCGGCGAACATCCACGTGACCGTGTCGGTCAACGCATTGGGGTGGCAGCTGTAGCAGGACCCCCACCCGGTGTCGGACATCCGGCCCGACGGGCGCACCGAGTTCGGCTGACTTCCTTCCGGCCCGATCGCGGTGTTGAACAGATATTTGCCGCGGTGCGCGACCCCTGCATCGGTGCCGGCCGCCGGCAGATCGGCCGACTGCACTCTCGCGAGCGTCCTGTAGAGCTGCGGATCATTTCCCGAGACGTCGACGATGGCGATGTCGCGCGAGAGAAAGTCCATGACGTAAGCGCGGGTGTCGTCCGAGTTCAAGACGACGCCGCGAGGGTTGTGTCCGCCAATCGTGTCGTCGGGATCGGGCAGGTTGATTTCGCCCGGATCCTTGAGTTGTATGCGAACGATGTTGCCTGGGTCATTCGCGTTGAGCGGCGGATTGATCGTCGGGGACCCGTCGCTGTTCAGCGTGACCCGGAGCAGCCGATTCGTTGCCCCCAGGGTGATGAACCCTTCGTCGGCCGATTGCTTGAACGCGACCGCGAATGGGTTGGTGTTGAACAGCTTCCTGCCCACGGGCTCGAAGTTGACGCCGACGTTCATGTTGAGGGTCTTGAACGCTTCAGTCTTCTCCTTGATGTCGATGGTGGAGAGGCAGCTCTGAACATTGACGTTGAACCGGAATGGCCCGTTGGGCGACGAGCACGTGCCCGGGATGTATGCGAGGTCATCCTTGATCGTGATCGACTCGAGCAGGTTCGGAAACGCTCCCGTCACGTTGTCCAGGGTGCCGCTGAGCGGCTCACGATTCAGGGTGTTGCCGTCAGACCTGAAGGCGGCCCCGACGTCGGCGAGCGGCGTCAGCCGGATCGTGCCGATGACCTTGTTGTTGCTGGCCTTGATGACGGTCACGCGCCCCTCGCGCCCGTCGTCAGCCCCTTCGCTCTGTGTCAAGGGGCGCGGATCGTCTTCGGGTTTCAGGGCGAGGAACTGCGTGACGAACACGCGCGCGCCGTCAGCGCTGATCGCGATGCCGTGCGGTTTGACGCCGACGTTTTCGATCGTCTCGGTTACTTTGTCGCGCCGCGTGTTGATCACCGAAACGGTGCCTGACGATTGATTCGCAACGTACAGATCCCTCCCGTCCGGGCTGATAGCGCAGCCAAATGGTTCGGTGCCAACCTTGATTGTGTCGATGACCTGTCTGCTGAACGTGCTGATGACCGACACCGTGCCGCTCGCCATGTTCGTCACGTAGGCCTTCTCATCGTCCGGCGTGACGGCCACGCACCACGGTTCCTTGCCCACCGCAATCTCGGCGACCTTGATGTTCTCGTCGTTCGGAACACGGAACACGGAGACCGAATCGTTGTCGGGATTGACGCTCCAGACGAAGGCGTCGTCGTGAGTGATGGCGATGGGGCTCGACCGCGTCGCAGCCGCTCTGTGTTTTTTCGATGCCGCCGATGCCGGTCCGCTGCCGGCCCATTCCGCCCCGCTCAACAGGAATGGCCCGACGAGTAGTGCCGCCGCCAGAATCCGAACGAAAAGCTGTCGTTTGCTCATGAACACTCCTTGCCCGTCGTCAGCCGCGGCCCCTCGTGGCCTACTACGACTTGCTTGATGAATGCTATGAACAGCGCGAGAGCGGCGTGTGAGGGATGGGTGAGAGAAAAGTGAGGTTGCGGTGAAAAGAATCCGTGCGGAACTCGTAAGGTCAACCATTCGCCGCGCGACTGCGTAAGCTCTACCGGATGGGCCGGCAAGGCCCTCTCAACGTGATTTCGCTTTCATGACTTGAAGCGCGGCTGGCGTCCGCAATCGAGACGGAGTTGTCTTGGCGGTAGCGATCAGGCCAGACCGCCGGCCACGAACAACTCCTCGACTGCGCGGTTGGCTTCGTCGATCGCCTGGTTGGTGAACGCGCCCGCTCCGGCGTCCGCATTGGCAATCGCGATGCGCCCGAACCGCTGACGTCCCACCACGTGCGGCCGCTGTTCGGGCGGCACGTCGGGATCGCCGAGCGTGTCGTACGTGTAGGCGTAGCCGTGCGGCCATCGATTCACGGTGATGCCGACGATGTCGGCGGACGGATCGAAGCCGCCGCTGCCGAGCATCCGCGCGAGCTGGCGCCGAATCTCGAGCTCGAATTGCTCGAACGACATCGACAGCAGCTCCTGCTGTCCCGCCCGGTTCTGCTCGCGCCTCGGAAGGCCCGGCTTGTTGGGATTGCGCACGAACCGCACGATGATCGGCTCCTCGGCCGTCGTCACGCCGCGATAGCCGCCGATCGACGTGCCCGGATCGAGTCCGCAGCTCGTGTGGTACATGCCCGGCGCCGAGATGTTCGAGACGCCCAGCTTCTCGAACGCGGTCCAGCGGCGGATCAGCACGTTGTTGTACATCATCGGCACTTTGACGGAGTACGCGAGCGCATCCTTCTGCGCGGCGGGCAGCTCCGGCACCAGCGACGGAATCAGCGCGTTGTAGCAGGCGAGAATCACATGGCGTGCCCTGACGCCGCAGGTCTTGCCGTCGCGCCGGTACGCGACGCGAACGCGTTCGGCGTGCCGCGGCTCGCCCTCGTGTTCGACGCGCACCACCGTGCTCTTCAGCCGGACGCGGACATCCGATTTGGGATCGTCGAGCTTGCCGTACGCCATCGGCGCCTGAACGATCGTCTCCATCGTCTGCTTCCCGGGAAGCGCCGACGGCACCAGCCGGTTGACGAGGAGCCGCGCGATCGACGCGTTGCCGTCGGGAAAATGAAACGTGTACGACGATTCGCGGAACTCTTCCTCGAACGTCAGGCCGAGACCGTTGAAGCCGACCGAGCCGCGCCGCGCGGCCTCGAGCGCCGGCGTCGTATCCACCCGTTTGTTGTTGCGGCCACCCTGTCCCAGGAAAAACGGCAGCGCGTCCGGCGACATCTTCGCGTGCTTCAGGAGGAACTCCTGCCAGCTGATTCGCGCGAGCGTTGCGAGCTTCTGCTCGGCGCTCATGCCCGTTAGATAGTCGGGATTCTTGCCGTAGAGGCGAATCAGATCGTGGCGGGCGTGCTCCGGCAGCGGCACCTGCCGCAGAAACTCCGGCCACGGGAGGCGGCCGTTTCCAGCGACGAGGCGATCCTCGCCGAAGTGCTCCTTGTCGAAGAACATCGACGGCCCGAGCTTCGCGAGCGCGCCGCGGTTGGCGAACTCGCCGTTGCGCTCGACCTCGATGCCGAGCTCCTCGATCAGCCGCTTCGCCGTGTAGCTGTACGGATAGGGTGTCGCGATACTCTGGGTGCCGCCGTAGCCGATGAAGGTGCGGCCCTGGTACGTGAACTCGTTGCGCTTCGCGTGACCGCCGAAGTCGTCGTGGTTGTCGAGCACGAGGATTCGCTGGTTCGTGCCGAGCGCGCGGCGCCAGAAGTGCGCGGCGGCGAGTCCGGAAATCCCACCGCCGACAACGACCAGGTCGTACTCTTCGTGCGTGTCGACGTCCAGCGCCGGGAATTGACGATACGCGCCGCGCTGCATCGGGGCGAACGCGTCGACCGCCTCGGGATAGTTTCCGCGCAAGCCCGTGAGCGCCGGCGGGTAGTCGGCGGCTGCGGGCGCGCCTGCCTGCGCCGCCTTCGCGAATCCGTCGGCGCCGAGCGCGGCGATCCGGGACGCGGCGCACGCCCCGCCAATCGCGACCGCGACGCCGTTGAGAAAGTCGCGCCGTGGGATCCGGCGATCCATCCCCAGATCGCGCCGCTCGTTCGACTCGTTCATGGCGAACCTCTCAGCCGATCACGCGCTATTCGACGATGGCCTGCATCACCGCGTTCTCGAAGTCGCGCATCAGCTGACCGTTGGACTCCTGCACCATCAGCAGCCCGACGAGCTGCTCCTTGCGATCGACCCAGAAATGCGTGCCGAAGGCGCCGTCCCACCCGAAGCTGCCGTTCGACTCGCGGCGGTTCGCCGACACGTTGTCCATCACGACTTCGACGGTGAGACCGAAGCCCATGCCCTTCAGCCGCTGCGCCACTCCCGAGTACAGATCGCCGACGTGATTCGACGCCATCAGATCCACGGTGAGCGGGCTGAGGAGACGCTTGCCGTTCAGCTGTCCGCCGTTCACCAGCATCTGCGCAAACTGCATGTAGTCCTCCGGCGTCGACCACAGTCCGCCGCCGCCCGAGAACAGCGTCGTGGTCGCCAGCCAGGACGGCGTTTCGATGCGCGACAGCCCCGACGGCTTGCGCTCGTAGAGCGTGACGACGCGCGCCTTGCGATCGTCGGTCGGGAAGAACGCCGTGTCCTTCATCCCGAGCGGCTCGAAGATTCTCTTCTGCAGAAACTGATCGAACGTCATTCCCGACGCGATCTCGACGATGCGACCGAGCGTCTCGATGCCCGCGAGCGCGCTGTACTGCCACTTCGTGCCGGGCTGGAAATCGAGCGGGACCGCGCCAAGCGTCGGCACGTACGCCGCCAGGTTGCTGCTGGTGTTTCGCGGCGAAATCCGTCCGCCTTCGCGCGATCCGGGCCCGCCGGTTTCAAGGCCGTTGGTGTGCGTCATCAGATCGCGAATCGTCAGCTCGCGCTCGGCCGGCACGGTGTAGATCTCCGGCTCGGGCGGGCGCTGACCTTGTGCGACGGGCGGCGTCGGCCCGGCCGCCGGCTTTCAGCATCGCCACCTTCGGGTTCTTGAACTCCGGAATGAACCGCGACACCGGATCGGTGAGGCGCAGCTTCCCTTCTTCCATGAGCATCAGGATCGCCACGCCGGTCACCGGCTTCGACATCGACGCCATGCGGAAGATCGCGTCCTTGCGCATCGGCTGTCTTCGCTTCGATATCCATGAGGCCCTGCGCCTCGTAATGCGCGATGCGGCCCTTGCGCGACACCATGGTCACGGCGCCGGAAATCTGGCCGGCGTCGATGTAGGTCTTGACGACGTCGTTGATGCGCTGGAGGCGCTCCGACGACATACCGACGTCCTCCGGCCTGCCGCTGGGTGTGGCCGCGGTCAACGACAACGCCAGCAGGGCGATCGCAACGGTGCGACGAGGCGGCAATATGTTCGTCACGGGTGCTCCTTCTTCAGCGGAACATGCGGTGCGACCAGCTGCGGGGACCGCGTCGATTCCCCCGCCACGACCGATAACGCGGGCGATAATAGCACCCGGGAGGTCGGCGGGAGATGGCCTATCGCGCGTCGGCGGCGTGCAGTCTCGTCGCGTCAATCCTGGCGGCATCGCTGGCGATTCACGCGCAGCATCCCGCCTCCGGCGACCTCGAAGGCATCTGGACCTACGCGACGATGACGCCGCTCGAGCGGCCGCGCGACCTCGCCGCGAGGGCGACGCTCACGCCGGCGGAAGCCGCCGAATACGAGCGGGCGACCATCGAGCGTCAGAGCACCACGAACAATACGGCGGGGCCCGACTGGTGGGATCCCGGCACGCGGTTCCTGACCAACGGCCGCACGTCGCTCATCGTCGATCCGACCGACGGACGGGTGCCGGCGCAGACCGCCGAGGCGCAGCAGCGCGCGGCGGCGCGGGCTCAGGCGCGACGCGCGCGCGGCCCGGCCGACGGCCCGGAGGATCGGGCCCTCAACGAACGGTGCCTCAACTGGTCCGTCGCGGGGCCGCCGATGCTGCCGGGCGTCTACAACAACAACGTCCAGATCATCCAGACGCGCGGCTACGTGGCGATCGTGTCCGAGATGATCCACGACGCGCGCATCGTGCCGATGGATGGCCGTGCGCACGGCGAGATCCCGCGATGGATGGGCGATTCACGCGGACGCTGGGAAGGCTCGACGCTGGTCGTCGACACGGTCGGCTTCACCGACAAGACGGCATTTCGGGGATCGACCGAGCACCTGCATCTGGTCGAACGCTTCACGCGCACCGATGCCGACACGATCGAGTATCAGGTTCACGGCCGAGGATCCGTCGACGTGGACGCGACCGTTCACGGCCATGTTTCCGCTGAAGAAAACGGCCGGTCCGATCTACGAGTACGCGTGCCACGAAGGGAACGCGCGCAGCATGATCGGCATGCTCATGGGTGCGCGGGCGCAGGAACACTCGAACGACCGGTAGAGTGCTTGTTCAGGTCGCGCGCGAGAATCAGCTTGAACGTGAGACGGTCCGACGCGTCGGTCAACCCCACGCCGATGCCGCCCTCGATCTCCCATTCCTTCCAGGTGCGATCCACCACGGCGTAAATCTGGTGTACCTGTTCGCCGCGCGGCGCGAACGCGTGGATTGGTCCGAAATCGGCGTACTCCTCGGCCGCCAGCGTCCAGCCCGAGGAAAAGTTGTACGCCACGCGCGTCGCCGGCACGAACTCGAGGTTCTTCAGCCCGTCGTACGCGGTGTCGACGATGGGATTGATGATGATGTCGATCGGCTTGAGGTGCCAGCCGATGATGGGGCGCACCTCCGAGCTGAAGCGCGCGGTGTCCCACCGGTGCGCGTTGACGCTGAACTCGAAGTTTGCGCCGTAGAAGAACCGTCGATCGTCCGCGTTCGGCACGGCGAACAGCGCCCGCAACTTGAACCCGTCCAGGCCGAAGCCGGTGACTTTGTCCCTGCTGTACAGCGGCAGGTAGAGCCCGGCCTCGAACCACGGCGTGACGCCCAGCGCCCACTCCGGCACGCCGTTGAACGACTTGTCCGCGATCACCGCGCCGGGAAACGCCGGCTTCGTGACTCCAATCGGCGTGAAGTTGTTGTGAACGGTGAGATTGAATACGCCGACCGGCGCGAGACCGCCGTCGTACACCTGGATTTCGTCTGTCTGAGCGTGTGCGGTCGCGGGCGCTGCGAGGAGCGCAGCGAAAACCCAGGCGAGAGTCGCGCGCGACGGCAGACGCAGGCGCGCTGTCGCGCGTGGTCGCATGGCCCGTAGTCTATCAAACGGGCCCGGACGTTTTGAGATGCTAGGGCGCCGGATTCAGCACGATCTGAATCATCTTCGCGTAGCGCACCGGACGGCCATCCAGTTTCGCCGGCTCATATTTCCATAAACGCGTCGCGGAGATGAGCAGTGCGTCGTAGACGGAATGGACCGATTCCACCATTCGTGCTTCCTCGACGTTGCCGCGTTCGTCGATGATCAGCCGCAGCTTGCCGGTACTGCCCTTCGGCAGCAGGGTCTTCGACGCGACCCAGATCGGCATCTGCTGTTTGATTGCGACCGGAGGCTGAAGAACGCCACCCGCAGAATCCTCGGAGACCACTTGAGAGGCCGCGGCCTGACCTGGTGACGGCACCTGGTTCGCCGGCACGATTTGATTCGCTGCAGTGGCTCGAGCGTTGGTCTGAGGCGCACGGAACCGGTTCTGCCGGCGCGGGAGCCGGCGGGTTCGACTTCGCGACGTTCACCGCGGCGGCCGACGCGCTGAGATCGTGAAAGCCGGTCGCGAGCATGCGAAATTCCTTCAGGCTCGGCAGCGATTTGGCGTCGTCGTCGTCGAGAAACGTGAGCAGATCCTGAAACTGGGTGGCGGCGAGTGTGTACTCCTTCTTATCGAAGCTCAGTTTCGCCGCCGCATACAACTGCTCGGTGACAGACGGCAGCAACCGCTTTCTGACTTCAGCAAACGCCGCCTGCATGCGAGGCGGCGCCTCGCCCGGAGAGAGCCGGTAGAGCGGATCGCGGGAGAAGACGATTTCAATGGCCTTCTGCGCGTCGTTCGTCCTGTTGAGCGCGAGCAGGCAGAGCGCGCGGTAGCGTTGGACCTCTTCGACGTCGGTTTCCGGCTGCGTCCGGCCCAGACCGTCCAGCAGTTGGAGAGCCTCGTCGAAGGAGGCTGAATCGTACAACGTCTTCGCATCGTCGAGCGGCTGGTTGGATTGTGCGCTGGCACTCCCCAGGCCCAGGACCAGCGATACCAGAATCGCGCAGGAAAGCCGTTCTTTCATTTCCGGAGATCCACAGAAACACGGGTTGGTTCACTGGCGTTCACGACGAAGTTCAGGCGCCGTTCTCCGAATTGTGGATTGCGGAACAACGCCTCGTGCTCGCCGATCGGGAGCTTGAGGTTGCCGAGCGGCGTGTCGCCGACCCGCCGGCCATCGATCCAGGCTTCAGCCCACGGGAGCGCGTTCAGGTTCACCACGCCATCGGGCACTTCGATCTTCAGGTTGAAGGCGGCGTTCGCCGGCACCTGCACCGCCTGCGTTCGCTGATAGCCCAGTTTCGCATTCACCATCTTGAGGGTGTGCTTCCCTGCCGACATCATGATGCGGTCGGTTTCCGTGGTGCCGAGCCGGCGATCGTTTTCGAAGACCTGCAGGACGAACGGCGAGGTAATCGAGACCCAGCCGAACGACGACCCCTGGTTCATCGACACGACGAGTGAAGCCGTTTGCCCGCGCTGAATTGACACGGTCCGCTGGACGGAGCCGGAGTCGCCGTGAATCACGACGGCGTGCTGACCGGCTGAAAGATCGTCGACCGTGACCGGCGACACACCGCGGGCCTGACCGTCCACCGTCACGCGCGCGCCCGGCGGGTCGGAGCTGACGACGAGTTGTCCCCCTTGCGGCGCCGCCTGTCGCGGCTCCAGGTCCACGTGGTGCAGAACCTCGGCGCCGGCCTTGATGTTGACCTCGAAGCTTCGCGAGACCTCGGCCCGATTGAGCTGCAGACTGTGCGCGCCGCTCGGCAGTGAAAGCGTCAACGGCGTGATGCCGCGCGGCTGCCCGTCGACGATCACTTCGGCGCCGGCAGGCTGAGAGATGACGGCGAGCTGTCCAACTTGAGGCACCGGCGTGCCGGCCCACCATCGCGGCACGAACATCGCCAGTGCCACGGCGAGAGCGACGCCGAGGGCGGCGGCGGCGACCAGCCAGATCGTGCGTGCCGATACTTTCTTCTCGCTCGGAAAGTCGGCGATCGGCCCCTCTGCCTTTCGGCCCGACAGGAGCTTCATGAAGGAGCTGGGTGGCCGCGATGCGGCCGGAGCTTTGTGCGGCCTGGGCGTACGAACAGGCAGCGGCTCGGCCGCTAGTGGATGCTCTTCCCGTGGAATCGCGTCTTTGTTGGCGGCCATATCAGTCCAATGTGTCGCGGACACAGCCAATGGCGTGCCAGCGAAGGCTCATCGGCTCGACCGAAAAACGTCAGTTATCTCAGCGATCGTGGAATTACGAGGCTGTCTTCAAAACCAACTTGTCATCCCAAGCGAAGACTAATATCCGCGTTAACCGGGGTATGCGAGGCTGGGCTTGGACAAGTCAAGGAAGAAAGATGAGGGAGAGCAACCCTTTATCCCTGTGAGTTTTCTCCCGCCCCCTGTCAATTCGCGCTGCCGAGGTCCCGCCGCCCTGTACCTCTGCATAGGCGGCGAACAGCAATTCTATGTCAGCACACGAGGGACGCGCATTCGGCGGGAGGCTCATGATCAGAGGAGGCTGCTCATTTCCGTCGCGGCAGATTCGACGCGCTGTGAAAGCGGCGCCCACTTCCGGTCGCGTGGGCCCACGTACTCCGACTGGGGCCGGATGATTCGATTCGCGCGTCGCTGCTCGAACGCGTGGGCGATCCATCCGCTCACGCGGCTCACCGCGAACGTGGGAGTGAAGAGCGGCACGTCGAATCCGAGACCGTGGAGGAGCAGCGCCGTATAGAACTCCACGTTGGTTTGAAGCCGTCGACCCGGCTTGTAGATTTCGAGCAGCCGCAGCGCTTCAGCCTCGACCGATCGAGCGAGCGTGTAGAGCGACATGTCGCCCGCGCGCGTGAACATCCGTTCGGCCGCCTTTGCGAGCACGTCGGCCCTGGGGTCGCGCACCTTGTAGACGCGATGTCCGAAGCCCATCAGCTTCTCGCCCGTCTCGATCTTCCGGCGCAGAACGGCCTCGGCGCGTGATGCGTCGCCGATCTCGAACACCATGTCCAGCGCCGGCCCTGGCGCGCCGCCATGAAGCGGGCCCTTGAGCGCGCCCAGCGCGCCGACGACGGCAGACACCAGATCGGATCCGGTGGACGTGATCACCCGCGCGGTGAACGTCGAGGCATTGAGACCGTGATCGATCACCGTGTTGAGATACGTCTCGAGTCCCCGGACCCGCTCTGGAAGCGGAACATCTCCGCTCAGCATGTAGAGAAAGTTGGCGGCGTGGCCGAGGTCCGTGCGCGGCGCCACCGGCTCCTGTCCGCGCCGCAGCCGCCAATAGGCGGCGACGATCGTGGGAACGCGCGCGACGATGCCCGTCGCCTCGTCGGAGACGAGCGAGAGCGTCCCCGCGGCGATGCGCAGCGCGTCCATCACGTCGAGATCGCGATGCGCGCACTCGCGGAGCAGCGTGAGGGTCGCATCGGGAATGACGCGAACCGCGGCGAGGTCGCCGCGGAAGGCGTCCAGCTGCTCGGTCGAGGGAAGATCGCCGTGCCACAGCAGCCACGTCGTTTCCTCGAACGTGGCATGTTCCGCAAGATCGTCGATCCGGTACCCCGCGATGACGAGCTCGCCGCGCTCGCCGTCGACGAGACTCAGCTGCGTCGTCGCCGCGACGACTCCGTCCAGTCCACTGCTCGCCATACCGTCAACGTAGCGCCCATGTATGATGCTGTCAACGTTGATTGGCGAATCAATATGAACGACGGACATCATGCGTGGATCGGCGCCGCGGAGGCGTCACAACTCCTTGGCGTCAGCCGCACGACGCTGTACGCGTACGTCAGCCGCGGGTTCGTCCGCTCCCAGGCGTCTCCCGGCTCGACGAGAGAGCGGACGTACTCGCGAGACGATGTGGAGCGCCTGCGCCGGCGAACCGAGGAACGCCGCGAGCCGGACAAGGCGGCGGCCCGCGCGCTGCAATGGGGCATGCCGATTCTGGAGTCGTCGATCGCGTTGATCGACGGCCGCCGGTTGTTCTATCGCGGCCAGGACGTGGCGACGCTCGCGCGTTCGCGATCGCTCGAGGAAGTCGCCGCGTTGATCTGGACGGGGCAATTCGAGACGACGCGGGCAACCTCCATCGCGCATCTCGCGCCGGCAAAGGCGTCCGATCCGTTCATCACGCGCGCGCAGACGATGCTCGCGGCCGCCGCCGCTCGCGATCCGCTCGCCTTCGATCTTCGACCGGCGAGCGTGGCGCTGACGGGTGGACGGATCCTTCGGCTCCTCACCAGGGCCGCGACCGCCTCGGACCCCGGTGGATCGACGGTCGACGCCGCGCTCGCGCGGCATTGGCGCGTCGGCGCCGCGGGCGCGGAGATCGTGCGCGCGGCTCTCGTCCTGTCTGCCGATCACGAATTGAACGTGTCCTCCTTCACCGCGCGCTGCGTCGCGTCAGCCGGCTCGCATCCCTACGCCGTCGTCATCGCCGGACTGGCGGCCCTCGAAGGACCGAAGCATGGCGGAGCCAGCGCCCGGGCGGAATCGATGCTGGAATCGTTGAGCCGCCGCGGACGTTCGCTGCACGCGGCGGTCGGCGATCGGCTGCGCCGCGGCGAATCGATCGACGGTTTCGGACACCCTCTGTACCGCGACGGCGATCCGCGCGCGCGACTGCTTCTGGATTTGCTGGGCGAGCGCTACCCGAAGTCGGCCGAGCAGCGGTTCGTCAAGGAGTTCGCGCACGCCGCCACTGCCGCCACCGGCGAGCACCCGAACATCGACTTCGGCCTCGCCGCGGTCGCGCGCGTGCTCAAGCTGACGCGCGGTGCGCCGCTGATGCTCTTCGCCATCGGCCGGAGCGTCGGCTGGATCGGACACGCCATCGAGCAGTACGCGACCGGACAACTGATCCGCCCGCGCGCCAAGTACGTCGGCGTCCCGCCGGCGACGGGATGACCCGCGGCTCCGGCCGAGTAGAATCACCATCGCATTCGCGGAGGGCCTATGCGCAAGGTCGTCTTCGGCGGCGCGAACAGCCTGGACAACTACTTCGCGCGGAAGGACCACTCGACCGACTGGCTGCGCTGGAGCGATGAAGCGGCGGCAGTGACCGCTGCGTACTGGAAGACGTTCGACACCGTGCTCATGGGCCGAAAGACCTACGAGGTCGCCCTGCGGCACAGCAATGGTAAGGCGCCGTATCCCGGCAAGCAGACCTATGTTTTCTCGCGAACGTGTACAGACGATGCGGACGGAGCCGTCACCATCGTCGCCACCGACGCCGTCGAATTCGTCCGGCAATTGAAGCAACAACGCGGCAAGGACATCTGCTTGATGGGCGGCGGCGAGCTGGCAAGGTCCTTTTTCGAGGCGGGCCTTATCGACGAAGTCGGCTTCAACATCCATCCGGTGCTGCTCGGCTCCGGGATCCCACTGTTCCATGAAATGACGCGCCAGATCGATTTGGAGCTGCTGGAATGCCGTCCGTTCAAGAACGGCTGCGTGCTGGTGAAGTACCGGGTGAAACCGCGCTCGAGACGTCAGGCATCGGATCCTCGGTAATTCTGCGGCGTCTGACCCGTCCAGCGTCGAAACGATCGATGAAACGCCGCGGGCTCGGAGTACTGAAGGAAGAACGCCACATCGGCGATGCTCAAACTTCGATCCTGCAGCAGCGCCCGCGAGAGCTCCGCGCGCACATCGTCCAGGAGGGCACGGAACGACGTGCCCTCCTCGCCGAGGCGACGCGTCAAGGTTCGTCTGCTCATCGCGAGCGCTTTTGCGACTGAATCGGCGGTGAGCGTCGTCTGCCCGAGATCCTCCACCAGCATCCGCCGAACGCGAGCGCTCAACGAGGCAGACGTCGGCAGAACCGCATCTGGAAGCACCTGATCCAACCGTCGCCGTACGATGGTCGACAGCGCGGCATCCGCTCCGGGCAGTGGCCGCGCCGCGTCGACGGCGCTCACGATCATCGTATTGGTCCCGGCGGCGAAACGGACGGGGACACGGAAGAACCGCTGATGCGCTGACACGTCGTCAGGGCGATGATGAGCGAAGGCCACCTGGACCGGAACGATCGAGACTCCGGTGACATCGCGGGCGAGCTTCAACGCGAGCGCCAGCGCGAACTCCGCTCGCGCCGGATGCAGCACCGACGAGCCGACGTCGCGGATGATCAGCTGCAGCCCACTGTCGTTCGATTCGGTTCGCGCAGCGACGCGGTCGCTCACCAGACAGCCATAGCGCGCGAACCGTTCGAGGCCTGATGCGAGCGAGGGACTCGACCGGACCGCATATTCGATCAAATCGAGCGCGCCCCGCGGAAGCCACTCGGCGACATGCACGCCGATGGCGGCGTCGTTGGTCATGGTCGCTGCGAGGCGCCACGCGACTTCGGCTGTCGATTCGGACACGCGCCGATCGGGATCGTTGCCGACCATGCCAGGCAGTCGGCTGATGGGCGCCGCGTCGATGCGCTGACTCTCCAGCCACGCGATCAGGTGAGGAAACACCCAGGTCTGAACCGACGGTCCACGCGCTCGTAAGTTACCGGCCATCTAGCAGTTCCATCGTGCGGCCGCGAATGTCAATCGATTGGCCCGTCCCGTCATCTGCCGTCCGCCAGCTCGATGGTCCAATGAGGGTATGTCAAGGCGTTCACCGCGCTGCTTTGCCTTCACAGCGACCATTCGCACTCCTGAGCAGGGAGTCGCCAACGCAGAAGCGCCGTCCGCCAGAGGCGGTCGGCGAAGGAGAAGACCGTGACGCGACCGTTACCGCTCATCCAGTGTCCGTCGTGCAGTGTGTTCAATGACCCCAGGGCGATGCAATGCCAGAAGTGTGAGCGCCCGTTCTTTGCCCAGGACCGTGTCACGCCGCCGCCCGCGCCGCTTCCCACGCCGATGCGCGTGAGCGTCATCAACGTGGACATGCCGTTCCGGTCGATGGTCAAGCTCATGGTGAAGTGGGCGCTCGCCTCCGTGCCCGCCCTGATCCTTCTGGTCGCCGTCGTGTCCGCCATCGGTATCGTCGCCGGGACACTGTTTGGCGGGCTCGCGTCGCTGTCGCGGATGTTCTGACACGCCGTTCATAGTTCGAGAATCCACCGAGAAGAGTGAGACGACTGCTGGCACGCCGTCCGGCCGTGGCGTGACGCCGAAGATCGGCGAGCGGACCGCGCGGAGGCCACATTCCAGAATCATTGAGGCGATACATGGCTGAGATCAGCACCGCGATCACCTACAGCGTGAAGTTCACCGAGAAGGAATACAAGCTCGTCGCAAAGGGCCTCGCCCTCCTCGGAGGCGTCGTGGGTCCGCGGGCGATGCCCGAAGACCGGGAAGCGGCCGCACAGCTCAATCAGCGGCTCCTCGACCAACAGGCGGCGGACCTGCGCGAAAAGCTCGCGGTCGCCGAACACAAACGCAGAGAGAAGTGACCCGTACGACCATCTTGTCGAGACCGGTCCGTCAATTGCTGCCGGCAACTTGCGCATGGCGTATATTGATCGGGCCTTGAGGCAAGCCTGAACCCGAACGGCGGACATGCCAGCATCATCGCCATCTGACCGGAGTTCGCCGGGCTCCCTTGGAACAGAGACGACACCGGCCTCGGGCTTGGACGCGCTCGAGAACAGCCGGGAAGCCCGTCGCCGGCATCAGTCGCAACTGGCGGCGCGGCGCCAGAGCTGGATCGACCGGAACGCCTACTATTACGGACACGTTCGCCGCGCATTGCGTTTCATTGTCGAACCGGGCAAGCGTGTCCTGAACATCCGCTGTCAAACAGGCCACTTGCTTGACGCGGTGGAGCCGTCCTACGGCGTCGGCGTCGAAATCAGCCAGGCACTCGTCGACGTGGCCAGAGCTCGTTATCCCCGGTTTACCTTCCTGCAGTCGGATCCGGAATCCCTTGAAACGGCGGGACCGTTCGACTACGTCCTCGTGAACGATCTCTGCGACACCGTGGACGTGCTCGCCTCGCTGAGACGCCTGACTCCGCTTTGCGAGGCGCACACGCGCGTCCTGGTTTATAGCTACAACCGCCTCTGGCAGCCGGCGCTCGAATGGGCCGAAGCGCTCGGCCTTCGCATGCAGGTGCTGGAGCCGAACTGGCTGTCCGAACACGACGTACGCGGGCTGCTCGCGCTCGCCGGGTTCAACACCCTGCGCACATATCGCCTGATTCTGGTCCCCAGGAAGATTCCGCTCCTGTCGGAGTTCTGCAACCGGGTCCTGGCCCGGATGCCGGTGCTCTCGAGGCTGTGCCTGGTGTCGGTGATCGTCGCCCGCCGTGAGCCGCAGCCGGTGCCGCCGGAGAGCGTCAGCGTGTCGGTCGTCGTCCCATGCCGCAACGAGCGCGGGAACATCGCCTCGGCCGTCGAGCGGATTCCGGAGCTCGGCCGCCACACCGAAATCGTGTTCTGCGACGACCGGTCGACCGACGGCACCGCCGACGAGATCCGGCGCCTGCGAGAGCAGTATCCGCGACGGGACATCCGCTTGGTGGAGGGACCCGCGATCTCCAAGGCGCGGAATGTCTGGACCGGTTTTCGAGCCAGCCGCGGCGACATCCTCGTGATCCTCGATGGCGATCTCACGGTCAGACCCGAGGAGCTGCCGCAGTTCATCCTTGCGCTGACCGAGCGGCGGGCCGAGTTCGTCAACGGATCGCGTCTGGTCTATCCACTGCCGAAGGCCGCGATGAAGTTCACGAACATGGTCGCGAACAAGATGTTCAGCCACCTTTTCTCCTACCTGCTCGATCAGCACGTCAAGGACACGCTTTGTGGGACGAAGGCGCTGTGGCGGCGAGACTGGGAGCGCATCGAGCCGCTCGTCGGCTCCTGGGGCGTCGAGGATCGCTGGGGCGACTACGAGCTGCTGTTCGGCGCGTCCCGCCGGCAGCTGGCGATTGTCGACATGCCCGTGCACTACCGGGAGCGCGTGTACGGCGTGAGCAAGATGATCAGCGTCGTGGAAAACGGCCTTATCATGTTGCGCATGTGCCTGGCCGCGGGTCTGCGTCTCCGGGGCGGCTACTGACGGGGCATGTCGGTCGCGGTCATCACGGGATCCGCCGGACTGATCGGTTCGGAAGCGGTGCGCTGGTTCGTCTGCCGCGGCTTCGAGGTCGACATCGACAACGACATACGCTCCCCTCGTCGAGCTCGAGCGCCGGTGGGACCTGCCACCGACGCACCCGTTCACGACGGGATAGACGAGCAGACGCGTGGACCTGCGGCCATACCCTTCATCAAACGCTCGAAGAGATCCATGACGCCTGCCGCTAGTCGCGCTCGCATCGTCGCGCATGAAGCCGATCCCGAGGGCTGACCGGTGGTGAAAGGCGAACGGGCGCGAGCCGCCGCACGGCCACGGCGCGCGGAGGGCCTCGCGTCGCGGAACGGCGCGAAGCTGTGTCTCTTTCTCGCCGCGGTGTTCGCGCTCAAGCTCGCGGTCATGTGGCAGCTGAAGGACCACGTGTTGACGCAGCCCGACGCAGGCCTCGACACGACGGCGTACGTCGAACTCGCTGAACGCGTGGCGGGCGGCGACCTCGGTCTGGGCCCGGGCCTCTATTTCCTGTCCCCCCTCTACATCTATTTTCTCGCCACGGTGCTGATCGTGTCGCATTCGTTCACCGCGGTGCGAGTCGTGCAGAGCGCGCTTGGCACGGCCGCCGTGGCGTTCGTCTACGTGGCTGCCAACGAATGGTTCGGCCGCCGGGCGGCATGGCTCGCGGCGGCGCTTGCGGCGCTCACCGGCCTCTTCACGTTCTACGAGCTGCTGCTCCTCCAGGCATCGCTCGATCCGGTCCTTACCGCCGCCACGATCGCCTGCCTGGCGCTGGCCCTGAAACGCAGTGACTGGCGATGGACTCTCCTCACAGGCCTGCTCTACGGGATCCAGGCGTGCAACCGTCCAAACGTCGCGATTCCCGCCGGGGTCGTGGCCCTCTTTTTCATCGTCGTACGACGGTGGCGGCTCGCGGCCGCGTTCGCTCTCGGCGCGTCGCTCGCGCTCGCCCCCGTGACGTTTCGCAACATCACCGTGTCGGGCTACTGGTCACCCGTGACGTCGTCGCACGGCGGGCTGAACTTCTACGTGGGCAACAACCCCGGCGCCGACGGTACGTATCAGCCGGTACCCGGCATCACGCCGAACATGAAAGGACAGCAGGAAGACACGCGCCGGTTCGCCGAACAGGCTGTCGGCCGCCCGCTCGACGATGGCGAGGTCTCGTGGTTCTTCTACATGCTCGGGTTGACCTGGATCCGCGAGCATCCGCTGCAGGCAGCAGCGCTGTTCGGTCGAAAGCTGGCGCTGATGTTCAGCGCCGGCTACATCTGGCTGAACTATAGCTACCCATTCTTCTCGCGCGACGCCCACACGCTCCTGCGGCTGCTCATCGTCGGTCCGTGGATCCTGATCCCTCTGGGACTGACGGGACTTGCCGTCGCGACGCCGCCGTCGAAGCGGCTCGAGTACTTCGTCTGGGCCTCGTTCGTTCCGGCGTACGGCGTGGCGATGGCGGTCTTCTACGTGACCGACCGCTACCAGCTCCCGATACTGATGCCGCTGTGCGTCGTCTCTGGCGCGGCGCTGGACACGTTTGTAACTGGCGTCGGCGGACGCCGCAGAGCGTCGGCCGCTCTCGCGGCCGCCGTCTTCGTGGCGCTACTTGTCTGGGCCAACCGCCCGCTGCGGCTCGACGATGGCGTCGCCGAGGAGCGCATCCGGATGGCCGAACGCCTGGTGACGCTGGGCCGGTACGGCGAAGCGGAGGACTGGGTCCAACGCGCGGCTGCCGTGTATCCCCATCCTGGGGTCGTGCACTTCCGCGTCGGACAGCAACTGCTCGTGCACGACCAGTCGGCGTCCGCGATCACGCATTTCCGGCAGGCGCTCGCGCTCGATCCCGGCCAGCCGGTCGTTGAATACGCGCTCGGTGAAACTTACCTCGACGGCGAGCGTCCACAGGAAGCGATCCCGTACCTCCGTCGCGCGCTCGACGCCGGCGTTCGACCGGATCAGGCCGGATACGACCTCGTTCGCGCGCTCGGCGCCGTCGGGGATCGCGAGGGAGCGCTTCGCGTGCTCCGCACGGTCACACCGGCGCGTCCCGACGATGCCGAACGGTGGCTTGCGCTCGGTCTGCTCGGGCTTCAGCTGCAGGAGGCCGGGCTGGCCGAAACATTTCTGCGACGGGCGGTCTCGACGAACGAGGCCCTGGCCGCCGCACACTCCCAACTTGGCTTGGCCCTGAACCTCCAACATCGATGGACCGAGGCAATGAGCGAGCTGGAAGAGGCCGTCCGCTTGAGCCCGCGCGAGGCGGCGCCGCATATCGGCCTTGCCGTCGCCAACGCCAATCTCGGCCGGCTCGCGGATGCGCGCGCGCACATCCGGGAAGCCCTGCGACTCGACCCGGTTTCGGAAGCCGCCAGGCGCGTGCAAGAGGCGCTCAAGTAGACGCCGGAGGCATCCATCCTTGCGCTGTGGTGGTTCGGCCGATCTGCGCGCGGAGATACGGGTGGTCGACGCGAAGCGAATCGGCCATCCCGGTTAGCCCTTTCTAGAACTTGAACGAGAGCCCAATCCGTCCGACGCGGGCCGGCAGAATGCCGCCGTTGACGCCGGTCGCATAGAGATACGTCGGACCTGATTGCAGGTTGTACGCATTCGGTGCGTTCGAGTTCAAGGCGTTGAACACATCGAAAGCAAGACCGATCTGCGCATCGCGTGTGACACCGAACCACTTCTGAACGCGCAGATTCAGGACGTTCAGAGGCGGTCCGAGGATGGATCCGTAACGGAGTGACGTTGATCAATGCCGTCCCCAGTTGGGTAAGTGGTGTGCCGCCCGCTGGATCGGCGGTGCCGAAGAGCACGGACCGCGATCCCGTAGCACCCTGCTTGGCAGTCATCGACGCCGCGAGCAGGATACCGCGCGGCAGATTGTAGCTGACGTTGAAGTTCGCCGACCAGAACCAGGTCGTATCCAGCGCGTTGTACGCGTCCTGCGGCGCGTTGAAGGTATTGGTCGTCCATCGATGATTCTTGACCCAGAATATCGACGCCGACCCCTGCCACCGTTTGGTGGGACGCTTGACGACGGTGAACTCCATCGTGTGGAACCAATTCGGGTTCGGGCTGTTAGTCGCCGTGTTTTGCACGAACGCGATGCCGCGGTACGCCGGCGAGTAATCGAAGAACGTGATCGGGCCGCCGTCGTCGCCGGTGCCAAGGACCCCGTCCGGGCCGGGATCCTTACGCGTGATCGGAATGTTGTACGCACTGGGCGGGCGCAGCACGTTCGGACCCGGCAGCGTATACACGTCGCTCGCGTGCCGGTAGACGTATGACGCGGTGAAGCCCACGCTGGGCGCCAACTGCCGCTCGTAGCTGCCGCTCGCCTCGACGAACAGCGGTTGATTGAGGGAGTCGGTGATCTTGTTGCCAACGGCACCGTTCACGCTGACGAAGTCGGCTCCGTTCAGATCCGGGTTGACCTCGCCGGGTTGATACAAATTGTCGCCGTTGTTGTCGTGCCATTTGAACGTGGCGTACTGGAGCGCGTTCTGGTTGAACTGGATTCCCTGCTGCGCGCCGAAGACGTAGCCGAAGGTCCCGGCGAACGCCTTGAAGACGCCGAGTTTGCCCTGGTCCCATGCCACACCGAAGCGCGGTGAGAAACGCGTCCATTTCGACAGGCTCTGATACGGATAGTTGCCCGCCGGCCAGACCGTGGGGAAATCCGGACTTGCGTCGTGATTCTGCGCCGGCAGATACGTGTGGTCGTAGTCCCAGCGGATGCCGAGGTTGGCCGTCAACGAATCGGAAACGCGCCACGTGTCCTTGATGTACATCCCGAACAGCTGTGCCATGTCCGATGGGTACACCGGCATGTTATAGAGGCGTATCTGAACCGGTGTATTGGCCTTCCCGAGTACCGTCTGATTGAGGAGGACGTAGTCGCCTAGACTGTTCGGGTTCGCCGGATACCACCAGGCCTCGTGGTCGTGCTCGTACGTCAGGCCGACCTTGAACTCGTGATGGCCGCCAAGAAAATTCTGCGGCATCAACGTGTAACCGACGTCGACGGCGAATCGATCCTGAGGTCGCAGCTTGGTGTTCGGGTTGGACGCTCCGGTGGCCAGTCCCGTCGTCAAGTCCAACCGGCTCGGCGTCAGCGTGAAGCCGTACTTGTCGGCCTGACGGGCCGACGAGTAGTCGGACCACCAGCCGGCGTATCCGCCAACGATGTTGAAGACGGAGTGACTGCCGACGTGCTGAAACTCTCCGCGGTTGACCGATGTCGGATTCGTGTAATCCTGGGTCGCCTCGAGGGGCCTCAGTTGGCCCGCACCATCCTGCCCGACGAACTTGTTGCCACGCTGCCACACGTAATTGACACGATTGTTTTGCGACAACTGATACGAGTACTTCTGCGATACCTGCCAGATGCCGGTCTGGGCGTAGGCGATGGGCTCATCGCCCGTGAGGTAGACGCCATCAGGGCCCGGCATTCGTCACGAACCCCGCAATCCCGGTGTTCTTCTGCTGTGTGCTGTAGCCATCGTAGAACCACAGCTTGTCACGTAGCAGTCGGCCACCGATGTCGCCCTGCCAGTTGTAGAACGATTTGATCGGCTGTACGGCGGTCAGACCCTGCGACCGAAGGTGATCGTCCAGGTTGTTCGACTGCAGCGCCGGCGGTTCGTCTTCGACCTTGAACAGGCCATGGAAGTTGTTGCCACCGGACTTCACCACGGCCACCATCGAGATGCCGGGCGTCATGACTTCCGCGTCGTTACCCGACGTTCTGAATCGTCGTCTCCTCGAGCGAGTCTGAGTTGAAGTAGACGCCGGAATTCTGGTCGTCGCTCAGCACGATGTTGAGGCCCTCGAAGAGCAGCCGCGGCTGAAGCGCAACGCCGCCGGCCGAGATGTTCTGTCGGTTGGCCATGTTGCTGCCGCCGACATCGGGCGTCCCCGCCAAGGTCACGCCGGGTGCCATGCTGTAGATCATCGACAGGTCCTGCCCGCGGGGAATTTCGTTGAGCGTTTCCTTTGTGAAGCTCACCGAAGTCGAGGTGGAGCTCGACATCGATCACCGGAGAGGCCCCGCTGACGGTCACGGTCTCGTCGAGACCGTCCCGACCTTCATCACCACGTCGACCTTTGCCGAGAAGCCGATCGGCAGGCGGAGATCGTCGCGGATGAAGGCCGTAAAGCCCTGCAACTCGTACATCACGCGAAACGTGCCGACGGGTAGCTCTCCGAACCTGTAGTTGCCTTCGGAGTCGCTCACCGCCACCACTTGCCTGACCTGCAGCGCCGGACTCGTCAAAGTCGCGGTGACGCCGGGTAACGCGCCACCGGACTCGTCTTTGATCGTTCCGCTGATCACGCCTGACGCCGCGCTTCCCTGCGCGAACGCGGGCAACGCCAAAAAGAGAGCCAGCATCGCAGTGCACAGCGCCGACCCCAACGCGACCGCGGACGCGGTTTGCAGAGAGCCAGCCCGGCCGGCCGTGTAACATGTGTTTCGTCATCGTCCTACCTTCCACCTGCCGTGGTCTGCTTCGGCTGCGTCAGCCAGACAGGTTGAACAAAGCCGCCGTCGCCGGCCGAATCCCACACCGCAAACCGCACCCACGTCTTGCCGGTGGCGTCGAACGGAATGGCAAACTTCTTCGTTCCGAACGGCGCCGAGATCGGTCGCCGAGATGATCTGGCGGTCGATTTTCTTGCCGTCGCCCCAGACCACTTCCACGAACGACAACGGGTAGGTCCACTCGACGTCGGCGTTGATCGTCCGCTTCGTGCCGCTCCCCGACACGCTGTAGCCCTTGATGAGAATCTCGCCGGTCGTCACGAAGTAGTCGCCGTCGCGCAGCGACTTCAGCATCGGGCTCCAGTCCTCGTCCGGCCCCGGCACCTTGTCGATCTTCAGGTAGTTCACCGGGAAGTTGGCATACGTATCGTCTTCCGGACCCTTTCGATAGGTGTCGATGTCCGCGAAGATGTGCTTCGGCCGCAGCCCCGATGCCCGCATACAGGTTGTTCATCGTGTCGACGGCGTCAAAGCACCGCCACTCGCACATCCGCGCCTCCGACTGGTCCTGTCCCATGCCCGGCTTGAACGCCACGCCCAGATACCGGTCGTTCTTCACCCACGGCTTGTCGAAGATCAGATCCGGGATACCCGGTGGTTCCCTTGGTGCGCGGATGCGCGTGGTACCAGTACGCGCCCTCGGGGTCCATCATCTTCTGGACGTCTTCGGCGTTGCCGGTGTGATAGACCTTGCCGTAGACCGGATCCGTCTCCGTGAACGGCTGCCCGGCTGGCGCACCTTCGACCAGTAGACGTTCCGCTTCGGGAACATGATGTTGTAGTGCCCGCCGAAGTACGCGCTCGGCTCTTCCCACGGCGTGACGAGGAAGTCGGTGTCCGACGCCCGCCGCGTCGCCTCGAAGTAGTCCTTCTGATCCCCGAACCGCTCCGGCCCCGGATCGTTCGGGTGCAGTTCGAAGTGGAAATCGCTCAGGCCGATGATGTTGAGCCCGAGCGCCCGCATGGCCATCAGATCCTGGACGGCTGTCGAGCGAGCCCGACGCCCGCTGACGGCCGGTGAAGTCGAGGTGGAAATGGTTCACGAACGTCTTGTAGCCGGCGACCGGCTTGAACGTGTCGTCGTGGGTGAACGCCATCACCGCCTCACGCGTCGGCTCGCCAGCATCCGGCGTCGCGTAGAAGTACACGCCCATGTGCTGGACCGTGCCCGGAGGCGCGTTGTAGAGCGCGAAGTTCTCGACGTACTGCGGCTCTTCTTCGCGCTCCGGCATGCCGAACGCCCATCCCGAACTTGCCGTCCGCGTCCTTGCGATACCAGACGTAACCCAGGTTGGTGTCCTTCTCGCGCGTGAAGAAGAACGTGTGGGGCGGCGTGAAGGTCGCCAACGAGCCGGCCTTGCCCTTCGGCCACCATCACGCGGTTCTGCGCCTTCACGCGCGCGAGCGTCGTGTTGACGACGCCGCCGAACTTGTGCACCTGCGGCTGCCCGCCCGTGTCGCGCCAGGTCACGCGCGGCGTCAATGCGGTCGAGAAGCCCTTTCAGCCCCGCGTCGTACTTGTAGGCAATCCACTCTCGTTGGTCTTCGCCAGCGCGTCCATCCGCAGCAGGTTCGTGCCCTTGTAGACGGTGAAGCGCAGTCGCCCGCGAAGATCCCCATGCTCAGGCCTGGGAACGTCACTTCGAGGGCCGAGCCGTCGGTCTTCACGCTGCACGACGTGGCGTTGAACGTCGCGTCGCGCGCGATGGATGTCTCGGCGTTCACCGATGTTGCGGCATCCGAGCGACAGCGGCTGCCCGGCAGCGCGCCCGGGATGGTCCGTCCGCGCGTCGCCGCGCGCGGGGGCCGCCGGCGTGTCGTTGATACCGCGGGACGGCGGACCGGTCTGGCCGGCCCAGACCGCGCCGTCCGGACGTCGCCGCGCGCGGCGCGTTCGGCCTGATTCCCGCATTTCCGGGCCGTCCGGCAGAACCAGCGGGGCGTCCCAGAACGATTCCCAGCGGTTCTGCTCGATCACTTCTGGCGTCAGCACGACGCCGGCCGCCGAGAGTGGATCGGCCTGCTGCGTCGATCATTCGGCGGATGCCGCTGGTGAAGTGATATTCCGGCATGAGGTTCTGGCCTAGCATCCCCCACTGTCCGCCGGCCTTTCGGACCGCCAGATCGCGAATGGTCGGCTTGCCGCTGTCGATGGCGTACCGGGCTCGCATCTTCGCTGCCCTTCTGGCGCCGGCCCACGTCACGACCACGAGATCCTGATCGATCGGTCGCGGTCAATCCGGTAACCGACTTGTACTGAGCCATATCGCACCTCATCGCGTCCGCCAAACAGCGGTCGTCGTGCCGATGGCGGACCGATCGCGACGCCGTCATCGCCATCGCCGGCGATTCCAAACAACAGAATACTCCTGACGACTCATACCTGTTCCTCCAGTCAATCCACGCTTTGGACTGACCGCATACCCTGGCCGACGCCGCCCGTGATCGGACGGCATGAATTCTACTTCACCGCGAACACCCAGATCACGCCGCCTTCCGGCACGTCCGGATAATGCCCAGACGACACTCCGTTGATTCGCGACTCCATCGATCGCGCATCCTGCCCCCAGCCCGAGACCACCGCGATGTACTGCTTGCCGTCGACCATGAACGATGACGGCGGCGCGTAGACGCCGGAGTTGGTGGGATACTCCCAGAGCACCGCGCCCGTGGTCGCATCGTAGGCGCGGAACAGCCGATCGTTGGTGCCGCCGCTGAACACAAGCCCGCCGCCCGTCGTCAGAATCGGGCCCCAGTTCGGCGAGTCCTTGAAATTGTGACTCCACGCTTTCTTGCCCGTGTCCACGTTCCAGGCCTGTACTTCGCTGATGTGATCGGCGCCAGGCGCGATGTACATCTGGTTGACCGTGCCGGCGCGGCGACCGCTGTGCGCCGTCCAGCACCCGCGCGATCATCACGGCGCAGATGTTTTCCTGCGTCGGGATGTACACCATGCGCGTCTTCGGATTGAAGGCGCCGGGCTCCCAGTTCTTGCCGCCGTGCCACGACGGGCAGAACGCCGCGAGCTTGCCGATCGCCGCCCGGTGATCCGGATCGACCTCGGGCCGCCCGGTCTTCGGATCGAGGCTCTTGAAGATGTTCTGTTTGACGTACGGCTTGCCCTCGATGAACTTGATCTTGCCGTTCGTTCGTTCGAGGAAGTACAGGTAGCCGCTTCTCGTGAAGTTCACGAGGCCCTTGATCGTCCGGCCGTTCCGTTGAAGTCAATCAGCAGCGGCGGTGAGACTTCGTCGAAATCCCATGACTCATTCGGGCGTGTACCTGAAGTACCCCTTGATCGCGCCGGTGCTCGCGTCGATGGCGATCGTCGAAGCCGTATAGAGATCGTCGCCCTCGCGCTCGGATGCGACCCACGGGTTGCCGTTGCCGACGCCCCAGAACAGCAGGTTGGTGTCGGGATCGTAGTTACCCGTGACCCACGTGGCGCCGCCGCCGGTCTTCCACTGATCGCCGCCTTTGGGCCACGTTTCGCTGCCGGGCTCGCCCGGCGCCGGAATCGTGAAGCAGCGCCACGCCTGCTTGCCGGTCTCCGGGTCGTACGCGGCGACGAAGCCGCGGGTCGGCCCATCGCCGCCGGAAATCCCCACGACCACCTTCCCGTCGGCGATCAACGGGGCCGCCGTCATGTAGTAGCCCTTCTTGTTGTCCTCAACGACGGTCCGCCAGACCTCCTTGCCCGTCCTGGCGTCGATCGCGACGAGCACCGCCTCGCCGAGCGCAAAAAATACCTTGTCGCCATAGAGTGCGACGCCGCGACTGACCGGCTTCGACACACGCGCGTCTGGCGGGCTCGGGCTGCGGTAACGCCACAACTCCGCACCGGTCCTGGCGTTGAGTGCGATCACCTGGTTGTACGAGGTCGCGACGAACATCACGCCGTTGTTGACGAACGGCGGCGCCTGGTGACCGTTGTTCATACCGGTCGACATCACCCACGCCGGCTGCAGTCGTTTGACGTTCGCGGGAGTGATCTGATCGAGCGGACTGTAGCCCCAGCCGTCATAACTGCGCCGCACCATCAGCCAATCGCCGTCTTCCGGGTGGGTAAGCCGCTGCGAGGTCACCGGCTTGTATGACTGCAGAATCGGCGAGGGCGGCGACGGCGGCGGCTGCACAGGAATCAGGAGGCCGGCCGGCGACTGCTGGGTCGGAGTCGATGGCGGCAAACCCGTCGGCCGCTGTTCATTCGGCGGGGGCTGCTGCGCAACGGGCGCGGGCTGTTGCCCGGTGGCGCGACCGACCAACAGAACGCCGGCTGTCGCCGCCAACGCGGCGAACCGAACAGCGGCGCGGTACCCTGATCACGGACATCCAACATGCACCTCTCTCGAGAAGGGACCCGTCAAGGCCAAACGCCTGCCGTGACAAGAGTTGGAATCGCGCGATCGACGCCCGTTGCGCCCGCTCGCACGTCATCGAAACATGACTCCAACAACCTTGAAGGACAGGCTACGTTCTTGTCAGCCGGGAGACTATACGTCCCACCTGGCCGGCGTTTTGTGCCAAGTTGTTACGATCTCTCGATTCGGTGCGACGCCGCAGCCACTCACGCAAAATTGGATCTGTTATCCGTGCGAGGTCGAAATGAAAATCAACGAGATCGAGGATGGGGTCGATCTCGAGAGTGTCGCGGTGCGTGTCTTTGAGGAGCGCCTGGCGCGGGGGCTCGGCCGCCGTCGGCCTCGCGTAGAAATGGTTACTTTCCAGCCGATCGGGCCGTCTGCGCCTGAGCCAGCCCTCCTCTTGCGCCCTCCGAACCGGGATCGACCGCTAGAGCTTCGGCGAAATAGCCGGCCGCCGCGACGGGATCGCCTGTCTGCAGATGGAGCAGGCCGAGATTGACGTATGCCGACGAGTCGCGCGGGCTCAGACGGATGGCCGCTTCGAACGCCTCCATGGCGCACGAACGCTGCGCCGCGGTGGCGCAGGCGACGCCGAGAAGATTCTGGGCCTTCGCGTGGCTTGGATTGGCGGCGAGCAAGCGGCGCGCCTCGGCGGCGGCATCGGCGGTCCGGCCGCGGAGCAGGCGCGCGGTCGCGAGATAATAGCGGCTCTCGGGGCGCTCCGGAAAATCCGCGATCAGGCGATCGGCGACCGGTTCGAGCCGTGCGCCATCGCCCATGTCCGCGAGAACCGAGGCGAGCTGTTCGAGCGCGCGAGGATCCGCGGGCTGGAGCCGTCGCGCCTCGGACGCGGCGGCGAGCGCCTGGTCGTAATCGTGCGCGGCCGCCCGCAGACGTGACAACTCCACGAGCACGGCCGTGTTGGAAGGGGCCGCCCGCGCGAGATCCTCGAGCCACGCGCGCTCCTCGGCCCGGCGGTTGGCGCCGCCCGCGGCGTCGGAGACGCCCTTGAGCGTGTCGGGATCGCGATCGTCACGCGCGACCGCCTCCCGGAACGCGGCGTACGCCGCCGAGAAGGCCAGCGCTTTCAGCTGCATGGCGCCGAGCGCTTTCCAACTCGGCGCGCCGCCAGTGCGAAGGACAGTCTCGACCGCATCCGGCAGGCGTCCGGCGCCCGTCAGCGCTCTGATTTGCGCGTTGTTGCCCGGGGCCGATCGTCCGTAGATCAAGCGTGGCGCGCTGAACTCGAGTGCCATGCGATCGTCGGTCTGCAGCGGCGTGTCGTCGGCGTACCGCGCGAGTTCGGCGGGACCGCCCGCAAACAGTGAGAGCAGCTGGAACGGCGCGTCGGCCGGCGTCACGGCCACGTCGGCCAGGGCGGCGCCAATCGCCGCCGCGCGGGCGGGCCAGGCGATGTGAGAGAGCCGCTCCACGATGTCGCCGTCGCCGGCACCGATCAGCAGCAGATCGCCATCGCCGACGAGCCACATCGTCCCCTGCGGAAACACGGACGCAAAGGTGCCAACGATCGATCGGAGATCGTCGGCACTCATGTCGTAGGTATGGGCCCACTGGCAGAGCAGGCCGCCGGGATTGAGTCGCGCGCGCGCGGCCTCGAAGAATTCGCGCGTGAAGAGCGCCGCCACTCCGGCCATCCACGGGTTCGACGGTTCGGACACGATGACGTCGTACTGGCGCCGCGTCAATTGCAAGTGCGACCGGCCGTCGCCGATCACCAGGTGAACGGCGGGCGACTGCAGCGCGCGGTCGTTCTCCTTGGAGAACAGCGCCGATGCCTCGACAACCTCCGGTGAGATCTCGATGACGTCCGCGTGCCGGACCAGGCCGGTGGCGAGCGCCGACCCAAGCGTCACGCCGCTGCCCAAGCCGATGATGCACAGATCGCGCGGGTTGCCGTGCAGCAGCGCCGGCAGGACGCCGAGCAGCCGCTGCGTCAGCATGTCGCCGGCGTTCGACGCGTCGACCTTGCCGTCGATGGCGAGCGCCAGCGAGCCGGCGAGCCGGCGAACGCTCACCGTCGCCGCCGCGCCTTCGGCGTAGTACTCGAGCCGTCCGGCTCGCAGGGTGGCCTCGAAGTCGGCGCTGGAGGCCGCGGCGATGTAGGGCGCGTACTTGTAGGCGCCGCTCGAGAGCAGATCCCGATCCCACCGCGGAATCTCGACCGCGAGAACCATCAGCGCGGCAAGCGCGGCCAGCGCGGTCACCGCGGTGAGACGCGCCGCTCGTGCCACCAATCCGCGGCAGAATCGCGACGCCCGCGACGATGACGCCGCCAATCACCCCTGCGCGGCTCATGCCAACGAACGTCCCTTGCAGGCCGAGGCGCGGGATGAGAAGAAAACCGGCCGTGAGCGATCCGCCGATAGCGCCGAGCGTGTTGGCGACGTAGACCCGAGCCGTGTCTCGTTCCACCGCCTCCGCCAGCCCGGATGACGCCGTGGCCAGTGCGAGCGGGAACGCCACGCCGAGCGCGACGGTCAGCGGCAGCAGCAACAGGACGATCTCTAGCGCCTGCCAGAGCACCACCGTCTGAAACGTCGCGCCCTCGGCCCCCACCTGCGAGGCGACGATCAGCGGGAGACGGGATGCCGCGAACGACGCGGCCGCCGAGGCGCTCGTCGCCGCGATCAGCAGCAGACCCGCGAGCCAGTAGGCCGGCCGCGCCACCCGCCGCGCCAGGCGGGTGCCGGCCCAGGAGCCGATCGCGATGCCCGAGATGAAGGACGCCGCCATGGTGGCGAACGCGTATGTTGTCGGCCCGATGACCGCGGCCAACACCCGCGTCAGCGCCACTTCGTAGACGAGGCCGCCGAACCCCGAGAGCGCCGCTGCACCGTACGCGAGCCACGGCTGCGACACGGCCACCGGCTCCGCGAGGCGTCGACCCCGCGATCCGCGCGTGGGAACGCCGGGATGCGGCCGGCCGCGGCGGCTTCTGGGCCGGGGCCCGATCGTCGCGCGCCAGCGCGAGCGCGCCGAGCGCCGCCGCGCCGTTGAACGCGACGCCCACCCACGTCGTGCCGCGCAGACCGACCGCGGGAATCAGCCAGAAGCCGGCGCCGATCGCGCCCGCCGCTGCACCGGTGGTGTTGGCCGCATAGAGGAAAGCCGCCGCGGCCGCCGTTCGCTGCCGGCCGACGTCCGGAGATGCCGCGGCAAACCAGCCGGCCGCAATCGGGAAGGTCGCGCCCATCGCCACGGCCGGCACCGCCAGCAGCGACAGCGTGAGCACCACGCGGATCAGGCCGAATCGCGTCGGCGCATCGCCGTCGGCGTATGCCCACTCCAGCGCGGGGACCAATGCCCGGAGCATCAGCGGCAACGCGATCGCGATCAGCGCGACGAGGATTTCGAGAGATGCATAAGCGTGCAGACGGCGGCGCGGCGGCACGGGCCACCGAGCGGGCAGCCAGGCGCCAACGGCGAGGCCACCCATGAACGCTGCGAGGACGGTGCTGACGGCGGCGGCGGTGTGGCCCAACTGCAGCGTCAACAGCCTCGTCCAGGCCACTTCGTACACGAGTGCGGCCGCTCCCGACGCGGCATAGCACCCAGTAAACACGCGCTGGCGCGCATCCATCATTGGCGTCGCGAGTCTACAAGACGCACCCGCGCGCCGGAAAGAGCAAGGCCCGCGTCACGCCCGGCCGGGTAACGCGACGCCGCGCCGTTCGGCGTGAGCCGGTATCCCAGCTCATCACCGCGATCGAGATCGAGATAACGACGGCCAGCCAGCCGGCAAATCCGCGCGATTGCGGCAATTCGATCATCGAAGCAATTCACGCTCGCGCTGGAATCGGGCGACGCCTTCGTGAAGAGGCGAACCGTCGCGTGGTGACCCAACGGCGCCGACCTCGGCGCGCGACCGCGAGGCGGGGCTGCCTTGACTTCGCAGGAAATTCCTGCCTATCGTCCATCAATTCATTCATTCCCGGCTCATGCGAGGCGTCATGACATTCGAACCGTTACGAGCGGGTTTCCGGAAGCCGTCCCGGTGGATGCAGTGCTTGATGATCGGCGCAATGTGTTGGGGAGCGGCGGCGAGTGGAGCAATCGCGTCTGTTGGTGGCGCGTCGCAGCCGCCGGACCCCACATCGACGCCGAAGGCGAGCTCTGTGTGGAGCGGGATCTACAGCGCGGAGCAAGCCAAGCGCGGCGAGGCAAGCGCCGCGAAGAATTGCACGAAGTGCCACAATCCGGGTCTCGAAGGCGGACAAGACGGACCGAGCCTCGTGGGCCCAGAAGTGATGAGCGCGTGGAGCAGCCAGAGCGTTGGCAATCTGTTCGAACGCATCAAATCCACCATGCCGGCCGATGCGCCGCTGACGCTCGGTCCCGCGGAAGTCGCCGACCTCGTTGCATACGTGCTCAGCTTGAACAGGTGTCCGGCAGGCGATAAGGACCTCGTACCCGACATGACGGTCCTGAACCGAATCCAAATCTCGGCGCGGCCGTGAGCGCGCGGAGTTCTTTGCGAGCAGCCTGCTTGGGCACGAGATTTTAGGCGATCACTGCTGGCATATCACCGGGGCCACACTCCCGAGCACGCATGTCGCCGCTAGGATCAGTAACGAAGGCGGTCGGATGCTATGTATTGCCGGCGCGGAACTCTCGGCTTCCACCTGACAGGCCCCCTTCGATCCGACTGAGACGACCTGATTTGGTTGGGCGAAAATTGCTTGGAGTTATTCCCCGCAAACGAAGAATCCAGGGGAGCCCCAGTCGTCTGAAGCTCCCCTCGTCTTGCGTCGGCATCGTCATCATTCCCGGTCAAAGATTCGAG
>CAWCDQ010000011.1:0-129908 GCA_963794305.1 uncultured Acidobacteriota bacterium | reverse complement strand
AGCCGATGGTTGTCGTTCGTAGTCACTGGAACGCTTCTGCGTTGGCCGGCGCTGATCATCGTTTGCGGGCCAGCATCGAAAAGCCACTGAAGTACGGACCGCGCCAGGTCCAGCGATCCTGTCGCGAGATGTCGGAAGGCGCGAACTGCACGCCGTTCACCAGGTCGCATCCGCGCGCAGACACGTAGTCGTAGAACAGGCGGGGACATCCTCGACCGGCCACGCCCCCGACAGCGCCGGGCCATCGAGGTAGTAGTACGCCGGGCGCCAGCCATCGGTTGTCGCCCGACCGTAGTCGCAGCACTCCGACGTGACGTAGAGGTGACCGCCGGGCCTTGTCACGCGAATCGTCTCGTCGAGCACGCGTGCGAGCCGGCGCTGCTGCTCGTCGTACGGCACGAACGTGCGCTCCGGAAAATCCGTGTCGAGATGCTCGACCACGGACAGCGACGTCACGAGATCGAAACTGTTGTCGGCAAACGGCAGGTCGCGCATCGATCCGGTGACTGGCCGTATGACGCCGCGACGCCGGCCGATGAGGCGGTTCACGCTGCCGTGAAACCCGCCCCAACTCGCTTCTGCGGGCACCGAGAGGTCCAGCGGGGTGACGACAGCTCCCTTGTGGCTCATCCAGGCGGGAAACGTGCTCCGGCCCGTGCCGACGTCGAGCACGCGCAGGCCCGACCACCGCTCCAGCGCACGCAGCAGGATGCCGTACTCGAAGACGATCTGCCCTTCGAGACGCGGCGAGTTCATCGCGTCGAAAAGGTACAGATCGAAACGCTCGAGCGCTGCCCGCTCGCAGGCAAGTTCGCCAGGCAACGCCGCATCGAACATCAGGTTGGCCGGCGCGAGCGCTTGACGCGTCATCCTCGGCGCCGCACCGACGCGCGCGGTCAGAACACCCGTCGCCTGGCGCAGCACACGAAGACCGTAGTCCAGACGGACCCTGGCCGGCGGTTTGATGTGACCCGCGCGGCGGCCGATGGTCATGCGTCTGCCGCCAGCCGCGCGAAGACCTTGGCGCAGGCCGTCACGATGTCGTTGCACTCCGCCTCGGTGAACGCCGGCGAGATCGGGAGACGGACAAGCGACGCCGCGACACGATCGGTGACGGGAAGATCGACTCGATCGATGTTCGACGACGACTGCTGAGCGAACGGCGCCGTGTGCAACGGGACGTAGTGAAAGGCCGCGCTCACACCTTCGGCTTTCAGAGCGGTGATGACCCAATCGCGCTTGGCGGGATCGACGAGCACGGCGAACACATGCCAGTTCGGCTGGCATCCGTCCGGCACCGACGGCAGCTGCACGACCGCGCGATACGGCGACAGGGCGGCGACCAGCCGTTCTGCCTGTGCGGTCTTGCGCCGGGTCACCTCCGGAAGCTTGAAGAACTGCTCCACCGCCACCGCCGCGAGCAACTCGGAGAGGACGTAGCTGCTGCCGACGCCGACCCAGGTGTACTTGTCGCGCTCTCCACGCAGGAAGGCGGTGCGATCGGTTCCCTTCTCACGCAGGATCTCCGCCGCCCGCATGTACTCTTCGTCGTCGCGAATCAGCAGCGCGCCACCTTCGCCGCACACGAGATCCTTGGTTTCATGGAATGACCAGGCGCCGAGCGCACCGACGGCGCCAAGCGCGCGGGAGCCGTACGCCGCATTGACGCCGTGAGCGGCATCCTCGATGACGATCAGGTTGTTCGCCGTCGCGATCGCTTGCAGCGCCGCCATATCGCACGACATGCCCGCGTAGTGCATCGGGAGGATGGCGCGAGTCCGCGGAGTCAGACGCCGCACCACATCCTCGGGATCGAGCCCGAACGAGATCGGATCGATATCAGCAAACACGGGACGTGCGCCCGCCTTCACGATCGCGTTGGCTGTCGATACGAAGGTAAAGCTCGGCACGATGACTTCGTCGCCCGGGCCCAGACCGGCCACCGCCACGGCGATCTCGAGCGCCGCCGTGCACGAGTTCAGAGTCAAGACGGCGCGCACGCCGGTCGACTCGCGAATCAGGCGCTCGAGCTCGCGCCCTCTTGCACCGTCGCCCGCCACATGTGTGCCGGCCAGGACGTCGAGCATGGCCTGTTGTTCGCGCGCGTCGAACCACGGTTTGTGGAGCGGGAGACGATCCGCGCGGACGGGAACGCCACCGTCAATGGCCAGCAGCTCTGACGCTATCATCGCGGTCGCTCCCCTGCGTCCTGTGGAGTACCTGCCGTGGCGGTTCGCTTCGGCGGACGAAGATAGAACAGCCAATCGCCAAGGCTCAGGCCCACGTGGCGCGCCGTAAGCGTAGCGGACCGGAAGCGGCCCCTCTTGACGTGCCGAAAAATGCCGCGCGCTTGTGTATACACGAAGTTGGACCTGGCGCGTTCGAGCGCCTCGTCGGCCAACGGACAATCGGCCGAATTCAACATCGCCCACGCAGTCGCCGCGGATGCCGCGTAGTCCGTCAAGGCCTTGGCGCTGGCCATCTCCTGCCCGGCATGGATGCGGTAGTAGAACAAGTTCGAGGGCACGAGCAGCACGTTCACGACCGCGCAGGCCTTCAACCAGAACAGATAGTCCGACGCCACTCCGAGGTTCGGGAAACCGCCAAGCTTCCGAAACGCATCCGTTCGAAACATCGCCGAGCCGGACCAAGGTGGAACAGTCCGGAACCGAGATACTCGCGTTCGTAGGCCAGCCGAGGCGTGAGCAGCATCGGACAGCGGCCGCCGGGCCACTGTCCGGCGCCAGACAGTGCGAACGCCGCGCGCGGCTCGGCGTCGAGCGGCTCAATCATCGCCGCCAGACAATGTCGATACATGACGTCGTCGGAGTCGTGGTACTTGAGAAATGGACTGGTCGCAAGGCTCGCGGCGTGACGCCGGTTCTCGAACTGTCCGAGGTTGCGCTCGTTGATCGAGAACCGGATGCGGGAGTCGCGTCGTGCATAGTCGCGGATGATGCCGGCCGTTCCATCGCTCGACTGGTCGTCGCAGATGATCAGCTCGAAGTCGGCGTGGCTCTGTGCGAGAACGCTCTCGATCGACTCCGCGATGTACCGCTCGCGGTTGTATGCCGTGAGAAGAACGCTGATCCGGGGTGAGGGCATCGATGGGCGATGGCGACTCAGCGTGGCCACGCGTAGGCGATGCGATGCGCGAGTTCAGCCGCAGTGACCCCGGCGAGCACCACGAAGCGGGATCGTTCAAGCGCCGGCTCTGTCGCTCGCGCGAAGTCGTTGCGCGTCGTGAAGCCGTCGGTAAAGCCAAGGCCGGCCGCGATCGCGATCGTTTCCTCGCTGTAGTCCGCGCCGGGCGCGCCGAACGGATAGGCCACCGTCTGGATCGGCTGCCCGGTCCACGATTCGAGCGCCGACCGGCACTCGCTCAGCTCACCACGTTGGACCTCGGCGGGCGCCTGGGCGAGCGGCGCGTGAGTAGCCGTATGCGCGCCGATCGCGAACCCCTCGTCCGCGAGCTGTTTCACCTGCGACTCGGTCATCGGCGCCAGCGCAGGCGCCGCTGCAGCGGGCGTGTCGTACTCGCGGGCCTTGCTGCGCCACAATTCGTCGGGCATCTCGCGAGCCGCTTCGACGGCGTGCGGTCCCAGCGCCCGCGCCACGGCGTCGAACCAGAACAGACGCTGACGGCGGACCGGCTCTGAGCAGACGAAGATCGCGGCCGGAATGCTGGTAGCGCTGGAGGATCGGACGGGCGAGCTCGAAGACTCGACGATACCCGTCGTCGAACGTGACGAGCACCGGCCGCTCGGGCAGCGCACGGCCTGTCGCGCGGGCATCGCAGAAACTCGCAAGGTCGATCGGGTGGCAGGTTTCCGCGATCACCCGGCAGTGCGCGTCGAAGGTCTCCGCGATGACGTGCAGGTTGGCAAACGGCAGGTCGTCTTCGTTCGCGGACGCGCGGACGCCGTGATAGCAGAGCGTGAGCACGCCCGGAAAAACGTCGTTGTTCAGACGTTTGGCGTACCAGCCCGACGCCAGCAGCCCGGTCTTCACGGAATCGCTGAAGGGCAAGATCGTCATTGCGGCAGGCACACGATGGTGGTCAACACCGGAAACCTCGGGTCGTGGACCTCGAGCTCGGCGTCGGTCAGCTCTTCGAGCGCCAGTCCGAGTTGCGCCGCCATCGCCGCGAGGCAATTGCCGTGGCCGGCGATCTCGAGTGTCGCCCCCGGCCACGCCGCGCCGAGTTTCTCGCGCCAGCCGTCCGGCGTCAGCCGCCAGTATTCGGGCACGTCGCCGGTCAGCGGCAGCAGCCCCGCCACCGACGCCAGGATGGTCCCTCCGGGCCGGACGACGCGAAGGGCGTGCGCGAGGCAGCGATCGAGCTCACGAAAGTGCGGCAGCGTATTCGGCAGGAGCAGGCAGTCGTAGGCGCGGTCCGGAATCACGCCGGCGCAGTGGGCGAAGTCGCAGAGATAGGTCGGGTTGAACCGCGGCTCGATGTCAAACGAATCGCTTCGCGTCAGGTGACGGCCGAAGCGCTCCGTGTAACTCGTGCTTTGAACCTCCAGCACGTCGCCGGTGATGGCGTCCCGATTCGCGTTCAGGAAACGGTGCAGATAGTACCGATCGACGGGCTGTCCGCGCTCGAATCCGTAGCTCGCGGAGAACGGAATGGTTCGCCGAAGATTGCCCCACCGGGGCACCTCGTAGCCGCGGATCAGGCACCGCGCTTTCACGGTCATTGCCGGACCGCCGAGCCGCTTGGCGGTCGCGACGAGGGTCGAGCGTAAACCCCTTCGGTCGCTCATCGCGCCGATCTCAGCGCCGAACGTACCAGCTTCACGACCGGATTCGGCAGCCACGGCTGATCGAGACGGCTTCCGTACTGGAGATGCGACGGGTTCGCGAGCGGCCGATAGAGTTGCGGCCAGCGCGCGTACAAGGCCTGGTAGTCAGCCACCCGATCGCGGATATCGAACCGGGTCTCGATGGCCCGGCGGGCAGCGACACTCATCGACTCCAGACGCCCGCGGTCGCGAGCGAATCCGGCGATGCTGGCCGCAAACGCACCCACGTCGCCGATGGGCGGACGCTCGCCGGAGACGCCTGCCTCGACGATTTCCGGCACCCCACTGGGGATGTCGCTCACGACAGCCGGAAGTCCGGCCGCCATCGCCTCGACCAGTGCGACGGGAAAGCCCTCGAACCGTGTCGGCAGCACGAACACGTCCTGCCGCGCATAGAGTGCCAGCAGATCAGCGTTGGTGAGGGGCCCTGTCCAGCAGACGTGTTGGTTGAAGGACCAGCGACGTTTCAGTTGCTCTTCATCGGGGCCCGCTCCAGCGACCGTCCACTCGACGTTGACGCCCATGGATTGCAGCGCCCGGTCGATCTCTGGAAGGTCGAAGACCCCTTTTTGTTCCTGCTCGAAGCGCCCGGCATAGATGGCGCGCAGCGGCCCATCGGCAGCGCGCCTCACGACCGACGACAACGAAATGCCGTAAGGCAGGTGAAAAATCGTTTCCGCGCGGTGTGGCAGGCGGGCCACGAGCTCGTCGTACATCCGGCGCGAATAGGTGACGAACGCGTGCACCACCGGATCGTGGCGAACGGCAAGGTCGTAGTAGTACTCGGTGTCCCCGTGCAGGATGTGGATGACGGCGCGGCCGAAATCGTAGGACGAAGCCACCGCCAGGTCCAGCAGATCACCCGCGACGTAGACGCCGCCGCCGGGTGGTACCGCTCGTGCGACGCGGCGCATGACCGCGTGGAGGTTTTCGATCGGCAGCGTGTACTCGACGGTGGTCTGCGTATCGGCGGCGAGGGTCTGGCCGTATCGCGTGTCCTTGTGCAGATGGTTGTGAGTGAGGACGGCGTGATAGCTGAACGCGTCGGGGCGCCGGTGCGCGAGCAGATTGGCGATGATGTTGGTCATCCCGCCCATCTTGTCGGGCAGGACGTAGACCACGCTCGGCTGTCCGCTCATGGACGCCAGGCCCGAACGGTCATGGCCCATTGCATGGCCTTGCCGGGAAACGGTGTGTCTGCGCCGGCAACCGGTTCCCGCCAGACGAGTGGCACGAACTCGTCGATCGAGTAGCTGAATCCTGAACGCGTGAGAAGCTCGAGAACCTGCGGCGCCTGCCGCATGGCCGGATCGAACTCGTGCAGATCCATCACGATCGCCCTGACACGATGAAGGACGGATTCGCAATCGGCGAGGACCACGCCTTCGGCGCCCTCGATATCGAGCTTGAGCAAGTCGACCGGGCCCTCGTCCAGGACGTCGCGCAGCCGCATGCTCGGCACCTCGGTCGCGCGGCCGTCGACGGCGCCGGGCAGCGTGCTGATCATGCCTGAGTCGCTGCCTTCGCATTGGAACGTCAGCGTACCTGTCGACGTCCAGAGCGCCGCCTGGCGCGTCTCGACGGTCTCCGCGCGGTTCATCTTCAAGTTCGCGTCGAGCATCGCAAACAGCGCGGGATCCGCTTCGAACGCCGTGATGCGCGCCGACGGGTAGAGACGGTGAAAGTACAGGCTCGCAAGGCCGACATTGGCGCCGCAGTCCAGAATTCGCGGTGACGCCGAGGGGGACGCGAACGCGAGCACGCCCTTCACGAAGATGTCTTCCCATTGCGGACAGAACGAGAGCAGGTCGGAGTACCGGATGTCGGTACTCCATCATTCGGATTCGGCCCGGCGTGAACCGAGGCGTCACCTCGGCCTGGTGCCACGCCTGACGCCACGCGGCCTTCTCGGGACGCTCGAAGACGCGCCGCCGGATCGCGCCGAGCTTCCTCTTCGCGCGTCGGTACGTGCCCTTCATACGACGGAGTCGCTCACATCTGTCTCAGGAATTCGCCGAGAAGTCCGAGCGCCCACGGGCGGCTCCAATGCGCGGCGCCGCTGCGCCAGTCGCTCCAGGTCGCATCGGGAACGCCGGGCGCAATCCATCCGGCATCTGCGAGGTGGGACATGCCGGAACGAACGAACGGCTGGAGGTCGCCAGCCATCCATTTCGCGAACGGCAGCGTGAACCCCTGCTTTGGCCGATTGACGGCCTCGGACGGCAGCGGCTGCGTCAGCGTTTCGTGCAGCAGGCGCTTGTTGCGCATGAGCGGCCGGTGCGCGCCAAGATCGGGCCAGACCGCATCCAGAAGCAGATGATCGACAAACGGCACGCGGACCTCGAGGCCGTGCGCCATCGACATCGCGTCCAGATCGCGCAGCAACTGCGAGCCCAGATACACGCGCGTTTCGAGGCGGGCGACGTGGCCTTCGAGCGTCGACGCGCCGCCGCGCAGCAAGACCGCCTCGGCGCCTGCGACGCGAGCAGTCGCGGACGACCAGCAATCGAGCAGCGCAGGCCCCGCCAGCCGCTCGACTTCAGCGGGCATGTACAGGCCGCGCTGCGTGCGGTAGGCCGCGCTCATGTTGCCGTTGCCCGTCATGAAATGCCGCCACCGCTCGGTCAGACGAGCGGGAAGCACCGACGCGACGACCGGTGTCATCACCGGGGCGAGCGGGCGTGTGCGTCCCTTCCAGCGCATCGCGGCAGGCAGACGGCGGAACGAGGGATAGCCGCCGAACATCTCGTCGCCTCCCGATCCGGACAGCACCGCTTTGATCCCGGTCTCCGCCACCGCCGCCGACACGTAGTACGAGTTCACCGCGTCGAGCGTCGGCTGATCGAGACGCGCGAGAATCTGCGGCAGATCGCTGACGATACGATTCGCGTCGAGCACGAGCTCGTGATGCCTCGCGCCGAATCGGGATGCGACGAGCCGCGCGTACTCGTGCTCGGACGAACGATCGTCGAACCGGACGGTGTAGGTATTGAGTCCAGTCGCGCCGGCGTCGCCGGCGGCCGACAGGATCGCGGAGGAGTCGATGCCTCCCGAAAGAAACACGCCGACGGGCACGTCGGCGACCAGGTGCGCCGCCACACTCTGTCTGTACGGCGGCGCCTGCGCGCTGCGCGCAAATCGGATTCGGAGCAGCCCGAGTGCGGGCGCTCATAGACCGCGGCCACATCCGCAAACGTCTCACGAACGCTCGCGCCGTCGGGCGCCCAGCGCATCCACGAGCCCGGCGCCAGGCTTTCAACACCGGCGACATAGGTCAGCGACGGCGGCACGCTGCCCCATGCCAGGAATCCCAGCACACCGGCGGGATCGATCGTGCGTTCGACCAGGCCGGCTCGAGACCAGGGCGTGAATCTCCGATGCGAAGGCGATCGACCGATCCGTCGCCGCGACGTACAACGGCTTCATGCCGAAGCGATCGCGGGCGAGCACCAGCGACTGCGAGCCGGCGTCCCACCACGCGAGGGCGAACATCCCGCGGACCTGCGCGAGCGCTGCAGGGCCGTCGCACGCGAGCAGCCGCAACAGGACCTCGGTGTCGCTGCCTGTCGTGAACTGCTCGCCGCGTGATTCGAGAGACCGGCGCAGATCGCGATAGTTGTAGACCTCGCCATTGAACACGATGCGATGGCGGCCGTCTGGCGTCGCCATCGGCTGCGCGCCGGAGGGCCCTGGATCGATGATGGCGAGCCGCGTGTGAACCAGGAGCGCATTCGCCGCCGGCGAACGCCACACGCCGAAGCCGTCGGGACCGCGGTGCGCGAGCGCGGCGCCAAGCGCCGCAGCGGGGTCCGGCGCGATCGCCCCGTCGAGGCGCACAACTCCGGCGATGCCGCACATCAGAAGAATCGCGGCTTGATCTTGATTTCGTCGTTGGGCTGCACTTGGTCTTCCAGCTTCACCGGAACTTCGACC
This sequence comes from uncultured Acidobacteriota bacterium, assembly GCA_963794305.1. GTDB lineage: Bacteria > Acidobacteriota > Vicinamibacteria > Vicinamibacterales > CAVVIG01 > CAVQFC01. Next base: position 121,167 of record CAWCDQ010000011.1, on the reverse strand, counting down.
GACTTCCCGTCCACCATCCGAATGACGGAGAGGCGTCGATCCGATCCGCGGTCGGTCAGCCCGCCTGCGAGGACGATCGCCTGCCCGATGGTCGTTCCCGTTTCGAGCACGAACGATCCGGGATTCTTGACAAAGCCCGAGATGAAGAATCTCTTCGCAACCGGAACGTTGACGATGTCGCCGTCCAGGAGGACGAGATCGCGGCCGACCTTCCCGAGTTCCAGATCCTTTCGATTCACCGTGATGGGGGCGGCACCGGCTCTCCAGGCTTCGGCGCGTGCATCACGAGCACTTCGCTGCTGGCGTTCGGCGTCGGCGATCCCGCCAGCGCCAGCGCCTCGAGCAGCGACATCGTCGTGCCCGGCAGCGACACCTTGCCCGGAGTGCGGACCTCGCCGGTCACGAGCACGCTGCGGGCCTTGAACTGATCGACCTCGATCCGGACCTGCGGGTTCTTGAGGTAGTCCTTCTTCAGCAGCGCCGTGATCTTGTCCTGCGCATCGGCGAGCGAAAGGCCGGCGAGCGGCACGCGGCCAAGATACGGCATCGAGATCGTGCCGTCTGAATCGACGCGGAACTTGCCGGTCAGCTCCGCCTCGTCGGCGACGATGATCGACAGGTTGTCCTGCGGTCCAATGACGTAGCCTTCGACCGTGCCGTCGGCCGGGGCTTCGGGTCGTTGCGGCCCGCCAGTCCCGTCCGTCTTCGGAATCTCGAAGTCCGGCTTGTACGGTGGATTGGGTGGCGCGGGCCTGGCCGGCGGTTGAGCCGGGGGCTGTGTCTGCGGCGTTTGCGCGCCCAGCGATCCGCTGGCGAAAACGGTGAGCGCAAACGCGGTGAGAAGCGAGCTCTTACGCATGATTCGTTCCGTCCCTACTCAGAAACTCGAACGAGTGGAATTCCCAGCTGCCGAGCCTTCCGGTACAGATTCGGACGCTGAATACCCAGAGCTTGAGCGGCGGGCGCCATCCGCCATTCGTGATGCTGCAGCACGGACGCGATGTAGTCGCGCTCGAACCGCTGACGCGCTTCGCGCAGGTTGCCCGACGGCACGAACGGCGGACTGGGCGCGATTGAGCTGCAGCGCCGGCAGCAGGTGCTCGATCTGCACCACGTCGTCCACTCCTTCGGCGACGACGCGCTGGACTGCGCTGCGAAGTTCGGCGAGATTGCCCGGCCACGTGAGCGCGCCGAACAGCGCGAGCGCCGCCTGCGTGAAGGTCCGAGGCGGGCATCCGGCGATTCGCGCATGCCTCTTCGAGCAGCCGGACGGCGAGCACCGGAATATCGGCTGGCCGATCGCGCAGCGGCGGCAGATCGAGTGCGGACCACCGACAACCGGCGATAGAGGTCTGCGCGGAAGCGGTGGGCGTGCACGTCGGCGTCGATGCCCGGCTGCGCGCTTGCGATCAAACGAAGTGCGGTCGTCACGGGCACGCCGCCGATGCGGACTTCGCCGTCGCGCGCGATCCTCGCCAGCTGCGCCTGTGTCGACGCGCGCAGTTCGGTGACGCCATGCAGGTAGAGCGTCCCGCCACGCGCGGCGGCGATGCCGCTGTCGACGGCGACGGACTCGAGGTCGGTCGCCGCCTCCGGCGCCGGCTGGCCGAACAGCAGGCGATCGATGCTGGCCGCGTCACCGTCGTCGCAGTACACCGCGACGAAGGGCGCGTCCGCGGATCGCCCGCGATGGTGGATTTCTCTGGCGACGCTTTCCACGTCCGCGCCCGGCTTCGGCGGTGATGAGGATTCCGCCGTCGAGCGAGGCCGCGCGTCTGATCAACTCCTGCACGCGCATGATCGCCGGCGATCGGCCGAGCAGTTCCACGGCGGGTTCGCCGGGCCGGACGAACCGAGCGGGAGCATCAGCCAGCATAAAAGAATCTGCCATAGGTTGAACTCTCTGTCTTGAGTCTGGAGGATACAGCTTCGCCCCGTCGCTTACAGACAGCGACGAGGCTTCGTAAGTGGTGAGCCAATTACGACTATTAACGACTCAATATGACACTATAGACTATTGTGTCAATAGAGATACGACTATGGATCCCGCACGATACAGCAGGATTCATCGAAATGAAACCTCGGCCTATCGTCGTAAGCGTCTTTTATTGCTGTGTTTTAACGCGAGTCGCGCTGAGACCCAGCGCACGGTGTATCGGCGGGACGGCTGTGTATCGATATGGATTGCGCGTTGTATCGCCTGCGAAACTTCGAGCTAGTCGCGGCGTGGCGGCTCTGGGCTGATCGGACCCTGGCCCGCGGCGGGACGAGGCGGCATGGCCTGATAGTCGTCGCCCGGGTGATCGAAGAGGCTGTTGATGAAGAAGGCGAGTCCCATGATCACGAAGAACCCGCCGACGCCGATCCCCTCGTTCATGGCGCCGCCGGCGACGCCAATCAGCATCACGAGGCCAAAACCGACGCCCATCAGGGTGATGCCCGCGCGCCTGTGGCGGCCCGGGCCGCGCTGGCGGGAGCGATCGTACGAGCGCATCGCCCGATCGAAGCCGCGAGGGTCAACTTCCGGAGGCGGCACCAGCCCTCGCTCGATCATCGCGATCCGTTCACGCACCTCGAGCTCACGGACACGCGCCTTGCTGAGCGTGAGCACGATGATGTACGCGAACGTGCAGATCGTCCCGATGATCGGGATGAGAAAGGGCCACGCCAGTTGCAGGTCGTCCATTACGCCTCCAGGGTACTTGCCTGAACCAGTTAGACTGGAACGGTTCGTGAATTGTTTCAGCCCGGTTCCTGAAACAATTCATCGGCGCGCATGCTCTAATACGATAACGGATGGAAGATGTCCACGAGCGCGAGCTCGTCGAGCGCTGCCGATCCGGAGATGAACGCGCGTTCCAGGAACTCGTCGATCGCTACAAGGATCTGGTGTTTGCCTTGATCGCGCGGACGGTGCAGGATCGATCGCGCGCCGAGGATCTCGCGCAAGACGTCTTTCTGCGCATCCACCGCGGGCTCCCGTACTTTCGTGGCGAGGCGCGCCTCGCCACGTGGATTTATCGAATCGTCGCGAACGTCTGCCTGCAGGAGCACGGACGTCCGCCCGCAGCGTTGTCGCTTCGACGACGATCGCGACGGGAACCAGGGCGATGCCGTCGGGGCCGGATCGGCAGTTTGGCGATCTCGAGTTGCGCGACCGCCTCGAGAAGGCCATCGCGCGTCTTCCGGCCAACTACCGGCTGCTCATCGCCGCGCACTACTTGAACGGGGTGCAGTACGAGAGCCTGGCCGAGGCGCTGCAGCTGCCGCTGGGCACGGTGAAGACGCAGTTGTACCGGGCGAAGCAGCAGCTGCGGCGGCTTTTGGAAACGGATCTGAAATGACCGCCCGCTGCACCCTGAACCTTGAACCATGAGCCCCGAACCCGGATTGGTTGATGTTCTGCGACGAAGCGCTCGACACCGTTGAAGCGATTGCCGCCGGCGACCTCCTGCCGGAGGGCCGCGTGGCGTCGCACCTGGCAACCTGTCCCAATTGCGCGCTCGCGCTCGACGCGCGCGCGGCAACTCGAGTCATCGCTGCAGCGCGCGACCGGTGCCGGTCGCGCCGGCGCAGTTCACGTCGCGTACGCTCGCCCGCATCCGTCGCGCACGGTGGCGCACCGATCAGTTCCTGGACGTCGGGTTCAACCTGGCGATCGCCACGATCGTGTTCGCGGTCGTCGGCGGCGTCTGGATGCTGCTGCATCGCAGCGGCCTCGCCTCGGTGAGCACCGATGCGGTCAACGTGTTCGGCGGCGGCTTTGTGTCTCTCGCGAAACGCGTCGCGCCTGCGCTGCCGCTCTACGCCGGTGCGGCGGCACTGCTGGTGAGCGCGCTCGGCATCTGGTGGTGGGCGGAGCGGGATGCGGCGCTGTGACAGTGCTGAGGGCTGAGAGCTGATGCGCCGACGACAATCGCCGCGTCAGCGCTCAGCCATCCGCAATGATCGTCCCTTGCTGAAGTGGGCCGGCGGCAAGCGGCAGCTGCTGCCGTGCCTGCGCCGTTTCTATCCGCCGGCGTTCAACCGCTACATCGAGCCGTTTTTCGGCAGCGGCGCCGTGTTCTTCGATCTGCACGGCTCGGGACGGCTGCGCGATCGCGACGTCGTGCTCCTTGACTCGAACCCGGATCTGATCGGCTGCTATGAAACCGTTCGAGCGCAGCCCGATGACGTCGCGCGCGAGCTGGAGCTGCTGGCCGCAGCGCACGTGCGGGACGGCAGAACGCAGTATTACCTGGTGCGCGACGAGCAGTTCAACCCGATGCGCGATCGCCTGCGCGACGACGATGGGCGCATCGCCTACACGCCTCAGCTCGCGGCGATGCTCATCTACCTCAATCGCACCGGCTTCAACGGGCTGTTTCGCGTGAACGCGCGCGGCGCGTTCAACGTTCCGGCGGGCCGCTACGATCGCCCGAGGATCGCGGACCGCGGGAAGCTGACGCGAGTCGCGGATGCGCTGTCGAGCCCGCGGCTCACGCTGAAGTACGGGTCGTTCGAATCAATCGAGCACATCGCGCGCGCCCGGCGACTTCGTGTACTTCGATCCGCCCTACGCTCCTCTCAGCCGCACCGCGAGCTTCACGTCCTATACAGGCCCCGGGTTCAGCGCCGAGGATCAGCAGCGCCTGCAGCGTCTCACCATCGTCCTCGCGGCACGCGGCTGCTTCGTGCTGCTGAGCAACTCCACGGCGGACGAAATTGCGACGCTCTACGAGCGAAACGACGACGCGCGCGCGGTGGGTCTGCGGGCCATTCGCGTACCGGCCCGGCGGGCGATCAACAGCAACGCTGCCCGGCGGGGACCGGTCGAGGAGTACCTGATCACCAACGTGGTTCCATAGCCAGACCGGCCTGAACGGATCGCGCTGCCAACCGTGCTAGTCTGAGGTTCCCACCGCGAAAGTGGCGGAACTGGCAGACGCGCCGGACTTAGGATCCGGTGGTTAACAGCCATGAGGGTTCGAGTCCCTCCTTTCGCACCATTTCGTCCGCAGCCGCGACGCGGGAGAGCCGCACCGCGATGCTGATCTATCCATGGTCGAGGCTCCCGCGCGGACGTTGACGACGTTGTCAAGCGGGCACTCGCATGCTAGGCTGGTTTGCCCTCGTTGACAGGCAGGCCAGTCGGGCTGCGCGCGTCGACGTACTACCGTCCCTCTTTCATATTCAGGCTGAATTTCGCATGAAATTCGATGTCGTCGACATCAACGCGACGCGCAAATCCGTGCGCGTCGAAATTCCGAGCGACGCGGTTGACGCCGAGATCGATCGCATCGCACGCGACTACTCCCGCAAGGCGCGCGTCCCGGGCTTCCGTCCGGGCAAGACGCCGCCGCGCGTCATCAAGCAGCGCTTCAAGGACCAGATTCTCCACGACGTGGCGCACGACCTCATTCCACGCGCCGTCGACGATGCGCTGCGCGAGAAGGGGCTCGAGGCGGTCGACACGCCCGACGTGCGGGAAGTGAACATCGAGGAAGGCCGGCCGCTCACGTTCACCGCGTCGTTCGACACCGTGCCGGAATTCGATCCGGGCGACCTCGCCACCATCGCGTTCACGCGCGCCTCGAGCGCGATCAACGACGAAGCGCTCCAATCGGCGCTGCAGCGGCTGCGCGACCGCGGCGCGCGCCACGAGCCGGTCGAAGGGCGAGGCGTGGATCACGGCGACACGGTCACGCTCGATCTCGAACGGCGCGACGCGGGCGGCGCACCCGACTCCCACAAGGACGTCAACATCGAGCTCGGCGCCAAGGCGAACCCGCCGGGATTCGACGAGCAGCTCCTGGGACTCGAGGTCGGCGCCGCGAAGGAATTCACGCTCCACTACCCCGCCGACTACCCGATTGGGGAGCTCGCCAACACCGACGTTTCGTATAAAGTGGCCGTCAAGGGGCTGAAGCGTCGCGTGGTTCCGGAACTCGACGACGAGTTCGCGAAGGATCTCGGGGTCGACTCGCTGGACGCCCTCGACGACGCGGGTCCGCGAGGATCTCGAGCACGAAGCGAAGCACGCAGCCGAGCGCGAAGACCGATCCGAGCTCATGAAGCAGCTGGCCTCGCGGGTGCCGTTCGAGGTGCCCGGCGTCGATGATCGACCGGGAGGTCGACCGTCGTCTCGAGGACTTCGCGCGCCGGCTGATCGACCAGAACGTGGATCCACGCAAGGCCGGGATCGACTGGAACGCGTTCCGGGAGAGTCAGCGCGAGGTGTCGCGCGAGGCCGTGGCCGCGGCGCTGGTCCTCGACGAGGTGATGCGCCGGGAGAACCTCGAGGTCAGCGACGCCGAAGTCGAGGCCGAGGTCGTCAAGTACGCGGAACGGACGGGCCGCACGCCGCAGGCCGTGCGCGCGGCGCTCGAGAAAGAGGGCGGTTTGTCCCGTATCTATGCGGGGTTACGGCGGGAGAAGTCAATTGACTTCGTCATGGCGCATGCTACAATCAGCGGAAACTCGTAAGACGCCCCACTCACGAATTCCCCGACCCATCAGCAGCCAATCTCAATATGCGATATCCGCCTGAAGCCCAGAATCAACTGGTCCCCATGGTGGTCGAGCAGACCAACCGTGGCGAGCGCGCCTACGACATCTTTTCGCGACTGCTCAAAGACAGCATCATCTTCATCGGCACGCCGATTGACGATCAAATAGCGAACCTGGCGATCGCCCAGATGTTGTTCCTCGAGGCCGAGGACCCGGACAAGGACATTCAGCTTTACATCAACAGTCCGGGCGGATCGATTACTGCAGGGCTGGCCATCTACGACACGATGCAGTTCATCAAACCGGACGTTCAGACCATCTGTATTGGGCAAGCCGCGTCGATGGCGGCGGTCCTGCTGGCGGCAGGCGCCAAGGGGAAGCGCTTTTCTCTGCCTAATTCGCGAATTGTGATCCACCAGCCATTGATGTCTGGATTAGGCGGCCAAGCGACCGATATTGATATTGCGGCCCGCGAGATCCTACGCATGCGCGAGCGGCTGAATGAAATCCTGGTCCATCACACGGGGCAGAGCGTCAAACGCATCCAGGACGACACCGAACGCGACTACATCATGTCGGCGGACCAGGGCAAGGAATACGGTATCATTGACGATGTCATCCGCAAGAGGGCCTGAGTCGCTGAAGCTAACTGCTTCACTGACAATGGGCTAAGGGCTGAGGACAAAGGGCTAAAGATGGTGAAAAAGGCCGGGGAAACCGAAGTCCTGCGGTGCTCCTTCTGCAACAAGGACCAGAACGACGTTCGCAAGCTGATTGCGGGCCCGACGGTCTTCATTTGCGACGAGTGCGTTGAAGTCTGCAACGACATCATCGCCGACGACAACCGGTTCGAGAACCGCGGCACCCGCTCGTCGCTCCCGACCCCCCAGGAAATCAAGAAGTTCCTCGACGAATACGTGATCGGTCAGGAACGGACGAAGAAAAAGCTGGCGGTTGCGGTCTACAACCACTACAAGCGCATCGAAATCCAGAAGCAGCCGCGCAGCCGCAACGACATCGAGCTGACGAAGAGCAACATCCTCCTCATCGGCCCGACCGGCACCGGCAAGACGCTGCTCGCCCAGACCCTCGCCAAGCTCCTCTCGGTTCCCTTCACCATCGTCGACGCGACCACGCTGACGGAAGCGGGCTATGTCGGCGAGGATGTCGAGAACATCATCCTCAAGCTGTTGCAGGCCGCCGGCGGCGACATCGAGAAATGCCAGCAGGGCATCATCTACATCGATGAAGTCGACAAGATCTGCCGCAAGGACGAGAACCCGTCGATCACCCGCGACGTGTCGGGCGAAGGGGTCCAGCAGGCGCTGCTGAAGATTCTCGAGGGCACGGTCGCCAACGTGCCGCCGCAGGGCGGACGCAAGCACCCGCACCAGGAATTCTTCCAGGTCGACACCAGCAACATCCTGTTCGTCTGCGGCGGCGCGTTCGTCGGCCTCGACAAGCAGATCGAACGCCGCATCGGGAAGAAGACGCTCGGCTTCAAGGCCGACGTGAAGTCGCTGCGCGGACGCGACATCGGCACCACCCTCGAGCAGCTCGAGCCGCAGGACCTGATCAAGTACGGCCTGATTCCCGAGTTCGTCGGCCGCCTGCCGGTCATCGGCACGCTGCACGAGCTCGACAAGGCGGCGCTGGTGCAGATTCTCACCCAGCCGCGCAACGCGATCACCCGCCAGTACATGAAGCTGTTCGAGTACCAGAACGTGAAGCTCCGCTTCACCGACGACGCGCTCGAGGCGATCGCCGAATCGGCGCTCGAGCGCAAGATCGGCGCGCGCGGCCTGCGCATGATCATCGAAGACCTGATGCTCGACCTCATGTATCAGGTGCCGAACCAGAAGAAGGTCCGCGAAGTCACGATCACGCGCGAAGTCGTGCTCGCGAAGGACAAGCCCATTACGCTGATAGAGAAAGCTGGATAATGCGATTGCAAATTGCTAATTGCAGATTGCAAATTTCAATCAGCAATTAGCAATCAGCAGTTTGCAATTCATATGGACACACCATTGGAAGTGTACCAAACCCTCCCGATCGTTCCGCTCCGCGACGTTGTCGTCTTCCCGCACATGATGATGCCGTTCGTCATCGGGCGCCCCTCCTCGACGAGGGCGCTCGATCACGCGCTGCTGAAGGACAAGCGCATCTTCCTCGCCGCGCAGCACGACGCGTCGGTGGACGATCCGCGGCCGGAAGACATCTTCACGATGGGGTGCGTCGCCAACGTGGTGCAGAGCCTCAAGCTGCCCGACGGCAACATCAAGGTGCTGGTCGAGGGCGTGGACCGCGCCCGCGCCGTCGAGTGGAAGGAAGACAAAGGCTTCTACCGCGTCGTCGTCAAGGTGCTGCCCAAGCAGCGTGAGGCCAGCGCCGACGCCGAGACGACGATGAGCCGCGTGGTCTCGCTGTTCGAGCAGTACGTGAAGCTGTCGAACAACCTGCACTACGACGCGATGATTGCCGCCGTCCGCGTGGACGACCCGGGCAAGCTGGCCGACACCATCGCCGCGCACCTGCTGATCGGCGTCGACGAAAAACAGAACCTCCTCGAAATCATCTCCGCGCTCGAACGCCTCAACCGCATCGCCGGCATCCTCGAAATCGAGGTCGACAAGCTCCAGGTGGACCGCAAGATCCAGTCTCGCGTCAAGAAGCAGATGGAGAAGGCCCAGAAGGAGTACTACCTCAACGAGAAGATGAAGGCGATCCAGAAGGAACTGGGCCGCAAGGACGAGAAGGGCAACGAAGTCGACGAGCTGAAGAAGAAGATCGAAACGGCAAAGATGCCGAAGGACGTCGAGGAGAAGGCCATCCAGGAGCTCAAGCGCCTGGAAGCCATGCCGCCGATGTCCGCCGAAGCGACCGTCTCGCGCAACTATCTCGACTGGCTCATCGCCGTGCCCTGGCACAAGAAGAGCCGCGAGAGCCGCGACCTCAAGCGCGCCGAAGAGATTCTGCACGAGGACCACTACGGGCTGGAGAAGATCAAGGAGCGCATCCTCGAATTCCTCGCCGTCCGCGCGCTCGTGAAAAAGCCGAAGGCGACGATCCTCACATTCTCCGGACCTCCGGGAGTCGGCAAGACGTCGCTCGCCAAGTCGATCGCCCGCGCGATGAACCGCCAGTTCGTGCGGCTGTCGCTCGGCGGCGTGCGCGACGAAGCGGAGATCCGCGGCCACCGCCGCACCTACATCGGCGCATTCCCCGGCCAGATCATCCAGATGATGAAGAAGGCCGGGACGATGAACCCGGTGTTCCTGCTCGACGAAGTCGACAAGATGTCGATGGACTTCCGCGGCGATCCGTCGGCGGCGCTCCTCGAGGTCCTCGATCCCGAGCAGAACGCGACCTTCCTCGACCACTATCTCGACGTGGAGTACGACCTCTCGAACGTGATGTTCATCTGCACCGCGAACGTGCTGCACACGATCCCGCAGGCGCTGCGCGACCGCATGGAAGTGCTCCAGCTCGCCGGCTACACCGAGATCGAGAAGGTGCAGATCGCTCAGAAGTTCCTCGCGCCCAAGGCGATCGAGAACGTCGGCCTCACCAGCGAGAACATCACCTTCGTCGAGGACGCCTTCTCCACGATCATCCAGCGATACACGCGCGAAGCGGGCGTGCGCAACCTCGAGCGCGAAATCGCGTCCGTGTGCCGCAAGGTCGCGCGCAAGGTCGTCTCCGACGGCAAGAGCTTCAAGGAAGAGATCACCGCCGAGAAGGTGACGCAGTATCTCGGCGTGCCGCGCTTCCGCAACACCATGGCCGAGGAGCACGACGAGATTGGTGTCGCGACCGGCCTGGCGTGGACGGAGGTCGGCGGCGAGATTCTGACGACGGAAGCGACGCTGATGCCGGGCAAGGGGCATCTGACGCTCACCGGCAAGCTCGGCGACGTGATGCAGGAGTCGGCGCAGGCGGCGATGAGCTACGTGCGTTCCAAGGCCGAGGAGTACGGCATCCCGAAGGACTTCAACAAGCGGACCGACGTGCACATTCACGTGCCGGAGGGCGCGATTCCCAAGGACGGCCCGTCTGCCGGCATCACGCTCGCGACCACGCTCGTGTCGGCGCTTGCACGGGTGGCCATCCGCAAGGAAGTCGCGATGACGGGCGAAATCACCCTGCGCGGCAAAGTGCTGCCGATCGGCGGCGTGAAGGAGAAAGTGCTGGCCGCCCATCGCGCCGGAATCAAGAGCATCATCCTGCCGAAAGACAACGAGAAGGATCTGGCGGACATCCCGAAGAACGTGCTCGACACGTTGAACGTCTACTTGGTTCAGACGATGGACGAGGTGCTGAAGATCGCCCTGGCCGAACCGCTGGCGGGACGACTGCCGGCCGAGGAGCCCGCGGAACCGGTCGCCATCGTCGACGACACGATTACCCACTAAATGGCTAATGGCTGAGAGGCTAATGGCCGATGGTCGATGGAACGGCCCATGAACCATAGCCCTCAGCCGATAACGCCATCCAGCCCGTTGAAGATCGAGGCAGCTTTCGTCCTGAGCGCGGCGAGCGCAAGCGATCTGCCGCGAGACGGGCTCGCCGAGATCGCCCTGGTGGGGCGCTCGAATGTCGGCAAATCGAGCCTGATCAACGCGCTGGTCCGCCGGCGTGTTGCGCGCACCAGCGCCGCGCCAGGCAAGACGCGGCTCGCCAACGTCTATCGCGTGACTCGCGGCGGCGGCCCGCCGCTGTACCTGCTGGACCTTCCGGGTTATGGCTACGCGCGGGCGCCGAAGGCGGCGCGGGGCGCCAGGAGTCCCGGGGCGGCGCGGCTGGCCAGCCAGCAGGAGTTCGAGGGGATCGTCCGCGCCGTGTTCGCGCGAGCGCCCGCCGGACTGCTGCTGGTCGACGCGAGGCACCCGGGCCTCGAGACCGATCGCGCGGCATGGCAGTGGATCGGCGAAGCGGCCGGATCGTCGGCCGTCGTGGCGACGAAGATTGACAAGCTGGGACGCGGCGAACGGATCCGCGCCCTGCGGGCATTCGAATCCGTTTTGGAAACTTCCGTGCTGCCGGTCTCGGCGGTCACGGGTGAAGGACTGGACGAACTGTGGATACTGATCGACCGCTTACTGAGCAACCACCAACCGCGCAGCCGCCCGCCGCTCCCAAAGGCAACGGCGCCGCTCCCCCACCGGAAAAATTAGAGCTCTCGACGCTCAAGGACATGAGCGTTGGCGCGCTGACGAAGATCGCCAAGGGGCTCGACGTCCCCGGCGCGACCGGCATGCGCAAGCAGGAGCTCATCTTCGAAATCCTGAAGGCGCGCGCCGAAAAGAGCGGCCTCATCTTCTCCGAGGGCGTCCTGGAAGTGCTGCCCGACGGGTTCGGATTCCTGCGGGCGCCGGACTACAACTACCTGCCGGGCCCCGACGACATCTACGTGTCGCCGTCGCAGATCCGCAAGTTCGATCTCCACACCGGCGACACCGTCTCCGGCCAGATCCGGCCGCCCAAGGACGGCGAGCGGTACTTTGCGCTCATCAAGGTCGAAGCGGTCAACTTCGAGCCGCCCGAACGGGCGCGCGAGAAGGTGTTCTTCGAGAACCTGACGCCGCTCTACCCGCAGGCGAAGATCGCGCTCGAGACCGACGCCGAGAACCTGTCGGCGCGCGTGCTCGACATGATGGTGCCGATCGGCAAGGGACAGCGCGGCCTCATCGTCGCGCCGCCGCGCACCGGCAAGACGATGCTGCTGCAGAACATCGCCAACAGCATCACGCACAACCATCCCGAGGTGTACCTGATCGTGCTGCTGATTGACGAGCGGCCTGAAGAGGTCACCGACATGCAGCGGTCGGTCCGTGGAGAGGTCATCTCGTCGACGTTCGACGAGCCCGCGCAGCGCCACGTCCAGGTCGCCGAGATGGTGATCGAGAAGGCGAAGCGGCTGGTCGAGCACAAGAAGGACGTCGTGATCCTGCTCGACTCGATCACGCGCCTCGCGCGCGCCTACAACACCATCGTTCCGCCGTCAGGCAAGGTCCTGTCGGGCGGCGTCGACAGCAACGCGCTGCAGCGGCCGAAGCGCTTCTTCGGCGCGGCGCGCAACATCGAGGAGGGCGGGTCGCTGACGATCATCTCGACTGCGCTCGTCGACACCGGCTCGCGCATGGACGAAGTGATCTTCGAGGAGTTCAAGGGCACCGGCAACCTCGAAATCCACCTCGATCGGAAGCTGACGGACCGCCGCGTGTTCCCGTCGATCGACATCCAGAAGAGCGGAACGCGCAAAGAGGAATTGCTCATCCCGAAAGAGGATCTCAATCGCGTGTGGGTCCTGCGAAAGGTGCTCACGCCGCTCTCCCCGGTCGAGGCGATGGAGCTGCTGCTGTCGCGGATGTCGAAGACGAAGACCAACCAGGACTTCCTGGCGTCGATGAGCAACGGGACCAAGGCGTAACGAAGGGCACGAAGCAACAAGGCTAAGAAGCTCAAAGCCCTGTCCCAAGCGTTCAGCCCTGCTGTCTCACCGATCAGATCTCTAATCGCTCCGATCCTGGCGAAGATCGTGCCATGCGCTATCGAACCTTCGGACGTACCGGGTGGCAGGTCTCGGAAATCGGCTACGGCATGTGGGGCATGGGCGGCTGGACCGGTTCCGACGACGAGGAATCGCTGCGCGCTCTGGACCGCGCCATCGCGCTCGGCTGCAATTTCTTCGACACCGCGTGGGCGTATGGACAGGGACACAGCGAAACGCTGCTGGGCCAGGCCCTGCGCGCGCACACAGGCGCCGCCGCGTACGTCGCCACCAAGATTCCGCCGAAGAACATGAAGTGGCCGGGCAAGGCGGAATATCGCGTCGAGGACACCTACCCGCCCGATCACATCCGTGAGTTCACCGAAAAGAGCCTCGGCTACCTGGGCATGCAGACCATCGATCTGCAGCAGTTCCATGTCTGGAGCGACGCCTGGGCCGACGACGAGGGCTGGCAGCGAGCCGTCGACGATCTGAAACGCGAGGGGCTCGTGCGCGCTGTCGGCATCAGCGTGAACCGCTGGGAGGCGTCGAACGTGCTCCGCGCGCTGAAGACAGACCTGATCGACAGCGTCCAGGTGGTCTACAACGTCTTCGATCAGGCGCCGGAAGATGAGCTGTTGCCCTACTGTCAGGCGCACGACATCGCGGTCATCGCGCGCGTGCCGTTCGACGAGGGCAGCTTGACCGGCACGCTCAGGTCAGACTCCAAGTGGCCGGACGGCGATTGGCGGAACCTCTATTTCAACCCCGATCACCTGACCGCCACGCTTGCCCGGGTCGACCGGCTCAGTCCGCTGGTGCCGGACGGGATGGATCTGCCCGAGCTGGCGCTCAGATTCATCCTCGAACACCCGGCGGTCAGCACCACTATCCCGGGCATGCGGCGGCCCGCGCACGTGGAGCGGAATCTGGCGGCCAGCGACGGGGTCCGGCTGCCGCCCCGCCTCGGCCAGGCCCTGAAGACCCATCGCTGGAACCGCGGACCGAACGCCACGCCGTAAGCGTCTGGTATAATGACGGTTTCCCGGATAGGCCAAGGAGCACGCTGTGAAGGAAGCGATTCACCCCAAGTATTTCGACGTCGAGGCGCGCTGCGCGTGCGGGACGACGTGGAAGACCCGTTCGACCAAGCCTGAGCTGCACCTCGAAATCTGCTCGAGCTGCCACCCATTCTTTACGGGCAAGCAGAAGCTGCTCGATACCGAGGGCCGCGTGGAGCGCTTTACGAAGAAGTACGGCGCGCAGACATCGAGAGCCGCAAGACGTCTGCGAAAGCGGCGAAGGCCAAGAAGGAAGCGGCGCCCGCCGCCCGGTAACACGCCGCAGCGGAACAGACATCGTATTCGTGCAGGCATTCCAGCCTGCGGGGCCGGCGGACCTCAAGGTCCGCCGCACTCAACCCGAAACGCCTTCAGTCCAGCAACTCCCCGCTCCGCGACGACTCACCGATTTTTCGCTCCAGTCGCGCCAGGCGATGCCTGACCGCATGCGCGATCGACGGCGCCGCGCCAGTGGCGGCCGCGAGGCTGCCGAACGCGAATTGCCTGGCGAGCGCGAGATCGCGCACGCGGTGCTCGTGGTGAATCGCCAGCGCCTCGGTCGCTTCGCGCACGATGGCGGCAGGACAGCCGCGCATCTCCGCCAGCTCACGCCACGACGCGGCCGCCTCATCGTGCCGCCTCGCTCGCCGGCACGCGAGCGCCAGCGCACGCAGGACGTCGATCCTGAGGGGATCGAACGCCCCGCGCGGTGAACGGCAGCGGTCGAGCGCTCGCCGGAAGCTCGCGTGCGCTCGTTCCTCCAGCCCGGCGCGCATGTAGACGTGACCGAGCGCGAGCGCCTCGCGCGGGTCGCCAATCGAGTCCGGGCCGCTGCGCGCCATGTCCAGCAGTCGCGCAGTGATGGCCGCCAGCGTCAGCAAGTCCAGCCGGTTGTGCTCGAGGATCGCCTCGAGAGGACCCGCATCGCCGCTCCGCACGAACTGAAAGTACCGCGCCGGAATCTCGAATCCAGGCACGTCGCCTTTCCGGCGCGCGCCGATCAGCTGTCGTTCGAGCGTCTGCAACGAACAACTCGATTCGAGAGCCGACCCGAAGGTCTGCGGGACGAGAGCACGAGGTCCACCCTTCTTCCAGAACCGCCGCGCCGGGTGCAGCACGTCCACGTGAGGCATCTCTCGGCCGCGCCAGGCGATTCGGTGGAAGAGGTAGCGTCCTTCGAGCAGCGGCGCATCGAACGACTTGCCGTTGAAGCTGACCAGCGCACCGGCGCGAGCGAGCTCGCCGGCGACCGCCTCCAGCAACGCGCGCTCGTCGGCGTACCGTCCAAGCAGAAACTGGCGCGTTACGTAGCCGCCGTCGACATCGAACCACCCGCATCCGACGAGGAACGCGAGCGTGCCCGCCCCGCCGTTGAGACCGGTCGTCTCCAGGTCGAAGAAGACGAACGGCGGCCGCGCAGGGGCACCGCCGGTGAACAGCGGCGCCTCGCCCGACGCGCGTCTCGAGCCGCTCCGCCAGCGCGCCGATCCGCTCGCGCCCGTGCATCGCGGACTGGGCTCCCAGCGTCGCTCCACGACGAACTGCCCGCTTCCGCCCGGTCTCCACGCGCCACCGAGAAGCGCCGCGATGTCCACGTGGGATTCAAGTAGGGAGGGACCTGGTGCTGTCGCGCACCGAAGTGCAGCCAGGCCGACACCTGGGTCGGCCCCCACTCGAGGCGCGACGATCCCACGGATGCGATCGGCGAGCGCGGTCAAAACGGGATGGCCTCCTTGTCGTCCGCAGCCTGCGGCCTCGAGAGCAGTTCTCGCCGCTTCCAGCCTGAAGCAACTCGAGGATCCGGAGCGCGGCGATCTTGGCCAGCGGACCCGTGTGTCCGAGCGGGCCCACGCAGCCTGGGCAGCCGCTCTCGCACTGGCATTCGGCGATCAGCCGGTGCGCGCCCTCGAGCAGCTCGCGATGCACCTGGTACAACGGAGCGCTGAACCCGATCCCGCCCGGATAGTTGTCGTAGACGAAGATGGTTTGCGGGCCTGCCGATCCCTGGTCCCCGCTGTCGATCGAGAGACCGATATCGTGACCGTCGCACATCAGGAGGAGCTGCGCCACCTGCTTCAGCGCGAACGCAAGGCCCACCACGCCGTCACGCCGATCGTCGGAGGCGTACGGCAGCATGGTCATCACGCTCGCAGGAATCGTGAGCCAGTATGACGTCGTGTGCATCTGCTGCTCGGGCAGATCCAGCTCGCCCGACCCGACGTTCTCGTTCGTGTAGAACTTGATCTTCTTGAAGCCGACCACTCGCGAGACGACGTGGACCTCGCCGTGCGTGCGAACGGGCGTCTCGAAGACGCGCTCCCCTTCTCCATCCCCTGCGTCCGACGCGAACGTGTCGATCGGCGTCACTTTCGCGTAGTTGATCGCCGTCGTGTAGTAGTCGCAGTCGATCGAACGCACGAACGCCTTGCGCCCTTCGAAATCGAGCCGCTCCACCTGGAACAGCTTGCCTTCGATGATGTAGATCGCCTTCGGGTGCAGCGTGGAAGGCCCGCTCGTGAAGTCGGTCTCGCCGATCACCCGCGTCTCGTTGGTGATGTCGACGATGACGAAGTTGTCCGACGACACCGACCGCAGGCTGACGGCGTCGGCCGGGTACGACTCGTTCGTCCACATCCACGACGCGTCCTGGTCCGCGCGGTGCACGAGCCCCTGCTCCGAGAGGATCCCCAGAATTTCCTGGACGTCGGGTCGTCCGAACGTATCCGCAGGACCGAATGGCAGCTCGAACGCCGCACACTTGATGTGGTCCACGAGAATGTGAAGATTGTCGGGATCGATCGAGCGCCCGCTCCGGCGACGCGTCGAAGAAATAGGACGGGTTGCGCACGACGAATTGATCCAGCGGCGCGCTGCTGGCCACCATCACGGCCGCGGATCGGCCGTTGCGGCGTCCCGCCCGTCCCGCGCGCTGCCAGGTCGCGGCAATCGTGCCCGGATAGCCGGCCATGATCGAGACATCGAGGGCGCCGATGTCGATGCCGAGTTCGAGCGCGTTGGTGGACACCACCGCCCGGACCGCGCCTTCGCGCAATCCTTTTTCGATCTCGCGTCGGCGCATCGGCAGATATCCGCCGCGGTAGCCGCGAATCTGTTCGGGCGCCCCCGGAATTCCTTCGAAGTCGTCCTTCAGGTATGTCGTGAGGATTTCAGTCGAAAGACGGCTCTGAGCGAAGACGATGAGCTGGAGGTTTCGCTTGAGGAACTCGGCCGCCACGCGGCGTGTCTCGGCAAGATACGAGCGCCGGATACCGAGCTGCTGGTTGACCACCGGCGGGTTCACGAAGACGAAGAACTTCTCCCCGCGTGGGGCGCCGCTCCTGTCGACCAGCTCGAACGATTGCTCGGTGAGGCGCTCCGCCAGCTCGCGCGGATTCTGAATCGTCGCCGAGGAGCACAGAAAGACCGGGTTCGAACCGTAGTGATGGCAGATGCGGCGAAGGCGGCGAAGGACGTTGCACAAGTGGCTGCCGAACACGCCGCGGTACGCGTGCAGCTCGTCGATGATCACGTAGCGCAGGTTCTCGAACAATTTCGCCCACCGCGGATGGTGCGGAAGGATTCCGGAGTGCAGCATGTCGGGGTTGCTGAGCACCAGGTGCGCGCGCGACCGGATGGTCCGCCGCGCGTCCTGCGGTGTGTCGCCATCGTAGGTGAACACGCCGATCTTCTCGCCGGTCGCGTGGTCGATCTGCTCGCACATCGCCTGCAGTTCGGCGAGCTGATCCTGCGCGAGCGCCTTGGTCGGGAACAGGTAGAGCGCGCGGCTCGACGGGTCCTTGAGGATCGCATCGAGCACCGGCGCGTTGTAGCAGAGCGTCTTGCCCGATGCCGTCGGCGTGATGACCACGGCATGCCGGCCGGCCAGCGCATGCGCGATCGCTTCCGCCTGGTGCGTGTAGAGCTGCTCGATTCCACGCGCTCGCAGTGCCGCTTTCAATCGATCGTCGAGCGCGTCGGGAAACGGCGCCAGCTGTGCGGCGACTGCCGGCAGCCGGCGAACGGCGGTCACATGAAGGTCGGGAGTGTCGGGCCTGTCGATGTCGCGGCCGCCGATTCGCTCGAGCGCCGCATCCAGCGCGCCGTCGCTGCGGGATCGTGTCGCGGGAAGCATGGCGCAGCATCGTACCAGTGAGGCGAACAAATGGCAAAGGGATCCGTGTGCTAGTCTTCGGCCCACTGATGAGCGCGCCCAGCCAACCATCACGCCTCCCGCGAACCCTCGGCCTGTGGAGCTCGGTCGCTCTCGTCATCGGCATCACCATCGGTTCAGGTATCTTCCGGTCGCCTGCGGGGATCGCGCAGAAAGTGCCCAGCCCCACGCTGATGCTGGCGCTCTGGGTCGTCGGCGGCCTCGTCACGTTGTGCGGAGCGCTCTCGCTGGCCGAACTGGCGGCCGCGCTGCCGGAAACAGGCGGCTTCTATGCGTACCTGCGCGAGGGTTGGGGTCGGCCGGCGGCGTTCTGTTTCGGCTGGTCGGAACTGGTGCTGATTCGCGCCTCGGCGCTCGGTGGCATCGCCGTCGTTTTCGGCGAGTATTTCCTGCGGAGCATCGGCGTCGATCCGGTCGAGCACTACATCACCGCACGAGCGCTCTCCGCCGGCCGCCATCGCCTTTGCCGCCGCCGCCAACATCGTCGGCGCCAACGTGGGCGCGGCCATCGTCGGGGTCTCGACGGCGGCGAAATTCTCGGCGCTCGTGGTCCTCGTGGGCGCCTCCTTCCTTCTCGGCGCGGGCCACGGGGCCATCGTGTCGCATCTGACCGCCGCAGCCCCTGGACCGATTGGCACTGGCGCGATGGGACTGGCGCTCGTGAGCGTGCTGTGGGCGTACGACGGATGGGGCGATCTGTCCTTTGCGGCCGGAGAGGTCAAGGACCCGCAGCGCAACCTGCCGCGGGCGATCATCCTGGGCACCCTGGCACTCATTGCCATCTACGTGCTGACGAACGTGGCTTACCTCTATGTGATTCCGATCACGGAAATCGCCAACCCCGCGACGCCGCTGGTCGCGGCCGACACCATGATGGCGCTTTTCGGCCGGACCGGCGTGGTGCTGGTCTCGGTGTTCGTCATGATTTCGTCGTTCAGCTCGCTGAACGGCAGCATGCTGGCCTCGCCCCGCGTCTTCTTCGCGATGGCCGACGACGGGATGTTCTTCGACTCGATCGCCAGGATTCATCCGCGGTTCAAGACGCCGTACGTCGCGATACTCCTGGCAGCCGTGCTCGGGATGGCGCTGGTGATGAGCCGCAGCTTCGAGGCCCTCACCGAGACGTTCGTGCTGGCGATCTGGCCGTTCTACGCATTGGGCATCGCGGCCATCTATCGTCTGCGCCGCCTCCGGCCCGAGATGCCTCGACCGTACAAGGTCGTCGGCTATCCGATCGTGCCCGCGATCTTCATCGTGTCGGTCGCGGCGTTTGTCGTGAACGCTCTCATCCACGAACCGATTCCGACGACGATCACGTTCGCGCTGATCCTCGCCGGCCTGCCCGTCTATCAGTTCGCGTTCGCGCGACGCTGATCTTTTTCCGATCTTTCGCTGTTTTTTTCTTGATCCTCGGCGCGGTACTGCTACTCTTTTTTTTCGCGCCGATACTTCTACCTGGGAGTTCGAAGATGGTTGCACACGAGCCGCGACTGCGGCGCCGAGGGTTCTTCCTTCATTCCTCCGAGGGTGAGCCGGACAGCGGCGAACACGAGAACCCGGAAGGGTTCGTGGTTCGCGTTCGAGTACCGGGCCACACCGTTCCTCGCAAGATGGCCAGCGCGCGCGGCCTGTCCGGCGGCGGCCGGTCTCACCGCACCGACTCGGACGTCACCGAAGGAATGCCGGCAATCAGATCAGGGAGCGTGACTGGCAGCCGTCAACGGTCACACTTGCCCCGCTAATCCAGCTCGCCCGGCCGGACGCGAGGAACGCAACGACCGCCCCGACCTCTTCGGGGCGGCCGAACCTCCCGAACGGCAGTTCCCGGCGCACGAAGTCCGCCATCCCATCGGGATCCTCGAGAACTCGACGATCCCACGACCCCCCAGGAAAGCGAATCGATCCCGGCGCGACGCTGTTCACCCGGATGTTGTCGCGCGCCAGTTGTTGCGCCATCGCCTTGGCCAGGCTGATTTCGGCCGCCTTGACCGCGTTGTAGGTCATGCGGCCGCCTGACTCCCGGCCCCAGATCGAGGCGATCATCACGATGGCGCCGCCGCCGCGCCGCCTCATCAGAGGCACCGCCAGCCGCGACGCGCGAACCGCGGGAAACAGCGTCTGGTCGAAGGACGCCTGCCACTCCTCGTCGCTGGTGTCGACGATG
Organism: uncultured Acidobacteriota bacterium; assembly: GCA_963794305.1. Taxonomy (GTDB): domain Bacteria; phylum Acidobacteriota; class Vicinamibacteria; order Vicinamibacterales; family CAVVIG01; genus CAVQFC01. The sequence continues at coordinate 100,792 of CAWCDQ010000011.1, read as the reverse complement.
CCGGCGCCCTTGGCGACGCCGACGTTGTTGACCAGGATGTCGAGGCCCCCGAACGCCTCGACGGTTCGCGAGACCACCGCCTCGACACCCGCGGCGGTCGTCAGGTCGGCCGCGACGGCCAGCACTCGGTCCTTGTCTTGTGGAACCTGAAAGTGCGGTCAGCTGCGCTGCCGCCTCGGCGAGCGCCGACTCACCGCGGGCGCAGATGGTGACGCGGCATCCTTCCTCGGCCAGGGCGCGTGCGCTGGCCAGACCAAGTCCCTTGCTCGACCCGGTGACGATGGCGACTTTATCTCTGAGCGCTAGGTCCATGCAGGGAAGGATTGCAGAATTGCAGCATTGCAGGAAGGGAAGAGCCGCAATCGCTCGCAATCGTCAACGTCCGCCCCGGCCCGTCAGATCGTTCAGGGTCCAGTCGAAAGGCGTGTACGCAATCTGGAAGCTGTTCTGCGCGACGAACTCTTTTTCGGTCGCGAGGAGCCGGGGCATCACGAACGCGACGACCGCGCGCTCGATAGGACTTCGGCTCGCGAACGCCGCCGGCGCCTTGTCGCCGTACGCGTCGGCGAATTCCTTCGAGCGCCACGAAAAGATGGAACTGACGCCGACCTTCCCCGTCGTGCGATCGATGGTGATGCATTGCGCGCGGCTCACGCACTCGGACGCGACTTCGGCGAGCTGTTCTTCGAGGCGCGGCGCGGTGAACGCCTCGCTGCGCAACCGGCCGCTGCCGACCGCGCCGCGGCCGAGCGCGAAGTAGACCCTGGGGTCGTTGAACGTGGGCAGAATGGTCTGCTCGATTTGATCGAGGGTCACGCTCTTTCCCGCGACACGATGAGCCGTGCGCTCGAACGCGCCGGGTATCTGCCGGATGCTCTTGGCGGGATACGCCGGGGAGCGCTTCTGGATCGGATAGTTGTCCGACACGGTCTTGAGCACGATCGCGTTGTAGGCGTTGAGCCAGAACGCCAGCTGCTCCTCGCGCGGGAGCTTGTCGATCGACACCGTCGCCAGTTGGGCGACGAAGCCGTCGAGCTTCGCATGCTCCGATCTGATGGCCCGGTAGTAGACGTCGCCGCCGCGGACATACAGATCGAGAAGTTGATCCAGCGCCTTTGCTCGACCTGCGTCGCTGGCCTCTTGTGCAACCGGTGATCCGACGACGCAGAGCGCCAGCACGATTGAAATGATCACAACCCGCATGGTCCTTCGACTATACCCGATGGCCGAGGAAAGCCGCGAGAGCCGCGTTGAACGATTCGGGCTGCTCGAGATTGGAAAGGTGGCCAGCGTGAGAAATACGCACGAGCTGGGAACCGGCGATGGACCTTGTGCATCTCTTCGGACAAGGCCGGCGGCGTCACCGTGTCCTCTTCGCCAACGACGACCAGCGTCGGCACATGAATGGATGCGAGCAGCGGCGTCGAATCGGGACGGCTCATGAGCGCGCGAATCGCGCCGGCGATCGCGTCGGTCGAGTTCGCCAGCACGAGCGACCGCACGTGATCCTCGACGCCAGGCCCGGCGCGGCGCGTCGTCTCGCCGAGCAGTTTCGGGATCATCTCGTCGGCGACGGCTGACGGCCCCTTTTCCTGAACGAGCTGCAGCATGCGGACGCGGGCCGCCACACCTTCCGGCGTGTCTGCCTGCGGGCGCGTGTCGGCGAGGATCAGTCCCTGTACGTAGCGCGCGGCAAGCCTCAGCAGCGCGAATGCGACATATCCGCCGAGTGACAGCCCCCCGACGACGGCCTGTTTGATGTGCAGCGCGTCGAGCAGATCGATGACATCGCCGGCGTAGTCGTCAACCGTCGATGCCGGCGGTTCATTGGCGCCGTCGTCGAACCCGCGCAACTGCGGCGCGATCACTCGCCAGCCGTCACCGGCAAGAGCGAGTTGTCCGTCCCACATGCGCGCGTTGAGCGGAAATGCGTGAAGCAGCAGGAGCGTGCCGCGCGGCCGGTCGTCGGAGCGCGGCAACGCCTCGAGATAGCGGAGTCGTCCAATGTTGGGCACGACTCATTGTCGCCGTTTTTCCCGGCGCATGGCGGGACGCGCAAGGTGGGACGGCCTGAAGGCCGTCCCCTACGAGAGCTGGCTCGAAGTGAATCGGATGTAGGGCCACGGCCTTCAGGCCGTGCCTCGACAGGCGCTCAGCGGTGTTCGGCCTTCACCAGCGCGGCGAGGACGCGATTCTGGTCGTGCGACGACCTGATGCGCTCCGCCGCGGAGACGAACGCTGGGCGGCTGGCGGCGTCGACGCCTGGCGCGAAGGCGAGCAGCACCTCGGCGCGGTCGTAGTCCGAGGTCATGTCCGCGACGGCGGCGTACACCGCGCCCTGGACCTCGCGATCGGCCTGCCCCTTCTTCGCGAGCCTGGTCAGCACTTCCCGCCGGTCGTAGTTCGATTTGATGGCCCGCACCGCGCGCGAAGAACGGCTCACGCTCCGCCGGCCCGACGCCGAAGCGATCGATGTAAGCGGTCAACACCTGGCGGCGATCGTAGTCGGACTGCATGCCGGCAACGGCAACCAGGACGGCATGCCGTGCGTCGGGGCTCAGCTGTCCGGGCTGCAGAATCTGTTCGAGGACCGCACGCTTGTCGTAACTCGATTTCATGTGCGCAAGCGCTGGCAGCAGGGTGTCGCCATCCGCGGCCTCGCGATTGTGCGTGGTCAACGCCGTGAGGGCCTGGCGCTGGTCGTAGTCCGACCTCATCGTCGACATCGCCCGCACGTAGGAGGCTGCCGCCGCGCGATCGAGCGGCACGTTGGCCGCGACATGCTCGAGCACCTGACGGCGGTCGTAGTCGGACTTCATCTGCTGACCGGTGCGCTGGAGGATCGGCTGAACGGAAGCCGCGTCGAGGGCGGCCACGTCGATGAGCGCAACGAAATACAGGCGGCGCGCGTAGTCGCCGCCCAGCAAGTCGATTTCCTCGAGGACGCCGGCCGTTCCCTTCTTCTGAAAGATCGACTTCACGCGCGATTCGGCCCCGATCCCCGACCGCCGCACCATCAGTAGGCAGCTGGGTCGCAAGGAACCGCTTCGCTTCGTCGTCCCAGGGCCGCCTCAGTCCTCCAACGAAGTACGTATGTGTGAGGACGCCATTCGATGAACTGATCTCGACGGTGTGGGGAACGATGGAGCTCCAGTCCCGAAGCGTGAGCGTGCCTCCGTCGGACAGGCTCTGCACGTCGGACAGGTCGTCGGTGAACGTCACCGTACCGTGCAGGCGCACGTCGAACCGATGCGTGTCGTCGCTCCACTGCATGTGCCAGTCGCTGCTCGAAGACTGCGAAAATGCGCCTGGCGCCGGCGGTGCCGGCGGCGCCGGCGGTGAAGGAGGCGACGGCGGCGCCGGCGGAGCGGGCGGAGCCGGCGGAGCGGGTGGCGCCGGAGGCGCTGGTGAGTCGCTGGCGACGCCGGGGCCGGCGGCGCGGGCGGCGCGGGTGGAACAGGTGGCGCAGGTGGCGCGGGTGGAGCCGGTGGCGCGGGCAGGTCGTCCAACTCCCAACGCGACGGGGGTAATGGCGGATCGGGCGGCACTGGCGGAACCGGGATCCCCTGCCCGACAGAAACTCCACCGACAACGCCTCCGACGATGCCGCCGGCGATTCCACGCTGCAACTCCACCAGCGATTCCACTCCACCGGCAACGCCGCCTGGGGTTGGCGAAACAGCGTCTTGTGACCGGGAGGCCGACAGTGTGCCGGTTCGCCTGGGAAGAATCGGCGCGAATATCCCCCTGCGTCCTGATCCACCCCAGGTGCTGGACGCCTCCCGCGCCGGCGGTGAACACCATCGTCAACACAAGAGTCACGACCCAGCTTGGCGACCGTGACTCGTCGCTGACCGGGACCCGAAGAATTCGGCGCACGCGCTCGAGAAGGGAGCCGTCGGTCGCGGCGAGCGCCATGGTTGCCGCCGACGTGCGCCAGGTCTCGAGCTCGGCCAGCGCCTGAGCGTATCCGAGCGGATCGCCGCAGACGGCAATCGCGATGTCGTCGCAGCAGTGCTCTCGCTCGACGCGAATGCGGTTCGAGATCCACCACACGGCCGGGTGATAGAAGAGAAGCGTCTCGGCGATCGTCTGCAGCAGGTTGACCGCGTAGTCGTGACGGCGGATGTGCGCGAGCTCGTGCGCGAGGATCGCTTCGACCTGCGCCGGCGTCAGCGAGGCCAGCGCGGCGATCGGAAGCAGGATCGCCGGACGCAGCCAGCCGACGACCGTGGGCACGTCGACGAGCGCCGATTCGACGACGTGCGCGGCGGCCGGAAGCCCGAGCCGGTACGCCAGCCGACGGCACGCGGTCTGCCATCGCGAGGAATTCGTCGCGAGCGCGATCTGGTGCAGCTTCCGGACGCGCCACCAGCCGCCGGCCATCCTCGCCGAGAAGAAGCACGACGCCGACGAGCCACGCGATGGTGATGATCGGCAGGATGCGATCGAGCGACGGCAGGTTCACGAGGCGTCCGGCCGACGGCGGTCGCACGGCGTCCGCTGGTTCCGGACGGCCGGCCTGACGGCCTGGACCGGTGTGCGCCAGTTCCCTGATCGGCAGGCTCGGCCGCGCCGTCCAATGCGGGCGACGAGACCGCCGTCGAGGACGAGTCCATCGTCCACAACAAGCGCGCCGAGAGCAGCGGCGCCGCGAGCATGGCCGCGAGGCCGACGCACGCGATCGCGTAGCGGACACTCGCCGATCGCCGGCGGGCAAGCGTCAGCAGAGCGGATGCAACGGCCGCGATCGCCGCTCCCTGCCACACGAAATGGATCAACGCCCAGCCGATCGTCTGGAGAAACGGTGTCATCGTGATCCTCCCGGCTTGTCGTCGTTCGCCCCTGGCGTACCGGCTCCGCGCAGCAGTTTCTTGATCTCGGCGAGGTCTTCGGGAGTCGTCTTGCCGGCCGCGAGCGCCTGGAGCACGAGCTTGGCCGCCGATCCATCGAACGCGCGTTCGAGCAGATCCGCCACGAGCTGGCGCTGCGTCTGATCCTGTGTATACGCCGCGGTGTAGACGTGAGTTCGCGCGCCTTCGTCGCGCACGACGAGCGCCTTCTCCGTCATGATCTGCAGCAGCTTCAGGATCGTCGTGTATCCGGCTTCGCGCCCCATGTCCTCGGCAATCTGGCGGACCGTGCTGGGTCCACGCGACCACAGCACATTGAGGATGCCCAGCTCGGCGTCAGTCGGCTTACGGCGCGGCGCTTTCATGAGCAGGATTATCTACGACACTCTTCGTAGATGTCAATACGAATGTTTTCGTAGAGACGATCGGAGACCGCGAGTCGCAGACGCAGAGACCGTCGGATTCCGCGGTTTCTTCTTATTCGTGTCTGCGAAGGACCGCCGCCAGGGTCAGGCTGCCGGTGACGTTGGCGGTCGTGCGGAACATGTCGGGGATCGTGTCCACGGCCAGCAGGATGCCGATGCCATCCACCGGCAGGTCGACCGCGGCCAGAACCGGCACCATGGCGATGATGCTGCCGCCCGGGACGCCCGGCACCGCAAACGAACTGAGCACCACGGTGAACACGACCGAGGCGAGCTGCGCGGGCGACAACGTCATGCCGTACAAGCGCGCGAGGAACAGCACGCCGACCGGCATCGCGACGGCCGCACCGATGCGAAACACCGATGCCGCCAGCGGAAGGATGAACCGCGACACGATCGGCGGCAGATTGGCGCGCTCGCCGCTTTCGACCATCGCCGGCAGCGCAGCCAGCGACGAGCGTGACGCGAACGCCACGGCCTGCGCCGGCGCGCAGAACGACGCGAAGTCGCCGCGGCGACATGCCGCCTGCGATGATCCCCACCGGATAGAGCAGCAGGCGCCGCGGCGAGGATCGTCAGAGTACGACCAGGAGCGATGTACGCGATCACGGCGCCCGCGGCAGCGAGCCCGAGCTTCGACGCGAGCGGCACGGCGAGCGCGAACACGCCGAAGGGCGCCAGATCGAGGATGCCGGACACCAGCCGCTGCATCGCGTCGGCGATGCCCTGCGTCACGCGGAGCACCGCGTCGCGCCGCTCCGCGGCCACGCCGGCCAGCGCCACGCCGAACAGCACGGCAAAGACGATGACCGGGAGCATGGTGCCGTCGGCGGCCGCCTTGATCACGTTGGGTGACACGAGGTCGATGAACCATTGCGCGATCGCCGGCGACGAGGACGAAGCACCGGCCGCCGGCCGGCGCCGCCGCGGCCGGCCCGCGCAGCGCCATGGCGGCGCCCTGATCGATCTGGATCCGCGCGAGCGCCGGCGTCGCGATCAACACCGTCGCGGTGGATGTGAGGGCGAGCATCACCACGGCGCCGACGGCCGCGCGTGCGCCGGCGCGGCCCAGCGCGCCCGATGAGGCGAGCGATCCCACGCTCGCGATCAGCATCGAGGCGACCAGCGGGATCACCGTCATGCGAATCAGGTTGATGAAAATCGTGCCGACCGGAGCGACAACGGCGAGCAGCGTCGCGACCGCGGGAGAGGTGGAACCGGCGAGCGCCAGACCCAGGCCGAAGCCGGCCATCAGGCCGATCAGCACGCGCGTGGTCAGAGACATGAGTAGAAGTGTAGAACAGGTTAGAACTGAAAGAAGTCGAGTTCAAGTTCGACAGAGTTCTAACTTTCCCTGATGAGCCGAGAGTGGATCGATCCGCGTGGCGCGGGACGATGGAACGGCGACGGCGAGCAGCGCGACGAGCGCCAGCAGCAGCGACATCGACAGATAGACAAGCGGGTTCGCCGCGCTGATTCCGAACAGCATCGTCGCCATGAATCGCGTCAGCACGAGAGCGCCGGCAACGCCGATGCCGATCCCGAGCAGCGTCATCGATCCCGCCTCGCGCAGCACGAGCGCGAGCACTTGCTTCCGCGACGCGCCGAGCGCCATCCGGACGCCGATCTCCCGCGTCCGCTGCGTCACCAGGTAGGCCATCACGCCGTAGAGACCGGCCGACGTCAGGCCCAGGGCGACGACGGCAAACGCCGACACGAGCACGAAGTTGAGACGACGCGGCGCAATCGAGTCGTCAATCAGATCGTCCATCGGGCGGACGAGCCCGATGGGCACCTGCGGGTCGACGTTCGTCACCGCTGCGCGGAGCAGCGGCGTCGCCGAGGCGGCGTCGCCGGTCGTGCGAATGACCAGCGTCATCGCCCGCTCGAAGCCTGCGCCCAGCGAGTCGAATCGCTGATGCTGCGGGAGGTACGCCGCCGGCTCGGCATCCGCGTCGAGCCCTTCGTGCCGCGTGTCGCCGACGACGCCGACGATCTCGCGCCACTCGGCGGTCGCGCCGATGCTGATCCGCTGCCCGATCGGATCGTCGTTCGGCCAGTAGCGGCGGGCCGCCGCCTCGTTGATGATGACGACGCGAGGCGACGTCTCGACGTCGTGACCGGTGAATTCCCGCCCGCGCACCAGCGGGATGCCCATCGTCTGAAAGTAGTCGGTCGAGACCACGCGCGGATGCACGCGCACCGGAATCGGCGACTCGCCCGTGCGGTGCTCGATTGTCAGGTCGAGCCGCGAATCGACACCGTCGAACGGCAACGACGTCGTCGCGCCGACGCGCTGAATCGCCGGCGCTGCCAGCGAGCCGCTCGAACAACGCATCGAAGAACGCGACCACGCGCTGCGTGCTCACCGTATCGCGCAGAGGGCAGCGTCACTCGTGCGATCGACCAGCTGCGCCGGCTGGAACCCAGGCGACACGTTGAGCAGGTTGTTGAAGCTGACGACGAGCAGCGACGCGCCGGCGAGCAGCACCAGCGACAGCGCGAGCTCGGCGACGACCAGCGCCGCGCGAAGCCGCTTGCGCCCTGACGCTGCCTGTGCCGCCGCGCGATTCCTCGTTCAACGACACCGCGAGCGCGTTGATCCGACGCCGCGAGCGCCGGCAGCACGCCGAATAGCAGGCCGGTCGATCGAGCGACACGATCACCGACGCCGTCAGCACGCGAACGTCGATGCCGAGCTGATCGAGACCGGGCAAACCCGCGAACGCGCCGGGAGCAGCGCGCGAAGCGCCGACAAGCTCCACGCCGCGAGCAGCACGCCGGCGGCGCCGCCGGCGAGCCGCGATCACCAGGCTTTCGGTCAGCATCTGCTGCACGAGCCGCGCGTCTCGATGCGCCGACAGCGGTCCGGATCGAGACCTCCTTCTGTCGGGCCGCCGCTCGAGCGAGCAGGAGCGTGGCGACGTTCGCGCAGGCGATCAGCAGCACGAAACCGACCGCACCGAGCACGCACCAGCAGCATCGTCTGGACGTCGCCGACAAAGGCGTCGCGCAACGGCCGCAGGTTGGGCGCGTGATTCGCGTTCTCCGCCGGGAATTCGCGGCGCGAGCCTCGTGCCGATGATCCGAAGCTCCTCGCGCGCGCTGATCCGCCGGCACGCCATCGCCGAGCCGGCCGATCGCTTCGAGGAAGTGTGCCGCCCTCAGCGTGCGGTCGTGATCGTCCAGCGCGAGCGGCACGACGATGTCGGGCCGCGAGGGCCACCAGAACTGCGCCGGCAGCACGCCGACGATCTCGAACGGCCTTGCCGTTCGAACGCCACCGTCCGGCCGACCGCCGACGGGTCGGCGGCAAAGCGCCGGCGCCACAGCGCGTCGCTGAGCAGGACGACGCGATTGCGGCCGACGGTTTCTTCCTCGGCGCGAAAGTCGCGTCCGAGCGCCGGCCTGACGCCGATGACGTCGAGAAACTGCGGACGTTACTTCGAGCGGCCGTACGCGCTCGGGTTCGCCGTCACCGGTCAGGTTGTAGGCGCCCGACGGCGACTGAATCGTGTACGCCGCCATCGCCGCGAACGAGCGGCTGTCGCGGCGCCAGTCGAAGTAGTCGGCCGGCGCGATCGGCCCGAACCACCGGCTCTCGCGCGGCCGCTGTTCGGCGAGCGACATCACTCGATCGGCGCGCGGATACGGCAGCGGCCGCCATAACACGGCGTCGACGACGCTGAAGATGGCGGTGTTGGCGCCGATGCCCAGGGCCAGCGCGAAGACCGCGACGGCGGTGAATCCCGGCTGCCGCCGCAGCATGCGAACGCCGAACGTGATGTCCTGTCGAAGGCCGTCCCACATGTGTCCGAACCCCCTCAACTCCTCGGCGATCGGCGGCAGCGGACGGCCGTGCGCGCTTCGCTCCCACCGGAATGTCAGCGCCAGCCGCAGCGACTGCCACCACAGCCAGCGCCCGGCGCGGCCGGCCCCGTGGCGCTCGCGCATCTCGAGATATTCCTCGTGGAGATCGCCAGCGATCGGCTCGCGGAGATCGGCCGGGATGAACCGCGCAAACAGGCGCAACACCAGCGGAGCTTCATCGTTCATGGCCTAACTCAGTGCGGTTTCCAACCCGCGCCACAGCGCGACCAGCGCGCGCCGGCTCTCCTTCAGCGCGTCGACTGCCCGCGGGCGAAGCACGTAGTAGCGCTTGGCCCGCCCGCCGCGTTCGGGAGTCGGATCGGCAAGACGGGATCGGAGATACCCCTTGGTTTCGAGGCGATCGAGCGTGATGTAGATCGATCCGCGCGAGACGTCGCGCCCGGTGCAGCGCACAATCTCTTCGCGCACCGGCACCGCGTAGGCGTCGTCGCCCAGCCGCATGATGGCCAGGAGCACCATGTGCTCGAATTCGCCGAGGTTGACGACGTCAGAGACAGCCAAGCGACTCAAATGCTGACATAGTAGGCATTCCAAGTCAAAAAAAGGCGCGCCGCCAGGAGCGGCACGCCCATCCGGAGTTCCGGGATTGGAATCGTCGAGCGTTACAGACCGCCGCGACCGCGCATCGCGCCCTGTGCGCGCTCGGTCGACGGAGGCACGAGCCCCTTGGTCCGCAGATACGCGTAGGCGGTGCCGGCGATTTCGTTGCCGTGCACGATGACGCCGTAGAGCGACGCCGCGCGAGTCTGTTCGTTCTGACCGGCTTTGACCATTCGGTCGCGTTCGCGTCGGTAACGGCCTCGAACGCCTTGTCGCAAATCGCGAACGAGTCGGCGAGCGCCTTGGTGAGCTCGGCCTTCGTCTTCAGCTCCTGCTCCAGGTTCTTGCCCGCCATCGGATTCGGCACGCCGGTGAGGCCGGCGCACTGGCCGAACTGCGCCTGCGCGATGTGCGCAATCAGCTGCCCGTAGGTCCGCGCCTCGGGCATCGATCCGACCTTGAACGTGTAGTCGGCTTCGGGCATCTTCTCGGCGGCGGCGGTAAAGTTCGTCTTGATCCCGGCGTATCCGCGCTGCAGGCTCGTCGCCAGGCCGATCTTCTGGCCGGCGGGCATCTGCGAATACACGGCGGGGGCGGCGAGCAGGAGAGCGGCCGACGCAAAATACATCACGCGCTTCATCAGGAACTCCTTGGAAAAAAATTACATCTGCAGCCGACAAGTGTAGTTCGGCTCGAGCAGGCGGTTCAAGCCGACGGTACCGTGACGCGGACGTGTCGTCCGCCGGGCGTCTCATCGACCATCGTGCGATATGGCGGCGGGCTGCAGCTGCGGTTTTGAGGCGCCGCGGCGGGCCCAGAGGAAGTACGCCGGCACGCCGAGACCGACCAGCGCCAGCCCCGCCGCGCTGTCGAGCGGCTCGGACACGAGCCGGTTGACGACGATCGCCGCGGACGCCGCCACGAACACGGCGGGCACCCAGGGATAGCCCCACACGCGATAGGCGGGCGCGTACCCGGGGCGGCGCCGCAGCAGAAAGATGCCGCCGGCCATCAGCGCGAAGAAGATCCATTCGGTGAAGATCACGCGCGTGAACAGCTGCCGATACGTGCCTGACCAGACCAGCGCCGACGCCCAGATCGCCTGCAGGACAATCGCGCGGTGCGGCGTCCGGAATCGCGGGTGGATGTCGCCCATCCATCGGAAGATCAGGCCGTCGCGCGCCATGGCGAAGTAGACGCGCGGCGCCGCGAGCATGCTCCCCGTCATCGCTCCGAACACCGAGAACATGACCAGGGCCGAGATCGCCGCGCCGCCCGGCGCGCCGAGCAGCGTCGTCGCGACGTCGGCGGCGACGCGCGTCGACTTCTCCACCCGCTCCAGCGGCAGCACGTAGAAATACACCGCGTTGAGCGCCACGTAGCACGCCGTCACGACGACGATGCCGAGCGCCAGCGCGCGGGGAATCGTCCGTTCCGGCTGCACGGTCTCCTCCGCGGTGTAGGTGACGACGTGCCAGCCGCCGAACGCGAACAGGCCGGCGACGAGCGCCAGCAGGAAGCCGCTCGGCCCGACGGCGCTCGCCACTGCCGCGCCCTGCTGAAAGTGATCCGGCAGCCGCGATCCCACCGCGAAGCCGACCACGACGATGAGCGCGACCGCGGCGACCTTGGTGATCGTGAAGGCGGTCTGGACCGCGCTGCCCCGCTTCACGCCGACGTAGTTGAGCGCCGAGATGCCGAGAATCGCGCTCACCGCCACGGCCCGAATCCCGCGATCGCTCAAGGGCACGAAGAACCCGGCGTAGCGGCCGAACACCGTCGCCATCGCCGCGATGATGCCCGAGTGCATCACCCAGAACATCGCCCAGCCCCACAGAAAACCGGCAACCGGCGAATACGTCTCCTTGAGGAACACGTAGACGCCGCCGGTGCGCGGAAACGCCGACGCCAGTTCCGCGCACGCGAGCGCGCCGAACAACGTCAGGACGCCGGAGACGCTCCAGGCGAGCAGGACCGCCCAGATCCGCGGGACGTGCTCGGTCACCTCGGACGCCTGCACGAACACGGAGGCGCCGAGAATCGTCCCCACCACGAGCGCGGTGGCCTGCGGGCAGCTTGAGGGAGCGAACGAGTCCTGGGTCGGCCACGCGGCTGCATCGTACCCGAGGACGAAGGACCAAGGACCAAGGACGGACGCAGGCGCCCAGGGACCAGGGACTCCGCCTTGGGCTAAGATGCCGCGCATGATGATCGACGTGTTCGCGCATGTGCTGCCGCCTCGCTATCTCGAAGAGCGGAACAAGCGGGCCGGCCAGCGGCTCGCCTCGCAGTACGGCAAGTACTTTCACGCCAATCCCGGCCTGACGAATCTCGATGTGCGGTTTCGCGCGATGGACAAGTACCCGGACGTCGTTCAGCTGCTGACCATCGCCGGACCGAACCTCGAAAGCGTGCTCGAGCCGAAGGACGCGGCGGAATGCGCGCGGATTGCGAACGACGAGATGGCGGAGCTCGTCGCCAAGTACCCGGACCGGTTCTGCGGCGCGTGCGCCTCGCTGCCGATGAACGACATCGACGCGGCGCTCGTGGAAACGGACCGCGCGATCGGGGAGCTGCGATTCCGCGGCGTCGAGATCTTCACGGATCACAACGGCCGGCCGGTCGACGCGCCGGAGATCTTTCCGCTGTACGAGAAGATGGCGGCCTACAACCTGCCGATCCTGCTCCACCCGCGCCGCACCAACACGACCGCCGACTACGAGGGCGAGGCGACGTCGAAGTATCTGATCTACACCAACTTCGGCTGGCCGTACGAGACGTCGCTGGCGATGGCGCGGCTCGCCTTCGGCGGGCCGCTGGAGAAGTTCCCCACGCTCAAGATCGTCACCCATCACGCGGGCGGAATGATTCCCTACTTCCACAAGCGGGTGCAGCTGTCGTGGGACTTCAACGAAATGCGGATGGGCTATCGTCACGACGGGCAGACGCTCACGAAGTCGCCGCTGGACTACTACCGGATGTTCTACTGCGACACCGCGATTCAGGGCAACACGCCGGCGCTGATGTGCGCCTACGAGTTCTTCGGCGCCGATCACATGGTCTTCGCCACGGACACGCCGTACGACAACCAACTGGGCGAGCGCGTGACGCGTGAAACGATCGAAGGCGTGGAGGCGATGCCGATCGATGCGGCGGCGAAGAAGAAGATCTACGCCGACAACGCCAGGCGCCTCTTCAGGCTGCCGGTATGAATGAACCAGGGGCTGGGGCTGGGGACTGCTGGGGATTAGGGTCTGAGGCGTCCCAGGGAGAGATGAGGCAGATGATGAAGAAGAAACCTGTTTCGCAGCTCGCAGGCACCGAAAGCGTCGCGGCCGCACATGCCCGGCTACGGCATGCCGACCGGGACGAAAGGGCTGCTCTCGTGGACCTGGGCTGAAGAGCGCCTCCAGGCCTCGCACAACTACTACGTGATGACCGTGCGGCCCGACGCGACGCCGCATGCGATGCCCGTGTGGGGGATCTGGGTGGACGCCCGCTTCTATTTCAGCACCGGCGCGCAGTCGCGCAAGGCGCGCAACCTCGCCGCCAACACATCGTGCGTCGTGTGCACCGACACCCCGGCCGAAGCCGTCGTCGTCGAAGGAACCGCGTCGACTGTCGGCGACACCTCACGAATCGCCGAGCTCTCGTCGCACTACGCGCGAAAGTACAAAGGGTTCACCCTCGATCCCAAACTGGGTCCCGGTCTTCGAGGTGAGTCCAAAGGTCGTATTCGGACTGCGCGAGAAGACGTTCAAGTCCACCACGCGCTGGATCTTCTCGACCAGCCGGTAGCCGGGGGACGCGTCGGCTCCAACGGTGTCAGACGGCGATCCAGCCGGGCTGTTGACGGTGGATGAGCTTCTATTCTGCTCCGGCCAATTACACTGGTGTCCGCCCCGCACGCCAGGCCTATGAGAGCTGGCGGCTGGCGATGCGACATCGATGCCGACTTTGAATTCCGCGGATCCTCTCTGGTATAAGGACGCCGTTTTCTATCAGCTCCACGTCAAGTCGTTCGCGGACAGCAACGCCGACGGCATCGGGGATTTCCCCGGGCTCACATCGAAGCTGGATCACCTCGCGTCGCTCGGCGTGGACTGCCTCTGGCTTCAGCCGATGTATCCCTCACCCTTCAAGGATGACGGGTATGACATCTCCGACTACACGAACATCCATCCGAGCTATGGGACGCTGCAGGATTTCGAGAGCTTCCTGAACCAGGCGCACGCGCGCGGGCTGCGCGTGATCATCGAGCTCGTCCTGAATCACACGTCGGATCAGCACGCCTGGTTTCAGGAAGCGCGCAGCTCGACCGACAATCCGCGTCGCGACTGGTACGTGTGGAGCGACACCGACGATCGGTATCGCGGCGTTCGCATCATCTTCCTCGATACGGAGCTCTCGAACTGGGCCTGGGATCCGGTCTCGAAGGCGTACTACTGGCATCGTTTCTTCAGTCATCAGCCGGACCTCAACTTCGACAACCCTGCGGTTCGAGAAGAAATCTGGAAGGTGATGAAGTTCTGGCTCGACCTCGGCGTCGATGGCTTCCGGGTCGACGCGGTCCCGTACCTCATCGAGCGCGAGGGCACCTCCTGCGAGAACCTGCCGGAAACGCACGCCGTGCTGAAGGAGCTGCGGGCCCGCGTCGACGCGCACTTCACCGGCCGGGTGCTGCTGGCCGAAGCCAACATGTGGCCGGAAGACGTGCGCCCGTACTTCGGCGACGGCGACGAGTTCCACATGTCGTTCCACTTCCCCATCATGCCGCGGATGTTCATGGCGCTGCGGCTGGAAGACCGCAAGCCGCTCATCGACATCATCGAGCGGACGCCGAACATTCCGGAGTCGTGCCAGTGGGGGATCTTCCTGCGCAACCACGACGAGCTGACGCTCGAAATGGTGACCGAGGTCGAGCGGCAGTACATGTGGGATGAATACGCCAAGGATCCGCGAGCCCGCATCAACATGGGCATCCGACGCCGGCTGGCACCGCTCATGGAAGGCGATCGACGGCGCATCGAGCTGATGAGCGGGCTGCTGATGTCGTTGCCGGGCAGCCCGATCATGTACTACGGCGACGAGATCGGCATGGGCGACAACGTCTACCTCGGCGATCGCAACAGTGTGCGCACACCGATGCAGTGGAACGGCGGCTTCAACGCCGGATTCTCGACGGCTGATCCCGAGCGCCTGTGGCTGCCGCTCATCTCCAACGCGGTGTATGGCTATCAGTCCATCAACGTCGAATCGCAGCGGCGCAACCCGACGTCGCTCCTCAACTGGACGCGGCGGCTGATCGAAGTCCGGCGTCCGATGCGCGTCTTCGGCCGTGGGACGATCGAATTCCTGAAGCCCGAGAACCATCGCGTGCTGGCGTTCACCCGCCGCCTCGGAAAGGAGACCGTGCTGGTGGTCAGCAACCTCGCGGGAACCGCGCAGGCGGTTGAGCTCGATCTGTCGCAGTTCAGCGGCGCCATCCCGATCGAGATGTTTGGCGCCAGCATCTTCCCGCGCATCACGCACGAGCCGTACATCATGATG
Source organism: uncultured Acidobacteriota bacterium (assembly GCA_963794305.1). GTDB lineage: Bacteria > Acidobacteriota > Vicinamibacteria > Vicinamibacterales > CAVVIG01 > CAVQFC01. Next base: position 85,533 of record CAWCDQ010000011.1, on the reverse strand, counting down.
ATGGGACCTTACAACTTCTACTGGTTCCGGTTGCGCTGGCTCTAGGCGCAGCCGCGACCATGGCAACGCCCGAAAGCCGCACGATCGTGGCCGAGAACACGTCTGAGAACCGGAGCGCGCTGTCCGACGAGCTGCTGCGGCAGCTGATCGCCGTCGGCCAGGTGGACATCCTCGTCGGCCTGCCGACGCTGAACAACGCTTCGACGATCATCGACGTCGTCCGCGCGGTTCACCAGTGCTTCACGCGCGACTTCCCCAGGCTGCGCACGGTGTTGATCAACTCCGACGGCGGCTCGACGGACGGCACGCCGGAGCTGATTCGCGGCGCCTCGTTCACCGACGAGGATGTCGTCCAGACGTCGCATTCGCTCCGCACGCTCCATCGCGTCGTCGCGCCGTATCACGGCTTGCCGGGCAAGCACACGGCGTTGCGGACCGTCTTCGCCGCGGGGGAGCTGGCCCAGGCGAAGGTCGTCGTGGTCATCGATCCGAACGGCCCCGCGACCACGCGCCGACCGCGTGACCGAGCTGATCGGTCCGATCCTTCGTCCCGATGTCGAGTTCCTGGCGCCGCGCTATCGGCGCCATCCCCGCGACGGCGTCCTGATTACGCAGCTGGTGCGGCCGCTGGTGCGCGCCCTGTACGGCGTCGCGCTGGACGAACCGCTCGGCGCCGAGTTCGCGTGTTCGGGACGTTTTGCGTCGCACTGCCTCGAGCAGGACATCTGGAATCACGAGGCGGTGAGGTTCGCGATCGATCTGTGGCTCCGCACCGAGGCGGTGGCCGAGCGGTTCGCGGTCGGTCAGATCTGGCGACCGGCCACGACGGCCGCGGGCACGCGGACCACGCTCCGCGAGGCGGTGCACCAGGTGATGCTGTCGTTGATCGAGAGTCTGCGTGCGCACGAGTCGTTCTGGCGGAAGGCCAACGGCATCGCGGAGCTGCACACGTGGGCCACCGATCCGATCGCGGTGCCGGACGCCGCCACGTGGGACTACCAGGCACTGGCCGAGCAGGCCCGTCACGACATCGGCGAGATCCGGGCACTCCTCAAGGACGTGCTCGAGCCGGATGTCATGACGCGAGTCCTGGCTGACGGCGCCGGCGCGCCGATCGACGACGAGCTGTGGGTGAGGATTGTGTATGCGTTTGCGGCCGCGACGCACCAGGGGCGCGCCGGCGTCGATCAGCTCGCCGACATGTTCGCGCCGCTCTACATGTGGCGCGCGTCCGCATTCATGTCGCACACCGCGCTCGAATCGCCCGCCGTCGTGCAGGCCAGGCTCAACTCGCTCTGTGAGACATTCCAACGCCTGAAACCAGTGCTGGTCGCGAACTGGTCGGCCGAAGTGTGAGGTCAGGATGATTCAAGACATCGCCGATGCGCTTGCCCAGTCGTGGCATAACTTCGCCCGGGCGTCCATAGAGTTCGTGCCGCGCCTCGTCGCGGCGACCATCATCTTCGCCGGTGGACTGCTGGTCGCGATCCTCGTGCGCCGGGCCATCCAGCGGCTGCTCGTGTGGGTACGCTTCGATCGGCTGATGCTCCGGACCGGCGGCAGCGAGTTGCTGCGGAAGGCGGAGATGCCGAGCGCCGAAGTGCTGATCGGCAAGATGGTCTTCTGGATCGTCTGGATCGGTCTGATCGTGTCGGCGGTCGACACGCTGCAGTTCAGGCCGCTGCAGGGACTCGTCGACGAGTTCTTCCGGTTCGTGCCGCGGTTCCTGGTGGCTCTCCTGGTGTTGTCGCTGGCATTCCTGGTCGGCAATTTCCTGTGGCGCGCCACGCTGCTGTCGTCGGTCAACGCCGGCCTGCCAGGTGCGCGGCTGATGAGCGGCGCCCTCCGGGCGCTCGTGATCGCGATCGGGGTGGTGATGGCCCTCGACCAGTTGGGACTGGGTACGGCTGTCGTGCTGACGGCCTTCGCCATCACCTTCGGCGCCTTGATGATCGGGCTGGCGATCGCCTTCGGGCTGGGCGGACGGGACGCCGCCAAGCAGTTGATCGAGCAGCAGCTCAGGGCGAACAAGGAGCGGGACACCGACGCCGCGCCTCACCTGTGACGAAGCCCTCCAGTCGTTGCAGCGGCGTGCTCCTGCATCCGACATCGCTGCCGGCTCGCTTCGGCATCGGCGACCTCGGCCCCAGCTGCGTTGGCGTTCGTCGATCTCCTCGCCTCCGCCGGCCAGCGCCTGTGGCAGGTGCTGCCGCTCGGACCGACCGGCTACGGCGACTCCCCGTACCAGTGCTTTTCGGCGTTTGCCGGGAATCCGCTGTTGATCAGCCTCGAACGGCTGACTCGAGGACGGGCTGCTCGCCGACGACAGACATGCCGGGCGAGCAGCTCTTCCCCGCCGGGCCGGTCGACTTTCCCGCCGTGATCGCCCATCGTCAGACGCTCTGGCCGCGAGTGCTCGATCGCTTCGACGCGGGCGGCGGCCCCGTCCATGCGCGATCGCTTCGACCATTTCTGCCGGGCGCACGCGAGCTGGCTGGACGACTTCGCGCTGTTCATGGCCGTCAAGGAGATGCACGGCCACGTCGCCTGGACCGCGTGGGAACCCGGCATCGCGCAACGCGATCCATCGGCGGTCGCGCGCTGGAAGAGCGCGCTGCGCACGGGAGATCCGCCTGCACAAGCTGACGCAGTTTCTGTTCTTCGAACAGTGGCAGCGGCTGCGAGACGCCTGCCACGCGCGATCGATCCGCATCATGGGCGATCTGCCGATTTTCGTCGCGCACGACAGCGCCGACGTGTGGGCGCACCGGGAGTTGTTCCGCCTCGATGCCGAGGGCCGGCCGTCGGTGCTCGCCGGGGTGCCGCCCGACTACTTCAGCGCGACCGGCCAGTTGTGGGGAAATCCCCATTACCGGTGGGACGTTCTGCGAGAGACCGGATACGCGTGGTGGATCGAACGCTTTCGTGCCGCTGCTGGCGCTGGTCGATCGCGTCCGCATCGATCACTTCCGCGGATTCGAGGCGTCGTGGGAAGTGCCGGGCGACGCGACGACGGCCTTGCGAGGCGAGTGGGTGAAAGGCCCGGGCGCGTCGCTCTTCGACGCGGTGCAATCGGCGCTTGAAGATGGATCGACTGCCGTTCGTCGCCGAGAACCTCGGCGTCATCACACCGGAGGTCGAAGCGCTGCGCGAGCGATTCGGGTTCCCGGGAATGGCGATCCTCCAGTTTGCGTTCGGCACCGACCCGCAGGCGCCGGCCTTCAGGCCTCACAACTACCAGCGAAACCTGGTCGTCTACACCGGAACTCACGACAACGACACGACCGTCGGATGGTGGACCGGTGCGGCTGGCCACAGCACACGGTCGGACGCCGAGATCGTGAACGAGCGCGACGCATGCCCGACCGCTATCTGGGCACTCGACGGACGAGAGGTGCAGTGGGAGATCATCCGTGCTGTGCTGGCATCGGTCGCGGATACGGCGATCGTTCCGGCGCAGGACCTTCTGGGCCTGGGCAGCGAGGCGCGTATGAATCGACCCGGCACCGTCACCGGCAACTGGCGGTGGCGCCTTGTTCCCGGCCAGCTCTCGAGCGATACCTTGCGAACGCTCGCTGTCATGACGGAAACCTACGAACGGGTCTGAACTCGACTCGATGCAGGCTTCAACCTGACCCGAGGATACGCTATCATGGAACCACGGGTGAGTCAGGCAATTGGTGAGTTGGCGATTTGGTGAGTTGGTGAGTTGTGCAGGCCTTCAGGCCTGCGAGATCAGCGGACGCGATGCGGCATCGCTCGAACGCCTCCGCTGCGTGCCTGAAATTGACCTCCGTTCGAACGCTTCGCGCCATTTCGGTAGTGTCCGGCTTTAGCCGGACCACGGGCTGACGATCATCGCGGGCGCCAAGGCGGGGCCCGTCACGCAGATCGCAGCCCACATCCGGATGCTCCGCGATAGCCCTGCGCCTCCGCTAGAATCGCCTGCGCGCCGGAGCGGGCGCCCGTTCGCAGCCACCCGCGACCGGCGCCTTCGCGTGCAACCGACGGACGTTGATGTCATGTCGAACATGACGTCACCATTCGTCAGTGTCGGCTTCAGCACTTTCGCAACAGAAGTTGCCGAACTGTCGAGTTGGAGAACTATCGTGATCTTGGTGACCGGGTAGTGCAGGCGCTTCAGTCCGTTCGAGGTCTGCGCGCCGGATCGTGGTCTCGCGAGACGGCCTTGCGATGAGACTGCTCAGCATGGACGAAGCTCACGCAGGGCTGCACTGGTAGCGGCGCATCATTCGCTCCGCCCGAGAGAACACATGCGCGAGACGGCAGACTCGGCGCAGGCTTTCACCGAAACGAGCGGGACCGAAAGCGGCACTGAACACAAGAAAGGCGGGTCCCGAAGGACCCGCCTGTTCTTGCCGATTGAGATCTACGTCTCCGCGTGCTCTGCGAACTCCGCGGTTTCCTCGTGCTGCGCTAGCCCCCAGCCCCTACGCACACCCGACGTGTTGCCGCAGTTGCTGCACTTGTAGCAGGCGCCGCTGCGGATCATGATCGAGCCGCACGTCGAACAGGGCGGCGCGTCCTCCTGGTTCTGAATCGTCGAGTGCTGGTTGGCCGCCGATTCGGACCGGCGCGACCGGTTCCGCCGGCTCCTGCTCCGCGGCCGCCGTCGTCGCGCCCAGTTCGCGTCCGTTGACGCCCGCGTTGTACTGCGCGTCGTTGGAGAGGAACTTCGACGCCATCCACCGGAAGATGTAGTCGACAATCGACTTCGCAAACCGGATCTCCGGGTTGCGCGTCATCCCCGACGGCTCGAACCGGACGTGGCTGAACTTGTCGACCAGCGCCTGGAGCGGCACGCCGTACTGCAGCGCGTAGGAAATCGCCTGCGCGAACGCATCGGCGAAGCCCGAGATCGTCGAGCCTTCCTTCGCCATGACCAGGAAGATCTCGCCCGGCTGACCGTCCTCGAACAGGCCGACCGTGATGTAGCCCTCGTGCCCGGCGATGTCGAACTTGTGGGTGATCGCGTGGCGCTCGTCGGGCAGCTTGCGCCGGACCGGCCTGGTCACGAGCTGCGCGGCCGCCTGTGCCGCGAGCTCCGCCGCCGTCTTGTCCTTCGACGTGTTCAGCGGCTGCGTCCGCTTGCTGCCGTCGCGATAGATGGAGATCGCCTTCGCACCCAGCTTCCACGACTGGATGTAGGCCTGCATGATGTCTTCGACGCTCGCCTCTTTCGGCACGTTGACCGTCTTCGAGATCGCGCCCGAAATGAACGGCTGCGTCGCGCCCATCATCTTGATGTGGCCCATGTAGTGGATCGAGCGCTGCCCTTTCGCGGCCTTGAACGCGCAGTCGAACACCGGCAGGTGCGACTCCTTCAGCCCGGGCGCCCCTTCGATCGTCTCGTTCTTGTCGATGAAGTCGATGATCGCGTCGACCTGCGGCTGGCGAGTACCCCAGCTTGGTCAGCGCCATCGGCACGGTCTGATTGACGATTTTCATCATCCCGCCGCCGACCAGCTTCTTGTACTTCACGAGCGCGATGTCCGGCTCGACTCCCGTCGTATCGCAGTCCATCATGAAGCCGATCGTCCCGGTCGGCGCCAGCACGGTCGCCTGCGCGTTCCGATAGCCGAACTGTTCCCCGAGCTCCACGGCGTCGTCCCACGACGACTTGGCGGAGGCATAGAGATCGGACGGCACGTTGCGGCCGTTGACGTCGCGCATCGCGTCGCGATGCTTGCGCATGACGCGCAGGAACGGCTCGCGATTCTTCTCGTACCCGAGAACGGCCCGCCGTGATCGCGCGCGATGCGCGCCGACTGCGCGTACGCCTCGCCGGTCATCAGCGCCGTCAGCGCCGCCGCGTAGTCGCGGCCGCCGTCGCTGTCGTAGGGCAGGCCGCGCGACATCAGCAGCGCGCCGAGGTTGGCGTAGCCGAGCCCGAGCGGCCGGTAGGCGTGGCTGTTCTCGCCGATCGCCTTCGAGGGATAGCTCGCGCTGTCGACGATGATCTCCTGCGCCGTCAGCAGCGTGCGGATCGCCGCCTTGTAGGCGACGGTGTCGAACTCGCCGTCGGCCTTCACGAACTTCATCAGGTTGATCGACGCCAGGTTGCACGCCGAGTCGTTCAGGAACATGTACTCCGAGCACGGATTGCTGGCGTGGATGCGATCCGTTTCCGGGCAGGTGTGCCACTCGTTGATCGTCGTGTCGAACTGCATGCCCGGATCGCCGCACACGTGCGTCCCCTCGGCGATGAGGTTCATCAGCTCGCGCGCCTTGTAGGTCTCCATCACGGACCCGTCGCGCACCGCCTTGGTGTCCCAGGTGCTGTCGTCGAGCACCGCGCGCATGAAATCGTCGGTCACGCGCACGCTGTTGTTCGAGTTCTGGAAGAACACCGACGAATACGCCGGTCCGGTGAACGAGCCGTCGTAGCCGGCGTCGATCAGCGCCCAGGCCTTCTTCTCTTCCTCGACCTTGCAGTTGATGAACTCGACGATGTCCGGATGGTCGGCGTTGAGAATGACCATCTTCGCCGCGCGCCGCGTCTTGCCGCCCGACTTGATGACGCCGGCAAACGCGTCGTAGCCCTTCATGAACGAGACCGGGCCCGACGCCGTGCCGCCGCCCGCGAGCAGTTCCTTCGAGGATCGGATCGGCGACAGGTTGGTGCCGGTGCCGGACCCGAACTTGAACAGCATCCCTTCGGTCCGCGCCAGGGTCAGGATGGAATCCATCGTGTCCTGGACCGAGTTGATGAAGCAGGCCGAGCACTGCGGCGCCTTCTCGAACCCGCAGTTGAACCAGACCGGGCTGTTGAACGCCGCCTTCTGGTACACGAGGATGTGCTTCAGGTCGTCGCTGAACGCCTGGAGATCGTCGTCGGTCGCGAAGTACTTGTTCGCCTTCGCCCACATCGTAATCGTGTCGACCACGCGGCCGATGAGCTGCTTCACGCTGCGCTCACGCTCGGGCGTTCCGATCTGGCCGCGGAAATACTTGGACACGACGATGTTGGTCGCCTGTTGCGACCAGGCCTTCGGAATCTCGACGTCGCGCTGCTCGAAGACCATCTCGCCGCGTTCGTTGCCGATCAAGGCCGACCGGGTTTCCCACTCGACCTCGTCGAACGGATCGACGCCCGCTTCGGTAAAGAAGCGCGGGAACGTCAGCCCAGGCACACCGGCCGCCGCCCGCGCTTTCGCGCGCGGCTTGTCCGGTTCCACGAACGGCGGCACCGCAGCCGTCCCACTGCTTTCAACCGACTGCTGGCCGGCACTTGCGGCCTGATAGGCAGCGCCCTCTTTCATCTCGTCCGCTCCGATCGCGGCGATCGCCCTCCCGCCCCCGGAGGTGACCGTCGTAGCTGTATTGGAAAATCGTTGACCGCCCGGAACCCGAAAAAGCTACCGCGCACTCTCGAGAAGCTGGGAGGTTCTCGTTTGTCCGCTCTGTCTCGTTCGGCGAATCAATATGCGCCCGGCCAGAACGTTTGTCAAGCGTGTAAACACCACATATTGTGATGCTCTTTTAGGTCACTCGCAAGATGTTGACGTTTGTGCGCGAACGTGTACTTCAGCGTCCGGCGAGCTGAGCCGCAATGACCGCGGCTTTTTCGGCGACGGTTTTCGCAAGGACCAGATTCTTGGTCCTGATCGCGGCATCGGCCGTCTCGAGGAACCTCTTGGCGGAATCGTACTGCGTGCGCGCGTCGGTGTTGAGCGCGCGATAGTCGATACGGTTGAGATCGGTGTTCGCGCGCTGAATCGACGCCCGGATCCCGCGCTCGACTTCTCCCTCTGCGGCTGCCGGCGTCGTTTGCAGCGTCGTGAGCGGTTTCGGCGGCTCGTCCGCGGGCTTGGGCGGTTCGGCGGCGGGCGGCGGTTCCGGCTTCGGCGGCTCCGCCGCGGGCCTGGGCTCCGTTCTGGCCGGCGGCGTGGGACGGAGGCGGGCCGGCGGATTGTGCGCCGGTTCGGTGACCAGCGGCACCGGCGGCGGCGCTTCCACTTCGGTGGGCTGGACGTCGCGCGGCGGAGGCACCGGCATTTCGAGCGGGGGCATCTCGGGCGTCGCCTTCGCCTGCGCGTGCGTGCACGCCGCCACGACAGGCGCCATCAACACGATGAACCACAGCTTCTTGGCCATCTTCAGGCTCGCGGCAGCAGCATCCGGAATGTCGTGCCGGACCCGGGCATCGACTGCACTTCGATCTCGCCGTCGTGCATCTGCACGGTCCGGTACACCATGGACAGACCGATCCCGCTGCCCTTTTCCTTCGTCGTGAAATACAGATCGAAGATCCGCTGCAAGTCCGACGGCGCGATGCCGACGCCGGTGTCACTGAAGACGACCGCGACGCGGCGCCCGCGCGCCGACTCGCAGCGTATCCGCAGCGTCCCGCCGTTTGGCATCGCCTGGCAGGCGTTCAGCGCGAGGTTGAGAAACGCCTGGCGGAGCATCGCCGGGTCGCCGTTCACGTCGGGCGCGGCGTCGCAGTCGACAATCAGCTGCACGCGCGCGCGGTCCGCCTCGGGGCGGACGATCGGCACGATCTCGTCGAGGAGCGAGCGCAGCGCCAGCGGCTGCAGTTTCAGATCCTCGGGCCGCGTGAATTTCAGGAACCCCTGCACCACTTCGTCGAGCCGGCGGATCTCCTTGGCGATGACGTCGACGTGCTGCATCGCTTCTTCGCGGTCCATCGGCGTCGCCTCGGCGACCACGGCCGCGCGAGGCTCCACCGCATCGCCGCGAGCGACGAGGATCCGTCCCGATGCGGTCCGCTCGGCGAGTCCCGCCTGAATCGAGGGGCGGGCGGCACGCGGATTCACCTGCTGCTTCAACAGCTCCAGATGGATCATCATCGCGTTCAACGGGTTCTTCACTTCGTGCGCGACGCCGGCCGACAGCCGTCCGAGCGCGGCCAGCTTTCGCGAGTATCGCACCGTCGACTGCACTTCGCTCAAGTACTCCACGTTGCGCGCGATCAGCATCACGCCGACCAGATCGCCTTTCGGATCGTTGATCGCGTGCGTCATCACCAGGCGCTCGCTGTCGCCGAAGGACGCCGACAGCGGGCCGCGCGACTGCCGGCTCACGAGCGTCTGCTCCGCCAGCCGCCGCAGCGGATGATCCGCGGCCAGCATCGCGTCGAGCGATACCCCTGGAGCCGCATCCGGCAGCAGCGCGCGCATCGCGGGGTTCGTGAAGAGCAATTCTTCGCGTGCATTCACAATCGCGACGGCATCCTCGAGCTGCTCGACCGCCGATTCCAGGTTGGCCACCTGTCCGGCCATCTGCGACCGATCCGCCGACAGCTGCTCGCTGACCGTGTTGAAGAACGTGCCGAGCTCGCCGAACTCGTCTCCCTGATCCATGTCGAGCTGCACGCCGAATTCGCCCTTGCCCAGGCGGGTCAACCCGCTGCGAATCATGTGAATCGGCCGCAGGAAGAGCTGCGAGAGCAGCGTCGCGACCAGGACCGACACTCCCAGCGCCCCCAGGGCCGTCACAAGAGAAGGCCGCAGCGACTGATCCAGATCCTGCCGAATCAACAGCGTCGACACGCCAATCCGCGTCGAACCAATCTCCGTGTTGCCCAGGAGCAGTGGTCCGCGAAACTCGAGGTTCTGCCCCTGGCTCGAATAGATCGCGATCAACTGCGACAGCGACGACTGCTCCAGCAGCTTCCCGAGATCGCCGACCGGCGGAAGCGGCTGCCTCTCGAGCGATTTATCGGCGTGTGCCACCGCGATTCCGCGGTCGTCCACCAGCGCCGCGTACATCACGTTCTTGGAATACAGGCTCGACTCGAGAATCGAACGCAGTCCCGGATCCGCCCTCAATGCCGCAAGCGGTTCGGCGCCGCCGACGACCACCTGCTGCGCGCGGTGATAGATCGCGTTGGCCAGCAGCTCGGCGCGCGCGCTGCTCTCGTCGAGGCTGACGCGCGCGAGGCGCGCCAGGTGCAGCACGCTGAGCACCACGACGACCGTGACGACGATCGACGTGACGCCGACGACTTGCTTACCCTTGATGCCTAGTCGCATGTCATGGCTGATGGCTGAAGGCTGATGGCATAGGGACCGATGGAGCGGCCCCGCCATCAACCATAGCCATCAGCCATCAGCCCTTAGCCATGAACTGTCTATTCGGTCTTCTTGGGCCGAAGTCTCAGCTTGTTGAGCTTATTGTGCAGCGTTTTGAGGCTGATGCCTAGGATTTCGGCGGCCCGCGTCTTGTTGTCGCGGGTGTGCGCCAACGTCATCACGATGAGCCGGCGCTCTGCCTCCTCGACGGTCGTTCCCGGCGCCAGCGCCAGCTGGGGCTGCTGCGGCACCGGCGGCTCGTCGGTCAGCACCGGCGGCAGATGCTTCGTCTCGATGAACGGACCGGGCGCCAGAATCGTCGCCCGCTCGATCACGTTGCGCAGTTCTCGAACGTTGCCGGGCCACCCATAGTGCTCGAGCAGCCGCATCGCGGCCTGATCGACACCCGCGATCGACTTCTGGTTGCGGGTGTTGAACTCGCCGATGAATGCCTGCACCAGCAGCGGCAAGTCCTCCTTCCGCTCTCGCAGAGTCGGCAGCCGGAGTGAGAACACGTTGAGGCGGTAGTACAAGTCCTCGCGCAGCTTGCCCTGCTGGACCGCCATGGCCGGATCGACGTTGGTCGCGGCAATCACACGGACGTCCACGCTCTGCTCGGTCCGCCCGCCGAGGCGGCGGAAGCTGCGCTCCTGGAGCACGCGAAGCAGCTTGACCTGCGTCGCCGGCGTCATCTCCCCGATCTCGTCGAGGAACAGCGTCCCGCGGTCCGCCAGCTCGAAACACCCCTGGCGCCGGTCGGCGGCGCCGGTGAACGCGCCCTTTTCGTGGCCGAAGATCTCGCTCTCGAGCAGCGTTTCGGGAATGGCGGCGCAGTTGATGGCGATGAACGGAAAGCCGGCGCGCGGGCTGAGCTGGTGAATGGTCTGGGCGATGAGCTCCTTGCCTGTACCTGACTCGCCGGTGATGAGAACCGACGCCGCCGTCGGCGCCGCCTGCTCGACCACCTGATAAATCTTGCGCATCTCCGGGCTGTTGCCGATGAGCGAGCCGAACGTCCCGTGCTCGCGCAGCTGCCGCCGCAGCGCCTTGACCTCGCGCATCGTCTCGAGCCGCTCGACGATCTTGTCGAGCAGGATCTTCAGGCGTTGAATGTCGACCGGCTTGGTCAGGTAGTCGTAGGCGCCTTCCTTCATCGCTTCGACCGCCGTGTCGACGGTGCCCTGCGCCGTCAACAAGAGCGTCGTGACGTCGGCGCCGACCTGCGGCAGCGCACGCAGCAACGCGAGCCCGTCCATGCGCGGCATGACCATGTCGGTAATGACAATCGCGGGACGAAACGACGTGACCTTCTCGAGCGCTTCTTCGCCGTCGCACGCAGAATCGGCGATGAAGCCCCAACTCCTGACGAGTTGTTCCAAACCGACTCGCGCAGACGCGTCGTCTTCGACGATCAGGACGCGCTCGGCGGCAATCTTCGGATCAGTTTCGACAATTTCGGGAGTGCCAGCGGTAATCATCAATCCTCAGACCTCGACCATGTCATTTTTACATTCTGGTCGCCGGGAGCGGCCGATGCAAGCTGAACGATAAGGAAATTTTCAGACCTCATCCGATGGCGACGACTTTGCACTATTGCCAGTAAATGGAGGAAGAAATGCGAGTCAGGCTGTTGACGGTGATTGCGGCGGCCACAATTGTCGTCGGTTGCAACCAAACACGCGCTGAAACTCCCGGCAACGCGCTCGCCAACCCGGTCAGCGGCGCGCCGGCTCCCGCCCCGGCGGCAGCGCCTGCGGCTGCGGCGCCCGAAGACGCTCGCGCGGCGTCGCGAGAAATCACGATTCCTTCGGGCACCCAACTGAGCGTCGCTCTCGACACGCCGGTTGGGTCCGATACCAGTCGCGTTGAAGAGGCGATCACCGCGCACCTGACCCGGCCGGTTCGCGTGGAGGGACAGACGGTACTGGCGGCAGGCACTCGGCTCAGCGGCGTCGTCACCGACGCCACGCGCTCGGCCAGGGTCAAGGGACGCGCGCACGTCGCGATGCAGTTCAATTCGATCACTCCGCATGGCGGCGACGAGCGCTACGCGATACGGACGGCGTCGTTGGGACGCACGGCGGAGGCGACGAAACGGAAGGACGCCCTGGAGATTGGCGCGCCCGCGGCCGGCGGCGCGATTATCGGCGCGCTGGTCGGCGGCAAGAAAGGCGCGCTCGTAGGAACGGCGATCGGCGGCGGCGCCGGCACGGCAGCGGTACTCTCGACGCGCGGCAAGGAAGTCCATCTGGCGAAGGGCGCCGCGCTGACGGTTCGTTTGACGGCGCCGGTCACGGTGGTGGTGAAGGGCTGAGCGGACGGGGACGTGCGATACATTAACGTCGCGTGTTTCCCGACTCGAACGGCCAACCCCCGGATGCCAGTGACCCGGGCCCGCAGACGTCAGGCATGTTTGCGGCTCGGGTCGTCGCCCTCATCGAGGTGCTGCTGTGCTCCGACGTCGTCACGCAATTCGCCATCGGCGGAACGCTGCTGGCGCTCGGGTACCAGGCGAGGAGGCCCGATGGCCAGCTGAGCGTCGGCTACGTCGTCGCGCTCTCGCTTGGTGACGCGGCGCTTCTTCTCGGCCTGATCCTCGCTCTCCTTTACGCGCACGGCGAGCGTCCACGCGACGTGTTCATGGGCCGGCGCCCGATCCTTTCGGAAGCGGTGTTCGGCTTGTGGCTGCTGCCGCTCGCCTTCGGCATCGCCGCCGCGGTCATCCTGACCGTCCGGCGCTTTGCGCCGTCGCTGCACAACGTCGAGGCCAATCCGCTGCAGGGGTTGCTGGGCACGCCGAGCGATGCGTGGTGGTTCGCGCTCGTTGTCGTCGTGGCCGGCGGCGTGCGCGAGGAATTCCAGCGCGCGTTCCTCCTCCATCGATTCGATGTCTGGCTGGGCGGACGCGCCGCCGGCCTCATCGTGACCAGCATCGCGTTCGGCGCCGGGCACTACGGCGTCCAGGGTATCGACGTCGGCATCGCCACCGGCCTGCTCGGCGCGATGTGGGGCCTGGTGTACTTGCGGCGCGGATCGGCCATCGCGCCGGTGGTCAGCCACGCCGGATTCGACCTGCTGCAGATCGTGCCGTTTCTCGGCTTGAGGTAGGCGCTTGGGAAAGATCGCGGAAAGATCGCTGAGCAGACAGATTCCGGCTTTGACTCTCGGCGGCTTTTCTGTTCCAGGTCTAGCGGCCCGCGAGGTACAGATCGACCACGCCGCCGCGCCGGCGCAGGCCGGCCATCCAGTCGTTGATCGCGGTGACCCGCCGATCGGACGCTGCGTTGAAGCGCTGATCGAGATAGGCGCGCATCCGCAGATCCTGGCGGAGCGTCTCGCGAAGGTGCGTGTCGTCGATTCCCGAGCGGGCGAGGGCCGACTCGAAGGCGTCGGGCGACGGGAACCGCTGCCGCACGCGCTGCAATTCGCCATCGACTGCCTCGGATGTCGGCTCGGGTGGCGCATACCGATCGACCTCGGCGAGCACCAGCTCGCGATCGATCAGCTTGGTCAGCACCGCGCGCACCGGATCGGAAGCGCCGTCAGTCGATTGCAGGCCGAGGTCGATCGCGCCGGTCACATCGCTCAACATGATCAACTGTCCCGCCACGACCGCGAGGACACGGTCGATCGTCTCGGCGCGCACGCTGGCAACGCCGAGCGAGGCGGCCAGCAGAAGCCCGCGCCATCCACAATCCGCAATCCTCAATCCGCAATCTCATGATTCTCAAAAGGCCTGCCCGAAGCTGATGAACCAGGCCGTCAGACTCTCTCGCCGGCTGGCGGTTGACCTTGAAGCCGAGATCGAAGCGGATCGGCCCGAACGGCGACTTGTACCGCACGCCGCTGCCGACCGCCGTCCGCAATTCCCCGAGATCGATGTCCGTGACACGGGCGAACACGTTGCCGGTGTCGACGAAGCCGACCACGCCGAGCCCGCCGGCGACCGGCACGCGAAGTTCGGCGTTGAAGATGACCAGGCCGTTGCCGCCGATCGGCAGCAGGTTTTCGTCGAGCGTATCGGTCAGCTGCGGCGGATTGTGGCGCGTGCCCACCTGATCGAGCAGAAAACCGCGAATCGTCGTGTCGCCGCCGGCATAGAAGCGCTCGCTCGGAGGCAGGTCACGAATCAGCACCGCGTCTCCCACGTCGTTCACCCCTTCGCGGGGAAAGCCGTTCGCCAGCCCGACCCTCGCGCTCGCCGCCAGCACCACCCGGTTGGTGTGCGGCAACGTGCGAAACGCCTGGGCGGTGAAAAACGACTTCACGAAGCCGATCTCCGATCCGATCGCCCGCGCGGCGAGCTGACCGTTCGCGCTCGCGTACTCGCCTCGTGAAGGATCGACCGGATCGTCCCGCGTGTCGCGAATCAGCGAGGAGGAAAACGACGACAGGCGGAACTGCGAGAACACGCGATCGATCAGCGGCTGGTCCTCCAGTTTCTCGTCGAACACCGTGGTGCGCTGAAGCTGATACGAGCCGCTCACGCTGACCGTGCGCGTGAGCTTCCGCGCGATGTCGGCGCTGATCCCGCGCCTCGAAAAATTGAAGCTGGAACGCCGCTGCTGTTCGAACGTCAGGTTGACGAACGCGTCGGCGTTCGTGTCGAACACGCGCGGCTCACGGTAGGTGCCGACCACGCGGTACTCGAGCGGCAGGTCGCTCTGCTGCGAGTGGAAGGCGACGCTCGAGAACAGGTTCAGCGATCGGTTCTTGCCGAACACGTTGCGCCGGCCGATGTCGATGAACGCGCGCGGCGCGAAGTCGAATTCCTGGCTCGCCACACCGCCTTCGGGCGGCGCGACCACGATCCGGCCGCCCTCGACACCGCCGCCGTAGCCCACGGTCGTCGGCGGTGCTTCCTCGATGGTGACGAGCAGATCGCGCGTGGTCTCGCCGCCGTGGCGCAGCTCGGTGATGCGCGCGCGACGGAACAGGCCGAGCGCGGTGAGCCGCCGCTGGCTCTCGTTGATCGCGGCGAGGCTGAACGGATCGCCGGCTTTAATCTGCAGCTCGCGCTCGATCGTGCTGGTCGAGATCCGCACGTTGCCGACGATGAGCACGTGGTCGACGAACACCTGCGGCCCCTCGTGGATGACGAAGGCGACCGCGACGTGGGTACCGTTCTGGCTGAAGCTCGGCGTGACCTCGACCGACGCGCTCTCGTAGCCGCGATCCTGGTATGTCAGCTGAATCGCGTCGCGATCCGCGGCGAGCTGTCCCGGCACGAACGGCATCGCCGGGACGCAGTTTCAGGCGCGCACGCAGCGCGCTCTCGGTGACCGCCTCATTTCCGGCGAACGTCACCGCGTCGAGCGTGGTGCTCGGCCCCTCGCTGACGACCGCGCGGACGGCGACCGGCACCTGGGCGGGAGGCGGCGTCTGCGTCACGACTTCGACAGCCGTGCTGACGCGCGCGGACGCGAAACCGCGGCGGTGGTACAGGTCCTCGATGGCCTGGACATCGGCATCCAGCCGTGTCGCCGCGAACGGCTGGCCGTCGCGCAGCCGAAGCGACGATTCGAACTCGGACAGCGGCACCGAGGCGTTCCCGGAAATCTCGTACGACGCAACCCTGAACTGCTGCCCGCGGGTCACTGCGAACGTGATCAGGAGCTCGCCGTCCGTCTCCTCGCGCGCATGCGGCGCCCGCGCGTCGCGATACCCCTGCGCGCGAAGGTATTCCTCGATACGGTTGCTCGAGTCCTCGAGCAGATCCTCGTCGACCGAACCGTCGCGCTCCACCGGCACCAGCTCGGCCCGCCGGTCCGACGGCAGCGGGTCGCCCGTAAAGACGACGCGGACATGAGGGCCGGGCTGGACGGTCAATGTCAGGTCGGCGATGCGGCGGTCGGCCGAGAGCCGCACCACCGGCAGGATCTTCGCCTCGTAGTAGCCCTTGCTGCGGCGCTCGTCGATGTACTTGTCGATGCGGCCGTTCAGCGCGTCCTGCTGGTACGGAGCGCCGCTGGCCACGCCAAGGCGCGAGACGAATTCCGCGCGGCTGACCGTGGGCACACCGAGAATCTCGACCTCGCCGATCGTGGTGCGCGGACCGGGATCGATCGTGAACACCAGCGTGGCGCGTTCGGGCGAGTGCTCGAGGACCGGTCGCGGCGTGATCGTCGCGTTGAGGTAACCGCGCTCGTGCAGCGCGTCGGAGAGAATCCGCGTCATGTCGGCGGCGCTTCCCAACGGCGGCGAGACGCCGTAGCGGTCCACGATGGCGCGCCGGAGGTCGGCCTGGTTGATGCCCGGCACTCCCAGCGGTCCGTCGAAGCGGATGCGGGCGACCGGATGAATCGGGATGAGCTCGTAACGCAGAGCCACCCGCCCGCCTTCGAGCGTGGCGTCGACGGTGACGCCCTCGAACCGTCCGAGGCTGAACAGGTGGGCGACCGTCTCCCTGACCTGCACCATCGACAGCGGCTGGCCGGCGGCGGTCGACACGACCTGCGTCAGCAGCGGCTCGGTGGTCTCGCGATCTTCGATCAGCAGGCGGACCGATCCAATCGGCTTGCCGAGATAGTCGGCCACGGCGGCAGCGGCTGGACGCCCGGCGGCACAGAGGACGCCGAGGACGCCGAGGATCACAGCGTCCCGGATGGATCCTGACCTGCCGTCCCGCGCGTCCGATGTGGTTGAGATCTGTCGCCGCCAGAATCAAAACACGTGCCTCACGCGGAACTCGAGCGCGTAGGTCTGGGTGTCCTCGTTGCGCGAGAGAATCCACGCCAGCCGATCGCTCTCCTCGTACTCGAGCAGCACGATCTGGTCGTTGATCGACGTGCCGAGGCTGCGCGAGAACGTCAGATACACGCGATCCGAGATGCGTTTGCCGATCGTCAGGCGGGCGGTCGGGTTGAGCCGCGACGTCTGCTGGCTGTACGGATCGATGAACGACGGCGTGAGCTGGAAGGTATCGACGCCGAAGGTCTGCTCGACGACCTTGCCGACTTCCGAGGACAGGCCGCCGGTGATCGCCTGCGTCGCCCGCGTGGTGATGATGTCAGTCTGCGCCTGGTTGGTGTTCTTCAGCGCGCGCAGCTCGGGCGCCACGCTCTGGGGTCCGTTGCGCTGGGCGTCGCTGAACAGCAGCGCGAGCACGTCGGACGTGGGCAGCGGCGGATCGGAGTTCAATGTGGGCCTGAGCTGCTCGCTGGTGCCGGCGAAGGCGACCGTCACGCGATAGGTCTGGCCAGGCACGCGAACGTTGGTCTCGGCCTCGACGTCGAAGAACGGCTCGATCCGCGCCGGGTTGGTGAAGTCCATCGTTCCATGGGTGATGCGATAGCGCCGCCCTTCAAACGTCACCTCGCCGCGCTCGACGTCCGCGTGCCCCGCGACCACCGGCCGATCGTAGGTGCCGCGCAGCGTGAGGTCGGCGCTGGCCACCATCCGCGCCAGGTTGTTCTCGACGCGCAGTGTCGACGGCATCAGGAGCTGCAGATCGAATTTCAACGGCACGGTCGGCGGGGCATCGGCCGGGGCGGGCCCGCCGCCGTTCCCCGATCGCCGTGACGCGAGGTCGAAGATGCTGCCGGGCGTGTCGACCCGCCGGTTCCAGAGTGCGCTTTTCACGGTGACCGTGCCGCCAAGCGTCGGCGATTTGAAGGTGCCGCGCAGCGACAGGTCCGCGTCCACGACCGACCGCACGCCCTCCGGCACCCGCAGATGCATGTCCTCGCCGCGCGCGGTGACATCGAAGTTGCCCGGGACGTAGCCGTCGAAGTCGATGCGGCCGCCGAACTGCACGTGTCCGCCGCCCATGGTCGCGGCCAGATCGTCCAGCCGGATCCCGCCCGGATCGAACTGAATGGTGCCGTTGATGGCGTCGAGCGAGTTCGGAATGGAAAAGTGCCGAATCCGGCCGTCGGTAATCGTCGCGTTCCCCGAGAAATGCGGCTGCGCGAGCGGACCATCGATCGATGCGGTCAGCTCGGCGCGTCCGGCGCCGCGGACGTCGCGAAAGAAACCCTGGAGGATGCCGAGGTTGGCGTCGCCGACGGCCTTCAACGCGATGCGATCGTCCTTGAGGCCGATCGTGCCCGACACGCGCAGCCGCGTGTCGACGCCGACCATCTGCAATTCCTCCACACGGATTTGCTGCCGGTCGAACGCGATGCGAATCGGCGCGGCGTTCTTCACGCTGTAGTCGAGCAGCCGCATCTCGAGAGAGTCCACCGTGCCATCGATCACGAGGTGATTCACATCGGCGAGCTCGCCCACCACGCGGATCGCGCCGCTGGCAACGGCCGTGGTGAACGGCGACAGCTTCGGCACGAACAGCCGCACGTACGGATCGAGCGACGTATCGTGGAAGCGGAACGTCAGCTCCGCGTCCGCCTGCGGTGTGAGCGCGATCCGCCCCGTGCCGGTGAGCGCCATCCGCGGCGACGCCGCATCAATGGACCCGCTGAGCTCGGCTCCGCGCAGCGCCAGCGTGCCGTTGACCACGCCGACGCCTTCTTCGCCGACGAACAGATCGTCGACGCGGTACCTGAAGTCGTTGCGCGGCGAATCGAAGGTCCCGTTCCCGGTCGCGGTGAACTCGGCGAGGCCCGACAGCGGCGCGCTGGGAAACGCCACGAAGGCGAGCCGCTCCACCGGAATGCGGCGGCCGGTGGCATTGAACGAGTACGTCGAGTCCCAGCCGACGAAAGCGGCGCCGGTGACGGTTCCCGTGTCCTTGGCGATGTTCAGGTTGTCGAGCCGGACGCCGGTGCCGTCGAATCGCAGCGGCGACGTCGCCTGCTGAAACCGCTCGCCATACGCGACACCTTCGTTGATCGTCATGGCGCCGAACCCGACCGGCCGCTCGTACGCGCCCGTCAGGTGAAACTCGCCCGACAGCAGGCCCGAGACCGGATACTCGTCGATGCCGAAGGCATGCCGGAGGCTGTCCAGATCGCGGCGGGCGACGCGGATCCGCGCGTTGATCTCTTCGCCGCCATCCTCGCGGGGATATCCGAGCGAGAACAGCCCGTCGGCACGGATCTCGGCGTCGCCGACGCGCACGACGCCGTCCTTGACGTTCACGTACCGGTTTTCCACGACGATCTGTGCCGAACCGTTGCCCCACAGGGTGTCGAACGCGCGAAGGTCCTCGCCGGTGAACAGACCCTCGACGCGCGGCGCGCGAAAGGCGCCGGTCATCATGCCGTCGAACACGCCGCGTCCCGCGAACGGCACGGCGTTGGACGGCGATCCGAAGTCGGTGATGATTCCGGCGAGCACCTCATCGCTTTCCTGCCAGTCGCTGCTCGTGACGTGGAACGGCAGGTGCGATTGCGCGCCATAGGCGGTCGTGCCGGCAAACGTGACGTAGGTCCGCTCGGTGGCGAAGCGGCCCAGATCGATCGCGACCTCGTCAGGTCCATAGCGATACGACAGCTCGCCGGCAATCGGCAGATGCGCCGGCAACGGCTGCGGCGCGAACGGCCCCCATTCCTGGCCGGTACGAACCGCTTCGGCTGCCCGCGCCGCGCCGAGCGCAGGGGTCATCGGCGTGACGCCTGGCGGCGGTTCGATCGTCAAGTGCCCTTCACCGCGATGCTCGGAAAAGCGGCCGGACGGCCAATCGAGCACGTTGTGCAGCGACGCGCTCCCCGCGAAGCGAAGTCCGGGAAACTGTTCGAAGTCGGAGAACCGCGCGAGGTCGACGCCGGTCAGGGTGGCGTCGAAGTGATGCGTCGGCTTCGTCTTCTGGCCGAACGGCTTGATGCCGTAGATGAACTTCGCATCGCCGCCGTAGAACTTCGAGCCGGCATCCCACACGTCGAAGCCGTGCTGGGTCCAGCGAAGCGAGCCGTAGAGGCCCGGAAACCGGTACTCGTTCAGGCCCGCAAGCTCGCTGGCAAAGGCGCCGGTCAGATCGCGATTGGTGTCCTCGCCGGTCTTGAACAGGCGGAACGTGCCGGTGAAATCGCCGGCGCCGGAGAGGCGCCACGGCTCATCCCTGAAGAAGAGCTCGCGCATGCGCGGAAAGTTCACGCGCGATTTCACCTGGTAGCCCTGATTCGGCCAGTGCGCCAGGTCCACGTCGCCGGTTGCGACCGTCGTGGCGCCGTCGGTCTCCATGTCGATGCGATCGAGATGGATGCGCGATCCGTCGATGACGAACTGCGCCTTCATGTTCGCCCACATCGGGACGAAATCCTGGATCGTGACCGTGCCGCCGTTGAACGTCGCCGTGCCGTGATAGTTCGGCAGGTTGCCGATGCTGATGTCGAGGTTCCTGCAGATCGACGCTCCACGGCGTCTCGTGATCCTCGAACGAGAACTGGCCGCGGAACGCGCGAAGATGCCTGAGCGTCGTCGTCATCCGCTTCGGGCCGGGCGGCTTGCCATCGTCGTGGCTGAAGCGCGGAAAGTTGTGCGAGCCGTCCCACTTCTCGACCAGCATCTGCCAGTCGGTCATCTCGACCGAACTGATGGTGATGTCGGGACGCAGGTGGAAGGCGGGCAGCCAGTCGAGCGCGACGGCGATCCGTTTCGCCGTGAAGAACGGACGATCGTCTTTGTGAAGGCCGTCAATCTTCAGGTCTTCGACGAGCACCTTTCCGGTGAGCAGGTGGATGCTCAGCGCGCCGATGTGGAGCGGACGTTCGATGTACTTCGAGCCGGCGTCCTCCGCCCTGGCGCGCACCGCGGGGCCAAGGTCGATCGTGATCGACGCCACGATGGCCGCCGCCAGCAGCGCCACGACCACCGTGAGGCAGAGGCTGAGATAGCGACGGACCGGATGAGCGCGGAGGCGCTTGAATAGGTTCACTGAATGACGAGGAGCAGCGCGCCGGCGTCGACCGACATCCCTTCCGCCACGTGGATCTCGGCGATCGTTCCCTCACGGCTGGCGCGCAGCTCGTTCTCCATCTTCATCGCTTCGACTACGACGAGGGGTTGCCGGGCGGCGACCGCGTCGCCGACGCCGGCCAGGACGCGGACGACCTTGCCCGGCATCGGCGCGACCAGCCGTTGCGGGCCCGAACCGGTCCCCGCGCCTTCTTTCTTCGGTCCCCAGTGACGGCGGCCGTTGAGCGTGACCGCGACCGGCGTGCTCCCGACGTGCACCGCCAGCTGTCCAGCCACCGGGTCGGCCGCGACGGTGACTTCCTTTGACCACACCCTGTCTACGATCAGCGACAGCGTCTGCGCGTCGATGCGCGTCGCGTCCACCTGCCAGGTCCGTCCGTCCACCGAGACTGCAAAACCGTCGCCCGTCCGAGTGACGACGACCTGAAGCAGGCGACCGCCGATTTCGACCTCGTACTGCACCTCAGCGCAGTCCTTCGGCGCGTGCCCGCGCCTGCCAGCGGCGCGCGCCGGCGGTCTCGAGCCGGCGGTCCGGCGAATCGGCCGCGAGCGCAGACGACGACATCACGGTCTCGAGGGCAGCGGCGACGGCCGCGAGCTCTTCGACCGCGGGCGTCGCCTCGACGAACGGACGGCCGTTGCGCGACTTCAACACCTCGTCGAGATAGGTCGTGTGAAACCGGCCGGCCTGAAAATCGGGTTGCCTGAGCAGCCACGCGAAGAACGGAACCGTCGTCTTGATGCCGGTGACCAGGTATTCGTCGAGCGCACGCTGCATGCGGGCGATGGCGAGCGGGCGATCCTCGGCCCACGCCACCAGCTTCGAAATCATCGGGTCGTAGAAGATCGGCACGTCGAGCCCGGCGGTCGCGCCGCTATCGTCGCGGATGCCCGGTCCGGCCGGCACGCGCAGCTGCTGGATCCGCCCTGGCGAAGGCAGAAAGTTGTTGTCGGGATCCTCGGCGTAGATGCGGCACTCGATCGCGTGGCCGTTGGCGCGGAGCAGCTGCGCCGGATCCACATCCAGTCGCTCGCCGCGGGCGATTCGAATCTGCCAGCGCACCAGGTCGAGACCGGTCACCATCTCGGTGATCGGGTGTTCGACCTGCAGCCGCGTGTTCATCTCGAGGAAATAGAAGCGGCCGTCCTCGTCGAGCAGGAACTCGATCGTACCGGCGTTGGTGTAGCCGACCGCCCTGGCCACCTGCCGCGGCAGCCGATGTCATCGCTGCCCGCAGCGCGGGCGACACCGCAAGCGACGGCGTCTCCTCGACGACCTTCTGGTGGCGGCGCTGAATCGAGCACTCGCGCTCGACGAACGGCAGCACCGTGCCGTGCGCGTCGCCGAGCAGCTGCACTTCGATGTGGCGCGGGCGCGTGAGGCGGCGCTCGAGATACACCGCGGCGTCGCCAAACGCGGCTCCCGCTTCCGAGCGCGCGGCGCGGACGGCGCCAGCGAGTTCGGCCGGCGTCGGCCACCGTGCGCATGCCCTTGCCGCCGCCGCCCGCGACCGCCTTCACCAGCAGCGGATAGCCGATGGCCGCGGCCGCCCTGCGCGATCTCGCTCGTCGGGCACATCGGCGCGCCAGCGGATCCTCGGTGCCGGGCACGACCGGCACGCCGGCGCGCCTGGCGGCGGTCCTCGCGGCGGTCTTGCTGCCCATCGTCTCGATCGCTTCTGGCGTCGGGCCGATGAACGTCAGACCGGCGTCGCGCACGGCCGCGGCGAAGTCTTCGTTCTCGGCGAGGAACCCGTAGCCCGGATGCACGCCGTCGGCGCCGGATTTCTTCGCGGCGTCAATCAGCGCGTCGATGCGCAGGTAGCTTTCGCGCGGCGCGCTCGGGCCGATCGCATACGCCTCGTCGGCGAAGCGCACGTGCAGCGCGGTCCGATCGCATTCGGAGTAGACCGCGATCGGCGACACACCGAGCTCCCGGCACGCGCGAATGATGCGCACGGCGATCTCGCCGCGGTTGGCGATCAGAATTTTCTTCATCGAGCGGTGCAGGGTGGACAGTCACATTTGTCCTTCGCGCTTGGATCTTGGTCCGGCACTCGGCGCAAGGTCCGTCCCACGGTTCTGACCAGGTCCGCTCTAGGCCTGACCGGATCGCGAGGAGCCGACCGCGTTCAGGACCGACCGAGGTCGACCCATGTGTCGGCCATTCTATCGTCACCGCAGCGGCGGCGTAGCGGCGGGCGCGCGACGATGGTGGGTCGCCTGCTCGTACGAGTAGGCCAGCTTGAGGAGCGTCGGTTCACTCCAGGGACGGCCGAGCAGCTGCAGGCCTGCCGGCAGCGAGCCGCCGCGCGTAAAGCCCATCGGTACGGTAATCGCCGGAAAGCCGGTGCTCGGCGAGAACAGCTGGCTGTTGTCCCCGCCAGGCGTGTTCAGATCGCCGATGAGCCGCGGCGGATTGCTCCACGTGGGGTACGCGAGCGCGTCCAGCTGACCGGCGTCCATCAGCTTCAGCACGGCCGCGCGCAGTTTCTCGCGATACTCCTCGCGCCGCTGGCAGCCCGCCGTCTGTCCCGGCACATCGTCGGCCGCCTGGCCGCTTTCGAGACGCGCCTGGATCGAGGGATGGAAGCGCCGCGACTTGATGATGTCGGCGAGCGAATGCATCGGCGCCTTGTCACCCAGCCGCGCGAGATACTGATTCAGGTCGTACTTGAACTGATTGCAGCCGCCACCGCGCGCCCAGATCGTCGAGGCCCGCGACCTCCACGGGATCGATGACCTCGGCGCCCAGATTCCGCAGCTCTCCGATGGCACCCTTGAAGACTTCGTCGACGTCGCGATCCGAGCGTCGGCGTGTCGTATGCCTGATGGAGCACGCCGATGCGTGCGCCCTTGAGGCCGTCGGCACGCAGCGACGCCGCGTAACTGGCCGGAATATGTTCGCGCGCGGCGGCCGTCACCGGATCCGACGGATCGGGTCCGGCGATCACCTGCAGCACGGCGGCCGTATCGGCGACCGTCCGCGTGACTGCGCCGGCGATATCGGCGCCGAGGTTCAGCGGCACCACGCCCGACCGGCTCACGAGCCCCATCGTCGAGCGGAGGCCGACGAGTGCCTGGTGCGCGGCCGGTCCGCGGATGGAATCGCCCGTGTCGCTGGCGAGGCCAATCGCCGCGAAGTTCGCCGCGACGCCGGCAGCCGATCCGCCGCTCGATCCCGCCGTGACCCGGCTCGTGTCGTAGGGGTTCCGGGTGTAGCCGGGCAGAATCGAGTTCACCGTCTCGATCGGACTGAACGCGAACTCCGCCATGTTGGACTTGGCGATCATCACCGCGCCGGCGTCGCGAAGGCGCTTGACGACGAACGCGTCGGCGCCGGTCATCATGCCTTTCAAGGACAGCGAGCCGGCCGTCGTCGGCATGTCGATCGTCTCGTAGTTGTCCTTCACCAGCACCGGCACGCAGTGCATCGGCCCGACCGGCCCTGATTGACGAAATCGCCGATCGAGATCGTCGGCGGTCTTCAGCGCGTCGGGGTTGGTCATCACGATCGCGTTCAGCGCCGCGCCCTTCTTGTCGTGCGCGTCGATGCGTGCCAGGTACTGCTCGACGAGCGCGCGGCACGTCAGCGAGCCGTCGCGAAACGCCGTCTGGATCTGCGCGATGGTGGTTTCTTCGATCGCGGAAGGATGAGGGCTGTGCCGGCGAGCTGAGTTGCCGCGAGAAACGCCGCGGCGGCGGCAACGATACGCATGCGCGTAGTCTACGCGGAGGCGGGATGGCAGGATAGGCGGGAAGGGAGCGAACCGGATAGGCGGGATAGGCAGGACAGGTTGAATGGGCAGGATGCGCGTCCTGCTCATCCTGCCCGTCCCGCCCCTCCTGCCCTCACGTCCTAGAACAGGAATTTCGCCGCGAACTGAATCTGCCGCGACGAGCCCGGAGTCGCCGGTCGGGAACCGGGTGTTGCTGATCACGCCGAACGAGGTGCTGCCGACCGTCGCCGTCCGGCCCGGCTGACCGAGGTTCGCCTGGTTGAACAGGTTGAAGATCTCGACGCGGAACTGCGCGCGCGCGCTGCCCTGCAGCTTCAGGTTCTTGATGATCGAGAAGTCGGTGTTGCCGAATCCCGGTCCGTACATCACGTTGCGTCCAAGATTTCCGAAATGCGCGACGCCGGCGGCGTTGTACGGCAGCGCGAACACCGAGCGCGACGTTGCACGAGCCGGCGCGCCGGCGCCACGATCCGCGGATCGCAGACGTGTCGTCTGGCCGTCGAACCACTGGTAGCTGACCGGGAAGCCGTTCGTGTCGTTGTTCGGATGCGGGTTGATCGCCGGAAGCGCGCCGATCAGATCCGGCCGCACGGTCGCGGTGCCGGTAATCGTCGTGATGTTCGTCACGATGTTGAACGGGTTCCCGGTCTGCGCCTGTTCGACGACGACGAGCTGCCAGCCGTCCTTCAGCCGGTTGCCGTGGAACGGCAGTTCCCAGGTCGCGTTGACCGACACGCGGTGGCGGACGTCGAAGTCCGACGCTCCGACGCTGTTGGCGAGGTCGAGATTGTTCTGCGCCGTCAGCGTGCCGTCATACGAGTTCGTGTCGGTCGACTTCGACAGCGTGTACGACCCCTGAGAGCTGCAGCCCATGGGTCATGCGGCGGTTCGCGGTCACCCAGAGTCCCTTGTAGTCCGACCACCCGAGGCTGGTCGATTCCGTGATGTTGCCGAGCGTCGTGCTCGGCAGGATCGGGCTCGCGGCCGACAGCCTCACGTACGGACGGACGGTGCCGCCCGGCGTCGACGAACTGATTCAGGTTGATCGGAATGCGCTGGCGGTCGCCGTGCGATCCGAAGTAGCCGACCATCACGCCCGTCCCGCCGAACTCGCGCTCGACGTTGACGTTCCACGTCTGCATGCGGCCGGGCAGGAAGTTCGGATCCGTGAACGACGGCGCGAGCGCGGCGGACCCGGCCTGCGTTACGGCGGTGTCCAGCTTGATGTTGCTCGCCGCCGTTCCGCTGGCCTGCCCCGAAAACGGCGAGACGATCGGCGGATTGCCGGTCTCGCCGGTGAAGTAGCCGGTGTTGCTCTGGTTGACCATGACCGCGTAGGCGCCGCGCACGACGGTCTTGCCGTTGCCGGTCGGATTCCAGATGACGCCCACGTCGCGGCTGGAAGTCGCTGCCGTTCTTCGTGACCTGCGTGAAGCCGCCGGTGCCGATCTGCAGGAGCGACGACCGTCGCCGGATCGAACGTGACGAGCTTGTTGTCCTGCTCCGTCGGCGACGGCAGGTAGTCGTAGCGCAGGCCGAGATCGAGCTTGAGGTTCGATCCCAGCGAGATCGAGTCCTGGACGAATCCGCCGATGGCGTTGACGTACGCGTTGTAGGCGCGGGTGCCGAGCGTGATCGCGAACTGCGCTGCCGAAGCCCTGCTGGAACGCCGCCACGCTGGGATACGTGAAGGCTCCCGGGATCCTGATTGAAGTTGTAGTGCTTCACGCGGCGGACCTCGCCGCCGAACTTCACGATGTGGTTGCCGCGGAGGTAGGTCGCCGTATCGCCCACCGCGAACGTGGTCACCTCGCGCCCGCTCGGGAAGCCGCCCGGCCCGCCGAATCTCAGTCCCGGCCCTGAAATCGTGATGTCAGGCAGCGCGATCGGCATGGTCGTCTGGCCGACGTTGATGCCGAGCGCGTTCGTGTCGACCAGCGTGTTGCGGAATGAAGCTGATGCTGATGCGGTTGTAGCCGCCGCGCACTTCGTTCACGAGCGCCGGGACTGAAGACGTGCGTCTCGTTGAGCGTCATGATCTGGCGGTGGCCGCCGCGCCGTGTCGCGGAAGCCGGCGACGGTCTGGCCCTGCGCGTTCGACTCGAGGCGGGAGTCTTTCTGGAACGCATAGTAGAAGTGCAGATCGTCGTTCTGCCGGAGGTTGTTGCGTGAATCGATCGTGTACTGGTCGATCGTGACCGGAGCGAGCGGAGAGCCGATCGCGCGCGTGCCGGTGAGGTCGTTCGCCACTCGGGATGTACTGGAGCAGGTTCTCTGGCCATCGGGTCGGTGACCGCGGCGCGCTGCGCGTCGGTCAGCGTCCCGGAGTTCAGATCGACGCCTTGCTCGTGGCGCAGACCTTCATAGCTGCCGAAGAAGAACGAGCGATTCTTCACGACGGGTCCGCCGAGATTGACGCCGAACTGCTTCCGGTTGAAGAGCGACTGCGGGTGACGTTGCCCGACGAGTCGAGGCTCGGCGGGTTGAAATAGTTGCGCGAGTCGAACTTCTGATCGCGGTAGAAGTCGAACCCTTCGCCGTGAAACTGGTTGCTGCCCGATCGCGTCGCGACGTTGACGATGGCGCCGGAGTTGCGGCCGTATTCGGCGCTGAACGTCGAGTTGTCGACCTTGAACTCCGACACCGTGTTGATGGACGGCTGGAACGTCACCTGCGAGTTGGACAGGTCGTTCAGGTTGATGCCGTTGAGCATCATGTTGACGGAGGTCTCGCGGTTGCCGGCCGACATGAACGAGAACGAGCCCTGTCCGCGCAGCGGCGCGCTCAAGCCGGCGTTCTGCGGCGAGGTGCTGCCGCCGGGCATCAGCGGACCGAGGTCCACGAAATGCCGGCCGTTCAACGGAATCTCCTGAACGGCCTTCTCGGCCATCACCTGGCCGACCGACACCGTGGCGGTGTCGATGAGCGGCGACGCGCCGGTGACGGTCACGTTCTCGGCGAGTGCGCCGACACTGAGCTTCAAATTGAGCGCGACGGTCTGCGCGGGACCGAGATCGAGCTTCGCGCTTCTGGTCCTGGAACCCGTCGATGTGCGACGTGATCTCGTAGTGCCCCGGCGCGAGCGCCGCCGCGACGTACGCGCCCGCCGCATCGGTCACGACGCTGCGATCCTGGTTGGTCGCGGTGTTGTGGACCGTGATCGACACGCCCGGCATGACCGCGCCCTGCGCGTCGGTGACGATGCCTTGAAGTGTCGCCGTGGACTGTGCGCGCGCCGGCGCGGCGGCCAGGAGCCCGATCGTGACGGCTGCCGCGGCAATCAATCTGAGTCGCTGCATGAACATCCTCCGTGCTTCAGTTGAACAACGGTTCTACGACAACCGTGCATTGAAATACGGCCTTTGTCACGCGATGTCAACGGACAGAAACGTCACGTTGCAGATTCGGCGGCGCTTTTTTGTCGCGGATCCAAAAACCCGGCGGGCGAAACTTAAAGCGGGATGTTGCCGTGCTTTTTCGGTGGATTCTTGTCGCGCTTGTTTTCGAGGTTCTTCAGGGCGGTGATCAGCTTGCGGCGGGTCTCGCGGGGGCGAATGACCTCATCGACGAAGCCGCGAGAAGCCGCGATATAAGGATTTGCGAATTTTTCGCGGAACTCCTCCACCTTTTCGGCGCGGGCGGCAACCGGATCGGCGGCGGCGTCCAACTCACGCTTGTACAGGATGTTGACGGCGCCTTCCGGCCCCATCACGGCGATCTCGGCAGTCGGCCACGCGTAGTTGAAGTCGGTCCGAATGTGCTTGCTCGACATGACGCAGTACGCGCCGCCGTACGCCTTGCGTGTGATGACCGTGACCTTCGGCACCGTCGCCTCGGCGAACGCGAACAGCAGCTTTGCGCCGTGCCGGATGATCCCGCCGTACTCCTGGACGGTGCCCGGCAGGAACCCCGGCACGTCCTCGAACGTCACGAGCGGAATGTTGAACGCGTCGCAGAACCGCACGAACCGCGCGCCTTTCACCGCCGCGTCGATGTCGAGCGTTCCCGCGAGGACCGCCGGCTGGTTGGCCACGATGCCCACGGGACGGCCGTCGAGCCGCGCGAAGCCGACGAGCAGGTTCGGCGCGTAGTGGTGGTGCACCTCGAGGAAATAGCCCTCGTCGACGACCAGGTGAATCACGTCGAGCATGTCGTACGGCTGATTCGGCGACGCCGGCACGATCCGATCGAGCGCGGCATCTTCGCGGTCGGCCGAGTCGGTGGTCCGCGCCCGCGGCGGATCGTCCAGGTTGTTGGATGGCATGAAGGACAGCAGATCGCGAATCAGCGCCAGGCACTCGCGGTCGTCGTCGGTGGCGAAGTGCGCGACCCCGCTCGTCGCGTTGTGCGTCATGGCGCCGCCGAGCTCCTCCTTCGACACCTCCTCGTGCGTCACCGTCTTCAACACGTCGGGACCGGTGACGAACATGTAGCTCGAGTCCTTCACCATCACGATGAAGTCGGTGATCGCGGGCGAGTACACCGCGCCTCCCGCGCACGGCCCCATGATCGCCGAGATCTGCGGAATCACCCCTGACGCCAGCGTGTTGCGGAGGAAGATGTCGGCGTAGCCGCCGAGCGAGAGGACGCCCTCTTGAATGCGCGCGCCACCGGAGTCGTTGAGGCCGACAATCGGCGCGCCGAGCTTCATCGCGAGATCCATCACCTTGACGATCTTCGCGGCATTGGTCTCCGACAGCGAGCCGCCGAACACCGTGAAGTCCTGCGCGAACGCAAACACCTGACGGCCATCCACCAGGCCATGGCCCGCGACGACGCCGTCGCCGGGCACGATCTGGCTGTCCATCCCGAAGTCGCGGCAGCGATGGGTCACGAGCTTGTCGACTTCCTCGAAGGTCCCGGGATCGAACAGCAGCTCGATGCGCTCGCGCGCCGTCAGCTTGCCCGCCTCGTGCTGGCGCTTGAGGCGCGCCTCGCCGCCGCCCAGTTCGGCGCGGCGCTCGAGATCGGCCAGGGTGTCTAGAGGATCTGTCATGGCTGATGGCTGATGGCTGATGGCTCATGGACCATGGTCGATGGTGATCGCGATGGGTCGTACCATCAGCCATAGCCATCAGCCATTAGCCCTTAGCCATTAGCCATGTCATGCTGATGGTCAGGCTTTAACCGCCTGAGACTTCTCCCAATCCTTCAGGAACTTCTCGAGGCCGATGCTGGTCAGCGGATGGTTGAACAGCTGGTCGATGACGGCCGGCGGACAGGTGGCGATGTCGGCGCCCATCCGCGCCGCCTCGATCACGTGGATCGGATTGCGGCAGCTCGCGACGAGCACCTCGGTGGTGAAATCGTAGTTGTTGTAGATGTCGACGATCTCCTTGATCAGCTCCATCCCGTTGGTGCCGACGTCGTCGAGCCGTCCGACGAACGGGCTGATGTAGGTTGCGCCGGCCTTCGCGGCCAGGAGCGCCTGCGCCGCTGAGAAACAGAGCGTCACGTTGACGCGAATGCCTTCGCCCGACAGCGTCTTGCAGGCCTGGATGCCGGCGCGCGTCAGCGGGACCTTCACGATCATGTGCTGGTCGATCTTCGCGATGTCGCGCCCCTGCTGGAGCATGCCGTTCACGTCGACGGCCGTCACCTCGCCGCTGACCGGCCCCTTCACGATCTGGCAGATCTTCTTCAGGTTCTCACGATAATCGCCGGGCTCCTTGGCGAGCAGCGTGGGATTGGTCGTCACCCCGTCGATGATGCCAATCGCCACCAGCGTTTCGATGTCCTTGATGTTGCCGGAGTCGATGAACAGCTTCATGTAGTACTCCTGAGATTTCAGATTTCGGACTTCAGATTTCAGATTGATTTCAGATTGGGAGTCAGAAGCTTAAATCTGAACTCTGAAATCTGAAATCTCATGCTTCGTCCATGACCGGGTTCGTGAGTTCGCCGACGCCTTCAACCTTGATCGTCACCGAGTCGCCGGCCACGAGCGAGCCGATGCCTTCCGGTGTGCCCGTCGAGATGATGTCGCCTGGCTCGAGCGTCATCACGAACGTAATGAACTCCACGAGGTGCTCAATCGGGAAGATGAGATGCGCGGTGCTCGACGCCTGCCGCCGCTGGCCGTTGACCCATCCCTCGACCGCGCGCGGCCCGGCGCCGAGTCCCGTCGCGATGCACGGACCAATGGGCGCGAACGTGTCGAACCCCTTGCATCGCGTGTACTGCGACTCCTTCTTCTGGAGATCCCTCGCCGTGACGTCGTTCACGCAAGTCAGCCCGAGGATGTAGTCCCACGCACGCGCCGCCGGCACGCGATGCGCACGGCGGCCGATGACGAGGGCGAGTTCCGCCTCGTGGTCGACACGTCCGACGCCGGGGGGACGGCGGATCGGCTCACCTGGTCCGATCACGGCGGATGCAGGCTTGATGAACAAGAGCGGCTCGGCCGGCAGCGCCTTACCGACTTCCCCCGCATGATCCTTGTAGTTGAGGCCGACGCACACGATTTTCGACGGCCGCACGGGCGCGAGCACCGTGACGCTGGACAGCCCGCCGGCAATCACGGCTCCCGCCGTCAGTCCAGCAAATGGATCGCCGGACGCCCGACGCAGTTCGTTCTCGGATGCGACGGCGTAGAAGGTCTCGCCGCCCTGCGCGACTCGATAAATGCGTTCCATCAGCCAGACATTCTATCAGCGGGCGGTGTCGACCACGCGCGCCGATAGCTCGCTCGCGTTGCCGGCCCGGTCGACGGCGCGAACGGCGTATACGTACGCGATGCCCGGCTGAACGTTGTCCCTGAACGACGGCTCGACGATTGGCGCGGCGGTGACCGGCTCGAGGGTTTGAGCGGGTTCGACGCCGCGGAACACGATGTACCCCGCGAGATCCTTCTCGCCGTTGGGTTCCCAGATCAGGTTGATGGCGCCCTCGCCGGAAATCGATTTGAGATCCTTGGGAGGGGCGGGCGGAAATGTGTCCACCAGCGTGTTGCAGGTGGGCGGCGGCGCTTCGCTTTCGATCGTCGCTCCATCGATCGTCTCGGCCGCCACGATCGTGTAGCAGCGCTTCTGCCCCCAGACGATGCGGGCATCCGAGTACTTCGTCGCCTCGAGCGGCTTCGGGGTCAGCTTGACCACCGCGCCCGGGTTGCTCGCATCGTACACGTTGTAGCCGATGGTCGGCAGCGTGGTGCCAAGGGGTCTGGACGGCAGTTGATCGCCCTCCGGTGCTCCGGGTGGCGCGACCGGCGACCAGGTCAACGAGACGGCGGTCTCGTCGTAGGTGAACGCCGGGGCCGGGGGCGGCGGCGGTGGTGGAACGAGCGGAACCACCACACGCTTCGACAGCGGCCCCTTGCGGCCACGCGTCGACAACCCGAGAGCCACGTACGTCCGGACCGGCATCGTCAACGGCGGACCGATCAGCGGCGCGTCGGCGGTCTCGCCGGGCGGTTGAGCGGGTGCGTGCTTGTCGCGCGGCACGACGACCAGCTTCCGCACGTCAGGTGTCAGCGGTTCCTTGACGCGCGCGACCGCGCCCTGATCGAGACCGGGACCCTCCGGAGGGTCGACTTCGTCGGAGGGGTCGTCTACATCGGCGGTGAGGTTGGGATCGCGCGGCGCCTTGACCTCGATGGTCCCGACCTTCGTGCCGTACTTCAGCAGGTTCGCGTCCGACAGCGGGGGGACCGTGACCGGCGCGGTGATCGCGTAGACATCCGCGCTGGCCATGTTGGCGGGACGTGTTCCGTCCGTGTTGGACGCCGGTATCGTGAACGACACATCGACCGAGTTTCCCTGGCGCGCGGCCACCAGATCGACCGGCGCGACCGGCAACTTCACGAGCGGCGGCAGCGGCGGACCGGACTTGCCGCACGAGACCGTGGAAAAAACCGCAGAGAACACGAACACCGCTGAAAGAAATCGCTGTGCTCTTTGCGTGCTCGGCGTTTTTTCTTGTTCAGCGCTCCGAGCCGGTCGATCACAGAATGTACCGCGACAGGTCTTCGTTCTTGACGATGTCGGCCAGCATCCTGGTGACGTACGCTTCGTCGATCGTCACGGACTTTTCAGCCAGGTCCGGTCCTTCGAACGAGATGTCGTCCAGCAGCTTTTCGAGAACGGTGTGCAGGCGGCGCGCACCGATGTTCTCGGTGTGCTCGTTGACGGTCTGCGCGAAGTCGGCAATCCGGCGGATCGCGTCGTCGGTGAAGGCCAGCGCGATGCCTTCGGTGTCCATCAGCGCGATGTACTGCTTGATCAGCGCGTTGCGCGGTTCGGTCAGGATGCGGACGAACTCGTCCTTGCCGAGCGCCTCGAGCTCGACGCGAATCGGAAACCGTCCCTGCAATTCAGGAATGAGGTCCGACGGCTTCGAGACGTGAAACGCTCCGGCGGCGATGAACAGGATGTGGTCGGTGCGCACCATCCCGTATTTCGTATTGACCGTCGTCCCCTCGACGATGGGCAGGATGTCTCGCTGGACGCCCTCGCGGCTCACGTCGGGGCCGTGCGAGCCCTCGCGGCCGGCGATCTTGTCGATCTCGTCGAGGAAGATGATTCCCGCCTGTTCCACGCGTTCGACTGCGGCGCGCGCGACGCTGTCCATGTCGATCAGCTTCTGCTCTTCTTCCGTGCGCGAGATACTCGAGCGCCTCCGGCACTTTCATCTTGCGCTTCTTGTTCTTGCCCTGGAAGAGGCCCGGCAGCATGTCCTTGAGGTTGATGTCCACCTCTTCAACCGACGAGCCGGCGATGATTTCGAACGACGGAAACGATTTTTCGCGCACGTCGAGTTCGACGGTGCGCGTGTCCAGCCGGCCGGCGCGAAGCTGCTCCCGGAAACGTTCGCGCGTCTGCTGCTGAGCATCGCGCGCCGCCGACGGCTCTTCGTCCGGCGCGATCGGACGCGGCGGCAGCAGGATGTCGAGCAGCCGGTCCTCGGCGTTCTGCCGCGCCTTGGCCCGGACGTCCTCGAGCCGTTCCGCCCGGACCATGTCGACGGCGAGCTCGGCCAGGTCGCGGATCATCGACTCCACGTCGCGTCCGACGTAGCCGACCTCGGTGAACTTCGAGGCCTCGACCTTGAGGAACGGCGACTGCGCCAGCTTCGCGAGCCTTCGCGCGATCTCGGTCTTTCCGACGCCGGTCGGCCCAATCATGAGGATGTTCTTCGGCGCGATCTCCTCGGCGAGCTCCGGCGCCAGTTTCTGACGGCGCATGCGGTTGCGCAGCGCGATCGCGACGGCGCGCTTGGCGGCGGACTGGCCGACGACGTGTTTATCGAGCTCGGCGACGATCTGCCGCGGCGTGAGCGAACCAGCGGAGGTCTGTGTGGTTTCGGGAAGCAGTATTGGCACTACGACAGCTCTTCAACCGCGATAGTCGCGTTGGTGTAAATGCAGATCTCACCGGCGATCGCCATCGCCTTCTCCGCGATCGCGCGCGCGTCGAGGTCGGTGTTGTTCGCGAGCGCCTTGGCGGCGGCGAGCGCATACGGGCCGCCCGATCCGATCGCCACAATCCCATCGTCGGGCTCGATGAGGTCGCCGTTGCCGGAAAGCAGGAAGGTCGCGGACTTGTCGAGAACGATCAGCATCGCCTCCAGGCGGCGCAGGATGCGATCCGAGCGCCAATCCTTGGCGAGTTCCACCGCGGATCGTTCCAGATTGCCGCGATATTGTTCCAGCTTCGCCTCGAAGCGCGAGAACAGCGCGAAGGAGTCGGCCGCCGAGCCGGCAAAGCCGGCCAGGACGCGTTCGTTGTACAGGCGACGGATCTTCTTCGCGCCGTGCTTGACCACCGTCTGGCCGAAGGTGACTTGTCCGTCGCCGGCCAGCACGGCGCGGTCGCGATGCCGAACCGCAAGGATTGTTGTGCTGTGAAACATCGATTTTTCTGACTGTATCGGCCTACGGATCGGGGTGTCAAGAAAACGGGACGTATGGCCCCCGGCGGAGACGTATGGCCGCGCTTCGTACGTGCAAATCGTTCGTTTTGGGCCGATACTTATCGCGTCGCAATGGCAAATGAGTTGCTCGCTTACGACTTGAGGCGGTCTGCCATGAGAACACGTCCTTCGGTCTGGACGGCCGCGGCGCTCGCGGCCGTCGTCCCTGTATGGCTGCTGGCTGTGCCCGCATCTGCACAGCAGGCAGCGCCGGCTCCGGCTCCAGCCAGTCAACCTGCGGCGGCCAGCGCCCGCACCCAGCGGTGGCTCGGGCGGCGGGGGCGGCGGTCATCAAGGTGGCGGCGGGGCGGGCGGCGGAGGCGGCAGTCGATCGGGCGGTGGCGGCGGCGGAGGCGGTCCGCACTCAGGCGGTGGCGGCGGCGGCCAGGCATCCGGTGGCGGAGGCTCCCATAGCGGTGGGAATTCCGGCGGCGGCTCGCACAGTGGTGGAGGCGCGACGGGCGGCGGAGGCGGATACGGCGTGTCGCGCAGCGGCGGCGATCGCGGCGTCTCGAGCGGCGCGCGCGCGAACGGCGGCGACTCCGGCGCCAGGTCCAGCGGCGGCAGGATCCAGCACTCCGAACCAGCACGCCGGCGGACGCGACGGAAACGGACGCGCGGTCCCGCGCGACGGGTCGACGGTGAGCGGCAGCGGCGCCGGTACATCGGCCGGAACCGGCGATGCGTAACGGCACCGGCGACGTGCCTTCTTACGCCCGTCCGCGTGACGGACACACGCCGGTCGGCACGGCGGTTCCGCGTGGTTCTGTGCCTCCCGCGACCGGAGGTGGAGGCGGCATCTACGTCCCCGGCTACTGCTGCTATGGCTATGGCTACTACAATCCGTGGGGCTACGGGTACGGGTCCGGATACGGCTACGGCGGCGGTACTACGGCGGCTTCTACGATCCGTGGTACGGGGGGTATCCCACGTATCCGCAATCCACCTACACGTCGAGCGACGAGGGATCGCTCAAGCTGAAGATCAAGCCGCGCGAGGCCGAGGTCTACGTCGACGGCTACTTCGTCGGCATCGTCGACGACTTCGACGGGATCTTCCAGAAGCTGCACATCGATTCCGGTGCCCATCGGATCGTGGTCCGCGCGCCTGGGCTACGAGAGCCTCGAGTTCGATGTGCGCATCACCCCGGAACATACGACCACGTACTCGGGCGAGCTCAAGAAGGTTCAGTAAAGACTGAATGAACCGGTGTCGCGCGATTGCGGCCGTCTCGCTGTTTTACGACGCGCTGGTCGGCGTCGTCATGCTGCCGGTCGGCCGCTTCTCTCGCAGCTGTTCGAGGTGTCCCTGCCGACACCGCCCATCCACGCGGACCTGAACGGCGTCTTCCTGCTCTCGATTGCGGCCGGGTATCTGATTCCGTATCGCGAGCCGCAATCGGCCGGCGGGCGCGCGTACCTGTGGATCATGGGACCGCTGTTGAAGGGTGCGGGGGCGGTGACCTTCGTGCTGGATTACGTGTTCCGGCACTCTCCCCGGTCGTTCCTGCTGTTCGCGCTGAGCGACGGCGCTCTGGCGCTCATCACGCTGTTCGTCCTGGTTACTTCGTCAAGAGCTGACGCGTAATCGGGTACGAGCCGAGCAACACCCATTGGGTCGAGCCGTACTTGCCGAACAACTCGACCTTCGCGTCGACGAAGTGCGTGTTCTGCAGCATTTCCTGACGAGACTGATCGCTGCCGGTATAGCCAAGCTGGGATTTGATCGTGATCGGATCGGTGACGGCGCCGGGTGCAAGGCCCTGCGAACCGACCACGGTCATGAAGCCGCTCCCCCACTCCGTGTTCTCGCTGACGCGGCGGAAGAGCGCGTTGATCTGGAGCGTCACCAGCTTCTGATCCGAGATGTTGCGCAAGGTGAAGGTGACCGTCGGGACGAGCTTGTTCTGCCCGTTGACGATGCCGAGGTCGTACCAGCCGGAGTTCGTGATGGTGACCACGAGCCCTTTCGTCAGGTCCACGGTGGGCCCGCAGGCCGTGCATGAGACCAGCGAAAGGAGCAGCAGAAGCCGGACGGGCGCGCGCATGCGCGCCATTCTACATTGAGGTTTAGAAGGTTCTCACCTCGACGATCCGTTTCATCGCCTCGTCGCGCGTGATCCGGCCGGCCAGGAACTCGATGAGATCCGATCCGCGAAGACGGATCATCCGGGTGGTGGAACCGGTGTCGGCGGGCGCCAGCCTCGGGCGATCGTCGTTGCCTTTCGCCGCGATCGTCAGCCATTCGTTCGGGCCGATCCCGAGCGAGCTGCTGTGGGCGAGCATCGCGTCTTTCAACGCCTGCAGGACCTCGGTCCGGTAGGCCTCGTTCGGGTCGGACAGGATGGGGTCGGTGGTATCGACCTGGCGGCCGTCGGCAGCCGACGCCGCCGAGCCCGTGGCGTTGCGCGCACCCTGGTCCGCCTGGAGACCGACGTGCGTGTCAGCACGCCCGGGCCGAGCTGAAGCTGGAGCCGCTTCAGCGCCTGCTCGAGTTCCGGATCGTTCTCGGTCTTGACGTGCGTCTGCAGCGTGCGCATGGCGCTGTCGATTCCGAGATCGTTCTGGTCGAGCGTCCGCAGGCTCCACGTCCACGTCGTCTCGAAGGAAGGCACGATGACATCGAAAAAGACGCCGTACCCTTCGAGGCGAAAACCTCGCGCGTGGGCGTTGTCGCTCACCAGCATGTCGGGCGGCGTCTGCGCGAGGGCCTGCACGCGATCGCGCGTGACCGACAGACCGTGCTCGACCGCCCCCTCGAGCACGCGCTCCATCTGACCGATCTGATACCGCTGTTCGGCCGCCGCACGCGCGGCGCTGGTTTGTGCCGACGCCGGCACACTCCACCATGCGAATGTTCCCGCTACGATGATCGATGCAAGACGTTTCACGTCTCCCCCCTACTGCCGCTGTGACGCGCGATAGATCAGATCCATCTGGTTCATTTTTTCCCGGGTCTTCAACACCTCGATCCCGACGTTGTTCTGCACGAGGCCGAGCTTGTGCTCGAATCTCACCATGTCGGCCTGCCGCTGCGCCGTGACATCGCGCGCGAGCTCGGCGAGCCTGAGGGCGAGCTCGGTCTGTTGACGCTTCTCGCTTTCCTCGACGAGGGCACGCACGCGGCGCGAGATCTCGGCGTCGGACGCCGAAGCCGACACCGTTCTTGATCGGTGGTGCCTGCGGGGTGCTCGAGGACGCCGCGCGGATCTCGGATTTCAGCTGCTGTTCGAGAGCGGCGATGTCGGCGCGCCACGGCGCATCCTTCGCCGGGTCCGCGGCCTGCTCGCGCGGTGGTTCCTGTCGCTGCCGGCGTGCCCGGCGTGGCCTGCCGGGGTGACCAACCCGTCCTGATCGTCAGCGCACCGTACTGCACGTTGAGGTTGGCGATGCTGGCCGAGACGCCGAGGAACAGCAACGCCGCGGCCACCTGCGCCCAGACCGGGACGGCACTCCACCAGTGCGGATTGTGGATTGCGGATTGCGGATTGAATTGCGGATTCCCGGTGCTGAAGGTCGGTTCCGGCGGCGACCAGCGCGCCGAGCTGCGCGCGTACGTCCCGGAGGGCGGCCACGTCGGCCTGACATCGCACGCACGTGAGCAGATGCGCCTCGAAGCCTGCCCGTTCCGCGGGGCTCGCGTCCGGCTCGTCGTAGAGAAACGCGACGATCGCCGCGTCGCGATCGTCACCGTAGCCGCAGATAAGTTCTGTCATAACCCTTTTCCGTCACAGCGTGGCTTTGCTGTTCTTCGCGAGCTCACGCCTGAGAACAATCAGCCCCTGATACAGCCGCGTTTTTACCGTGCTCAGTGGACAACCGACAAGCTCCGCGATTTCCTGGAACGTCAACCCGTGGTATTCCTTCAACACAATCGCGGTCCGCTGCTCCTCGGGCAGCAGCTTCATGGCTTTCTCGACCAGCCGCCCGAGATCCTTGCGCGCCACGAGATCCTCGATCGATTCGGCCGGCTCCGCCGCGGCCGCCAGCTCGATCAAGTCGACATCCTCGGGCGGCTGCACGACGGGCGCGCGGCGCTCGCGCCGGATCCAGTCGCGGCACAGATTCAGGGCGATGCGATAGAGCCATGACGAGAACTTGGCCTGGCCGCGAAAGCCCGGCAACGCCCGAAACGCGCGGAGAAACGTCTCCTGACACACGTCTCGCGCATCCTCTTCGCGACCGATTGTGCGGTACGCGAGGGCGTAGATGGGACGCTCCCATCGCAGGACCAGCTCATTGAAACTGTCGGCGTCGCCGCGAATCGACTTCGCGACGAGCTCTTCGTCCGTCCACGTCATGCGGAGCGCGGAAGGCCTCTCTCGAAAGCAGATTCTCGACTGCTTCCGGGTACTAAGACGGCGGATCGCGGTGGACAGTCGGGTCGCCCGCCGTGTGGCGTAATTATACCGTGGACAGTGCTAACCGATTGGCGTCACAGACGTTAGCCGACCTCATCCACGGCACGGGGAGTTGGCGGTCTGCAGTCGATCGCGTAGAATCGCGCATCACACGTCCCACCAGACCCGAATCGATGCCCCGAGCGACTCGAAACCGACCGGCTAGCGGCACAGCCTCTCGCCCGCTGGCGTCGCTGCTTGCGCACAGCACGACGCCAAACGAGTTGCTCCCGCACTTGCATCAGCACGCGCTCGACCTCACGGGTGGCGCTCGTTCGCTGCTGTTCCAGTGGAATCCGCGGACCGGCGGCCTGCAGGCCACGTCGGGTTTTGGGCTCGACTCGCTCAGGTCCGACCCCTGGCTGCCCGGACCGATCGAGACGGCCGTCGTGGCCGACGCGTTCGAGCGCCGCGTGCCGACATTGGTCGCCGACACGGCTCACCAGACGCCGGATCTCGCGGTGCGCCTCGAAACGCGAGCGGCGTTGCTGCTGCCGCTCATCCGCCGGGACGAGCGTCTCGGGCTGCTCGCGGTCGGTTTCGACGACGCGCCGTCGTCGGCCGACATCGCCGCGAACGCCGTCGAGGCCGCGGACGCGTTCGTCACCGCGCTCGAACTGTTCCGTCTTCGTCAGACCGAGGAATTGCAGCGCGACGTCCGCGCGCTGCTCGACGAGTTCACCAGCGTGCTCTCCTCGACGCTGAACCTCTCGGCCGGGCTCGAGATCTTCTGCCACGGCGCCAACAGGCTGTTCGCCGCCGATCGCACGTCGGTGTGGATTCATGCGCGTCGCGCGCGGCATCTCGTGCTGCAGGCCTCGTCGGACCCCGCCGACCTCGCGCGAGGTGTCCAGATCGGCGCCGACGATCCCTCCGCGCCTCACGCGGTCGCCATGCGCCGCGACCGCGCCGAAATCGTGCCGCGATCGAGCGACGAGCCGACGGCGATGGTCACCGTGCCGCTCCGCGGCTGCCGGCGTGCCCTGGGCACGATCGTCTTCGAAGGCGTTCGGGTCGAGACAGGGGGAGAGCTCGACCTGCTCGATCGCGCCGACGAGCTCGGGCGACAGCTTTCGAGTGCGATCGAGAACATGCAGCTCCTCGAAGACGTGATGCGGTCGCGCCGGGAGCTCGAGAACACCTTCGATTCGATTTCCCATCTGGTCGCCGTGTCCGACATGCGCGGCCAGATCGTCCACGTGAACCAGGCGTTCGCGACGCGGGCGGGACGCAAGCGCGAAGAGCTGCTCAATCAGCCGCTCGCCGAGCACCTGGGTCCGGAGCTCGGTGGCTGGCTCGCAAAGCGGCAATCACCGACACCGAGGACTCCCGCCGACTCGGCCGTCACCATCGAGGTGCTCGATCCGGTGCTCAAGGGGCCGTTCATGGTGACGGTCACCGATCTCCTGAACCACGACCGCGAGCCGGTCGGCAACGTCATCGTCGCCCGGGATCTGACGCCGCAGACCAGGCTCGAGGCAGAGCGCGAGGAGCTCCGGAAGCGCCTGACGCAGAGTGAAAAACTAGCGGCGCTCGGACAATTCGTCGCCGGCATCGCGCACGAGCTGAACAACCCGCTGCAGGGCGTGCTGGGACACCTCGAGCTCCTTCGCACGACCGGCGCGTTCCCCAAGCAGCTGCGCCGCGAAGTGCAGGTCATCTATCGCGAAGCCGATCGCGCCGCGAAAATCGTTCGCAACCTCCTGGTCTTCGCCGGCTCGCGCCGCCTCACGCTTCGCTCCGTCAGCCTCAACGTCGTGCTGCAGAAGGTGCTGGCGCTCCGCACACCCGCACACCGTGCCGTGGGCATCGAAGTCGTGCGACACTATGATGAGAAGTTGCCGCGCGTGAAGAGCGACCCGCTGCTGTTGCATCAGGTGTTCGTGAACATGGTCATGAACGCCGAGCACGCGATTGCCGCAACCGGGAAGAACGGCCGGATTGAGGTGGCCACTTCTGTCGCTCCGTCTGGCGACAGGATCATCGTCACGGTGCGCGACACCGGCGTGGGCATCCCCGAGGACACGCTGTCGCGCATTTTCGAGCCGTTCTACACGACGAAGGAAGTCGGGAAGGGGACCGGCCTCGGGCTGGCCATCACGTACGGCATCGTTCAGGAGCACGGCGGCCAGATCGTCGCCGCAAATCATCCGGAAGGCGGGGCTGTGTTTACTGTCGAGCTCCCCGTTGCGCCGTCACCAGGACGCTGAAGCATGATTGACGAAACGTTTCTGACGACGGAGGAAGTCCTGGAGTATCTCCAGGTCAACCTTCGGACCGTGTACCGGCTGATCAAGGCCGGGAAGATTCCCGCCGTACCAGTCGGCCGCCAATGGCGCTTCCGCAAGCGCGACATCGACGCCTGGCTCGACAGCCAGCGTCCGCGCGGCGGCGCCCGTCCCGCGCCCTCCGCGCCGGCGCGCCCCGCTGCCGCCGGTAACTCGCGGCCGCGCGTGCTGGTCGTCGACGACGAGGCGAGCATCCGGGACCTTCTCGCAAAGACGCTCGCGCTGGCGGAATACGACGTCGACGTGGCGCCCGACGGCCGCTCCGCGCTCGAGCGCATGCGCCTCTATCCCTACGATTTGCTGATTGCCGACTTGAAGATGCCGGGCATGGACGGCCTGACCGTCATCCGAGAGGCGAAGCGGTACAAGACGGACCTGCCCGTCATCATCATCACCGGGTTCTCCACCGAATCGAGCGCGATCGAAGCGGTCAACCTCGGCGTCGCGGGGTATCTCACCAAGCCATTCCGCGTGCCGCAGGTGCTCGCCGCAGCAGCGAAAGCGCTGGGCGAATAGCGCAGCGCTTTCGGTATCATGGCTGATGGCTAAGGGCTGATGGCTATGGCAGATGGACGGATCCATCAACCATGACCATGAGCGATTAGCCCTCAGCCATTGACATGATTCAGCTCTCGGAACTCACCAAGACATTCGGCGACCGCGTCCTCTTCGATCACGTCACGTGGCAGATCACGGATCGGGAACGCGTCGGCCTGTGCGGGCCGAACGGCGCGGGCAAGACCACGCTTCTCAAGATGATGGCCGGCCTCGACGAGCCGGACGAGGGAGCCATCCTCAAGCCGTCCGCGCTGACCGTCGGCTACCTCCCGCAAGATGGCCTCAACCACTCGGGCCGTACCGTATTCGAGGAAGCGGCCAGCGCCTTCGGCGAGCTCCTCGCGATGAAGGCCGAGATGCACGCGCTCGAGGAACGCCTCGGCGACGAGGCGATTCCCGAAGCCGAGCACGAGGCGATGCTGCATCGCTACAGCGACCTGCAGGATCACTTCCGGATCCACGACGGATACAGCATCGAGTTGAAGACCGCCACGGTTCTGCAGGGTCTCGGATTCAGGACGAGCGACTTCGAGCGGCCGACCGAGACGTTCTCCGGCGGCTGGCAGATGCGCATCGCGCTGGCGAAGCTGCTGCTCGGCGAGCCCAACCTCCTGCTGCTCGATGAGCCGACCAACCACCTCGATCTCGAGGCGCGCAACTGGCTGGAGGAGTACCTCAACGCCTACCCGTACGCGGTCATCCTGGTGTCGCACGACCGGTTCTTCCTCGACGCCGTCGTGACGCGCATCGCCGATCTCACGCTGCGGACCCTCACCGACTACCACACGAACTACAGCGGCTATCTGGCCGAGCACCACGAGCGCATCGAGGCGATGCGGAAGGCCAAACGCGAGCAGGACGAGGAAGTCGCCCGCGTCAAGATGTTCATCGACCGCTTTCGCTACCAGGCGACCAAGGCGTCGCAGGTGCAGAGCCGCATCAAGATGCTCGAGAAAGTGGTGCCGATCGAGGTGCCGCCCGAGCGCAAGAAGATCAACTTCACGTTTCCGGCCTGCGCGAAAAGCGGGCGGATGGTCATCGAGCTGAAGCACGCCGGCAAGGCGTACGGCGATCTCGCGATCTTCAAGAACCTGACTCTCCACATCGAGCGCGGCGATCGCATCGCGCTCGTCGGACCCAACGGCGTCGGGAAGTCGACGCTGATGCGCATGCTGTCGGGCGAGGAAGCGCCGGACTCCGGCGAGCGCACGCTCGGGCACAACGTCGTGATGCAGTACTTCGCGCAGGACGAGGCGACGCGGATGGATCCGGCGCCCACGGTGTACGAAACGCTGTCCTCCGGATCGCCGCTGCAGATGGTGCCGATGATCCGCAACATCCTCGGCGGCTTCCTGTTCTCCGGCGACGATGTCTACAAGCCGGTGCGCGTGCTGTCTGGCGGCGAGCGAACGCGCCTCGCGGTGGCGCGCATGCTGCTGCGTCCGTCGAACACGCTGCTGCTGGACGAGCCGACGAACCATCTCGACCTCGACTCGAAAGAGGTCCTGCTCGACGCGCTCGTCGACTATGGGGGCACGCTCGTCTTCGTCTCGCACGATCGGTATTTCGTCGAGCGCCTGGCGACGAAGATCATCGAGATCGGTAACGGAACCGCCATCGCCTTCCCCGGCACTTACCGGGAGTTCCTGTATCACAAGGAGCATTCAGGGCAGGAAGGGCGGGAGGGGCAGGAGCGGCGCGATGGACGGAATGGGCAGGAAAGGCGGGATGGGAAGACGGCAGTTCGAGCCGTCGGGGAGAAGAAGGCGGCCCCGCCGCAGCAACAGGCGGCCCAGCGCACCGCGAAAGCCGCCCCGAAGCAGAATCACGACGAGAAGAAGCGCGTGGACGCGGAAGCGCGCAAGAAGCAAAAAGTCGCTGGCGCTCGCCAGGCGCGAATCGCGGCGCTGGAAGCCCGCATCGCCGAAACCGAGACCGCCATCAGGGAGGTCGAGCAGCAGATGTCGGCTCCCGGATTCTACGAGGACCGCGCCGGCGCCCAGCCGGTGATCGACCGGCATCAGGCCCTGATGTGGCAGGTCGGCGACCTGATGAATCAGTGGGAAGAGCTTCAATCCCTCAGCGACGTCACACCTGAAGCCTGACGAAATCGTACTTGCATTACAATAATGTTATCGGCCGATAAGGTCGGGTCATCCCTAACCGGCTGAAATTACTTAGGTTTCCGCGATTTCTAACGGTTGAGACGCGGGCATACGGTTTGCCCCGTCATCATCAAGTTCAGTGTCTGGAGCTATGCCTCAGCGATCCGACGTTCGTCCGCGGCGTCGTCCAGCCGCATCGTCCGCCAACGCGGCGGCCAAGGCGGAGCACCTTTCCCTGGCTGAGGCACGCCTCAGACCCGAGGACCGGTTCTTTCGCCACATCGTCAGCAGCATGCGGAACGGTGTCATCGCGTTCCGGCGCAACGGCACGCTC
This sequence comes from uncultured Acidobacteriota bacterium, assembly GCA_963794305.1. Taxonomy (GTDB): domain Bacteria; phylum Acidobacteriota; class Vicinamibacteria; order Vicinamibacterales; family CAVVIG01; genus CAVQFC01. The sequence goes on along the minus strand of CAWCDQ010000011.1, from coordinate 41,327 downwards.
GCGCTGATGAACGCCGACGGGTACAGGATTTTCGGGCTGACGCCCTCCGCCGACGATGTCGGCCGGCCGTTCGCGGATGTCCTGAGCTCGTGCCCGGAAATCATCCGCGTGCTCTCCGGTGCGTTCGAGCTCAGCCATCTGCCAAATCGCGCCGAGCTGAGGCTGAAGGAGCTCGATCGCGTGATCGGCTACACGCTGTCCCAGGTGAAGGACGACAACGGATCGCCCATCGGCGCGGTGCTGTTCTTCAAGGATCTCACGCAGGTCGAACAGCTCGAGGAGCGCGAACGGCTGCGCGATCGGCTGGCGTCGCTTGGCGAAATGGCGGCGGGCATCGCACATGAATTGAAGAACCCCCTGGCGGGGATCGAAGTCATGGCCGGACTGCTGCGGCGGCAGGTGCCGGACTCGAAGGACGCCCAGTCGCTGCTCGCCGACATTCTCAGCGAGGCCAAGCTCGCCAATGCGATCGTCGTCGAGATGCTGGAATTCGTCCGCCCCGTTCGACTGCAAGTCGAGCGAACCGACCTGGACGATGTGCTCCAGCAATCGATCACGATGGCCGAAGCGAAGGTGCCGCGCCGCGAGGTCGTCGTCCGGACCAGCATCGAGCCCGGGCTTCCGATGATCGAGGGCGATCATCACCAGCTCTCGCAGGTGTTCACGAACCTCATCGCCAACGCGTTCGAAGCGCTCGACGGGCGCGGCTCCATCACGATTTCCATGGCCACGGCCGCGATCGAGGCCGATCCCGCGTTCACCGGCATTCATCCGCCGGCGCCCGCGGTGCTCGTGGAAGTGGCCGACGACGGCCCGGGCGTGCCGGCCAATCTCACCGATCGCATCTTCAATCCGTTCTTCACGACGAAGGTGACCGGCACGGGTCTCGGCCTTGCGATTGTCAGGAAAATCGTCGACGCGCACGACGGACGGATCGACGTCAACAGCTCGCCCGATACGGGTACGCGCTTTCGGGTCACGCTACCAGTCAGTAGCGCATCAGGCTGGTTCAAATGAGTTGGTGAATTGGTGACTTGCGATGTGGTGAATTGGTTCACCACGTCTCCAACTCGCTCACCCCAATTGTGAGGAAACTGTATGGGCCGTATTCTTGTCGCCGACGATCATGATGCACTGCGCCGCGGACTCGTCCGCGGTCTCACCGACGCGGGTCACGAAGTCCAGGAGGCGTCGAACGGCAACGCCGCCATCGAGAGACTCCACGACAGCTACTTCGACGTCGTGCTGAGCGACCTCAAAATGGGCGGCAGCGACGGCATGGACGTGCTGCGGACGACGCGTGCGATGCATCCGACGACGGCCGTCATCCTGATGACCGCGTTCGGCTCCGTGAACACGGCGGTCGAGGCCATGAAGACCGGCGCCTTCGACTACGTCCAGAAGCCGTTCGAAATCGAGGAGATGGAGGTCAAGATCGAGAAGGCGCTCGAGGTGAAGCGCCTGAAGAACGAGCTCGATTACCTCCGCGGCACGCAGCAGGACATCTACGAGTTCGACAAGATCGTCGGCACCAGCGTCGCGCTCCAGCACGTGCTCGACATCGTGAAGAAGGTGGCGAAGAGCAATACGACGGTGCTCATTCGCGGCGAAACGGGCACCGGCAAGGAGCTGATTGCGGGCGCGACGCACCACAATTCGCTGCGCAACAACCGCAACTTCGTGAAGGTGAACTGCGCGGCGCTCCAGGAAAACCTGCTCGAGTCCGAGCTCTTCGGACACGAGAAGGGGGCGTTCACGGGCGCGGACAAGCAGCGCATCGGCCGTTTCGAGCAGGCTGACGGCGGCACGCTGTTCCTCGACGAAATCGGCGACATGAGCCCGAGCACGCAGGCCAAGATTCTGCGCGTCCTCCAGGAGCACGAATTCGAGCGCCTGGGCGGCACTCGCACGCTGCGGGTCGACGTGCGGTTGATTGCCGCGACCAACCGCGACCTTCCCGGGATGGTGCAGGCCGGTCAGTTCCGCGAGGACCTCTACTATCGTCTCAACGTCGTCTCCATCGAGATGCCGCCGCTGCGGGAGCGCAAGGACGACATCGTGCCGCTGGCGCTGACCTTCATCCGCCGCTTCGCGGGCGAACTGAAGAAGAAGATCGACGGGCTGGAACCGGACGCCCAGAAGCTTCTGATGCGCTACAACTGGCCCGGCAACATCCGCGAGCTCGAGAACACGGTCGAGCGGGCGATCCTGCTCGCCGAAGGCCGGGCCATCGCGGCGGGCGACCTCAGGCTCGGTGAAGTGCCGACGGCGGGCGGAGCACGCGAGCACTCATCGGTCGTGAAGATTCCGCCGACGGGCATTCCGCTCGAGGAGATCGAGCGCCACGCTCTCACCGAGGCGCTGAAGATGTCCAACTGGGTCCAGAAGGACGCGGCGGAACTCCTGTCGATCAGCCCGCGTGTGATGAACTACAAGATCAAGACGCTGGAGATCGAGTTCCCGAGAGGCCGCCGCGCGGCGCCGCTGCCAGTCGCCGCCGCAAGCTGAAACCGCACCTTAACGAAGTCACGAAGCCACGAAGATCACACGAGGAAGACCAAAAGGTTTTCTTCGTGCGTCTTCGTGTCCTTCGTGCTTTCGTGGTGACGGCAGATCCTTTGGCTATTTGCTCCCGGCGCGCGGGTGCGACTTCTTGTACACCTCGAGCAGCTGCGCCGCGTTCACGTGTGTGTAGCGCTGCGTCGTGCTGAGGCGCGCGTGGCCGAGCAGCTCCTGAATCACGCGCAAGTCGGCGCCGCGCTGCAGCAGATGGGTCGCAAACGAGTGGCGAAGCGCGTGCGGGCTGATCCCCATCCGCGCGCTGCTGGCGGCGACGTAGCGCCGCACGAGGCGATCGACGCTTCGCGTGGTCAGCCGGCCCCCACGATAGTTCACGAACAGGGGCTCGGCCGGGCGGGAAAGGCGGGACGGGCTGGAAGGGCGGAGACGTGGCGGGACGGTCCGGAACGTCCCGCGCCGTGTTTCTCCTGGCCATCCCGCCCGTCCTGCCTCTCCTGCCCATCCCGCCCCTCCTGCCCATAGACCAGCGTGTCCCGATCCTTGAGGTACGCGCGCACCGCCTTGGCCGTGCTGCCATTGAACGGCACGATGCGTTCCTTGCCGCCCTTCCCCAGCACACGGACCATCTTCGCGCCCAGGTTCACGTCGTCCACATCCAGGGCCGCCAGTTCGCTGAGCCGAAGGCCGGACGCGTAGAACAGCTCGAGGATCGCGCGATCGCGCCGGGATAGCGCGGTATCGCCGGCCGGGGCGTCAACCAGCGCCGACATTTCGTCTTCGGAGAGGTGCGCGGGCATGCGGACGTCGCGCTTCGGCGTCGCCACGAGCGCGCCGGGGTCGTCCTCGATCAGCGCTTCGCGGCGCAGGTAGCGAAAGAACGTCCGCGCCGCTGCGAGCTTGCGCGCCGCGGTCGCGCGCGTCACGCCCTGCCGGTGCAGCTCGGCGAGGAAGCCGCGGAGCGCCAGACGATCCAGCTGTCCGGGCGAGAGATCCCGCACCTTGCAGCCCGACGGCCGCGGCCGCAAACGCGAGGAACTGCGAGAGATCGCTGTCGTAGGCGCGCACCGTGTGCGCCGACAGATTGCGGTTGAGCGCAAGGTACTGGAGGAACGCCTTGAGATGTGCCGTCATTTGTTCGGGACGACCTGAAGGTCGACCCGTGCCTTCCAGTTCTCCAGATCCGCCAGCGCGCGTTCCGACAGCGCCAGGTTGCGCAGCTTCTTGCCGCGCGGCGCCTTCTCGAGCGCCTGAATGATCCCGAACGTGATGTTCGACGGCTCGTAGTGCGCCGGATTCGCGTGTGAAACGTAGTAGGCCAACGCGCCGATCGCGGTCGTGCGCGGCGGTGACGAGACCGGCTCCCCTTTCGCGAGCGCGGCCGCGTTCAGCCCCGCGAGCAGTCCGGACGCGGCCGATTCGACGTAGCCCTCGACGCCGGACATCTGGCCGGCAAAAAACAGCGAGGGCCGCGATCGCACCTGCCAGGTTTCGGCAAGCACGGTCGGGCCGTTCACGTAGGTGTTGCGGTGCACCATGCCGAAGCGGACGAACTCGGCGGCTTCCAGCCCCGGAATCATGCGCAGCACGCGCGCCTGATCTCCCCACTTGATCTGGGTCTGAAATCCCACGAGGCTGAAATGATCGCCGGCGAGGTTGTCCTGCCGCAGCTGCACGGCGGCGTACGGCTCCCGACCCGTGCGTGGATCGATCAGGCCAACCGGCTTCATCGGGCCAAAGCGCAGCGTGTCCGGCCCTCGGTGCGCCATCACTTCAATCGGCAGGCAACCCTCGAAGAAACGCTCCTTGTCGAAATCGTGGACCGTGGCCGACTCAGCTTCCACCAGCGCACGATAGAACGCCTCGTACTCGTCGCGGGTCAGCGGACAGTTCAAGTAGTCGCCCTCGCCATCGTCGATGCCGCAGGATAACGGGTCCGGCTGAAGCCGGACACTACCGGAATCGTTGGTGGTCGCGATCGTTCGGTAGTGTCCGGCTTTAGCCGGATCCTTCGTGCGAAGACTCCGATCCCATCGCGACTGGCGGAAGACCTTGGACCGGTCGATCGTGTCTGCGAGGACGATCGGGCTGATCGCGTCGTAGAAGTAAAGGTGTGCCTGGCCGACAATCGCCGCGAGACTCGGCAGACAGCGCATCGGACGTCAGAGGACCCGTTGCGACGATCACGGGAGCGTGAGCAGCTGGAATCGGGAATCGACGCGATCTCTTCGCGGACAACGCTGATGAGCGGATGCGCGGCCAGCGTCTGCGTGATGATCTCCGCGAAGCGTTCGCGATCGACGGCGAGAGCCGCGCCTGCCGGCACGCGGCTCGCCTCCGCGGCCCGCATCACCAGCGAGCCGAGACGACGCATCTCCTCCTTCAGCAGTCCGACGGCGTTATCGAGCTTGTCGCCGCGGAAGGAGTTGCTGCAGACGAGTTCGGCCAGCCGGTCCGTCTTGTGGACGGCGGTCCCACGAACGGGCCGCATCTCGTAGAGCGTCACCGGCACGCCGCAGGAGGCCGCCTGCCACGCCGCCTCGGAGCCCGCGAGGCCACCACCGATGATGCGAATCGCCATCAGCTCGCGCGCTTGCGGACCGCGCGCTTTCCCGAACCGGCCTTCTGCTTCGACTTCGCCTTCACCTTGACCTTGGGCGTGGCCTGGACTTTTGCCTTGGCCACCGGCGCCGGCTTCAGATCGACTCGTTCGGCCGGCGTCACTTTGCGGCGGGCGCGGCCACGAGGCACAGCGCCGGCACGACGTCCGCGACGAGGCTCGCGCGGCGGCGCGCCACGCCGCGCTTCGAGCAACGCCTGCGCATCCTCGAGAGAAATCGTCGCCGGATCCCCGCCTTTCGGAATCGAGGCGTTGACTTCGCCGTCGGTGACGTACGGACCGAACCGCCCTTCGAGCACTTGAAGCGCCGTGCCACCGTTCGGAACGTCGATCGTCCGAATGACCCGCTTCGCCGCCTGACGCGCGGAGCGCTTCGGCGCCGCGAGCAGCGCGAGGGCGCGCTCGAGATCGACGGTGAACAGATCGTCGGTCGGCTCGAGCGAGCGATAGTCGTCGCCATGCTTGATGTACGGGCCGAACCGGCCGAGGCCGGCGACGACAGGCGTCCCCGCGTCGGGGTGCACGCCGAGTTCGCGCGGCAGTTCCAGCAGCTTGAGGGCCTCGTCGAGCGTCACCGTCGACTCCGTCATGCTGCCAACGAGGGACGAACGCTTCGGCTTCTCCTTGCTGCCCTTCTCCGGCATCTCGCCCAGCTGGACGTATGCGCCGAACCGGCCGTGAATCGCATAGACGTTCATGCCGCTCTTCGGATCGACGCCGAGCACGCGGGGCCCTTCGGCCTTGGCGCGGATCAGCGTCATCGCCTTTTCGACTGTCAGATCCGCGGGCGCCTGCGTCGGAGGCAGTCCCGCGGTCTTGCCGGTGCCGCCTTCGCCCTGTTGCAGGAACGGACCGTAGCGGCCAATGCGAACGCGCACGCTCTCGCCCGAGTCGGGATCGACCCCGACGTCGATGAGCGGATACTCCGCGTTTTCCTGCGCCTGCCTGACCGCGTCCTCGAGCCCGCGGTGGTGCCGATCGCCGCGATAGAACTGCTTGATGAAGTCCAGCCACTCACGCTCGCCGCGCGAGATCTGATCGAGGTCCTCTTCCATCTCCGCCGTGAACTCGACGTCGATCAGGTCGCCGAAGTGCTCGCGCAGCAGCCGCGTGACGGCAAACGCGGTGAAGCTTGGCACCAGCGCCTTCCCCTGGCGGAACACGTAGCCGCGTCGCTCGATCGTGCCGATGGTGGCGGCGAACGTCGACGGACGGCCGACGCCGATCCGCTCGAGCTCCTTGATGAGCGACGCCTCCGTATAGCGCGCCGGCGGGTTCGTCTCGTGACCGACCGGCTCGAGACCGGCGAGGCGCACGCGCGTCCTGTCGCGATCGATCGGCTCGCCGACGGTCAGCGTGGGAAGCACCGTCTCCTGCTCTTCGAGCTCGGCTGCCGGATCGTCGCTGCCCTCGACGTACGCTCGCCGGAAGCCGGCAAACTCGATCGCCTTGCCCGAAGCAGAGAACACGGCCTGCTGACCGTTGTCCGCGCTGGCCGAGATCTCGATATTCGTCCGGAGCACGCGCGCATCGACCATCTGCGACGCCATCGTGCGCTTCCAGATCAGTTCGTAGAGCCGCAGATCGTCGCCGCTCAACACGCCTTCGAGCGCCGCGGCGGCGCTCGTGAAGGCCGTCGGCCGGATCGCCTCGTGCGCTTCCTGCGCGTTCTTGACCTTCGTCGAGTAGCGCCGCGGTCCGGCGTAGTACTCGTCGCCGAACATGTCGCGAATGGCGCTCGACGAGGCGGCCAGCGCCTCGTCGCTGAGCGTCGTGGAGTCGGTGCGGTGATACGAGATGTGGCCGTCCTGAAACAGCCGCTGCGCTGCCTGCATCGTGCGCTGCGTCGAGAAGCCCAGCTTGCGGCTTGCCTCCTGCGTCAGCGTCGACGTCGTGAACGGCGCCGCCGGACGTTCCACGCCGGGCCTGGCTTCGACGCTCGTCACCGACCACGGAAGATGGCGCTCGATGGCGTTGGCGAGGCTGGCGGCATCGTCGTCGGACAGCAGCGTCACGTTCTTGCCGGTGAGCACTCCGTTCTGATCGAAATCCTTGCCGCTGGCAACGCGGGTTTCGCCGAGGCGAGTCAGCGTGGCGCCGAACGTGCGGCCCTCGGCGGTGAACTGTGCGTTGAGGTCGGCGTAGCGCGCGGCTCGAAACGCGAGACGTTCTTCCTCGCGATCGACGATGAGACGTACGGCGACGCTCTGCACGCGCCCGGCGCTCAGACCGGTCTGGACTTTTTTCCAGAGGACCGGCGACAGCGTGTAGCCGTAGAGGCGATCGAGAATGCGGCGGCTCTCCTGGGCGCGTACCAGGTTGTCGTCGACGTCGTGCGCCTCCGCGATCGCCTGCTCGACGGCCTTCTTCGTAATCTCGTGAAAGACAATGCGCTTGACCGGCACCTTCGGCTTGAGCACCTCGAGGAGGTGCCAGCTGATCGACTCGCCTTCGCGATCGGGGTCGGTCGCGAGCATCACTTCGGACGCGCCTTTCAACGCCGCCCTCAGCTCCGCCACGTTCTTGCGTTTGTCGTCGGGCACGACGTAATACGGCTTGAAGTCGCCGTCGGTGTCGACGCCGATCCGTCCCCACTTCTTCTTCTTGATCTCTTCGGGTACCTCGCTCGCCGAGTCCGGGAGATCGCGAACGTGTCCAAAACTCGACTTGACGCTATATCGATCGCCGAGAAATCGCTCGAGCGTGCGCGCCTTCGTCGGCGATTCCACGATTACAAGGGTCTTTGCCATAGTCCCGCTTCACCCTAACACGTTCTGTCAATCCGAACGAACCGCCCCCCGCCGACACGCCGTACCAGACCCTGCAGCTCCAGCTCGAAGAGGCGGGGCAGCAAACGCGGCGTCTCGAGGCCTGAGCGTTCGGCAATCTCGTCGAGATCGGAGGCCTCGCCAGGCACCAGAGAGCCGAGTATCGGGTCGGCAAGGGCGCCCGACGTCGCCCGGCGCCCGGCACCGGCCTCGCCGCCTGCGACGCCCGCGCGGAGTCGCCAGACCGAGCTCTTCAAGAATATCGTCCGCGGACTCCACGATCTTTGCCCCGTCGCGCAGGAGAGCGTGGGCGCCGCGGTTCCGCCCAGTCAGGATGTTGCCGGGAACCGCGAGGACGTCGCGGCCCTGGTCCAGGGCGCATCGCGCGGTGATCAACGACCCGCTCTTCTCGCTCGCTTCGATGACAACGACAGCTCGTGACAATCCGCTGATAATCCGGTTGCGCAGCGGGAAGAACCATTGTTGCGGACGCGTGCCCGGCACCAGTTCGCTGATTACGGCGCCGGCTGCGTCGATGTCGCCGGCAAGCGAAGCATGCTCCGGCGGGTACACGACGTCCACGCCGGAGCCCAATACGGCGACCGTCGCGCCGCCGGCCGAAAGCGCGCCGCGATGCGCGGCGGAGTCAACGCCGCGCGCAAGCCCGCTGACGATGACCAGACCACGCGCCGCGAGATCGGCCGCGAGTTGTCCCGCGACGGCAAGGCCATACGGCGACGCGGCGCGCGATCCGACGATCGCCACGGCGGGAGCGCTCAGCGAATCGAGTCGGCCTCGCGTCCACAGTACGGGAGGCGGATCCGCGATCGTCGTCAACGCGATCGGATAGGAAGGAGCGCTCCACGGAATCGCCGCGATGGAGCCGGCGCTGGCACGGCGGATGGCGTCCGCGGCGATCGATGGAACGTCAACGCAATCGCCCTCCGCGCCATGGGCGCACGCCGCGACCAGCCGGCGCGACACGGTGGCGGACGCGTCGCCTTTGCGCAGCCACTCAGCGGCGATGCGCCAGCACCACGGCGGCAGCAGCGACAGCGATACGAAATCGAGCAGATCGGTCATGACCGCACCTCGATGGGCGCGATCGCGGAGACCTCATGAAAAAAGAGGTCGCCACCTCGCGCCGTCTGCGCGGGGCTCGACCTCCTCACGACATTATATTCCGCCTCTCGTCTACGACATCTCGTGGACACCTTTGACCACGTTTCGTAAATCGCAGGACGGGATCGCACGAATTCCTGCGATTTTCCCGCGCCAGCTGTGGCATATCGCTTGCTCGCTTCGCCCGAGTAGTACGGTATAGTGGCGTGGAAACTCCTATGAAAGTGACCGTTGTCCTTCTCGTCGCGTGCGGCGCGACTGTGGCGGCGTCGCCGTCGTTTGCCGACAACAAGAGCGAGGCGAAATCGCAGGTCGAGTTCGGGATCAACGTCGCGCAGCGCGGCCTGTGGCGCGAGGCGATCTACCGCTGGGAAAAGGCGACCGAGCTCGACCCGACCTACGCGGCCGCGTTCAACGATCTCGCGATCGCCTACGAGCACGAGGGCCAGCTCGACAAGGCGCGCAAGGCGTACGAGAAAGCGATCGAGCTCGACCCGAACAATACTCAGGTCCGTCAGAACTACGAGCTTTTCAAGGAAATCAATGACAGGACCAGCCAGGGCAAAGAAAAGTAGCCTCGCGCTCGCGATCGTCGCGGTGTGCGGCGCGCTCGTCGCGTTCGCATGCGGCCCCGATTACTACGAGATTCCGATTGAGACGCCCATTCAACCGAAGATGGACGTCTCGCCGTTCCAGCGCGTCCTGGTCGTCGGCTTCGTGGCTGGCGGCAGCGAGGACGTCGACGCGAACCAGGAGACGGTGCGGCTGCTGCGCAGCCAGCTCCGCACGAAGTCGTCGCTCAAGGTCATCGACGCCGACATCCTCCAGCTCATCGACGTCGTCAAGGAGCAGAGCCAGGTCACGCCGGCCAATGCGCCGGACGATGTGACGTCGGGGGCGACGCCGTCGATCCGCACGTCGAGCGCGACGCTGGCGCTGCCGAAGGACATCAAGGAGGAGAAGGATCTCGAGCCTTACGAACGGCTCTTCGCGAACACGGCGTACTGGAAACGAATCGGCGAGGAGTTTCAGAACCCGCTGATCGTCACGGGCACCGTGCTCTTCTCGAGCAGGTCGACGTCGGGCTTCGTGCAGCGCGATCAGGAGACGTACGACAGCCTCGGCCGCCGCATCGTCCGGCCCGTGCGCCAGTACATGGAGCGCAAAGGCTTCATCCTCCGTCCGAAGTTCGTGTTCATCGACGGCCGGACGGGTGCGACGATGTACTCGGAGAGTTACCGCGAGGAGATTCTCTACAACGCGCAGCAGAACACCCCGGCGCTGTCTTCCTACTTCGAGCTGATGGACCGCCTCGTCCCGAACTTCCTGAGCGCGCTCAGCAGCCAGAAGATCCGCGGGACCCGCGTTCTGCTCAAGTAGACTCGTTTTCGGGGATAACTCTTTACACCTGAGCGAGTTCGATAGTAAACTATCCCCTTTGCACAGGTGCCGATAATGTACGCAATCATTCAGACGGGTGGCCATCAGGTGAAGGTGACGCCAGGCGGCGTCGCCACCTTGTATGGAACCGCCGGCGATCCAGGCGCGGAGCTCACGCTCGACCAGGTCCTGGTCGTCGAAAAGGACGGCGGAGAGGTCCTCGCGGGCGCGCCGTTTGTCGCCAACGCGCGGGTCACGGCAGTCGTTGACGGCGAAACCCGCGGACCGAAGATCCGGGTGTTCAAGAAGAAGCGCCGCAAGGGCATGCGCCGGACCAAGGGGCATCGGGCGTTTTTCACGCAAGTGCGCATCAAGGACATCCTTCTCTAGGGGTTAGGGGCTTGGGTCTCGGGGCTAGCTATTGGACTAGCCCCGAGACCCCAGCCCCTAGCCGCTACTGGAATACAGAAATGGCTCACAAAAAAGGACAAGGCAGCTCACGCAACGGGCGCGACTCGAACTCGCAGCGGCTCGGCGTGAAAGCGCACGACGGCAACGTCGTGACCGGCGGCACCATCATCGTCCGCCAGCGCGGACGCCGATTTCAGGCAGGCCTCAACGCGGGACTCGGGAAAGACGACACGATCTTCGCCAAGACCGCCGGCCGTGTGAAGTTCGAAGACCACGGCGCGCGCGGCAGGGTCATCAGCATCCAGCCACTCGAATAACTTGTTCGTCGACGAAGTCGACATTCACGTTGAGGCGGGGGCCGGCGGACGCGGTTGTCTCGCGTTCCGCCGCGAGAAGTTCGTCCCGCGCGGCGGCCCCAGCGGCGGCGACGGCGGTCACGGCGGGTCGGTGTATGTCGTCGCCAGCCCGCACATCAATACCCTGATCAATTTCCGGTTCCATCCGCAGTTCGACGCCGAGCGCGGCGAGCACGGCATGGGCTCGAACTGCACGGGCGCCGGCGGAAAGGACCTCGAGCTCGCGGTCCCAATCGGCACGCTCGTGTACGAAAAAGGCGGCGCCGAGACGGACCGCCCGTACACGCTGCTCGCCGATCTGTCCGAGGAAGGCCAGCGCGTCCTCGTCGCCAAGGGAGGCCGCGGCGGCCTCGGCAACGCGCGCTTCGCGACCGCCACCAATCGGGCACCGCGCAAGGTGCAGCCGGGCGAGCCCGGCGAGATCAAGGACCTGCGCCTCGAGCTGAAGCTGCTCGCCGACGTGGGGCTCGTCGGCTTCCCCAACGCCGGCAAATCGACGATGATCGCGCGCATCTCGGCGGCGCGACCCAAGATTGCCGACTACCCGTTCACGACGCTCGTTCCCAACCTCGGCGTCGTCAAGATCAGCGACGACCGCAGCTTCGTGGTCGCCGACGTGCCTGGTTTGATCGAGGGCGCGCACCGCGGCCAGGGGCTCGGGCACCAGTTCCTCCGCCATCTCGAGCGGACAAAGGTGCTGGTGCACGTGGTCGACGTATCGGGTGCGACCGGCCGCCATCCGGTCGAGGATCTGGACGTCGTTCGAAAGGAGCTCGAGCTCTTTCAGCCCACGCTCGCCGCCAAACCGCAGATCGTCGTCGCCAACAAGATGGACGCCGTCGATCCGTCGAACGACGACGACATCGTCGCGCTCGAACGCCGCGCGGCCGCGCTCGGCCTGCCGTTCCTGCGCGTCTCCGGCGTCAGCGGGCAGGGCGTGCCCGAGCTGCTCGAATTGATGTGGAAGGGCCTGGCGGCTTCGCGCCAGCCAGTCGCGTCGCCGCATGAGTAACGGCGCACGCCGCATCGGCATCCTCGGCGGCACATTCGACCCGATTCATTGGGGACACCTCGACATCGGCGACATCGCCGTCAACGAGCTGAAGCTGTCGCGCCTGTTCGTGATTACATCCAATGTCCCGCCGCACAGGCCGCAGCCGCTCGCTTCGGCCGTACCACCGGTTTGCGATGGTGTCGCTCGCGGTGCTGGATCGTCCCGAGCTGGCGCGCGTCCGATCTCGAACTTCGTCACGACGCGCCGTCGTTCACCTCGCGGACGCTGGACATGTTTCACGAGCGGGGCTACCTGTCGTCCGAACTGTTCTTCGTGATCGGCGCGGACGCGTTCGCCGAGATCGCCACCTGGCGCGACTATCCGGGCATTCTCAACGCGTCGCACTTTGCCGTCGTCTCGAGGCCGAAGTTCTCGGTCAAGGAGCTCCCGCGGCGGCTGCCCCGTCTGGCGGACCGCATGGCACGCCCCCCGATCGACGAGGTCGCGCAAATCGATCCGTTGATCATTCTGCTCGATGCGCCAACCGCCGATGTGTCATCGACTGCGATCCGGCAGCGACGGGCCCACGGCGAATCGATCGCGGGCCTCGTGCCGCCAAACGTGCAGCAACACATTGAGCACCACGGACTTTACACGGCGATGACGCCGGGACGGCGCGCATCCGACGCGTCTCAGATGCCGGCGGCAGGCAGGTTGCATGACAAAGAGTGAAGCGAAGACCGGCAAGAAGAAACAGTCCGCGAAGCTTCCGGCGCAGGTCGATCTCGCCGTTGCGGCGGCCGAAAGCAAGCAGGCCGTCAATCTCGTGGTACTGGACCTGCGAAAGACCGCGGGCTTCACCGACTTCTTCGTGATCGCGTCCGGCAACAACTCGCGGCAGGTGCGGGCGATTGCCGATGCGGTCATGGAATCGCTGGCCAAGAAAGGCGCGAAGCCCGCGTACGTCGAGGGGTACGACCAGTCGGACTGGATTCTCCTCGACTACTTCGATTTCATCGTGCACGTCTTCGGACCGGAACGCCGCGTGTTCTACGATCTCGAGCGGCTGTGGGGCAATGCGGACCGGATCGAGATCACCTAGGAAATGCTGATTGCTCAATGCAGATTGCAAATCTAATCAGCCATTTGCATTCTGCAATTTGCATTTCGTCGGACGCCCTCCTCTCTGTCGTCCTCTCCCCCGCCTGCGCCGCCTGCGACCAGCCGCTCGTTCATCCCACTCGTGGACCTGTCTGCGAGGCCTGCTGGAGATCGATCGTGCCGCTCACTCCCCCGCTGTGCGATCGCTGCGGCGATCCTCTGCCGACATGGCGCGTCCTGAGCATTCCGCAGCAATGCTGTCCCCGCTGCCGGCGAACGCGCCGGCCGATCGACCGCGCGCGGGCCATCGGCCCGTACGACGCGGCGCTGCGCGCGATCGTCCACGCGCTCAAATATGAAGGACGGCGATCGCTCGCCCGCCCGCTGGGCCGGCTGATGCGCGAGCGCGGAGCCGACCTGCTGGCAGGCGCCGCGTGTGCGATACCGGTGCCGCTCCATCCATCGCGCAGGCGGCACCGCGGGTTCAACCAGGCCGCGGACCTGGCGCGTCAGATGCGCATCCCCGTCGTCGCCGCGCTCCGTCGCGTGCGGGCCACTGCCACGCAGACAGGTCTGCCCGCCGGCCGGCGTCATCGCAACGTGCGCGACGCGTTCGCGGTCACTTCCGCGGCAGCGACACTCGCGGGCACGATCGTCCTGCTGATCGACGATGTGAGCACGACCGGCGCGACGCTGGACGCATGTGCACGGGTGCTGAAGGCGGCCGGGATCGCGGAAGTGCGCGCGCTGACGGCTGCGCGCGTGGTCGGCCGATTGACGGCGGACGATTAGGAATCTGGGCTGGGGCTTTCGAGGGGCTCGCGGCTAGGAGAGGCTAGTAGTGCAGGCCTTCAGGCCTGCCGATACGGCGTCCGCACGACGTCTAAACGAGCACGCGGCGAGCCGCCTCGATCACGTCAGCGGCGATCAGCTCTTTCGGCCGTTCGCCGTCGAGCACCAACCATCCGTGCGCCTGTGCCTGACGGTGGTAACTCTCGCGGACCCGCGCCTGCATCGCGAGGTCGCGTTCGTACCGGTCGCGATCGACCGACTTGCGCTGCACGGCGGTCTCTGGCGCGATGTCGAGCAGGATCGTCAACGAGGCCGGCGGCAGGAACTTCTGCATCTCGGTGAGCCATGCCGGATCGAGGCCGAACGCTTCGCCGTACGCGACGCTCGACGCCGTATAGCGATCGCAGACCAGAATCAGGCCGCCGTCGAGCCACCGCTGCAGGTCGGATTTCTTCTCGTAGCGGTTCGCGACGTACAGCAGCTGCATGACATCGGGATCGTAGTCGCGCTCGTTGGACAGCGCGCGCGCGATCTCCTCGCCGATCGAGGTGCCATAGTCGGGAAACGACACGAGCCGCGCCTTGCGCCCCTCCTCCTTCAGGAGGTCGCGCAGCCGCTCGGCCTGCGTCTGCTTGCCGCTTTGATCGAGCCCTTCGAAGGCTATGAGGTGTCCAGACATATCGTTCGTCGTTTCGTCGTTCGTGGTTCTTCGTTCCGGTTCGTCGTTCGTCGTTCGTCGTTCAGGGCGACTGCGAACGAAGAACGTCGAACCACGAACGTCGAATGTCTCAGGTCTCCAGTGCCAGCTGATCCTCGATCGTCTGACGACGGCGGATCACGCGCCACGATCCGGCGTCCACGAGCACCTCGGCGGGCAGCGGACGACGATTGTAGTTCGACGCCATCGCGGCACCGTACGCGCCGGCGTCGCGAATCGCCACGACGTCGTGTTCCTTCAGCAGCGGGAGCATGCGGTCGCGCCCGACAACGTCGCTGCTCTCGCAGACCGGGCCGACGATCTCGTAGTGATGATCGCCGGACTCCGGCCCGGATACCGGCTCGATCCTGTGGAAGGCGCCGTAGAGCGCCGGGCGCATCAGCTCGGTCATGCCCGCGTCGATGATGATGAACTCGCTCGAGGCGGTCCGCGGCTTCACGTCGATCACGCGGGCGACGAGCGCGCCGGCGGGCGCGGCGATCGAGCGCCCCGGCTCGACGACGATCGGCAGCGAGGTGGCGCGTACGGCATCGATGAGTGCGCCGACATATGCAGCAGCCGATGGCACCTCGACGCCGTCGTACGACACGCCGAGCCCGCCTCCGACGTCCACGTATTCGAGCGGAAATTGCCGCTGGAGCAGTTCCCGGCTGACGGCGGCGGCCAGCGCCGCGGCCTGGCGCAGCGGCTCCAGCGACGTGATTTGCGAACCGACGTGCACATGAATCGCGACCAGCCGCAGAAACGGGCGCGCCGGCAGCGTCTCCAGCAGAGCTCGCGCATCGTCGAGCGGCACGCCGAACTTGTTGATTTTCAGACCCGTCGAAATGTGAGGATGGCTCTTCGCATCGATGTCGGGGTTCACACGGATGGCGACGCGTACCTGGCGGCCCAGGCGCGATCCGATGGCTTCGAGGCGGGCCAGCTCGCCGGCCGATTCGACGTTGATCGCCTTGACGCCCAGCGACACGGCCGATTCCAGTTCCTCGGGCGACTTGCCGACGCCGGTGAACACGATTTGCGACGGCTCGAATCCTGCCTTGCGCGCGACCTCGATCTCCCAGACCGAATTGGCGTCCACCGAGCTGCCGAGTTCCCTCAGGAGACGCGCGATCGCCAGCGCCGAGTTCGCCTTCAGCGCGTAGTGCAAGGCGTGAGGGTACGCGCCGAAGGCACCGTCGATCGCCTGATAGCGCTCGCGCAGCATGGCCGCGCTGTAGACGTACACCGGCGTGCCCGCGGCCGCCGCGATGTCGGCCAGTGGAACATCGTCGCAGACAAGCGCGTCGTGGATGCCGTCGTGCTTCCTGTAGAAGCCAGTGGGGCGGGTCGCTTGAGCCAACGTGATACGCTATTCTACTCAACCCACATGTTGCCGGATCCAGGAGACGCGGTCGAGGCGCTGATTCAGCGCTGCCTGCAGGGCGATCAGCTCGCCTGGGAGCAGATCGTCCGCCAGTACTGGCGCAAGGTCTTCAACGTCGCGTACAAGTTCGTCGGCAAGCACGACGAGGCAGAGGATCTGACGCAGGACATCTTCCTCAAGATTTTCAAGTCGCTGAATACGTTCGACCGGCGCGCGAACTTTCAGACGTGGCTGATCAGCATCAGCCGCAACCTGTGCATCGATCACTACCGCAGCGTTCGCAAGGAACGCGAGACGATCGACCGCGACGTGGACGCCAACGAACTGTCGCCGTTGTCGCACGATCCCGGTCCGGTCGCCGCGCTCGAGCAGCAGGACCGGGTTCAGCTGCTGAAGGAGGCGATGTCGTCTCTGCCGGACACGCTGCGGACGGCGGTCCTGATGCGCGACATCCAGGAGTTGTCCTACCAGGAGATCGCCGACAGGTTGCGGCTGCCCGAAGGCACGGTGAAGTCGCGCATCAACCGCGGACGCACCGAGCTTGCCCGTCAGATCCGCAAGCTGCGCGGTGACGATTTCGGCCAGAGCGGTGCGGCGCTTAAGCGCACGGGAGCGAATTCATGAATGTGAAAACCGACCATAGCGGCGGCGTGTCGATCGTCCGGGTGGGCGAAACGCGGCTGATGTACCCGATTCTCTCCGACTTTTCGACCGCGGTCAGCGGTCTCGTGGCCGCCGGTCAGAAGCAGATTCTCATCGACCTCACGCCGGTCACCTACGTCGACAGCGCGACGATCGGCTGCCTGATGGATTTGTACCGGCAGGTTCACAACGCCGGCGGGCACCTGAAGCTGTCGGGCGTGCAGAAGCGCGTCGAAACGATGCTGACCCTGACGGGCGCGCAGAACTTCATCGAGATACACGCAGACGAGCCGGCCGCCGTCAAAAGCTTCGGGGCTTAGCGATGCGCACCATCAAGACGACCAGCGGCGAATCAATCGCGCTCGACGGCGACCTGCTTGCCGTCATGGAAACGCTGTACAAGGAAGTGACCGCCAAACGCGAGTTCGAGCGATCGTTCGAGGACATGGTGAAGGAGATTCACCACCTCATCGACCAGATGGACGACGCCGAGCGCCGCACCTATCTCGCCGAAAGCCTGTTTCTCAACACCGTGAAGTACGAGAACGACAAGCTGGAGGCGTACATGAAGAAGCTGGCGAAGAAGTAGCCGCCGCCGTGCTCCGCTAGTTGGCGAGACGCGGAGCGGTGCCCTTGACGCGATCGCCCAGCGAGAGCGGCACGACATCCGCGGTCGACTCGACAAGGCGCCAGGCGCTCGACTCTTCGAGAATCTTGACGGCAAACTCCGTGTGCAGCGCGTGCCCCGCGCGGTGCGCCACGAGATGGCCGATGACCGGGTAGCCCACCAGCGCGAGATCGCCGATGGCGTCGAGAATCTTGTGGCGGACGAACTCGTCCTCGAACCGCAGCGCGTTGTTGAGCACGCCCGTCTCGCCGAGCACAATCGCGTTATCGAGCGAGCCTCCGAGTGCAAGGCCGTTCTGGCGCAGCATCTCCACGTCCTTGAGGAACGTGAACGTGCGCGCCGGCGCCAACTCCTCGACGAACGATTCCTCGGTGATGCGCAGCGTGCGCGACTGGTGGCGCAGCAGCGGGTGATCGTAGCTGATGCTGTAGGTGACCTTGAAGTGATCCGACGGGTAGAGCGCAATGCGCTTGTCGCCGCGCGAGAGCGCGATCGGCCGGACGATCTTCAGATACTTCCTCGGCGTCTGCAGCCGCTTCACGCCCGCTTCGTGAATCAGATAGATGAACGGCGCCGCGCTGCCATCCATGATCGGCACTTCGGGCGAATTCAGCTCGACAATCACATTGTCGATGCCGACGCTCACCAGCGCCGCCAGCAGATGCTCGACCGTTTCGACCGAGACCTCGTTGATCGCAAGGCCCGTCGCGAGCTGGATCCCGGCCAGATTGTTCACCGTGGCCGGAACTTCGTGATTGCCCAGATCGGTCCGGCGGAAACGGATGCCGAAATCCGCGACGGCGGGCTTGAGTGTAAGGTTGACCTTGTTGCCGGAGTGAAGACCGATTCCGACGCAAGAAATCTGACGACGAAGTGTACGCTGTGCGTCCATTAGCCTCTCGGGCGACGGGGGACGTGCACAGACGAGCTGAGCAAAGACGATGCCCGTGGAGCAGACGGATCGGTTGATGAGGTGATCGTGTTGTAGGACAGCAAGTTATCGACGTTTTTCGAAATCGGCTGGTGTCAGTTCACTGACGTTTGTGGTACTGGGACCACAGGCGTCTCGATCAAAATTGTGGTAATTCTACCACACGACGTTAACCGGCAGCCGGCCGCGTCTCACGCTCCGGTGGCGCCATGATGTCCCCGAGGAATCGTCCGGTCGCCGACTGACGCCTGGCGGGCGACCTCTTCCGGAGTACCGGCGGCCACGATTCGGCCGCCACCGGCACCCCCTTCAGGTCCCAGGTCGATGACGTAATCGGCCGACTTGATCACGTCCAGGTTGTGCTCGATGACGACGATCGTGTTGCCCTGATCGACCAGTTTCATGAGCACGTCGAGCAGCTTGCGCGTGTCCTCGAAATGGAGTCCGGTCGTCGGCTCGTCGAGGATGTACAGCGTGCGCCCGGTGCCGCGCTTCGACAGCTCCTTCGCGAGCTTCACCCGCTGTGCTTCGCCGCCCGAGAGCGTGGTCGCGGACTGGCCGAGCGCCACATATCCGAGGCCGACGCTCTGCAGCGTTTTCAGCTTGTTGGAGATCGCCGGCACGTTTTCCAGAAGCGGCAGCGCCTGATCGACCGTCAGCTCGAGAATGTCGGCGATCGACTTGCCGCGATACTTGATCTCGAGCGTCTCGCGATTGTAGCGCCGGCCTTTGCACTGCTCGCAGGTCACGTACACGTTCGGCAGGAAATGCATCTCGATCGCGATCACGCCATCGCCCTGGCAGGCTTCGCAGCGTCCGCCTTTCACGTTGAACGAGAAGCGTCCGGGCTTGAACCCGCGCGCCTTGGCTTCGGGCATCCAGGCAAACAGGTCGCGGATGAACGTGAACAGGCCGGTATAGGTCGCCGGATTCGATCGCGGCGTGCGGCCGATCGGCGATTGATCGATTTCGATGACCTTGTCGATGAGCTCGATGCCCTCGAGGCGATCGTGTTCGCCGGGCTCGTCGCCTGCCTTGTAGAGAGTCTGGGCCAGCGACTTGTACAGGATGTCGTTGACCAGCGTCGACTTGCCGGACCCGCTGACGCCGGTGACCGCCGTCAGCAGGCCGAGCGGGATTCTGACGTCGATGTTCTTGAGGTTGTTCTCACGCGCACCGCGGATGACGAGTTCTCCCTTCAGCGCCGGCCGCCGCGTGGGCGGTGTGGGAATCGATCGCGCCCCGGTGAGATAGGCGCCCGTGAGCGAAAAGTCCGGGTCGGCGCCGTTCATCAGCTGCTTCGGCGTGCCCTGGAAGATCACATGGCCGCCGAGATCGCCCGCGCCCGGACCAAGGTCGATCACGTAGTCGGCGACGCGGATGGTCTCTTCGTCGTGCTCGACCACGATGACCGTGTTGCCCAGGTCGCGAAGGCGGGAGAGCGTGCCGAGCAGCTTCCGGTTGTCGCGCTGATGCAGGCCGATGGACGGCTCGTCGAGGACGTACAGCACGCCGGTCAGGTTCGCGCCGATCTGCGTCGCCAGCCTGATGCGCTGCCCCTCGCCGCCCGATAGCGTCGCCGCGCTGCGGCCGAGGCTCAGATAGCCCACACCGACATCGTTCAAGAAGGTCAGGCGCTCCTGAATCTCCTTCAGAATGCGCTCGGCGATGATCGTCTCGCGATCGGTCAGCTCGAGCCCATGGAACACGTCCACGGCTTCGGCAATGGGCAGGTTCACGTAATCGGAGATCGTGCGCCCCTTCACCTTCACCGACAGGCTCTGCTGCTTCAATCGCTGACCGAGGCATCCCGTGCACGGGCGCAGCGTCCGGAAGGCGTCGAGCTCGGACTGCTCCGCCCAGCTGCCCTCGTCATAACGCCGCCGCAGGTTGGGAATCAGGCCCTCGAACCCCTTGCCGGCGCCGAACATCAGCACCTCGCGCGCCTTCCTCGGCAGCCGCGAGAACGGCACGTTCAGATCGATCCCGAAGTCGCGCGACAAGGCCTGCAGCGCGTCTTTCACGAGCTTCCGGTCGCCGCGCACCCAGGGCACGATGGCGCCGTCGGCCAGCGACTTGCTCTCGTCGGGCACGACGCGATGAGGATCGAAGTCGATCATCGCGCCCAGCCCCTGGCACTCGGTGCAGGCGCCGTGCGGCGAGTTGAACGAGAAGGCGCGAGGCGTCATCTCCGGCATGCTCAGCCCGCAGTCGACGCACGCCAGGCGGCGCGAGAACAGCCGGTCGCCGCCCTCGAACGTGTTGATGACGACGATATCGTCGGCGAGGCCGAGGGCGACATCGACCGATTCGGTCAGCCTGCGCTCCACGCCGCCGCGGACGATGACCCGATCGACGACGACCTCGATCGTGTGGTTGCGTCGTCGATCGAGCTTGATGTCCTCTTCGAGCGAGCGGAACTGGCCGTCGATGCGGGCTTTGGAGATAGCCCCGGACGCGGAGCCCGGCGAGCTCCTTCTTGAACTCACCCTTACGGCCCCGCACGATCGGCGCGAGCACGTTGATGCGCTCGTCCTGCGGGTAGAGCATCACCATGTCGACGATGCGTTCGAGCGACTGGCTCGCGATCTCCTTGCCGCAGTTGGGACAGTGCGGCACGCCGATGTTGGCGAAGAGCAGGCGCAGGTAATCGTAGATTTCGGTGACGGTGCCGACCGTGGAACGCGGATTCGACCCGGTCGTCTTCTGTTCGATCGAGATGGCGGGCGACAGGCCTTCGATCAAATCGACGTCGGGCTTCTCCATCTGCTCGAGGAACTGCCGCGCGTAGGCCGACAGCGACTCCACGTAGCGGCGCTGCCCTTCCGCGTAGATCGTGTCGAAGGCCAGCGACGACTTGCCCGACCCCGACAGACCGGTGATGACCACCAGCTTGTGCCGCGGGATGTCGACGTCGATGTTCTTGAGATTGTGGACGCGCGCGCCTCGCACGCTGATCCATTCGTGGGCCATACTGTTGAGAATCTCGCTGAACCGTGAAACGACTATCGTAGCACGATGCCCATGACTGAATCGTCCGGGTGCCACCGCCTTTCACGATTTCGAGCACGCCGGCTGGGAGCGTGCCGCCTCGTTCTACACCGACGCCTTCGGTCCACTGACCGTCCAGGCGGCGCCCGCCCTGCTCGACGCCGTCGGCGCCACGCGTGGCACCGTGATGCTCGACGTCGCCAGCGGTCCGGGACTCGTCGCCGCCGCGGCCGCCGAGCGTGGCGTCCGCGTGACGGGCGTCGATTTCGCCAGCGCCATGGTCGACCAGGCGCGACGCCGCTACCCGGAGATCGCGTTTCGTGAAGGGGACGCGGAGTCGCTGGCGTTCGCCGATGGCGGCTTCGATGCGGTGGTGATGAGTTTCGGGATGCTGCACCTCGCGCGGCCGGATGCGGCCATCGCAGAGGCCCATCGCGTCCTGCGGCCTGGTGGACGTTACGCCTTCACCGTGTGGGCGGCTCCGGAGAAGGCCGTCGGCTTCGGGATGGCCTTACGCGCGATCGAGAAGTTCGGCAAGGCGCAGGTGACGCTGCCGGACGGTCCGCCGTTCTTCCGCTTCAGCGACCCCGCCGGTACGCGAGCCACGCTCGAGCAGGCCGGATTCACGGACGTCGAACTGAAGGAGCTGCCTCTGGTCTGGCGCCTGACGTCGGCCGGCGCGGCGTTCGAGGCGCTTCTCGCACGGCGGCGTGCGGACGGCTGCCGTCCTCCGCGCGCAGACGCCTGAGGCGCTCGCCTCGATCAGAGACGCGGTGCGAAACGAGGTCGAGCAGTACAAAGTGGCCGGCGGCTACGAAATACCGATGCCCGCGGTCCTCGCGTCGGGTCGCAAGCCCGGATAGCGACTCCGGCCGGACTTGAGCGCGTTGCAGAATTGCGTTGTAGGCGGACCCGCGTGTCCGCCCGGGCCGACACATGGTCGGCCCCTACGGCGACCAATTCTGCAATGCACTCTTAAATGACGCCGGCCTCACGGAGGCGCGCTCTCGCGGCTGCGTCGATTCCCGCGCTCTCGAGGACTTCGTCGGTATCGGCGCCGAGCGCCGGGGCTGTCGCGCACCTCCCCCCAGGCGGCACGACATGCGCGATCCCCTCGACGCGAGTCATCACGCCGCGCGCGGCGACGTGCGGGTCGGCCGCCACTTCCTCCGGCTTGTGGATCGTCGTCAGGCACACATCGGCGTCGGCAAATCGTGTGAGCCACTCGTCGCGCGTGCGGGTGCGCATGACGGCACGCACTTCGCGAAGCACACGCGCGCGCTCCTCGCCTTCCGCATGCTGGAGCGGCGTCAAGTCGGCTGCGGCCGATGCGCTCGCAGAAGCCGGCCCAGAATTTCGGCTCGAGCGCGCCGAGTGCGAGCCACTGTTCGTCCGCCGTCTCGTAGATCGTGTAGCACGCGTTGGCCAGATCACCGGTCGTGGGAAACATGGACCAGGCCATCGCGGCCTCATGAATCGACACGTCCACGACGCTCCCCTCGCCGGTACGATCGCGCCGGATGAGCGCCGCGAGAATCCGCAGCGCGGTCTGCATCGCGGCGCCGATGTCTCCGATGAGCGGACCCGGCAGCGCCGGCGGCCGGAGGAGCCCGGACAACGCCTGGTAGTTGATGTCATGCGCGGCGCGCTCCACGTACGGACCGCTCTGACCGAATCCGCTGATCGACGCGCAGACCAGCCGAGGATGCTTCGCGATCAGCGTGCCAGGATCGACGCCGAGCCGGCGTGCGGTGGACGGCCGAAAGCTGTCGACGACCACGTCGCTGCGAACAGCGAGCGCGGCGAGAACAGCCTCGGCCCTCCGGCGATCGCAGATTGAGCGTGATGCTGCGCTTGTTGCGGTTGAGCGCGTCGAAGTAGGAATTGCGGCCGCTCGCAACCGGCAGCGTCCGCATGCCGTCGCCGCCGCGCGGATCCTCGACCTTGATGACGTCCGCGCCGAGATCGGCGAGCAGCAACGTCGCGTAGGCGCCCGGCAGCAGCCGTGTCAGGTCGAGGACGCGAATACCCTGCAGGGGAAGACCCATGTGTACCTTGTAAAAGGCGGACCCATCTGTACCTTGTAGGGGCGGACCCATGTGTCCGCCCGGTGTCGGCCGGTACGCGAACCGGCCTCTACGACATGCGCGCGTTGTGCGCGCGCAGCTTGCTGTGGCTGAAGCCGTACCAGAAATACAGCACCAGACCGATCAGCAGCCACCAGAAGAACCGCTCCCACGCCGAATACGGCAGGCCGTACATGATGAACAGGCAGCCCGCGGCCGACAGCACGCAGACCGCCCAGGCGAAGGGGACGCGGAATGGACGCGGCCGCTCCGGCTCCTTGTAGCGCAGCACCAGCACGCCGACGCTGACGAGGATGAAGGCGAACAACGTGCCGATGTTCGTCAGGTCGTAGGTCTCGCCCGCGTCGCCGACGAGCGCCCACATCGCCACGAACAGCCCCGTGATCATCGTCGTCGTGGACGGCACCTTGGTGACGGGGTTCAAGTGCGCGGCCCACTTCGGCAACAGCCCGTCGCGACCCATGGCAAAGAAGATGCGCGGCTGGCCGTACTGGAACACCAGCAGCACGGCCGACATCGAGACCACCGCGCCCAGCGCGACGATCCAGCTGACCGTGGTGAAGCCGGAGAGCTCGAGCGCACGCGCCAGCGGGTCGGCGACCGCGAGCTCTTTGTAGGGCACCATGCCGGTCAGCACGAAACCGACGATCACGTAGATAAGAGTGCAGATCGCCAGGCCGCCGAGGATGCCGATGGGCAGGTTGCGCTGCGGATTCCGCGTTTCCTCAGCCGCGGTGGAGATCGCATCGAACCCGATGTACGCGAAGAACACGATCGCGGCGCCCTGATGAATTCCCCGGAACCCGTTCGGCGCAAAGGGCGTGTAGTTCGCCGGATGAAGATGCGTCGCGCCCACGATCACGAACAGGGCGAGCGCCATCAGTTTGATCACGACCATGATGTTGTTCGCGGTCGCACTCTCGCGCGCGCCGCGCAGCAGGAGCCACGTGATCAACATCACGATCGAAAACGCCGGGATGTGCACGAGGATCGGGACGCCCGCGATATGCGGCGCCGATGTCAGCAGCCCGTGAATCTGCGGATCGGAGCTGAGCAGCGCCGTCCGATAGCCGGTCGTCATCCACACCGGGAGCGCAACCCCGAAATTCCTCAGCAGCGTCGTGAAGTAGTCGCCCCAGGAAATCGCCACGGCGACGTTGCCGACGGCGTATTCGAGAATCAGGTCCCAGCCGATGATCCACGCGACCAGCTCGCCCAGCGTCGCGTACCGAGTAGGCGTACGCGCTTCCCGCCTGCGGGATCATCGCGGCGAGTTCCGCGTAGCACAGGCCCGCGAGCGCGCAGGCGCCGCCGAGGAGGAGAAAGGAAAATACCAGCGCCGGGCCAGCACCCTGCCGGATCACTTCGCCGTTGGGTCCCAGCTGACCGGCCGCCGCGGTGCCGATCGCGCCGAAAATGCCCGCGCCGATCACCGCGCCGATCGCCAGCATGATCAGATCGCCGGCGCCGAGGGACCGCTTCAGGCTCTGCTCGCCTTGCGTGTCCTCGACCAACGCCGCAATCGGCTTGCGCTGAAAGAGTTGAGACATGAGGCCGGATTGTATCCGGTCCGGCTGAAGCCGGACACTACCGGAACGGAACGTCGAGGCCGGTGGCGCGGACGTGGTCGTGATCACGCGACACGCCGCAGAGGATCGGACGTCGGTAATGTCTGCCTTCAGGCGGACCGCGTGAGCCGGTAAGCGGTCTCGTTCGACGCAACGACAAGGCCGCCGGCGTCGTCGAAGGCAACGCCAACGAGACCCGGCCCGGTGAGGACCAATTCGGGCGACGCGTTCAGGCACAACGCGATACAGGCCGCTCGAACCGGCCAGCGCCTCCACGACGAACAGGTCGCCGTTGGAATCGAACGCAAGCCCCTGCGGACGGCCGAACCTGCCGTCCTGCGTCGTCACCGTGCCGTCCGGAGCGATGCGATACAGCTCGTCGTAGGAAGACAGGGTCGGTCCGGTCACGTACACCGCTTCGTCAGGACCGAACGCGAGGTGAAATGCCGCCACGCTCGCCGGCAGCGACGCGAACGTCGTCGCCTTGCCGTCCTGGTCGACCTTGAAGATCGTGCCCGAGCGATCGCCGACAAAGAGCGTCCCGTCGCGGGAGAACGTCAGCCCGCAGGCGACGCCAAGGTGCTGGGCAAACGGTTCGGCCTCGCCGTCTGGCGACACGCGATAGACCGCGCCTTCGAATCGGCTGGATACGTACAGGCGTCCCTGCGAATCGATTGCCATCGACGTCGGGTTCACGATGCCGGACGAGAATGGCTCGCGCGTGCCGTTGGGGCGCACGCGGAAGATGGAGACCGGCACCTGCTGGCCGCGCGTTCCGCTGAACGTCACGTAAAGGTTTCCATCGCGATCGAAAATCGGGTTGTCGACCTGATGCAGTCCGGTCGCGAGCGGCGCGGCGATGTCGACGAGCACGGTCTCGTCGGGCGTGGCCGCCAGGCCCACGGGGGTGCGGCCGCTCGGAAGACCGGCAGGCACGATCACGGACAGTTCCGTGGGCGAGCCGTAGACAACGCGCGCGGCGACGCCGCCAACGAGCACGCCTGGAAGCGATGGACCGTCGACGGGGAACCCTGTGCCTTCGATGGTGATGCGGCCGCCTTCAATCGCGCACAGCGGATGAATGGCGGTCACGCGCGGCGGCATTTATGTGTCGTCGAGCTCGACGTTCCAGTAGAGATAGTCCCGCCAGCTTTCCGGCGCGTTTCTCAGGCCCACGGTGATGCGAAGAGCTGGAGCGGATTGCGGGCGCTTGGGCGGCTTCAGGAGGTGCATGCGGGCTTCGGACGGCGTCCGGCCGCCTTTGCGGCGGTTGCACGTCACGCAGCAGGTGACGATGTTCTCCCAGTCCTTACGGCCGCCCTGGGCGACCGGCACGACGTGATCGAACGTCAGCTCGCTCGTTGGGAAGCCTTCGCCGCAGTACTGGCATTGATGATCGTCGCGCGCGTAGATGTTCGCGCGCGAGAACGGCACATAATCGAAGCGCCGCTTGATCTTGATGTATCGGAGGAGGCGAATGACGGAGGGGAGCTTGAAACTGATGGAAACGGCGCGGATTTCGCGATCGTAAACAGAGATGACCTCGACCTTTCCCTGGCACCAAAGCGTCACCGCTTTCTGCCAGTGAACGATCTTCAGAGGTTCATACGACGCGTTAAGTAGCAGCGTCTGTTCCAATCACTCTCGATTTTGCCCGACGCCTGTCGAGGTGTCAATCGTCTTGCGGCTGTGGTACTTACGTCGTGGCGCCGATATTGTGGACGTGCCCTCCCCTGGCAGCACCTGGCTTGCGATAGCGATCGTCTGGCCTGACGGCGTTGTTCGCCGCGGCCTGCGCGTCGAGCGGCGCCACGCCGCGGCCGTTCCCGACGCCCGGCGGAGGTCGAGCCGCTGCTCCACCGGCGCGTCCAACGCCCGCGGTTCCACCATCGCCCGATGGCGCGACGGTGCCACCAACCGCCGACGGAACGATCCCGCTGACGCCGGGCGCGATTGATGGCTATGCGCTGGTCGGGACAGCGTTGGCGCTGCGCGGAACGCCATACGTCAATGGAGGCGCCGATCCCTCGGGCTTCGACTGCAGCGGGTTCACGCAGTACGTCTTCGCGCGATACGGTCTGGCGCTACCGCGTGAAGTCCGCGAACAATATCGGGTGGGGAAATCGATCAAGGCCGAGGATCTCGCGCCTGGCGACATCCTCTTCTTCTCGACGACCGAGCCGGGGCCGTCGCACGTCGCCATCGCGCTTGGCGGCGATCAATTCGTGCACGCGCCCAGTTCCACGGGAGTCGTGCGCGTCGAGCGTCTCAGCTCCAGCTACTGGTCGCCGCGCTATCTCGGCGCGCGCCGCGTTACGCAGCCCTGAACTGACCTTTTCGGATCAAGCGGCGCGACGTGTCCTTCTTGAACTCGCGCACGTGAAGGTCGTCCTCCGTGTAGCGCGTCGGCTGTTGCTGCGCACGGAGCGGTTCGACCTTGACGCCCGCGGCATCCGACTCGCAGGGCGGCTGGTCCGCGAGGCGCTCGATGTAGCGCTGCGGAAACGATGGGAACGTTCGGAAGCTGGTGCCGATCACCCCGCCGTGGCTCGCGTTGAGCGTGGCGAAGTCGTGCCGCAGGAAATCGTAGACGTCCGGCGACGGCTTGCTGTCCAGATAGGCGTGGACCATGTCGGCGACCTGCTCGAAGAACTGCTGACCGTGACAGTTCGCCGAATAGGTCCCGTCTTCCTTTTCAATCCGCCGGATGCCAGCAAGGTCCGGATCGATGTGATACAGCTCGTGAATCACGGTGTCGAGCTTCGCGATCCAGGGATCGGCGCCAGGGTAGAACTTCTCCTTGCGCGAACGATCGAGCGATTGATCGCAGAAGCGAGGGAGCGCGAACGAGATCATGTATTTGATGTCTCGCGATCCGATGGTGACGGCCGGCGACTTGGTGACGAACCACTCCGACCGCCGCGTGAGTGCGTGTGTCGATCGATCGCGCCAGAAGTAATAACCAGGCTCGCTCGGCGGCAGCGTCAGGCAATGACACGTGGCGAACGCGCCTTCGGCATTCGACCGACCCGCACGCGCGAACACCAGCACCTCGCCCACGTCGATGAACGACAGCGCAGGAACACGGGACACGACGTCCTGCATCAACAGAGTGAGACGATCGGTGTAGTTCATCATGTGACACACGTCGCCAGGGGAGCGAAGCGTGGCCCAGGCCTTACTTGTATGTGTCGGAGCGAGATGACTATAGCGACAGGTCTCGAAGGGTGTCAAGCTGGAGTGCGCTCTTAACTGTTGTCACCGCTCAAGTTGAGCTGACTCCTGAGGCGGGCTCGCGGCGCCCATTCGACGCATGATGAGCTGCTGCCGCCTCAGCAGTCGGGCGTGTTGGACGTGCCGGGTTGAGCAGCCGGGGATTGACGATCGCGGCCGCGAGCAGCGCCGCTTCCGGCTGAGACAGCTCAGCCGCAGATTTCCGAAAGTAGGTCCGTGCCGCCGACTCCACGCCGTAGACCCCGTCGCCCCACTCGATCACATTGAGGTACAGCTCGAAAATGCGGGCCTTCTTCAACTCGGCTTCGAGGCGGCGAGCGATGATCAACTCGCGCAGCTTCCTCAGCGGGTTCTTCGATGGGGAGAGATAGAGGTTTTTTGCGAGCTGCTGAGTGATCGTGCTGCCGCCGCGCGAAAACTTCCCCCGCGCCCAGTCTGTCTCGATCGATTCCTGGAGCTGCTCGACGTCCACCCCTTCGTGCTGCCAGAAGGCATCGTCCTCCGCCACGAGCACGGCACGCTTGAGTTCCGGCGAGATGCGTCCGTAACTGGTCCAGCGCTGCATCCGGTGCGGCGTCTTCCCCCGCGAGAGCGCCTCCTCGTCCCGCAGTTCCATGAACGCGGTCGTGGTTGGATTGGAGCTCCTCAGCGGGCGAACGTCGGGCAGGGTCAGGTACGAGTAGGCGAGAACAGCGAAGCCGGCGACTGGAATCGCAAGGATCGCCGTTCCAAGGTACTTCGCGGCCGTGGCCATCCCTAGACGCGCTGGCGCTGTTTGGCCAGCGCGCTCTCGAGCGCGCCGCGCAGCAGGACAATCAACCGCGGCGACGAGCTTGCACCCATGAGTCCGACGCGCCAGATCTTGCCGGCGAGGGGACCGAGCCCCGCGCCGATCTCGATGTTGAAGGCCTCGAGCAGATGCGCGCGCACCGCAGCTTCGTCCACGCCGTCGGGGACCCTCACCGCATTGAGCGTCCACAAGCGCTCGCCTTCCCGCGGCAGTACCGAGAGGCCCAGCTCCGCCAACGACTCGAGGAGCGCGCGATGATTCCTCTCGTGGCGAGCCCAGCGCGCGTCGAGCCCTTCCTCTTCGACGATCGACAGCGCTTCGTACAGCGCGTAGACCAGCGTGGACGACATCGTGTGGTGGTACTTGCGGCGCAGCCAGTAGTCCTCGAGCAGCGAGAGGTCGAAGTAGAAGCTGCGGCATTTCACCCGCTGCGAGAGCGCGCGGGGACCGAAGACGACGGGCGCGAGGCCCGACGGGCCGCCCAGGCATTTCTGCGTGCACGAGTACGCGGCATCCACGCCCCAGCCGCCGATGTCGAGCGGCATTCCGCCCAGCGACGTGACGGCGTCGACGATGGTCAGCGCGCCGTGATCGCGCGCAATCGCAGCGAGATCGCGCACCGGGTTGACGACGCCGGTGGACGTTTCGGCGTGGACCATCGCCACCACGTCCGCGGGCGATCCCTTCAAATGCGCCTTCAGCGCCTCCGGATCGGCGGCCCTTCCCCACTCCACGTCGAGCCGTGTGACGATGGCGCCGTAGCGTTCGCACATCTGGGCAAGGCGATCGCCGAAGTAGCCGGAGATGATGACGGTCGCTCGCGTCCCTTCCTTCACGAGATTCGCGACCACCGTTTCCATGCCGGACGTGCCGGTGCCAGAGACCGCGAACGCAAACGATCCCTCGGGCGCCCGGTACACCCGTCCGAGACGCGCGCGCACATCGTCGAGCAGCGCCATCATCTGCGGATCGAGGTGGCTGAGAGTCGGCGCTGCCATGGCGCGCATCACGCGCGGAGCGGTAAGGCTCGGACCGGGTCCGAGGAGGACGCGATCGTTATCGGGAAGCAGGCTCATGCGGGAATTTCCTCGAAATGCGCCAGCGCGTCGCGCAGCGCGGGAATGACAGACTCTGGACAGCGGCTGGAGCGGCGGCCGAGGCTGGCCGACGTCGTAGCCGAGCAGGTTCAGCGCGGCTTTCAATCCGGGGACGCCATGCGTCGCGCCGAGCAACCGCGCAACCGGCACCAGCTCGCGCTGCAGCGCAATCGCTTCGGCGTGCCGGCCGGCCCTGGTGAGCTCGAAGAGACGGACGCACGGCTCGGGCAGCGCATTGGCCAGCGCCAGGATTCCGCCTGCCGCGCCGACGCACATCATCGGATACAACGTGGCCGCCGCGCCGGCGAGCACGATGAAGTCCGGCGGCGTCAGCGACACGAGATCCGCGACCTGCGCGACGTCGCCGCCCGATTCCTTCATGCCGATGATGTTGGGATGCGTCGCCAGCCGCGCGACCGCCGCCGGCAGCAGGTTCACACCGGTGACGGCGGTGAAGTTGTAGAGCAGTACCGGCACGGGCGACGCATCGGCGACCGCCGTGTAGTGCCGGACGAACACGTCATTGGTCATCTGGCTCTTGAAGAAGCCCGGTGTCCGGACCAGCACGGCGTCGGCGCCGTGTTCGGCCGCGCGCTTCGTCGCCTTGATCGCGCCTTGCGTCGACTCGCGGCCGGTGCCGACGATGAACGTCTTCTCGCGGGGCACGGCGTCGCGCGCGGCGACGATCGCCTGATCGCATTCGAAGTCGTCCATCAGCGCGGCTTCGCCATTCGATCCGAGGACCACGATGCCAGTGAGCGGCTTCGTCATCCACTTGGCTGAGCGCCGCCTTCAGCCGGACGGTATCCACGCGATCGCGATCGTCGAATGGCGTGGGAATGGGAGAAAGAATGCCGGAAAGATTCATGGTGTGATTTTACGCTCGTACGGCAAATCTTTGCGCTCGCTGTTCTGGAGCGCAAGGTTGATGCCCAGGACGACCAGGAACATCGCCGCCGCCGGGCTCAGGAGCCACGGAAAATCTGCGAAGACGCGGGTATTGTTCGAGGCGTCGTGGAGCATCGTGCCCCAGCTGGCGATCGGATCCGGAAAGCCGAGCCCGACGTACGACAGCGTCGCTTCCGCGATGATGAACGCCGGAACGAGCAGCGTCATCTGGACGGCGATGAATCCGCGCGACGCCGGCAACAGATGCCGAATCAGGAGGCGCGCGTCGCTGGCTCCGAGGGCGACGGCTGCGGCGGCGTACTCCAGGCGGCGCTCGGTCCGCACGATCGCGCGAACGCCGCGCGCGACGAACGGCGCTCCGACCACGGCGAATATCGCGGCGAGGAGCGCGAACACCTCGCCCGGGGTCAGCACCAGCGGCAGCACGGACCGCAGCGCCAGCGCCACGTAGATGGTCGGCAGCACCATGACGAAGTCGGTCGAGCGCATCAGGATGTCGTCGAGCGCGCCGCCGGCAAAACCTGCCACGCCGCCCATCGCCACGCCGATCAGCATCGCGCCGAACGCCGCCAACACGGCAAGCGCGAGCGAGGTGCGCGCTCCGAAGATCAGTCGGGTGAAGACATCGCGACCGTAGCTGTCGGCGCCAAGCAAGAGGAGCGGCGCCGCCTCGTCGTTCGACGATCGCACCAGACGGCCACCCGAGAACCACGACAGCGGCACGCTCGTCGTTCGATCTTCTTCGTAACGCTGCTCCAGCTGGTTCACCAGCCGCCAGCGATGGATGAACGGGGCGTGCCATCTGCCGTCCAGGCCGGAAAGGTGCACGACGGTCGGCGGCGCGTTGAGCAGTCCGGGAAAGTGCGCGTCCGGCGAGTGTGGCGCGGCGATCGGCGCCGCGGCCGCGGCCAGCAACGGCGATCGCGACGAGCGCGACGCCGAACTCGCGGGTCATGCGGGCTCCGCCCGCCTCTCGCTGGCGCGGGGATCCACAGCCGCGAGCGCCACGTCCGACACCAGCGTCCCACAGGCGAGGAACAGCGCCCCGGCGCCCGCGCAGCCGGCGACGAGATAGATGTCGCGCGTGCGAAGCGCCTGCAGCATCAGGCTGCCGAGGCCTGGCCACGCGGTGATCACCTCGACGGCGAACGAACCGCTCAAGAGCGACCCGATGACGAGACCGTACACGCCGGCAACCGGCCGGAGCGCCGCTTTCAGCGCGCCGCGCCAGACGACGCGCGATCGCGGAACGCCGCGAGCCAGCGTCGCGAGCACGAACGGCTCTCCGAGCACTTCGCTCATCGACTGCGCCTGAAGCCGCTCCAGCATCGCGGCGAGCGGCAGCGCGATGGCGGCGGCGGGCACGACGAGGTGGCGCAGAAGATCCAACAGCGCGCCGTCAGCCGGCGCGCTGGCCGATCGCATCCCTGAGATGGGAAGCCAGCCCGTGCGCGCGGCGACGAAGACGAGAAACAGCGACGTCAGCAGCGGCGGCATCGAGAGCAGAACCAGCGATGCCGCGCGGATCGCGCCGGAGACGGCGCCGTTGCGCCGGCTTCCGGCGATGACGCCCAGCGGCAGGCCGATGAGCGTGGCCAGCACCAGAGCGGTGACGGCGAGGATGGCGGTGTTGGCTGCCCGCTCGGGAATCAGGTCGCGCACCGGACGGCCGTACTGCATGGAGTAGCCGAGGTCGAGCCTGGCGACCGAGGCGAGCCAGTCGCGGTACTGCGCGACGATCGACTTGTCGAGGCCGTATCGGGCGCGCTGCTGCGCAATCGTCTGCTGGCTGGCGCCGGTGCCGAGCGATTCGGTGACGAAGTCGCCGGGCGCCAGGCGAACCAGAATCAGCGTCGCCGACGACACGCCAATCACCAGGAACAGCGCGAACGCCAGGCGCCGCGCGAAGTACCGGATCAATGAACGACCGCCACCGTCTCCGGGCGCCAGAACAGCTGCGGGCGGTACTCGCGATGGCGTCAGGTTGACCACCCGCGACGAGTGGGCGACATAGATGCGCGGCGCGACGAAATAGACGATGGGCTGGTGCTCGTAGAAAATCTTCTGCACTTCGTTGTAGATCGTCTTGCGCTCCGCTTCGTCGAGCGCGGCGATTTGCCGCGCCATGAGCTCGTCAATCCGCCGCTCCCAGTCGGTCACCGGCGCCTTCTCTTCGAGGTTCCACATGTGCGCGCTGCCGAAACTGAACCAGAAGTCGGGGTTCGTCCCCGGATCGAGATCGCTCTTGTCGGCGTTGAAATAGAGCGCCTCGTATCGAGCGTGGAGCAGTTGATCGATCACCGCGCCGGCGTCGAGCGCGACGACATCCACCGTGAGCCCGATTTTCTTCAGCTCGTCGCGAATCACCGCGGCGCCGCGCTCGAGATTCGGCCGCCCTTTCTGCGTCAGCAGCGTGAAGCGCGCCGGCCGGTTCTGCGCGTCCTCCAGCAGACCGTCGCCGTTCCGATCGGCCAGCCCAATCGAGGCGAGCAGCTGTTTCGCGGACGCCGGGTCGTGGGGCGTCTGCGGCAGGCCCGGCCAGTACCAGATTTTGTTGGCCGGCGTTTCGGGTCCGTACACCGGCACGCCCGCGCCGAAGAAGACGGTGTCGGCGAACAGCTTGCGATCCACGGCCATCGAGATCGCCCGGCGCAGTTCGTCGCGCTGCAGCCAGGCCGCGCGGGGGTCCTCACCGAACGCGCCCGGCCTGAGGTTGAACCAGAAGCCGTCGGCGTTGCGCGAGACGCCGAGGTCGAGCAGCTTGACGCGTCCCTCGTCGGCGGCGCGCTTCAACGGCGCGTACGCCTCGGGAGAAATCTCGCTGGTCATCATGTCCAGCTGCCCTGATTCGAGCCGCAGCAGTTCGGCGCTCTGGTCGGGGATGATCTCGACGACGACTCGATCCAGATACGGCAACGCCGCGCCGTCCGGCGCCTTCGCGAAGTAATGCGGATTGCGCGCGAATACGAGGCGCTGTCCCGGCAGGTATTCGCTCAGCACGAACGGGCCGAGCCCCACCAGCTTCGGACGGCGGCGTGTCGAGGCTCCACGCC
Organism: uncultured Acidobacteriota bacterium; assembly: GCA_963794305.1. Lineage (GTDB taxonomy): Bacteria > Acidobacteriota > Vicinamibacteria > Vicinamibacterales > CAVVIG01 > CAVQFC01. The sequence goes on along the minus strand of CAWCDQ010000011.1, from coordinate 7,252 downwards.
TTCCTGAACGTGCCGGCCTTCAGCGCGCCTTCGAGCTTGTGGCGCGGGAGGATCGGCAGGCTGTCCAGCAGCCGGATGCCCGGCGCAAACGGCGCCGGAAAGGTGACGACGACGGTATGCGGATCGGTGGCGGTGACCTGGAGTTTCTTTCCACCTTCCTGGAGCGAGTCGGCGAGCACGCTGCCGGTTTTCTCGTCGTACACCGACTCGAAGGCAAACAGCACATCGTCTGAAGTGAAGGGGTGACCGTCGGAGAAGACGACGTCGCGCTTGAGCGATAGCGTCAAACGACGTCCCTGGTCCTCCGTCGTCCAGCTCTCGGCGAGTGACGGTTCGACGGCCTGCGTCGCTTGATTCACCTGGACGAGTCTGGCCTGCGTGAGGTTCGAGACGAGGCTCGTGGTCGTGTCGCGCGCGGCGTGACGGTTGAAGCTGCGCGGCTCGGAGCGGACCGACACGAGCAGTTCGCCGCCGCGCGGAACGCCGGACTTCGATCCTCCGGTCGTCGAGGAATCCGAGGCGGTGTTGGCGCGGCATGCGGCGCCGGCGAGCGCGCAGATCGCGGCCAGCGCGGCCAAGAACAATTGTCGTCGTACGTGTCTGTTCGAAATCTGACCCGCCGGCCAAAAAATTGTCCGCCCCGCGCGAGCCCGCTGGAGTGAGTCCAACCTCGATTTTGCGTGCAATTTCGAAGAACTCCTCGCCATTGATGGGTCAGTTGGCTAGATTCTTGGCCGGAACGACGACGGCCGCTTTAACGTTACCCTGCCTGCGATTCAGCAACAAAACGCGAATTCGCAACGACTTAAGACCATTTGGCCTGACAGAACGTCTTTTCTGGCACCGGCCGTGCGCTTATAGGGGGCATCGGGAGGCCAGAGTGATGATGCCAGAAAGCGTTTGTGTAGCGGGCTTAGCACCTCGTATCGGTCGCAGCGTTTCGCTGGACCATGCCGCTGAATTGCTGGGCGTTTCTCGACGGACGATTTACAACCGCATCCGGGACGGGCGGCTTCAGACCATCCGGACGCTGGGCGGATCCCAGCGAGTGCTCATCGACTCCGTACAGGAAGACCGAAGCCAGGCTGCGGACATGTCGTCGCGCATCCACGCACTGTAAATCGGCATTCCGTTGGAGAGACCCATGGCCTTCGCTGATTCCAGCCGCTCGCGAGATCGACGTCCCTTCGCAGGATGCGTCGCCACGGCAATTGCGTGCGTCCTGCTCGTGTTCGCGGCCTCGCCGGCCGCGGCCGCGCACAACGCGCGCCTCAGCGCCGATCTCTCCGACCATCTTGTCGGTGGGATCGCAGTCCATCCGGGTCATTGTCCACGGCACGCGGGCGGAGGTCGACGCGCTCGCGGCGCGCTACAACCTGCAGATCGCCAAGTACCTGCAGAGCGGAGCGGTCTTCCTCGTCAACGCCGGCCAGCTCGAGGCGATGCGGCAGGACGACACGCAGGATCACTTGTCGGGCGACATCAAGATCAGGTCGTCGGTCGCGGCCGCCGACGCCGAGAGCATCGGCGCCGACCAGGTGTGGGCGGGATCCGACGACGCGCGGCGAGCAGAGCGGCAGGGGCATTTCGGTCGCGGTGATCGACTCCGGGAATCAACGCGAGGCACAACGCGCTGCGCGGCCGGGTCCTGGTCACCCGCGACTTCACCGGCGGTGACGGGCTCGACCACTACGGCCACGGGACGCATGTGGCGGCGATCATCGCCGGCCAGGCGGGACGGACCGCCGACGCGCGCGACTACCGGGGCATCGCGCCCGGCGCGTATCTCCTCAACCTGCGCGTGCTGGGAGACGACGGGTCGGGGGACATCAGCGACGTCATCGAAGCGATCGACTGGACGATCGAGCATCGCCGCGAATACAACGTGCGGATCATCAACCTGTCGCTGGGCGCGCCGGTGCTGCAGCCGTACCGGGACGATCCGTTGTGCGAGGCGGTCGAGCGTGCGGCGCGGGCCGGTCTCGTGGTGGTGGCCGCGGCGGGAAATTACGGGCGGACCGAGGATGGGAAATCGGTGTACGGCGCGATCACCTCGCCGGCCAACAGCCCCTATGCGATTGCGGTCGGGGCGATCGACACCCACGACACCGCGCAGCGGTCGGACGACACGCTGGCGGCGTACAGCTCGAAGGGACCGACGCGCTACGACCTGATCATGAAGCCGGACCTGTCGGCTCCGGGGAGCCACATCCGGTCGGCGGAGGCGGTGGACTCGTACCTCTCGAAGACCTACCCGGCGCGACACGTCTCGGGCGACGGCCCTAACGCCGTGATGCAGCTGTCGGGAACAAGCATGGCGGCCGGGTTCGTGAGTGGCGCCGCGGCGCTGGTGCTGGACGCCAGGGGCGGGCTGACGCCAAGGGAAACGCGGGTCGCGCTGCAGTTGACGAGCACGTTCATGCCGTCTGCGGGCCTGGTAGGCGCCGGCGCGGGGATGATCAACGTCCTGGCGGCGGTCCAACTGGCGGAAACCGGTGAGATTTCGGCATCCACCACGATCGCCGGCGAACAGGTCGTGGCGAGCCGGACGTTCTCAGTACGAGTTTCCCCAAGCTTCGTGGCCACGATCCAAGGCCGGCCCAATCCGACTGTGAGAAATGTGCTGACGGGAACGTCGGAGCGGGCAGCTTGGGACCGTTCGGGCGAGAGCGCCACGATATGGGGTACGTGGGGAAGTCAGACCCCCGTCTGGGTCGACACCATAGTGTGGGGCGTTGACGCAAATACCATCGTTTGGGGGCGGACCGACGCTGACACGATTGTTTGGGGAATCGGAGCCACCACAATCGTTTGGGGCATCGACGCCAACACGATTATGTGGGGTTCCAGCGCCAGCACGATTATGTGGGGTTCCAGTGCCAGCACGATTGTGTGGGGAGCCAGCGCCAGCACCATTGTGTGGGGAGTCAACGCCAACACGATCGTGTGGGGAGTCAACGCCAACACGATTGTGTGGGGAGCCAACGCCAACACGATTGTGTGGGGAGTCAGCGCCGACACGATCGTATGGGGCGGCGAAGAATAGGCGAACAACTAGTACAACATATTTGTTAACAGCACCTTGGAGACAATGATGCGAACCATAATTGTTTGGGACTAGTCGAGCCGATAAGTACGGACGCTAATGGTGTCCAATGCGGGATTCACGCGATTCGGTAAGGTCTATTTGTGGTCGGTGATTGTTGCCGGCTTTACCGTTCTGAGCGTTGCAATCCACAGCCTGTACGTCGAGCCAATCGGGTACCAGTGGTTCATCCTGGCAGCGCTGACTCTAGTGAGCGGATCTGCCACGATAACCCTCCCTTCCGCCTACGCATCAGTTTCTAGCTCTGAAACGTTCGTATTCACCGCAGTTCTTCTCTACGGCCCGGCAGCGGGCACGATCATCGTTGCCCTCGATGCTCTCGTAATCTCGTTTTGGATCTCCAAACGTCGGAGCGAGGTGCACCGCGCCCTGTTCAACATTTCCGCGCCCGCATTCTCGGTGTGGTGCGCAGCCAAGCTATTCTTCTACGTCGCGGGGATTGCGCCACTCATCAAGGAGGAATCGCCAAGTTACGCAATCCTTCCCGCTCTGATCGTCTTCGCGTTGGCCTATTTTTCGTTGAACAGTTGGCTCATCACATTTGTCATCGCTCTTGAAAAGCGACTGAATCCCGCGAGAGTTTGGACAAGCAACTTCCTGTGGATGTCCCTGAACTACTTCGCAGGAGCTTCAATTGCCTTTCTATTTGTCGGTTACAACCGCCGCATCGACATTGGGTACATCGGGGTCATCGTTCCTTTGCTGTTGGTCCTTTACTTCACCTTCAAGACCACGATCAGCCGGGTTGAAGATGCAGATCGACATTTGGAACAGCTAAATCGTCTCTATCTCTCTACGATCGAGACTCTCGCCATGGCCATCGACGCTAAGGACCAAGTCACACACGGACACATTCGACGAGTCCAAGCCCAGGCGACCAGGCTGGCCAAGGCGGTCGGAGTGCGTGACGACAATCTCCTAAAGGCAATCGAAGCGGCGGCATTGCTGCACGATATGGGAAAGCTGGCAGTTCCGGAGTACATCCTGAACAAGCCGGGAAAACTAACGGACGCTGAGTTCGAAAAGATGAAACTGCACGCCAGCGCGGGTGCGGACATTCTCTCGGCAATCGAATTCCCATATCCGGTGGTACCGATCGTCCGCCACCACCACGAAAACTGGGACGGCACGGGCTATCCAGCCGGCATAAAAGGAACTGCAATACCCATTGGCGCACGCATTCTTGCTGTCATCGATTGCTTCGATGCCTTGACGTCCGACCGGCCGTACCGTCCTCGGCTCTCTGACGACCAGGCCTTCGGCATTCTGAAGGAACGACGCGGCAGAATGTACGACCCGATGATTGTTGACACCTTTCTCGAAGTCTATTCAACCGCCACAAGCGAAGTTCCGCGTCACGGTCCGCCAAGTGATGTCCTTAACACGATCGCGCGATCAAGGCGTATCGCCACTTCAACAGGAACTTCAACCTCGGTAGAACTCACGGCAGGCACCGATGAGATGATGACGGCATTTGAACTCGCCGGAGCTCTGGCTGGGCAGGTCGGCCTCGCTGATGCGGGGAACGCGGTGGCCAAACACCTCCGCCGCCTAGTTCCATCGGCGACTTGCGTGTTCTATGTTTACGATCGATCGTCCGACAAACTCGAGGCACGTCATGTCGTAGGAGAGGGCGGTGCAGCAATTCGTGGGCTCAGGATTGGACTCGGCCAGAGACTCAGCGGATGGGTCGCAGCGAATCGGCAAACAATACTGAATTCAGACGCGGCACTCGACCTCGGTGATGAGGTCAAGTCCGTTTCGCCACGGCTGCGGACATCTCTGAGTACCCCTCTGGTGTTTCACGACGAACTGATCGGAGTCGTAACGCTGTATTCAAACGAACAGACTGCCTTTGACGACCAGCACCAATCTGCGATTGATGGTGTCTCTCATCAAATCGCACAGATCGTCAAGCGTGCCACCGATTTTGATAGAGACCATGGACCCGATGCGTTCGGCGGGCCGAAGAATCTTGAGCAGCTTGAGCAATTCGTCTCCGCCAAAGCCACCTGAAATTCGCCGGGCATTCCCTCCATTTTCCGTAATCACGGTCATCGCCAAGATTTTGACGCGTACGCGAACCGCACTATCGTCATCCCATTTGCCTGCCGTCAGATTGATTCGAGCTTGACTTACGGTCGATCCTGCCACCGCGGAGCTTGAGGTCTGGCAAACGAAGTCCGATCGTCACAAGAACCGTCGGCTAGTCCGGTCCGACTGCATTTTGCACAAGAAGCGCATCTGGACTCGCTAAGCGTTTCAAGTGCCTTGATTTTTCTGTAACAATTCCGCATTAGATTCTTTATGCCAGGAGCCCGCTCGTGAGGTCATTCATGGACTCGCTCTCCGATGTGTATCGTTTTAAGCGCGCTGGCCGGTTTTCGGATGCGCTGGCAGCACTCGAAGGGACCAAAGCCGCTCAGACATCCGGTCACGGCGTGGAGATTCTGCGAATCGAACTCCTCGAAGCGATTGGCCAACATAGGCGAGCGACAAACCTCGCGGCATCCTTGCTAAAGACAAGACACCTCCAACTCATTGAAAAAAGTGCCTGCGAATTCATCCTCGGGAAGGTCTCTGTTGATGAAGGGGACGTCGTCGAAGGCATGGGACATCTTCAGCGTTCGGCGTCCCATGCCAGAGAAGCGAAGGCGGGCGATCGACTCTTTACGGCTCAACTCAAACTGATGTCGGTTGTTTCGGAACGTTCCGGACCTGGAGCCGCCGCCGCGCTCCTGGGAGAGGTGCGTCAACTGGCAACAAAGCTCGGAGATCCCCACATCACTGCTCAGCTCCACTTGTACGTGGCCGAAATGGAGGCAAAACGTGGCCTGCTCGAGAATGCTCGACGACACTCTGCGATTGCGAGGCGAATCCTAGCAGGCTCGCCCAACGCATACCTTGAGGCCTTCTGCGGCAATCTTGACTTGGCAATCAGCGTTCTTCTGAGCCAATTTGATGCGGCTCAAGCATGCGGCGACCGCGCAACCAAATCGGCGGATCCAGCCGGTGTGGCAAAGCTTCGTCGGGCCGTTTTGAACAACATCGCGAGTTTGTATTGCGAAATTGGCCAACTTGAGCGCGCAAATCAGTATTTTGAGAGCGCTCTCGCAGCATCCGAGGTTTATGTAACACATTCTTCCGCCATCCACGATGGAATGGCCCGCGTTCGCCTGTTGCAAGGGCGTCTCGATGAATGTGCGAAGCTGCTGGAAACCATTGAGTGCTCGATTCAGAGCGATGACGAGCGCACCCTGTACGGATACCGATATGCGGCGTTGACGCGTGCTCATCTTCTAGCGCGCCAAGGCCGTGTCCATGATGCAATCGCCATGGTTACGTCGGTTTCCGCCCTCGCGACCTCCACTGGCGATGCTCTTTTGCTGTCAAAGTCGGATCTGACACGAGCGGCCTTGCTTCTGAGACTCGGACGCATTTCCGAATCGCTGACTGTACTCCGAGCGGTTGAACCCGAGCTCCTCGGTGAGTCCCCTGAGATTTACGCTCACACTGAGGGAGTTCTGGCGTGTGCCTTGGTCCGTGAAGGGAATCGCGCGGCCGGTCAAATGCATCGAGATAGGTCAACCAGGATTTATCAAGGGATTAGAAACGTCCCCGGACAATTGGATCTCGAATGCGCGTGGAACGAGAGCATATCCGCCGTATCGGATTCGAGGGGCAACGAAAGTTGCGAGTCGGCAAGTCAAAAGAACAATCGAACGCTTCACGACCTCGCTGGCGCGATGGCTCATGGAACTCACGCAGAGATCCTCGCGCGCGAGTTCGTTGAAATACTTCTAAACAATGATTGCGTGTTCTCTGCTCGAGCCATTTCGAGGACTCCGAGCAAGTCCGAAGAGACAATCTCCTTTCAGGCGTCTAATGACCAAAGTTCTGGGGAAGTCGCTGAGCAGAGACTGGCTATTGGCTTCGAAAATGACCGCGCGATTGAGATAGTTTATCGCCCGAAGAATGACGTTGAATCTTGCGCGAGCCTGAAGGCGGTTCGCCTTCTCTTGACGTCCATCCAGGAACTCAATCGTGCTCGAGCCGAAAGGGAGCGTGAGGCCACTTTATGGCCTCAGGAAGACCCTCGCAGGAACGCGAACGGCGCGGTCATTTCTGGCAGTATGCAGCAGTTGA
>CAWCDQ010000010.1:0-49437 GCA_963794305.1 uncultured Acidobacteriota bacterium | reverse complement strand
CGCATCAACGACCTCCGAGTACCTCGGATTCCTCCTGCGAGTTCATGAACGCGAAATTAATTTGCATCAGGTTTTCCTCGCCGTCGAGACGCGGTCACACGTCAGGCACATTCTCTCCGAGCGTTGATCGTAGCAAGGGACCTGCGTCGGTGTTCGACGCGACGCCTTCGACAACTCATCTGGAAAGGATTCGCCGTGACAAAACGATCGCTGAGGCAGCTCTTCAAACTGAGCGCATTCACCTCGATCACCCTGCTCGCGCTGACAGCGCGCGCCGATCTGCAGGAACGAAAGGACCACGATCAGGATCGCGTGAGCCGTCATCGAGATGACGACGACGATGACGACGACCACCGCGGCCGAAATTCCCTCGTTCCGCTCGCGACCGGCCAATTCGTCACGCCGACGGCGATGCGCGACGCGTTTCAGCAGTTCCTGAATCCAGGCTTGCCGGCGTATCCGAATTTCGTCGCGGGCGAGGCCGTGCGGTCGCAGCTCAGTCCTGACGGAACCACGCTGGCGATTCTCACGGCCGGACAGAACTCGCTCTACAAGCCGGACGGCACGGTGGACGTCGCCAACTCGACGCAGTTCCTCTTCCTGTACAACGTCGAAGGCGCCAACAGAGCCAGACCCGCGCTGATGCAGGTGTTCCAGCAGGTGAATGCGCACGTCGGCCTGGTGTTCTCGCCCGATGGCAATACGCTCTATGCCGCCGGCGGCAACGACGACGCGGTGTATGTGTATGCGAGGAGCGGAGGCCACTTCGCCCCGGCCGCACCGATCGCGCTCGGCCATTTCGCGTCCGGCGCCACGGGCAGCGCGCGTAACAAAGGTGTCGGTCTCGGTGTGCAGCCAAACGCGAGCGGCATGGACATCTCCGCCGACGGCAGCACGCTGGTGGTCGCCAACAACTACAACGACTCCATCAGCGTGATTGACACGGCATCGCGCATGGTTCGCTACGAGCACGATCTGCGTCCGTATTTCGCGAACAACGAAGGCCGCAGCGGCGGCGTAGGCGGCACGTTCCCCTTCGCCGTCGTGATGAAGGGCAATGGCACCGCGTACGTGTCGTCGGACCGCGACCGTGAGGTCGTCGTGGTCGACGTCGCGTCGCCCACGCAGGGGCGCCTGATCAAGCGCATCAAGCTCGATGGCAACGCCCTCGGGATGACGATCGACCAGTCGCAGTCGCGACTCTATGTCGCGCAGGACAACGCCGACCAGGTGGCGGTCATCGACACGTCGAGCAATCGTGTGACGGCCCGAATCGACGCGCGGGCGCCGGCCGGCATGCTGCCGCCTGGCCGGAAGTACACCGGCGCGGCCACCTTCGCGGTCACACTGTCACCTGACGGCGAGACGCTGTACGCGGTCAACAGCGGCGCGAACTCGATCGCGGTCATCCCGTTGACGGGGCACAGCGCGAACACGGTGAGCGGCCTGATTCCGACGGCCTACGAGCCGCACGACATCACGTTCAGCGCCGACGGGTCGTGGATGTACATCATCAACGGGAAGAGCGCGACGGGCCCCAACCCCGGCCATCTCGCCGGCAACACGGCCGCCATCACGAGCATCATCTATCCAGGCGGCAACGCGGCGGCTGCGGCGGCATCCAGGGCCGCGAATCAGTATCAGTTCCAGCTGGAACGCGCGTCCCTCGTCAGCGCTCCGGTGCCGACGTTCGGCCATCTGCACGAGCTGACGGAGCGGGTCGCGAAGAACAACTTCTACTCGACGGACACCGACGAGAAGGACGCGAAGGTGATGCAGTTCCTCAGCAAGCACATCAAACACGTCATCTACGTCGTCAAAGAGAACCGCACCTACGATCAGATCCTCGGCGACCTGACGAATGGCGCAAACGGCGATCCGGAACTGACGCAGTTCGGCCACGCGCTGACGCCGAACCATCACAACATGGCGTCACGGTTCGTCACGCTCGACAATTTCATGAACCCGGGCGACGGCAGCATGGATGGCTGGTCGTGGTCGCTGCAAGGCCGCGTGACGAACACCGAGACGATTACGCAGCAGATCAACTACGCGTCGGTGAACCGCGGTCTGTCCTACGAGTCCGAGGGGACGAACCGCAACGTCCCGGTCAACTTCCCGTCTGTGGCCGATCGCGATGCGGCGTCCGGCGTGGCGGGAACGACCAACTACAGTGCCGCGTCGGCGGCGCTGCCGGGCGGCACCGCGAACCTGTTGACCGGCTCCGGCAACCACGCGTCGTCTGACGCGCCGTTCGGGATCGAAGACGGGTACATTTTCAACGCCGTCCTGAAGGCGGGCGGAACCGTGCGCAACTACGGTTTCCTGGTCAACAACATCGGCAGCATCGGCACCAAGACCGCGCCGGTGTCCGATCCATTCCACGCAGGGATCGTTCAGACCGCGCCTCTCGACCCGGCGCTGGCGCCGCTCACCGACGTGTACTTCCGCGGCTACGATCAGAACTACCCGGACCTGTGGCGCTACGACGAGTGGAAGCGGGAGTTCGATCAGTTCGTGGCCAACCGCAATCTGCCGAGTCTGTCGCTGGTTCGAATCAGCCACGATCACATGGGCAGCTTCGGCAGCGCGCTCGGCGGCGTCAACACACCTGAAACGCAGCAGGCCGACTGCGACCTCGCGCTGGGACGCCTGGTCGAGTCGGTGGCGCACAGCCGCTACGCCTCCGACACGCTGATCATTGCGATTGAAGACGACGTCCAGGATGGTCCGGACCACGTGGATTCGCATCGCGGCACCGCGTACGTCGTCGGACCGTATGTGAAGCAGGGGGCCGTGGTCAGCACGCGCTACAGCCAGGTCAACGTGCTGCGCACGATCGAGGACATTCTCGGGACGGAACACCTCAACCTGAACACGCTGTTTCAGCGCCCGATGAGCGAGGTGTTCGACACCCGTGGTTCCGGCAAGTGGACGTTCAACGCCGAGGCGTCAACCGTTCTGGCGAGCACGATGCTCGCGTCGCTCGGGGGCAACACTGGAATCAGGTTCGCCGCCGGGCCCCGGATCGAGCCTCAGCACACCGCTGCCTACTGGGACGCGGTGACGGCCGGCTTCGACTTCTCAGAGGCCGACCAGGTGCCTCCCGCGCAGTTCAACCGCGTGCTGTGGACAGGGTTGATGGGCGACAAGCCGTACCCGGTGACGCGCAGCCAGGACGGCGGCACGAAGCACAACTGAGTGGACCTATTTCTCGGTACGTAGGCGGACCTTCAGGTCCGCCGTGTCGGGCAGGCCTGAAGGCCGCACTACATCGGAGAGGCGCCACGGGAGCCGCATCGACGCGGTTCTCGTGGCGTCCGCGTTTATGGGTGCTTCGGCATCGTCCGCTTTCCATCCACGACCGGCGGGAAGTCCTTCACCTCGTCGTACACTTCCGTGATGAAGCGGTCCTTGCTCTGCTGCGTGTCGCCCTGCGTTGTGTTGTCGTACGGCGCCGTGAGGTTCGCTGCCAGTACTTCCTTCAGCGACTTTCCCTGATCGCGTAAGGCCGCGACCCTGGCGAGGACGGCCACCAGCATCGCGCGATAAGGCGTCAGGTCGTTCTTCTTGATGAGCGTTCCGTGGCCGGGAACGAGCGTCGTGTCCGGACCGGCGATCTTCTGGATGAGATCGACCGCGTCGAGCATCCCTTTGATCGATCCGCCGTTGGCCTGATCGGCAAACGGGTAGCCGAAATTGCGATAGAAGTCCTCGATGTAGATCACGTTGGCGTTGCGGAAGCGCACGATGGTGTCGCCCGCGGTATGCGACGGCATCATCGGGATGAAGTCCACCGTTTCGCCGTTCATGTTGAGCGTGACGGCGGGCTGGCCCGGCGCAGCCGGGTTGTAGCGGTACGTCGCCACCGGAACGCTCGCGGCTTCGGGCGCCGGCGCCGGCTGGCCGTTGGCGCGCAGCGGCGGACGCACCAGCTCGTTCCGCAAGTCCTCCTGCGAGAAGAGCAGCGCTCCCTGGTTGACGAAGAAGGCGTTGGCCCCGGTGTGGTCTGGATGCACGTGGGTGTTGACCAGCACTTTGATGGGCGCGCTGGTGAACGACCGGATCGCCTGCAGTGTCTTGTCGGCCACCTGCCTGTTTTCGGTATCCACCAGCAGGACGCCATCCGGTCCGAAGAGCGCCATGGCCCTGCCGCCGGATGCATCGGGATGCGCCGGATCGAGGCCTTCCGAACCGTGGAGCACGAAGAGGTTCGGCGACATCTTGGCCGTCACCAGGATCTGAATCTTGTCCCACGGCGTCTGGTACCCGTCGGGAAACGTGTACGGACCCTTGCCAGGCGCGACGATCTCGACGGGATAGGCCGGCTTCTGCGCCCCTGCCATCGCGGGAATTCCCGCGATCACCGCCGCACTCAGTAACAGCCATGCGCGCGTACTCATAGTCCCGCTCCTCTTGTGCACGTCGTGTCCCGCGCCGGACGCGGGTGTAGGATGTCGCCACGCGGCACGTGAACCCGGAATGGTCGGACTATACGCTATGCCAAAATCGACGTCGCATTCCTCTTCAGATCGGCTCCGCTCCGGTGACCGCTCGATGAATCTGAGCCGGCGGCAGCTGCTGGCCGGCGCCGGAGCCGGCGCGGCAGCCCTGGTGCTCGAGCAGAGCGGTCTGCGGGCTCAGACGCCGTCGGGCCGTCCCGTTGTCTTCGCTCATACGACCGTCATCAACGTCGATGCCGTGCAGCACGACGTGGCGCTCGCGGTCGAGGGCGACAGGATCGCGGCGATCGGTCCAACAGACGCCATCCTCGCCGCGCGTCCCAACGCCGACGTCTACGACGGCCGCGGGAAAGCGCTTCTGCCGGGTCTCGTCAACTGCCACATGCATCTGGCGGCCACTCTTCAACGTGGCTTCAACGAGGATTTCGGCTTTCCGAATTCCGCGCGCCTCGCCGTCCAGCCCAATCGGCTCCTTCAAGGAGAAGAAGGCACGCTGATGGTCACCGTCGGCGCGCTCGAGGCGCTCAAGACCGGGACCACCACGATTGTGGAAAATTCGGACGGCATCGGCCGCTCGGCGGCGGCGCTCGCGCAGACCGGCCTGCGCTGCGTGTTCGCGGAGTCGATTCGAGACAGCGAAAACGTGGCCGGTCCCATGTCCCAGGAAGGTCTCGCCAGGAGCGAAGCGCCACGGTTCTCGCCGCGGCTGAGGGACGAAGGTCTGCAGCGCGTCAACGATCTGTTTGCCTCGTGGCATGGCGCCAAGCAGGGACGCATCAGCGTGTTTCCCGCGGCGGCGCTCGCCGAGACCTCGTCGACCGAGCTGCTGCAGGCCGTCCGCGCGTTCGCCGAGAAGCACGATCTCGGATACACGATTCATTTGTCGCAAAGCGTGGCCGAGGTCGACTTCATGGTGCGGCACCACGGCATGCGTCCGCCGGCGTTTCTCGACAAGGCCGGATTCCTTGGCCCGCGCCTGTTCGCGGCGCACTGCCGGTATGTCGACGATGGCGATATCGCGCTGCTGGGGAAGACCGGGACCATTATTTCGCATCAAGCCGCGATGGCGGCGAACCGCGGCGTCATCCCGCCGATCGCCAGACTCAGAGCGGCGGGCTGTCCCATCGCGCACGGCACCGACAACAACACGAACGACGTGTTCGAGGTCATGAGGGTCGCGCTGCTCACGGAGCGAATCTCGCGCAACGATCCGAATCCGGGTCTGCGGCCGCAGCCGGAAGACATGCTCGAGGACAACACGCAAGGCGGCGCGCGAGCCGCGCGGCAGTCAGCGCGCGTCGGCATGCTCGAGGTGGGGAAGAAGGCGGATCTCATCGTGCTCGACACGCTTCGGCCGCACCTCGTGCCGGCGGGACGGATCCTGTCCGCGTGGATCCACAACGGTCAAGCCTCCGACATCGAATCATCCATGGTCGACGGCCAGTTCGTCATGCGCCAGCGCAAGGTCCTGACCATGGACGAAAGCAGCATCGTCGCCGAGGCCGACAAGGTCGGTCGCCGGATCTGGGACAAGGTGCTGGAGGCCGGGCCCCTCGCGATTCCAGGCCGGCCGGCCCGGCGATGACGCCGATCGGCTGAAACGCGGCCGAACCACACGACACCATCTCTCGGACACGGCGCTCGCCACCAGCGCGTTTTTGAATTCGATGTAGTGCGGACCTTCAGGTCCGCCGTGTGACAGGCCTGAAGGCCTGCACTACACCGAGGTGAAAGCGCTATTGGGCACCGCCGCGAAGGAGATGACGCACATGGAAGACAGATTCAAGGAGTGGACAACCGTCGGTTCTGCGGGCACGCTCGATCACACCGATCTCGCGAAGGTGAGCCTGCACCAATCGGTCATTCAGCTGGGCGCGGAGCTCATCCCTCCTCCGCCGATCGCGCACAACGCGGCGGCGGCTGCCTTGTTCAGCGCGGCGGTGCCGACCCAGCAGGCGGTGGTCCGCTACAACGTCACGCCGGTTGACGGGATGTTCCCGTCGGCGACGCCGGCGTTCGCGTGGGCGCTCCGGCTGCGCTACCGCGGGCGCGTGACCGCACGGTGGATTGAAGTCGACCTCGCGACCGGCTCGGAAACGCAGCTCGTGCAGTTCGACAGCAACGCGTTTCCGGCGAGCCAGTCGTTTCAGGTGCAGGCGGCATTCACGGCATTTCGTCCCGTGGATTTCGTGAAGAAGGCGTATTACGTCGAGGCAACCCTGGTCGCGCCGCTGCTGGTGATCGGCCATCCGGCCGCGATCTCGATCGTCAAGCTCAGCGCCGAACCACCAATCGTTACGTAGCGGGAGATTTGCAGCGCTATACAGCGGTTCCCATACGTCGGTAGTGTCCGCCTTCAGGCCGGACCGCACCTGAGGTCCGCGCTAAAGCCGGACGATCCACCGACTTGACCGGGCGAACGTGAAAACGACCTCGCAGCCGGTCACCGAGAAACGGGAGATCTGACCCCATCAATCGTGGGACACTACGCGCGTGCCTCGACCGATGTTTCGGCAGCCGGCGGTGTCCCTGCGTGCCCGCTTCGAGGCCGGCCGGAAACTTCGCACGCGCCTCCCGCGGCTGGAGCAGGCCGCAGACGCCTGCCGCGGACGCTCGCGATCCCCTCAAGATCCTCGCAGCGGCGAACGAAGGCCGCGTCGGCGGGCTGCTGCCCGAGAAATACCGCAGGATGCGGCAGTCGACGTTTTCCTTCTTTCGCGGCGCCGCGGCGCTCATGGCGTGGGACCTCTCACGCCTGCCTCACTGCGGCCTGACGGTTCAACTGTGCGGCGACGCGCACGTCCGCAATCTCGGTGCGTATGCCGCGCCAGACGGCCGGCTCGTCTTCGATATCAACGATTTCGACGAGACGATGCCAGGCCCGTGGGAATGGGACGTGAAGCGGCTTGCCACCAGCCTGGTGCTGGCCGGGGAAGAGTCCGGCGAATCCGAGGATCGCCAGCGCGAGGCGGTGCGCGCCTTTGTCGCGTCGTATCGAACGCATCTCCGCGAGTTCGCGCAGATGCCGATCGCCAAGCTCGCACGCCACCTGATCGCGCGCAGCCGGGACGAACCGCTGCTGGATTCGATCTTTCGGAGTGCCCGGCGGGTGACGCCCGAGAGGAACCTCGAAAAACTCGTCGTGTTCCGGAACGGCCGGTTCTGTTTTCACGACCGCTCACCGATCCTCGAGCATGTGCCGAAGCCGGTTGCCTCGGCGGTCGTGCGCGCGCTTGCGAGCTATCGGGAGACGCTGAATGCGAGCCGCCGCCGGACGTTCGACGCGTACCACCCGGCGGACGTCTCGTTCAAACTGGTCGGCACCGGGAGCGTCGGGACGCGCGACTATGTGGTCCTGCTCTTTGGCAATGATTCGAAGGACCCGCTGTTTCTGCAGGTGAAGCAGGAACTGCCGTCGTGTTACGCGCCGTACCTGAAGGGCGGGCCGCGCGCTCATCAGGGCAAACGGGTGGCGGAGGGGCAGCAGATGATGCAGACGGCCTCCGATCCATTCCTGGGCTACACCCGGTTCGACGGACGCGACTACCTGGTCCGCCAGCTGGCGGATCACAAGGCGGGCATCGAGCCCAACGAGCTGACAGGCGGGACGCTTCCTTGCCTACGCGCGGCTGTGCGGTGAATGTCTGGCCAAGGGCCATGCGCGCACCGGCGACGCCGCCATGCTGGCGGGGTACGTCGGTGCGTCGCCCCGGCTGGACAAGGCCATCGCGCGGTTCGCCGCGGCGTACGCGCAGCAGACGAGAGCGGACTATCGGCGCTTTGTCGCCTGGGTCAGGCGGGCCAGGCCCACCGCGTCCCGCCGGTGACGGTTGCCCCCCATCCGACTGTCACTTTTGTGCTATTCCAACCGCCAGTCGCTGTCCGATAGGATTGGTCTATGACCCTTCGCGTCCGCGTCGCCGCCTGTGTTGCGTTTGCCGGCTTGTCCTCGCCGGTGTTCGTCCCTCGGCTCAAACCGTTCCGGCCGGGCAGGAAACATCTGCCGAGTCGGTCGCATCCTACGGCCTCCCGCAGCTGATGCCGGTGGATCCGGAAGTCGTCGTCGGCACGCTGCCGAACGGCTTGAAGTACGACGTGCGCGCGAACGGGAAGCCCGGACGCCGCGCCGAACTGCGGCTCGTCGTCAAGGCCGGTTCGGTGCTCGAAGACGACGATCAACAGGGGCTGGCGCATTTCGTCGAACACATGGAGTTCGAAGGCTCGCGGCACTTTCCGGGGCAGAGCATCTCCGACTTCCTGTCGGAGCTTGGCTTGAGCATCGGTCCGGACGCGAATGCCGCGACGAGCTACGACGACACGCAATACACGCTGCGCGTGCCGACCGACGTGCCCGGAGTTCTCGATCGAGCCCTGCTGGTCCTCGAGGACTGGGCGCAGGGCGCCACGTTCGAACAGACCGGCATCGAGCACGAGCGCGGCATCGTGCTCTCCGAGTGGCGGATGCATCTCGGCGCGGGCGAACGCACGCAGGACAAGATTCGCCGGGCCCAGCTCGAAGGATCGCGGTACGCGGATCGTCCGCCGATCGGCAAGCCCGAGATCATCGAACGCGCGCAGCGCGAGCCGCTGATGCGGTTCTACAAGGACTGGTACCGTCCCGACCTGATGGCCGTGATTGTCGTCGGCGATATCGATCGCGACGCGGTCGTGGCGATGATCAAAGATCATTTCTCGGCGCTGTCCTCACCATCGCCGAAGCGTCCGCGCCAGGCGTTCGACATCCCCGAACATCCAGCCACGCGCTACACGATTGTCAGCGATCGCGAAACGACGGCGACGTCGGTTCAGCTCAGCGACCTCCGCCCGGCACGCGACCAGGGATCGGTCGGCGGGTATCGCGAGCTGATGATCGACCAGCTGTTTGCCAGCATGCTCGACGACAGGCTTGGCGAACTGACCCAGAGCGCAAATCCGGCGTTCCTGCGCGCGGCGGCGGATCGGCGGCTGTTCCAGACCGCCAGGACCAGGGACGAGGCGGTCCTCGAGGCGCTCGTCTCGAACGACGGCGTGGCGCGCGGCGTCGAGACGCTCGTGGCCGAGCTGCAGCGGGTCGCCCGCTTTGGATTTACCGCCACGGAGCTCGCCCGCGCGAAGCAGGCGATGATGCGCGGCTTCGAGCGCGCGGTGACGGAAAGCCCCGACCGCGAATCCGAGAGCCGGGCCGACGAGTACACGCGGAACTTCCTCGAGAGTGAAGCGCTGCCGACGATTTGGCAGGAACTCGCGTTCCACCGGCGGTTCATTCCCACGATCACGCTCGCCGAGGTCAACGCGCTGACGAGCGACTGGTTCCCTGAGCGAAACCGCCATGTGGTCGTGTCCGCGCCGGAAGCGGCCGGTGTCGTCCTGCCGGATCAGGCGCAGCTTGCCGCCGTCGTGAAAGCCGCGACGGCCAAGAAGCTCGAGGCGTACATCGATGTGTCGGCGGGTCAGACGCTGATGGACGCGCCGCCAAGGGCCGGCACGATCGTCAACACGACCAGGCGCGAGGCCGGTGTCACCGAGTGGAAGCTGTCGAACGGCGCGACGGTTGTCCTCAAACCGACGGTGCTGAAGGCCGATCAGATTCTCTTCCGTGCGTCGGCGCCGGGTGGGACGTCGCTGGCCAGCGACGCCGATGTCATTCCCGCGCGCGTGGCGGACTCGGTCGTCCGCGCCGGAGGCGTCGGAAAATTCAACGCGGTGGCGCTCGACAAGCTTCTTGCCGACAAGACCATCGCGGTCACGCCGTTCATCGATGAAGTCGACGAGGGCATGCGGGGCGGGAGCACGCCGCAGGATCTCGAAACGATGTTCCAGGTCCTGTATCTGCGGTTCACGCAGCCGCGCGCAGATCCGGTGGCGTTTGCCGCGATGACATCGCAGGCAAGAGGGCTGCTGGCGAACCAGATGGCGAGCCCGGAGGTGGTGTTCGACCAGACCGTCGACGCCGTGCTCAGCGGGAACAGCCCGCGCCGGCAGCCGGAGACAGCCGAGACCGTGGACAAGTGGGACCTGGCCAAGTCGCTGGCGTTCTACAAGGCGCGGTTCGCCGACGCGAGCAACTTCACGTTCGTCTTCGTCGGAAGCTTCACGCCGGAGGTCATCAAGCCGCTGGTCGAGACCTACATCGCCAGTCTGCCGGCCACGCACGCCAAGGAGACCTGGCGCGATCTCGGCCTGACGCCGCCGTCCACGGTCGTCGAGAAAACCATTCAGAAGGGCATCGCGCCGAAGAGCAACGTGGCGATCGTCTTTTCCGGACCGTTCGAGTACGACGATGCCAACAAGCTGGCGTTCCGGACGATGACGCTCCTCCTCCAGTCGCGGCTGCTCGACTCGATCCGGCAGGAGCTGGGCGGCACGTACAGCATCACCGCCTCGCCGCGGACCGCGAAGTATCCGCGCCCCGAATACCGCGTGCGCATCGACTGGACCTGCGATCCTGCGCGCACCACGGCGCTCGTCCAGCGGGTCTTCGAGGAGATCGCGGCGGTCAGGGACGCCGCGTACTCGCCGAACCAGATGACGCTGATCCGTCAGGGCCTGCTGCGGGAGTTCGAGCGCGACAGCCAGGACAACGGCTATCTGCTGAACGAGATCGCCCGCCGCTACGAGAACGGCGACGGGGCGGACGTCGCGGCGGTCGACAACATGCCCCAGCGAATCGCGGCGCTGACGGGCGACGCGATTCAGCGCGCGGCGCGCACCTACCTGGATACCGGGAGGTACGTGAAGGTCACGCTCGTGCCCGAGACGAAGTAGCCGCGGCCGTTCACGCGAGCGAGTAGAACAGGTCCACGAACGATCGGACCGCGCCATCCATGCCGGCCACCTTGGGGTTGGCCGACTCGATGAGCCAGGTACTCATCCGGCGCGTGCGCGCCGTCGCCGTGCCCGAGCCCGAACTGTCCGGCGGGAAGCTTGAGCGGCGCGCCTGTGAACGTGACACCGGGCCACGATCCGGCGAGCCGCGGCCAGAGCAGCGGATCGATGCCGGCCTTGTGATAGGTCGCGACCATCGCTTTCACCAGCCGTGAGTCCGCCGGCGTTTCGGTCGGATCGTATCCGCCGGTCATGTTCACCTCGACGTCGCCGAAGCCATGCTTCGCGAGGTGATCCTTGATCAGCTGCAGCGTCCCCTTGGCTGTCATGTCGGGCACCAGACGGACGTCGATCTTCGCGACCGCGCGGTTCGGCAGGATCGTTTTTCCGCCGGTCCCGTGTAGCCGCCGACCAGTCCTTCGATGTTGATCGTCGGTTGCGATACCAGGCGGACGAGCGAATCGCGCCACGACTCGTCTCCGAACCACCGCGAGACGCTCAGCGCTTTCTTGGCGGCCGCTTCGTCGCGGCGCGGAATCGCCTGGTTCAGGATCTCCTGGAGCTGCGGGCTGAGCGGACGGACCTTCTCGAAGAAGCCCTCGACAGCCGGCGTGTGGCCGTCGGCCTTGACGAGTGTGTTCAGCGCCTGCACGAGGTGCCAGGCCGGGCTGTCGAGCTGCGCCTCGTAGCTCGAATGCACGTCCTTCGTCGGTCCCCGGCCCCACTTGGCGCCGGACGACACGATCTCCAGTTCGACAATGCCCTTGGATCCCAGGTTCACCTGGACCGATCCGTCGAGCTCCTGATTGCCGAGCGGGATGATGATGCCGACGCTCTTCCGGAGCGCCGCTTCGACCTCGGGCTTGAACACGATCTGCGAGAAGTTGGGTGAGCCGATTTCCTCTTCGCCCTCGCAGACGAGCACCAGGTTCACCGGCAGCTTGCGGCCCGCCGACTTGAAGGCGCCGAGCGCCGCCAGCAGCGCCATCTGCGGTCCCTTCGTGTTCGTGGCGCCGCGGCCGATCATGATCTTGCCGACGCCGGGACGATCGACGATCCGGCCTTCGAGCGGCGGCGAGCTCCACTCCGACGGGTCGAACTGTTTCACGTCGTACATGAAATACAGCGCGAGCGTCGTGGCGGCGCCGGCGTCCAGCGTCGCGAACACGCCGGGCTTGCCAGTTGTTGGAATCACATCCACGCGTCCGAAGCCCGCCTCCTTCGCGAGGCGCGCCATGTACTCCGCGCCCTGTGGATAGTTGAGATTCTCCGCGGCGATCGAGGGAAGAGCAATCCAGTCCCGGAGCGCCTTCACCGTGGCGTCGTGATGCTTTGCGATCTCCGCGACGACCGCTTCCTGGTCGGATGGAGCGGCCAGCAATCCGTCGGCTCCGCCGATCGCGAGAGCGGCGGCGCCAGCCACGCTGGTGTGAAGAAAGTCGCGGCGGGTGACATCGGGCGATTTACCGGAGTCCATGATGAGCCCAGCCTTTCGATGCGAGGATCCTCGGCGGAACTATAGTTCAATCGCGAACTTCAGGCCGGTCCACGTTCGCGCCCTATCGTGGCGCGGAAACGATTGGGTTAGGATCACAGTCATGAAAAAACGCACGCACAGCCGCAGAGAATTCGTGGGTTTGACCGGAACCGGCATTGCCGGCCTCGCGGGAGTGCCGTGGTTGGGAAGTACGGCATCGGCGGCGCAGGCGCAGCCGGCGGCCAGCAATTCGCCAGAGGCCGATCTCGTGGTCTTCAACGCGAAGGTGTACACGGTTGACGCCGGACGGCCGCGCGCCGAAGCGTTCGCGGTGAAGGGCAACCGGTTCATCGCCGTCGGAACCAGCGACGAGATGAAAGCGCTGGCAGGGAAGAACACACAGACCTTCGACGCCCGGCAGATGACCATCGTTCCGGGATTCATCGACTGCCACAATCACGCGCCGGGCGACACGCTCCTGTACCAGGTGATTGTCGGCAACCCGTTCGAGGTCGAATTCGTCACCATCCGCAGCATCGTCGACAAGCTGCGGGCGAAAGCGAAGGAGACCAAGCCGGGAACGTGGGTCGAGGGATATTTCTTCGACGATACCAAGGTGAAGGACAAGCGCGAGCTGAACGTGCACGATCTCGACGAGGTGTCGAAGGATCATCCCGTCGCGGTCGAGCACCGCGGCGGCCACACGTCCTTCTACAACTCGAAAGCGCTCGAGATGGCGGGCATCACGAAGAACACGCCGAACCCGCCAGGCGGGACGTTCGACAAGGACGAGAACGGCGACCTGAACGGCCGCGTCACCGATCGCGCCCGCGGCGCGCTCAACAGAGTCGGCGAGCGGGAGAGCATCCCGGCCGGCCAGCGGCAGGAGCGTGATCGTGCAGGCATCGCCTACATCTCGAAGCAGTTCGTCCGGTACGGTCTCACGAGCGTGCACCATGAAGGCGGCGACCTGGCCGCGATCCAGGACGTGCGAGCCAAGGGCGAGCTCCTGCACCGCGTCAGCTACGAGTCCAGCGGCAGGGTCCTCGAGGCGATGATCACGACCGGTCTCAAGACCGGCTTCGGCGACGAATGGATTCGACTTGGCGCGACCGCCGAGCACACCGTCGACGGCTCGTTCTCCGAGCGGACGATGGCGCTGAGCGTGCCGTACGTCGGCATCGATCCACCGTACAAAGGGAACGTCACCGAAACGCAGGACGATCTGAACGCCTGGATCGAACGGGTGCACCGGGCGGGCATCCAGACGAACTGTCACGCCAACGGCGACGTCGCGATCGACATGGTGCTGACCGCGGTCGAGCGGGCGCAGAAGCTGTTCCCGCGCGCCGATTCGCGTCCGAAGATCACGCACTGCACGCTGATCAACGACGATCTGTTGCGCCGGATGAAGGCGACCGGGACGGTGCCGGCCGTGTTCACGACCTACGCGTTCTACAACACCGACAAGTTCCACTTCTACGGCGAAGATCTCATGAAGCGATCGATGGCGTTCCGGTCGTTCCTCGATGCCGGCATCCCCGCGGCGGCCGGTTCGGACTTCAGCCCGGGACCGTTTGCGCCGCTGATGGGCATTCAGGGCATGGTGACGCGCAAGGGCTGGGACGGAGGCACGTGGGGTCTCAACCAGCGGATCAGCGTCGACGAGGCGCTGCGGATCAATACGCTGAACGGCGCCTATGCCTCGGGTGAGGAATCGATCAAGGGATCGATCTCGCCTGGCAAGCTTGCCGACTTCGTCGTGCTCGCCGACGATCTGCACACGGTGGATCAGGAGAAGATCAAGGACATCCAGATCGTCCGCACCGTGGTCGGCGGCAAGACCGTGTATCAGGCGTGACCGCGATCGCGTCACGTCTACGGTACAAGAGGAACGCCTCTGCGGTTTCTTCCGAGTCGTGACTGATGGGCATCTGGGACGACGTCAGCCGGGAGATTCAGGAGTTCACCGCGGGGATCAGAGATCTCCCGGTGAGCACGCCGGTACCTCCGCAAACGGTGCGTCGCGACATCGAATCGACGTTCGATCTTGCGGCGCCGATTCCGCTTCCGGAGTTGACGCAGAAGGTCGTCGCACTGCTGCGCGCCTACACCGTGCAGGTCACGCACCCGCGGTATTTTGGCCTGTTCAATCCGAGCGTGTCGGAGGCCGGGATCGTCGCCGACACGCTGGCGGCACTCTACAACCTCCAGCTCGCCGCGTGGTCGCATGCGCCCGCGGCCAGTGAGCTGGAACGCCTGACGCTCGCGCACCTCGCGAAGGCGCTGGGCTTCGATCCGGATGCGACGTTCGCCAACTTCACGACCGGCGGCCTCGAATCCAACCTCTCGGCGGTCCTGACGGCTTTGGCTCGCCGCTTTCCGGAAGTCGCGGCCAAAGGGACATCGTCGCTGACCGCCAGGCCTGTGATCTACGTGACAAGTGAGAGCCACCACTCCTTCCTGAAGGTCGCGCGCATGAGCGGGCTCGGCACCGACGTCCTGTCCGAGGTTGCGACCACGAGCCGCTTCGCGCTCGACGTCCCGGCGCTCAGAGATCAGATTCGGCGGGACGTGGACGCCGGCCGCTGTCCGTTCATGATCGTCGGGACCGCCGGCACGACCGGCGGGGGTGTCGTCGATCCGCTGCCGGCGCTCGCCGATATCGCCGCCGAGTGCGGCGCGTGGTTTCACGTGGATGCCGCGTGGGGAGGCGCCGCCGTGCTGGTGCCTCGCCTGCGTTCGGCGCTGGACGGGATCGAGCGAGCCGACTCGGTGACCTGGGACGCCCACAAGTGGTTGTCGGTGCCGATGGGCGCCGGGATGTTCTTCTGCCGTCATCCCCGCGCCGTTCGCGAGGCGTTCGACGTGTCCACGTCGTACATGCCCTCGACCACGGGCGCTGAAACGGTCGATCCCTACATGACCACGGTGCAGTGGTCGAGACGCGCCATCGGGCTGAAGGTCTTCATGTCGCTCGCGGAACGTGGACGTGACGGCTTCGCGGACCAAATCGATCACCAGGCCCGCATGGGCGACCTGCTGCGCGCGAAGCTCTCCGGCGCCGGGTGGGCGATCGCCAACGACACGGTGCTCCCGTTGGTCTGCTTCACGCACGACGACATCCGGTCGCAGCGGCTGACCACCGGCGACATCCTGCAGGCGATCTATTCCCGCGGGAACGTGTGGATCTCGGATGTCGTGCTCGGCCGGAAAGAACGAGTCCTGCGTGCGTGCATCACCAGTTTTCGGACCGACGAATCGGACCTCGATTACCTGATCCAGGAACTCGAGCTCGCCCGACGCGCGACGACCGGTGGTAGCAGAATCGGATCGATGTAGTGCGGACCTTCAGTCCGCGTCTGAGCAGGCCTGAAGGCCTGCACTACGCAGGACGGAAAAAGCGCTATCGGCGACGCGCGCCTTACGCTGGACGATCGCGGGACGGGGCGTGGAGCTACTTGCTGATGCGCTGAGTGGTGGTCTTCCCGTTGATGCGGACGTTCGTCAGCACCAGGTCGCGCACGCCTTCGACGATGTCCGGATTCCTGGACGCCGTCGAATGAACAGTCGGTGACCCGAATGTTGGAAATCGGCGCGCGGGCGTAGCCTTTGATGACGAACGCATGCTTGCTCTTGCGGCTGGTGACGTTGCGGACGTCGACGTCGCGGAGCACAGGCGTGAACGAACCGGTATCGCCTTCCTCGTAGTAGAAATCGGCGGCGATGATCGACTCGGCGACCTCGCCGACCGTGATCTGCCGCATCGCGATCCGCTCGATGACGCCGCCGCGCTCGCCGTTGCTCTTGAACCGCAGCACGCGATCGAGCCGCGGGCTGTCCATCTGGCACCGCTCCGCAAAGATGTTGCGCGCGCCGCCGGATATCTCGCTGCCGATGACCACGCCGCCATGACCGTCGCGCATCACGCAGTCGCGGATGACGACATTCTCGACCGGCGTGTGCAGGCGGCGGCCGTCGGTGTTGCGGCCGGACTTCAACGCGATGCAGTCGTCGCCGGTGTCGAACGTGCAGCGCTCGATGAGCACGTCGCGGCACGATTCCGGATCGCATCCGTCGTTGTTCGGCCCGTGACTGCGGACGGTTACGCCCCGCACCGTCACGTTCTCGCAGAGCACGGGGTTGATCTCCCACATCGGCGAGTTCACGATCGTGACACCCTCGATGAGCACACCTTTGCAGCGATACGGCTGGACGAACACCGGGCGCATATCGCTTCCGGCACCGAATATGCGCTCTGCCACCGGCACGCCGCGGTCGCCCATGCTCATCAGGCGCGCTCTCGCGCCCGATGGCGCCACCGCCCGCTTGCGCCACGACCACCAGTGCTCCTCGTCCGCCTGTCCATCCAGCGTTCCGGGTCCGGTGATCGCGATATTGGACTGGTCGAGGGCATAGATGAACGGCGAGTAGTTCATCAACTCGACGCCCTCATAGCGTGAGAGCACCAGCGGCAGGTACTGGTTCGCGTCGCGGCTGAAGGCGATGGTGGCCCCCTGCGCGACATGCAGTTCCACGTTGGACCGCAGAGCGATCGCGCCGGTCAGGAACCGGCCGGCTGGCACGAGCACGCGTCCGCCGCCGGCGTCGGCGCAGGCCCGAATCGCGTCGCGAAACGCCACGGTCGAATCAGCACGTCCATCGTCGTGCGCGCCGTACCGGCGAATATCGAATTCACGATCCGGAAATCGCGGCGCAACGATGCGCCGAACGATGAGATCCGCTTCGGCCCACAGGTTCGCTGACGATGAGTCCGGCTGGGCGCGCAAATCGAGGCGTGCGGCAGCGGCGCCGATCAGCGCAACGCCGCCGGCGCGGAGAAATGCGCGTCGTCCTCGATCGGTGGGGAAGGCCACTTCGAGCCGGGAGGATACCACGAGGCCTTGTGGACTATCATGCCGCCAACACGGAAGCCGCCACCGAGCGGCATTGCCGGGAGCAGTCCAATGGCGCGATTGACTTCACGACTGGCTGTAGGTGTGGCCTTGATGTGTCTTGCGGCGGCCACCACCGCCGTCGGCACCGCGGACGGCAAGCCTGGCGCAACAGACTGGCCCAGTACCAACTACGATCAGAGCGCCAACCGATACAGCCCGCTGACTCAGATCACGGCGAAGAATGTCGCCACCCTCGAGCAGGTCTGGAGCTTTCATCTCAAGCCTGCCGGCTTCGTCGGCCGCATGCGGGAGGACGAAGCGATTCCCATCGTGATCGGCAACATGATGTATCTCGCCTCGCCGTATGGCGCCGTCATCGCCTTGGACGCCACCACCGGCGCCGAGAAGTGGAGATTTCAGCTTCCCAACAACGACACGCCGTCCAAGCGCGGTGTCGCGTATTGGCCGGGCGGCGGCGGTACCCTTCCACTCCCGCCGTCGATCATTTTTGGAACGGCGACCGGCGGACTCTATTCCCTCAAGGCTTCCGACGGGACGCCCAACGAATGGTTTGGCGAGAATGGCGTCACGACGCTCAAGACACCGGAGGTCATGCAGACCGGCACGAACGCCGCATACTCGCTGCTGTCGTCTCCGACGATCTACAAGGATCTGATCATTACCGGCGCCGGCACCGGCGAAGGACCAGGCGGCTCGAATGGCGGAGCAGGACCCGCGGGTGATACCCGCGCGTGGGACGCGAGGACCGGGAAGCTGGTGTGGACGTTCCGCACGGTGCCGCGGCCTGGAGAGTTCGGCTACGACACCTGGGGCGGCGACAGCGCGAAGAACCGATCCGGCGTCAACGTCTGGGGCTATACGTCGCTCGACGCGGAACGCGGCATTCTCTATATGCCGCTCGGCGCCCCGAACAACGACCGCGTCGGCATCGACCGTCCCGGCAACAATCTGTTCTCATCGTCGGTCGTCGCCGTCGATGCGAACACCGGCAAGTACCTCTGGCATTTTCAACTCGTGCATCACGACATCTGGGACTACGACACCCAGTCGGCTCCGCTTCTCGTCGACCTGCGCCGTGATGGGGCAGTGGTGCCCGCCGTGATCATCGTCAACAAGACCGGATTGATGTTCACGCTGAATCGCGTCACCGGCAAGCCGATCTTCGACATCGAAGAGCGGCCGGTGCCGAAGAGTGACGTGCCGGGCGAGCAGGCGTCTCCCACGCAGCCTTTCCCGGTCAAGCCCGAGCCGCTGGCGCAGAACACGATCTCGCGGAGCAATCTCTACAAAGGCGAGCCGCAGCTTCAGTCCTACTGCGAACATCTGGTTGACGACAACAACATGAAGCTCGGCGGGCCGTTCATGCCGATCGCCTTCAACCGGTACAGCATTTCGCCTCCGGGTCCGGCCGGCGGCATCAACTTCTGGGGACCCTCGTCCGATCCCGACTACACCTGTTCATTTCGAACACGAGCAATATCTTTCAGCCGATGCGCCTCGTTCAGCGGCAGGACGGCAGCTACGTCAATTCCGGCCCGCTCGCCGGCACCCGCCGGTTCGGCGATCCCGATCGGCACCTGCTGTGCGGGCCGACGCCATGGGGCGAGCTCGTCGCGGTCAACATGGACACGGGCAATATCGCCTATCGCAAGACGCTGGGCGTTTCCGACGCGTTGCCGCCCGGCATGCAGGACACGGGACGCCCCAGCTCGGGTGGTGTCGTGCTGACCGCAAGCGGCCTCACCTTCGTCGGCGGCACGGACGATTTCAGGTTCCGCGCCTTCGCCACCGCCACCGGCGAGAAGCTGTGGGAAATCAAGTTGTCCTCGTCTATTGAAACGACGCCGATCACGTATCAGGGAGCCGATGGACGGCAATTCGTGACGGTGGTGAGCACTGGCGGCGGGCTGAGGATCGCAAGTCACCAACGACGAGATCATCGCCTTCGCGTTGCCGAAGAAATGATCACACGTGTTCAAGATAGTCGTCCCACATGTCGAGGTGGACGACATCGCGCGTCGAGGCGCGTTCGCCCCAGAGGTCGCGTGCGGCGAAGCGGACCGAGTAGAGATGCTGTGGTTTGTCCTTTGTGCCGTCGAGGTCCGGTTCTCCGCGCAGCGTCGCATCGTTCAGTTCAGACGCCAGCGTGGCTGCCCATTCCTTCCAGGTAAAGTGTCCCTTCTCCGACAACTTCACGGCGAGCGCGAACGCTTGCGCCTGCCACGGCTCAGCGAAAACGGGCCCGTCGTGATCGCGAGGAAGCCGCGGCAAGCTCGCCAAACGCTCTGGGTCGACAGGATCGTACCCGCTCAAGGCAGTTGACCTCCAGGACCGATTCACGCGATCGGCTGGCGCTGCGCGCGATGCGGCCGCGCTACGGCCGTCATTGTCTCAGGCGCAGCGAATGTGGTCGAGAAACGTTTCCGCGCGCTTGACATCGATGAAGTAGGTGTATATACACTTAAACTGACGTGGATGATCATCTGAAGCGGGCCACGGCGGAAGTACGCCAGTTCTGCCTGGGGTCGGCGCTTCGGCAGGCCTCGCGCGCGCTGACGCAGCACTACGATTCGGCGTTCGCTGTCGCCGGGATCCGCTCGACGCAGTTCAGCGTGCTCGTCGCGCTTGGACACGCACCCTCGGTGCCGCTGTCGCGGCTGGCGGAGGCGCTGGTCATGGACCGCACGACGCTGACGCGGAATCTTGGCCCTCTGCTTCGCCGAGGCCTGGTTGCCGAATCAGGGCGAAGGACAACGGGTGCGGTCGTATGCGCTCACGGCACGCGGCCAACAGGTCCTGGCGCGCGCGCTCCCGGAGTGGAAGGCCGCGCAGGCTCGCATTCTGCGCGCCCTCGCGAAAGAAGACGCCGAACAACTGCGCCGCATCCTGCGGGCGGTAGTCGCCGCAGCGCAAGACGACTGATCGAGACGCGTGACGCGGTCATGCACATGTTTACTCAAATAGGTGCATATACACACAAAGGAGAGACCGTGACTATCCAATTCGAGCACTCGATTCGTCACGAACGGCCGCGATTCCACAAGTGGCGCTCGCCCTCCTGCTGGCCTCGCTCACATTCACCGCTTGCGGCACCACGTCCGCCAGGGAACTTCCCGCCGCACAGCCGCGTCCCCTCGAGGCGCTGCTCGACGTCGCCGCGTACCCGAATGCCGAGACTGTCGTCGTGCTGTCAACGTTGCAGCAGCTCCTGGCATCGCATCGCGAGTGGCAGGGCTACGAGTTCTTCGGCCGCCTGGCGCGCGAGCAGCCGGATCGGCGCGTCTTCTTTCTCGGTCTGCAGGCGGTCCTGCAGGCACGGGTCGCGAGTGAGGTCCCGCTGCTCAAGCGCATCGCCTGGGTCAACGATGCGATCGGGAAGCTCGATGCCGCGGCAGCCGCCGATCCCTTGTTCGGCCGGTACGCGCGGGGCTCGGTCTTCGCGGAGCTGCCCGAACGCTTCGGGAAGACGCGGGTCGCGGTCGAGGATCTCGAAGCGTGCCTGTCCCATCGTGCGGATTTTCCGGTGAACCTGGATCGAGCCGTTTACCGCGCGCTCGCGGTGGCCTATCGCACGCTCGGGGATGCCGCGCGCTCTCGCGAGATGCTCGCGCACTCTGGTTTCAGTTCGCTCGAGGGCGAGAACGTTCCGCTCGTGCTCAGCGACCTCTCGGTCGATTCGAAGGGCGGTTTCCGTTTCAGCGAGAAGCGGTTGGTGCGCGAGGCGGAGGGCGTGTACGTGGCCGAGGGGTACGACTTCGGCAACCTCGCGTTCATCGTCGGGAAGGACGCGATCGTCGCGATCGACGCGGGCACGACCGAGCCGAGCGCGCGCGAAGCCGTGGCCGCGCTTCGAACCGTGAGCCAGGCGCCGATCAAGTACGTGATTCTGACGCATGGCCACTGGGACCACGTGGGCGGCCTTGCCGCCGTGCGCGAACCTGGCAGCACCGTGATTGCCCAGGCCAACTTCCCGGAGGAGCTCGCGCGCAGCCGACGTTACCGCCCGCCGTTTCAGAACTTCTTCGGCACCGAGGCCCACTCGCTCGACGTCACGCCCGATCGCCTGGTCTCCGCGCCCGAAACGCTGCGAGCCGCCGGGATCGAGCTCGAGCTGATCCCGGGCAAGAGCGGCGAGACCAATGACGCGCTCTTCGTGCGCGATCTCAGCCACGACATCCTGTTCGTCGGCGACGCCTTCATGCCGTACAGCGGTGCGCCGTTCGTGGCCGAAGGATCGGCCGAGGGCTATCTGGGCGCCATTGCGCAGGTTCTCGAGCTGCACCCCCGCCGCCTGGTCCACGGACACCCGCCCCTGACCGCGTTTTTCACGGTCGACGCCATGCAGGGGCTGCGCGCCGCCTTTGGCGCGCTCTACGACCGCAGCGTCGATGCAGCGCAGGCCGCCCGCCCGATCGCCGAGCTCCTGCACGACGATTTCGTTCCGGCGTCGCTGCGCGACACGCCCAAAGCAGTGTTGCCGTATCTCATTGCGCGCGACACCTTCGTGCAGCGCCTCTACACCGAGCATGCGGTTACTGGCAAGCAAACGGCGAAGGGGTGGAGAACTTCACGCGCGCCGAATGGGCGCTCGCACTCGACGAGCTCGGCGGCAAGAGCGAGGACTCGTTCAGGCGGACCGCCGATCGGCTGGAGCAGCGCGGTGATGCCGCGCTGGCGTACCGCATCACCGAACTGGGCCTCGCCCGATACCCCAACAGCGTCGCGCTCCGGAACAGTCGCGCGAGGGCGCTCACCACACTGGTTGAGATCAATTCGCAGATGAACCCGTTCCGGTTCATCGTCTACTCGGAGTGGTCGGGCGAGACGCTGGCGCCTGTCTCACCTGGACGATAAACGCGCTACAATTTCACGTTCCTCGCGAACGCTGAAGACATGGTTCCTTCAGAATGACGCGCGGTCGCACACGCCCTGGCACGCCCGCTGACAAATGATGGCGGCTGGCGGGCGGGGTATGCGGCTGCGCGACCGCCGGGACAGGGAGGCAACCCATGGGCGATCTCTACACGGGCAAGGACGACATCGAAACACGTGAACGACACTCGACGCTGGCCGAACGACTCGCGTTCAAGTCGCGATTCGTGCTCATTTTCGGTGAAATCGATCACGCGACCGCTCGCGCCGCGTGCGAACGGCTGATCGTGCTGGCGGAGGATTCGGACGCGCCGATCACCGTGCTCATCTCGTCGCCGGGCGGCCACGTCGAGTCGGGCGACGCGATCCACGATCTGATCAGGTTCGTGCGCGCGCCAGTCACGACCGTCGGCACCGGCTGGGTCGCGAGCGCAGGCACCCACGTGTTCCTGGCCGCTCCGAAGGAGCGGCGCGTCTGCCTGCCCAACACGCGGTTCATGATTCACCAGCCTTCCGGCGGAGCCGGTGGGCAGTCGACCGACATCGCGATTCAAGCCAAGGAAATCCTTCGAACGCGCGAACGTATTGCGCGTGTGATCGCGGCCCAGACCGGCACGTCGATCGACAAGGTTCGGCTGGACATGGAACGCGACCACTGGATGAGCGCCGGCGAAGCCATCGAATACGGCATCGTCTCGAGGATCATCGAGACGCACGCCGAGCTCAGGAACTGACGGCGTAGGGCGCCTGTTCTCACGGCTGGAGGCTCGGTAGTGTGACGAGTGTCCCGCTTTAGCCCGACCGGAGGTTCCAACGATGGCCATCACGATGACAGTCAATGGCAAGGCGCGATCGGTTGATGTCGAGCCCGATACGCCGCTGCTGTGGGCGCTCCGCGATACGCTCGGCCTGACCGGTACGAAATTCGGCTGCGGCATCGCGGAGTGCGGCGCGTGTACGGTGCTCATCGACGGCCGCGCCGAGCGCTCGTGCATGTTCCCGGCCGCCAATGCCGAAGGCGTTTCGGTGACGACGATCGAAGGCCTGGCGCCGGAAGGTTCGCTTCACCCGGTGCAGCAGGCCTGGGTGACGCACCAGGTGCCGCAGTGCGGCTACTGCCAGTCCGGGATGATCATGGCGGTGGCCGCGTTTCTCGGCCAGCATCCGCAGCCGACAGACGAGGAGATTGACGCATCGATCACCAACATCTGCCGCTGCGGGACGTTCGTGCGGGTGCGCCGCGCGATTCACGCGGTCGCGGAACGCGGAGAGTAAGGGAGTACGGTCATGGGTAAATGGACTCGCCGCGCATTCATCGGCACGGGAACGCTCGTCGGCGGCGGCTTCGTGCTCGGTGTCTCCGGGCTCGCGCTGGCCCCGAGCCGTCACAGCGTGGTCCCTGATCACGGGGCGGACAACGGTCAGCTGACGACCTGGATCACCGTCACACCGGACAACGTTGTCACGGTCCTCGTGCCCCATTGCGAGATGGGGCAGGGCACGCAGACCGCGCTCGCGATGATGGCCGCTGAAGAAATGGATGCGGACTGGAATCTGGTTCGCATCAAGGAAGCGCCCGCGCTCGATGAGTACGCGACGGCGTACATGGCGCGGCCGATGATGCCGGCAATTCCCGGACCGTTCGTGCGCGGTGTGGACTACGGTACTTATCGCCTCGCGCGCTGGTTCGGATTCCAGGCGACCGGCGGCTCCACTGCCGTGCGCGGCACCGGTGTCTACGGCATGACTGTGGCCGGCGCCGCTGCTCGAGAGATGCTCGTCGCGGCGGCGGCTGCGCGATTCGGCGTCAGCGCCTCGGAATGCAAAACGGCCAACTCGCGCATCGAGCACGCGCCGTCAGGGAAGGGCGCGAGCTTCGGAGAGCTCGCGAGCGCGGCAGCGAAAATCTCTGTGCCGACGAGCCCGGTGCCGAAGACTCCAGACAGCTACACCATCCGTCGCACCGCGCGCCCGCGCCGCGACATTCCCTCGAAGGTGAACGGCAGTGCCATCTATGGCATCGACTTCACGCTGCCGGGAATGCTGTACGCCGCCGTCGAGATCGCGCCCGTGTACGGCGGCAAGCTGGTGTCCGTGGACACGGCCCCCGCCGAGGCGATGCCGGGGGTGAAGCGTGTCGTGAAACTCGACGAAGCCGTCGCGGTGGTGGCCGACAGTTACTGGCGCGCGCGTCGCGCGGTCCTTGCGCTCAAGCCGGTGTTCGAGGATGCGGGCCATGGCAACGTATCGAGCGCCTCAATTTTCGCGGCCTTCGACAAAGCGCTCGGCGCGGCGCCGGAAGCGTCAGCAAACGCCGCCAAGGTGATCACGGCCGACTATCGCGTACCGTTCCTCGCGCACGCGACGATGGAGCCGATGGCGTGTACGGCGCGGGTGGACGGCGATAGCGCAGAGGTCTGGGCGGGCACTCAGGATCCGCTGAACGCGCGCTCGATCGCGGCGAAGGCGCTCAAGATGGACGTCGAGAAGGTCCATCTCACCAATCTCCTGCTGGGCGGCGGCTTCGGCCGTCGTTTGCCGTACACCTTCGACTACGTGGACCTGGCCGTGCGGATCGCGAAGGCGATGTCGCCGACGCCCGTGAAGCTGGTGTGGAGCCGCGAGAACGACATCCAGCACGATTACTATCGCCCGGCCGGCATGGCGCGCTTTGCCGGCACTCTCGATGCGAACGGCGCGCCGCTCGCGATTCGATCGCGTTACGCCGGCGGCGGCGACGGCGAATCGGTATTCATGCCTTACGCGATTGCCGACAAGAACGCGGAGGCGAAGGACGCACCCATCCGGTCCGCCTCGGCGCGTGGCGTTCAGTGTTGAATTCACAGCACGGATTCTTCAAGGAATCGTTCGTGGACGAGCTGGCGCATGCGGCCGGCAAGGATCCGTATCTCTTTCGGCGGGATCTGCTCGGCAGCGAACCGCGTTTCCGCGCGGTGCTCGAGCGTGTGGCCGCCATGGCGGACTGGGGCAGCAAGCTGCCCGAGGGAGAGGGACGCGGCATTGCGCTCGACCGAAAGCTTCGGATCGATTGCCGGCGAGGTTGCGCACGTCGCCGTCGCGCCGGACGGAACGCTCCGCGTGAAGCACGTGTATGCGGTCGTGGATTGTGGAGATGTCGTAAACCCCGATAGCGCGATGGCGCAGGTCGAGGGCGGCATCATCTTCGGTCTGTCGGCGGCGCTGCTTGGCGAGATCACGATCGCCGAGGGACGCGTGGTGCAACGCAATTTTCGCGATCACCAGATGATTCGCCTGGCGGACGCGCCTCGCATCACGGCGGAGTTCATCAAGACCGACAGGCATCCGGGCGGGCTTGGCGAACCGTGCGTGCCGCCTGTCGCCCCGGCCGTCGCCAACGCCATCTTCGCGGCGATCGGCGTTCGGGTGCGCGATTTGCCGATCAAGAACCAGCCGCTGACGCGTCACACGTGATTCACGGCGAAGAAGAAACCGCGGAGCGTCACGTCTTTGCTGGACGCTCCGTGACCGGCCTGCCAGATGCCCCCGGCAACGCCGCTTTGGCGCCCCCCGCAGATTCGCCATTCACGAGCGCCGCGACACTGGGATAGGCATAGATGGTCGGCGCCTGGTTCTGCATGAGGCCTCCCGTGTCGGCTGTAGGCCCGTAGTTGCTGTGCAGATCTCGTCCCAGCATGCGGAGCATCGCCATCAATTGCCCTCGGTGGTGAGAGGTGTGGGTCATACGCCGCGTCATGACCCACGCCCGGGAGCGGCGCACATCGAAGAACGGCGCATCTTCTTCCCACCACGATTCGCGGGTCTGGCGTAAGGCTGCGAGGCGCCTGCCGCTGTCCTCGATGTAGCGCTTGATGAATTCCAGACGGGTTTCCTGGGCGGGCAACGGCGGTGCGCCGACGTCAATCCCCAGCATGTCGCGAAACCACCGATCCTCACTGACACACTGGTGCACCATTTGCTCGTGCACGCTACGGCCTCGCGGATCGCCCTCGCGTGGCCGCACTGGAAGATCCTCGTCCCTGAATTCACTCCAGACACTGATCACCTTGACGCACTCCGTCTCGTAGGTGGTGATCAGAA
Source organism: uncultured Acidobacteriota bacterium (assembly GCA_963794305.1). Lineage (GTDB taxonomy): Bacteria > Acidobacteriota > Vicinamibacteria > Vicinamibacterales > CAVVIG01 > CAVQFC01. Next base: position 22,801 of record CAWCDQ010000010.1, on the reverse strand, counting down.
AGTCGTACCGCATGCACGTGTCTCCGTTCTCGATCTCAGCTCAGCGCATTCAACGCGGCCATCGTTCGATCGGCGCAATCCCTCAGGAATCGACCGCGCAGCAGGGAGCAGCGGCTGACGTTCTCGAGGGACGGTAGTGGCTCGTCCAAAATCGCACGACCCACGGCCCGTCGTGGATTTTATCTGAAAGCTCTCCGACTCTTCAGATGCACACGCGTCGACACAGGCCGATTCCCTAGCAAACCCGTGCATTGTGCCCGGCACGGAAGATGAATCGGCCCACCTTTCCTACAGCTCGACGATCGCAAAACGCTCTGAGGTGCCGAGATGATGCTTCGCCAGACGCCGACCGCTCTGTCGCTTGTCGCCCTGCTCGCCGCCAGCCCCGCAGCCGCCCAGCAAAAGCAGCAGCCGGTGCAGACACAGGATCCGCTGGTTCGCATGAACCTCGCAGTAGACGCGCTCACCAGAAAAGTCTGGCCGAGTGTGGTGCAGATCGTCGTCAGCAGCTACGGCGCCCGCGAAGAATCCGGGCGCGGCGAAACCAGCGTTGTCGTCGGACGGCAACGCTCGGTCGGCTCGGGATTCGTGATCGACGCCGACGGCTACATCATGACGAACGCGCACGTCGTCAACGGCGCGCAGCGCATGCAGATCGTCCTGCCGCCGGACAACGCCGATGGCACCCTGGCCACGGCGCTGTCGGGCAAGAAGAATCTCGTGAACGCGCGGATCGTCGGCCTGGCCACCGAGCTCGATCTCGCGCTGCTGAAGGTGGACGGGCAGAAGCTCCCGGCGCTGCCGCTGGCTACGTACACGGAAGTTCGGCAGGGCGAGACGGTGTTCGCGTTTGGCAGCCCGAACGGCCTGCGCAACAGCCTCACCCACGGGCTGATTTCTTCCGTCGCCCGGCAGGTCGATCCCGACTCTCCGCTGATCTACGTTCAGACCGACGCGCCGATCAACCCCGGGAATTCCGGCGGCCCGCTCGTGAACATCCGCGGCGAAGTCGTCGGCGTCAACACGTTCATCATGTCGCAGTCGGGCGGCAACGAAGGGTTGGGCTTCGCGATTCCGAGCGCAACGACGAGGACCGTGTTCCGTCAGTTGAAGCAGTACGGGATGCTGAGGAAGCAGGAACTCGGCATCAGCTGGCAGACGATCACGCCGGAAATGGCCGCCGCGCTCAGTCTCGCCAGAGACTACGGCGTCATCGTGTCCGACGTCTGGCCAGGCAGCCCCGCCCAGGCGGCCGGCCTGAAAGTCGGCGACATCCTCGTGTCGATGGACGGTGCTCCGGCCGACAACCTGCCGACGGTCGTCTACAGCCTGCGGCTGAGAGATTCCGCTGAGAAGGTGCAGCTGAAAGTCCTGCGGGACGGCAGCGAAGTCGGTGTCAGCGTGACACCGGTCGAAGACCGCAGCGAACTCGACGTCGTGTCCGCGATGGCCGATCCCGAGAAGAGCCTCGTCCCCCGGCTGGGGATTCTCGGCGTCGAGATCGATCAGCGCATCGCGGCGGCGGCGACCGGCCTCCGCGACCCTGACGGAATCATCGTCGTCGCGCGCGCCGCCGGTGCTGCGAGCGAGGTGCCGCTGCAACCGAGGGACGTCATCCGCGCGATGAATGGGAAAAAGACGGCGTCGTTCCAGGTGTTCAAGAGCGCCGTCGCCGCGATCGCGCCGGGGACGCCGGTCACCCTGCAGATTCAGCGCGAAGGAAGGCTGATGTTCGTCTCGTTCACGCTCGAGTGAGCGGAATCGGGGAGCCGCGGTCTGTCTTCAGGACATCTCTCGGCGATCCTCCCCACTGCCTGCTCCAGGCTCGCCGCATTTGAATGCCCTGAACGAAACCCGGCGACTTCAGCCGCTCGCGTCACGCTCGTGCCGTGCTCGAGCGCCTGCCTCGCGCGCTCGAGCCTGATCGACTGGAGATACTGAAGCGGCGACACGTGCGCATGCTCGATGAACAGGCGCAGCAGGTGCCGCTCCGTGGTGTGCCCGGCCTGCGCGAGCGTCGCCATGTTCCAGTCACGCTCGGGCTCGTTGATGATGGCGTCCTGCACTCGATGCACGGTCGCATGAAGATGCGCCCGATGCAGTCGAAAGGGGGACTGCTCCGGATCCCGATCCGATCTCCGGAGATACACCACCATGTCTTCGGCGACACTGGCCGCCAGCACCTCGCCGCACTCCTCGCCAATGAGGTGCAGGGCGATATCGATCCCCGCCGTGATCCCGGCACTGGAGGCAACCGGGCCGTCCACCACGAAGACGCGGTTTTCGATGACCTTTGCCTGCGGCGCCAGTGTGCGGAGCGCAGGCAGCAGTTCATGATGCGTTGTGCAGCGCCTGCCGCCGAGCAGTCCCGCGCGCGCCGCGAGCAGCGTGCCTGAACAGATGGTCACCAGGCGATGATCCCCGCGCTCTCCACGCAGGGAATCACCGAGGGAGTAGTTGAGCCAGCGCGCGGTGGCCATGATCGCCGGCGTGACGTTCCCGAGGTGCTCGGAAGGCTGACCCACTACGACGACCCACGTCGTCGCGCAGAACTCCGGCGGCAGCGGCTCCAGGCCGGCAATCGAAAGCCCGACCGACGTCGACTGCGTCCCGTTCGGCGCCGCGAACCGCAGCCGAAAGCGCGGTGGCAACCCCCGGATTTCGCGATGCTGATTGGCCAGGCGGAACGCCTCGGCGGGACCGGCGATGTCGAGAAGCAACGAGTGCGGCACGATGACGAACAGGACGTCAATCAGGTGGGCTCGAGTGATCATTGTGTCCGAAAGTGATCGAAACGTGTCGGTCCTCGATGCGACAACATTCCGCGCGGCTGGTACCGTCGCGAAGGAGATTCATCTCACGCGAGGTCACGCATGGGCACTCATGCATTCCCGCGGCGCGTGCCTCTCAGTATGGCACTGCTGTCGCTTTCGTTGAGCTCGTTTTCGGCGACTGAGATTCGCGCGCAGGCGCCGCGGGAGCATGCACCGTCGAGCCTGGAAAGCACCGTCGACACCAGCATCAAGCCGGGCGACGACTTCTTCGCGTACGCCAACGGCGCGTGGCTGAAGACGGCCGTCATCCCGGCGGGTAAGGACCGCTGGGCAGTCCGCGACGAAATCACTGAACGCACCCGCCGACAGGTCGCGGCGATCCTCGACGAGGCGCGCACTTCGCGCCCTGGTTCGCTCGCCCGCAAGGTCGCCGATTTCCGCTCCGCCTTTCTGGACCAGTCGGCCATCGAGGAAAGGGGAGTCGCGCCGCTCGCACCGATGCTCGCCCGGATCGACCACGTCGGCGATACGCTCGCGCTCGCTCAAGTGCTCGGCAGCACCATGCACGCCGACGTGGATCCGTTGAACATCGGCATCTACAGTTCGTCGTCGGTACTCGGACTCTCCGTTGAGCACAGCATCCACGGTGAGAAGATCTATGGCGCATTCCTGGTGCAAGGCGGTCTCGCGCTCGGGGATCGCGATCAGTACCTGAGCGGGGAGTCCCGCGCCGTCGAGCAGCGCAGTCGCTACCAGAAATACATCGCCCGCATGCTGATGCTCGCGGGATTCGACCGGGTGGATCAGCGCGCCGAATCGGTGCTTGCGCTCGAGACGGCCATCGCCGAGACGCACGCCACGAGCCAGGCGTCCGCGGTCGACCGCAACGCCGACAATCAATGGTCGCGAGCGGATTTCGCGCGCGAAGCTCCGGGTATGGACTGGGGCGCATTCTTCGAGGCGGCGGGGCTCGGCAAGCAGCGGGTGATCGTCGCATGGCAGCCCATGGCGGTGAAGGGCGTCGCGGCGCTCGTCGCCTCTCGACCGCTCGAGTCATGGAAGGACTATCTCCGTTTCCATGCGATCGACGAGCACGCCAACGTGCTGCCGCGCGCGTTCGCCGAGGCGGCCGCCGCCATGCACGGCGACCAGCGTCCGCGCGATGAGCGCGCGCTGGCGATCACGCAGTCGGCAATGGCTGATGCCATCGGCGAGCTCTACTCCGCTCGGTACTTTCCGCCTGCGCAGAAAGCACGGGTCGGCGTCATCATCGCGAACGTAGCCGCGGCGTTCCGAGAGCGCGTCGCACACGTGGCGTGGCTATCACCCGAGAGCAGAAAAATCGCGTTGGCGAAGCTCGACAACCTGTATGTCGGCATCGGATACCCGAAAGAGTGGCAGAACTGGAGCGATCTTCACGTCGAGCCGAACGATGCGTTTGGTAATTCGCAGCGCATCGCCGACCGGACCTACCGTCAAGCGCTGGCGCGGCTCGACAAGCCGTACGATCCCCATGAGTGGGTGTTGACGCCGCAGACGGTGGGCGCCGTCCTGATTTTCCAGCAGAATGCCTACGAGTTCGCGGCGGCGCTTCTGCAGCCGCCAAAATACGACCCCACCGCGTCGGATGCCGCGACCTATGGCGCGATCGGCGCGATCATCGGCCACGACATGAGCCACTTCGTGGATGTGCTCGGAGCGGACTACGAGCCCGACGGCCGGATGCGCCGTTGGTGGACCGCCGAGGACGCGGCGAAGTTCGAGACCGCTGCCGAGCCGATGGTTCGCCAGTTCTCGGAGTACCAAGCGTTCCCGGGTCTCAACGTGGACGGGCGCCTCACGAGAACGGAAAACGTCGCCGACCTCGCCGGCCTGACTGCGGCGTTCCAGGCGTATCGGACATCACTTGGTGGGAAGGGCGCGGGCAGGGACGACGTGCGCCGCGAAGACCGGGAGTTCTTCATCGCCTTCGCCCAGGCGTTTGCAACAAAGATGAATGAGACAGCCATGCGGGCACAGCTCGGGAACGACCATGCGCCTGAGATGTACCGGATGGACACCGTGCGGAACCTCGACGCGTGGTACGAGGCCTTCGATGTTGTTCCCGGCCAGCGGCTGTACGTCGAACCAGCCGCCCGCGTTCGCATCTGGTAGACTGACGCCCTCTTCTTCTCGAGGTGCACATGCCGTCCAGAAAGATGCTTCCGATCTGCGCATTCGTGATCCTGTCTGTTACCGGCATCGCCGAGGCACAGACTCCGATACCCGCGCCGCCCGCGCCGGCTCCAGCGACCGGTCCCGCCGTCGCATCGCCGACGTATGCATCCATCCCGCTCGAGATCGTCGTGAACCGCTCCGCCGCCGACACGTGGAAACGGATCGGAAAGTTCTGTGACATCGGCGAGTGGCTGCAGATTCCCTGCACCATCACGTCGGGCAAGGACGGGGAGTTCGGCGCGGTGCGCTCGGTTGCAGGCGAGGTGCTCGTCGGCAAGACCGAGCTCTCCTATACCTACACCCAGACGGTGAGAAACGATCGCCCGTACAACCTCTATCACGGCACGCTCGAGGCGCGGCCGCTGACCGCGACGACGTCGAAGATCGTTTACACGATTTTCTTCGACAACTCGATGCTGGCCGACGATGCCGCGCGGGCGACGGACAAGGAGCGCCGGGCACAGACATTCACGAGAGCGCTCCAGAACATGAAAACGCTAGCCGAGGGCGGCACTCTGCCACCGCCCCCAGCGCGGGGTCGAGGCGCGCAGCAGTAGTCGGTACCGGTTGTTCTACGGCATCTTCGGAAAGATGACGGGCAGGACGCTGTCGGTCGTATAGACACAGCGATCGTTGTGCCCGCATTCGGGCACGATCTGGACGGCGTGCTTCGCGCCCAGTTTTTCGTTGATGTATTTGACGTAGGCTTCGCCCCGCGCACGGCGTGTCGCGCCCTGGGCCATGGCCGGGCACGACGAATCGAATCCGCCGAGCGGCAGCGTGTCCACCTGGCCGAAGAGGAAGGTGGTCGAACGCGACACCAGCTGCTTCTTCAGCTGCACGTCATCGATGTGCGCCGTATAGCCGCCGGACCGGTTCTCGAGGCCGGCCGGCCATTTGTCGTAATTCGGGCACGCGGACGCATCGAAGGCTCCGTAGGAAAAAGTCGTGTGAACTTTCTCCGTCTCCCACGCGCCTTTCGCGCTCTCGGGTGCTGCGTCGGCTGTGGGTTGCGGGCGCGTCGCGTCTGGCCACGCGTAGCTGGACGGGTTGGCGACGACGTAGGTGATCGGCAGGCCGAGAGTGTCGTGCACCCGGTTCGCCATCTGGTACCGCGCGACGAACTGGCCGCCGGCCGAATGTCCCGCGACGACGATGGCGCGGAGATTCGGGAACACGTTCCTGTTCGCGAGCTTCTTGAGAATCGCATCGACGAAATCGAACGACGTGAGGTCGGGATGGCTGGCCGCGGAGCCGCCCGACCGCCAGCTGTCACCCGTGCAGCTCCAACTGACCTCGTTCGGCGCAAGCGTGTCGCGGCAATTGCCGGCCGCCGATGCGATTCGCGGCGAGATCACCACGGCATCATCCAATGCGCCCGCGAGGAACGCCGCCGCCACCGCCGTCGAGAAGTAATGATCGGCGTTCCGGTTGGTTCCGTGGACCATGATGAGCGCGCGGCGGACGTTGTCGTTGCGCGTGTCGAGCGAGCGCGTGCGGTAGATCATCGATCGCGCGGGCCCGCTTCCCAGTGAAACCCATTCGGCGCAGCGCTCCGTCGCCGTCGTGCACGCCGGCGCCGTCGAAGTCGTCCGATCCTGGGCGGAGACCGATGCGAGCAGGCGACGAAGAACAATAGTGACAGGGTTCGCATGTGCAAGACGATAACTCAAGTCGCGGTCCGGTGACGATCGTGACAGCGATCGGCACGAACCTCTCTCCAGCTCGACCTGATGGCGATCGGCCATGTGCGCGTCATGCCGCGATAAACTGTTCGATTCAGATGGTGACTGGATGACCTACGTCGATTCCGCAGTGCTGGATCTCACTGAACGGCTGTGCCGCCGATTCCAGACGTGGACCGGCCGGACGAACGTGTGGCTCGCATTCCAGCTGACGAACCTCAGCATCGTCATGTACTTCACCTGGGTCGCGGGGCTTTACCTGCTGAGCGCCGATGTGACGCTGCGCGTGTTCGTCGCACTCTTCTGCGGCAGCGTGTTCTTCGTCCTGACGCGGACCATCTTCAAGTCGCCGATCGAGATCGCCGAGGCGGAGGCCTATCGGAGCGTGGCGAAAGGCCTCAGAAACCCTCGCCGGCTCCGTGACGCTCAACTGCGGATCGCGTTCCTCACGCTGTCGATCGTGCTCTTCGCTCCGATGTGGTTCGTCTACACCACGCTGCGCCTGCGGTTTGGCCTGCTGACCGAGGCGCTGATCGTGCTGACGACGATCGTTCTGTATGTGCTTGCTTGCGACCCGCTGCCACCGTGCGCCAGCAAGGTGAGGGAGTGGCTTCGCGGAATGGCGCCGGCTCGAACCGCGACTGAGTCCACGTCCGCCGGCGCGTGATGTCAGCGCTCGTCGGCCGTGGGACCGTAGGCGCCTGGAACGGGGACGTCCAGCAGACGAAGATAGACCGACAACTGGCCGCGATGGTGAATGATGTGGCTGACCGTGAAGTCGCGAAACGCCTCGGCCTTCGGACGTTCGACGCGCACTTTGCCGCGCACCTTGAGACGCCAGGGTGTTCTCAAGGCTGCTTCATCCAGGCCCGCCAGGATTCTGTTTCCGTCGGCGGCCTTCTCATCGAACGCCGCCAGGAGCGCCGGCATCGAAGCCGCGTGATAAGGCTTGAACGTTGACGGGTCGAAGTCGATCTCGTCGTGCAGCGAAGATGGACTCCAGCCAGCCCATGCACTCGACGATGTGCGACGCGAGACCACCGGCGGTGAACGACTTCGGGTGCGGCCGCCATTCGAGCTGATCCGCCGGAATTCGCTCGAGCAGCCGGCGCGTCGTTTTGCGTCTCGTTCGCGTACTCGGCGATCAGCGATTCAAGCGCCATTCGACATCCGCCTCGTTCACTTCGGCCGCGGCTCGAGCGCGCTTCGCAGCTTGTCGGCCAGCGATCCGAACGCCTGCGATCGCGCACCTTCTTCCCGCTCGGTGTACTCCCGCATTTCCTCGGCCTCCTGCGCGTCGTGGATCGCCTTGACGCTCAGGCGAATGCGGCGGCCGGGAGGATCGTCCACTTCGAGGACGACGACGTCGACGTCGGCGCCGACGGGCAGCGCCTTTGACACATCCGCTTCCCGCGCCACGCCTGTCTCGCTCATCGGGATGAGACCGGTGCGTCCTGGCGCCAGGAACACGAACACGCCGAACTTCTCGTGACGCTCGACCTTGCCCTTCAGGCGCGCGCCCGGCCTGATCTCGTTGGGCGCCGGCACCGCGCCGCCGGCGCGCGCGGACCCTTCCGGAAGGAGAGCCACGCCTATCCGCTTCTTGTCGAGGTCGATGCTCAGGATCTCGAATGCCGCGGTCATGTTCGCTGCGACCGACGCGGACCATCCCTGCGATCGTCCTGTCGGCGCGAACGTGGAGGCGTGCGCCAACCCTTCGATGCCCGGCTCGAGTTCGACGAACGCTCCGAACTCCGCGATCCGCGTGACGCGGCCGGTCCGCACCTGACCGACTCCGTACGTGGTCGCGACCCTCGACCACGGGTCGTCGGTGAGCTGCTTCAGCCCGAGGGAGATCTTCTCCTTGTCGTCGTCGACGCGCAGGATCTTGACGGTGATCTCCTCGCCCGGCTTGACGATCTCCGACGCATCGGACACGCGGGACCATCCCATTTCGGACACGTGCAGCAAGCCCTGGACTCCGCCTCCGAGGTCGACGAACGCACCGAACTCCCGCACGGATGCGACCCGGCCGGTCATGATGGCGCCGGCGACAATCGACTGCCGCACCTGGTCGGCGCTCGCGCGCTGCGCCTCCTCGAGGAGAACACGCCGCGACACGACGAGGTTCCTGCCGCCCTCCTTGTATTCGATGATCCGGAACTCGTAGACACGCCCTTCGTGGACCGACGGGTCCGTTCGCAGCGTATCGATTTGCGAGAACGGGCAGAACGCGCGCTGGCGGGCGATGCGAACTTCGTATCCGCCTTTGACGGCCTTTTCGACCTTGCCCTCGACGGGAAGGCCCGTCTCGAACGCGTCTTCGAGCTGCCGCTGTGTGGCGGCGCCCCGCGCCAGCTTTCGCGAGAGTTCAAGGCCGCCGGCGGTCGAGACCACCACCGCCTGAACGCGTTCGCCCACAGCGACCTCGATGTTGCCATCGGCGTCCTTCAGTTCGTCGAGATCAATCGTCGCTTCGCCCTTCCCGCCGACGTCGATGAACGCCACCTCGGGCCGATGGCGACGATGGTGCCCTCGATGGTCTGGCCTTTCTCGATGCGTTTGGCTTGAATCGACGCCTCGAACATGGCGGCGAAGTCTTCGGTCGGCTCGCTCACGGCACTTTCCTTATGAATCGATCATCGTTCGACTGTCGCCCATGCAGAGTCCAAAGCAACAGCAAACAACCGAACCTTTGAACAATTTACACGATCTGCGGAGTCGGGTCTTTCCGAGCCGACGATGAACATGCACAATCACCCGTAGGGAGACCTTCAGATCGCGCGGCCGGGCCTAAGGCCCGGCCTACGTTGATGGACTCACGGTTCGGCGGCGGCTGGATGCTGACGATCTTCCAGCCGTCGTCGATTTTTCTGAACGAGAACGTCCAGGTTCCACCGCTCTCGGTCTCGCTCGACGGCTGTGTGCCGCGCGAGAGACATGTGACCGTCGCGGATTCGCCGCTGCGCGAGATATCGCAGGAGCCGAACGCCAAAGGTGTCCAGCGACTGTACGCCGTCGAGAACCGCTCGATTCCTTGTCGAATCATTTCGTCGTCGCTCGCGGGACTGTGTGCACCCGGAGTTGCCGCTTTGACGGTCGATCTGGGCTCAGCGTTCTGACCAGACGTGCCGACGGAAGCCGTGCCCGCCGAAGGAGGCGTGAGGGACGTCCGATCGCTTCGACACGTCGCGAAAGCCGAAGCCGCCAGATGAAGAAGACGAGCGTCACGTCGGTCGAGAGCTACATCGCTGCGCAACCGAAGGAGAGGCGAGCCGCGCTCGAGCGCGTGCGGCGCATCGGGGAACTCGAGATCAAGAAGACAAGACGTCGAAGGAGGGGACGGCCTTCAGGCCGTCCCTTCCTTCCGGGCGCTATGCGTCAGGCGTTCGATTGCTGCGCGTCGTCGCGCTGATCTGCAGATCGAATCCGTTCGGCGTGGTCGTGTGATAGCTCTTGTAGCTGGCCGTGTGGATATCGCCCCTGCCTCCCGTGTCGACTCGCGCCGTGAGCCCGCGCTTGTCGAGCTCGGCCTTGACCTGATCGGGATCGAATGGCGCGATGCCGAACGAGATGTGACCCATCGCCGCACGGCGGGCAGCGGGCGTCGCCACCGGCGCACCGCCCCGATTTCCGCCGCCGCCCCGGCGGATGATGATGTCGCCGACGTCGCCGATCTGACACTGACTCTGGCTGCCCTCGTCCGTTCCTGGCTTCCAGCCCAGGAGCGCGGTATAGAACGCGACCGTTTCCTTGTAGTTCGAAACCTCGAACGAGATGTGATCGAGCCACACTGTTTTCCAGCTCGTCGCTTCGAAAGGCGCCGGCGCGGACGTCTTGCCGCTCGCCGGACCGAGGCGCCGGTTCTTGCGGCTGCCGTTGCTGATCTGCAGGTTGAAGCCGTCGGGATCCTTTACGTGGAAACTCTGAAAATCCTTGCCGTCGTTGTCGGCAACCGGCGTCAGCCCGCGCTTGCGCAGCTCCGCCTCCACATGCTTCGCGTCCCACGGTTCGATGCCCCAGCAGAAGCCGTCGAAGACGGCGAGGCGCGGCGCGCGGGGCGCACCGCCGGGCCCGCCACCGCGACCGGCTGGCGGCGGCGGCGTCGGCGGCCGGCGCGGCCGGCGGCGCCTGATATCCGCCGCGGAGGACCAGGCCGCCCCAGTCGCCGATGTCCAGCACGGCCTGCTTGCCGTCGTCGCTCCTGATTTTCCAGTTCATGAGGGCGGCGTAGTACGCGGCTTCCTTCGGGTAGTCGGCCACCTGACAGGAGAGGTGATCGAGGATCGTCGTCTTCCATCCTGTTGGTTCGAACGGCAGCTTCGCGGGTGTCGGGTCGCACTCCGGCGTGCCGGCGCGTGCGCCGCCGCACTGACCCTGCGCGAACGCGGACGCGGGGCGGATCGCCACGGCGACGCCCAGCGCCTTCAGAAGCTGGCGTCGAGAAAGCCTGCCCCGATCGAAATCGTCGAACAGGGTCGCAAGGTCGGTACTCATCGAAGACTCCTTGTGCATTCATACGATATGAAAAAGACGCGACACAGAGTATGACGGCCGTCCGTGCTTGGCAAGCCAGGTGACAGGACAGCGATGACGTTCGTAGACGAATCTTCGGCGAGCCGATGAATTGACGGTCGATGAACACCTGCGCGCCCGGAACGCCGCTCTCGATGTGGAGAGGGCCGGCGCGAATCAACTACTTGTGAACGCCGGCGTCGGCCATCGATTCGAGCTTCGCGAGATCGAGACCTCCCACGGCGGCCTTGAGCTCATCGACGCCTACGCCGTTGCCTTTCGCGCTGACGATGAAACGGTTGCCGAGCACGATCCCGAATTCATTGCTTCCGCCCCTCTTCGAGCTCCGCTCGTGCACGAGGCGGCCGCCGACCTTCTGCGTTTTCTCGGTGCCGCCGTCATCGTCTTTCTCGCCTTCCATGCCGGCCCAGCTGGCGAGCCCAATCAGGCCGCTGACGCCGCCAGTGTCGGAAATCTCGAGCGTCACCGTCTTGCCGGCGCCGTCGCCGTATCTCGCTTCCGCTTTGGACACCATCAAACCGGCGATCCCGTTTTTTTCCGCGCTGCTGGCCGTTTTCGCAAGGCCGGCGAGACTCTCCGGCACGAACACCTTGAGCTGGTCGATGGCCACCGGATCGACGCGCTTGCCGCCGCCGAGCAGCGTCCCAAGACTTTCCATCGCCGCGGCCGCCGTCGCGTTCTGGTCGCCGCTCTTCTGCGCGGCTTCCATCTTCTTGTTGCTCTCCTCGAGTTTCTTTCCGAGGTCCTGCAGCTTGCCCATCGTGCTGTTCTTGTCGAATTGAATCTCGCCGCTGGACCGCCGCGCGGCCGTGCCGCCAAGCGCGCCGGCGCCGATCGCGCCCGCGCCGGCGACCACCGCGCCAATCGAACCGACGACCAGGGACAGCACAATGGCGCACACGACCACCACCGCCGTGTAGCCGAGGGCCTTGTCCTCGGGGCACTTCATCAATCGAGGGAGGCCGAGGAAGAGCAGGTACAGGCCGTACAGCGCGGCGAAAATGGCGAAGATGCCGAGCAGCGGGACGATCCGCAGCGCGCCAGCTATCCAGGCCGGCGTGTACGAATAGACCGCGACCTTCAGTGCCTGGATACTGTCCTGTTGGCCGCCAAAGGTCGGCGCGAGCGCGTTGATCACGAGCGACACCAGGAACACGGAGACGATAGCCATGCAGAAGCTGAAGAGCGCGAAGACGAGCCCGGTCGCGAAGGAGGAGCGATAGGTTCCGAGAAAGGGAAGTGTCTGCCCGATAATCGACCCGCCGAGAAATCCGGCGACGGCGCCGATAGCCGCTAGCGGCGCGACATAGCCGGTGATCAGCGTGCCGGTGGTCGTCGGCTCTGCCGCAATGACTGGCCACTCCGTGGCTCGGGGAGAGACAGATGTTCTTGGCGCGTTCAACAATTGACACGGCTCGGCTCCTGGAATGTGAGCTGACGATGGCGGCGAGCTTGGCGTTGGCCCGCAGTCAACGCACGCCGCCGGTGCACGTGGACGCGGCGATTGTAGACTACCTCGACGGTCAAATCGTCCGTAAAAGTTGCGTCGTACTGACCACCGGCATAGCATTCGACGAGATCGTGGCGATTACGAAATTCGACAGGATGTGAGGCTGATGGCAAGCGAGAACGCGTACGTGCTCGGGAGCGATCCTCAAGAACTGGGACGCCTGGATCGCCAGGCGGCATTCATCGAGGCGCCGACGCGGCTGCTACTCCAGGCCGCGGGCCTCGCTCCGGGGATGCGGGTGCTCGATCTGGGCACCGGCCTTGGCCACGTGGCTCGCCTCGCGGCCCAGTTCGTCGGCCCTCACGGATCGGTCGTCGGACTCGATCGCGCGGCGCAGGCACTCGCCGTCGCACGTCAGCGCACCGAAGCGGCGGGCGAGACGCGCGTCTCGTTTGTCGAGGGCGATGTCGCGCGCTGGTGCGCCGACGAGCCGTTCGACGCGGTTGTGGGCCGCCTCGTGCTCTTCCACATGGCCGATCCGGTCGCCGCGGTTCGCCATCACATGAAGAACCTGCGCGAGGGCGGTTTGTTCGTGGCCCTCGACTTCGACATCGGTGGAGCGCGATCCGCGCCGCTCGTTGGCCTGGCCGGCGATGCGCTGGACTGGATCGTGCGAGCCTTCCGTGCCGCCGGTGCGTCGCCGGAGATCGGCGCCAGGCTCGGGCGGATCTTCGAGGATGCCGGGCTCGAGACGGTGACGACGTTCGGGGTTCAGGCGTATCTGCCGGCGCGCGATCCCGCGGGCCCCGCGCTTCTCACCGGCGTCGTTCGCAGTCTCTTCGACGCGATCGTCAAGCACGGGATCGCGACCGCCGAGGAGATCGGCCTCGAGACGCTCGAGCGCCGGCTGGCGGACGAGCTTCGTCGAGAGGACGCAGTCTTTCTGCCGCCGACGGTCGTCGGCGCGTGGGCGCGACGTTCGGGCGGGCGGTAGACAGGCGCTTTTCGAACCAGTGGTGCGCGTACGCTTCATCATTGAAGCGTATCGACCTCGACGTAGCCCGAGCGTCGATACAGCGCGATCGCTTCCCGCAGTGCCCGATTCGTTTCCAGCCTCAGGACGCGCACACCCGCTTCACGCGCGTGGCGTTCCAGTTCCGCGAGGAGCCGCGCGCCGAGGCCAAGGCCACGTGTCGTGGCGGCGATCCACATGCGCTTCACTTCGGCGGGCGCCTTGCCGTGAAACTTGAGCGCGCCGCAACCGACGGGCCTGCCGCGCAGGCGTGCGACGATCAACAACCCGGACGGCGGCGTGAGCTCGTGCGCGGCCGCCGGGATGCTCAGGCCGGGATTGAACCCTGCATCGAATCGCGAGTCGAGCTCCGCGAAGTACTGCTTGAAGCACCAGCGGGCGTCGGCCGTGTTCGGATCCTCGATCGCGAACCGGACCATCGAGGCCTGCAGGAGCCGCTCGACCTTCTCCATCGCGGCCGCGAGCGCCGTGCGCTGCGGGTCGCTGAGCGGGGCGACGATCCGCTGCGCCAGCTTGTCCGAGCGCCGATCGAGTTCGGCCCGTTCGGCTCGTCCCCTGGCGGTCAGTGACGCCTGTCGGACACGGCGATCACCGCGGCCGGCGCGGACTTTGACGAGCCCCTGCCGCTCGAGCGATCGCAGGACGCGGCTGATGTATCCGGAATCGAGGCCGAGCCGGAACCGCAGCGCGCGTACTTCCGTGCCGTCAGCGCCGATCTCCCAGAGGATTCGGGATTCGCCCAGAGGCCGCCCTCGGCCGAGGAAGTGATCGTCCAGCACGCCGATCCCTTCCGTGACCGTCCGGTTGAAGCTTCGCACCCGCTCGACGATCGGCTGTTCCATATCTCTGACTTTAGTCAGAGATATGGCCGGAAAGCAACAAGGCGTTGTAGTGCGGACCTTCAGGTCCGCCGTGTCGCGCAGGCCTGAAGGCCTGCACTACGACCAATTGGAAAACGCGTTACGAACTGTGACCCGCGCATTGGAGCACGCCGAGGTATCCGCTCCACGGGCCGACGGCCTCGCGATACTGGTGCGCCATCACACGTGAGACCTGGTGCAGGTGCGTGAGATCGTGAACGGCCCAGGTCGCCAGCAGCTGCGACAGGGTGACGGCGCCGAGCGACGGATGCCGCCCGCGCCGGTCGAGATCGTCTCGACGAAGATTGAGCGCACGCAGCTCGGCCAGGTTCGCCGAACGCGCGCGCGCCAGCTCGTCGAGCAACTGCTCCAGGGACTTGCCCTCCATCTCTCGAAGATGTCCGTCCCGCTCGAATGGCGCGAACGCCTGGCCTTCGCCCGCTGCAGGATCATCTTCGCTCGCGGCATCCAGTCCGTCCGTTCGGCGTGAATCAGGTGGGCGACGATCTCGATCGGCGCCCAGGTGCCGTCGCCTTCGTTGCGCGACGTCCACGTCGCGGGCAAGCCGCGAAGCAGGGCATCGAACGCGGATGGGGTCTGCGCGAGCAGCGCGGTTGCGTCCTGAAGATCCATCATGCTCCTCGAATGTGGCGGTGAACGATTAGTGGCGTGTGTCCGTCGACGGTCACGGTCCGCCTGGCGACGAAGTCGATGGGTGCATGCGGTGAAAACCCGCCCATCGTCTCCATCGACAGCCGGAGCTCGTCGCCATTCACGGTTCCGGCGTATTGGTGTTCCGTCTGGCGGCTCTCACTGCCGGCGCTTTCATCAGTGCGCGTCTTGAAGGAGACCGTGGCCCCTTTGACCGTGCCGTCGACAATTCCGCGCGCGACGCCGAGAAATGAGGCCGTGCCCGCGAGAGCGCCGCCGGTGACCCGGAAGACGAATGTTTCGGAATGGCTTCCGCCGAAGTCGTAGCGCACGTCGGCCACCCAGCGGCCCGATACATCGTGCGACGGCTTCTCGTGCCAGGGCGCCAGCCACAACGCGCCCCCGAGCGATCGCGACTGCGGCGAGCGCCACCCAGATCCAACGAGCGCGGCTCCCGCGTTGCCGCGGCAGCGGTTCGCCGATGGCGTTCACGAGCTGGCTCATGTCTGTACTGCCAACGGCTGTCGCTCAACGCGATGGCCTCGAGCGTGGCGAGCTGGCTGATGTCTGCCGGAAGGTCGGCCTGGCCGGGCATCGAGGCGGTGCCGATCAGCACCGGGATGACCCGGATGTGCCGGGCAAGCGCGCGCTCGATCTCGACGCGCACGAAATCGGCTGGATCGTCGAGGCGGCGGCGTCCGGACGCATCCTGCGAATCCAGCCATCGATGGCCGATGAGGGTGAGCATGACGTCGCAGCCGGCGATGCACGCTTCGATCGTCGACACGTAGTCGACGCCCGGCTTGATGTCGTCGATGTCGATGAACACGGAGTCGGTGCCGAACGCGGACGCCAGCGTGTCGTGAATGCGGCCCGCATATCCCGCGCTGTCGTCTCGACGGTAGTTGATGAAGATTCTGGGCATGCCGACATCGCAGGCCGTTCGCCTCGAGTCGTTCCGACCGCGCACGATTATACCGGACCCCTCAGCGCGACCCTGCTCATCCGGTGTTCGTGATTGGTTGATCTCGGAAGCATGTAGGTTAGGATAGGCCGCTCGTACCACACCGTCGACGTCAAGGAGTCCGGACGCCAGTAAGGTACTCAACCGGAGGCTGACCAGATGGCCAACGCTGTTTCCAGCTACGACGGCAGTATCGTCAGTACCCCCCAGGAGCTGGTTCGTCCCGAGAGCGTCGAGGAACTCCAGACCATCCTCAAGCAGCGGGACCGCTATCCCAGCCCGGTGCGGGCGATGGGAAGCTTTCATTCCCTCACGCCATGTGCCGCGTCGCCGGGCACGATCGTCGACATGAAGGGGCTCGACAAGGTCATCTCGATCGATGCGAAGGCCATGACGTTCACCGCGCAAGCCGGCATGCAGATGATCGATGCGGCCAGCGCGCTGCGGGCGCTGAACCTGCAGTTCATGTTGAACATCGAGATCGGCAACATGACGCTCGGGTCGGCGGCATGCTGTCACACGAAGGACTCGCTCGACGGCGTGGAGCACGGTCAGGTCAATTCCTATGTCATCGGCGTCAAGTGGGTGAGCCCGTCGGGCACGCTCGAGGAAGCGTCGGAAGAGCGGAATCCGGATCTGCTGCCGCTCATCCGCGCGAGCTACGGCCTGGCCGGGATCGTCTACGAGGTCACGTTCAGAATCAAACCGCTGGAGATCCTCCGGTTCAACTACGACGTGCACGACGTCGGCGCACTGACGCAGGATCAGATCACCCAGGTCATCGCATCGAATGACGCCATGGTCTGCTGGACGCTCGGAAGGAAAGTGGTCATCCAGACGCGCAACCGCGCGGCGGAGCTTCGTCACCATCCGATCGCCGACGCTCGCCGCTTCGGCTGGAGCTTCCTGGCCGCCTTCAGCGGACGGCTTGTCCGTCAGCACTCGCCGGCGGCGGCGACCAACGTGCTGGAAGACATCGAATCGGGAGTCGAGCTCGGCTTCTACCAGCTGCTGAGCGCGACCGGCGGCTTCACGCTCTACGCCCCCGAGAAGATGATCAACTACTCGAAGACGCCGCAGTCGGCCCGATATGCGTTCACGTTCTGGGCGTTTCCGAGAAACGAGTGGGTGCGGAACCTGAACGACTACGTCGCGTTCGCGGAGGCGTACTTCAAGCAGCACGGCTTCCGGTGCAACATGCCGCTCGGTTCCTATTTCATCCGGCAGGACAGCAGCTCTCTGCTGTCGTACACGCACGATGGCGACATCATTTCGCTCGATCCGATTCACGCGCCCGGCGAAATCGACAAGGCGGCCTGGGCGGCGTTCCTGAAGGAGTTCAACGAGTGGTCCGCTGCGCGCGGCGGCCTGCCGCTGCTGAACCAGAGCCCCTTCGTCAAGAAGGAACACGTGGTCGCGGCCTACGGCGATCGCTGGAAGACGTTGTGCGACTGGGTGCGCACGGTCGATCCCGACCGGAGGATGCTGAACCCGTTCTTCGCCGAGCTGATGGTGTAGTTCGTTTCCGATCGACACGGAAGGAACCGCGGTAGCTTCTCGCCGTGAGGCCTGCCCGTGTGAAACGGCAGGCCTGAAGGCCTGCACTACAACGGACTTGAAAACGCGCTACTCGCGGTATGGCGGGCCGATCGTGGCCCGTCCGAAATCGTTGAACGACGAACTCCCGCCCGTGGGCCGCGAAGAACTCCTGCCCCTCGGTGAAGGCGTCGCGCGTGTAGTCACCGATGATTCGGCGCCAGAACGTCTGCGCGGCGGCGTTCGACGGAAGTTCGCGCACCTCCCAGGCTCCGGCGAAGCGGTCGAACAGCGTGCGCGCCACGAATCGGCCAATCCCTGACCGGCGGTACTTGCGCAGGATGAAGAATTCGCCCATATCGTAGGTGGCGGGGTTCACCACGATCCGCCGGACCAACGCGAATCCCGCGAGCTTGCCGTCCGCGCGAACGAGAAACGGGAAGCGCTCGGACGCGTCCGGACCGTTCCAGTAGCTCGCCACACTCGCCGGGATTGCAAAGGCCCCATCGTCGCCAACATCGAGACCGACGAATGCCGACATGTCGTGCGCGTACAAGGCAAAGAGGTTCCGTACGATCGCAAAGCCGTCAGGCGCGGGCGATACCTCGATCGTCACCGTTCGTCTCCAGCCTTCAGTCCGATCCCGGGAGCGCCCAGCGTTCCTTTGAGCTTGTCGAACGGGTCGACCAGCGGATCGGCTTTCGTCCAGTCGATGCCGACGATGCCGTACAGCCACGCGCGGCATGGCGACCGGTTCGATGATCAACGGAATCAGGCGGCGTCTTCGATCGCCCATGTCCAGAACCTTGCAGATGATCGCTTCTTCCTGACAGTTGTCGCTGACCAGGTAGCGGGAAGAGATCACCGCGACCGTGAAGCGGCTCTCGCGCACGCAGCGCTCCATTTCCAGGAGGAAGCTCGCATTGGCGGGGAAGTCGCGCTCGTCGATCGCGACGCGGTAGCCGTGAGATTCGAGCGTGTCGAGCAGCTGGCGCGCGAACGCCATGTCGGGACCGTCGTGACGGTAGCTGAGGAAGACGTCGTAGCGGATCGGCTGCGCCGCGCCGGAGATCGGAATGGACGCGTCCCAGCGCACGGGCGACAGCACGGTGGCCGGGACGGCCTGCGCCGTCGCCAGCAGGCAGACGACGAGGAACGGGATCCACAGGAAATAGGTCGTGCCGATGTACCCGCGGCAGCGGCCGATCGAGTCCGACGTCCAGAGCCGCTCCGCCACGCCGGCGGAGTCGAACAGCAGCTCGTCGCGGGACAGTTCGGGATTCTGCTGTTTGTAGGTTGCGCCGAGCGGCGTCATCTGCGTGCCGATGACGATCGGTCTCTCGGCATAGCGCGCCGTGCACGTGCGCTGCACGTATCCGGCCGCGGAGTACGCCGCGATGCCGAGCGCGAGCGCGACGGCCGCGGTGACGATCCAGATCGCCGGCCGTGCGGCTCCACGCCACACGATGAAGGGGAGGATCGCGATCGCGACGATGGCCGCCGACGACAAGGCGGCGAACGCCCGCCCCGCGCCGCCATCGGCGAGCGCGGCCGGCGAAGGCGCGATCGCGGCCGCCACCGCCGCCAGGGCGACCGCAGCCAGCGCGAGGCCGAGACGCCGCTGCCTCCCCGACCATCGGGCGCCGCCTGTCATCGCGCGGCAGGAACCGGCAGGTCCAGGACGAGCTCCTTCTTTCCCTCGCCCACCTTCACCACAGTTCGTTCGCCGACGCGCGACGACACGGGATCGCGCGCCCACATGACGTAGCGGCCGGGAACCAGGGTGTCTTCGGTCGGGCTGCTCAACTGCGGAAACAGATCGGGGCTGGCATTCGGCGCAGCCTCGAACACCCGTGGCATGTAGAAGACCTGCCAGCTCGCGCTCTCGTCGCCGCCCTTCACCGTGCGCACCCGGACGGTGACCGACCCTCCGAGCTTTCCGCCGCTCCGATTGCAGTGTTCGAGCTTGACCTCGAGATCCTCGGCCACGGACTGCGTCGTGGCGACCAGCGCATCGACGTTGCCGGCAGTGAGAGCGCCTTCCAGCGCCTTCACGTCGCCCGAGAGATTGTCGCGATAGTCCTCGGGCGAATCGGCGGGCCATTTCGCCGACAGCGCCTGGAGCTGCAGAAGGGCAGTGGCCGCGCGGCGCTGCGCCGCTCGCAGCGGCGCCGATGCGGGCGGAATCCGCGACACGAGGACGGCGAGCGCTTCCAGGCTCGCTTTCACCTGCGGCGATTCGACGGCCGTCGGGCGGCGCGGCGTCTCTCGCGCGAGTCCGTGATCGGCGAGGAAGGCGACGACGTACTTGCTCGTGATGGCCGACAGCTCGGCCCACTCGAAGACGCCCTGTCCTTGTCCGTCGCGGACAGATGCGTCGGCGCCTCTCGACAGCAGCGCCTGCATCATGCCGAGGTTCCCGTTGCGTGCGGCCATCATCAGCGCGGTGAGCCCGCGGTCGTCGGTCACGTTGACGGGGGCGCCCGACGCGAGGAGCTGCCGAACTCCGGTGTCGTTGCCCTCGGCGGCCGCTTTCAGAAGCTTGCTGCCGAGACCCTTCGGCTTCGTCGAGGAGCGCGGCGATGTCGGTGTGACCACGTTCGACGGCGAACTGGCGCGCCTTGACGCCGTTTCTCGCCGCGTTGACGTCCGCGCCGCGAAGAATCAGCGCGCGGGTGACGTCGGCGAACCCGTTGGCGGATGCGAGCATCAGCGCCGTGAGCCCGTCGTTGGAACGCGCGTCGACGGCGGCTCCGCCGTCGAGCAGCTGATTCGCCACGGCGACGCTTCCGCTGGCGCTCGCCCACATGAGCGGCGTGAAACCGCGGCGGTCAGACGCGCTGACGGAGGCGCCGCTCGCGATCAGCTGTTTGACGCGCGCCAGGTCGCCGAGCTTGGCCGATTCGAGGAGATCGTTGTTCGCGCCGGCAGACGAGGGCGCCGTCGCCTGCGCGAGCAGAAGGCCGATGAGCAGGAGCAGAGGCACGTTCATGGCGTGACGGTAATGCGATCGGGATGCGCAAAGACCCGATCGGGCGACCGGCCGCGGCGCACGTCGACGACCGCGGTCGAGCCTTTCTTCGCCTTGACGTGCTTTGCGGCGCTGGCGGGGACGATCACGTGCACCGTCTTGCCGGCGGCGTCGGAAAGCAGGTTTCGATGGCGCGCACCGTCGCGCGAGACGACATCCTCCACGCCGGCCACGGCGATGGTCAGCGTGCCGGGCTCTCCCTCGCTGCGCGGGGGCTGCCACGCCTCAATCCGGCCCCGAATGCGCGACCAGTTTTCGGCAATCTGCACCGCTGCCCTCGATTCGCGGCCGCTACTTCTTGCTCCGGCCCCGGCTCGCGACTTCTTCTGCGCGTGGTCCGCGAACCTCGCCTTCGAGACGGCTTAGGTGCCCCCGAGCCGGCGGCGCACTTGACGGCGAAGGACGCCGTCATGCTCGCGCCGCTTGCGCTGATCTTCGTGATCGTCACACAGCTATCGAGCTTCCCGTACGATTTTGTGTCGGGTTTCGAGGTGGCCGTCAGCGCGACATTTTTCGCGCTGCCCGGGTACGGATCGCCGGCGTCGCCGCGGTTTGCGCCGTCTCGAAGCTGGTTCCGGCCATCGGCTTCCAGCAGCTTGATGAAGGGATGGCGTTCGTCGTCGTTGCTGTCGATCGTTTCGTCGACGTGATAGACCAGCAGCCCGTCGCCCGGCAGCGTCCGGTCGTACAGCGTCCGCTGGCGGTTTTCGACCAGGAAGTACTCCTTGCCGCTGGTGCCGTTCTTCCAGAGACGCTGCACCCGGTGGCTGCTCTTCACGTCCTTGATGGTCGCCTTGGCGTTCGTCTTGCGGTTGGAGACCGTCACCCAGCCCTGGTTGACCTTGCACCACGCGGAGGGATGCGCCGGGATGTCGCCGTCGCCGTTCCAGCTGCCGCCGCCCATCAAGCACCAGTTGCCGAGCCCTTCGCTCGATCCGTCGGTGTCGTAGAGATCCGGCCAGCCAAACAGCAGGTGGCCGAGCTCGTGCGCGCACACGCCGATCCTGCAGTTCTCGGGAATCGTCAGATAGCCGAAGATCTTCGTCCCGTCGGCGTTCAGGGCGCCGCCCGCGAACACCCATTTGTGAGACCAGATGTCGTTCTTGCCTCCGGTTTCCTCGGCGCCTTCGCCGGCATGAACCACGATGAACGCGTCCACGTAGCCGTTGCCATCGTTGTCGTATGGCGCGAAGTTCACGTCGGCATCGGCCAGTTTCGCGGCATCGCGCGCCATCGTGCGAGCATTCGGCTCTGGATTGTCCGTGCCCGATTTACCGCCGGCATATTGCTTGAGCGTGTGAGGCAGACGGTAGGGGCCGACGACCTCGCCCTTGAGGTTGATGAGCCCGTGGGTCACCTCTTTGTAGTCACTCGCACACGCTGCCTGTCGGGATTCTTTCCGGTGGAGAAGAAGAGATCGCTGAAATGCGCGGTCGTCTTCTTCATCGGCGCGTCTGAAAAATCGACGAGCACGACGATGACGCGTACCGACCCTCTCAGCGGACTGCGCAACGCCGCCGCCGAGCGAACCACGCTCCGAGGCGTGCCAAGCGGATACTCGGAACCGGGCAGGATCATGCCGTCGTTGAATCCGGTGCGCTTCTGCGGCTCGATCACGATGCGGCCGCCGAAATTCATGTCCCGCGCCTCGCTGAGCGCGTGGAGCTCCTGGACCATCCGTTCGCGCAGTCGAGGGCTCGGCGCCACGCAGCAGCGCTGGCGCAGATCGAGTGGATCGAGCGATGACCTGACGGCCTTCTTATGACGCGCCATGGAAAGTCCTTGCGAAATGGTCTGCCGTGGATGGCGACGCGCCGATTCTGCCACGAACCAACCCGCGCGCGTGACACCGTTTGCTAGAATTCTGGCACACACATGGACATCGATCCGATGGAATCGGCCACCGAGGCCGGGGGCGACACGTCTGCGGCGCTCGACAGGGATCGGTCACGGCTGAACACTCGCGTGGCCATCACGGTCGCGCTCCTGGCCACGTTCCTGGGTGTGTGCAAGATCAAGGACGACAACATCGTCCAGGCCATGCAGCAGGCTCAGGCCGACAAG
>CAWCDQ010000009.1:0-184964 GCA_963794305.1 uncultured Acidobacteriota bacterium | reverse complement strand
CGGGCAGAAAATGCGTCGGCTGCCCCATGTCGGGACCGCCGGGCTCGATCCGGTTGTTCGGACCGATCGGGATGTCGAGCGTCTGTTGGGAGTTGCGGTTGTAGTAGCCCACGAGGAACGAGCGGCTGCCGTCCTCGTTGTAGTACCAGCCCTCGAACGCGCCGGTCACGCTATCGCCCGCCCCACGGCGGGGCGCCGGAATCGCTGTGGACTGGGCCGACAAAAGAACGCCGCCGGCCAGGAGGCCGGCGGCACACAGGATTCCGAATCGGTTCACTGCTGCTTCTCGTTGTCGTTGGTCGTCTTCGCCATCTTCGCCTTGCGCTCGGCCTGCAGCGCCTTGAACTCGGCGTCGTTGAAGTAGGTGACGTTCATCCAGGCGTGCGCCATCTCGTCGACGGTGCGATCGCCGTAGCCGACCCACTGATCGGGATCGGGATTGTTCTTGTTGCCCTTGGTGTTGTCGTACCACGCGGTCACGTGGATGACGGTCCCCTTCGGCAGCAGCGGCGCGGCGTCGTCGTCGTAGATGTAGTTGGTCATCCAGTTGAAGTTGAAGTTGCCGACGTAGCTGATGACCTGCTTGGCGCCGTCGGGCAGAATCGCCTCGACCTGCATCGCCTTGCCGCGCAGATGGAAGTGCGGCTGGAAGTTCTCGATGAGCGTGTTCTCCTTCAGGACCGTGAAGCCCTCGGTCATCGCCATCGAGTTCGGCGGAATGTCGAGCATCTTCGTGCGGTCGATGCCGGTGAAGCCGATCAGGTAGCTGCGCTTCTTCGGCTCCTCGCCCTTCTTGTAGAACCAGATGCCGATTTCCGAGCCGCCGGTCACTTCCTCGCCGACCGCGTGAATGTGCTGGTCCCACGAGATCTTCTCGCCCGGGACGAGCAGCTTGCCGGTGCCCGGCCGGTACAGGTCGTAGCCCTTGCCGATCGCCCATTCCATCAGCTGCGGACGGCGGTTCACCAGGTCGCCATCGTCGAAGCCGCCGCGCGCCGGTCCGTTCGCGGTGCCCTGATTGACGGCGTCGGGATCGTTGTTCAGCACGAGGTAGGCGATCGAGTGGTGAATGATCTTGCGCGACTTCAGGTTGGTCGGCCGAATCTCGACCATCTTCACCCAGCGGGGCTCGGTGAGCGGAATGTCCGACATCGGACGGTACCAGACGTCCTGGTGCTCGGCCGGCATCGTGTACTCGGAGGACTTCACCGTCAGGTCCGGCGGACCGAAGCCGTCGCGCTCGCCCTTCCAGCCGTTGTCGGTGACGAGCGGCGGCGGCGTCGGCATGTCCTTCGGATCGCCCTGCGGCGCGCCGGCGTCGACCCAGCGGACGATGGTGTCGATCTGCTCGTCGCTGAGCGACATGTCGTTCTTGAAGTGCTGCACGCCGACGGTCTTGTCGATATGCCACGGCGGCATCTGGCGCGTCGCGACGCGCTCCTTGATCGAACGCGCCCAGGGCCGCGCCTCCTGGTAGGTGATGAGCGACATCGGCGCGATCGAGTTCGGCTGATGGCACTCCTGGCATTTCTTCTGGAAAATCGGCGCGACATCCTTCGAGAACGTCACCTGTTTGGGTGAGTCTGCCGCGAATCCTGGCGCAGCCATGGCCAATAGACCGGCGATAGTCAGCAAGCGTTTCATGAGGCCTCCCGTTGCGCGCATACCCGTACCGAGCTAGTCCGTCAGATATTGGACTAAAACCGACGTTTTTGCAACGACTACGCCAGTCCTTAACCTGTCTATTAATGAGGTTTATCTAGATATTGCCGCGCCAGCGAGACAAGCCCGTTACAAATGTGCCGTCAGGTGTCGTGATCGCGCCATTTTGGTGCCTCAGCGCGCCACCTTGATCCCACCGACGCTGCGTCGGGAAGAGCTGGCAAGAACCC
Source organism: uncultured Acidobacteriota bacterium (assembly GCA_963794305.1). GTDB lineage: Bacteria > Acidobacteriota > Vicinamibacteria > Vicinamibacterales > CAVVIG01 > CAVQFC01. Next base: position 183,072 of record CAWCDQ010000009.1, on the reverse strand, counting down.
GACCGTTGGCCTCACGTACAATGTCGGCATGCCCTATCCAGAGTTCTTCGTGGCGCCCATGCGCCAGGAGTTAACCGACCTCGGCGTTCGCGAGCTCCGCACGCCGGCCGAGGTCGATGCCGCAGTGACCGGCACCGCCGGCACCCTCATGATCGTCGTCAACTCGGTGTGCGGTTGCGCCGCCGGCAAGGCCCGGCCCGGAATCGCGCTCGCGCTGCGCAACCGCGTGAAGCCCGCGGCGTCCGCCACGGTGTTCGCCGGCGCCGACGTCGAAGCGACCGAGCGCGCGCGTCAGTACTTCACCGGCTACCGTCCCTCGTCGCCCTCGATTGCGCTGATGAGGGACGGCCAGCTCGTGTACATGCTCGAGCGCAGTCAGATCGAGAACCGCGACGCGATGGCGATCGCCTCGGAACTGACGGCGGCCTTCGAGAAATTCTGCGCGGCGCCCGCCACCGCCTAGCCACGAACGGATGGCCCCAGTCTCCTTCGACGGTGCATGCGCACTGATCGAGGCAGCCCTGGACGGCGGCGCCCGGCGCGCCATCCTCGAGGGCGTATCGGCGTCGAACGATTTCACGCACGCCCTGCGGCGCCTGCGCGTGAGCATGCGGAGTCACGCGTGGAAAGCCGGCGCGCACAAGATTGACCTCGACGAGGCCGTCGGCAAGTACGACCGGAGAACCCGGCAGGAGGGCTTCCACGCGCTCAACGACTGGGACGGCAAGGCCGACCACGTCAACGAGAACATCATCCCCGTCGACGTCCTCGACTATGTGATCGTGAAGCGCGGTTCAGAGCCGCTCGATGCAACCGCGCTCGCGATCCTGCTCGACTACTACTTCCTCCACATCCTCTCGCTGTTCTCGCTTCGGATCTGGGATGAGGGCGACCCCGACGCGAACCTGGATCGGCTCGACAACCTGCTGGAGATGCTGCAGGGACCGGACGGCAGCGGGCAGCGGTTCGTCGACGCGGCGGCGACGCTGATCCTGATCGCGACGTCGCACTTCGAGATCGTCGAACGCGGTACGGCCGGCTGCTGGCGCGCGTGCGCACGCTGAACGCGGCCCATCGCGTCAGCATCGCGCTGGCACACGCCGTCAGCATGGGCAGCCATCTTCGCTTCGGCTTCGAGGCGTCCTACGGACGCGACACCGTCGTCATGCGCGACGACAACGTGGCCGACTATCCCTGGCTCTGCTTCGCGCTGATGACCGTGACGCAGGCGTACGCGAGCCTGATGGAACGCGGCGCGGGCGACGAGGAACAAGCGCCGATCGTCGAAGGCATCCTGAACGGGCTGTCGGCCGATGCCCGCGCGTTCGTCGGCCAGCCGCCGGCGTCGTTGTCGGGCAGCGAAGGCGACCGCGCGGCCTTCCACGAGCTGTTTGCGCGGCATCGCGCTGCGCTCGTCGAGGCCTTCCAGCGCTTCAGGCCGTTGCCCGACACCTACTCGCCGCTGTCGTTCTTCTTCAATTTCTCCCACAACGTGCTCAAAGGCACGGTCGTCGACGCGCTCCTGCGCGGACGCGTGTGGCCGCTGACGTTCGACGACATGCTGACCACGCTTGTCACGCGATGCGGCCGAATCGACGATGAAGCAGGAGCTGGCTGCGACACTGATGGGCTACGCCCGCGCCAATCCCGATACCATTCGCGGCCGTCCGATGCCGGTCATCGTGTACGACCCGGCGACGGGCCGAGACGCGTTTGCTGTTACGATGCGGAAGATTAACGGCCCGTGACATGACATATCGATTCGGGCTCTTCGAGTTCGACGATCGGGCAGGGATCCTCACGCGATCGGATCGTCCCGTCGCGCTGGAGCCGCAGCCGGCGCGGGCGCTCGCGCTGCTGTTGTCGAGAGCCGGCGACCTGGTGACCCGCGAAGAAATGCGCGCGCACCTCTGGGGCGCCGACACGCACGTGGACTTCGATCGCGGGCTCGCCTACTGCATCGGTCAGCTGCGCGCCGCCCTCGGAGATTCCGCCGACAATCCCCGGTTCATCCAGACGCTCCCTCGTCGCGGGTTTTCATTCATCGCTCCGGTCGTCGCGGGAAACGGGGATCGTTCGGCGTTCGACGTTCTCACGGTTCGTCGTTCAGCGCGGAGAACGCCGAGAACGTCGAACCGCGAACGACGAACGTCGAACCAGGAACGACGAACGAAGAACGCAGAACGGAGAACGACGCCCGTCGTTCCATCCCCGGCGCCCTGCTCCTGGCGACGGCGATGGTGTTCTTGACCGTCGCGGGAGGAGGCTGGTGGGCGCTCTCCCGTCGCGCCGCGCCGGCCCGCCCGATCGTCGCGGTCGCCGTGTTCGACAACGAAACCGGCGATGCGTCGCGCGAGCGCGCGGTCGCCACGATTGCCGACGCCGTCGTCGAGCGACTGACCGCGCTCGGAACGTCGCGCATCGGCGTCAACGGCAACTCCAAGGTGCTGCGAAACCCGCGCGCCGATCGCGATCCGCGTACGGTCGCGCGCGAGACCCATGCTTCGTTCCTGGTCGCAGGACACCTGCAAACCAAGGACGGCCGGCTGTCGCTGCTCATGCACATCATCCGGCTCGACGACGGCACGCATGTGTGGGTGCAGAGGATCTCGCGGTCGCCAGACGAGGGGCTGGAATCGCTGGATGAGGATGTCGCCGCCCAGATCGAGAAGGCCGTCCGCCGAATCGTGCTCAAGGACGGCGTTCAGGCGTCCTGACGGCTTCGCAGGACTCCTGGCGAGCGGCGCTAAGGCGCTCGCACGCCGCGAGTTGCTTCCTCACTGCTTCCTCGCTGGCATCAGGAAGGGCGGCGGCGGTAATTCTCTCGCCATGGCACACACACGTCGGCAATTTCTGCGTATTGTCCCCACGCTCGGCGCTTTCGCCGCGCCGTCTCTCGTCGTGCAGGCCGGCACGGCCGGCCAACCGACGAGCGCGCAACCCGACTGGCCCGCGCCGCCCGCTCCCGGCGCCGCCGCCGACGACTTCTTTCCCTCCCTGCATCCATCGCTCGTCAAGGACGTCGTTGGACTGTCGCATTCGAACCTCGCCCGCGTGAAGGAGATGGTCCAGCAGCATCCGGCGTTGGCCAAGGCGTCGTGGGACTGGGGCTACGGCGATCACGAGACCGCGCTCGGCGCGGCATCTCATGTCGGCCAGCGGGCGATCGCGGAATTCCTGCTCGAGAACGGCGCGCCGCCGACGCTGTTCTCGGCGACCATGCTCGGTCAGCTCGATGTGGTGAAAGCGTTCATGGCGGCGACGCCGGGCCTGCAGAAGATTCGCGGACCGCACAGTCTCTCGCTGATGGTCCACGCGAAGGCCGGCGGGCCGCCCGCGGCGGCCGTCGTGTCCTACCTCGAGTCGATTGGCGATGCCGCGCTGCCGTTGACCGACGAGCCGCTGGGCGCGGAAGAGCGCGCGATGCTCGACGGGCGGTACGTCTTCGGCGATCGTCCGCGCGACGCCTTTACGGTTGAGACGAAACCGAACCAGGTGTCGCTCGTGCGCGCCGGCGCGACGCCCCGGTTCATCCGCCACCTCGGGCGGCTCGAGTTCGTCCCGCCCGGCGCGCCGGCGGTCCGGATCCGTTTCGAGCGCGAGGGCGATCGGATCGTGGCGTTCACGATCGCGGACCCCGACGTCGTGGTCCGCGCGAAGAAAGCGTGAGTGTGCTAGACTCGCCGCGTTCAGTGAACGTCTTGCCAGTCAGTGCTGCCTTTCGAGCGTAACGAGTTTCCAGCTCGCTCCTCCTGAAATCCCGCTCAGTGACGAGACCGACACTTCGACCAGCAGTCGCTTGCGCGACAGAGGAGGAGAGAGATGGGTCGCAGACTTTACGTCGGAAACCTTCCGTACGAGACCGGGGAAACCGATCTTCAGGACCTGTTCGCCCAGGCCGGCACCGTCGAAACGGTGAAGGTGATGCGCGACATGGCCACCGGCCGCGCACGCGGCTTCGCGTTCGTGGAAATGAGCACGGATGAGGAAGCGCAGAAAGCGATCACCCAGCTGAACGATCATCAGCTCGGAGGCCGTGGCCTGACGGTGAACGAAGCGCGCCCGAAGCCGGAACGCTCGGGCGGATTCGGCGGCGGCGGCGGCGGATACAACGACCGCGGCGGCAACTCGCGCCGGCGCTCCGAGCCGCGCTGGTAGGATTCGCACTCCTCGTCATGGCTGATGGCTTATGGCTGATGGCTATGGTTCATGGCACGTCGCCGTGGACCATCAACCATCGACCGTTAGCCATCAGCCATCCTAGCCATCCGTTAGCCATTAGCCATAATGTGAGCTGAATGGCCCTCTTCGTCTCCTCGTTCCTCGTCCTCTTCCTCGAAACCGCGCTGATTCGCTGGCTGCCGGCGTACGTCCGGCTGCTCGCGTACTTCTCCAACTTCATCCTCCTCGCCAGCTTTCTCGGCATCGGCGTGGGCTGCCTGCTGGCGAAGCGGCATCGCAACCTGTTCGTCTGGTTCCCGCTGCTCCAGTTCGCGGTCATCTTCGGCGTGGATCGCCTGCGGCTCGAGGTCGCGCTGCCGAGCACCTCGACGATCTATTTCACCAGCGGCACGACCTCGCCGGTCGTCCCGGTCGAGAGCACGCTGCTGCTGCCGCTGCTGTTCGTGTCGGTCGCCGCGCTCTTCGTCGCCGTGGCGCACCGCATGGGACGCGACCTGGCGGGGCGCCTGCCGCTGCGCGCCTATGTCATCAACCTGCTGGGAAGCCTCGCCGGTGTCGCCGCGTTCGCCGCTCGTGTCGTGGCTCGAGCTGCCGCCGAGCGTCTGGTTCGGCGTGGCCGCGGCCGCCGCGCTGCCTTTCATCGTGCAGGATCGGCGGTGGGTGGCGGCCGTCAACGTCGTGCTGCTCGCCGGATCGCTCGCGGTCGTCCATCGCATGGAAGCCGGCAGCCTGTGGTCGCCGTACTACCGCATCACGGTCTTCCAGGACCGCTCGGACACGGTCGTCGAGGTGAATCACATCTTTCACCAGTCGATGGCGCCGGTGGCCCAGAAGGAATACTTCTATCAGTGGCCCTACACCGTGTTCGGCGACACGTTCGACGAGGTGCTGATCCTCGGCGCCGGCAGCGGCACCGATGTGGCGGCGGCGCTCAGGCACGGCGCCAGGCATGTGACCGCCGTCGACATCGACCCGGTGATTCTCCGGCTGGGCGCAGAGCGCCATCCCGACAAGCCGTACAGCGACCCGCGCGTCACCGTGGTCAACGACGACGCGCGGCATTTTCTGCGGACGACGACGAAGCGGTACGACCTCGTGGTGTTTGCGCTGATCGACTCGCTGACCGTGCAATCGAGCTTCGCCGGCGTGCGGCTCGAAAGCTACATGTTCACGAAGGAGTCGTTCGAGGCGGTGCGAGAGCGGCTCTCTCCGCGCGGCGTGATGGTGCTCTACAACTACTTCCGGGAGAAATGGCTCGTCGATCGCCTCGCCAATACCTCCGCGGACGTGTTCGGACGCGATCCGCTCGGCCACGTGCACCAGGATCGCGCCTATCTCGCGGTCATGCTCGCCGGACCCAGGGTCGTCGGAGCTGACGGCGCCGCCGCCCCTTCCGCCCGACGTCCTCGCGTACGGCCAGTCGCACGCGCCAAGCCCCGCGCATCCGCTCGCCCGCGACGCCGGCGTCGTCGTCGCCACCGACAACTGGCCGTTCCTCTACATGCGCGAACCCAGCCTGCCTCGACACTACGTGACGGCGCTCGCGCTCGTGCTCGTGGTGTCGGTGGTCGCCGTGTGGCTCGCACGCGGCAGTGGAAGCGGCGCGTGGTCGTGGCACTTCTTCGCGCTCGGCGCGGGCTTCATGCTGCTCGAGACCAAGTCGATCGTGCAGTTCGCGCTGTTGTGGGGATCCACCTGGTCGTCGGCGTCGCTGGCGATCGCCTCGGTGCTGGTGATGGCGCTGGCGAGCGCGCTCGTCGCCAGCCGCGTCGAGATCCGCCGCAGCGGCCTGATTGCGGCCGCGCTGCTCGCGCTGATTGCGCTCAACTACTTCGTCCCGGTCGGGCGCGTCACCTTCGAGAGCCGGATGGCGGAGTCGCTGTTCTACGGCATCCTGGTGTTCAGCCCGGTCTTCTGCGCCGGCCTGCTCTTCAGCAGCAGCTTCAAGGAGTCATCGTCGACCGCCGACGATTTCGGCGCGAACCTGCTGGGCGCGATGGTCGGGGGCGTCGGCGAGTACCTCTCGCTGCTCGCCGGATACCAGTTCCTGCTGATCTTGGTTGCAGCCTGTTATCTCGTGGCTGTCGTGACGGGACGGAAAAACCTTCGCGCGCATTCGACGGTAACGCGATCCGCGGCGGGATAGACCCGGCGTCCGGTTCATCCGCGGATGATCCTTCGTCATGAGCCCGGCCTGCTTGCTCAAGGCTTTTCGAGTCGCCAGCCAGCGGGTGGCGATAGCTTACGGAGCCCGAAAGCCGCATAATCTCCGGACATGAGCATTCGGACGGCACTCGTGATCGGCGCAGTTGTTGTGTTCGCGGCACTGCCCTCGGCGTGTTCGTCGCCGCAATGGCGCACATTGTTCGACGGCAAGTCGCTCGACGCCTGGCGCGGATACAAAAGCCCGTCAGTGCCGGCCGGCTGGCAGCATCGCCGACGGAACGCTCGCCAAGGACGGACACGCCGGCGATTTGATCACCAAGGATCAGTTCGGCGACTTCGAGCTCGAGCTCGAGTGGCGCATCGGTCGCGCGGGCAACAGCGGGATTTTCTATCGCGGCATCGAGGATCCCGATTTCACGGGCAAGCCCAACGATGACCGCATCTACACCACAGGGCCCGAGTACCAGCTGCTCGACGATGTCGAAGCGCGCCGACAACAAAACGCGGCTGACCTGTGCCGCCGCGGCCTACGGCCTCTACCCTTCGCCGGCAGGGCATTTGAAGCCGGTCGGCGAGTGGAACACCGCGCGCATCGTCGCGAAGGGGCCGCACGTCGAGCACTGGCTCAACGGCTTCAAGACCGTCGAGTACGAGCTGTGGAGCCCCGACTGGGAAGCGAAGGTGGCGTCGACCAAGTTCAAGGCGTGGCCGAAGTTCGGCCGCGCCAAGGTCGGCCACATCGGGCTCCAGGGCGATCACGAGGGCACGCTCGCGTTCCGCAACATCCGCATTCGCGAGCTTCGCTGAAAGCTGAGTTCGAGCAGTCTCTCAGCGTTCAGCGCCTCGCGACGATCGGAAAACGAGCAGCCTCGCGCTCTTTCCAACGTCAGAACATCAGCCTGAACCCGAAGCGCATCGTCCGTTCGCTGCCGGCCACCGTGCTGGTGATCTGACCGAACGCGGCGCCCAAGTACGTCGCATTCGGGTTGTTGAAATGCGGCGTGTTCGTGGCGTTGAAGATGTCGACGCGGAATTCGCCCTTGCGTCCGCCCGATCGTGAACAGCTTCGCGATGGTGGCGTCGAGGTTGACGTACCGCGGCCCATCGAGCACGCCGTTTCTCGGCGCGTTCCCGAAGGTGTTCGCCGCCGGCGACGAGAAGACCGACGTGTCGAACCACTGAATGCCCGGTCCGATCCCGCCGGGCACGGCCGGCGTGCCGCTGACGTCGGGGCGCTGGGTATTGCCCGGAGCATTCAGCGTCGCGTTCGACATCGTGATGCCGATCGGCGAGCCTGACTGGAACGTGAAAATGCCGCTCAACTGCCAGCCGCCGAGCACGTGGCTCAGGAGACCGTCGCGAAGCCACTTCCGGTCGGGCCCGAACGGCAGCTGATACAGAAAACTCTCCACGAGGCTGTGCAGACGATCCTGATCGGTGCGCGCCCAGCTCCGCTGGATGTCGGCCGGCGTGGCGATCGTCGCTGTTGCTGTCGCCGTTGACGTAGCTCCATCCCGCGCCCGAGCGTGTACGAGCTGAGTGACCAGGAGGCCGCCGGAGAACCGCCGATCCAGCTTCGCCTGCAGCGAGTTGTACTCGGTCTTCGTCCCGATCCACGTCGTCACGTCCGCCGACTTGCCAAACGGCAGGAACAGCGGCCGGCCGTTGTTGCCCGGCAGACCGACGACGGTCGCCGCGTTTTCGTTGAATTGCGTCTGCACATCGTGGCCGCGGTTGCCGACGTAGGCGAGGTCGAGGGTGAAGCGGGCAGGCAGCTCGCGCTGGAACGCCACGTTGAACGAGTGGAGCGATCCTTCGTGCATGTCGGGCCGGACGTGGAAGTAGCTTGCGTTGCGGAGCGCCGCCGGGCTGGCGTCGATGATCCCGTTCGCCGGAATCTGGACGAACACCGGATCGGGGAAGCCGGCCTTCATCGATCCGGCCGGCGCGAAGTTGTTGGCCGGGTTGAAGACGTTGTTCTGCTTCACCGGATAGTTGTAGACGTAGGAATTGTCGGGGAACGGCAGCGTGCTGACGCCGTAGCCGCCGCGCAGCACCGTCTTGTCGTTCAGGCGGTAGGACGCGCCGGCGCGCGGACCGAAGTTCTTCAGGTACCTCTCCACGCCGACGCTCTCGCCCACGGCGCCGTAGCCGGCGACCTGCAGCGTGTTGGTCGCCGGATCGTAGTTCGACAGCCCCCCTTGATCGGCCAGGCCGATGAACGGCGTGTAGTACTCGTGGCGCAGACCGAGATCCACGGTCAGCTTCGGCGTCACCGCCCACTTGTCCTGGATGAAGGTGAAGAACGCCCAGAAGCGGACGCCGGGATCGGTCACCTTCAGATCGCGCTGCACGAGGGAGGGGACGTCGAGCAGGAACGACGCGAAGCCGTTCGCGAAACCGGCCGTCGCCGCAGCATCGCTCGGGATCGCCGTCTGCTGCGCCCTGAACTGAAACTGTCCGCGCGGGCCGCCGTTGTCCTGCGTCTGCAGAAGGAAGTCGCGCGTGTGGCGGAAGTCCTCGCCGAACTTGATCGTGTGGTTCCCCTTGATCTTCGTGAAGACGGTCGCGAACTGGACCGTCCGCTCCGACCGATCCCACGGCAGGCTGGCCGCGAAGCCGACGAGCGGGCTGCTCATGTTGTTGCCGATGTCGATCGATGGTCATGCCGCTCGACCAGTCGTCGATGTTCGCGCCGCGAATGCCGACCTCCTGCGCGGTCTGCAGGCCCGCGCCGCCCGACAGCGCCTCGTTGTGGAAGTAGTTCATCCCGCCGCGCGCTTCCATGACGAGCGTGCTGCTCCACGCTGCGCGTGTAGTTGAGCCCGGTGCTGTAGGTCGTGTCGGTGCCGGTGCCGGAGAAGCCGTTCCCCGACGGGCTGCCCTGCTTCGAGCCGCCGAAGGGGCCGAACTCCGCCGGATCCACGAGCTTGGGACGCAGGAAGCTGAAGCGGGCCGAGATCTGATCGCGCTGACTGAGCTGCCAGTTGAACTTGGTATCGAACGAGTCGGTCGTTTTCAACCGCGCGTAGTCGATCTGGTAATTGGGCTGACCCGCCGCCGCGGCGACGTTCGGCTGCGGCAGATTGGCGAGAATCGCGCGCGCGATCGGGCTGATGCGATCGGCCGGGATGATGTTGTTGGGAAACGGCGTGCGTCCCGTGCCGTCGGCGTTGCCCGTCAGCGGATCGTAGATCTTCGTCGGCGAGGCGCTGAAGTCGCCGGTCCGGTACGCCGACGGCGGAATCACCGCGCGCGTCGTCCGCCCGGCGTTGTCGCGAATGTGCTGGTAGTCGCCGAAGAAGAACAGCTTGTCGCGCCGGATTGGTCCGCCGAGCGTGAAGCCGCTCTGCAGGTAGTCTCCCGGCGGCGCCGTGTGCGTGAAGTAGCCCGGCGCGTTCGTCTTCTCGTTGTTGCCGAACGCGAAGGCGCTGCCCTTCAGCGCGTTCGTGCCCGACTTGAGCGTGACGTTCGTGATCGCGCCGCCCGCGCGACCGAACTCCGCGTCGTACGCGCTCGTGCTGATGTTCACCGTTTCGATCGCTTCGGCCGACGGAATCAGCGTCGTCAGCAGCCCGGTGCGGTGATTGTCGTCGATCCCTTCGATCTGGACGTTGTTCGCCAGCCGCGACTGACCGTTGACGTTCGCCGACAGGCTGTCCTGCGCGTTGAAGAAGTCGGAGTGCGGCCGCTGCATCCGCAGGCGCCCGGCACGGTGATCATCATCCCCTGGAAGTTGCGGTTGAAGCCGAGCGGCACCTCCGCCAGATGGACGCTCTCGATGATGCGGCTGGTGTCGGCGCGGTCGGTCTGCAGCAGCGGGCTCTCGCCGACGACGGTGACCGACTCTTCGATCGCGCCGACCTCCATCTTCAGATCGACGCGCGGCGTCGCATTCACCGGCACGTCGACGCCGTCGCGCACCACGCGCTTGAAGCCGCTCAACTCCGCGGACACCCGGTAGTTGCCGTCCTTCAGGTTCGAGAACATGTAGTTGCCGGAGTTCGTTCGTCACCGCCGAGTACGAGATGTTGGTGTTCACCTCGGTGATCGTCACGGTGACGCCGGGCAGCGCGAACCCCGACTGATCGACGATGTTGCCGAGCAGACCGCCTTTGACCGCCTGCGCAGTTGCGGTACCGGCGCACAGCAGAACGATGACGGTCAGCGCCGCGACAAGAAACCAGCGTACGCGTCACGAGACGGCCCATGTGTGCATCCTCCTTGAACGGTCGTGCAGGGCCAAAGCGCTCTTACGACCGGCAGTCCCAGATCACGCCGTTGCGCCAGTGTACCTCATCGCAAGTCCGAATTTCAGTGGGTAACCGATATCATCTGGGCGTTCGCGCAGTCAAGACAATTGGAGACATAAATGACGAAACTGTCTCGCGCGCCGCTTCGTCACCGACGTCGCCGTCGCCGGCGCCGGGCTGCCGATCGTCCCGCGCCACGTGCTCGGCCGCGGCTTCACCGCGCCGAGCGATCTGCTCAACGTCGCCGCAGTCGGCGTCGGCGGACAGGGACGGTCGAACCTGGTCAATCTCGCGAGCGAGAACGTCGTCGCGCTCTGCGACGTGGACTGGGACTACGCCGAACAAGGGGTTCGCGGGGCTCGACGCCGACATCCAGAGTCAGCAGGAGCGCCTCGACCAGGACCGACGCCGCGCGTCGACGCGCAGGGACGGCCCGAGGCGCCGCTCACCGCCGGTCGATCGCGAGCGGATGTCCGATCAACATCGCCCACATGAAGCGGCTGAAGGACGAGCACCTGCCGCGCGCGGCGCGCTACCAGGACTACCGCCAGATGCTCGATCGCCAGAAGGACATCGACGCGGTGGTCGATCGCGACGCCCGATCACATGCACGCGACGATTGCGCTCGCCGCGATGGATCTCGGCAAACACGTCTACGTGCAGAAGCCGCTCACCTGGTCGGTGGCCGAGGCGCGGCAGCTCGCGCGCAAGGCGAAGAGCACGCGCGTCGCCACGCAGATGGGCAACCAGGGACACTCCTGGGACGATGCGCGAACCGCCGTCGAGTACGTGTGGGCCGGCGCGATCGGCGACGTGCGCGAGGTCCACGTGTGGACGAACCGGCCGCTCGGCTACTGGCCGCAGGGGATTCCGCGTCCGGAGACGCGCGCGGTGCCGCCAGGCGGATTCCGCTGGAACGGACCGGGACTCGACGCACGCCTGGCGACCGCCATGGCCGGCAACTATCCCAAGCCGGAAGGGCTGGAGTGGGATCTGTTCCTCGGCGTCGCGCCGTACGTCGAGTATCACCCGGTCTATCACCCGTTCAACTGGCGCGGCTGGGTCGACTGGGGCTGCGGCGCGATCGGCGACATGGGCGCGCACCTGATGGACCACTCGATGTGGGCGCTCGATCTCGGGTACCCGACGGCGATCGAAACGCTGGCGACGCCGTTCAACGGCGCGAGCTTCCCGAACGCGACGATGACGGTCTACGAGTTCCCGGCGCGCGACGGCAAGCCGCCGGTGAAGCTGACCTGGTACGACGGCGGACTGAAGCCGCCGAAGCCGGTCGAGCTCGGCGAGGGTCAGGAGCTGAGCGCGATGGGCGGCGCGCTGCTCGTCGGCAGCAAGGGCAAGCTGCTCCACGATACGTACGGCAAGAATCCGCGGCTGCTCCCCGACTCGCTGCACGGCTCGTTCGGCAAGCCGGCCCAGAAGCTGGCGCGAATCCCCTTCGAGAATCACGAAATGAACTGGGTGGACGCCGCCAAAGGCAAGACCACCGCATCGTGCCCGTTCGAATATGCGGCGCGGTTGACCGAGGTCATGCTGCTCGGCGTCGTCGCACTGAAGGCCGGACGGAAGATCGAGTACGACGGCGCGAACATGCGGGTCACCAACGTGACGGCCGCCAACCAGTATCTCGAGCGCGCGCCGCGCCCCGGCTGGTCGCTCTGAGGGCGCGTCCAGCGCCGTAGCGCGAAGCGATGGCCGGACGCGTCGAGGCCCCGGGCGTCAGATCCGCAGTCCTGCTCGCGGCGCTGCTGGTCGCCGCGGCGGGTTGTGCGCGACGAACGCCCACCGCCGGCTTCTGGTATCAGGACGCGACCTTCTCTCTGCCTGCTCATGCGGCCGAGGGGCTCGGCGGTCCACTCACTGAGGCGGAGATGGCGTCGATCCGAGCCGTCTCGCGGCGCGAAGTCGAGCGCGCGTTCCTCGGCTTGAACATTCGCGTCGACGACGACCCGTCCGCCTTCTGGCGTGTCGGCGTTGTCCGATCGCTGCCAGCGCGAGGGCCGCTCCCGAACGCCGGCCAGTCGATGCCGCTGGGCTGGATGGGAGGAGCGGGCGCCGTGTCGTTCGAACTGGTCGCGCTCAAGGCCGTCGAGTACGCACCCGAAGGCGCGACGCGCCAGACGATGGTCGAGGCCATCGGCCGCGGGATCGGCCATGTCGCCGTCCACGAGTTCGCGCATCAGATTCTCAACATCGGCGCCGTGCACAATAGAGACGACGAGCGCAGCTACGAATATCCGAGCCCCGACCGCTCCGCGCAGTACCTACGGCGATCTGCACTGGACGACGGCGCGGCCCTTTCTGGAGCGGAAGCTTCGATGAAATTCACCGGCCTGATGCCCACCCTCTACACCCGCGACATTCGCGGCTCGGTGGACTTCTACGTCAGCGCGCTGGGCTTCGAGCACGACGGACCGGTTGGCAGCGGCGCCGCCTTCGTGCGTCGAGACGATGTGGAAATCATGTTCGCGTGGCCGAACCAGCACATGCCGTTCGAGGCACCGACCATGACCGGTTCGCTCTACATCCGCTGCGACGATGTGGACGCCGCGTGGGCCAAGGTCAAGGACGCGGCGCGCGTCTGCTATCCCATCGAGGACTTCGACTACGGGATGCGGGAGTTCGCGATCTTCGACAACAACGGCTACCTGCTTCAGTTCGGTCAGGAGATCGACGCGGCGTCGTGAAGCGCGGCTTGCAGAAGACTCAGCAGTTCAGTAGATCGTTCTGTTCCCGACGACACGATCAACTCCTGATCTCCTGACGATCCCTGCGAAACGTTCGTGTTTTCAGGCCCTTGTCTCGAGGGCGATTCCCGTAGGGGCGGACCCATGTGTCCGCCTTTTTCTTTTTTGCAGGAGCATCACGTGAGCGAACAGCCAGCCGGATCACATCTCGAAGAAGCGCGTCGTGTACCGAATCGCCGGCATGGAGAACACGACGGTCAGGAAAGACGTGGAGTACCGCCGGACCGACGACGATGGACCGCTGACCATGGACCTCTACTACCCGGCCAATGCTGTTCCCGGCTCGCCGCTGCCGGCCGTCGTGCTCGTCGCCGGCTACGCCGACACCGGTTTCGAAACGCGGCTGGGCTGCAAGTTCAAGGAGATGGCGATGTCGATTTCCTGGGGACAGCTGATCGCGTCGATGGGGCTGATCGCGATCGCGTATACGAACCGTGAGCCGGCAGCGGATCTCGACGCATTGCTCTTGCACCTGCGCGATCGTGGAGCATCGCTCGGCATCGACCACAACCGCATCGGCCTCTGGGCCTGCTCCGGCCACGCCCCGCTCGCCTTGTCGGCGTTGATGCAGCCACGGCGGGAATTCCTCCGCTGCGGCGCGCTGCTCTACGGCTATACCCTCGACCTGGATGGCGCGACGCACGTGGCGGACGCGTCCCGGACGTTCCGCTTCGTCAATCCCGGCGCCGGGAAGTCGATTGAGGAACTGCCGCACGATGTTCCGCTCTTCATCGCGCGCGCGGGCCAGGACCAGTTTCCCGGTTTGAACGATTCAATCGATCGGTTTGTGTCGAAGGAACTGGCGCTCAACCGGCCGCTGACGCTCGTCAACTATCCCGCGGGCGCGCACGCGTTCGATCTGCTCGACGACAGCGAGGCGTCGCGCCCGATCATCAGGCAGGTGCTCGACTTCCTGCAGGCTCAACTGACGCGGGCCGGTTCCTGACTCACTTCGCTCGACCGGAAGAAGAGCGCGAACAGCACCAGCACGAACGCCGCGGCCGCGGCGGGCACGAGCCAGATGCGATTCCAGTCGTGGCCGGCGCCGACGACGAACGCGTCCACGACGCGGCCGGAGGCCCACGATCCGATGAACATGCCGACGCCGAGCGTGACGAAGGCGATGAATCCCTGCGCCGCCGCCCGGAGGTCGGCCGGCGCCTTGGTGTCGACGTAGATCTGGCCGGTCACGAAGAAGAAGTCGTAGCAGATGCCGTGCAGCACGATGCCGGCATACAGCATCCACACCAGGTCGCTGTTGTTGCCGTAGGCGAAGAAGGCGTAGCGCGCCGTCCAGGCGAGCATGCCGACCAGCAGCATCCACTTCACGCCGAGGCGGCGGAAGAACCAGGGCATCACCAGCATGAAGAAGATCTCGGACATCTGCCCGAGCGTCATCTTCCCCGCCGCGTTGGTCACGTGGATCTCGTTGAGGAACATGTTCGCGAACGCGTAGTAGAACTGCAGCGGGATGCAGATCAGGAACGAGCCCAGGATGAAGACCGCGAACGATCGCTCGCGCATCAGCTTCAGCGCGTCGAGGCCGAGGATGTCGCTCCAGCTCGCGCGCTTGCCCGTCGCCTTCTCGAGCGGCGGCGTGTGCGGCAGTACCAGGCAGAACAGTCCGAGCAGGATCGACCCGCCGCCGGCGATCTGCAGCGGCATCGCGGTCGCCTCGAGCCCGAGCGTGCCGATGCAGAGCCCCGCCACGATCCAGCCAATCGTGCCGAGCACGCGGATCGGCGGAAACTCCCGCCCGGGATCGGCCATCTGCCGGAACGACAGCGAATTGCTGAGCGCCAGCGTCGGCATGTAGCACAGCGTGTAGACCAGCAGCACGCCGTAGAACCCGCCGAAGGTCGTCTGCGTCGAGGCGAAGAAGAGGACGATGCCGCCGAGGACGTGAAGCGCGGCGAGGATGCGCTCGGTCGCCATGAACCGGTCGGCGACCATGCCGACGAAGAACGGCGAGATCATCGCCGCCAGCGCGGTCGTGCCGGCGGCCAGACCGATCTGCTCGCCCGAGAAATGCAGCGTCTCGCCCGAGCCACGTCCCCATCGTCACGTACCACGCGCCCCAGACGAAGTACTGCAGGAACATCATCGCCGACAGCTTCACGCGCACGGTTGATGTCATCGGGCTCGTTGGCAGGCCTGAAGGCCTGCAGCTACATCCGCAGGCGACACGTTCCATAGCCATCAGCCATGAGCCATCAGCCATGGCGTCGATCTCTGCTAAGTCCACCACGCCTGGACGGGAGGCTCGGTCAGGATCACGCGCGAGAGCATGCCGACCGCCGCGCGCAGGCCTTCGTCGACCGACGCGAGCGCGTCCTCGTGCTCGATGCTCATCACATAGTCGTAGCCGCGCAGCCGCAGCGCGCTGACGATGCGCTTCCATTCGAGCTCGTCGTGTCCCCAGCCGACGCTGCGGAACAGCCACGAGCGCTCCGCCATGCGGCGATAGGTCTTGGTGTCGATGACGCCGTTGATCGCGACGTTGTGCCGATCGACCGCGACGTCCTTCGCGTGGAAGTGGAAGATCGCATCGCCGAGCACTCGGATCGCGACGGGCACATCCACGCCCTGCCAGAAGAAATGGCTCGGATCGAAGTTGACGCCGAGGTTCGGGCCCACCGCCTGCGCGCAGCCGAAGGGCGCTGTCGACGTTGTAGACGATGAAACCTGGATGCGCCTCGAGCGCGACTTTCACGCCGTGCTCGCCCGCGAAATGCGCGGCGTCGCGCCAGTACGGAATCGCCTTCTTCTCCCACTGCCACTCGAGAATCTCGAGAAACTCGGGCGGCCACGGCGCGGTCACCCAGTTCGGGCGCGTGGCGCCCTCGGAGTCGCCCGGGCAGCCGGAAAACGTGACGACCACCGGCACCTCGAGCTGCTCGGCAAGCCGCACCGACTTGCGGAACACGTCGTCGGCCGCGTCGCGCGGTCGCCGCATCCGGGATGCAGAGGGTTGAGTGGCACGACAAGGCGCTGATGCTGAGGCCGGCGTCCGCAATCTTCTTGCGGTAGTCAGCCAGGCAGGGCTTCTTGTCGAGAAGCGCGGAGAGGTCGATGTGATCGCTGCCCGGGCCAGCCGCCGGTGCCGAGCTCGAGCGCCTGCACGTGCTCCAGGCTGCGCACCTTCACCAGGACCTCGTCCAGTGTCAACGTGCCGAACACGGGCGTGAACACACCAAGTTTCATCGATGCCTCGAACACGCCGGGGCCGCGGAGACCCGGCATGCAGCAGAAAGGTCCATCAGACGCTCGCGCTCATTGCCTTCGCCGCCGCCTCGCCGACGCGGGTCCAGACCGCGCCGCGCCGGTGACTCTCGAGAACGGCGTCGACCACGCACGCCGAATGATACCCGTCTTCGAAGGTGGCGAAGGCAGGCGGACGGGGATTCCGCGGCCGCCTGCCGGCAATGACATCGTAAATATCGCGCATCACGTTGCAGAACGCGTCGGCCCACGCCTCCTGATGCCCGCCCGGCAGATGCGCGTATCCTCGCGCGCCCGGCGCGAGGAGCGACGGATCCTTCGGCGAGCACGGCGTTCGCCGTGTCGCGCCGGCCAATCCAGAGCTCGTTCTGCCGCTCCTGATCCCAGCGCACCGATGCGCTGGCGGCCGTTGACCTCGAACCACAGCCCGTTCTTGTGCCCGGCGCACACCTGCCCGACCGAGACGCACCCCTTGGCTCCATTGTCGAATCGCACCAGGATGGACGCGAGGTCCTCGCTGCGGACCTGTGACCGCTTCGCGCGCCGTCTCGCCGCCCTTTGCGAACGCTTCGACGATGCCGAAGGCTTGAGCCGCGATTCGAACCACGGTCGTGAGGTCGGCCAGGACCTCGACGATGCGCCGGCCCGTGACGTGCTGCACGAGATCGCACCAGTGCGAACCGATGTCGCCGACGGCCGAGCTCGCGCCTCCCTTCTCCGGCTCGAGGCGCCACGAGAAGTCGGTCGATTCGAGCAGCCAGTCCTGGAGGTACGCGCCGTGGATGAAATGCACCGGTCCGAGCTCGCCGGCGGCAATCATTTCACGCGCCTGCTGAACCAGCGGGTTGCCGCGGTAGTTGAACGTCACCGCGTGAACGACGCCCGCCTTGTTCGCGGCGTCGAGCAGCTGCCGGGCGTCGGCGGCGGTCATCGCCAGCGGCTTGTCGGAGATCACGTGCTTGCCGCGGGCGAGCGCGGCCAGGATCACCGGAACGTGGAGATAGTTGGGCGTGGTGTTGTGAACCACGTGGACGTCGGGATCGGCGACGAGCGCCTCGAAGCTGCCGTACGCCTTCGGCACCCCGAGCGCGTCGGCCTTTCGCCGCGCCGACGCGTCGCTGCTGGCGGCGACGGCCACGACGTCGACGAAGCCGAGCCGGCGAACGGCGTCGATGTGATGAGCGCCGACGAAGCCGGGGCCGACGAGGCCCATGCCGATGCGTGTCATGAGAATCTCTCGCTCGACTCTTCAGGCGAGCGCCTGCTTCGCGTACTCGAGACACTTCTTCACTTCCTGAGGCGAGGTGCCCTCGCCGCGGTATTCGTACTCGATGTCGGCGGGGATCGGCCACTTCTCTTTCTTGAGCAGCTGGAGGACTTCGCGGATCGGCGTCTCGCCCTGGCCCCACGGCACGTTGTCGCCCTGGTTCTTCTTGCGATCCTTCAGGTGCAGGTTCGTGATGTCGGCGTGGTGCTCGCGGATGTAGGCCACCGCGTCGTAGTTGGCGGCGGTGAAATGGCCGACGTCGAGGTTGACCTTGAAATACTTCGACATCTTCATCGCGGCCGCGAAGCTCTCCGGCGTCGCGAACTCGTTCGGATCGCTGATGTTCGAGTGGCCGTGCAGGCCCGACGACGATCTTGTGCTTGTCGGCGAGCGGCGCGATCCGTTTGGCGGTGGTCATCTGCGTCGACGTCGTCATGACGGTGGTGCCGAGCGCCCTGGTCATCTCGAAGCCGCGATCGATCTCGGCGTCGGTGAAGCTGTCGTTCATGTTGTAGCAGTACGCGGAGATCGCGATGCCGGCGGCGTCGAACTTCTTCTTCGCGTTCCTGAAGTGATCGAGCGACGACTCGAGCCGCCACTTGCGCAGATCCTCGCGCGCCTTGATCGCCTCGGGCGACGGCGGCGCGCCGCGCTGGCCGCGCGCGCCTTGCGCGAACTGCGGCTCGAGCTGCGGGGCGAAGAGCTCGCACTCGGTCGCGCCGGCGTCCCGCATCGCCTTGATCACGACGTCCACCGAGTCGGACGCGCCCGCGGGACGCGGCAGATCGCGGAAGCTGTAGGTCTGCACGCCGAGGTGGACGCCGTTGACCGCGGAATCGATCGCCGGCGGCTTCAACAGCCGCGGCCGATCACGGTAGTGTCCGGCTTCAGCCGGACCAAGACCCGCGGCGAGCGCAAGCTTTCCGAATTCTCGTCGTGTCAGCATAGAGTCCCCTCTCCGGCATGGCGGCCTGACCCGCGCCTGTCGGCCCGAGCGGACACACTGCCGTACCGCACCGCTACTGGTACAGCGCGAACGAATACAACGTGTCGCCGGCCGCGACGAGAATGTGCTGGCGCCCATCGACCATGTAGGTCTCCGGCGCGTTCGTCACCTGGCCGATCTGCGAATGCCACAACGGCTTGCCGTTGGCCGGATCGAACGCGACGAAATTCCCCGAGACGTCGCCGCCGAACAGGAGCTTGCCGGCCGTGGTCAGCAGCCCTGGCGCGCCGCGCGGGTTGCCGGCCGATCGGAACTTGTGCTTCCAGACGGTCTTCCCGGTCTTGTAGTCGATGGCGCTGATGAAGCTGCCCATCGTGCCGACGCCGACTTCGTCCTTGCCGCCGAGACCCATCGCGCCGCGCGGATCGGTCTCGGTCAGGTAATACATCGCGTAGGTCTCGGACGGTCGGCACGTACATGCAGCCCGGTGTCCGGGCTGTACGCCGGCGGCGGCCAGTTGGTCGAGCCGCCGTTGGCGGCGGAGACCAGCGCGCCGGCGATGTGGTTGTCCTTCGAGGGATCGCGCACCGGCTGCCCCTTCGCGTTGAGCGCCGGCTTCGCCCAGTTCACCGTATCGGAGAAGGTGCTCGTCACCAGGTGCTCGCCGGTCCGGCGATCGAGCGTGAAGTAGTAGCCGTTGCGGCTCGCGGTCAGCACCATCTTGCGCGGCCCGCTGCCGCGGAAGTCGCCGTCGACCAGCACCGGCGTCTGCGCCGAATCCCAGTCGTGCGTGTCGTGCGGCGAGGTCTGGTAGTACCACTCCATCTTGCCGGTGTCGACGTTGACCGCGACGATCGCGCAGGTGAAGAGATTCTCGAGCCCTTCACCGCGCGGCTTCGACATGTACGCGGGCGTCGGGTTGCCGGTGCCGAAGATGTAGAGATGCGACTCGGGATCGTAGACGCCGGGCAGCCACGGATGACCGCCGCCGTGCCGCGCCGCGTCGAGGCTCTTCCACGTCTCGAGACCGGGATCGCCGGGATTCATCGGCACGGTATAGAACCGCCACTGCTGCTCGCCCGTTTCCGGATCGAACGACATCAGGTAGCCGGGCGAATCGAGATCGTTCCCCGTGCCGACGATGATGTGGTTGCCGATCGTCATCGGCGCCGAGGTCATGAAGTACTGCTGGCTGAACGGCGCCGCTTCCTTGTGCCAGCGCTCCTTGCCGGTCCGCGCGTCGAGCGACACGAAGTAGTCGTCCGGCGTGACGAAGAACAGGTAGTTGCCCCACATCGCGACGCCGCGGTTGCCGATGTGCGTGCCGCCCTTCGTCTTCCAGAAGTAGTGCCAGATCTCGCTTGCCGTCGTGCGCGTCGAGCGCCCAGACGTTGTCGGGCGACGTCACGTAGAGCACGCCGTTGACCGAGAGGACCGCGCCCTTGATCTGCGTCGCGCCGCCGACGGTGACGCTGCCGTCGCCTTCGCCGCCGGTGAACGTCTGCGGTCCGTCCGGATTCGGGCCGCCGCGCCCGCCGCCGCCCGCCCCGGGCCCGCCGGTGACTTTCGCGGCAAACGCCAGCGTCAGCTGTCTTCACGTTCGACTGGTTCACCTGCGTGAGCGCGCTGTACCGCCGGCCGGTGTAGTCGCCGGAATAGCTCGGCCACGAGTCGGCGAGCGGCTTGAGCAGCGACGCCGGATCGAGGCCGCGATCGCTCTGCGCGACCAGCGCCACCGACGCTGCGCACACGACGCACGCAGCGAGCCCAGCACGCACAGGCCGCGCACGACCAACGTGCATGCTCTGCGCGCTTGGCGGCACGCATCTGACGGTGTCCGCAACGCCCTACGTCGTTTCGGTCTGTCATTTCAAGGTCACCAGATATGCCGTCACGTTGTGGATGTCCGTGTCCGAGTAGACGCGCAGCAGATCCTTGTGCGGCTGCAGCGGATCGTGAATCTCGACCTTCGGCGTGTCGCCGTTGGTGCTGAACGACCGGCGCGTCCCGTCCGCCGTCGTGAGCGCGACGACGAAGTCGTCGATGCGATCGAGCCGGCCTTCGACCTTCTCGCCCGACGGCAGCGTCACCGTGACCGTTGTCGGCTTCACCTGCACCGGCGGCGGACCGCCGCGTCCCGCGCCGCTGCCCGGCAGCAGCCAGGTCTGCTGCAGCAGGCGCGGATCGGTCGATCTTCGTCGCGATGCCGCGCAGATCGCCGGTCGGCGAATGGCACGACGCCGCACTTCGCGGCGAAGAACGTCTCGCCGGCCTTCGCGTCGCCGACGACGATGCTCGGCGGTTTGACCCGGGATTCGTCGTAGCCGGCGGCGCGGAACGTGTGCACGAAGGCGGCGACGTCCGCGATCTGATCGTCGGTCAGCGTAAACTTCGGCATGCCCGGCCGGCCGGCGCGCACGACCGGCGCGATCAGCTCGCCGTGCTGATCGTCGAGCACGATGCCGGAACGCAGCAGGCTCGGACCGCTGTCGCCTCCGCGCGTGTCGGCGCCATGGCAGAACTGGCAATTGACGCCGTAGAGCGCCTTGCCGCGCTCGACGGCCGCCGGATCGGCGGGGGGACGATTCGGGTAGTCGCGGCGCTGCGCCAGCAGGCCCGCGGTCGCGAAGAGGAGGAACGCGACGGCCGCCGCGACAGCATGGCGCGAGACGCTCGTCGCGAGCCGTCGCCGGGACCGGCTGGAATGGCGAACGCCTCGTTCCCCGTCAGTGGTCACGTTCATGGTCACCTCGCCGGTAGAGCATACGCGACGTAGACGCCGCCGGACTCCGGGACGGTCCCGGCCGCGACCGGCCGCCGCCTGCGGGCACGACGACAAACTGCCGCCCCGACTGCGTAGGTCGACGTGTGGCGTTCCCCGCCAGCGGCAGCGACGCCTCCCACAAGATATCCCCGGTCGCCTTGTCGAATGCTCGAAATTTCTTCGCAGTTGGTCGCCGCGAGTGAATACCAAGCGGCCTGCCGTGACGATCGGACCGCCATCGTTGAGCGCGAGACTCGCGGTCCACGCCATCTCGTCAGCGTTCACGAGCCAGTCGAGAAACCGATTTGCAGCCGTTATGTAATCGGTTTCAGACGGTAACAGAAGGGGGAAGGTCGGGCAAGAAAAATGTCGCAGTTTGTCAAAGCGAAATAGAAATGTCCCCATCCTTAGCGAAATAGAAGTGTCCCCTTCTTCGTGTCCGTCTTCGTTCCAGAGAGAATCCCTCTCGGGGTCTGTGGGCGCTGTGCGAAACGCGTCGGCGCGTTTGGCATGGCGTCCATAGGCTTTCTCAGGCGCCGGCCCGCTCGCGGGCCCGCTGCTGTCGCTCGTCGAATCCTCGGCTCCACGGATGGTCGGCGCTCGGTCGAACGGGGAGCCGATGAGGCGCAGACGCCGCGGCGGCAGTGGCACGGGGAGCGGGCGGTAGACACGGCGGGTCGCGGCGGCGCCGGCAGCTCCGTCCACCGCATGAGCCGGCCCCGATACCGCAGTTCGATCGCCCCGGTCACGGCCTCTCGGACCAGCACGGTGCTCCGGGCGGGGGCCTGGTGGCTCTGCCGCGCGACTTGCAGTACCGGGTGGCGTAGCGAACCACCCAATCATTGGAGAGCACTCGGGTCTCCTCGAGTTGGAACGCGCGATCGAGCGCGACGCGACTCGGCGTCCGCCGATGAAAGTCGTCACCCGACGCGGGCGCCTGCGTGAAGCGGGCGTCGTGCTCGGGCAGATACGTCATCTCCAGATAGGCATTGGCCGCGGGCGCGTCGCTGATCGCGAGCCGCCGCAATTTCTTCACGAGGCGATCCTGATGGGTGCCATGATTGCGCTCGACCCGGCCCTTCGCTTGCGGGGAGCTGGCGGCGATGATCTGAATCCCCAGCGACGCGCACATGCGGCCAAACTGCGTCAGGGGCACGGCCCCGGTGACCTGCTCCTCCACATTCGGCGGCCGCACGTACACATTCTTCCAATCCGTATAGAGCGCCAGCGGCACGCCATACGCCTCGATCCACCGGCGCAGCACATCGACCGCCGCCCAGATCGTCTCCGCCGTGCCGAGCCGCGCGAGCGTCCGCCCCGTCGCATCGTCGACCAGATTCATCGAGCATCCGCGCGGGCCCGCGCGCCTCGTACCACGTCCTGGAAACTGCCATCGAGCTGCACCAATTCGCCGAAGTGCGCCTTGCGCGCCCGCCGCTCGCGATGGGGGCATCGTCGCCGTGCACGACTCCACACGCCCTCCATCAGCATCCAGCGGCGCAGCGTGTCGTGGTGCACCCGTGATGCCGTCTTCGCTCCACAGATGCTCAGCGGCCAGCGTCGGGCCAAACCGTACGTCCACCGACCCGCTATATTTCGCCCGGACCACCGCGAGAATGCGCTCGCGCTCGGTCGCCGGACGCGCATGATTCGACCGACGGCCCGCACTGCCGTGCCGCAAGCCCTTCGCGCCCTCGCGCCCGATAGCGCCGCACCAACCGCTTCGCCTGGCGGTACCCCACGTGGAGCAAGACCGCCGCCGATTTCAGACTCAATGTGCCCGCCTTCACCCGCGCCAACACCTCGACCCGTGTCAATTCCCTCGCACTCATCGCCGTCCGTCCCAATCCGTGACCTCCTCAGAGGCCACCAGCTTAGGAGAACATTTCTATTTCGCTCGCGAGGGGACATTATCAATTCGCGTCAACAGAAAAATGTCGCATTTGTCGTTTCGGTATGATGGGCGCCGGCCGTGTCCAATATCTACGAGGTCGCCAAACGCGCGGGTGTTTCAACCGCCACCGTCTCGCGCGTGCTCAGCCAGCCGGATCTGGTCACGCCCGACACCCGCCGCAAGGTGATGCAGGCGGTCGAGTTCCTCGACTACGCGCCGAACTCAGCGGCGAAGAACCTCCGCACGCTTCGAACCGGAAAGCTGCTCGTCACGGTGCCGGACATCTCCAATCCATTTTTCGCGCTGATTCTCCAGGGCATCGAAGAGGCCGCGCAGCGCGAGGGCTACGCGGTGCTCTTCGGCGACACGCAGCACGACGAGGCGCGCGAAGACGGCTACGCGCTCATGCTGAAGCGGAAGGAAGCCGACGGACTGATCTTCCTCGGCCATCGGCTGCCGAAGGAAGCGGCGGCGATGGTCCGGTCGATGGCGCCGCGCTGCGCGCCGGTCGTCAACGGCTGCGAGTTCACGCCGCGAGCTGGGAATTCCGAGCGTGCACATCGACAACGCCAAGGCTGCGGCCGAGGCGATGGACTATCTCTACCGGCTCGGCCATCGCCACATCGGGATCATCACCGGGCCGCTGGCCAGCCCGCTCAGCCGCGATCGCCTGCGCGGCGCGACCGCGCGCGCGAAGCTTCAGAAGGCCGAGCGCGACTTCATCGTCATGAACGGCGACTTCTCGATCGAGTCGGGCGCGGCCTCCGCCGAGCGCCTGCTGGGACGCACGTGAACGGCCGACGGCGATCTTCTGCTTCAACGACGAGATGGCGATGGGCGCGGTCGAAACCGCCAAGCGCCGCGGCCTGCGCGTGCCGCTCGACGTGTCGGTCGTCGGCTTCGACGACATCCGGTTCGC
The DNA here is from genome assembly GCA_963794305.1 of uncultured Acidobacteriota bacterium. GTDB lineage: Bacteria > Acidobacteriota > Vicinamibacteria > Vicinamibacterales > CAVVIG01 > CAVQFC01. Next base: position 158,694 of record CAWCDQ010000009.1, on the reverse strand, counting down.
GCGCTGCATCGAACCGCCGCTGACCACCGTCGCGCAGCCGATGCGCGCGATCGGCGAGGGCACGGTCGCGCTGCTGCTGGCGATCCTGGCCAGCGACGCCAAGGCCCCCGAGTCGGTCACGCTGCCGCACACGCTGACGATCCGCTCGAGCACCGCGCCGCCGCACGCCCGGCGCAAGTAGTCGCGGGCGAGAGACGCGATCGCGGGCTGGACTGCGGCAAGGTCCGTGAAGGCCTGCACTACTCGACTGAAGCCAACTCATCCGGCTGAAGGCCGCACTCAGAGCAAGCTCGGCGCTGCTCCAGACCGCGAGCCCCCAGCTCTAGCCCCAGCCCTAAGCCCTCAAGCCCTTGCCTGTCTATGGCTTCGGCCGCGCGGGCCAGACGACTCCCTGATCCTTCTTCGTCACCGGCGCCAGCCCCTTGAAGGTGAACTTCTGCACGCGCTGACCGCGGTACGTCTCGGTCGTGTACAGGTTCCCCTTCGAGTCGGTCGCCAGGCTGTGCACGCCGTAGAACTCGCCCGGCTGCCGCCCGCCCTCGCCGAAACTCGTGAGGACCTCGAGCGTGTCGCGGAGAATCACCAGCACCTTGTCGTCCTCCCCGTCGGCCAGGTACATGTACTTCTGCTGCGGATCCTTCGAGAACGCGATGTCCCATGCGGAACCGGAACCCAGCGTCTCCTTGTTGAAGAACGCTTCCTTGACGAACGTGCCGTCCGGCTTGAACACCTGCAGCCGATCGTTCACCCGATCGCAGACGTACAGCAGGCGATCGACCGACAGATCGGCGCAGTGAACCGGGTTGCGGAACTGCTGCGCCGGCGCAGCCTTCGGATCGTACCGTCCCAGATCCACATCGTCCGGCTTGTTGCCGTAGGCGCCCCAGTGGCGCTTGTACTTCCCGGTCTCGGTGTCGAACACGATGACGCGGTGATTGCCGTAGCCGTCGGCGACGTACAGCTCGTTGGTCTCCTTGTCGATGAACGTCTTCGCCGGCAGCCGCAGGTTCGCGATGTCGTTGCTGCCCTTGCTCGTGCCCGGCTTCCCAATCTGCATCAGGAACTTTCCGTCCTGCGTGAACTTCAGCACCATGTTGTCGTTGAACGACTGCGTGCCGCCGGTCTGGCTCTCGTCCTGCTGCCGGTTCTGGCCCGCCTCGGGCTGCCCGCGGCCACGCGCCGCACCGCGTCCCGCCGCCGGCGGCGTGCCTCTCCCGTTGCCGCCGATCCACACGTTGCCGCGGTAGTCGACCGTGATGCCGTGATTCGAATCGGGCCAGTCGTAGCCCTGGCCCGGGCCGCCCCAGTGGCCGATCAGATTGCCGGCGGCGTCGAACTCGAGAATCGGCGGCGCCGGCGCGCAGCACTGCGCCGTCGGCGGGTTCGTCGTCGCATGCACTTCGCCCGGCTCGAGCGAGCCGGCGCGGTGAATGATCCACACATGATCCTGCGCGTCGACGGCGACGCCGATCGTCTGACCGAGAATCCACTTGTTCGGGAGAGGCTTGGGCCACAGCGGATCGACTTCGAATCGCGGCGCCTGCACCGCCGCCGCCGCGGCGCTGACGGTCGCCCGTCGATCGAGGGCGCGCGAGCCAAGGCCGAGCGCGGCCGCGCAGGTCATGAAGATGGCGCCGATGCAAAGGTGTCTGTTCATGGAGCTCCTATTTTGTGAGCACGTGCTTCTCGAGCATCATGCGCCGCACGACCGAGCCGTACACGTTGCCGTCGCGATCCACGCCGACGCCTTCCGCCCCGCTGTGATCGGTGGTCGTCGACTCGACGTCCTCGATGAAGTACTTCACCGATCCATCCTTCGCGCTGCCGACGCGGATGCCCTTCTTCCACCCGGGCTCGTCCGGCCCCCACGACTCCGAGTCGGCGACGTAGATCGTGTCGTCCTTCGTGATCGCGATGCCGCTCGGCCGCCCGAACTGCGTCCACTCGTCGAGGAACACGCCGTCCTGGCTGAAAATCTGAATGCGGTTGTTGTTGCGATCGGCGACGAAGAGCCGGCCGCGCGAGTCCACGGCCAGCGCGTGCGGCACGTCGAACTCGCCGGGGCCGTGTCCGCTCTTGCCGAACGCCTTGACGAACCGCCCGTCCTTCGTCCACTTGCTGATGCGGTTGATCGGCCCGCCGATGACGTGCCCTTCGCGACACGAAGATGTCGCCGTTGGCGCCGGTGACGACGTCGGTCGGCTGGAACAGCTTCTCGCTGTCCGATCCGCCGGCGCCCTGCTGGCCGGCGACGCCGAGGGTCAGCAGCAGTTTGCCGTCGCGGTCGTACTTGAATACCTGGTGCCCGATGCCGCCGCTGCCCTGCGCGTCGGTGACCCAGACGCTGCCCTGATCGTCGACGTGCAGACCATGCGGAAAGATGTAGGCGCCGGAGCCCCAGCTCTTGAGCAGCTTGCCGGACGGATCGAATTTCAGGATGGGCGGTTCTGGACGCCCCGCGCAGCTGTTTTCGAAGCAGCGATGAACCACGTACACGTTGCCGTCGGGACCGGGCTCGGCTCCGATCACGGCACCCCATTTCAGTCCGGCCGGCAGCTGCGCCCAGTTGGCGTCCCGGCGGTACGGGTTGGGCCGATCGTTGATCGGCGCCGTGCTCTTCCATTTCGGCGCGGCCTGCGCGCCAGGAAGCGCCACCGACAACGCGACGACGACCCACGTGGCGGGCGCGCGCATCACGGCTGCCGCGGCTTGGACAGGTAGGCCTTGGACGCCGCTTCATCCTTGAGAGGCGTCACCTTGTCGGGATCGATCCGGACCATCAGATAGTTGATGTGATCGGGAATCTTCGTGAACCAGTGGCCGGTGCCGGCCGGGATGACGATCACGTCGCCGGCTTTCAGCTCGTGCGCCACGCCGTTGCGCACGTCCGTGCCGTTGTTGCCGGGGCCGTTGAACAGCCGCACGGTTTCGAGCGTCGCCGGACGGCGCTTCATCCCGATGATATCGGGGCTGGTCACCAGCGTCGCCGACCCGTCGATGATGTGATAGACCTCGCTGACCTGATCGTGCTCGGCAACCGATTCCGGCGCCGGCGCGTCGAGCTTGCCGCGATGCACGACGCCGATCCCGATGTGGGCCTTGCCGATGTCGATGTCGCGCGCCTGCTGATCGATGAGTTTCTCCGCGACAGCCTTGGCGATGTAGGCATCGACCTCGGACTTCGCGATGTAAGTGCCCGGACACATCTTGCACGTCGGCTGCGGATCGCCTTGCGCCGTCAGTGCCGCCGCCGCACAGATCAAACCGACCAGACCGATCACGATTCTTCGCATGTGCGTCTCCCTGTTTCGTCGTCTCTCGTAGTGCAGGCCTTTAGGCCTGCGCGCTACCAGGCAGCCCTGAAGGGCTGCACGACACCGAGCACGGCCGCTGTGATCACCGGGGCAACGCGAACGCCAGATACTCGCCCGAATAGTTGCCGCCGCTGATCGGCACGACGATGAACTGCCGTCCGTTCACGTCGTACGTCATCGGCGTGCCGGATTGCTGCGCCGGCATGTAGACGGCGCCGACTTCTTTTCCGCTGGCCTTGTCGTAGGCGCGCAGCATCGCGCCGCGCGGACGGCCTGGGACCGTCGTCGCCAGCGGGTCGCCCATGATGACGAGAGTCTTCGTCACCAGCGCGCCGACGGCGCCCGATTGTCCCGTCCGCGGGATCGTCAGTCCTTTCAGCGCTGGATGATTGCGGACGCTGTCCGGCGTCTCACCGTGCGCCACCTGCCAGAGGATCTCGCCGCGATCGAGATCGATCGCGCTCAGCCGTCCGTACGGCGGCTTCAGCAGCGGCAGTCCCTGCGGCAGCGCGTCGCTGTTGGTCGCCGCGTCGCCGGTCGACGAAACCAGCGTCCCGGCGGCCTTCGACGCGAGCGACGCCGCGTCGGCGCCGACGTTTTCGCCGGGACCGGAGATGTAGCGCACGCCGGTGAGCGCATTGGCGGACACGTACGGCAGATCCGAGAACTCCTTGTTCGGCGGCGGCAGCAGACCGAGGACCGGCATCGCCGTGAACGACGGCACGTACGCGATGTGCGTCTCGGGATCGTAGGAGCCGCCCGGCCAGTTCGTGCCGCCGGACGAGCGGAAGCTGCCGATCGGACCTTCCTTCCTGCTGACGGGCGGCGGCGTGAAGATCGGTCCGAGCTTGTAGCGCGACGCGATCTTCAACGCCTCGGCGTGGAGCTCCGGCGTGAAGTCGATCAGGTTCTGCTCTTCCACGCCCTGGTAGTCGTACGCCGGCGGCCTGGTCGGGAACGGCTGCGTCGGCGACGTCTTCTCTCCCGGCACGTCGGATTGCGGGACCGGCCGTTCTTCGATCGGAAAGATCGGCTCGCCCGTCACGCGGTTGAACAGGTAGAGAAACGCCTGCTTGCCCATCACCGCGACGGCCTTCACCGGCTGGCCGTTGACGGTGAGGTCCACGAGCATCGGCGCCGTCGCGATGTCCATGTTCCAGATCGGATGGTGCACGAGCTGAAAGTGCCATTTCCGCTTGCCCGTCCGGTAGTCGATCGCGACGAGGCTCTCGGCAAACAGGTTGTTGCCGGGACGAAGGCCTCCGTAGAAATCGGAACTGGGCGTCTCGACGGGAAGATACGCAAGGCCCGAGTTCTTCGTCGACGCCGATCTGATTCCAGACGCCGATGTTGCCGTTCACCGCCCACGACTCGTTGAGCCACGTGTCGTTGCCGAATTCTCCGGGCCGCGGAATGGTGTTGAACGTCCACAGGCGCCGGCCGGTGCGCACGTCGAAGCCGCGCACGAGCCCCTTGGTGTTGTTGTGCGTCTTCGGCGTGCCGCCCTCGAGCATCGCGGCGCCGACCATCACGACGCCGTCCTTCGTGACGGCTGGAGTCGCGTGAAGCCCGATCTCCCCGGCCTCGCGATCGATCTGCTGCCCCTTCCCGAACACCACATCGTCCTTCAGATCGACGATGCCGTCCTTGCCGAACGACGAAATGCGCACGCCGGTCTTCGCGTCGAGCGCGACGAGGCGGTAGCCGGTGGTGACGTAGAGCACGCGCTCGTCCTTGCCGTCGGTCCAGTAGGCCACGCCGCGGCCGGACAGCTGACGAGGCGAGGCGGCGGCGCGCGCGCCTTCGCGCTCCGAATGCGCCCAGCGCAGCTCGCCGGTCACCGCATCGAGCGCGACGACGGAGCGGCGCGTGCCGGCGGTGGTGTAGAGCACGCCGTGCACCATCAGCGGCGTGCCTTCGAGCTTGAATTCAGGCCGCGGGCCGAGGCTGTCGGTCTTGAAGCGCCACGCGACCTCGAGCGCGTTGAAGTTCGTCGCCGTCACCTGCGCGAGCGGCGAGTAGTGGTGATTTCTCAGGTCGCCGGCGTAGGAGCGCCACTCGACCGGGGCGGGCGTCTGGCCAATCAAAGAAGAAACCGCCGAGACCGCGGAGATCGCTGAGAAAAGAATCACTCTGCGTGTTTTGCGTGCTCCGCGGTTCCAGCTCGTGATGCCCTTGCCCTGCATGCGCAGAACCTTACTCCAAAATCGATCTAAGATTCGGCCTTAGCGAGGTGCCTTTGCAGGTCATCCGTCAGTCAAAGACCTACGACGTCTGTATCGTCGGCTCCGGCGCCGGCGGAGGCATGGCTGCGAAGGTCCTGTGCGAAGCGGGCGCCGACGTCGTCATGCTCGAGGCCGGCGGGATGTGGGATTCCGCGAAGGACTCGAAGATGTCGGCGTGGCCGTACGACTCGCCGCGGCGCGGCGCCGCCACCCCCACCAAGCCGTTCGGCGAGTTCGACGGCTGCATCGGCGGCTGGGAGATCGAAGGCGAGCCGTACACGCAGGCGCCGGGCTCGCAGTTCGACTGGTTCCGCGGGCGCATGCTCGGCGGGCGCACCAATCACTGGGGACGCATTTCGCTCCGCTGGGGTCCCGACGACTTCAAGCGCCGCAGCCTCGACGGCATCGGCGACGACTGGCCGATTACCTACGACGAGATCAAGCCGTACTACGACAAGCTCGATCGCCTCGTCGGCATCTTCGGCTCGATGGAGAACATTCCGAACGAGCCCGACGGCGTCTTCCAGCCGCCGCCAAAGCCGCGCTGCTACGAGCTGCTGATCAAGCAGGCGGCCGACAAGCTGCACATCACGTGCATCCCGAACCGGCTGTCGATTCTCACGCAGCCGCTGAACGGGCGGCCCGCCTGCCACTACTGCGGGCAGTGCGGCCGCGGCTGCGCGACGCACGCGAACTTCTCGTCGCCTTCCGTGCTGCTGCCGCCGGCGTTGGCGACCGGCAAGCTCACGATCATCGCCAACGCGATGGCGCGGGAGGTCCTGACCGACGAGAGCGGACTGGCCACCGGCGTGTCGTACGTGAATCGCGCCGATCGGCGCGACTACGCCGTCCGCGCGCGGATTGTGGTCCTCGCGGCGAGCGCCTGCGAGTCGGCGCGCCTCCTGCTCAACTCGACGTCGGGCCGCTTTCCCGACGGCCTCGCGAATTCGAGCGGCGTGGTCGGACGCTACCTGACCGATTCGACCGGGCTGTCGGTCTCCGGCCACATCCCGAAGATGGAGCACGGCGTGCCGCACAACGAAGACGGCGTGGGCGGAGCGCACCTGTACATGCCGTGGTGGCTCGACAACAAGAATCTCGACTTCCCGCGCGGGTACCACATCGAATTGAGCGGCGGCAAACGGGCCGCGCCCGGATTCGGGTTCATGGGCGGCATTCAGCGCTTCAACGGCGTCGGTGGCTACGGCAAGTCGCTGAAGGACGACTACCGGCGATTCTACGGATCGACCGTCAACTTCGCCGGCCGAGGCGAGATGATTCCGAACGAGGACACCTACTGCGAGATCGATCCGAACGTCGTCGACACGTACGGCATCCCGGTGCTGCGCTTCCACGCGAAGTTCTCCGAGCACGAGATCAACCAGGCGAAGCACATGCAGGAAACCTTCCGTGAAATCATCGACACGATGGGCGGAACCCCGTTGTCGCCGATGCCGACGCGCGAAGCGCTGTACGGCCTCGAGCCGGTCGGCCGGATCATCCACGAAGTCGGAACGACGAGGATGGGCACCGATCCGGGCACATCGGTGCTGAACGCGCACTGCCAGGCGCACGACGTCCGCAATCTGTTCGTGGCCGATGCCGGCCCGTTCGTTTCGAACGCGCACAAGAACTGCACGTGGACCATCCTGGCGCTCGCCATGCGGACGTCGGAATTCATCGCGCAACAAAGAAATCAGGGGCGCTCTATGACATTGCGGAATGCGGATTGCGGATTGCGGATTACCCGGCGCGGCGCGCTCGCGCTGATCGCCGGCGCGCCGGCGGCCGCGGCGCTCGTCTGGACCGACGTCGAGGCGCGGCAGGCTCACGACCACGCCGGAGCCGCGCTGGCGGCAAAGCCGGGGCCGTTCAAGCCGCGGTTCTTCACGGCGCACGAGTACGCGACGGTCGGTATCCTGGTCGATCTGATCATCCCGCGAGACGAGCGATCGGGAAGCGCAACCGACGCCGGCGTGCCCGCGTTCATGGATTTCATGATGATCGACCAGCCGCGCCGGCAGATTGCGATGCGCGGCGGCCTCGCGATGATCGATCGATTGGCGATCGATCGGTTCGGGAAGCGTTTCGTCAGCTGCGCCGATCGCGAGCGTCGCCTCCTGCTCGACGAGATTGCGTATACATCGAACCCCGATCGCGGCCTGAGCCAGGCGATCGCCTTCTTCAGCAGCTTCCGCGACCTGACGGCGTCAGGCTTCTGGTCGACGAAGATGGGCGTCGCCGACCTGCAGTATCAGGGAAACGTGTTCGTCAGCGAGTGGAAAGGCTGTCCCGATGCGGCGCTCAGAAAGCTGGGCGTGCTACGTAGCCACGAAGACCACGAAGGACACGAAGACACCAAAACGATGCTGATTTGATTCCATCCCGTGTGTTTCGTGAGTTTGGCTTATTTCGTGCCTTCGTGGTCTGCCGTGGCTATGCCACGCGCTTCGAATACTGCCGGATCGCCAGCGCCAGCGTGACCGCGCCGAAGATCGTCAGGATGAGCAGCGGCTGCGCGATGTCAGCGAACCCGGCGCCCTTCATCAGGATCGCGCGCGAGATCGTCACGAAATGCCTCACGGGATTCAGCTGCGAGACGGTGCGAACCCACGGCGCCATGCTGTCGATTGGCGTGAACAGGCCGCTCATCAGCAAGTAGACGTTCATCACGAAGAAGGTGACGAACATCGCCTGTTGCTGCGTGTCGACGACGCTCGAAATCCATAAGCCGATCGCCAGCGCCGCCACGAGGTAGACGGCGGCCGATCCGAACAGCAACAACAGGCTCCCCCGCATCGGCACGCCGAAGACCAGTGCCGCCACGAGCAGTCCGATCACCAGGTTGAGCATGCCCAGTCCCCAGAATGGCAGCAGCTTCGCCGCGATGAACTGACCGCGCGTCATCGGGGTCACGTTGAGCTGCTCGAGCGTCCCCAGTTCCTTCTCGCGCGCGATGTTCTGAGCCGTGAGCAGGGTGCCGATGAGCGTCACCAGCGCGACGAGGATGCCGGGCACCATGTAGTACTTGTAGTTGAGGGCCGGGTTGTACCAACTCCTCACCCGCAGATCGATCCGCGGAGCTCCGCGAGTGGGCGGCGCCTCGGATCCGCCCGCGCTCGCGCCGCGCGACGCGGCCAGCTCCAGCGCGTAGTCGGAGGCGATGCTCGACGCGTATGCCTGCACGATCCCGGCAGCCGATCCTTTCTCCGCGTTCACCGCGAGCTGGATCGGCGCGGTGCCTGTCCGCATGATCTCCGTCTCGAAGTCGTGCGGAATCGTCAACACCATCGTCGCGTCGCCGCGCAGCAACGCCTCGTTGGCCAGTTCCGGCGACTCCGATTGCTCGTCCACCCGGAAATGTCCGGACGCACGGAAGCGAGTGACGAGCCCGCGGGAGAGGCTCGACCGATCGAAGTCGACGACGTACGTGGGCGTGTTGGTGACCAGGAACGTCGCCGCATTCGAGAGAACCAGCAGCTGAAGGACCGGCACGACGAGCACCTGCGCCAGCGTCGCGCGATCGCGCACGACGTGCAGCACCTCGGCCCTCGCCAGGAACAGGATTCGCCGCATCCTATTGATCCAGTCGTTCGTGAAACGCCCGCGTGCTGGCCGTCAGCAGGACGAGCGCCATGGCGAGCAGCACGAGCGTCGGCCGCCACAGATAGGCCATGCCGACGCCTTTCAGCATGATGCTGCGCGCGACCAGGACGAACCAGCGCGCGGGCACGACGACCGACAGCGCCTGCAGCGGCCACGGCATGCTCTCGAGCGGAAAAATGAAGCCGGACAACAGCATGGTCGGGAGCATCGTGCCGACCAGCGCGCCCATCATCGCCACGCGCTGCGACGAGGTCCGCGCCGAAATGAGAATGCCGAGCGACAGCGACACGAGGATGAACAGAAGCCCCTCGAAGAGCAGGAGGCCGAGGCTGCCGCGCAGCGGCACGTGAAACACAAGACGCGCTTCGAGAATCACGCCGACGACGCTCGCGAAGCCGACGGCGAGGTATGGCGCCACCTTGCCGAGGATGATCTGCCACGGCCGCAGCGGCGAGACCAGCAGGGCTTCCAGCGTCCCCGTTTCCTTTTCACGGGTCAGCGAGATCGCCGTCATCAGCGACGAGATGATCGTGAGGACGAACGCCATCAGACCTGGCACGAACAGGTTCGAGCTCTCTCGCGTCGGGTTGAACCGCATGCGCACGCTCGGCACGATGCGGACGGCGCCCCTGGGCGGAAGCGCGTCCTGTTGATAACCCTGCACCACGGCGGTGGCATAGGCCGCGACGATGCTCCCCGTATTCGGTTCCGTCGCGTCGGCGATGATGAGCAGTCCGGTGGGGATGCCGCGGGCAAGCCGCTCGGCGAAGCCGGCCTCGAACACGACCGCGCCCTGCGCGATGCCGCGGCGAAACAGATCCTCCAGCATCTCGATCCTCGGCACGAGCGCCACGTCTTCGAAGACGCCCGCCGCGAAGAACCGCGCGCGGATGGCCAGCGTCACCGGGTCCGGCGCCGGATCGACGATGGCCAGGCGCACGTGATCCACGTCGGTCCGGATCGCGTAGCCGAAGATGATCACCTGCAGAATCGGCAGCGCGACGATCACGATGAGCGTCCGGCGATCGCGAAGGATGTGATACACCTCCTTGCGAAACAATCCTGCGAGCGCGCTCATCTCTTCGGCCCCGGCGTGGCCGTGCGCGAGTTCATGAGGTCGCAGGAGCTCAGGAGATCGGGAGTGTTTCTTTTCAAGAGAGATCTCCTGGTCTTTTGATCTCCTGTAAAGATCCAGACGGCCTGGCCAGCTGAACGAACAGATCGTCGATCGAGCCGGTGTGGAAGTCCTTCTTCAACTCGGCCGGCGTGCCCATCGCGCCGATGCGGCCGTCGACCATGATGGAGATGCGGTCGCAGTACTCCGCTTCGTCCATGTAGTGCGTCGTCACCAGCACGGTCGTGCCGCTGGCGGCGGCGTCGTAGATGAGCTCCCAGAACTGGCGACGCGTGATCGGATCGACCCCGCTCGTCGGCTCGTCGAGAAACACGACGCGCGGCTGATGAAGGAGCGCGACCGAGAATGCCAGCTTCTGGCGCCAGCCCAGAGGGATCGCGCGGACGAATTGATCGGCGGCATGCTCGAGGCCGAGGCTCGCCAGCATGCGGCTCGTCCTGTCGCGGATGTCGCGATCGCGCAGATCGTAGATCCCGCCGTACAGCGTGATGTTCTCTCGAACCGTCAGGTCTTCGTAGAGAGAGAACCGCTGGCTCATGTATCCGATGTCGCGTTTGACGCGCTCGGCTTCCCGGGCGACGTCGTGTCCGGCGACCGTGGCGCTCCCGGAGGTGGGAGCGAGCAGCCCCGTCAGCATGCGGATGGCCGTGGTCTTGCCGGCGCCGTTGGCGCCGAGAAAACCGAACACCTCGCCGGCGCGCACGTTGAAGGTGATGCCGTCCACCGCCGTAAAGGCGCCGAAGCGGCGCGTGAGAGCCTGGACGTCGATCGCGAGCTCGGCGCTCATGCCGCGCGCGAGCCTTCCGGCGCGCCCATGCGCGCGATGAAGCTGTCCTCGACGGTCGGCGCTGCCGGCTCGACGGTCGCGTCGGCGAATCCGCGCGACGCGAGAAACGCGCGCAGCTCGTTCGCGATCGCCGCTGGCGGCTCTCCGGTGCGGGCGTCCACGTAGTGGAGCGTGTCGCCGAACGGATAGACCGCGTGCACGTGGGCGGATTCGCGCAGCGCGAGCAGCGCCGGATAGCGCCGGGCCGCGCGGACTGCGAGCAACGGGCGGTCGAAGGACTGCGCGATGGCCTGCGGAGTATCCACCGCGAGCAGCCGTCCACCTTGCATCAAGGCGACGCGGTCGCAGCGATCGGCCTCGTCCATGTACGGCGTCGACACCAGAATGGTCATCCCCGACGCCTTCAACTGCGCGAGCAGATCCCAGAACTCGCGCCTCGACACGGCGTCGACGCCGGTGGTCGGCTCGTCGAGGAACAGGATCTCGGGCCGGTGCACGAGCGCGCAGCAGAGCGCGAGCTTCTGCTTCATGCCGCCGGAGAGCGCGGCGGCGCGCCGATCGGCGAACGCTTCGAGCTGACTGTAGATCGGCGCGATATGACTCTTTTCGCGCTCCACGGTCGTGCCGAAGACGGCCGCGAAGAAGCGCAGGTTCTGGTACACGCTGAGATCCGGGTAGAGCGAGAAGCGACCCGGCATGTAGCCGATACGACGCCGGAGATCCCAGAGGTCTTTCACCACGTCGCGCCCGAGCACGCGCGCGGCGCCCTTATCGGGCACCATCAGCGTCGCCAGAATGCGGAACAACGTGGTCTTCCCGCCGCCGTCCGGGCCGACGACGCCGAAGAGCTCCGCCGGTTTGACGGAGAACGACAGACCTGCCAGAGCGACGGTTGAACCGAACCGCTTCTCCAGTCGATCGGCGACGACGGCGTCCTCCGGCGATGGTGTCATCGGGCAGCCTGGCTCGCGACGAACTGCACGTCGACGGGCATCCCAATCTTCAGGACGCCATTGGCGTTGGCGACGCGAATCTTGATGGCGTAGACCATGTCGGCGCGCTCTTCACGCGTCTGGATCGGCGTCGGCGTGAACTCCGCGCGCGATGAAATCCACGAGATCGACCCCGACACGGTCTGACGGGGACCGCTGCCTGAATCGATCGACACCTGAGCCTCCTGACCGAGGCGGATGGTCGAGAGTTGAGGCTCGGTGACGTAGGCGCGAACCTCCATGGAAGTGAGGTTGGCCACGCGATACAGCGGCTGGCCTGCCTGCACGACCTCGCCGGCCTTCACGTAGGACGTGAGCACGGTGCCGTCGATCGGATTGCGCACCTCGGTTTTCCTGAGGCGCTCACCCGCCTGGCTCACCTGGGCCCCGGCGCCGGCCACCTGGGCGGCGATCGTCTTCTCCTGCGCGCGCGCGCCGTTGACGAGGTCGGTCTGCGCGGCGATCTGCCGCTCCTGCGCCTTGATCTGCTCGTCCTGCGCGGCCATCTGATTGACGAGCACGCGCTCGTCGCGCTCGGCCTGATCGAGCTGCTGCGCGGTTGCGGCCTGCTGGTCGAAGAGACGCCGGGTCCGCTGATGCGCGCGCCTGGCAATCTCGAGCTGCGTCGCCAGGGCGTCCCGCTGCGCCCGCGCGGAATCGCGCTGGGCGACGGCGATGCCCCGCTGCGATTCCAGCGCGGACATCTGCTGCCTCACCTCGTCCGCGCGCGAGCGCGTCGCTGCCTGCTGCGCGGTCAGCTGATCCCGTTCGAACGCCGAGTTGCGCCGCGTCGATCGTCCCGACGACCGCGCCGGCCTGGACGGCCGAACCATCGGTGACGGTGTACGTCAGCAGACGGCCGGTCGCTTCCGCGCCGACCACCACCTCGGTGGCTTCCACGTTGCCGTAGGCATCGGGCTCGGCCTTCTTCGCGCAGCCGGCCACGAGCGGCAGGGTCATCAGCACGGCGGCCATCGCGCTGTCCATCCGTCGCATCACTTCACCTCCAGCCCCAGCCTGGTCTGCACGTTGGCGCGCGCCTGTGCCAGTTCCACGCGGTGACGAGCTCTATCGAACTGCGCCGTGAGCCACTCCGTGTGCCGATCGAGATATTCCGATGCCGTGATCACGCCCTCGTCGAGCCGGACCCGTGCGGTGCGGTCGATGCTCTCGCGCAGTGCGACGATGCGGTCGTCGGTGGGCAGCGAAGCCTCGAGGTGATCGATCGCGGCCAGATCCGTCTCGATCGCGCGGCGAAGCGCGCTGGTGAACGCTTCCTCTTCAGCCGACACCATCGTCTGCTGGAGGGCTTGGACCTCGCGCTCCCGATCCGATGTCCCCCAGTTCCACGCCTTCCACTGGAGCTGGACGCCAGCGAGCGCGTACGCCTGGGGTTGATCGCTGACGAAATTCAGGCCAGGTCGCCCATATCCGGCGCGGCCGTACGCCGTGACCTGCGGCCGGTCGGAGGCCGTCGTCACGGCCTGCTGACGGGCGGCGTGGTCGCGCGCTCGATCGAACTGCTGGTACTCCGGCCGCGCGCGCTCGCGCAGCAGCGCCTCGCGCGCCTCCGACGCGGTGGCGGCCTCCTCGGGCAGCGCGGTCGTCGCGTCCGGATTGATGGCGCGGCCGGTCAGCGTCGAAAGCCGGGCGAGCGCCGCACGCCGGCTCGATCGGAGCGAGTCTGCCAGTTGACGCTGCTGAAGCACGGCCGCTTCGATGGCCGCCGCCTCCGCCGGCAGCGCCGCGCCTTCGCGCACGCGGATGTTCATCTCGCGCAGGCGCGCATCGAGATCGTCGAGCGTCGCGGTCAACGCGCCAAGCTGCTCCTGCAGCAGTGCGGCGGTGAAGAAGGCGTCGTTCACTTCCTGGCGCAGCGTGAACACCGCCGTTCGCAGGCGCGCCTGCGACTCGGCGAGATCGGCTCTCGCGAGATCGCGCCGCGGATCGATGGCGGCGTCGTACAGGCGCTGATCCACTCGAACCGAGGCGTCGTAGGTGAACTTCGGCGCGGCAAACGCCGGTTCCCCGCCGGGCAAGTTGAACGGCGATTTCGGCACGTCACTCTGGATTTGCGTCGAGCCGAGCGCCGTGATCGACGGCATGCGCTCGGCATCGATGATGTGCAGGCGGAGATCGGTCTGCTTCTCGAGCAGATCGATTTCACGCGTCCGCGCGTCGGCGGCGCGGGCCTCGCGCTGCAGCGCCCCGAGCTGCAGCGGTTCGCCGCCGCCCGACGGCGCCGGCTGGGCAAAGGCCGCCGGCGCCGCGGCGAGGCACCACGCCGCCAGCCAGCCGACGAAATGACGCGTCATGGCCGCAACGCCTCCAGGAAGAAGGCCGGCAGCTGCTGACGCCGGCGCGTGATGAACTGCTCGAACCCGCTCATCGTCCAGGCCGAGCATCGCCTGAATCATCGGCCGGACGGCGAACGGAAAGATGCAGAGCGCCATCAGGTTCACGACGAACGACTCGGGCGCGATCGCCCGCATGGCGCCGGCCTTCACGCGCGACCGGATTTGCCGGCGCAGCGTTCCGAGGATGCGCGGACCGAGTTCGTGCGGCGTCAGACCGGTCATGGCGGCAATCAGCTGCGCGGCGCGCTCCGGCTGGTGCGTCACCTCGCCGATGATGTACCCGGGGAGATACGGCGCGCGCGACAGGTGGACGAGCTCGAGATCGATGACGCGCCGCACTTTCTCCTCGAGCTCGCCATCCGACGCGATCACCTGCACGACGGCCGGCATGAAGCCGCGGGCCGCGCGCTCGAAGGCGGCGTGCGCCAGCTGTTCCTTGTTCCGGAAGTAGTAGTGCAGCAGCGCCTGGTTGACGCCGGCTTCCGCGGCGATCTCCTGCATGCGGGCGCCGGCGGTCCCGCGGCGCACGAAGACCGCGTGCGCCGCATCGAGAATCCGCTGCTCGGTATCGCCGTCCCGGCGAGGCCCTTTTCTGCCGGGCGCCTTTCGTCCGCTTCCTTTGCGTCCGGCGCCCTTGCGTCCCGGGCGCTCCGTTGTCGTGGTTAATCGTTTCATTTAACTGTTTGATTAATATGGAGCCTACACCCGGACGTGGCGCAGGCGCAAGCCCGGCGGCTGCTGTTCAACGGATATTTCGGTGGTTCAGGTCGCGGTAGGGGCCGACCCATGTGTCGGCCCGGGGCGGACACGCGGGTCCGCCTGACGGCTACGACTGCGTTCTTGCGGTCTCCGCGGTTCTTCAGTCGCTAGTGGATGTCGACGGCCGGCCGAGGAAACGGCCGTAGCGGTCGGCCGCCGCGGCGACGGCGCGTGCCGAGCTTTGCCGGGCGGCGCGAACGGCGTCAGCGCGACCGCTACGCGGCCGTTCTCGAGCCGCCGCGTCCACGTCCCGGCGACGCGGCCTTTCAACAGGATCGTCGGACCGAGAATCCCGTTCCGTGCGGCCTCGGCGTGACGCGGGTCGAGCGCCGCCGCACGCTCGCGATACGCAACCGTGTACTCGTCGTAGGGCGGCAACAGGACGGCATGCGCAGCGAGATCGCGCGCCAGCGCGGAGCCTCTCCGTTCGGCGTACCAGTAGACAACGTCTTCAATGCGCTCGCTCCGCAGGCTCGGACGCGCCATCTCCAGCGCCGATCGCGCGTCGGCGGCCGACAGGCCGGACCACCAGCCGAAGTCGCTCAGCGTGGCCGGGCCGTGGCTCGTGAAATAGCGGCGCGCGACCTCCGCGAGCGCCTCGTCGCGGTCGAGCGCTTTCGTCGGGCGGCACCCATTCGTCCATCAGCGCGAAGGTGTGCTGTTTGCCTTCGCGCGCGCCGAAACAGATCAGGCCGTCGTGCGCGCACCTCCACAGAATGTGCAGGCCGCGGCCCTTGCACGCAATGCCCGCGCGCTCCAGCTGTTCGTACAGACGCGGCCGCGACAGCTGACGGCCACCTTCCAGCGCCTTCGTGACGACCGCCGCGCTGCGCGAGAGCGTGCGTCGATCGAGCTCGAGCTGCGTGAACCGCGTGCGCCGCGCGGGCGATGGTCCTCGGCGCGAAGTGCGCAACCATCCACCGGACGTCCTCGGGCGCGACAAAGTGCAGCGTCCCGCGCAGCGGCCAGGTGCGGACGATGGCGCGGCTCGCCACCGCTTGTTCGACGGCGGCCTCGGTGGCGCCTGTCGTGCGCATGCCGACCGCCCACAGCGCTCCCGGATAGTCCTGGGCCTGCACGGCGCCAAACCATCTGACGACGTCGGCAGGCGTCCGGAAGGCGCGGCCGATGAGACGCTGCGTGACCAGGCGTTCGAGCGTGATGTTCACGCGGCGGCCCGTACTACGTCCAGATGCCGAGCTGCTTGCGGACGGTGACGATCTGTCCGATGTGATATGCCGCATGATCGGCGGCGAGCACGATCTCGCGCAGGTAGGTCTGGCCGGTGCCGTGCGGGATCGTGGCGAGCAGGTCGATCCTGGTGTTCGCCGCGAGGCGCTGGAACGCCTTGCGATCGCGGCGGTAGTCCGCGATCGCCTTCGTCCAGGCCGACGCGCTGCGCGGCGCAGGAGAGGCCGGCCAGTAGTCGTCCGGCCATTTCTTTTCCTTGTACTTCGCCGTCCGGCAGAACTCGAGGATGTCGGCCTGCGCAATCCGCAGGTGCTCCAGCAGCTCCCACAGCGAGTGTTCGCCGTTGGCCGGCACCTTCCCGCGCATCCGCGGCGGAATGCCCTTGACGGCGCGGTCGAACCCGACGTGCGCCTCCTCGAAATCGAGCAGCTTCACCAGCTGCGCCCTCAGCGCCTTCTCGTCGATCATCGGAGCCCCACCAGATTCGAGCGTTACAGGACGCGCATCATGTCCGAGCGCGTGATGATGAAGGTCTTGTCGGTCTTGAAGTCGCGCACCAGCACCGCCGGGTTCTGCGGCGTGATCATCGTCTGCAGCAGATCGACCGGAGTGGAGATGTCCACGAACGGAAAGGCCGGCTGCATGATGGACTCGACCGGCTGCGACTTCACGTCGGGATTCCTGACCAGCTCGTTGTAGAGATGCGACTCGTTCAGCGAGCCGACCAGGCGGCTGTCGCGCATGACCGAGATCTGCGAGAAGTCGTGCTCGCTCATCAGACGGACGGCGTGCTCGACCGGCTCTTCCGACTCGAGCGAGCAGAGCTCGCCCGAGAGCCTCATCGCCACGAGATCGCGCGCGCGCATGCCGTGCTTCTCGATGAACCCCTTCTCGCGCATCCACTCGTCGTTGAACATCTTCCCGAGATAGCGCGTGCCGTGGTCGTGAAAGATCACCACGATCACATCGTCGTCCTTGAAGTGTTCGCGAAGCTGGAGCAGGCCGGCCATCGCCGATCCGGCGGAGTTGCCGGCGAAGATGCCTTCCTCGCGCGAGATGCGCCTCGTCATCATCGCCGCGTCCTTGTCGGTCACCTTCTCGAAGGCGTCGATGACGCTGAAATCGACGTTCTTCGGCAGGAAGTCCTCGCCGATGCCTTCGGTGATGTACGGATAGATCTCGTGCTTGTCGAAGATGCCGGTCTCCTTGTACTTCTTGAACACCGACCCGTACGTGTCGATGCCCCAGACCTTGATCTTCGGGTTCTTCTCCTTCAGGTATCGCCCGGTGCCGCGAGGCCGTGCCGCCCGTGCCGACGCCGACGACCAGGTGCGTGATGGTGCCGTCGGTCTGCTCCCAGATCTCGGGCCCGGTCTGCTCGTAGTGCGCCTTCGAGTTCGACAGGTTGTCGTACTGGTTCGCCTTCCACGAGTTGGGCACTTCGCGCTCGAGCCGCGACGAGACCGAGTAGTACGACCGCGGATCCTCAGGCTCGACGTTGGTCGGGCAGACGATCACCTCGGCGCCGAACGCCTTCAGCGCGTCGACTTTCTCCTTCGACTGCTTGTCCGTGGTGGTGAAGATGCACTTGTAGCCCTTGACGACCGCCGCCATCGCGAGGCCCATGCCGGTGTTGCCTGATGTGCCCTCGATGATCGTGCCGCCCGGCTTCAGCTTCCCGGCGCGCTCGGCGTCCTCGATCATCTGGATCGCCATCCGGTCCTTGATCGAGTTGCCCGGGTTGAAGGTCTCCACCTTGGCGTAGACGGTGCCCTTCACGACGCCTTTGGTGATGCGGTTGATGCGGACGAGCGGCGTGTTGCCGACGGCGTCGAGGATGGTGTCGCAGACTTTCTTGGTCACCAAATAAGTCTATACTGCGTCGCATATGCCGCGTCTCATCGCCGCGCCGGCGGTCGTCGCCGCCGCCGGCACCAAGCCGAAAAAGATTGAAGAATTTGCCGGACGCGTGAACTCCGGCCACGCCGGCGTCAGCGTCGCGCGCATGACGTCGCCGTCCGGCTGGCTGGAGCCGGGCCAGCGCCCGGAGTTCGAGGAAATCACCGTCGTGCTGCGCGGGATGGTGCGCGTCGAGCACGAGGGCGGCGCCCTCGACGTGCAGGCCGGTCAGGCCGTGGTCACCGCGCCTGGCGAATGGGTGCGCTACAGCACGCCGGGTCCGGACGGCGCCGAGTACGTCGCCGTTTGCCTGCCCGCGTTCTCGCCCGCGACCGTCCATCGGGACGAATAGACGCACGCCTTCAGTCGATCGCGTCCGATCGGGCTAAGATGGGAAAGCCGATCGAGTGGCCGTCTCTCCTATGAAGGGAGAACACAATGACGCGCCGACTCTCGTTCCTGACGGCTCTCGTCGCCCTTTTCGCTCTCGCGGGGGGAGTGAGTTCCATCCACGCACTGACCACCGAGAATCGCCTGACCTATCTGACCTTCAGCGAACCGGTGGCGTTACCCGGCGTGACCCTCGAGCCTGGCGACTATAGCTTCGAGCTCGCTGTTCCCATGACCAGCGCCAACGTCGTGTCCGTTCGCAACAAGGCGGGCACGAAGGCGTACTTCATGGGCTTCACGCAGCGTATCGACCGTCCGCGCGGGATGGGCGATACAGGCGCCGTGTCGTTTGGCGAGGCGCCTCGCGGTCAAGCACGGCCGATCGCGGCGTGGTACCCACCCGACTCGGACAACGGTCTGAAGTTCCTCTACCGGTAGACGAGTCGACCGTCGCCTTGAAAGCGACAACGCGGAACTACACGTCGAGCGCGGACTCCGGAGAGATCGCCTCTCCTGGTCCGCTGCGGGTTCGGCGTCGACTGACGGAGGCTCACCGGCCGCCGGCGACGTCGATGAACGATGCGGTCGAGTACGAGGCCTCGTCCGACAGCAGCCACAGAATCGCGCGGGCCACTTCGATGGCGTCGCCGCCGCGCTGCATCGGCAGGTCGGACCCGAGCCGATCGACCCGCCCCGGCTCGCCGCCGTCGGCGTGAATCTCGGTGTAGATGATCCCGGCGCGAACGCCGTTGACGCGAATACCCTCGCCGGCGACCTCGCGCGCCAGGCCGATCGTCATCGCATCGAGCGCCGCCTTCGACGCCGCGTAGTCGACGTACTCGCCCGGCGCGCCCAGCTGCGCCGCGCGCGACGACACGTTGACGATCGCGCCGCCGGCGCCGCCGTGCTTGGTCGACATCCGCCGCACCGCTTCGCGCGCGCAGATGAACGCGCCGCGGACATTGGTCGCGAACACGCGGTCGATCCGCGCCGCGTCGATCTGCTCGACCCGCGTCTGCTTCTCGAGAATGCCGGCGTTGTTGACCAGCGCCGGCGAGCGGTCCCATCCGCGCGTCGACGGTCTCGAACAGCCGCATGACGTCTGCCTCGGACGCGACGTCGGCGCCGACCGCCAGCGCCTTCCCGCCGGCGGCCTGGATCGTCCGAGACGACGGCGTCGGCCGCCGCGCGATTCCGTCCGTAGTTGACGCACACGGCGTAGCCGCGCTCGGCGGCAAGCTTCGCGGTCGCGGCGCCGATGCCGCGGCTGCCGCCGGTGACGATGAGCACCTTGTTCACGAATCAATGTACGCCGGCTCACTGAACAGAGAAACGTCTCAGCGACCTTTGCGGCCTCGGCGGTTCCTTCTTACTCGTATCGCAGCGCGACCAGCGGATCCACGCGCGCCGCTCTGCGAGCCGGGATGTAGCAGGCCACCAGCGCCACGATCGCCAGCGCCACGCTCACGCCGCCCAGCGTCAACGGATCGCGGCCGCTGACGCCGAACAGCAGCGTGCCGACAAGCCGGCCCAGCACCAGCGCCAGCGTGACGCCGATGACGGCGCCGCCGGCCGCCAGCACCATGCCCTGCTTCAGCACGAGCACCAGCACATCACGCGTCTGCGCGCCCAGCGCCATGCGGATCCCCAGCTCCTGCGCGCGCTGGGTCACCGAGTACGACATCACGCCGTAGACGCCGATCATCGCGAGCACCAGCGCGAGCCCGCCGAAGATGCTGAGCAGCGCCGCGCCCATCCGCGGCGCCCACAGACCGGCGTCGATGTTCTGCTGAATGGTGCCGGTCCCGCGCAGCGGCATGTTGCGGTCGATCGTCTGCACCTGATCGCGCACGGCGGCAACAAGCGGAGTCGGATCGCCAGCCGTGCGCATCAGGAGCGCCACGCCAGGAGAGTATTCCTGCCGGATCGGACGATAGATCACCGGCGTCGGATTCTCCCCGACAGCCTGCACAACCGATGTCGCGGCCACGCCCACCACTTCGAACAGCATCGTCTGCTGCGCGATCGTGAAACGCTTGTGCAGCGCGTCCTGGCCGGGCCAGAGTTGCCTGGCCAGCGCCTCGTTGACGATCGCCACGGCATTCGACTGGTCGCCGTCGAACTCGGTGAAATCGCGTCCCGCCCGGATCGGAATCCGCAGCGCGTCGAAATATCCGGGCGACACATCGTTGAACGTGACGAGCGATCCGCGATAGTTGGGGTTCTGGGCCTCGCCCTCCGGAAAGACAGTAAGGAGCAGGCCTCCCTGCAGGGGCGGCGCAGACGAGACGGCGACCGCTTCGACGCCAGGCACCGCGCGCGCCCTGGCCATCGCGTCCTGGTAGAACTGCTGTCCTCGCGCCTGGTCGTAGCGCTGCTGGCCCGGGTTCAGGGCGATGAACCCGATGTGCGCCGAGTCGAATCCGAGATCCATCCGCTGCGCGGCCTGCATGCTGCGGACGAACAGTCCCGCGCCGATCAGCGCGACGGTCGCAAGACCGATCTCGGACATGACGAGCACGCTGCGGATGCGGTTGCTGCTCGCGCTCGCCGCACCGGTACGGCCGCCCGCCTTCAGGACCTCGTTCAGGTTGGTCCGCGACACGCGAATCGCCGGCGCCAGTCCGAAGAGGACTCCCGTGAGCAACGAGATGCCCGCCGTAAACAGCAGGACGCGCGGCTCGAAGCTGAGGTCGATCGACGCGTTGGCCAGAAACGGCGGACGGAACGACCACAGCGCGCTGCGTCCCCACAGCGCAACGAGCAGTCCGGCGGCGCCGCCGAGCACGGCCAGCAGCACGCTCTCGGTCAAAAGCTGCCGCACGATCCGCGCCGCGTCCCGCGCCCATCGCCGACCGCACGCTCATTTCCTTTTCTCGAGACGCCGACTGCGCCAGCAGAAGATTGGCGAGGTTGACGCACGCGATCAGCAGGACCAGGCCGACCACGCCCATCAGCACGCCGCCGGCGAGCACGAGCTGGCCGCGGCCGTTGATCCCGAGCGCGGCATCCGACTCTAGCGCGACCTCCAGGGTGCGGCCTTCATTCGCAGCCGGGTACTGCTTCTCGAGCGCCGAGGCGAGCGTTTTCATGGCCGCGTCGACCTGGCGAATCTCGACCCCCGGCTTCATCCGGCCAGCCATGTTGAGCCATCGGAAGCGCCGATTGTCATGAGGGCTGCGGAGTTGCCCCGTCGTCAGCTGCTCGCGCATGCCGAGCGGGACCCATACGCTGTCCGGACCCGCGAGCGAAAACGTCCCCTTGAATCCCGGCGGCGTGATGCCGATCACGGTGAACGGCATGCCGTTCAGCGTCATCGTCTGTCCGACGATGTTCGGATCGGAGCCGAATTCGCGGGTCCACAAGCTGTGGCTGAGGACCACGACCGTACCGGCGCCCAGCTGACGGTCTTCGTCGGAACTGAACAGACGACCGCGATAGGCCTTGATGCCCAGCACGTCGAAGTAGTTCGCGCTCGCCAGTATCGCCGGCACTCCCTGCGTCTCACCGTTCCGGGTCCACTGCAGGCCGAACCCGAAGTAGCCGGCGAGCCCGGTGAACACCTGGTTCTGATCGCGGTAGTCCTCGTAGTTCTGCAGCGAGCTCGGCGTGAGCGTGAAGTTGCCCGTTTGCACCGTCTTGGTGTCGCGCGTGAACAGCTCCACCACGCGCGACGGCTCCTCGATGGCCAGCGGGTGCAGAAAGACGGCGTTGATCACGGTGAAGATCGGCGGCATCGACGGCGCGATCCGGATCGCGCAGGACAACCTGCGGCGCGCGTGGAAGGCCGGCGTCCCGCTGGTGACCGGCAGCGACGCCGGGAACATGCTCGTCTTCCACGGGCCGACCGTGCACCGCGAGCTCCAGCTGTGGGTCGAAGCCGGACTTCCACCGGCCGTGGCGCTCCAGGCCGCCACACTCAAC
The DNA here is from genome assembly GCA_963794305.1 of uncultured Acidobacteriota bacterium. GTDB lineage: Bacteria > Acidobacteriota > Vicinamibacteria > Vicinamibacterales > CAVVIG01 > CAVQFC01. The sequence goes on along the minus strand of CAWCDQ010000009.1, from coordinate 136,115 downwards.
GCCGCGAAGCTGCTGCGCGCCGATGGGCGCATCGGCCTCGTCGCGCCCGATCACGATGCGAACCTGCTCGTGGTCGACGGCGATCCGACGCGCGACATCTCGGCGACGGAGCGGATCTCGATGGTGGTGTTGAAGGGCGAACGCGTCAGACGCGTCGACCTCTTCGACGCGGCGAAGAATCCTCTGCAGTAGAGATCACGGCGGGAACGCCCGATGTTCGACGGAACGAGACCCGATGTCTCGTTCCGCTCCATCGGGCCGATGCACTACTCGCTGCAAGTGGCCGCGACGATCTTTCCGGACTCGACTTTGAACGCCGGCGCGGCTGCGGACGGATCCTTGGGATCGGGCGTGCTGGTCGTGTCGATCGTGCCGACGAGCTCGAGCTTCTTGCCGACGTGCTCGCTCAGCGCGGTCGGGTTCGCAATCAGGCGATACGTCTGCGCAGTCGCGGCTTCGGCCGGTGTTGCCGACGCGCCGGTCAGGATGAACTTCGATTCGGCAGCTCCGCTCGTGCCGGTGGCGCCGGCGGTCGGCGCGCCAGCCGCTGCAGTGGGACTCGGTGCGGTGGTGCCGGTGGTGCCCGCCGCATCGGCCGTCATCGGAGGCGCAGCCTTCAGGCAACCGGTCACGGTGATCTTCTTGTCCGAGGTCGACGGGGTGCTCGCCTGCGGCGCCGGCGGCTGCGGGGGCTGCTGCGCTGGTGGCTGCGCGGGCGTCTGCGCGAAGATGGCCGCGGTTGCGAAAGTGACGATCGCCGCGCATGTTCCTGTCCAGATGGTCTGTTTCATCATTCCTCCAATGCGCGAAACGATGTGCAACATCGGGACCCACCAGACTCGCCATTCGTCCACCCAAAGTTGGACAACTGATGCGAACAGCCACCAAAAATCCGCTGTACAAAGGCAAACGAACGCGGTACCGTCCCTGCAGAGTCGACAAACGGAGGAGCTATGGGTCCACTCCGGGAACTGCTGGCGGTCGATCAGCGGCAAGCGCTCGAGTTCTTCTTTCAGGCGCTGAAGGATGTATCGGACCCAGCCGAAGACACACGCGAGCTCCTCTACAACGCGAGCGTCCTGGCACACTACGCTCAGATCTCGACCCAATCGGACGTCGACTGGCCGGCGCCCGCGAACCTCAGCGCCGTGTTCGATCATTTTGTCGCCGACACGACGCTCCTTCATGACGCGCAGATGATGGAGACGGCGGGAGCCCAGTGCCTGCTGCTGGCGGGTTTCTTTGAAGCGCAGATGCGGGGGCGTCACAGCATCCGCTGGTACGCGGAGCTCGGCGCGAGCTTCTACGGCCGGGCCGCAGTACACGAGCCATCGCCTTCCAAGGCACGGCTGCTCGACACGATCGGCAGACGATTCGAACAGTGGCGGCAATGCCACGCGCGACTGAGCCGCGAACTTCGCGACCAGCCGTACCTCGTGCTCCCGCCCGGGCCAACAACGCTGTCCCTCGGCGATTGGTCCTACGCTGTCTTAGTAGTTCTTTCGCAGGTCCATGCCGGTGTACAGCGACGCGACCTGGTCGCCGTAGCCGTTGAACGGGAGCGTCTTTCTCATCAGGAACTCGCCCAGCCGCCGCTCCACCGACTGATCGCGGAATGTCGAGTTGGTCACCTCCGGGTTCACGTTCGCGTAGAACCCGTAGTACTGCCGCGCCTCCTTCATCCAGGTCGTCGTCGGTTGTTTCTCGACGAAACGGATCCTGTCGATCGACTTGATGCTCTTGAAGCCGTACTTCCAGGGGACGACGATTCGGAGCGGCGCGCCGTTCTGGTTCGGCAGTTCCTCGCCGTACATGCCGACCGCGGCCAGCGCCAGCGGATGCATCGCCTCGTCCATCCGCAGCCCTTCGTTGTAGGGCCACGGCAGCAGCGCGAGCCAGCGCCCGCGCTGCTCGGGCATCTCGTCCGGCCGCATCACCGTCACGAACTCGACGAACGCCGCGTTGCCAGCCGGTTCGAACCGCTTGAGCAGATCGCCCAGCGGGAAACCGATCCAGGGAACGACGATCGACCAGCCTTCGACGCAGCGATGGCGATAGACGCGTTCTTCGAGCGCGTGCGGCTTGAGGATGTCGCCGAGCGGGTAGACGCCTGGCTTGCCACACGCGCCTTCGATCGTCACCGACCAGGGCTTCGGCTTGAACGCCTTCGCGTTGATGGCCGGATCGCCTTTCTTCGTGCCGAACTCGTAGAAGTTGTTGTACGTCGTGACCACGTTGTACGGCGTCACGGGATCGGTGGTCGTGACGACTCTCTTCGCGACCGCAAGGCTGTCCGCTGACGCGCCGGCGCCGATTCTTCCCGGACGCGACCGCGGCGAGCGCCGCGCCGGCCGATGCCAGGAAATGGCGGCGACCCACGAGCGCCTTCCGCGGTGTGACTTCCGAGTAACGGATGCCGGGCGCCTTCTTGATCAGCACTCAGGCCAGTGTCTCACGCACGCAGTCTCAATTCGATGTAGTGCGGACCTTCAGGTCCGCCGTGGAGCAGGCCTGAAGGCCTGCACTACACCGGAATGAAAACGCTTAGGATCGGCGAAGAGGAGCGACTCAGACATGACACAGAAGAGATTGATGCGTTGGTGCACGGAATGCCTGGCGGCAACAGTGTTGTCGGTGGCCAGCGCGGCGGCAGTGGCCGCTCAGACGCCGCCGGCCCAGCCGCCCGCGGGAGGACGTGGTCCAGCCAATCCACCGCTCATCATGACGACGACGGCGTGGGAAGACGGCGGGGTGATTCCGAACAAGTACACGATGGCGGCGGGAACGGCGGCGGTGTCGCCGGAGTTGAAGTGGTCGCAGGTGCCCCCGGGGACGCAGAGCTTCGTCCTGCTGATGCACGATCCGGAACCCGTGCTCGCGAAGGGTTCCAAGATGGACATCACGCACTGGCTGATCTGGAACATTCCGGGAACGTCAACCGGTCTTGCCGAAGGCGTCGCCACGGGTGAACTGCCCGACGGCAGCCGGCAGGTGAGCCTGCGCGCGAATGCCTACATGGGTCCCGGCGCGCCGGCGGGCCCGTACCATCACTACACGTTCGAGCTCTACGCGCTCGACACGAAGCTCGAGGTCCCGCAAGGCACGCCGCAGGAAGCGGCCGCCACACGCACGGCGGTCGTCAACGCGATGGACGGCCACGTGCTCGGCAAGGCGGTCCTAGTGGCGAGGTTCCACAGATAAGAATTGGAGTAATTGGGGAATCGGGTAATTGAGTTGGTGAATTTTCAAATTGCCCGACCAATCAATCACCGACTCTCCAATACTCGATTACCCAACTCACTGTGCCGTTGTTGCTGTCGGCTTCTTGCCGTTGATGTGCTGGTCGTACCAGGCCAGGTAGCGCTCGTACCGATCGCGCACGTAGCTCGGACGCGTGATGCCGTGGAACTCGTTCGGGTAGATCACCAGCTGCGTGTCGACGTTGAGGCTCCTCAGCGCCTGGTACATCTGCTGACCGCCCTGCACCGGCACGTTGAAGTCCTTCTCGCCGCCCAGGAAGAGCGTCGGCGTCTTGATCCGATCGGCGTGCAGGAACGGATATGAGATCTTCTGGTAGGTCTCCCACGCCTTCGGGTCCCACGGCGGGCCGATCTCGTAGTCGTACTGGATGATGTACTGGTCGGTGCCGTAGAAGGCGACGGTGAACGCCGTGCCGGCGCCGCTGGTCGCCGCCTTGAACCGGTTGTCGCTGGCGATCATGTAGTCGGTCAGGATGCCGCCGTAGCTCCAGCCGCCGACGCCGAGCTTGTTCGGATCGGCCACGCCCATCTTCACGACCTGGTCGACCATCGCCTGCAGGTCGTCCACCTCGTAGTGCCCCCAGTCGGCCCAGATCGACCGCGAGTACTTCGCGCCGCGGCCGGCGCTGCCGCGGTAGTTGACCGCGAGCACCGCGTAGCCGTTGGCGGCGAACCACTGGCGCTCGAACGCGAAGCTGTGCTGATCCTGGCCGTTCGGTCCGCCGTGGATCCGCAGCAGCATCGGGATCTTCGTCCCCGCGGCGTAGCCGGGCGGCGTCGTCAGCAACCCGTGGACCTCGGTGCCGTCCTTGCTCTTCGCGCTGACCTCCTTCGTCGTCCCGAGCTGCAGCTCCGCGAAGAGCGCGTCGTTCTGATGCGTGAGCTGCTGGAACTTCAGCTTGCCGCCGGCGGAGCTCGCCGAATAGATCTCGCTCGGACGGTTGTCGTCGCCGGAGATCGCCACCGCGCACGAGCCCGCGCTGTGCCGCGGTCCGAGCACGATCGGCTTGTCGGTGATCGCGACCGCGCTTCCCGAGCCGATCGGGATGCGCACGCCGTAGGCCGACATGTCGTCCGTCACGATGGCGTAAATGCTCTGGCCATCGTCGCTCCACCGGGGCTGGGACACGCCGCGATCGAGCGCCTCGCTCGCCTTGACGCGCAGCGGCTCGCCGGAGCCTTCCGACGCCACCAGCGCCAGATGCTCCATCCCGTACGCGCCGAACTTCTTGTCGTCGCCTTCGAGCAGCGCGATCCATTTGCCGTCGGGGCTCCACTCCGGTTTGCCGCGGCCGCCGTTGCTCGTCGCCGGCGTCAGCGCCTTCTCGACCGATTCTTTTTTCGCCTCGACGACGAAGAGCTGGCTCGACGGCTCGCGATCGGGATCGGGGTGCCGGTTGCTCATGAACGCGATCCGCGTCCCGTCAGGCGACCACGACGGCGACGCCTCGTCCGCCTTCCCCTTCGTCAAACGATCGAACGACTTCGTGGCGATGTCGAACAGGTAGATGTAGGTGTGGCGGCCCGACAGCAGGTAGCCCTGGACGTCCTGCTTGTACTTGTAGCGATCGATCACGATCGGCTTGGGCGCCTTCTTGGAATCCGCTGCCTGCCCTGAGCCTGCTGAAGGTCCGGCGCATCGGGATCCGGATCGCCAACGACGAGCGCGAGGCGCTTCGAGTCGGGCGACCATTCGTAGCCCTGCAGCCGTCCCTTGACCTCGGTCAGCTGGAACGCCTCGCCGCCGGCGCGATCCAGCAGCCACACCTGGTTGCCCTTCGCCTTGCCGGGACGCGACGAGGTGAACGCCAGGTACTTGCCGTCGGGGCTGAACCGCGGCGCCGATTCGCTCTCGGTGCTCGACGTGATCTGCCGCTCGTTCTGTCCATCGAGGCCGACGGTCCAGATGTGGGAGTTGCCGGCCTTGTCCTCCTTCACGTCGATCTGCGACACGACGAAGGCCACCGACTTCCCGTCGGGCGCGCACTGCGGATCGCGCACGTCCTTGATGCGGGCGAGATCGTCGAGCGACAGCGGGCGCTTGCCGCCCTGCGCCGATGCGATGCCGGCCGACCGCGAGAACCACGACCAGCGCGCTGAGGATGCGTTTCATATCACCAATTCTACCAACTCACCAATTCACCAACTCACCAATTTCTACCTCTGGTAGGCAATGATGTTTGCCACTCGCTCGCGTCCGACCGCGCGACGACCGCGACCACCGGCTCGGTGTCGCTGGCGTTGAACACCTCGTGCGGCACGCCGGGCTCGATGAAGATGAAGTCACCGGCCGTATTTTCCACGACCTGCTTCAGCCCGTCACCATATTCGTGGCGGACGCGTCCCTGCAGGATGTAGAGCATCACCTCGAATCCCACGTGGATGTGGGCGGCGGCGACGCCTCCGGGCGGGATCGTCGCCACGTTCATCGAAAGCTGCGTCGCGGCGACGTTCTTCGCGGACAACCCGACCTGATAGTGAATGCCGTTCCAGTCGCGGCAGTTCTCGCCGCGGCGGACCACGAAAATGCCATCGTGCCCTTCAACCGGCGCCTTCAAATCCATACGTCATCCTGCCAGTTACGGCGTTTGTCACTTCCGACTGTAGTGCAGGCCTTCAGGCCTGCCCGACACGGCGGACCTGAAGGTCCGCACTACACCTGTGTTGGAAATGCTCTATAGACGTCGAACGACCCAGATCAGCATGACGGCTCCCACGGTCGCGGTCACGAGCTGGCCGACCAGCCCGTAGCCGTGCAGGCCGAGAAGGCCGAAGACGAATCCGCCGACCACCGAGCCGACGAGGCCGAGCAGCAGATCGATGACGATTCCGTACCCTTTGCCGCGCATGATCTGGCCGGCAAGAAATCCGGCCAGAATCCCGATCGCGATTTCCCAGATTAAGTACATCTGTGCCTTGACCTTCTCACTTCTAACATCTCACTTCTCACTTCGCCTGTGTACATCACGCGCCAGACTTTACCCTTCACGTCCTCGGTGATGTAGAGCGATCCGTCCGGCCCGACCGCCAGGCCTCCAGGCCGCGCGACCGCGTCGTTGGGCGCCATGAGCGGCGTCTTGCCGGCGAAGCCGTCGGCGAACACTTCACGCGTGCCCGGCTTCCCGTCGGTGAACGGCACGAACGTCATGTTGTATCCAGCCATCGGCAGCGGCGCGCGATTCCAGGATCCGTGGAAGGCGACGAACACGCCTCCCTGATATTTTTTCGGGAACTGCGTCCCGGTGTAGAAGACCAGATCGTTGGGCGCCCAGTGCGCCGGGAACGCCACGGTGGGCGGCGTGAACGCCGCGCAGCGATCGGTCGACTTGCCGTCGCCGCCGTACTCGGGGTTGGTGACGAGGTGCCCTTCGGCGTTGTTGTAGAAGCAGTACGGCCAGCCGAAGTTGGAACCGTCGCTGACTTTCAACAAATACTCCGCGGGCCACTCGGCGTTCTGTTCCGCCGTGAACTGACCCGGCCACAGGACATCAAGGCTGTCGCGGTTGTGCATCGTCAACCACAGCGAGTTGTCGTACCAGGTGAGCCCGGGCATCTGCCGCAGGCCGGTCGCATAGCGCTTGCCGTCGGCCTGCTTCTGTCCCAGCTTGTTCTCGTCGAACCGCCAGATGCCGCCGGAGACATCGAGCAGCTGACAGGGATCCTGTCCCTTGACCTTCGGCTGACGATCGGGGACCTGACACGCATTCGATGGCGCACCAATGTTCACGTACAGGCCGCCCCTGCCGTCGAACGCGAGCCCCTTGTCGGCATGCTGACGGCGATCGGTCAGCCCTTCGACGACGACTTCAGCCGGCGCATCGGGCGCGAGTTCACCGGCGCCGAGCTTGTAGCGGATGACCGAGTTGGTCGTCGCCATGTAGACGTAGCCGTTGCGCAGGGCGATGCCGGTCGCGCCGTCGGCGCCGAACTTCTCTCGCGAGTCCATCTTGCCGTCGCCCTGCGTGCTGTGCATGGCGACGACCCCACCCTTTTGACCGCGGCCGCCGTTCTGCGTCGACACGTACAGATCGCCGTTCGGCGCGACGGCCAGGTGGCGCGCCGGCCCGATGTTCTCGGCGACGACAGCCGCGCAGAATCCCTGCGGCAGCTTGAGGCCGCCGTTGTCGGGGTCGCATGCCGGCCCGGCGGCGCCGGCGGTCAGCGACAGCACGACAGCGGCGCCTGCGGCCGCGAGACAGATGTTCATCGTTCGCTTCATGATCATTGCGTGATCCTCGTCGCGTGTCCTTCACCCACGATTGTCTTCGCCCAGTCCCATCCTTCGAGTCCTCGCGCGTTGACGGCTTTCACCGATACGACCGTGCCGGCGGTCACCTGCGGCAGCGTCGCCCGCGGCTGCGTCACCGTCACCTTGTGACGCAGCGGCTCGGTCTGCGGTCCGTAGGCGACGACGTAGCTCGCGACGCCGCGCTCGGGGCTCGGCGTCCACGACAGCGACGCGACGGCGCCCGTGTAACTCTCCACCTTCAGGTTCGTCAATCGCGATGGGCTCGACGCCATCAGCATCAGCGACGCGACCGTCGTCTTGCTCGTTTCGAGGATGAGCTGGTGGTTTTCGAACTCCAGCAGATCGCTCGCCTGATGGTAATGCGGACTGCCCAGGACCGGATAGGAGCCGATGCCGCCGATGACGTCGCCGTACGCATCGTAGAGCGACGCGGCGTCGGTCCCTTTGAAATACAGCGCGTCGTAGGTGATCAGTCGAGTGAACAGCATCGCCGCACCGTGCTGGATGTCGCGGATGCCCGGGTTCGAGTAGCGGATGGTGTTGTCGAGGCGCCCGTCGTTCGTCCACCCCACCATGTCGTTGTTCAGGGCGCCGACGACATGTGTTTTGGCGGCGATGGCTCGGCGGACGAACTCGCGGCTGCCGAGGAGTCCGCCTTCCTCACCGGTGAACGACGCAAACACGACGGTCGCCGGAAGCGGATGATCCGCCAGCACGCGCGCCGCTTCGAGCAGCGCCGCCGTACCGGACGAGTCGTCGTCGGCTCCGGGTCCGGCGTCGACCGAGTCGTAGTGGCTGCTGACCACGTACACGAGATCGGGATCGACCGTGCCTCGCAGCGTGGCGATCACGTTCGCGGTCTTGCCGTCGAGCGCGTTGCGGGCCTCGAACCATTGATACTCAGGCTGATAGCCGAAGGACTTGTACGCGTTGAACAGGAACTCGGCCGCCTTGCGATTGCCCGGCCTGGCAATGTTCTTCGAGTCGAAGTCGAACAGCGCCTTCTCGTAGCCGAAGATGCGGGATGCGGACTCGCGCGCGAGGATCTGACGGACGTCAGCGGCGATCGGCTGGAACGTCCGGGTCGCCGAGGCCTTCAGCGCCACCTCAGATCTCAATTGTGTCCGTAACCGCGAGATCAGCTCGTTTTTCGTGATCCTTTTCTGCACGTCCACGAGGTACACCCCGCGCTCAGGTGACACCGTGTTCCCATCACGCTCGGCGCCGATCAAAATCTTCGTACCGTCCGCGCTCACCGCCCACTGATATTCCGGCGCGATCGTCCGCACTGTATTGTTATGAAACACCCTCTTCCGGCTCAGGGTCAGACCCGGGTCAGACCCTAAATCGTAAAGATAGGACCGGCGGTGGCGCGGCTCGCCGATGACGGCGAGCAGGCGATCGCGGCTCAGGAAGCGCGGCAGCAGGTCGTGCTGGATTTCGTGCGTGACCTGACGCTCGTTCCCGCCGTCGCGATCGGCGACGAAGATTTCCCAGTCGTCGCGCGGCATCATCTGATACGCGATCCGGCTCCCGTCCGCCGAGACCGCCGGCGCGTCGAGCCGCTGCGTCGTGCGCTTCACCTGCGACTGGATGCCGGTCGTCGGCCCGACCATGACGCTGTACTCGGCGCCCTCGCGCGCGACGTAGACGAGCGTCCGCCCATCGTCAGACAGTGACGGCGCGCTGCCGACGATCGTGGACACCTGATGCGTGGCGATGTCCACGATCGCAAACCGCTGGAGGCGCGCTCCCCTGACCGCGTCCGCCGCCGGCTTGTCCTGGCGCTCCTGCCCCTCCCGCCGCCTCCAGCCCTTCCCGCCTCTCCCGCCCTTCCGCCCCGGTTCCGCGGGGCGCCGCAGCGGGTTCTGGCCGGGGATCACATAGATCAACACCTTGCCCGCCGGGTCCACGATCGGCGCGCTCTTCAATCCGCCGGCCTCGACGACGAGCACCGGCTTCGGCGCGTTCTCACTGATCGTGTAGATGTCGGTCCGATCGGGCTCGGCTTCCCTGGCGCCGAGAAAATAGAGCTCGCGACCGTCCGCGTTGAACACGAGACCGGTCTTCAACAGCTCCTGCGCGGGCAATTCCATCTCGCGGCCGTTCCGCAGATCGCGCGTCACGATCACCGAATGCCTCGCGATCAACCACGTCAGCATCTGTGTCAGCTGATTGCGATTCTGCGCGGTAAGCGATGCCTGTTCGAGCGCGGCCGACGCGCGCCGGATCTCGTCGTTCTCGGGAATCTTGAGGTAGGCGACCTGATTGAGCGTGGACGAGAACGTCGCGGACACGCCCGGCAGATCCGCGACGAGCGCGAGCGACGGGTCGTTGCGCAGAATGCGCGTGCGCCGCGATGTCTCGAGGCCGCTCTCGTAGGCGATGTATTTGTTGTCCGGGCTGAATCGGGGCGCGCGGCCGTCGGCCGTCAACTCGCGCGTCTCGAAGAGCTCGCCGGTCGTCAGCGCGATCGGTTCGAAGAACGCGTCACCACCAGGCGCCGCCAGCACCTGGAGGTATCCGCTCAACGCCGTGGCGTAGTCGCCACGCTCCCACGCGTCGGTCGCCGCCTCGAACGGCCGCTTCGGCGGCGGCGCCGCGCCCAGGCGCAGCGTCGCGGCCGACAACGAGATCAGAATCAGCAGCGCCGACAGACGTCGCATGAAACCCAGTCACTCACGCGACACGGCCGGCGACAGACGAACTGAAACCGCGCCTCACGGCTTGCACGTGAAATTCTCGGCCTGGTCGGTGCTGCCCGTGCCGGTGTACACCGCGTGCTGCGGATACGGACAGAGCGGTCGCGTTCTCACGACGTTGGCACCGGTCCCCTTCTGCGCGATGATCCGCGCCGGCGCCTTGCCGCTCTCGACCCAGCCGTCGATCGCAGCGGCCCAGTCGGCGTTGTCGGGTCCCGGCCCGCCGGCACAATGCAGCACGCCGGGCATCAGGAACATCTCCATGTAGTCGCCGGCCTTCTTGTCGTGCGCCATCACGCTCTCGTAGTACTTGATCGTCCCGAGCGGCGACAGCCCGGCGTCGGACCATCCGTGCCACAACAGCAGCTTGTGCCCCTTGGCTTTGAACGCGTCGAGGTTCGGATTCGTGGCGTTCAGCCACGACGCGGTCTTCGCGGTGTCCTTCTTCCACGTCGACAGGTCGTAGGTGCGATAGTCCCATTCGGGATCGTTGAAGACGATGTACTTGAACAGGTTGGTGCCGAAGCCATAGCGCAGGCTCGGCGACGGCGGCTGACCCGGCCGCTGCGTGCCCGTGATCCATGCCGGCCATCCGGCCAGCTTCGCCCTCGCCGCCGAACGGCTGCGCCGGAAACACCGTCTCGCCGCCGGCGCGTGTCGGCGCGTAAATCGCTTTCAGCGCCGTCATCTGCGCTGCGCTCAGCCCGGTCAGCGTCGAGACGTCGACCTTGCACTGGCGCGGATCCTCCATCACGCCGTCCTTCACGCCGTCGAGCGCGTCGCACGTATTCAGAATCTGCGCCGCCACCGCCTGCATCGTCTCGGGCGAGAGCAGCGGCGTGAGGTTCTTCGGATCCGGAAACTGCGCGCGCACGTCCTTGATGAACTGCGCGCCGATGCCGGTGAAGTCGGCCGCCGGCGCGCCGGCGACGATGCCGTCGAAGTCGTCGGGATAGCGCTGCGCTTCCATCAGCGCCTGACGCCCGCCGTTCGAGCAGCCGGAGAAGTACGCGCGCGTCTGGGGGGCGCCGTAGTAGCTGCGGATGATCGCCTTCGACGTCTCCGCGGTGCGGTGCACCGCGAGATAGCCGAAGTTGATCCGGCGCTCCTCGTTGTTCAGCGCCCAGCTCGCGTCGGTGACGCCGCCGCTGTGACCGGTGTCGGTACCGACCGTCGCATAGCCGGCGTTGACGACGAACTGCGCCTGATTGTCGATGCGACCGACGAACCCGCCGCCGCCACCCATCAGGAACTTGTGGTTCCAGTCGTCCGGCAGGAGCAGCGAGAACTTGATCTCGGTGCCGATGACGCCGGTGACGCGGCAGTGCGCCACCTTGATCGCGCCGGTTCCCGCCGGCACGGCCACCGCTTCGGTGATCGCGACGTCGGGCAATTTCAGCTGCGTGAGTTGCGCGCAGTCTCCGTGATCGGCGGCGCCGGAGCGCGGGCCGAGCGGACATCGATCCCGCCAGAAGCGAGCGCGACGAGAAGGGATGTCTTCATAGCCGCCATGATACAGACAGGTCGCGCGACTGGGTAGGCCAGGCAGCCTGGTGGGTTGACGAACGGCAACGAACGCACGAAAGACGCGAAACGAGAAAACGGCACGAAAACCACGAAAACAGACCTGCTGGACCTGTTTCGTGCATTTCGTGCCGACCGCGATGCGGCTTTCGTGCGTTTCGTGATCTACGTCGTCGATCGTCAGCGCGAGCGCGCGCGTCGATCACCTGCTGCGGCCGTCCATCCTTTCGCCCGCAGGTCACGGATTCCTGTGTCGCCGTCCGATTTGCTCAGTTTCTGGTGAGGTGACTTCATGATGAGCGGGTGGTGGAGAAACGCCGGCGGCTCGTCACGGCCGAGCAGCCGCGCCAGCTGAATCTGCCGGCCGGTGGAGGCGAGGAGATCGACGCCGCGGATCACCAGCGTCACGCCCTGGACGTAGTCGTCGACCGTCGCCGCGAACTGATACGTCCAGTTGCCGTCCCGATCGCGGGCCAGCAGATCGCCGCACTGCTCGGAGGGGCGCTGCTCCTGTGGACCGAGACGGAGATCGACGAAGCGTTCCACCGATGGTTCGAGTCGAATGCGCAGCCCGCAGCCGGGCCCCTCGGCGAGCCCGCGGTCACGGCAGGTGCCCGGATAACGGAGTTCGGTGTCGGCAGGCTCGTCATCCGCAGGCCTAAAGGCCTGCACTACTTCCTGTCCGCTCTGTGTAGTCGTAGTGCAGGCCTTCAGGCCTGCCGTCGTCTGCGCGATCTCCGCGCGCGTGCAATCGCACGCGTACACCAACCCCATCGCGCGCAGGCGGCCGAGGGCGCCTTCGTAGATCGCGCCGCGCTCGCTCTGACGAACCGCGGGCTCGTCGGCCTCGAATCCCGAGCCACGCGAGATCCTCGAGGATCGCCTCTTCGAACACGCGCCGGCTGCGCTGACGATCGTGGTCCTCGATCCGCAGCAGAACGCGTCCCGATCGAGCCCGTGTTTCCTTCCAGACGTGCACCGCGTTGACCACGTGTCCGAGGTGCAGGAAGCCGGTTGGCGCCGGCGCAAATCGCGATATGATGCCGCGCATGATTCAGGGAAAACTCCGCCTCATCGTACCTATCCTGCTGCTCGCCGCGGGCACCGCCGGCCTGCGCGGCCAGTCGAAGCCGGCTGGCGCCGAGTGGACGACGTACGGCGGCGATCTCGCCAGCACACGGGTACTCGCCGCTCGACCAGATCACCAAAGACAACTTCAACAAGCTCGAGATCGCCTGGCGTTTCAAGACCGACGCGATGGGCCCGCGCCCCGAGTTCAACTTCCAGGTGACGCCGCTGATGGTCGACGGCATCGTCTACACCACCGCCGGAACGCGCCGCGCCGTCGTGGCGCTCGACGCCGTCACCGGCGAGATGAAGTGGATGCACAGCGAGAACGAGGGCAAGCGGGGCGAGTCGGCGCCGCGCCTGCTCTCGGGCCGCGGCCTCGCCTACTGGCCCGGCTCCGGCGGACAGGGCGCCCGCATCGTCTACGTCACGCCGGGCTACCAGATGGTCGCGCTCGACGCGAAGACCGGCATCCCGGCCATCGGCTTCGGCAAGAACGGCATCGTCGATCTGAAGATGGACGACGACCAGCCGGTCGATCCGATCACCGGCGAGATCGGCCTGCACGCGACGCCGATCATCGCGAAGGACGTCATCGTCGTCGGCGCCGCTCACCTCGAGGGCAGCGCGCCGAAGAGCAAGAACCACGAGAAGGGATTCATCCGCGGCTACGACGCGCGCACCGGCAAGCGGCTCTGGATCTTCCACACCATCCCGTCGCCGGGCGAGTTCGGCAACAACACGTGGGAGAAGGACTCGTGGGCCTACACCGGCAACGCCGGCGTGTGGGCGCAGATGACGATCGACGAAGAGCTCGGCATGGTCTACCTGCCGGTGGAGCTGCCGACCGGCGACTACTACGGCGGCAATCGACCCGGCAACGGGCTGTTCGGCGAGAGCGTCGTCGCGCTCGACCTGAAGACCGGCGTGCGCAAGTGGCACTACCAGCTGGTGCACCACGGCATCTGGGACATGGACATCCCGTGCGCGCCGATTCTCGCCGACATCACCGTCGACGGAAAGAAGATCAAGGCGATCGCGCAGATTACCAAGCAGGGCTGGGTCTACGTGTTCGATCGGACCAACGGCCAGCCGGTCTGGCCGATCGAAGAGCGTCCCGTCGAAAAAGGCATCGTGCCCGGCGAATGGTATTCACCGACGCAACCGTTCGTCACCAAACCGCCGGCCTTCGATCGTCAGGGCGTGTCGCCCGACGATGTGATCGACTTCACGCCGGAGCTGCACGAGGAAGGGCTGAAGCTGCTGTCGCGCTACAAGATCGGCCCGATCTTCACGCCGCCGGTCGTCAGCAACGTCGACGGTCCGCTCGGCACGCTGATCCTTCCGTCGGTCACCGGCGGAGCGAACTGGCAGGGCGGCGCGCTCGATCCCGAAACGAACAAGCTCTACGTCTACTCGGTGACGGCGCCGTCGGCGCTCGGTCTGGTGCAGCCCGATCCGGCGAAGTCCGACTTCGGCTACGTGCTCGGCGTCGCGCGGGCGAACGCGCCGCCGGTGCAGACGCAGACCGAAAGCTCGGGGCCGGCGCGCAACGATGCTCGCGGCCGCGGCGGCGCCTGGCGGACGCGGTCAGGCTCCGGCGGGCGGCGGGCGCGGTCAGGCTCCCGCGGCGGGTCGAGGCGGCGGTGGCGGCGCGCTCTCGGTGCAGGGACTGCCGCTGATCAAGCCGCCGTACGGACGCATCACGGCGATCGATCTCAACAAAGGCGACATCGCCTGGCAGATCGCGCACGGCGACACGCCGGACAACGTCAAGAATCATCCGGCGCTGAAGGGGATCGACATCCCGCGCACCGGACGGGCCGGGACGCATCGGCGTGCTCGTGACGAAGAATCTCGTGATTGCCGGCGAAGGCGGGTTCAACACCACGCCGAACGGACAGCGCGGCGCGATGCTGCGCGCGTACGACAAGGCGACCGGCAGCGATGTCGGCGCGGTCTACATGCCGGCGCCGCAGACCGGCTCGCCGATGACATACTTTTACAACGGCAAGCAATACATCGTGGTTGCAATCAGCGGCGCGTCCTACACCGGCGAGCTGATCGCATTCAAACTTCCGTAGTTGCACGCTCCTCTCGCCGGGGCGGACGTTCCGTCCGCCCCTTTTTCCATAACATTTTCGTTGCGCAAGCTCTCTACAATTGCGTCGGTACTTTTACCGTAGCGACAGGATTCGCTCGACAAGGAGTGTTGACAGATGCAATTGACCAAGCTGCTTCGTTGGCTGTTCGTCGCGCTGGTGTGCGTGATCGCGCTGCCAGCCGCCGCTCGCGCCCAGAGCGCCATCGGCGGCACCGTCAAGGACACCTCCGGCGCCGTGCTGCCGGGCGTGACCGTGGAAGTCGCCAGCGACGTGCTGATCGAGAAGACCAAAACCGTGTCGACCGACGGCCAGGGCCAGTACACGATCGTCGACCTTCGTCCCGGCGTCTACACCATCACCTTCTCGCTGCAGGGCTTCAACACCTTCAAGCGTGAAGGGCTCGAGCTGCCGTCGAACTTCACCGCCACGGTCAACGCCGACATGAAGGTCGGCGCGCTCGAGGAATCGGTGACCGTCTCCGGCTCCTCGCCGGTCGTCGACGTGCAGAGCAACCAGAAGACGCAGGTGCTGTCGCGCGACGTGCTCGACGCGGTGCCGACCGGCAAGACGATCCAGGGCCTCGGCCAGCTGGTCGTCGGCGTGACGCTGTCGTCGCCGGACGTCGGCGGCTCGCGCGCGATGCAGCAGGCCTACTTCGCGGTGCACGGCGTCGGCGCCTCGGGCGCGATCGTCACCGTCGACGGCCTGCTCACCAACGGCAACATGGCGCGACGGCGCGGTGATGGCGTACCACAACGAGGCGATGATCCAGGAAGCGGTCTATCAGACCGCCGGCGGCACCGCCGAGACGATCACCGGCGGCATCACGATGAACCTCGTCCCGAAGGACGGCGGCAACCGCTTCGCCGGCGCGCTGAAGTACGCAAGTCGCCCGCGAGCTGGCAGGGCGACAACCTGACGCCGCGCCTGCAGGCGCTCGGCGTCAAGGCGGTCGACAAGATCTCCAACTTCTACGAGTTCAACATCGAAGAAGGCGGGCCGATCATGAAGGACAAGCTGTGGTTCTTCGGCGCGTTCCGCCGCGCGCACTACGACAAGCCGATCGCGAACACGTTCGACCTGCCGGCTGGCGCCAACATCCCGAAGGCGTTCAACGCGTGCCTGGCGAACCCGAGCTCCTGCGACCAGGGCGTCTCCGACGAGAAGATGGACAACCCGGTGGTCCGCCTGACCTGGCAGATCTCGCCGCGCAACAAGTTCGCGGCCTACATGGATCGCGCGATGCGCTTCCGCGGCCACGCGATGGGCGCCAACACCGACCCGGCGACCGCGTCGGTCGTGTGGCACACGCCGACGTTCGCGACCGGCTCGGCCAAGTGGACGTCGACGGTGTCGTCGAAGCTGCTCGTCGAGGCCGGCTTCTCGTTCAACCGCGAGCGCTACGACAACGTCTACCAGCCCGGCATCGACCAGCCCCGCCTGACGCCCGGCTGGTACGCCGGGCGCGCGCAAGAGCGACAACAGCACCGGCCTGCTCTGGAACGCGTCGAGCGCGCAGCTCGGCAACTACCCGGACAAGTACAACCTGAGCGGCGCGTGTCTCGTACGTCACCGGCTCGCACAACATCAAGGTCGGCGCGGTCGATCAGTACGGACCGTATCCGCGCTGGAACACGGCGAACGCGGATCTCTATCAGATCTACAACAACGGCGCGCCGCTGCAGGTCTCGGTGCTCAACACGCCGCTGCAGACCGGCGAGTATCTCGACGCCAACCTGGGGATCTACGCGCAGGACGCGTGGCGCCTCAACCGGTTCACCGTCAACCTCGGCCTGCGCTTCGACTACCTCAAGCAGCACGTCGTCGGCGAGCCGGCGCAGACCGGCCGGTTCGAGAACTCGGTCGCCTACAACGACATCTACCTGCCGGTGTGGAAGGACCTCTCGCCGCGCACCTCCATCGTCTACGACGTCTTCGGGACCGGCAAGACGGCGATTCGCGCCGGCTTCAACAAGTACATGACGGCGGCGACCACCGGATTCGCGCAGATCTACAATCCGACGGCGCTGATCACGCAGAACCTGGCGTGGACCGATCTGAACAGCGACGACATCGCCCAGGGCGAGCGCGGCTGCGTGTACCGGACGGCCGGCTGCGAGATCGATTTCACGGGCCTGCCGACCAACTTCGGCGTGCGCGCGCTGTCGACGTTCGATCCCGACCTGAAGCGTCCCTATTCGCTGATGTACAACGTCGGCGTCTCGCACGAGCTGCTGCCGGGCACGTCGGTGACGGCGGAGTGGTTCCACAGCGATTTCAAGAACCTGATCGCGCGAAACAACGTGGCCCGCACGGCGGCGGACTACACGCTGATCAACGTCGCCAGCCCGATTGACGGAAGCGTCATCCCCTACTACAACGTCAGCACCGCCAAGCAGAACGCCGTGAACAACGTCGACAGCACCGACCCGAACCTGACGCGGTGGTACAACGGCCTCGAGATCAACATCAACGCGCGGCTGCCGCACGGCGTCCGCGTGTTCGGCGGCACCTCGATGGAAAAGACCATCTCGAACAGCTGCAGCGCGGCGACCAACGATCCGAACCTGCTGCTCTTCTGCGACGGCTCGAAGAACAACATCCCGTGGATCACCGCGGGCAAGGTGGCCGGCACAGTGCCGCTGCCGTGGTACGGCATCACCGTCAGCGGCGCCTACCAGGCGCTGGCCGGCACCTCGATCGGCACGCTGCCGGTGCAGTACGGCGTCTTCACGGCGGGCACCGGCTTCGCCACGCCGAACGGCGTCGGCTCCAACTACCTGATCTCGCGCACCACGACCTACCCGGCCAACTGCAAGGGCGCCGTGCACGCCGGGCGCGCTCATGATCCCCGGGCTGACGGTCGCGTCGGTCAACCTCGGGATGATCGCCCCGGGCACGGAGTTCACGCCGCGCATCAACCAGGTGGACTTCGCGGCGAGCAAGACGTTCAAGATCGACTACTTCTCGTTCACGCCGAAGCTGGATATCTTCAACGCGCTGAACTCGGACGACTACACGTCGGTGGCCTCGTCGCAGTTCAACGCGAACACGTACCTGCAGCCGTCGGTCGTGCTGCAGGGCCGCATCATCCGTATCGGGGTGGATGTGAAGTGGTAAGAACGTCAGACGTTCGTACAGTTCGGAATTCAGAGTTCGCGAGGCGGCCGTCCTTCGGGGCGGCCGCCTTTTTCGTTTTCGGACAGCCGGCGTTCCGCACTCGGACAGGCGATCGCGGATATCGTGTTCGCCCGTGGAGGATCGTGTGAAACGACCCAGAGCGCTCACGATCGCGCTGGCGCTGTGTCTGCTGCCGCTCGCGTCAGCCGGCCAGGCGCCGGTGACGCCGGCACGGACGGAGCTGGCGCCCGGCATCTTTCTGTTCAGCCGTCGCCGGCTACGGCGACGTCGGCCTCGACGGCAACTCGATCGTCGTCACCTCGCGCGACGGCGTGCTGGTGTTCGACACCAACGGCACGCCGGGCGCGTCCGCGGCCGTGCTCTCGCGAGATCCGCAAGCTCACCGATCAGCCGGTTCGCTGGATCGTCAACTCGCACTGGCACTGGGATCACTGGTACGGCACCGAGACCTATCTGCAGGCCTTCCCCGACGTCCGCGTCGTCTCGCACGAGAAGAACCGGCAGCTGATGAGCGGGCCGGCGCTCGACTTCAACAAGCCGTTCCTCGAGCAGCAGCTGCCGGCCTACCTCCAGAGCGTCGAGAAGCGCGCCGCCGAGAAGCCGGAGCTCGCGCCGCTGCTCGACGCCGACAAGGCGTTCTTCGAGCAGAAGAAGAACGTCCACCTCGTGTTGCCCAACGTCACCTTCACCGATCGGCATGGAGATCGAGCTCGGCGAGCGCCACGTCGAGATCCTGAACTACGGCCGCGGCGTGACGCCGGGCGACACGTTCGTCTATCTGCCGAAGGAGAAGGTGCTGCTGCTCGGCGACCTGATTGTCAATCCGATCACCTTTGCGCTCAGCGGCTTCCCCACCGAATGGCTGCGCGTGCTCGAGAAGGTCGACGCCCTCGACGCGACGACGATCGTGACCGGCCACGGCGCGCCGCTGCACGACAAGGCCCTGCTGCACGCGACGATGGACGTGTTCCGGGTGCTGCTGAAGGAAGGGAAGGCCGCGAAGGAAAAGGGCTCGATCCCGATCAGGCGAAGGACGCCATCTTCCCCGGCCTGCACGATCTGATGGTGACGATCACCGGCGACCGCCCGCCGCTCAACGACGCGTTCAAGTCGCAGCTGGTCGACTGGTACCTGCACCGCGTCTACGACGAGCTCGACGGCCCGCTGACCGACGCGATCTCGAAGATTCCAGCCGTCATAGATCACGGATCACGTACGAAGAAGAAACCGCGGAGATCGCAAAAGGGCGCAGAGTCGGCCAGCGCGCTTTCTATTTCGGTGTAGTCGGCAGTGTCCGGCTTTAGCCGGCTTTGCGCGATCCGCCTGCCGGACACTACCGAACCGCTTCGGATTTCGTGTGTTTCGCGGAAGCGTCTCGGCGTTCTTTGCGGTCTCCGCGGTTTTTTCTGAAAGCTGTCCACCATCAGAGCGCCGGCGGCGGGCGGCCGGTTCCGGCGCGATCACGATGGTCCACGGACGCACCCGCCAGGCGGTGACGAGTCCGTGAATCACGTACGGATCCGCCCGCGCGAACGCTTCGACCTGCGCCGCCGAGTCCGCGCGAAAGATCAACAGCGCGCCGTCCGGTGGATCGCCGAGCGGGCCGGAAAACTGCAGAAGGCCGCTGGCGTGCGCCTCGTGCAGGTGGACGAGATGGACCTCGCGCACCGGCAGGCGTCGCTCGGCAAAGTTCTCCACGACGTCGTAAATCAGCGCAAAGTGTTTCATCTCATTCCCTGACGGTCAGTCCGCTTCGCGCGGATCGTACCAGTCCTCGTGCAGCGCCCAATCGCCGCACCGCAAACAGACGGTCCACCGCCACCGGTGCTGGCAGCCCGGGCAGCGGCCGCGCGTGGTGAACGTGTTCCACACGGTGCCGCAGCCGCTGAATCCCGGAACGGCTCCGTCCGGACCGTCGCAGGCCCACGTGTTCGACGGAGCAGGCTGCCAGGCGCAATGCGGACACCGGATTCGCGCGAACGTCGAGTCCTCGTCCATGCCGGAGGCGTCGACGACGACCGGCGCTTCACCCGGGCCACGCTTCAGCAGCCACTGCGCCGGCATCTTCGCCTGCGTGACGGCGTCCATCAATACGTCACCGGCGCCAGTCCACGCTCGATCTCGGCGCGGTACGGCTCTTCCCACGGCGGCAGCTTCAAATCGCGGCCGAGCGCCGGCAGCTGTTCATCGATCGCGAACCCGGGCTGAATCGTCGCGACCTCGAACAGCACGCCGCCCGGCTCCCGAAAGTAGATCGACTGGAAATAGCAGCGATCGCGAACCTCGGTGACCTTGCAGCCGTATCGAATCAGCTCTTCGCGGAGGCGGAGCTGTTCGCCGGCGCTGGCCACAGCCATCGCAACGTGATGGACGGTGCCGAGGCCGTTGATCGCCGGCTCCGCGTCGGGATGGTGCGTGACGTCGATCGTCTTGCCGGGTCCCCCGCCGTTCACGGCAAGGCGGAAGCGCCCCTCCATCTCGTTCACGACGGTGTAATCGAGCAGCTTCGTCATCAGATCGATGGTTCGGGCGGCGTCGCGAACGACGAGCGTCACGCTATGAAGCCCGCGGATCGCGTCGGCGGCGTCGAAGCCTGGCGAGACCCAGGGCGTGCGCGCATCGTGGCCGGTGGCAATCAATTCGAACGTGATGCCGGATCGATCGGCGAACCGGATCACCGGATCGCCGAAGCGCGCCGGCAGATCCGTGACGGCGACGGCGTGCGCGCCAAGACGCGTGCGCCACACCTCGAGCGAGCCGTTCGGCACGGAGAACGACGTCACCGTCACCTGCCCCGCGCCCTTGTGCCCCTCCCGCACGCCGCGCCCTTTGTACGGAAAGGTCGTCCAGATGGTGCCGGGCGAACCGTGCTCGTCTCCGTAGTAGAAGTGGTAGACGTGATGGTTGTCGAAGTTGACGGTCTTCTTGACGAGACGGAGCCCGAGATCGCCCAGGCAGAAATCGAGATCGTCCTGCGCGTCGTCGACGGTGGCGGTGACGTGGTGAAGGCCTAGTATGGGCATGTGAGCCACCCCACTTTACAACGCGGACATCGACTCGGACGAGGGGCGAGGCGCCCGGACTCAGCGGTTCATTTGATTCCCACGACCATCGAGTCCGGACCGACCAGGTGCTCGACACGCGCCTCCTTGAAGCCCGCGTCCTTCATCCAGCCGATGCAGTCGGCGCCGGTGTAGTCGAACCCGCCCGGCGTTTCGATGAGCATGTTGAGGCTCATGAGCAGGCCGAAGGCGTTCTGCCGTCTGTCGTCGTCGATGATGGTGTCGTAGACGATGAAGGCGCCGCCGGCCGGCAGCGCATCGAACGCCTTCCGCACCAGCATGGTCTTCTGCGCGAGATCCCAGTCGTGGAGGATGTGCCCCATCATCACGACGTCGGCCTTCGGCAGCGGCCCTGTGAAGAAATCCACCGACGCGAAGGACACGCGATCGGCGACGCCGTTCCTGGACGCGTACTCCTCGAAAATCGGCTGCACCACCGGCAGATCGAGGCCCGTGCCCTTCACGTGCGGGTTCGCGAGCGCAACCTGCACCGCGAGGTCACCTTGAGCGGTACCGGCGTCCACAAACGTCTTGTAGCCGCTCCATGGGAACTGCCGGGCGATGGTCATGTTCGCGCCGTGGCTGATGCCCGACATCGCGGCGAGAAACGAACGCAGGCGCGCCGGATCGGCGTACAGCTGATCGAAGGGCGACGGCCCGCCCGCCTTCGCCTCGTTCTGCGCCGTTCCGCTCTTCAAGCCGTCGGTGAGATTGTTCCAGAACCCGAACAGTCGCAGGTTGGCCATCTCGAGGATGCCGCCGACGTAAGACGGCTTGCGTTTGTCGAGGAACAGATCCGTCGCGGGCGTGTTCGAGTACACGCCGGCGTCGCGTTTCAGAAACCCGAGCGCCACGAGCGCGTCGAAGAAATCGAGCGCGGCGCGCTGATGAATCCCGAGCCGTGCGCGCAGATCGTCGGCAGTCGACGGCTGCGCGGCGAGCTTCGTGAAGAGCTCGAGTTCAACGGCGCTCAACAACGTTTTCGAGGCCCAGAACGCAAGGCCGGTCTGGAGAATGTGTTCGGGGCTGACTGGCGCTTCCGCAACGGTATCGATCATGTTCGAGGGCTCCCATGTCATCCGTGAATCGCAGCCGCTCGTGCTGCGTCAGAGTGTTGTGTGGTTCGGCGTCGACGCGGCGAACAGCCGCTCGGTGTCCCGCGAGAAGAGCACGAAGAGGCCGTAGACGCCGATGAGCGTGCCGAAAGGAATCATCATCAGCTCGATGATGGAAAGGACGATGCCGGCGATGCGCGCCCAGGCGACGGCGCCGCAGCAGTCCGACGCCGACGACGACACCCGGCAGCGACGTCGCGAGCAGAAACGCGACGAGCGCGGTTCCCGTGAGCCCGATGATCGGGATCGCCACCGCCGCGCGCGGATCGCCGCTCGCGCCGACAATCCCGGCGGCGCCGCCGAACACGAGGATCAGGAGCAGGGCCACCAGCAGGCCGATGGCCCCGAGAGCAACTTGCAGCGCCCCGAGCACCTTCACGTGCGTGTCCATAGCGCGATCTTACACGGTCGCGATCCGCGTTGCGCCGGCCGCCTTATCTCTTCAGCGTCCGCGCCACGTAGTCTCGAACCGCCGACTGCACGACCTCCCCCGCCCAGGCATCCTGCACGACGGCGTCGATGACGCCGCCCTCGCGCATCTGCCGGATCACCCGTTCGCGCAGCAGCCGCTTGGTCAGATGGAAGGCTTCAAACGGTACGGCCGCCAGGCCTTCGGCGACCGCCACGGCTTCGTCGAGCGCGCGGTCGGGATCGGCGACGGCGTCGATCAGCCCGTACCGCAGCGCTTCGTCGGCCGCGAGCGTCAGGCCTCGATAGATCAGCGCCTGCACGTGCTGCGGCGGCGTCGCGAAGCGGACAATCTCCAGCGGCACCACCGGGAACGGCACGCCGACCAGCAGTTCGGGCACGCCGATCCGTCCGGGCTCGCGAGCCATGATCCGGTAGTCAGCGCAGCACGCGAGAACACAGCCGCCGGCGATCGCGTGGCCGTTGACGGCGGCCACCAGGGGCTTGGTGAACGCGAACAGCGTCTCGAACGCGTGGTTCATCGCCGGAAGGAACTCGCGGGCATAGGCGGCGCCGCCGGCGATGAGCCGCGGCAGGTCCACGCCAGCCGAGAACATCTTGCCCTGACCGGTGATGACGAGCGCGCCGGCAGTCGACTGCGCGCAGGCGTGCACCTGCGCCGTCAGCTCCCGGCAGAACTCGATGTCCATCGCGTTGGCCTTGCCGTGCGTCATCTGGAGCACGGCGACGGGTCCGCGGTGTGTGACGTCGAACATCTGGGTCATCCTCGCGCGGCGGCCTCGCGCTCGAAGGCGCCGACATCCTGAAAATAGCGCTGCACGATGCCGGAGGCGTGACGCGGGTTCGTGTAGATTTCGGCGACCGGATGCGCGATCGCGGCGACGATCGCCGCGGCGGCGTCCTCGACCGGCTGCGCCTCGCCCGGCGGCATGGGCGGCGATCCGCCGAGGGCGTTCTGCTGAAACTCGGTGCGCACGAGACCGGGCATCACGAGCGTCACATGGATGCCTGGATGCGCACGCGCGAGGTCGACGCGGGCGTTGGCAGTCAGCGCGTTGAGGGCCGCCTTGGCCGCGTTGTAGGCGGACCGGAACGTCGCGAACGGCACCCGGCTGAGCACGGAGGAAACGTTGAGGATATGGCCGCGGCCGCGCACGATGAAGTGCGGCACGATCGCCTGCATCCCGTAGAGCGCCGATTTCACGTTGACCGACATCATCAGGTCGAGCTCCTCGTCGGTGAGCTCGAGGACCGGCCGAGTGATGCCTCGGCCGGCGTTGTTGACCCAGACGTCCACGTGGCCGAACGCCTCGATCGCGCGATCGCGCAGTCGCTCGACTTCGTGCCGCTTCGTGGCGTCGGTCGGCACGACGATCGCGCCGGCGCCCACTTTCGCCGCAACCACCTGGAGCTCTCGCTCGCGCCGCGCCGCCAGCGCCACGCGATGTCCGGCGGCGGCCAGCTGCACGGCGAGCTCGGCGCCGATGCCGCTGCTGGCGCCGGTGATGACGATGTGCTTGAAGTCGGCCATCGCGCGATTATAGCGGGCGGATAGCCGTCGTCTGAGGGTTAGACGATCGGAAGAAACCGCGGAGACCGCAAAGAACGCAAAGAAAAAGATCCTCTGCGCGCTCGGCGGTCTCGGCGGTTCCTTCTGATCGTGCTGCTCCGCGGTTACTGGAGGGCGGTGACTTCGATCGCGCCGTCAGGCCGCTTGCGCAACGCGATGGTCGTCGGCTCGCCTTTGTCTTTCGTCACGTTCAGAGGCCGTGGAACCCTGACGAACGGGCGATAGTCGATGGTGGCATACCCGCGCGTGCCGCTCGCGCAGATGACGCCGAGGCCCGGGAGCCGGTCGGTGTCGGCGCGCCACTCCACGCGATAGCCCTCCGGACAGCCTCCGGGCCACGATCGCGCGGCCACGCTGAGCACCATGGTGTCGCTGCCGGAGCGCTTCAGCCGATCGGCCCCGTCGCGAACGGCCGTCACCATGCGTGACGCGGAGTCGCCGGTCAGCCTCTCGCACGCCGCAGTGGAGAACGACAAGGCGATCAGCAGGACGAGGACGGAATGGCGACGCTCGGCCAGAGGGCGCTTTCCAGTCAGGTGTAGTGCGGACACTACTTCGGAGTTGAACATCGGTCGCTAGTAACAAGGCCACAGGCCTGGCGTCGCGAGCTCCAGCAGACGATTGTCAGGATCGCGAAAGTAGAGGCTGACGCCGCCGCGCTCCCATGTCACCCGGCTCTCGATGCCGATGCCGAGCTCGGTGAGCCGCGCCTCCCAGGTGGGCAGCTCGGCCCGGTCGACGGCGAACGCAAGATGTCCGGGCCCGCCGGACTCGTGCGCCGGGACCAATCCGCCGGGCAGGTTGACGGACGAGGCCTCGCCCTTCTGAAACAGCAGCAGCACCGTCCCCTCGCCTGCGTCGATCGCGACGAGGCGGTCCATGGCCACCATCGGCGTGGCGGCAAGCAGCGCCGTATAGAACGCGGCGCTGCGCGGCAGGTCGTCGCAGTCGAGCGCCGTCTCGAGCACTCGCCGCACGCGGGGGTTCTTTGCATCACTCATCAATTTACAATTCGGAATTTACAAATTACCAAATTACCAAATGACCAGATGACCAAATTCAGTGTCTCTCCACTGTCATTCTCATCCCGTGCTTCGCCCGCAGCGTGATCAGCGGCTGCGGCACGACTGGATGCCCCGGCACGAGCCGCAGCCGGCATTGCTGGGCGATCGTCGCGACGAGGAGGATCAGCTCCATCCACGCGAACGATTCGCCGATGCACTGACGCGGGCCGCCGCCGAAGGGAAAGTACGCGAACTTCGGCAGGCCCGCACGGAACTCCGGCGTCCAGCGATCGGGATCGAAACGATCGGGATCGGCGTAGAAGCGCGGGTCGCGCTGGATGATGTACGGGCTCATCACCAGAATCGAACGCGGCGGCACGACGTACTCGTTCAGACGGTACTCGTCGATCGCGCGGCGGCCGATGATCCAGGCGGGTGGATAGAGCCTCATCGACTCGGTCACCACTCGCTCGACGAACGGCAGCGACGGCAGGTCGGCCGTGGACGGCAGGCCGCCCGTTCAGCGCGTTCGACACTTCGGCGTGCAGCCTGGCCTCGACGTCGGGAGCGCCGCTGAGAAGGAACCAGGTCCACGTGAGCGCGTTGGCCGTCGTCTCGTGACCGGCGAGAAAGATGGTCATCGCCTCGTCGCGCACCTGGTCGTCCGTCATCCCCGCGCCGTCGTCTTCGTCCTGGGCGGCCAGCAGCATCGACAACAAGTCGCCGCGATCGCCGCCGCTCGATCGTCGATCCGCGATCATGCGATAGATGATGGCGTCGAGGCGCGCCCGCGCCATCCTGGCTCGTCGAAGCTTGGGCACCGGAAGACGCTCGAGCACTTCGCCGAACGGCAGCATCGTCATCCAGAACGATTCCATCACGGCGGTCAGCGCCTCGCCTACTGTGGCCGCCTGCTGCTCGACGTCGACGTCGAACAGCGTCCTGCCGACAATCGACAGCGTCAACCGGTTCATCTCGCGAGCGATGTCGAGCGTCGCGCCGTCGGTCCACGAGCGCCGCATGCGGTCGGCATAGCCGACCATCAGGTCGCCGTATCCGGCCACGCGATCGCGGTGAAACGCGGGCTGCATCAGGCGCCGCTGCCGCAGGTGGAACGCGCCTTCGCTGGTCAGCAGACCCTGGCCGAGCAGGCGCTTGCTTCGTTCGAGCCCCCGGCTCTTGGTGAAATTCCGGTTGTGCGTGACGAGCACGTCGCGAATCAGCTTCGGCTCGTTGATGAGGAACAGCTGTTCGCCGGCCATCCGGTACGACGTGACGTCGCCGTACGTGCGCGCGAGCTTCGTGAAGAAGTCGAGCGGGTTCGCGCCGCCTGGACGGTAGATGAGCGACTGGACGAACGAGAGCTTCGGACCCGGTGCCGTCGCGGCAACAGCCATCAGTGGGTCGAGTCTAGCATCCCGGAGCTATGATGAGCCGTGGACCACGCGCTCGAGTCGCGATTCCTTCTCGATCCCGAGACGACCGCGCACGAGAAGCGTCTGCGCGAGCGGCACTTTCATGTGGTCGAGGTCCCGCGCCTCAGGCTCCTGGGGATGGCCATCCTCACGATCCTGGTGGTGTTCCACGAAATCTTCTCGACCGAAGCGCACCAACTGGAACGTGCCGATCCAGATCGGCGCGGCCCTGGCCGTCTATGCGCTGGCTTCG
This sequence comes from uncultured Acidobacteriota bacterium, assembly GCA_963794305.1. Classification (GTDB taxonomy): domain Bacteria; phylum Acidobacteriota; class Vicinamibacteria; order Vicinamibacterales; family CAVVIG01; genus CAVQFC01. The sequence continues at coordinate 109,218 of CAWCDQ010000009.1, read as the reverse complement.
TGGATCGTGCTGCGGCTGTTCTTCGAGAAAGCCAAACCCTTCGCCAACCTCGGCACGTGTGTTCCTCGCGCTCGACATTCCGGCGTTCGTCTGGGTGATCTACCAGACCGGCGGCAACAACAGCTGGCTGTTCTTCCTGCTCTACATCCGCGTCGCGGATCAGACCAACACGACGTTCAGGCGGGCGATCACCTTCAGCCACATCGCGGTCGCCGAGCTACCTGCTGCTGATCCTGTATCTGGCGTTCGTCGAGCACCGTCCGATCTCGTGGTCGGCCGAAGTGTTCAAGCTGCTCATTTTGTACGGCGCCAACCTGTACGTGTCCCTGACGGCACGGACGGCCGAGCGGATGCGCGCGCGGATGGTGGCCGCGATTCGATTCGCGCGCGACATGGTGTCGAAGCTGCAAACCCAGTCGCGGGAGCTCGAGGAGGCGCGTCAGCAGGCCGAGGTGTCGAACCGGACCAAGAGCGAATTCCTCGCGAACATGAGCCACGAGATCCGGACGCCCATGAACGGCATCATGGGCATGACCACCCTGCTGCTCGACACCGAACTGAGCGCGGATCAGCGCGAGTCGCTGACGATGGTGCGAACGTCGGCCGAGTCGCTCCTGCGCGTCATCAACGACATCCTCGATGTCTCGAAGATCGAAGCCGGCCGGATGACGCTGGAACCGGTCCCGTTCGAACTGCGCGAGCAGCTCGACCACTTCATCCGGACGCTGGCGTTCCGCGCGAAGGAGAAGGGGCTCACGCTGCGCTGCGACGTGACGCCGGATGTCCCCGATCATCTGATGGGCGACTGGATGCGGCTTCAGCAGGTCCTGATCAATCTGGTTGGGAACGCGCTCAAGTTCACCGAAGAAGGCCGCGTCATCGTCACTGTCGACATGGAGGAGCGGACCGACGACGAGGCGCTGCTGCACATCACGGTGGCCGACACCGGGATCGGCGTGCCGCAGGATCGGCAGGCCGCGATCTTCGAAGCCTTCACACAGGCCGACGGATCGACGGCGCGCAGCCACGGCGGCACCGGCCTTGGTCTCACCATCTCGCGGCGCTTCGTCGAGATGATGGGCGGCCGGCTGTGGCTCGAAAGCCTGCCGCAGCGAGGTTCGACGTTTCATTTCACGCTGAAGATCGGCGTGAGGCCGAAGGCGGCAGCGCCGGTCCGGAGCACGGCGGCCGCGGAAGCCCGGACGCCGGCCGCGGCGATGAACATCCTGCTCGCGGAGGACAACCGGGTGAACCAGTTCCTCACGGTGCGCCTGCTCGAGAAGGAAGGACATCGCGTGGAGGTGGTGGTGAATGGACGCGCCGCGCTGGCAGCCCTCGACGCGGACAACTTCGATCTTGCGCTCATGGATCTGCAGATGCCGGAGATGGACGGCTTCGAGACGACCGCCATCATCCGTGAGCGGGAGCGCACCAGCGGGCGCCACCTGCCGATCATCGCGCTGACCGCCAACGCGATGGTCGGCGACGCGGAGCGCTGTTTCGAGGCGGGAATGGATGGATACGTGTCGAAGCCGGTCGACGTCCGGCGTCTCTTCGCCGAAATCAACCGCGTCCAGTCCGCCCTTCACGCATCGTTCTGACCTCGCGGGACCGCGGCGGGCGAACCGGGGGCCGCGCGTTTCATGTGCAGGAGGGGAAACGGACGGCCGCCCCCATCGGTCGGCGAACGTCCCACCACCGAGAACCCGCGCGATTCGTAGAACCGACGCGCGGCCTCGTTCGGCTCGTTGACATCGACCGCGAGGGCGCCCGAGCAGAGGCTCTGGGCGTGCGCCACCAGGAGCGTGCCCGCTCCCAACCCGTAGCAGTCCGGGTCGATGAACAATCCTTCAATCGTGTCGCGCGTGTAGCCGAGAAAACCGATCGGCCTCTCACCGGCCGATTCGAGCACCCACCACTCCAATGCGTCGCTTGCCAGTTCCTGGGCGACGAGCGGGCGCAGCGCGACGATGTCGGTCTCCGTCAGAAAATGATGTGTGGCGCGAACCGAGCGCTCCCAGAGATTCAGAAGACGCTCGCGATCGTCCGCTCGCGCCAGCCGTACATGCATGTCCATAAAATCAGCGAACGCGGCCGCTTCACAAGAGGATCAGGAGAGCCTGACATCATCTCCATTCGGGATCGTAGCCGCTCCGCCGGACCTTCTCTTCCACGCTCAGGCTGGCCATGAACAGCGCGAACACTTCGAAGAGCGCGATGAAGGCATAGATCGCATAGCGCGAGAAGGCGCTCGGCGAGGGAAAGCAGTAGTAGCCGGCGTCCACACAGCGCCGGCCAATGGCGTCGAGCTCAGCCGACTCGCGCAGAATCAACGCGAGCGCCGCGCCGAAGATCACCGCTGTGCCGGCGAGGTTGCCGAGAATCGGCTGGCTTCTTCTTCCAGCACGGATACGCCACGAGCAGGCCGACGACGGGCGGTGCCGTCACCATCAGCGCAATCCAGCCCCAGCTCAGTCCATTCACCAGCTCACCAAGTCACCAATTCACCAGTTCGCCAACTATCGCCATCACGGCAGGCCTGAAGGCCTGCACTACTTCTTGTCTCGCGGATCGGGTTTGACTGTCAGCGGCTGCGTGAAGGTCTGGCCGTTCACCGTCAGCTTCACCGAGTAGGCGCCGGCGTCGACCGGCGGCTGGCCGCCGCGACCGCCGCCGCCACCGCCACCACCGCCGCGCCGCCGCGTCCGCCGGCCGGCGGTGTCGGACGCAGATCCCACACGAAGCGATGCATGCCGGCCGCCGCTGACGGCGGCTCCTGGACGCGCTGCCAGATCGCCTTCACCGCGAGCGTGTTCGGATCGATCGGCGGCACCGGATCGGTGCTCGAGTAACGGCGAACGGTCGAGCCCGCACGCGTTGACGATCTCGATCGTCACCGGCCCGCTGGCCGCCGCTTTCAGGTAGTAGTCGATCACCGCGCCGGTCGGCGGGTTCTCCGCCTCCGGCTCGTCCTTCTGCGTCGGCGTCCCATCGTCGGTTCCCGGCGGCAGGATGATCGCGTCGGCCGGCTTGAAGAGATGCGCGTCGCCGGCGGCGACGTCAGCGGCCTGCCGCAGCACGCTGATGTCGTCGAGGACCCAGAACCCGCGTCCGTGGGTGGCGACGATGAGATCGGCGTCGTGGAACGCGAGGTCGCGCATCGAGACCGGCGGCAGGTTCAGCTGCAGCGGCTGCCACTCGTCGCCGTCGTTGAACGACACGAACACGCCGAGCTCCGTGCCGGCCACGAGCAGCCCGCGCCGCTTCGGATCCTCCTTGACCGTCTGCATGTAAACGCCGGCCGGCAGACCGTTCGTGATCTTCTGCCACGTCTTGCCGGCGTCCCTCGTGCGATAGACGTACGGTTCGTTGTCCTCGAGCCGGTGACGATCGACGGCGGCGTAGGCTTCGTTCGCGTCGAAATGCGACGCCTCGATCATCACGACCTTGCTCCAGGCGTTCACCTCGCGCGGGGTGACGTTCGTCCACGTCTTGCCATCGTCCTGCGTGAGGTGGATGTAGCCATCGTCGGTGCCGATCCAGAGCAGCGGCGCCTTCACGGCCGACGGCGCGATCGTGTAGATGACGCCGAGCCGCTTGCGACTGCTGCGGCGCGTCGGCTGCCGTCGCCGCGTCGAGATTCGGCGGCACGCCCGGATTCTCGCGGGTCATGTCGTCGCTGATGCGCGCCCAGTGCGCGCCGCCGTCGGTCGTCTTGAACAGATACTGATCGCTGAAATACAGCGCGTGCTGATCGGCCGGCGAGAACACCAGCGGCAGCGTCCACGTGTGGCGCGGAGGCGTCGGCAAATCCACTTCGGGCGAAATGCGGTCGATCTTGCCGGTGCTGGACGTTGCACTTCTCCACCGTGCCGCCGTAGACGATGTCCGGGTTGAGCGGATCGGGCGCGGTGTAGCCGCTCTCGCCGCCCGCGCACAACGGTTCCCAGTCGCGCATCGTGATGCCCGGCGAAGCGGCCGCGCGAGCGGACGCGGACGGCGCCGCTGTCCTGCTGCGCGCCGGTCACCCAGTACGGGAAACGCGTTGTCGACGGCGATGCGGTAGACCTGCGCCGTCGCCTGGTTCAGCCACGAGCTCCACGTCGGGTGATCGTTCAACCCGTCGACGCTGATCACCGCGCCCTGATCGCCGCCGAGAATCATCCGGTTCGAGTCCTCGGACGAAATCCAGAGCTGGTGGTAGTCGTCGCCGCCCGGCGATCCCTTGAACGGTTCGCCGAACGTCCGCCCGCCGTCGCGCGACCGGTAGACGCCGGTGTTCGACACGTAGACGAGGTCCGCGTTCTTCGGATCGACGACGACCTTGCCGAAGTACCACCCGCGTCCCCAGATGCGCGCGTCGCTCGACGCCTTCGCGAACGTCGCGCCCGCGTCGTCGGATCGAAAGAGGCCGCCCTCCTTCGCATCGACGATCGCGTAGACGCGGCTGCGGTTCGACGGCGCGACCGCGACACCGATGCGGCCGACGCCGTCGGTCGGCAGCCCGCTGGTCAGCTGCTGCCAGTTGGCGCCGCCGTCGGTGGACTTGTACAGGCCGCTGCCCGGCCCGTACGACGGCGGATAGATGCTCCACGGCGGACGACGGGTGTTCCAGAGCGCGGCGTAGATGGTCTGCGACGTCGTCGGGTCGAAGTTGACGTCGATCGCGCCGACGTCGTTGCTCTTGAACAGCACCTTCTGCCAGGTCGCGCCGCCGTCGCGCGAGCGATAGACGCCGCGATCCGGGTTGGCGCCGTAGACGTGGCCGAGCGCGGCGACGAACACGACGTCGGGGTTCTGCGGATCGACGAGCACGCGTGCCGATCTGCCGCGTGTTGTCGAGGCCGATGTGCGTCCAGCGTCCTTCCGGCGTCGGTCGACTTGTACATCCCGTTGCCGTACGAGATCTGCGATCGCATGTCGGCCTCGCCGGTGCCGACGTAGACGATGTTGGGATTGGACGGCGCGACGGCGATCGCGCCGATCGACGCGATCGGCTGCGAGTCGAAGATCGGCCTCCACGTGCGCCCGGCGTTCGTCGTCTTCCAGACGCCGCCGCCGACCGATCCGAAGTAGAACGTGTTCGGGCTGGCCGGCACGCCGCTGACGCCGTTGACCCGTCCGCCGCGAAACGGCCCGATCATCCGCCAGCGCAGGCCCGCGTAGATGCTCGGGTCCACGCGGCCCTGCTGGGCCACGACGCGCTGGAACAGGCCGGCAGCCAGGGGAATGCCGAGCGCCAGAACGAGAACCGTCGAACGAGCCAATCGTGTCTGAATCATGTGCCCACCGGTGCAGAAGGGGTCCGGCCGCGATCGCGGCGGGTGTACGGACTCTGAGATACACCCGGCATCTAGAGGCACCGCGGCTCAGACTTCATTGTGTGATTTGCGCTTCGCGCATCAACGCTCGAGCTCGATCTCGTAGAAGAAAGACGTCCACCATTTTCCGAGCGCGTGCTTGTGGCGCTCCAGCGTGGCCGTCCGCCGCAGACCAGCCTTCTCGAGGACGCGCGCGGAGGCGCCGTTGGAGACGTCACAGGTGGCGGCAATCCTGCTCAGGCCGAGCTGCTCGAAGCCGGCGCGCACCATCGCCCGCGCTGCCTCGGTCGCGTAGCCCATGCCCCAGACATCCTTCGAGAAAATGAAGCCGAGATCGCCCTCGCCGCGACCGTCGCACGTGAGATCGCACGCGCCGACGAGACGGTTGGCCGCCGTCACGACGACGCCGAGCTCCCAGATCAGCCTCGGAGCTTCGCTGCTGGCTGGCAATCATGCGGTTCAGGTAGTCGCGCGTGTCCTCAGGCGTCCGCGGCCCATGGAACATGAACCGCGTCACCTCGGGATCAGACGCGTAGATGTGGATGGCGATGAAGTCGTCCGGCACGAAGTCGCGAAGCGTGAGGCGGGCGGTGCAAAGAGGAAGTCTCACAAACGGCGGAATCGTAACATCGTCGCGGCCGGCGTTGACGCTGGCGAAGGGACGGCATCTCACTCCACGAGAACGCGAGATGACGTCCCTCTGCAGGAGCGAGGCTGCCATCGCGTGCGTCGCTCGCCTAGCATTGGAGACCGGGGTCCGGCGCCGATGGTCGACGTCATAGCAAAGGTTCTGGCCTGCGTTTATCGTCCCTGCGCCTTGGTGATCGCCGCAAACAGCTGCTGCTTCGTCGCGTCCGACGCGATGAAGAGATCGTCGGGCAGCTTGTTCACGTTCCGGAGCATGTCGGCGTAGATGACGTCGGCCTGATAGAGGTTCAGACCGAGGCCCGCGAGATACTGCAGCCGGAGATTCTTGTCGCGGTTCAGCGTCGCGTCGCGCAGCCAGGGCTCGAGGTCGGGCTTGCGTCCCGCATACGTCGAGAACAGGTCGACGGCTGAATTCATGCCGATCTCGCGAAGCGACTTGGCCAGCGGCGCATATTCGGGACGCTGCAGCCTCGCCTGGATCGCGTCGACATCGATCTTCGACGGCTGGTTCTGCCCCATCAGCACCAGGTCGTAGCCCTTCCCCTCGTTGGTGTTGCCCCAGACGACGCCGTTCGGGAACACATCGAGGAACGTGCCGATCTCGCTCTTCACCGCGGCCATGTTGCTCTCGTAGAGCTGCACGAAGAGCGTCACGACGCCGCCTTCGTTCAGGTGCGCCTTGGCCATCTGGAAGAACTCGACGGTGTAGAGCATCGCGGCGCCCTTCACCCACGGATCGAGCGGATCGGACGTGATCGCGTCGAACTTCTCGCGCGTCGTCTCGACGAAGTGACGCGCATCGTCGATGCGCACGTGCACCTTCGGGTTGCGGACGACGTCGAAGTTGTGTTCGGCGAAGTAGGTGGAGACGACTCTTGGGACCAGCGGCTCGATCTCGGCGATCGTCTCGTGCTCGACCACCGGATCGACCGAGACCGCGCCCGCCGTCACGCCGGCGCCGCAGCCGATGACCAGCACCTTGCTTGCCTTCGGCGGAATCAGCGTCGTCAGGTGACCGAGCATGCGCTGCAGGCGCATGTCCTGCGGCTCGCTCGAGGCCTGCACCTTGCCGGCATTGTGGTAGTTGCGCACGCCGTTGGACAGCTCGGACACGGCGACGGACGCGTTCAATCCTTCGCCGACGTAGATGATGTCGGCCTGGCCGATGCGCGTCGCCGCATAGCGGCCGTAGGCGACGAGCAAGCCTGGCAGCGGGTGGACGCTGCGCGCGAGGAGGCCGGCGGCAATCATCGCGACCGCGAGGACGACCGTGGCAGTCACGTTCCAGCCAGGCTTCGCGTCGCTCTGATCGGGATGAAAACCAGCCGGACGCGCGGCGGCGCCTGCAAACGACGGCTCGAGCATGATGAGCGCCGAGAGCGCCGACACGATGACGATGACCTGCTCGGCGTGCGAGGTGCCGATCCAGGGGATCAGGATGAAGCTCGTCGCCAGTGAGCCGACAATCGCGCCGACGGTGTTCGCGGCGTAGACGCCGCCCGCCAGCTGCGCCGCGTCCTGCTCTGTCGTCGCCACCGCGGCGAGCGCCAGTGGGAAGCTCGCACCCCAGAGCATGGCGCCCGGCAGCACAACCCAGAAGCAGCGGACCAGATCGAGCTGCAGCGTGAACCAGGGCGTGGTCGCGATGTACGGGTTGATCGGCCAGTACGGCAGCGACTCGGTGAGCTCGTACGCCGACCACGCGATCGCGCCGCACAACAGCAGCTGGCACCATCCGAGGGCGCGCCGCGGCGACGCGATGTCGCGCGCGATCGTCGCGCCGGCCGTGCTGCCGATGCCAAGGCCGACGAGGAACACCGCCAGAATCAGCGCGAACGTGTAGACCGTCGCGCCGAAATGCAGCGAGAGGAGACGCGTCCAGATCACCTCGGCGGAGAGCGCCGTCAGTCCCGACAGCGCGATCGTGACGTAGACCGCCGTCTGACCCGCGGCTCCGCGCCCGGAACGCGGTGCGGTGATCACGTCGGCCTCGTACGTCGTCCGGCCGGCGAGCACGTAGGCGATGGCCGCGACGAGCGACGTTGAACAGGACGGCCACGAAGGTCGCCGTCGCGACGTCGAACATCCGCAGCAGGTAGAAGCCGGCGAGCACGCAGCCGACGACGCCGCCGGCGATGTTGCCGCCGTAGAAGAAGCCGAGCCACGAGATGCCCTCCGGCGTCGCCTTCACCCAGCGCGAAATGGCCGGCAGCGTCGCGCCCATCAGCACGGTTGGCGGCAGCAGGCAGATGCCGGCGACCACCGCCCGGAAGACGATGCCGAAGACGCCCTCGCCTCCCCAGGCCGTGTAGATGCCGCCGACCAGCGGCATCGCGACGAGAATCAGCAGTCCCAGCGCGCCGATGCCGATTTCCAGCGCCGCATAGACCCGAAGCGGGTGCTGCTTCGGCGAGATCATGCGCGACAGCAGCAGGCTCCCCAGGCACATGCCGCCCATGAACGTGCCGAGCAGAATGCCGAGCGAGACCGACGAAGAGCCGATGATCAGCTGGAGGAGCTGAAACCAGACGATTTCGTAGATCAGCGCGGCACAGCCGCTGCCGATGAACAACAGGAACAGCGCAGGAAGAAAACGGCGTGGGCTCATATGAAGAGACGAGTTTACATCGCGGATTGCGGATTGCGGTTTGGGGATTGGACTCGTGAATTGTGAAACGAGCGTGTCGACCGGCGGGGTGGAGAACGTCATGGCTAATGGCTGATGGCTGATGGCACATGGCTGGGGGGCAGCCATGACTCCATCGCCATTAGCCATGAGCCATCAGCCATGGCGATGTGAGGCTTACTTGAGGTGCTTGCTCACCAGTTTGGTCATCTCGAACATGTTGACCGTCGCCTTGCCACCGAACACGGCCTTGAGCGCGTCGTCGGCCTTGATCATGCGCTTGTTCTTCTTGTCCTGCAGGCCGTTCTTCTTGATGTACGCCCAGAGCTTCTTCGTGACCTCGGTGCGCGGCATCGGCTTCGAGCCGACCACTTCCGCGAGCTTGTCGCTCGGCTGAACCGGCTTCATGAACGCGGCGTTCGGCTTCCGCTTCGCTGCTGCTTTCTTTGCCATCTCGTCTCCTTGTGATGGACGCCCTACCGGGCGTCCTGAACTCGGTGCGCTCTATTATGCCCACTCCTGCACGCCTGTACCAGTGTTTTCAGAGGGGAAATACGAAAAATTCGTACTTTTCAGAGGGAAAAACAGCTGTTTCCCGAGGGGAAATCGACGTTTTTCAGAGGGGAAACTGGTGTTTTCAGAGGAAAGCGGCGTGGTCGGTCACCTGTCCAGCCGCACCCTGGCTCAGCGCCTCCCGTAGAGAATCCGGAAGAGCAAGCTTCGTCAGCGTCTCGGCGTTCACGAGCACATAGACGGTTTCCGCCGTGACGATGGGGGCCTCGTGACCCGCGATCCGGAAGGTCGTGCCGATCGTGAACGAGGTCGTCCCCAGACGAACAGCGGCGATCGACAGCTCCAGCACCTGATCGAAGCGCGCCGGCGCCTTCCACTCGACGGTCTGTTTCACGAGCTGAAAGTCGAGGCGCCCCTCGAGGAATTCAGGCAGCACGCCAGTGGCGCGGAGGAACTCGTTGATCGACACGTCGACGTATTCGCTATAGCGCGAGTTGAAGACGACCTTCTGCGCATCGCATTCGATATAGCGGACGCGCAGGTAGTAGCGGAACGGCGGCGCCATCATGGCCCAGTCGTTCGCCATCAGCTCCCGCCCGCCATCATTTCGCGGCGCTCACCCAGGCGGCCAGCGCCTTCCACTCAGGATCGCTCTGCGAGTCCCAGTGCTTGCCGCCCGGGTGGAACTCGGTCCCGCCCGCCTCGTGCGCCAGGGGCATCGTCAGCAGCCGGCTCTTGAGCGGGACACCCGGAAGCACCATCCGGCTGGCGGCTTCGAAATTCTTGCGCGACTCCTCCTCCGTGTAGGCCTGGCGCCCCTGCGGCAGCCGGATGAGGCGAAACGCCGTGCCGGTCGAATGGCAGGTGATGCAGCGGGCGTGTCCGGGCCTCTTCTCGGTGAGCAGCGGCTGAACGGAGCTCTTGAAGGCATCGAAATCGAGCGCTGGGGAAGGCTGCAGCAGGAAGGCGGCGAAAAAGTAAATCAACCACATGGCCGGATAGTTTAGAGTGGGGTTGCTATGAAGACCAAGCTTTCTCTGATCCTGACCTTCTCACTGGCAACGACCCTCGCCCTGGGCGCCGCGACGGTGCGCATCGTCCAGACCAACGCCGCGGGCGACAGCGTCATGCTCATCGATCCGGCCACCAACAAGGTCGTCGGCGAAATCAAGGGGATCGAGGTCAATCACGGCGTGACCGTGTCGCCCGACGGCAGCAAGTTCTTCATCACCAACGAAGCCGAATCGACCGTCGACGTCGCCGACGCGAAGACGCTGACCGTCACGAAGCACATCCCGCTGACGAACCACCCGAACAACATCGCCATCAGCAAGGACGGCAAGCGGGTGTACGCGGCGATTGTCGCCGGCGCGGGCGCGGTGGACGTGATCGACACCGCCACGCTCACCCGCGTGAAGAGCATCCGGACCGAGGGCGGCATTCACAACGTCTACGTGACGCCGGACGGCAAATGGGTGGTCGCGGGATCGATTCCGGGCAAGAAGATCCACGTCATCGATCAGAAAACCGAAGAAGTGTCGTGGACCGTGCCGACAGACGATGGCGTGCGGCCGATGGCGTTCGACACGAACGCGGATGGCTCGACGAAGCGGATCTTCGTCCAGCTCTCGAACTTCAACGGATTCCTCACCGTCGACTTCGCCACGCACAAGATCGTGGACAAGATCGCGCTGCCGGACGTTGGAGCCGAGAAGGTCACCGAAGGATTGCAAGGCGCGCCGGCGCACGGCCTGATCGTCACTCCCGACGGGAAAACGCTCGGCGTGCTCAGCAAGATGAACACGCGCATCTACTTCTATTCGCTGCCGGACTTGAAGATGATGGGCGAATCGAAGGTCGGCCATCACCCCGACTGGGTCACCGGCACGCCGGACGGCAAGCGCTTCTACGTCGCCAACGCGGGTTCGAATTCCGTGAGCGTCATCGACGTGGCGACGCGCAAGGAATTGACGCAGATTCCGGTCGGACAGGTGCCGAAGCGGAATATCACGGCTGTACTTCCGTAAAGTTAGAAGTGAGAAGGAAGAAGTGAGAAGTAGTGCAGGCCTTCAGGCCTGCCCGACACGGCGGACCTAAAGGTCCGCACTACTTCTTACTTTTCACTTCTCACTTCTAACTTTCTAAAGGGCATACTCCATACGCGATCCTGAACGACGCCGAGCTCGGACGGGCGGCCGTTGGCGTCGCGACGGAAGATGACCGTGCCCAGGCCGCTGCCGGCCGTGAAGGCGTCGGGGTAGATCGGCGTCAGCTTGATGGTCGTCGCCGGCCGCCGCTTCAACACGAGGGCGTGATCTCTCGATCGCCGCCGTCAACACAGTCTCTGCCTCGTCGCTCGCGTACGTGCCGACAAACGCGGACAGCTGCTCGTCGGTGTACTGCGCCGGTTTCGCGCGCGTGAGCGACTCCACCGTGCCGTACGGATCGGTGTGGCGAAGGCCGTGGTCATCGAGCCGCAGCTCGTCCCGCCCTTCTTCCGTCACAACGCGCGTCGGCGATGACGCGAACAGCTTGACCGTCCGGAAGATCACGAGGCCGTCCTGCTCGCGCACGATGGTGAACGGAAGGCCGGTCGTGTCGTCCTTCCACAAACCGGCGAACGCATCGAGCTCCGCGCTCGTGAGCGTGTGCGTGGCCTTCGCACCTGACGGTTTCAGCCGATCGCCCAGGTAAAGATCGGCGACCTGGTGCGCGTACTCCGTCGCCGGAGCGCCCGACGCGTTGCACAGCACCGCGACCGAGACACGTTGCTCCGGAAACCGTGTGAGGAAGGCACTGTACCCGCCGGTCGATCCACTGTGAGACACCTCGTGCAGCCCTTTGTAGGTGCCGATGAACAGTCCGAGGCCGTAGCCGTGCGGGCGGCCGTCGTTGAAGCGGCCAGGCGTCTGCTGCTCGGCAATCATCGCCGCGTCGCCAGCCGGCGGCGCGTCGTAGTGCTGGTTCCATTTCAGCAGATCGCCGACGGTGGTCAGCAGGCCGCCGTTGCCATAGACGTTCTCGAACGGCATGTCGATGTGATACGCGCCGTCACGCTCCTCGTACGCCTGCGCGCGCCCCTTGACGATGCGGGTGTAGTCGTCACGCCAGGAGGTATGGGTCATGCCGACCGGCTGGAACAGGCGGGTCCGCGTGAACTCCTGGAATGACAGCACCGCTGACGCGCTCGACGATGATGGCCGCGAGATTGAACCCGGTATTGGAGTACGACCAGCGCGTGCCCGGCGGGAAGTTCAGGGCCTTCTGGCGCGACACGATGTCGAGCACGTGCGCGTGCGTGTAGGCGCGCGACCCTCGCGGCGATCCGCCGATGGCGGCCACGCTGCCCCAGTCGCGCAGGCCGCTGGTGTGGTTCAACATGTGACGGATCGTGAGCGGCGACTCGTAGTCGGGCAGCTCGGGCACGTACTTCCGCACCTGATCGTCGAGCGACAGCTTGCCTTCGCGCGCCAGCAGCATCACCGCCGCGGCTGTGAACTGCTTGGAGACCGAGCCGGCTTCGAAGATCGTGTCCGCGGAGATCCGGACGTCGCGCTCGAGATCGGCCATGCCGAAGCCCTTGGCGAGCACCGGCGCGCCGCCTGTCGCGACTCCGACGGCGCAACCCGGCGTCGACGCGGAGTACTTCGCGAACACCGCGTCGACCTTCGTGTCGACGACGGGCGCGCTCTTGCCCAGAAGCGCGGCCGGCAGCAGCGCGACGCAGATCGCGAGGCCGAAGCCCTGCGCCATGTTGAACGTGGTGCGGACCTTCACGTCCGTGGCGGGTCTGAACGCCTGCACGACGTCTGACTGTTTCATGTGAGCCTCGGATGTTTGAGGTGAAACCCGGCGCGCTCCTGGTAGACGCGCGCAAGCGCCAGCATCTCCGTCTCTGCGTACAGCCGGCCGAGGAACGTGATGCTGGTCGGCCGGCCTTCGGCGGTGAAGCCGTTCGGCACCGAGACGGCCGGATAGCCGCACAGGTTCGCGACCTGAAAGTGATCGCGAATCGCGCTCGGCGGCGGAGCCGGCGGCGGCGCGCCTTCGCCCCTTCCAGCCTGTCCCGCCCGTCCTGCCTCTCCCGCCCTTCCAGCCCCTCCTGCCCCTCCTGCCCTTCCCGCCCCTCCCGCCCTCATGTCGATGTACGGCGCGATGTAGACGTCGTACTTCGAAACGACCGCGGCGAACTGCCGCATGATCATCGCGCGGACGCGCTGCGCCTGCAGATACTCGACCGCGGGCACGAGGCGGCTCTGCCTCATGCCGTTGCCGCGTCCCTTGTTGGTCAGATCCTTGTCGCGTCCGCTGCGTATGAACTCGTCGAACGACGCGCCTGATTCCGCTCCGAGAATTCCGCCGGTCACGCTTGTCGTCATCGCCGGCAGCTCGAACGCCTCGGGCGTGATGCCGAGCGCTCTTACCGTTTCCAGCGCCCGCGCGTCGTTGGCCTTCCAGTCCGCGTTGCGCGGCGACTCCTGGAATCCCGCCGCGAGATAGCCGACACGCAGCTTGCGGACGTCGAGATCGGCGTCCCAGTTGAACGGCAGGTCGATCACGCTCAAGTCCTGCTCGTCCGTCCTGGCGATGGCGTGGAAGACGAGCGCGCAGTCTTCGACGGTTCGGCACAGCGGCCCCAGCCGATCCTGCGTCCACGAGAGCGTCATCGCGCCGTAGCGGCTGACGCGGCCAAACGTCGGCCGCAGGCCGGTCACACCGCAGATCGTGGACGGGCTGAGAATCGAGCCGCTGGTTTCCGTGCCGATGCCGAACGCGACGCATCCAGCCGCGGTCGCGCTCGCAGGACCGGCCGACGATCCGCTGGATCCTTCGGTCGGATCCCACGGGCTGTTGGTTCGCCCGCCGAACCACTGATCGCCAGACGCCAGTTCTCCGGTCGTCAGCTTGGCGAGCATGACCGCGCCCGCTTCGCGCAGCAGGCGCACCACCGTCGCCTCGGTGTCGATCACCTGTCCCTTGAAGGCGCCCGATCCCCACTGCGTCGGAAAACCGGGGACCGCGATGATGTCCTTGCATCCCCACGGCATGCCGTGCAGCGGCCCGCGGTATTTTCCCGCCGCTATCTCGCGGTCGGCCTGCTGCGCCTGCTGCATCGCCAGTTCGTCGGTGTACGTCACGACGAAATTCAGCGTGGCGTTGAAGCGGCTGAGACGGTCGAGATACATGCGCGTGAGCTCGACCGAGGTCACCTGACGAGTCTTGAGCAGCTGGGCGAGATGGGCGAGCGGCCAGAACGCGGCGTCTTCGAGGTTGGCGGGACGCTTCAACGACGGCGGCGCGCTCGGGCGGAATGGCTTCGCCACGCGATCGAGCCGTGTGCCCGGCACGATCGGGCTGAAGTACATCGGCGGCGCGATGTTGGAGTCGATCGGGATTTGCCGCAGATCCGCGTAGCGCGTCAGGTTCTGGTTCACGCCGTTGAGGATTTGCTCGCGCTGTTCGTCGGTGAAGTCGAGGCCCGACACCGCGAGGGCATCCTTGAGCATCGCGCTGGTGACCTGCGCGGCATTCTCCTGCTGCACGCGGGCCCACAGGACGCCTGGGAGGAGCGTGGAGGACAGGCCGGCGCTCGCGAAGTACGTCAGGAATCCCCGTCTGGTCGCGGCCGCATCAGGCATACGACGCGAATGCTACCACCGCGGGAAAGAAAAAGGGCGGCGATCTCTCGACCGCCGCCCTTCCGGAATTTCAGAGTTCAGAGTTCAGAGTTCAGATTGGTCTTCCTACGCTCCCGCCGCGCGTGTTGCGGGTCTTGGCGGGGAAGATCTCCTTGAACGCGGTCATGAACTGCGCCATCTCGTCGGCCGTGCCGATCGAGACGCGCATGTGCGTCGTCATCGGCGGGAACGGACGGCCCACCTGGACCTTCTTCGCGAGGAATTCCTGGATCACCGGCTGAATTTCGCGGCCGATGTTGACCATGAAGAAGTTGGTCTCCGACGGGATCGTCTCGTAGCCGTAGGCGTTCAGCTCGGAGGTGGTCTTCTTGCGGAGGTCGATGACCATCTTCTTCACGCTGGCCTGCGAGGCGGTGTCCTTGAGCGCGGCCACGCCGCCGTGCTTCACGAGCGCGTTGATGCTGCCCATGCTGTACGGGCGCATCTTGTCGATCGTCTCCTTCGAGGCGATCGCGTAGCCGAGGCGCATCCCGGCGAGCGCCGCGATCTTCGAGAACGTGCGCGCGATGATCACCGGACGCCCTTCGATCACGTACGGCACCGACGTCGCGTACTCGGCGTTGTCGACGAAATGGTGATACGCCTCGTCGATGAGCACGGGCATCCCGGCCGGAATCCCGTCGAGCAGCTGCTTCACTTCCTTGCTCGTCACGATGAGCCCCGTCGGGTTGTTCGGGTTGCACAGGTAGACGAACCCGAGCTGCGCCGCATGGGCGTTCGCCGCCTTGATCATCGCCGGGATGTCCTGGCGATAGTCCTTGCCGAGCGGCAGCTTGATCGCCTCCGACTTGATGCTGGTCGCGTGCTGGTACACCGAACCGTAGGACGGCTCGACGCCGAGCACTTTCTTGCCGGCCGGCAGGAAGGTGGTGCCGACGACGTCGAGCACTTCGCCGGACCCGGCGGTCAGCAGGATGTTCTCCGGCTTCAGGCCATGGTGCTTGGCGATTTCCTGGACGATGCCGCCGTCGGGATAGCCGTAGCGGTTGGAGTACTTCCAGGCGTTGTTCATCGCCTTCATCACCGACTCGGGCGGCCCCCAGCAGTTCTCGTTGCTCGACAGGTGCGCGAAGGAGTCGTAGTCGTTGGACACTGCTCCCGCGCGGGCGCCGCCCTGCGCACGGGGTTGTCCCTGTGCGAACAGGTCGATCTCTTTTCCGACACCGAGGTAGCCGAGCGCGGCCGCGAATCCGCCGACGAAACTCCGACGTGAAACTGTCATGGCTCCTCCGTTCTCAAGGGCCGATACAACCGAATCGAGGCATTCTAGCTGGCTTTCCCTTACTTTTTACCGACATTTTCGTACCAGCGGATTGCACCGCCGGCGCCGGTACAGACGAGATCCATCTTCCGATCGCCGTTCAAATCGGCCCCCACGCAGCTGTTCATCGCGGATTTGTCCTCGATCCGGCGATACTGCCACTCACCCGTCGCCGCGTCCGCGGGCGCGAAGAACACGTGCACGCCCGGCGTCCCGTTGGGATTCTGGGCGCTGACCCGGCCGTTATCGTTCGCCACCACATCGTCGCGGCCGTCACCGTTGAGGTCCACGACGGCAATCTCGTGTCCGCTCGAGACCTTGTCGAAGATCACGCGGCGATTCCACTTGCCGCCCGCCTCGGTGTAGACGACGACCTCGTTGCCGTGCCACGGCTCGACCGAGGCGAAGAACCGTTTGCCGGCCTGCTTGCCGACGCCGACGTCGCTCGCGCCGAGGCGCGGCGCTTTCTCGACGTGTCC
The DNA here is from genome assembly GCA_963794305.1 of uncultured Acidobacteriota bacterium. GTDB lineage: Bacteria > Acidobacteriota > Vicinamibacteria > Vicinamibacterales > CAVVIG01 > CAVQFC01. The sequence goes on along the minus strand of CAWCDQ010000009.1, from coordinate 92,671 downwards.
GGCCGAGAGCAGCTCTTTCGCGAAGGTCATCCCGTCGCCGCTGCCGCTGGCGCGGTACAACGCGATGCCCTCGAAGCTGGCGACCAGGAACTGCTCGCGCTTGCCCTCGTCCCAGGTCACGACCCGCACGCGGTGGATGATGCCGGGGATGTCCGCGGTGACGACGTGCCGCTTCCAGTCCTTCGAGCTGTACCAGAACACCGACGCCTTGTCCTGGTCGTACGTCGGCGCGACGCTCTTTTCGCCGATCAGCGGCGCGTTGATCAATTCCTTCTTGCCGTCGCCGTCGAGGTCCGCCCACGCGACGTGATGCGATGTCGGGAACGAATCGATCTTCTCGACCTTCCACGGCTGTCGCGGGTCGCCGTTGTGACGCGCAATCCAGTTGATGCCCGCGCTGTTGGCGGCCTGCATCGCGAACGAGCTCTGGAAGGCGACCTCGGGGATGCCGTCGCCGTCGATGTCGGCCATCGCCTCGTTGACGATCTGCTGTGTTTCCGGCGCAATGACGTGGCGCTCCCACGTCGGATTCTCGTACCACGCGAGTTCCTGCACGGCCAGTGAGTTCGCGATCACGTCCGGCTTGCCGTCGTGGTTGAAGTCGGCAACGGACACGGAGTAGCCGCCGCGGAAGTTGGCGTCGATGTCGTGGGCGACGAAATCCACGGGTCCGCCCGCCGACGATTGCGCGTGAAGCGGAAGCCTCCCGATGACGACGGCGACCAGGGCGGCCAGGGCGAGCGGCAACAGGACACGGGCGGCTGTTCGAGACGTCATGGATGCTCCTCGCGGTTGATGTTAACATCCGCCCGTTGCAATGCCCCGCCTGATAGCGTTTTTACGTGCCATCAACGTCGGGGGCCATACCGTGTCGATGGCGCAGCTGCGAAAGGAGTTCGAGGCTTTAGGCCTACAGAACGTGGAGACCTTTATCGCGAGCGGCAACGTCATCTTCACGTCGCGATCCAGGGACCTGGCCGCCCTCGAGAAGAAGATCGAGTCGCGGCTCCGCGCCTCGCTGGGCTACGAGGTTGCGACCTTCCTCCGCACCGACGCGGAAGTGGCGGAACTCGCCGCGTATCGTCCGTTCGACGCGGCGAAAATCGCCAGTGCCCGCGCCTTCTGTGTCGGATTCCTCGACCGGCCGCTGGATGCCACGGCCTCGAAAGCGCTGATGGCCTTCAAGACCGACAACGACGACTTCCATTCCAGAGGACGCGAGGTCTTCTGGTTGTGCAAGACAGGACAAGGTGAATCCACCTTCGCGAACGTGAAGATGGAGAAGGCGTTGAAAGTCCGCGGGACGTTTCGCGGCATGAACACCGTGGTGCGGCTCGCCGCCAAGTACCCGCCGTCATGATCAACACCCGAATCGAGGACGCCATCACCTTTCTCGATCTGCACGGACCGCTCGTATCGGGCGAAGACGCCAGCTTGCGGAAGGCGGTCCGCCTGGCATTCGACAACGGCGCGCGGACGGTGATCCTCAACATGCAGGATGTGCCGTCGATCGACTCTTCGGGCGTGGCGGCGCTGGCGTCGGGACACATGACCGCCACCAACCGCAGCGGTCAGCTGAAGCTGTGCAGCCTGAACCAGAAGCTCAGGGACGTCTTCACCGTCATGCGGCTGGACGTCATTTTCGACTGGTACGAAACCGAGGACGCCGCCATCGCGAGCGTGATCACCGTTTCCTGATTCCCGCGAGCGCCGTCAACGCCTCACCATTGACGCGGACGATCGACCAGCCGTCCATCAGCTTCGCGCCGAGGCTCTCGTAGAACCCGATCGCCGGCTCGTTCCAGTCGAGCACCGACCATTCGAAGCGGCCGCAGCCGCGCTCGACGGCGATCTGCGCCAGCCGCTTCATCAGCGCGAGACCGAGGCCCTGCCCGCGATACTCGGGACGCACGAACAGATCCTCGAGGTAGAGCCCCGGCTTGCCGAGAAAGGTCGAGTAGTTCGGGAAGAACAGCGCGAAGCCGGCCGGCGTGTCGCCCGCGTAGGCAATGATCACGTCGGCGGCCGGACGCGCGCCGAACAGCGTCTCGCGCAGGCCCGCCTCGGTGGCGGTGACTTCGTGCGCGAGCTTCTCGTAGACCGCGAGCCCCTGAATCAGCTCGAGGATCAGCGGGACGTCGCGCTCGGTGGCGCGCTCGATGCGAATCGGTGTCTCACTCATCGGATCCGTTTTCCTTCCGCCGAGCTCTGGATCAACCTGGCCAGTCGCAGCGCACGAGTCTCGGCTTGCTTGGCGCTCATCACGTAGAACGTCATCAGGCGCCGATACCCGGGCGGCTGGGCGCAGAAGAATGCCCACGCGGCTTTCTCCGACTTGAACGTCCGCTCGAGCGCCGGCTCGAATGTCTTCGGCCTGTTCTCGAACGAGTAGATGCCGGTCTTCTTCGGATCGCGCCGCTGCCAGGCGTCGAGCCCGGGCTTCGCCACGCGCCTGGCCGCAATCAATTCCGCGAAACGCCTGGCGTTCACGAGGCTCCAGATGCTGTCGGCCTTGCGCGGCGAGAAGCGATGCGTGTAGCGCGCTTCGTCCACGCGCTTCTTGATGCCGTCGATCCATCCGAAGCAGAGCGCCTCGTCGACCGCCTCTTTGTAGCCGATACCAGGCTGTCCCGACGCTTTCTTGTAGAAGCCGACCAGCAGTTCCGTCTCGGTCGCGTGATGCGCGGCGAGCCAGCGCCGGAACTCCGCGGCCGTCCTGAAATATCGCGCGGTCATGCTTTCTTCAGCAGCGCGATCTGGCCGCCGTGATACGTCCCGTGCTCCACGACGCCGTCGAGCAGGATGCCGACGGGATACTCGAGCGTCTTCACCCGCGCATCGAGGGCCGCATCGTCGAGCTGGCGCACGTCGGCGGCGAGCTGGCGATGGCTCGCCTTCAAGCGCTCCAGATCCTGCGCCCAGTCATCGCCGATCGGCGGCCAGTCCTGTTCGGCCGTCGGATCGCCGAGCGCTTCGCCGTGAATCCGCTGCCGCGCGATGTCGGCCCACGCGGTGACGTGCCTCACGATTTCCCAGATGCTGTGGGCGCCGGCAATCGGGCGCGCCCGCGCGCGGGCGGCGTCGACTCCGTCGAGGACCTCCAGCAGAGCCTGACCATGCCACATCGGCCCCGTGACCGTCCGCTCGATATGATTGCCCAACCGCGTTGCCCGGCTCATAAACCATTTCCCTCCGGAAGTCGTCTATTCGTTCACCATTATGCCCAACCTCAAGTTCGCGCTCCGAACGCTGTTCAAGACTCCTTTCGTCACCATCGTGGCGATCGTGTCGCTGGCGCTCGGCATCGGCGCGAACGCCGCGATTTTCTCGCTTTTCAACCAGCTGCTGATGAAGCCTCTGCCGGTGCCCGAGCCGATGCGGCTGGTCAATCTCTCGGCCCCCGGCCCCAAGCCCGGATCGCAGAACTGCAGCCAGGCCGGCGACTGCGAGACGGTGTTCAGCTACCTGATGTTCCGCGACCTGGAGAAGGTCCAGACGCCGTTCACCGGCATCGCGGCGCACCTCTCCTTCGGCGCCAACCTGAGCGCGCGAGGTCAGACGCAGGACGCAGAGGGCATGCTCGTATCGGGCAGCTACTTTTCGGTGCTCGGTCTCAACCCCGCCATCGGCCGGCTGCTGACCCCCGACGACGACCGCGCGCCGGGCGAATCGCACGTCGTCGTCCTCGGCTATACGTACTGGCAGACGCGCTTCGGCGCCGACCCGGGCGTGCTCGGGCAACCACTGATCGTCAACGGTCAGACGATGACCATCGTCGGCGTTGCGCCGAAAGGGTTCGACGGAACGACGCTCGGCGTGAAGCCGAAGGTCTACGCGCCGATCACCATGCGCGGCTTCTCGCAGCCGTCGAAAGCGTTCGACAACCGGCGCAACTACTGGGCGTATCTGTTCGCGCGCCTGAAGCCGGGCGTCTCGATCGAGCAGGCGCGCACCGCGATGGCCACGCCGTACCACTCGATCGTCAACGACGTCGAGGTGCCGCTGCAGAAAGGCATGAGCCCGCAGACGCTGGCGCGGTTCCAGGCGAAGCCGATCCTGATCGAGCCCGGGAGCCGCGGCCAGAGCAGCGTGTCGCGCGAAGCCAAAGCGCCGCTCACTCTGCTGCTGGGCGTCACCGGGTTCGTGCTGCTGATCGCCTGCGCGAACATCGCGAACCTCCTGCTGGCGCGCGGCGCGGGACGCGCCGGCGAGATGGCGATCCGGCTGTCGATCGGCGCGGGACGCGGACAGCTCGTGCGGCAACTGCTGGGCGAGTCGTGCCTGCTGGCGATCTTCGGCGGCATCGGCGGCATTGTCGTCGCGCAATGGACGCTGAACCTGATGGCCGCGCTGCTGCCGGCGCAGGCGGCCGAGACCGTGACGCTGACGATCGATCCGATCGTCATGCTGTTCGCGGCGGCGCTGGCGATCGGCACCGGGATGCTCTTCGGCCTGTTCCCCGCGCTGCACAGCACGCGGCCGGATCTGATTTCGTCGCTCAAGGGCCAGAGCGGCCAGCCATCCGGCGCGCGATCGGCGTCGCGCTTCCGCACCGTCGCTGGCGACGTCGCAGATCGCGCTGTCGATGGCGCTGCTGGTGTCGGCTGGCCTGTTCACGCGGAGCCTGTTCAACGTCAGCCGGGTCGATCTCGGCCTGCGCGCCGAGAACGTCGTGATGTTTCAGATCTCGCCGGCGCGCAACGGCTACAAGGTCGAGCAGACGCGCCAGCTGTTCGAGCGGGTCGAGGACGAAATCGGCGCGCTCCCCGGCGTCACCGGCGTCACCAGTTCGACGGTGCCGCTGCTGAGCGGCAGCAACTGGGGCAACGACGTCGCGGTCGAGGGCTTCAAGGCGGGGCCCGACACCGACTCCAACTCGCGCTTCAACGAGGTCGGCCCGGGCTACTTCCCGACGCTCGGCATCCCGCTGCTCGCCGGCCGCGACTTCACGCGCGCCGACGCGCTCACCGCGCCGCCGGTCGCCATCGTCAACGAGGCGTTCGCGAAGAAGTTCAACCTGGGGCGCGACGCGGTCGGCAAGCGGATGAGCAACAAAGGGAGCAACACGCCGCTGACGATGGAGATCGTCGGGATGGTGAAGAACGCGAAGTACAGCGACGTCAAGCGGGAGATCCCGCCGCTGTTCTTCATTCCGTATCGGCAGGACGAGACCATCGGCCAGATCAATTTCTTCGTGCGGACGGCGACCGATCCGGAGCAGTTCCTGAGCAACATCCCGAAGCTGCTGGCGCGGCTCGACGCGAACCTGCCGGTCGAGAACCTGCGGACCCTGCCGCAGCAGGTGCGGGAGAACGTGTTCCTCGATCGATTCATCAGCGTGCTGTCGGCGTCGTTCGCCTGCCTGGCGACGCTGCTCGCCGCGGTCGGGCTCTACGGCGTGCTCGCCTACACCGTGTCGCAGCGGACGCGGGAGATCGGGCTGCGGATGGCGCTCGGCGCCGCGCCGTCACGGGTGCGCGCGATGGTTCTGCGCCAGGTCGGCGTCATGGTGGCGGTTGGAGGCGCGATTGGTCTGGCCGGCGCGATCGGCCTGGGCCGGCTCGCGCAGTCACTGCTCTTCGAGCTGCAGGGCACCGATCCGCTCGTGCTGATCGCCGCGGCCGTCTCGCTGTCGATTGTCGCCCTTGCCGCCGGTTTCATCCCCGCGCACCGCGCGTCGCAGGTCGATCCGATGAGCGCGCTGAGATACGAATAAGAAGAAACCGCGGAGACCGCAAAGATCGCCGAGCGCACGCAGTCCGATCGACGAAGCCACGGTAGTGTCCGGCTTTAGCCGGACCAAGACATAAGGCCACGCGACAGCCGAGCGCGACCTGTCCGAGTTCGACCGGCGAGACGCAAGAGGCGGACGGCGTCGCGGACGTCGATTCGTGATCCCGAGCCCCGCAGTCGCGGCATCGCGACGCGTTGGGATCTGGCTGCGTGCGCTCCGCAACTCGGTGGCCCCGCGACTCCGTGGTCAAGGCACTCTGTGTCTCTGTGTCTCTGTGGCTATGTTTCTTCGTGTGCTCCCAAAAACAAAACGGGCGGCGCTTTTGGGCGCCGCCCGTTCATCGCTGACCTTCGCCTTCCAGTATAACACCGCCTTGGCTCAACCCGCCTCGTCGCTGTAGGGTGGACGCCATGATTCTCGACATCAACGGATTTCACATGCACGTCGATCGCCGCGGTGACGGCGAGCCGCTGCTCCTCCTCCACGGCGGCACCGGCATCGGCGCTGACTGGGCGCTGGTGTTCACCGCCGGCGACCCCGCCGGCTACGACCTCATCGTCCCCGACCTGCGCGGACATGGGCGCTCGACGAACCCGTCGCGCGCGTTCACGTTTCGCCAGGCGGCGGCCGACGTCTTCGCGATGCTCGATCGACTCGGCGTGCCGCGCGTCAAGGCGATCGGCCTGAGCATGGGCGCCAAGACGCTGCTGCACATGGCGACGCAGCAGCCGGACCGGATCGACGCGATGGTGCTCGTCAGCGCGACGCCGTACTTCCCCGCGCCGGCCCGAGCGGCGATGGCGCAACTCTCCGTCGACAATTTCAGCGACGCGGACTGGGCGGCGCAGCGGAAGCGGCACGTGCACGGCGACGAGCAGATCCGCACGCTCTTCGATCAGATGCGCGCGCTGAAGGACAGCTACGACGACATGGCGTTCACGCCGCCGCTGCTCGCCACCATCACGGCGCGCACGCTGATCGTGCACGGCGATCGCGATCCGCTCTATCCCGTCGAGCTCGCGCTGGAGATGTACCGCGCGATCCCCTCGTCGGCGCTGTGGGTGGTGCCCAACGGCGGCCACGGCCCGATCTTCGGCAGCCAGGCCGCTGCGTTCGTCTCCGTCGCGATGAACTACTTGTCCGGCTCGCCGCGCGCCTGACGCCACATCCGCTCGACCGCCGGCTGCACGACGAAGTCGTCGAACGCGCGCTGCCTCCTCGGGTCGTCGCCGGCCATCGTCGTCTTCCAATCCTGGAGCGTGACCTGCTGCTTCGTCTGCTCGAGCGTGGCGCCGGCGGCAACCGCCGCCTTCACGCGATCGACGAGCGCCTGCAGCAGCCCGCGCACCTGCCGCAGATAGGTTCGATCGCGAAACAGCGGGCCATGACCCGGGACCAGCGTATCGACCGGCAGCCCGTCCAGCGCGTCGAGCGTCTTCACCCACTCCTCGTGATACGACCCGAACATGAACGGAATCGGATACACCACGAGATCGCCGGACGCCGCAATGCGCTCTTTCGGCAGCACGACGACAGTGTCGCCGCGCGTGTTGCCCAGTCCGAGCCAGCGGACCTCGATGGTCCGTTCGCCGCTGTGCAGCGTCAGCCGATCGCTGAAGGTGACGTCCGGCGGCGCTTCGCGGATGGCCCGGAGCTCCGGCGCAATCGCGCGATCGAGCGCCGCGATTTCGCCCGCGCGCGCCCGCCGCCGCTCCTCGAGCGGCTGTCCTTCATCGTCTTTACCGGTGGCCGCCCAGCGCTCGTACTTCTCCGCCGTGGCGAGCATGTCCGACAGCGTCTTCGGCCGGACCGCGTAGGTCTTCTCGATGATGTCGCGACGCGTCTCCTGATGTCCGACGATCCGCACTTCTGGCCAGAGCTCGCGATACACCGCGTTGCCGCCGTGATGATCGTCATGCCAGTGCGTGTTGATCACGTAGCTCACCGGCCTGGTCGTCAGCTTGCGCAGCTCCGCGGCCATCACCCGGGCGGTCGACGGCAGCAGCGCGGTATCGACCACGACGACGTCGCGGTCGTTGACGATGAACAAGGCGTTCCCCTGAATCGGATCCGCCAGCGGATCGCGCCACATGAAGCCGTATACGCCATCGGCAATCCTGACGACGTCTGTACGGCGCGATGAGCGGCGGCGGATCGGGAACGCGGGGCTGTGCAGCTGAGGCGAGCGCCACGAGGGCTAAGACGAGCGCGAGGAATGATGTCGGCACGCGGGAGTAGACGGGCCGGCAGTGGTGAAAGTTTATGTCGCGCGAGCGAACAGTGTGCGTCCCCAGCCGACTCCACTGACGCGATGCTGATGGCTGAGAGCAGACCCATCAACCATATCCATGAGCCCTCAGCCTTCAGCCATGTCTGAGCGTCAACCCTCCCTCAGCACCTGCGCCGGATCGATTCGCGACGCGCGATACGCCGGCAGCCAGGCGGCCAGCGCGGCCACCGCGATCAGCGTGACCGCGGCGCTGGCGAGCGTCGACGGATCGCGAGGCGCCAGGCCGTAGAGCAACGACGCGATCAGCGTCGACGCCGACAGGCTGATGACGGCGCCGATCGAGCACGCCGCGGCCACCAGCCACGCGACACGCGCCAGCACCAGCCGCACGACGCGCGACGCCGGCGCGCCGAGCGCCATGCGGATGCCGATCTCCGTGCGCCGCCTCGCAACCGCGTACGCGGTGACGCCGTACAGCCCGAGGGCGGCGAGCAGCAGCGCGAGCGCGCCGAAAAACCCCGATAGCATGGCCACGAGCCGATCCTGCGCCAGCGACTCGTCGACCAAGTCGACAAGCGGCCGGAACGTCAACGTGAGATCGCGATTGACGCCGGTCAAGGCCGCCGCGACACGCTGGGCGCAGCAGGGCCGGGGAGCCACTCGCAGAGCGCACGCGCGATGAAAAAGTAGTCGAAGCAGGATCGGATCGCCGCGCTGGGACATCGGCATGTAGATCGTGGGCCCCATCGGCGTCGCGAATGGAACGATAGGCGGCGTCCGCCGACAATGCCGACCACGCTGTACGATGCCCAGCGGGATGTCGCCACCGGGACCGCTGCGGAACGTCGAGCGCCACCGGTCGCGCCGACGAGGTTGCGCCCCGGAAAAAACCGGCGCGCCAGCGCGTCGTTGACCAGGATCACCTTCGGTGACGCCGTCGTGTCACGATCGTCGAATGTCGCGACCGGCTCGGATCGGCGTCCCGAACGCCGCCAGTGCACCAGGCGTGATCGAGGTCGACTGGGTCACGACTTCGGCGTCCGCTCCGCGGCGCCACACCGGGCTCGGTGACGACGATGTCGCCGACCAGGTACCGCGCGATCGGCGGGTTCGAGCGAGCCGCCGGCGTGCGCGACGCCGGGCACGGCGGCGGCGGCGCTGCACGAGTCGGTCGATACAGCGCGCTGCGATCGGCCGGCGGCACCGTCGGGGCCGCGATCGTGGCCAGCGAGCACGCGATCGCGATCCATCCCGAGCGGCGCGTGCGCGAGCGCGCTCGAACGTCCGCACGAACAGCCCGGCGGCGACTACGAGCAGCAGCGAAAGCGCCACCTGGGCGACGATCGAGGCCGCTCGGCCACACCGGCCCGCCGGTCATCGCCGCTGCGCCGCGTCCGTGTTCCCTGCAGCGCATCCATCGGTGCGACACGCGTGACGCGCGAAGCGCAGGCACCATGCCGAACACCATCCCCGTCGCTGACCATCGTCGCCGCGGTGAAGGCGAGCACGCGCCAGTCGAGCGAGAGGTCGAGGCCGACCGGCGTCATCGACGTGTTCAGCTGCGCGACGAGCAGGCGCGCCGCCCAGCGCGCAAACACGCAGCCCGAGGATGGTGCCGGCGACGGCCAACACCACGCTTTCCGCGAGCAGCTGGCGCGCGAGCCGCCAGCGCGACGCGCCCAGCGCCAGCCGCACGCTCAGCTCGTGCCGGCGCGCCGCGCCGCGCGCGAGCAGCAGGTTCGCGATGTTCACGCAGGCGATGAGGAGCACCAGCGCGACGACGACCATGAGAGCGACGAGGGGACGCTCGAAGCGCTCGCGCAAGCGTGGAGATGCCGGCTCCGGCGGGTTCGAGCACGAACGGCTCGCGCAGAAACGTCGACTGGAATTGCCTTCGGCAGCGCGCCGGCCCGAATCTGCGGCTGGACGGCGCGCAGCGCCGCGGTCGCCGATGCGAGCGACGTATCCGGCTTCAACCGCAGCATGATGTTCAGCCATGTCGCATCGTCGTCGAGGTTCCCGGGAAGTCCGCGCGGTTGATCGGGAGGATGATGTCGAAAGTTCGCCCGACCTCGACACCGGTGAATGCCGGCGGCGTGACGCCGACGATCGTGATCGGCATGCGCCCGAACGTCACGCGCGCACCGACGAAGCTCGCGGCGCCGCCGAACCGCTCCTGCCACAGCTTGTAGCTGATGACCGCGGCGATTCCATTCGGACCGCCGCCGACCACGTCATCTTCCGGCGTGAACAGCCGGCCGACCAGAGGAGCGACGCCCAGCGTGCTGAAGAAATCGCCGCTGACGGAGAGGTCTTCGATCGTGGTCGGCTCGCCGGCAGATCGTGAGCGTGCCTTTGCTGCAGCAGTTGCCGTACGCCAGCGCGCCGTCGAACGCCTCGCGGTGCCGGCGGATCTGATCGAAGGTCCTGTAGTTGAACGGGGGCCGCCGATCGCCGTTCCGGCGTCCTGAGAGGATCACGAGACGCTGCGGGTTCGTCACCGGCAGCGCCCGCAGGATCAAGCTATTGACGAGCGAGAAGATCGCGGTGTTCGCGCCGATTCCGAGCGCCAGGGACAGGATGGCGACGGCGGTCACGACAGGCGTGGCCGCGAAGCGCGCGAACGGCGAGACGAACATCTTGCATGGGCTTCGAACAGGAGACTACGAGATCAGTAGTTTTTTTTGAAAGAGATTCTCCTAGCCTTCTGATCTCCTGTTTCTTTAGTTGCGCCGCTCGTATTTCCAATTCCTCGACTTACCCTCGGCCATCCACTCGATGGCTTGCGCGAGCCGGCGCGCACGGGTCTCGTCGGTCTTTGCCTCGGTGATCCACTCGATGTATTCGCGCTTGTGGCTCGGGCTCAGGGCCTCGAAGCCGGCCTGCGCTTTGCGGTTCTTCTTCAGCGCCGCGGTGAGCGCCGGCGGCGGCGTCACCGGTCCGGGCGCGCGACGCTTGACGGCGCGCGGCACCTTCACGCCCTGTTCGTTGAGCGCTGCGGCCTTCTTCACGTAGCCGGCGAGCACGCGCTTCGAAGGCAGATCGGAGCGCTTCGTGATGCGGCCGAATTGCCCCATCGCGTCGATCCCCTTGCCGCGATCGACGACCAGCGAGCCTTTCCAGAAGCCGAACGCCGCGTGCTCCTTGAACGAGGCCATGCCGCAGAGCATCCCCTTGTAGAGGAAGTGCGGAAAGCTCCACTTCATCGCCTCCTCGACGTCAGGGCACGACGCGTGCACCGTCTCGCGAATCTCGGTCAGGATCGGCTGCGCGAACGGCGCGGCCTTCTTGATGTAGGCATCGACTCTCGGATCTCTCGTTCCCATCTCCACCTCTCCAGCTCAGCCCCTAGCCCCTAGCCCCAGTCCCCATGGCGATGAGGCACGCGGTGCTTGTCGATCCAGTATCCCCAGATCACGATCAACCACATCGCCTGCGCGGACCACGCAACCGCGGCGGCAGTCGGCGGCGGCGGGCCGAACGTGCTCGCGATGTAGACGATGACCAGGAACGCGACGAGGCTCCAGAGCCCGTATCGACCCGACGCGATCGCGCGCGGTCGTGGCGCGCAGATACAGCGCCAGGCCGATCCCGAACACGGCGCCCTCCGCGACGAGTGTGCCGGCCGGCGAATTCCACAGTCCGAGGCCCAGTCGCGCCGGACCGTTCAGCGTCAGCGGCATGTCGGGTCGATGGGTGACGTAGTCCAGCACCCAGTGACTGACGACGAGCGGCCGCAATCGTCAGCGGCGGCCGGAATCCGGCCGCGACGAATGACCAGATAAGCCGACCCCGAACAGAGACGCCCCACGCGCACAGCGCCAGCAGGCTGTGTGAATACGGATAGCTGATGAAATTCAACGGCGTCATCACCGTCGCGCCGGTCACGCACTTCGACCCGCTCGTACCCGAGCAGCACCAGCGTTGGCCACAACAGGTCCGCGAACTGACATGCCATGAACAGCGTGCCGAGCGAAACCGCCGGAGCGGCGCGCTTGGCGCCAAACCCCAACCCGAAATGTCCGATGAACATCGTCGTCTCCGATCGGAATGATATTCTCAACCGGCGTATGCGGCTCATCGGCGCGGAAGCCGGCGCGGGGGCGGTGGTCGCCTGGCTGGCGTCGATCGGTCATCGCCGCGTACGTGGAAGACCGGCTTGGCTTTTCGATCGCGCCGCTCGTCGTCCTTCACGCTCTCCACCCTCGCGGCGGCGTTCGATCTGGCTGCGACTGCGCCGCTCCTCGCAGCCCGACGCCGCGGCGCTGGCTGCATTCGGCTCGGTCGTGGTCGCCACATTCGCGTGGCTGATGTGGCGCGCGCGTCCCGACTATCTCCCGACCGGCACCGGATCGGATCTCGCGCACCACCTCGCGCTCCTCAGCTACATCGAAGCGCATGGACGCCTCGCGCACGACGCCGGCGCGGGCGCGTACCTCGGCGAGATGATCGACTACACACCCGGCGCCCATTTCCTCGCGGTGCTCGCCGGCCGCTGGCTGCACAGCGACGCCCTGCACGCCGTGCACGGAACCATCGCACTGACCGTGGCGCTGAAAAGCGGCATCGTGTTCCTGATCGCGCGACGCCTGATGCCGGCCGAAGTGCCACGCATCCCGTTCGCGATCACGGCGGTCCTGCTGTTGTGGCTGCCCTTCGTGTTTTTCGTCGGCTCGTTCATGACCGAGTCGTTTCTCTCGCAGGTGGTCTCGGAGCTGTTCGCGGTGGCGCTGTGGTGGGTTCTCGTCGTGTGGGACGAGCAGCCGAACCGGGAGGCGATGGCGCTGTTCGCGCTCTTCGGCGTCGCAACGTTCCTGACGTGGCCCGTCTGGATCGGACCGCTCGTCCTGCTGCTGGCGGCACTCGTGCTCATGCATCGCGAGCTCGCCTGGCGGCAACGACTGCAGGACCTGGCCATCGCCCTCGTCCCCGTTGGCATCGTGGCGGTGATCTACACCTCGTTCCGCCTCGTGTACGGGCTCGGCATGGTGCACGCGGTCGGATTCGCCATCTGGCCGTCGCCGCGGACGCTGGGCGCGACGTTCATCATCCTCGGATCCCTCGGGTTCCTGCGATCCCTCGTCACGGGACAGGCTCGAAGCGTGGCGCTGCTGTTCCTCGCCATCGTGCTGCAGGGCGCCGCTCTCATCGTCACCGGGCTGAACAGCGGCGCGACGGCGCCGTACCTTTCGTTGAAGATGACCTATCTCGCGATCTATCCGCTCGCGGTTGGCGGGGCGACGGTGCTCGCCAGCCTGTGGCGTGCGCTGCGTCCCATCGGGCGCTACGCCTGGCTGCCGGTCCTCTTCGTCGCGCTCGAAGCCGGCCGGGCCATCGCTGTCCGCGGCTCCTGTCCAGCCGGTCGTGTCGCAGCCGGTGTTTCTCGCAAGCGACTGGGCGCGGACGCGATTCGCGCCCGACTGTGTCGACTATCTCACCAGGGACGGCTACACCGCCTACTGGCTCCACCTCGCGGTGTTCGGCAACCCGCGCGCCGCCGGACGCGCGCTCGAGGACGACACATTCGATCCGAAGAAGGCGATCGTTCGCTGGATCCTGCCCGGTGGACTGCGCTACGCGATCGTGGACGATTTCGACCGGCTGCCCCGCGACATCCGCTCGAACGTCGACGTCCTCGCCCGCTTCGGACCCGCGGCGGTCGTGCAGCGCCGCGGCACATCGGCCTGCGAATCACGCTAAGAAGAGCCGCCGAGACCGCAAAGCACGCAAGACGCACGTAGAGATCTCTTTTCAGCGGCCTCTGCGGTCTTTGCGGTTTCTTCCGATCGTGATTTCTTCTTCGTGCGTCTTCGGTTCTTCCGTGCCTTCGTGGTCAATGCACGAACGCGGAGTGCGTTAGATCGTGAGGCGAGTGACGGCGCCGGTGAGAGTGTCGGCGCCGATCGAGATGAACAGCTCGCGCTCGGCGATCGACACGCTGAAGGCCACGCGCCGCTCCAGTCGCGCGGCGAGAGCGGCGACGAGCCCGCGGTCCATCGCGTAGAGCTCCAGTTCGTCGGAGCGGTGGATCTTCTCGCCGGAGAGCTGCCTCAGGAACTGCTCGGGGTTCTTGTGGGTGTAGACGACCACTCGCGCACCGGACTTGGCCGCCTTGTGCAGGCGCGGCGCGTCGGGCGTGCCGATGTCGATCCACGTGGTGATCCGCCCCGTGAGATCGCGGATGAACACCGCGGGATCGTCAGGCTCCGACACGCCTCGCGAGAAGTCGATCCCTTCCGCGTACTCGAGCAGATAGGCGAGCAGCCTGGTGACCAGATAGTCTTCCGACTCCGACGGATGCCGCGCGACACGCAGGTTGAGCGACTCGTACACGTGGCGGTCGGAGTCGGCGAGCTCGATGTCGAAATTGTAAATCGTCGCGGTCAACGCCATGTCAGGAGCATCGCCTCGCGCCACGATCGCTTTCGCGTGAACGACCGTGGTATCGATGAGCGGGATGTCGGACGCCGTTGAATCCCGCAGCACGAGCGGCAGTTCGGTTCCGCCCAGAATCACCGCATCGATGCCTTCGCGCGCCTTCATCTGCGCCACGATGGCGAGCAGGCCGTCGCGCGTCTCCGGACGCAGGATCCCTTGCACCAGCTCGGTCATGTACTTGTCGTGGATATATGCCTGCTCGGTCTTCGTCCGGCAGGACGAGTGTCAACCCCGTCAGCGCGAACACGTTCTCGTAGAAACCGCCCCTGCATCGTGAAGCGGGTGCCGAACAGGCCGAGCCGTTTGCGACCCAGGCGCATCGCCTCGTGCGGCGGTCGCCTGCGACGATGCTCACGAGCGGAAGAGGCGAACGGCGCTGGACTTCGTCGAACACGATGTGCGGTGAGTTGGCGGCGATCGCCGCGCAGCCTGCGCCGGCCGCCTCGAGGCGCTCGACTTCTGCGACCAGCAGATCGGCAACCTCGGCGAGCTGGTTCCGCATCAGCGCGCCGAGCATCGAGCTCACGTCGACGCTGCTGATGACGATCGGCGGATAGCTGCCGTCGGGCTGCCGCTCGCGATAGGCGGCAATCATGGCGCGGTAGTAGTCGATTGTCGATTCGGGACCGATGCCGCCGATGAGGCCGATCGGTTTCATCCTTCGTCTTCGCTAGGCCTTCTGGGCGTCGAAGCGCAGTCGAACGTAGTCGGCGGTCCATCCGCGCGAGGGATCGAACAGCGACGGCTTCACGGCGCGCCGGACGTCCTGCACGAACGCGTCGCGATCGCCGGCCGGCACGGCGCCGAGGAACGGCTGCGCAAACGTCTCGAGCCAGTCGGTGATGTCGCCGGGCAGCGGCGTCGGCCGCGGAAACAGCGCGATCGCGCGCACCTTGAAGCCGCGCGCCTCGAGCAGCGCGCGATAGACCGCCTCGGTCGGGAAAAACCAGGGATCGAGCGCCGCGCCGTCGAGGCCGCGGCGGTTCGCGGCGTCGATCAGCGCCAGGCGGACCGTCTGCACGCAGCCGAAGCCGCCGAACTCGGCCACGAAGCGGCCGCCGGACTTCAACGCCCGGTGGACGGAGGCCACGACGGCGTCGGCGTCGCGGATCCAATGGAGCACGGCATTGCTGAACACCGCGTCGAACTCCGCCTTGAAGGGCAGCGTCTCCGCGCTCCCGCGCCGCGCGTCGAGCCCGCGCGCGCGCGCCGCGCTAATCTGCTCGGCGCTGCTGTCTATCGCGATCACGCGGCAGCCGGCCGCGACGAGTTTCTCGGTGAGCGCGCCGTCGCCGCATCCCAGGTCCAGCACCCGCTCGCCCGGCTGCGGCGCCAGCAGTTCGAACACCCCTGCCCCGAGATCCGAGACGAAGCGCGCGTTCCGGGCATACGTGTCCGGATTCCATTGTTGTGTCGTCATGGTGTGTGCGGTGATGAAGGTAGCGGCACAGCTTACTATGACGGACTGTCACGACGTGTCTCCGACCGAAAAAGCCGGGCATTTTCCGGCCTGGCCCGGGCTCACGGCACTGATGTCACCGCCGTGTAAAAGATGTAGTGGCAGGCGGAGGGCATGGGTGTAGTATCTCCCCGTTCGGCGGCAACGTGAGCAGTCAACGAGGAGCATGCGCATGTCACAGAATGACGGGCTGAATCGCAGGTCGTTCCTGAGAAACGCCGGATTGACGGCGCTGGTCGGCGCGGTCGCGCCAGGCAGTTCGCTCGCAGCGGCCGCAGGGGCGGCGCTCGTCCCCGCCGCGGATGCGACCAAGTTCGATTTCGACACGCCATACAGCCGCATCGGCACCGATTCGACGAAATGGGACGGCCCGATCAACACCGGCCTCATCGACAAAGATCACATCGTGGCGGGCATGGGCATCGCCGACATGGATTTCCGCGCGGCGCCCTCCATCACGCAGGCGCTCCAGGAACGGATGAAGCATGACGTCTGGGGCTACATGGTCATGCCGAAGAATTTCTCGGAGGGCATCGTTGCCTGGAACAAGAAGCGCTATGGCATCACCGTCGATCCGGCGCTGCTGGACATCACCACCGGCGTGCACCCCGGCCTGGTCGCCGCGCTGCGGGCGTTCTCCCCTCCCGGCAGCAAGGTGCTGCTGACGACGCCGACGTACAACGGCTTCTACGGAGACCTCCGCAACACGGGCACGCTCCCGGAAGAGAGCGTGATGAAGGTCGTCAACGGACGATTCACGTTCGACTACGACGACTTCGAACGCCGCATCAGTTATCAGACGAGGACCTTCATTCTGTGCAATCCGCAGAATCCGACCGGCAACGCGTGGACGCCCGAGGAGCTCACCAAGATCGGCGAGATCTGCCTGCGTCATGGCGTGATCGTGCTCGCCGACGAAATCCACTGCGACTGGGTGACCAAGGGGCAGAAGTACACACCGTTCGCGACGCTGCCCAATAAGGCCATCGTCAACAACAGCATCACGTTCAAAGCGGCCAGCAAGTCGTTCGGCCTCGCGGCGATGAAGTGCGCGTGGTACTTCAGCACGAACAAGGATCTGTTCGCGGCGACCAAGGCGAACAACCACCCGGATCTGACGACCCTGGGCATGATCGCCAGCAGGGCGGCCTATTCGGGCGGCGAAGAGTGGCTCAACCAGTGCGTGGACTACGTCAACGGCAACCACGATCTCGCGCAGTCGTACATCAAAGCCAACATCCCGCTCATCAAGACGTACGCAAAGGCCGAGGGCACGTACCTGGTGTGGCTGGACGTCAAAGGTGTGGCTGACAAGATCGGCGCGAAGGACAAGGCAGCGGCCGAGACGAAGGCGGGCAAAGCCACGACGCCCGAACAGATCGTCGAGCGCTGGTTCATCAAGAACGCCGGCGTGGCGCTCAACCCGGGCCACACCTATGGTCCCGGCGGCGAGAACCACATGCGCATGAACATCGCGCTGTCACGCCGCACGCTCCAGGCGGCGCTGACCAGCATGAGCAACGCGCTCAAGAGCCCGGCGCTCTCCACCGCCGCACTCTGACGGCCCGGCAGCCTGTCACGATCGAGCCCGGATCTCTCTGAGGTCCGGGCTTTTTTTGTGATCGGGAGCGCCGGACCGCGCACCCCTGCGCCTGCGGCAGCAGAAGTTACGTCCTCGACGTGTTACACGTCAGATGCGTGCGAGGAGCCTCGAATTGTTGCGCACGATTGCGCACCACGACCGGCATCTGCCTTGCTGAGGTGAGCCGGATGTCCTCTCGCACACGCCGCACCGTGTTCGTCTGCATGTCGCTGCTGCTCGGCGCGCTTCTCCTGCGCGGGCCGCTGACCGGCCTCGCGCAAAGCGCCGTGGCACTGCCCAATCCAATCCTGTTCGTGACCCAGGTGCCGGTACCGGGAGACTTCACGTCGATCGGCTCGACCTTCGGCAACCAGCAGGGTTCGGCGCAGTCGGTGGCGAGGGGCGGCGACCTCTGGATCCGGTACGGCGACGGCAGCCTGAAGAACCTGACGCAGTCCGCCGGCTACGGCGTCAGCGGATTGCAGGGCGCGTCGAGCATCGCCGTCCGCGAGCCGAGCGTGCACTGGAGCGGGACGAAGGCGTTGTTCAGCATGGTGGTGGGCGGCGCGACCAGGCAGTACGAAGTCGGCCAGTACTACTTCCAGATCTACGAGATCACGGGACTCGGGCCGAGCGATACGCCGGTCATCACGAAGGTGCCGAATCAGCCGGCCAACTACAACAACGTCAGCCCGATCTACGGCACCGACGAGCGGATCATCTTCACCTCCGATCGGCCGCGCAACGGCGATCGTGCGCTGTACCCGCAACGCGATGAGTACGAAGAAGCGCCGACCGTCACCGGCCTCTGGAGCCTGAACCCGTCGACGGGCGATCTGTTCATGATCCAGCACTCGCCATCCGGATCGTTCTCGCCGCAGATCGACAGCTTTGGACGCGTGGTGTACATCCGCTGGGATCACCTGCAGCGCGACCAGCAGGCCGACGGCGACGCCACCGACGGCGACGACTACGGCACGTTCAACTACAGCGACGAGTCGCCGACCGCCGCGCGCCTGAACAATCGAACGGAGATCTTTCCCGAGCCGCGTGCGAGCCGGACCGACCTGCTGGCCGGCACCAACCTCGCCGGCCACTCGTTCAACGACTTCTTCCCCTGGATGATCAACGAAGACGGGACGGAGGAAGAGACCGTCAACCACCTGGGACGTCACGAGTTTCATGGCTATTTCGACCGCAGCCTGACCGACGATCCCAACCTGACGTACCACTCGACGGCCACTCCGCGAACCAACCCGAACGAGATCGAGAACTTCATTCAGATCAAGGAGGACCCGGCCGCGCCCGGCAACTACTTCGGCATCGACGCGCCGGAGTTCTCGACGCACGCGTCAGGCCAGATCGTCAAGTTCAACGCGCCGCCGGGCTTCAATCCCGACCAGACGGTCATCACCTACGTGACGCACCGCGACACGCATACCTACACCGACACGCCGAGCGCGAACGACTCCGGCCTGTACCGCAACCCGCTTCCGCTGTCGAACGGCACGGTCGTGACGGTCCACACGAGCGAGACGCGGAGCGATACCAACACAGGAACGCGTGCGAATCCCGGTTCGCGGTATGCGTTCCGCCTGAAGACGATCTCGCTCTCGGGCAGCTGGTATGTGGCGGGAGCGACGCTGACGCCGGGCATTTCCAAATCGGTCACATGGTTCGACCCGGACGTGCTGGTCACCTACTCCGGCCCGCTCTGGGAACTCGATCCGGTCGAGGTGCGGGCGCGGACGAAGCCGTCGCACGCCGCGACGCCAATGACGACGGCCGTGCAGCAGGTGTTCGGACAGCAGAACGTGAGTGTCGCAACGATGCAGAGCTACCTGCGACAGCAGGGGCTCGCGCTGATCGTCGTCCACAACGTCACGACGCGCGACCGTTCGGACAAGCAGCAGCCGTTCAACCTTCGCGTCGCCGGCACCGCCACGCAAACGCTCGGCGCCGGCGGCAAGATCTACGACGTCTCGCATCTGCAGCTCTTCCAGGCCGACCAGATTCGCGGGCTCGGCGGCACGGCCGATCCGTCGCAAGGCCGCCGCGTGATCGCGCAATACCTGCACGACGCCGCAGCGTCACGAATCCGCCACTGAGCGGTGCGCCAACCGGCCTCGGTCGCGGTGGGTGCAGACGGATCGGTCGCGGCGTTCGTGCCCGCGCGCCGGGCCCTGTCGTGGCAGCTCACCAGCCCGGACGGCACGCCCGTCGTGCGCGAGCGCTACTGGATCACGATGCAGCCTGGCGAGATTCGCGTCTGCACCTCGTGCCACGGGATCAACACGCGCGACCAGGCCAATCAGCTGGCGCCGACGAATCAGCCCGAGGCGCTGCGCCAGCTGCTGACGTACTGGAAGGTGCCGCCGGCAGTGCCCTCTGGTTTCCACCTGATTCGGTAGCTGAGCCGTGAGGGCGCCGCGTTAAAACTTCGGCGTGTCCGTTCGAGTCGTTGATCTCCCTATGTGCGTGCTATAGGCTGCGGCGGCGCTGACGGCTGCGCACGGCCGGCGCGCACTGGAGGAGATCATGAAGCAGTGGAGAGTCTTCGCGATCGCAGTTCTCTTCTGTTCGGCCCTGTCCACGGCGATGCTGCTCACCGCGCGAAGCCCGATCGCAGCGACCGCCTGCACGAGCCTGACGAGCGCGCACCTGCTCGACGGCACCGTCACATCGGCGACCGACATCACCGCGCCATTCACGACAACGGCGAACAGCAACGCGCCCACCGCCGCCACCATCACGGTGTCTGCGCCTTTTCCCTTCTGCAAGGTGACGGCGACGCTGACGCCGACGGCCGACTCCAGCATTCAAATGGAGCTCTGGATGCCGGATGCGGCGCACTGGAACGGCAAGTTTCTCGGCGTCGGCAACGGCGCGCTGACGGGCGCGATCTGGCACACGTCGATGGTGCGGCCGCTGCAGGGCGGATACGCGGTCGCCAATTCGGATCTCGGACATCCCATTTCGACGGCCAACTGGGCGCTCGGCCATCCTGAAAAGGTGAACGACTACGCGTACCGCGGCGACCACGTGACCGCGCAGGCCAGCAAGGCACTCGTTGACGCGTTCTACGGTCATCGTCCCCGCCTTTCGTATTTCCATGGCTGCTCGAACGGCGGCCACCAGGCGCTGATGGAAGCGCAGCGGTACCCGGAGGACTACGACGCGATCATCGCCGGAGCGCCATGGAACCAGTGGACGCACCAGAACGTCGAGTTCATCTCGCGGGCCATTGCGCTCGAGAGCTTGAATCCGTTGAAGCGATCGGTCATCACCAACGCGGTGATCGCGCAGTGCGGCGGACGCGACGGGGGACTGCTGGCGGATGGGTACCTGAACGAACCGCAGCGATGCCACTTCGATCCGAAGTCGCTGCTCTGCGCCGGCGCCGACGCGCCGACCTGTCTGACGGCGACCGAGGTCGACGCGGTCGAAACGATCTACGCGGGGCCGAGCGACCCGGCGACCGCGCCTGCGGCTGTTTCCAGGTTTCGAGCGCGGGAGCGAATTCGGCTGGGTCGGCTTCGGCGCATTCATCAACAACCTCTGGCAGAACATGATCGTCGAGGACCCCACGTTCGACTTCCACAACTTCGACTACACGAACGACGTCGCGTTCTTCGATGCGAAACTGGCCGGCAGGATCAACTCGACCGATCCCGACCTGAGCCTGTTCAAGTCGCGCGGCGGCAAGCTGCTGATGTGGCACGGGTGGACGGACACGACGCTCGAGCCGAGAAGCAGCCTGAACTACTACAACAGCGTCGTGGCGGTCACCGGCGGCGGGCTGCGTCTCTCGGATCGATCGGGCGACGATTTCTTCGACGACCACGATAAGGACAAGGACGACAAGCACCACGGTCACGGACGCCACAATTCACCGCGCGAGAACCTCGAAGACACGCAGGAGTTCTTCCGGCTGTTCCTCGCGCCGGGTGTGAACCACTGCGGCGGAGGATTGGGTCCGAATTCGAGCTTCGCCTACACGCTCGGCAACGATGTCGGCGCGATGGACGCAGACCACGACATCCTCGCGGCGCTGGACCGGTGGGTCGAGCACGGCGTCGCGCCGAGCCGGCTCATCTCGTCGCACTTCACCGCCGGCGTCGCCGACAAGACGCGGCCGATCTGCGCGTATCCGAAGATCGCGCGCTACAAGGGCCAGGGGGATCCGAACCAGCCGGCGTCCTGGACGTGCACCGACGGCATGGATCGCTTCGAGAGCGACTACCACGACGAGCTTCGGAACATCCGGTCGGACATCAAGACCGGCGATCTCGACAACCTGCCGAACGGCGGATTCGTGAAAAAGCCGAGACACTGACGGAAACGGAGGGACGGAGGGAACGGGATACAGGAGAAACGGAGTAACGGAGACGAACGGAACGATGACGTCGCACGCCGCCTTTCGAGCGACGTCCGGCGCCGGCCGCGAAGCGGCTGGTCTGTGTGCGGAACGGACGGCGCGAGCGCAAGCCCGATGAGCCTGTGGCTCGCGCTCACGCCGTCCGTTTCGCACACACGCGCGGCTGCGCCGCGCCGCCGGACGTCCGAGTCGCGAATCCGGTGCGCTGGGATCCGAATCGATTGCCAGGTCGTCTCTTCGTCGTCAGCGATGTTTTAATCCGCGCAATTCGCGTAATCCGCGGATGATCTGATCCTGTGCGGGCTTGAATTCCCCGTGCGCATCCCCAAACGGCAGGCCTGAAGGCCTTGCACTACACCGGAGTCAAAGAACGCTCTTAAGGTCCACACCACGTCAGAACGAAAGACCCTCCCACTCCCTCGCGCGACGAACCGAAACCGACTCTAACGGAGCATCTCGTCGGGAATCGCGCTCATCACCTGCCGGACCTCGATGGGCATGTTGGCCGGCGTCCCTCCAGGACCGGGCGCCGCCGACGCGCGCGCGGCAATCTGGTATGCCTGCTCCGCGCTTTCGACATCGACAATCCAGTAGCCGGCGAGAAACTCTTTCGATTCGGGAAAGACGCCGTCGGTCACCGGCTCGCCGTTCCGCCCGGCACGCACGACCCTGGCCTCGTTCGGAAACCCAAGACCCTTCGGTCGCCACGAAGTGCCCCGACTCCTTGAGTTCCTTGCTGAACGCACGCATGAACGCGACCTGCGCCCGAAGGTCCTCCTTCGACCACTTCGCGTACCAGTCGAAGTCGGCCTTCGTGCCCGACATCATCAGCATGTATTTCATGTCCCTGCTCCCTCGGACGCAGCGCCGGCATGACGCGCGTTCGTGAGGTAGTCGGACCCGGCACGCCAATCTCTACATCGCGCCCGCAGGAATCGCCCCCGATCCGGCTCCGCCTTCGTAGTCTCGCCGCAGCTTCGGCGGAGGCGAAAGCCGCTGAAGCAAGACTGAAACGCTCTAGGCTTTGGCGGCGCCGCGAACGGTCCGACTTCCGGCTTGCCCTGGGTATTCGCCAGGTTTCCAAGCTCCGCCGCGACGCCGCGCGCAATCGCGGCCGTTTCGCTGGCTGCCTGGAAGCAGGTGAAGTCCGGACGATCGCGCCACGCCATCGGGCCGCACAACCGCTTACCGGCTTTGATGGCCGCGTCGTGGACGATGTTGATGGCGCGCTCGTAGTCCGGCGTGCCCTGCCGGAAGCCGGAGAAGTTGCCGAGATCGCCGCTGGCGGCGAACACGGCCGACACGCCAGGGACCTTCGCGATCTCGTCCGCATCCTTCAGCCCCTCGAGCGTCTCGATCATCTCGATCAGGACGACGTTGTCGTTGATCGTGTTGCGATAGCCGCCCGGCACGTTGCCCCACATCGAGCCTTCGAACGCCTGTCCTCCGCCGTTACTGCGGCGGCCGAGCGGCGGGAAGTAGGTCCAGTTGCGCGCCTCGATGGCCTCCTCCTTCGAGTCGACCGTCGGCACGACCAGCGACGAGCGCGCCGGCGTCGAGTGCATGCTGGATCTCCCGCTCGTCGGTGTAGGCGACACGGACCCCGGGCACGGCCTTGGCGTTCGGGCACGTGCGCCACATCCGCGCGACCGCCTCCCAGTCGCGATCGTTGTGCTGCATCTCGGTCCAGATGAAGTCGTAGCCGGCGTTCGCCATCGCGCAGTACGTCGCCGGATCGGTGGCGCTGAACACGGTGCCGCCGGTCACCTTGCCGCCGGCCATCAGCTTCAGCTTCACCGGGTTCCAGATTTTCGCGCCCTGCGGCGGGTTGAATGCGGTGCCGTACTTCCACGTCGTGGGATCGAACGGCCCTTGATTCACTGCGCCCGACGGCGCCGTCATCTTCGCGCCGCTGTCCTTCCCCGCCGGCGCCGCCAGCGGGAATGCGGTCGCGCCCGGCGCGGCATTGTTGGCGTAGGGATCGGCGCTCGGTGCAGGCGTCTGCGGAGCCTGGGTCTGTCCCGCGAACACGACGATACCGACGGCTGCGCACAGGATCGACGCGATCAACAAGTTCCTCACTGTTTCCCTCCGTGTCATGCGATGCGTTCGCAGGGAGAATATGCACCTTCGCCCGCGTCTGAGCAAATGTTAGTTTGCGGCGATCGCTACGAGCGTGGGGTCGTCGCGAGATAGCTCTTGCGAGCTCGCGCGGTCAGACCCGTTGGCGTGAGCTTCAGCGCGAGGGTGTGCATCTTGCCATCCAGCTTCGACGGCGTGAACCCGAGCGCGTACTGGTGGTGCAGCTCGTCGGCGACGCGCGTGAAGGTCGAGGCGAGATCGTCGGTCGATGTGAGCTCGAAGTAGCCGCCGCCGGTCGCGGACGCGATTTTCGGCAGCCCTTCATCCGGTTTGTCGGCCTGCATGGGCCGCCCGCCGCCATTGCCTCGCCGCCATAGCCGCGCCCGCCGCCGCCACCGAACCCGCCGTGCCCGCGGCCGCCACCGCCGGGATACCCGCCGCCGGGATGTCCACCGTAGCCGCCGCCCGAGCCGCCTGAACGAGAGCCGCCGCCGGAACCGGCGAAGCCGATGGCATACACCATCACGTTCTCTTCCTCGGCCCGCTTCATCACGTCCTTGAGGCTGCTGTTGTTGTTGCTGAAGTTCATCGGCGAGTCCATGCCGTCGGTGAAGACGAGGATGACGCGCCGGCCCTGCTGGTGCAGCAGCGCCGTGATTCCGACGTTGACCGCGTTCCACAACGGCGTCGGTCCTTCGAACTGCAGCTCGGTGCGGAGAATCTTCAGCAGCTCGTCGTGATCCGACGTGAAGTCCCGCGGGTCCACCTGGATCCGATCGGAGAAGCTGCCGATGCGCGCCTTGTCGGCGGGAAGCATCACGTTGACGAACTCCTCGGCGGCCTTCTCGACGAGCTCGAAGTTCCGGCGCATGCTCGTGCTGCGATCGAGGAGCATCACCACGGTGATCGGCTGGATCTTCGTTCCCGAACAGCGTGAGCTCCTGCCTGGCGCCGTTGTCCTCGATTTGAAACTGATCGCGGGTCAGATCCGGCACGAGCCTGCCGCTGGCGTCGGTCACCGTTGCGAAGACGGCGACCGTGCGGTTGGCGCCGGTGAAAGTCGGCTGCTGCGCCCGGGCGTGCAGCACCGACTGTCAGCAGCAGCGCCGCGCCAATCTGCAATCTGAAATCTGAAACCTGAAATCTCACCCTACTTCGCACCGGCCCAGATCTACCACAACCTCGTAATTGAACCGTACGAATCGATAGAGCTCGGCCTCGAGGAGCCGCTCCTGATCGCTGTGCATCCCGAACCCCTTGGGGCCGTCCTCGAGATCCACCGCCGGGCCAATCCCGTAGCACTGCATCCCCTTCGCGCGCAGCTGCGCCATGTCGGTGGCGAACGTGCTCATCGTGGGCAGCGTCGGGACGTGATAGAGGCGCGTATTCGCCGCCTCGATCGCCTTGAAGGGTTCGGCATCCAGGCGCGCCGCGGGCGCGGGCGGCCTCGTGTTCTGCGACGGAAAACGCGCGTCGACGGCGGGATCGTTGATGACACGCTTCACCTGTTCGAGAAACGCCGCCGGATCCTCGTCCGGCAGCATGCGGACGTCGAGCGTGACCTTGGCCTCCGACGGAATCACGTTCGAGCGGTAGCCGCCGGCGACGATGTTGGGCGACACCGACGTCTGGAGCATCGACGCGTGCTGCGGCTCGTGCTCGGCCAGCCAGTCGTCGGCGGCGGCCCGCACCTTCGGGTCCGCCGACAGCACGTCCCGGTAGTGAGCCGCGACGTCGGGCGGCGAGATCGCCGCGAGACCCCGGAAATACGTGCCCGTCGTTTCGTTGAAGCGCACGTCGCGGCGCCACTCGCCGATTTTCGCCACCGCGGCCGCCAGGTGGACGATCGCGTTCGACTTCAACGGAATCGAGCCGTGTCCGGAAATCCCGTGCGCCGTCAGCTCGATGCCGCGCGGTATCTTCTCGGTGGTCTGCACGGTCGCGAACCGGGCCTCGCCGCCGATCCGCGTCACACCGCCGCCCTCCGCGAAGCAGTACCTCGGCGTCGATCTGCTCGAAATGCTGCGCCACCATGAACTGGATGCCGAAATTCGAGTTCCCCTCCTCGCCCGATTCCGCGAGGAAGATGACGTCGCGATCGAGCGGCACCTGCATCCGCTTCAACATCACCATCGTCATGAGGCCGGCGGTGAGGTTGTCCTTGTCGTCAATCGTGCCGCGGGCGTACACGTAGCCGCCGTCGCGCGTCGCGCTGAACGGCGGGAATTTCCATTTCGACGCGTCCACGGTGACGTCGTCGGTATGCCCCATGATGAGCAGCGGCCGCTTCTTCCCGTTCCCCTTCAGACGGGCGACGATGTTCGATCGATTGGGATCGAGCGCGAAGACCTGGGAGGGAATGTTCTCGGCGTCGAAGACCTTCTTGAGATACTCGACGGCGAGGTGCTCGTTTCCAGGCGGGTTGGTCGTATCGAGCCGCAGCACCGCCTGGTAGTGCCGCATGATCTCGTCCTCGGCCGCGCGCCAGTCAGGCTGAGGCGTTTGCGCGGACAGCGTGAGGCACGCAGCCGCCACCACCAGAAGCGTCAGGCCCGGCAACTCGTAGTGCAGGCCTTCAGGCCTGCGACCCGCGCGACTGGCAGGCCTGAAGGCCTGCACTACATCACCTGGCACGCGCGAGCTCCACGACGACTTCGTAGTTGTAGCGCACGAAGCGGTACAGCTCCGTCTCGAGCAGCCGCTCCTGATCGCTGTGCATGCCGAAGCCCTTGGGTCCATCTTCCATGTCGATCGCCGCGCCGATGCCGAAGCACTGGACGCCACGCGCGCGGAGCGGCGCCATGTCGGTCGCCCCGGTGCTCATCGTCGGCAGCGTGATGGTGTCGTAGACACGTTTGGCGACCGCCTCGAGCACCTTGTACGGCTCGGAATCGAGGCGCGCGTCGAACGCCGACGCAGGCCGGATGTTCTGCGACGTGAAGTGGACGTCGACCGCCGGATCGTTGACCACCTTCTTCACCTGCTCGAGGAACTTGATCGGATCCTCGTCGGGCAGCGCGCGCACGTCGAGCGTCGCCTTGGCCTCCGACGGGATGACGTTCGAGCGATAGCCGCCGGCGAAGATGTTCGGCGACACCGACGTCCGCAGCATCGACGAGTGGAGCGGCTCGTTCTCGAAGAGCCACTGGTCGGCGGCCGCACGCACCTTGGGATCGGTGGACAGCACGTCGCGGTAGTACTTCGCGTTCTCCGGCGCCGCGATCTGGGCGAGGCCGCGGAAATAGGTTCCGGTGGTCTCGTTGAAGCGGATGTCGGGACGCCATTCGCCGACGCGGGCCACCGCGCCCGCGAGATGGACAATCGCGTTCGACTTCAACGGGATCGATCCGTGGCCCGGAGATCCCGTGCGCGACGAGCTCGATGCCGCGGGGAATCTTCTCGAGCGTCTCGACGGTCGTGTACTTGGCGACGCCGCCGATCCGGATCGCCCCGCCGCCTTCGGCGAGGCAGTACTCGGATTCGATCTCCGGGTAGTGCTGGCTCACCATGAACTGCATGCCGAAGTTCGAGCTTCCTTCTTCGCCTGCCTCGGACATGAAGATGACGTCGCGATCGAGCGGCACGTTGTACCGCTTCAGCAGCAGCATCGTCATCAGCCCGCCGGTGAGGTTGTCCTTGTCGTCCACCGTGCCGCGGGCATACACCCACCCGCCGTCGCGCGTCGCGCTGAAGGGCGGAAACTTCCACTTCGCCTCGTCCACGGTGACCACGTCGCTGTGGCCGAGGATCAGCAGCGGCTTCTTCTTGCCGTTCCCCTTCAGGCGTGCGACGACGTTCGAACGGTTGGCGTCGAGCGCGAAGATCTGCGCCGGGATGCCGGCCTTGTCGAAGACGCCTTTCAGGTAGTCGGCCACGATGTGCTCGTTGCCCGGCGGGTTGCGCGTGTCGAATCGCAGCACGGCCTGGAACTGCTGCATCATTTCAGGCTCGAGCGCCTTCCAGTCCGGCGCCGCCGGTTGCGCTAGTCCGCGCGCGAGCGCGAGTGCCGTCAGCGCGCCTACTAGCGCCCAGCGGTTAGCCTTCAGCCCTCCAGCCCTCAGCCCTTAGCCCTCAGCCCTTTAACGATCATCACTTCGCCCTCGCCAGATTCACGACGACGTCCCAATTGAACCGGACGAAGCGGTGCAGTTCGCTCTCGAGCAGCCGCTCCTGATCGCTGTGGGCCCCGAAACCTTTCGGAGCATCCTCGAAGTCCACCGCGGGCCCGATGCCGAAACACTGCACGCCCTTCGCGCGCAGCTGCGCCATGTCCGTAGCGCCGGTGCTCATCATCGGCAGCGTCGGCGCGTTGTAGATGCGCGTGCCCGCCGCCTCGAGCGCCTTGTAAGCGTCCGAGTCGAGCTTCGCGTCAGGCCCGGCCGGACGGATCGATTCGCCGGTGAAGCGCACGTCGACCGCGGGATCGTTCACGACGCGCTTCACCATCTCCAGGAACTTTGCCGGATCCTCGTCGGGCAGTGCGCGAACATCGAGCGTCGCCTTGGCCTCCGACGGAATGACGTTCGAACGGTAGCCGCCGGTGAAGATGTTGGGAGATACCGACGTGCGCAGCATCGACGAATGGCGAGGCTCGTTTTCCAGCAGCCAGTCGTCGGCCGCCTTCCGCAGCTTGGGATCGGTGGAGAGCACGTCGCGGTAGTACTTCGCCACATCGGGCGGCGAGATCGCCGCGAGCTTGCGGAAATAGGTGCCGGTCGTTTCGTTGAACCGGACGTCGGGCCGCCATTCGCCGACCTTTGCGACGGCCCCCGCGAGGTGCACGATCGCGTTCGACTTGAGCGGAATCGATCCATGGCCGGAGATGCCGTGCGAGACGAGCTCGATGCCGCGCGGTATCTTCTCGAGCGTCTGCACCGTCGCGTACTTCACCTGCCCGCCGATGCGGGTCACGCCGCCTCCTTCCGCGAGACAGTACTCGGCGTCGATCTCCGGGAAAGTGGTCCTTCACCAGATAGCCGATGCCGACGCCGCTGCTCCCTTCTTCGCCTGACTCCGAGACGAAGATCACGTCGCGATCGAGCGGCACGTTGAGCCGTTTCAACAGCAGCATCGTCATCAGCCCGGCGGTCAGGTTGTCCTTGTCGTCGATCGTGCCTCGGCCGTACACGTAGCCGCCGTCGCGAGTCGCGCTCAACGGCGGATGCGTCCACTTGGCTTCGTCGGTGGTGACCGTGTCGCTATGGCCCATGACAAGAAGCGGACGCTTCCTGCCGTTCCCTTTGAGCCGCGCGATCAGATTCGGACGCCGGGGATCGGAGCCGACGATCGTCGCCGGAATCCCTTCCTTCTCGAGCACGCCCTTGACGTACTCGGCGACCACCACCTCGTTGCCCGGGGGGTTGCGCGTATCCAGGCGCAGGACGGCCTGGTAGTGCCGCATCGTTTCGTCTTCGAGCGCCTTCCAGTCCGGATCCTTCGGGGCCTGTGCGAGCGCCACGACCGAGGCGGTGGACGCGAATATGATGGCGAGCCGGCCGAACGTCATCGTCCCTCCTGAATGAGAGGGATGCTACCTCTTCTGTATTGCAGAAGCGAAGAATTGCAGGATTGCAGAAAGGGAAAGAGGAAGGCCGCCTTGACCTTCCGCTTCCTGCGATTCTACTTCCTGCAATCCTGCAATTACTCGTATCTCAGCGCCAGAATCGGATCGATCCGGCTGGCGCGGTGGGCGGGAATGAGGCCGGCGGCAGCCGACACCACCGTCAACAGGAGCAGCGTCGCCGTCGCGGTGAACGGATCCCTGGCCTCGATGCCGTAGAGCTGAGACGCGACGAAGCGTCCGAGCGCCAGCGCGGTGGGGATTCCAACGGCGAGGCCGATGGCGAGCAGCAGCAGGACCTCCCGCATCACGAGCCAGATCACGCCGCCCGGCTCGGCGCCGAGCGCCATGCGGATGCCGAGCTCCTTGCGCCGGCGCGCGACGACGAACGCCATGACGCCGTAGAGGCCGATCGACGCGAGGACGGTCGCGAGCAGGCCGAAGCCGGCGGCAAGCATCGCGATTAAACGGTCGGTCATCAGCGTTTCGTCGAGCTGGCCCTCGAGCGTCTTCATCGCGTAGACCGGCATCGACGCATCGAGCTTCCGGGTCTCGTTGCGAATCGCGCCGAAGGCGCTGCTCGACGCGTTGGTGGTGCGCACGTAGAACGTCGCGCTGTTCTTGCCCCAGTTCGGAACGAACACCTGGCGGCGGATGCCCTCCCGCGGCCCTTCGTAGAGGGCGTTGGCCACTACGCCGACGATCTCGATGTTCAGCTTGCTCTTCGGCCCGGTTCCAAACCCCACGTGTTTTCCGATCGCGCTCTTGCCTGGAAAGAAATGCTCGGCGAACTTGCGGTTGACGATCGCCACCCTGGCGTTCTCCACCAGGTCCTGCCGGTTGAAATCGCGGCCTTCGAGCATCGCAATCTGCATGACGTCGAAGTAGCCGGGCGAGAGCGAGTTCATGAACGCCTGCATGTCCTCGCCGTCCTTCGCCTGGTGCCCCTCGACCGACATGCTGGAGTCCCACTCGTCGCCCGACAGAATCGAGACGCCCGCGTGGGCCGACGACTTCACGCCCGGAACCGCGCGCAGGGTCGTCAGCAGCTGCTCGTAGAAGTTCACCGTCCGCGGCGCGTCGTAACCGCTCAGCGCAGGCGACAGCTGGAACGTCACCAGGTTGTCGAGCGCGACGCCGGTGTCGGCGGTCTTCAGGTTCTGAAGGCTGCGCACGAACAGGCCCGCGCCGAACAGCAGGAGGAAGCTGAGCGTCACCTGCGCCGCCACCAGTCCCTTGCGCAGGAACAGCGAGCCGCCGCTGCCTGCAATCGCGCCGACCGTGTCCTTCAGCGTGGTCCACGGATCGGGACGGCTCGCGCGCAGCGCCGGCAGCAGTCCGAACACGACGCCCGTCGTGAACGTCAGGCCAAGGGTGAACGCCAGGATCCGCGCGTCCGGCGTCGCTTGAATCAGCATCGGCTGCCCATCCGACGGCACGAAGGCGAGAAGCGCCTGCGTGAGCGCGATCGCAAGCCCGACGCCGAGCAGCCCGCCGATGCACGACAGCACGAGGCTCTCGACGAGCATCTGCCGAACCAGCTGTCCGCGCGACGCGCCGAGCGAGAGGCGCACCGCGATCTCCTTCTGCCGCATGAAGCCGCGGGCGATGAGCAGGTTCGCCACGTTGGCGCAGGCGATGAGCAGGACCAGGCCGACCATGCACATCAGCACGATCAGCGGCGTGGAAAAATCGTTGCGCAGGTGCGAGAAGCCGCCCGAGGCGGCCTCGACGCGCATGCGCCCCTTCATGAACTGCTCGCGCGCGTACTTCGACCAGTCCTTGGCGCCGGGCAGCGTCATCTCCTGCGTGCGGATCTGCAGGAACAGCGTCTGCAGCGGCGCCTCGGCCGATTGCACGGTCCAGCCGGGTTTCAGCCGCGCGAACATCTGCACCCAGCGCGCACGCGGGTCGTCCATGTGGACCCAGCCCCACTCGGGCACGGCGATCGGCTTCATCTGGATGGGCACGCGAATCTGCGGCGATCGCGTGGGATCGAGGCCCGAGAAACCGGCGGCCGAGACGCCGACGATCGTCATCGGATAGCTGTTGACCAGGACCTTCTTGCCGAGGACTCCGGGATCCTTCGCGAAGCGACGGACCCAGTAGTCGTAGCTGAGAACGGCAACGGGATGGCCCTCGTAGACCCTGTCGTCCTCCTCCGAGCTGAACACGCGTCCGATGGCCGGCTTCACCCCGAGCATCGAGAAGTAGTTGCCCGACACCATCTCGGAGTCGAGCCGTTCGGTCTGGTTGTCGATGCTGACCGACACTTCCGCCAGCCGGCGGCACAGCACCTCGCCCAGCGGTTCGGCTTGCTTCTGGACCTGCTGATACATCGGATACGAATGCATCCGCTGTCCCATGTTGCTGCCGTTGTGCGCGCCCTGCTGGTAGAGCATGACGAGCTCATCCGGTCGAGCAATCGGCAGCTTGCGCAGGATCACCTGATCGATGAGCGTGAAGATCGCCGTGTTCGCGCCGATACCCAGCGCCAGCGACAGAGTCGCAACGATGGCGAACAGCGGGCTTCTGAGCAGGCCGCGGACAGCGAAGCGGATGTCGTTGAAGGCAAGGGTCATCAGCGCCTTAGACGGGGCGCGGAGTGCCGCGGTTGTCACGCCGGCGCTCGCAACGAGCGCCGGATTGCAGGGGCGCCCGACCGTAAACGCCCTGTAACGATCGACCGATACTCCATTTGGTCCCCGACCAGAAGGAGATCCGTCATGACGAGGCTCGCCATCATCGCGGTAACCGCCAGCGTCTGCCTGTTGGGTGGAGGCAGGAGCGTCGACAGCGCCCAGCCACTGAGCCTCGAGGTGTCGCCCGTCGTCGCACCCGGCCCCGCGTTCGTGAGGGTGCGCGCCGTCGTCGAGCCGAACGACGACAACCGGTCCCTGGACATCGTCGCGCAATCAGCGGAGTTCTATAGAAGCAGCCACGTCGACCTCGATGGCCGCAACTCGCCTCGGATCGCTGTCGTCGAGTATCCGCGCCTGCCGCCCGGCCGCTACGAGATCACCGGTGTGCTCGTCGGCGTCGGTGGCAAGCGGGCGACGGCAATGAGGAACGTCCAGCTCGTCGCGACGGCAGGCTCCGGAAGGTACTGAGAGTGCATCGCAGAATTGGTCGCCGTAGGGGCCGACCATTGTGTCGGCCCCGGGGCGGACACGCGGGTCCGCCCCTACAATGCCAATTCCGCAACGCGCTCTGAATGAGAGCCTGCGCGCATCGGTCGCGCAAAGGCCTATCGCCCGTTGTACTCCGCGTCGGTGACCTCGTTCATCCACTTGGTCGCGCCGCCGAAGCCGACGTTCACCTGCACCAGCGCCTGGCCGGACGCGGCCCCGTGCCAGTGGACGACGTTGGGGCCGGCGTAGTCGCTCTCGCCCTTTCCGAGCTCCTTGACCGCGCCGCCCTTCTTCTGCGTGCGCATGCGCCCGTCCTCGACCAGCAGCAGCTGGCCGTTGTCGTGACTGTGCCAGAACGTACGAGCGCCCGGCTCGAAGTTGCGCCGCGCGACGCTCAAATCCTTCCCGTCCATGGCAACGGACTTCCCGGTGAAGCGCGGCTCGTTCTGCTGAGCGTAGCTCGATCCGACGAGCAGGAGGCCCAGCCCCAGCAGCACCGCGATGCGTCTCATATCCGTTCTCCTTTCCGTGTATGCAGGCTTCAGGCCTGCTCACACGCGGACCTGAAGGTCCGCACTACATCGAATTGAAAACGCTATTTCATCGGCGAGTAGTCGGTGGGATCCGCGAACACCGACACCACCTTGCTGACGATGCGTCCGTTGACCTGCGACTCGGCGGACACCTTGACCCATTCCGGATCGGCCTGGAAGTCGGCCCACGCTTTCTTCGCAGCCTCGCGGCTCGGATGCTCGAGCACGTAAATCAGCGTGTTCGCGGAGTCGGGCGCATCCTGCGGCGCGAGATAGATCACGCTCTTCATGCCGTGCTTGTTGAAGATGCGAATCGTGTGATCCCGGAAACGCGCATGGAGGTCGCCGAGCTTGCCGTCGGGAGCGGTGTAGGTGCGCAGCTCGAACACGTGCTTGGAGGCCTGCGCGTGAGCAATGCCCGACTGGAGCAGGCTGCCGGCACACAGGCCGGCGAGAAAGATGAACGTCGACCCTGCGAGCACGAACCATCTGTTCTTCAGCATGCGTCCTCCAGAATGTTGAAGCGCAACCTTACATCAAGCCGGCGCCGGCGCCGCGAGAAACTCCAGAAGCGCCCGGCTGGCCGTTTCCAGTTGGTCGGTGAAAAAGATGTGGCTCGCGTGCGGGATCGTGACGAGACGGGCGTGCGGGATCGCACGCGCGACGATCCGTCCGTTCTCGACCGGCACGAGCTGATCGGTCTCGCCGTGGATCACCAGCGTCGGCATCGTGAGGCCCGCGAGACGATCGTGCGTGCCTTCCCACGCGCGGACCGCCGCCAGCTGCGCGAAGTAGCCGTCGTTGCTGACGGTCGCGCGCAGCCGGACCGCGATGTCCTCGGCGACCCGCTCGCGCGGCGTCCCCTCATCGAAGATGTACGGCGCCATCGTCCACATCGCCTGCTCGCGCGGCATGGTCTTTCGCGCTCCCAACGCGATGCTCACTTCCCGGCTGGCCGGAACGACATGCGCGCCGCCGCACGCCGTGCAGCCGAGGATCAGCGAACGGACCCGCGAGCCGTGGTGAAGCGCGAGCTCCTGCGCGATCATGCCGCCCATCGACGCGCCGAACACGTGGGCCGATTCGAGGCCGGCGGCGTCCATCACCGCCGCGGCGTCTTCGGCCATCTGCCGGATCGAGTACGGTCCAGGCGGCACGTCGCTGCGGCCGACGCCGCGATTGTCGTACACGATGGTGCGATAGCGCGGCGTGAGAATCGGGATGAGCCGCTGCCACCATTCGAGCGTTGCGCCCAGCCCCATGATCAGGAGGAGCGGTTCGCGCCGATCGTCCGCTGCCGAAGCTGCGGCTTCTTCCCAGTAGATCTGCGTGGCGGCGCTGGTCACGTGCGGCATGGTCAGTATTCCAGGTTGAAGTCGACGCGGTACAACAGCGGCTCGCCGCGCAGCAGACGACGATAGTTTTCGATGAAGATCGGCGCAATGTCGGCCGGCGCGCTCAAGGCGGCCGTGTGCGACGTGATGCGCACGTTCGGCAGCCGCCAGAAGATGTGATCGGCCGGCAGCGGCTCGGTCTCGAAGACATCGAGCACCGCGCCCGCGAGGCGGCCCTGCTGAAGAGCGTCCGCCAGCGCCGCCTCGTCCACCGCGCCGCCGCGGCCCGGATTGACGAACACGGCCCGCGGCGGCAGCGCGCGCAGGAGCGTGTCGTCGACCAGATGGCGCGTCGCCTTCGTGTCCGGCATGCACGCAGACGAGGTAGTCGAGGTCGGCGCCGAACGCCGACGCGACGCCTGCAAGCGAACCGTGGAAGTACTGATCGACGTCGGCGCTGTCCTCGCTCACACGCGTATAGCCCTTGACGCGCATGCCGAAGTGCTTTGCCGTGCTGGCGATCGCGGCCCCGATGGTGCCGACGCCCAGCAGCCCGAGTTGCTTGCCTCGCAGGCGCGTCGGCGGTTCCGGATCCCACCGGCACGCGGCCTGCGACGCCTGCTTCTCGAAGAGTTTCCGCTCGCGCGCCAGAAGATACGCGAACACGTACTCCGACATCTGCGGACCGAACACGCCGCGCGCGTTGGTCAGGATGTAGTCGCGGCGAAGAGCCGGATCGAGCAGCGGCTCGACGCCGGCCCAGGTCGACTGCACCCAGGAGACGCCGGTCAGCGCCGGCAGCGCCTGACGCAACAGCGCCGGCTCGCCGAACGCCAGATCGTACGTCGCTCCGTTCGCCGCGGCATCCGCGGCGTCGGGCGTCGATGTGATCACGAGATCCGGAAGCCGCGCGGCCTCGACGAAGCCGTGATAGTCGGACGCGCGGCGGGACAGGACCAGCAGACGATGCATGCGGCCATATCTTCACACGCCATGGCCGTATCCCGGTTCCTCCAGGCTGGGACTCGCATGATTTTCTTCCTGGCCAGGCGCGTCCCCGCGCACCGGCCCGCGAGGCGGCGACGCGTCCGGCGCGCGGCCTGGTGGCTGCGCGGCCGGCCAGCGGGTATAGGTCGGACGTGGTCGTGGTTCGAATCTCCCGGCGCTCATCATTCCCCCCGGAAATGCAAAAAGGGCCATCACCGATCTGGTGATGGCCCTTGGTCGAAAACCCGGAAACTGGTCGGCTTCTGGCTACATCACCCCGCTGTCGTCGGCAGGCTAATGCCGACGCTGATAAGGACGAGGGTGGTTGCCGCCAGGAACATGTTCTTTGGATTATCGCGCGGGGCGAAACCGGACGCAAGCCGCGGGCATGCCCGCTGTTCTCGAGCTCGCGAAAAAACCTGATTACTCGTTGAAGGCCTTGGAGTAGTCGGAGGCCGGCCCGGCGTCGGCGAACTGCTCCGTCTTCGAGTCGGGCTCGCTGGTGAGGCGGCGCAGTTTGTTCACGTCGCCGATGATCTCGATGACGCCGCAGTTGCGGCACATCATCGCCTTCGTCATCACGTCGCCGGTTTCCAGCGTCAGGAATTTCGACTCCTGCGGGCGAAAGGACGTCCGCACTGCCGAGATCATCGCGCCGACCGAGAACGAATCACCGCCGCATCGAATGCAGGTCGGCATATGCCCCCTCTCATCGATGACTATAGCAGACTTTAAACGACTATTCTGCCCACGTCACGAGCCTGCATGAATCTGCACGGCGATGATTTTCAATCGCGATGCGACGAGCGCGTTTCCATTTCGACGTAGTGCAGACCTTCAGGTCCGCCGTCTCGGGCAGGCCTGAAGGCCTGCACTACAGGGGAACCAGGAGCGCTAGTGACGCGCAGCGCGCTTCGGCGGCGGCGCCGTTTCAGGCATCTTCACCGGCGCGGGCGGCGTGAGCGTCACGTTGTATCGCGCCAGCGTCCCGCTCAATGTGACGGCCTTCGCAATCGCCGCGTTGAGGTCCGTGATCGCGCGAGGCGTTTGCGCCTTCACCTCTGTGTAGGCACGCACCGTCGGATCGGCGACCGACATCCCCGCCATCAGACCATTCTTCGCCTGGCCGAGTTTTGCCTGAAGGCTCTCGTTCTGGCCGCGCCCTCCACCGCCGCCGCCACGGCCGCCGGCCGGCGCCGCGATCCGTGGCGCAAGGCCCGCGACCTCCTTGGTCAGCGCCTCCAGCGATGCTTTCACGTCCGCCGGCACATCATTCTTCGCGGCGATCGCCGTTGTCGCATCGGCGAGCTGCTTCGTCAGGGCAGCGTGCGCGGTCGATGCTTCAATCAGCCGCGGCTGCAGCGCGTGGATCTCCATCGCCTGCTCGAACATCCGCTTCCGCTCGACCGCAGTCAGGATGACCTCGGGATCCTCGTTCACGCGGACCGGCTTGCTGTCGATTGTCTTGCCGTCGACGATCAACGAAACGGTGTACACGCCGCCGATCACGTACGGACCGTTGAGGTTCGGACCGCCGCCGAATCCGCCGCCGCCACCACCGGTGGTGACCACAGGACATCCGGCGCCAAACGGGCTCGTCGCCGGCGGCTCGGGTGCGCCTTCGCCTCCCGCCCTTCCCGCCTGTCCAGCCCCTCCCGCCCCTCCTGCCCCTCCTGCCCTTCCCGCCTGTCCTGCCCGTCCAGCCCTTCCCGCCCTCCCCTCCGCCGGAGGCGGAGCCGGATTGGGCTGCACGCGAAGATCCCAGCACGCCGATTGAATCCCGGCCTTGTTGCTGTTGGCCAGCGGCGTGCCGGAGATCTCGCGGACCTCGCGCCCCGCGGCGTCCGTGATCTTCAGCTTCACTTCGCCGACCTGTTTCTTGTTGAGCCACGAGACGATCGCCGCTCCGGGCGGGTTCTCGCCGAAGAAGGTCTGGTCGCCCCAGAACTCGTAGTTGCGATCGCGGGCCGGCCTGCGGAACATCGCGTACGGCGGCGGCGTGAACATCTTCGCGTCGCTCGCGGCCGCCTGCGCGGCGGCGTACTCCTGGATCGGCTCGAGGTGATCGAGAATCCAGATGGCGCGGCCGTGCGTCGCCAGGATCATGGCGTTGTCGCGCGGGTGGAGCGTGATCTCGTCGATGCGCACCGTCGGCAGATTCGCCTTCAGGCGCACCCAGCTCTTCGCCCGATCGATCGACACGAACAAGCCGGTCTCCGCGCCCGCGTAGAGGACGTCGGGGTTCTTCAAGTCTTCGGTCATCGTCTTGATGACCTCGCCTTTCAGGTTCCCCGACGCGGTCTGCCACGTGCTGCCGAAGTCGTGGCTCACGTAGATGTAGGTCTCGAAGTCGTTCTGCCTGTGGCCGTCGAACGTCGCGTACACCGTGGCTTCGTCAAAGTGCGACGGCACGACCTCGGATACCCAGATGCCCTTCGGCAATCCCGGAATCTTGTCGGCGACATCGGTCCACGAGCGGCCGCCGTCACGCGAGACCTGGAGATGACCGTTGTCGGTGCCGGCGTAGGCCACGCCCGCGTGTTTCGGCGACTCGGCGAGCGAGATGATGGTCGGCCACGCCTGAATGCCGTCGTCCTTCGCAATCCGGATGTCGCTCCCCTTCACGCCCATCGTCACGATCTGTTCGCGGTCGTCGTTGCCGGTGAGATCGCTGCCCGCGGTTTCCCAGTTGAGGCCGCGGTTGGCCGAGCGGAACACCTTGTTGGCGGCCGCGTACACGACCTTCGGATCGCTGGGCGAGAGGATGAGCGGCGTATCCCAGTTCCAGCGCAGCGGCGGCTCGCCCGCATTCGGCTGCGGCCGGATGGAGATCGTCTCGCCGGTCACGCGATCGATGCGGACCATGTTGCCGTCCTGCGACTCGCTGTAGGCGATGCGGTAGTCGGTCGGATCCTGGAGCGCGACAAACCCGTCGCCGCCCTGCATCGTCGCCCAGTTGAAGCCGGCGATGCCGACGGCGCCGCGCACGGCGCTCGGTCCGCACCAGCTGTAGTTGTCCTGCATGCCGCCGCAGATGTTGTACGGCGTCGCCATGTCGTAGCTGACGTGGTAGAAGAGGCCGACCGGGATGTTGTGGACGAAGTTCCACGTCTTCGTCATGTCCCAGCTGATCGCGACGCCGCCGTCGTTGCCGATGATGACGTGGTTCGAGTTGGCCGGATCGATCCAGATCGCGTGCACGTCGTCGTGGATGGTCTGCGTGGCGTTGAGCGTGACCGTCTTGCCGCCATCGATCGTCTTGTGCAGCTTGACGCCGGCATACAGCACGGTCTCGGGATCGTTGGGATCGATCCGCACCTGGCTGAAATACATCGGCCGGGCGTTCTCGTTGTTCACCTTGCGCCACGTCGCGCCGGCATCGTCGGAGCGGTAGAGGCCTGTCGGAGTCTTGTCGGCGCCGACGGCGACGGTTGCACCGCGGCCGCCGCCTTGCGGCGCTTCGTCCGGATTCGCGGCGGCACCGCCGCGGGCATCCGGCAGAGGCGACTGGCCTTCGACCGTCGCGTACAGAACGTTCGGACGACGGCGGTTTACGTCCAGGCCGATGCGCCCCATCGGCTCATTGGGCAGCCCCTCGGTGAGCTTCTTCCATGTGTCTCCACCGTCGATCGACTTCCACACGCCGCTCCCCGGACCGCCGCCGTTCATGCAGCACGCGGTTCGCCGGCGCTGGTACATCGAGGCGTACAGAATCTTGTTGTCGGTCGCATCCATCACCAGGTCGTTCGCGCCGGTGTCGTCGTCCACTTTCAGCGTCTGCTTCCACGTCTTGCCGGCGTCGGTGGTCTTGTAGATGCCGCGTTCGCCGCCGGGACCGAAGAGGCTGCCGGTCGCCGCGACGAGGACGATGTCGTTGTTGCGCGGGTCGATGACGATGCGGTTGATGAAACGGGAGGTCTTGAGACCCATGTTCGTGAACGTCTTGCCGCCGTCGATCGATTTGTAGACCCCGTCGCCCCAGCTTGTGCTCTGGCGGTTGTTCGACTCGCCGGTGCCGACCCAGACGAGATCGGGATTGTTCTGCGACACCGTGACGTCGCCGATGGAGATCAACCCCTGATCCTGGAATTGCGCTTCGAACGTCGTGCCCGCGTTGATCGTTTTCCAGAGGCCGCCGTGCGCCGTGCCGACGTAGAAAATTGCCGGGTTCGATTCGTACACGGCGAGATCGGTGATACGACCCGACATCGAGGCGGGACCGATCGGACGGAAATGCAGCGAATCGAACGGCCCCTTCGCGGATGCACGCGCCGGAGGGCGCCTGTTCCGAACGGCCGACGAGCGATTGGGCGCCGAACGCGACGGCGAGCGTGCAAATGAGGATCAAGACGCGAACTGGCTTCATAAATGGCTCCGGCGGCTGGTAGTAGCTTGAAAAGATTACACCAACATCGGCGCGGGGGTGGCGCCGGCGCAATCAGGTACTCGGTGAAGATGCGCCTGATCTCGTCGAGCTCGCTGGTTCTGGTCAGGGCGAGCATGAGCAGGATCCGCGCTTTCTGAGGGCTGAGCGTGTCCGCCGGGATCAGGCCCATGGCATCGTAGTCCTCGCGGCCGACGACGCGGCCGTTGCCGGTGCGGCTCGATCGCACGAGCACCGGGCGCTTCGCGCGAGGCAGAGCGGCGATCGACGTCAGCGCGTCCTTCTCGAAGCTGCTCAGCGTGCCGGCTCCAGTGCCGGCGAACACGATGCCGCGATCGCCGCTCGCCACCAGGGCCTGCACCATCGCGGGGTTCGGCTGGACGTACGAATAGACGATGTCCACCTTGGGCAGCGCGGCCAGCGACGAGATGTCGAACTCCGATCGCGAAGTATGGCGCTTGGTCGACGTGCGATAGAAGGCCACCTTGTCGGCATCGACGTAGCCGAGGAACCCCAGCTCTGGCGATCGGAACGTCTCGACCCGGTAGGTATTGGTCTTGGTCACTTCGCGCGAGGCGTTGATCTCGTCGTTCATGACGATGAGCACACCCTTGCCGCGCGCCTCCGGAGCGGCCGCGGTGCGGATGGCGTTGAGGAGATTCAGCGGGCCGTCGGCGCTGATCGCGGACGCCGGCCGCTGGGCG
Organism: uncultured Acidobacteriota bacterium; assembly: GCA_963794305.1. Lineage (GTDB taxonomy): Bacteria > Acidobacteriota > Vicinamibacteria > Vicinamibacterales > CAVVIG01 > CAVQFC01. The sequence goes on along the minus strand of CAWCDQ010000009.1, from coordinate 52,135 downwards.
CCGACGAGGACGACGGGACGATCGTCCTTCACGGTCAGGTTCAGGAAGTAGGCGGTCTCCTCGAGCGTGCTCGTCCCATGGGTGATCACGACGCCGGCGGCCTTTGGATCGTCGGCGAAAATCCGGTTGACGCGGCGCGCGATCGTCAGCCAGTTGTCGAGCGTGATGTCCGGGCTGCCGATGTTGAGCAGCTGCTCGACCTTCACGTCGGCGTACTGTGCGATTTCCGGCACGCCGGCGACCAGCTCGCGGCCGAGCAGCGAGCCCGTTTTGTACTCCGCCAGCGCGGTCGGCGATGCGCCTCGTCCTGAAATCGTGCCGCCGGTCGACAGCACCCACACGACCGGCAGGCTCTTGACGGCCTGGGCCGCGCACGGCGTCGCGCAGGTGACGGCGAGCGCCCAACATGCAACCGCGACGCAAGCCGGCTTCATGGTGAGGAGATTACATCAACCGCTCGAAGTAGATCAGCGGCGTGTTCCGGTAGGTGGCGCGGCCGACCTCCGTGAACCCGCATTTGCTGTAGAACCCGCCGGCGCCCGCGTCCGCGTCGTACGCGTCGAGGCACAGCGCGTCGGCCGGCCACTGTTTGCAGACGTCGACGGCGTGGGCGATACACAGCCGGCCGATGCCGATCCGCTGACGGTCCGGATCGACGGCCATGCCGAGAAGATAGATTGGCCTCGTCACCTCGGTGAAGTACCGGCGATCGATCGCCCACGGCTTCTTCGTCGCGAGCTCGAGTGTGGCGACGGCGGCGCTCGTCCTCGCGCGCCACGTAGATGGACGATCGCTTCATGCTGGAGCGGATGCCCTTTTCGCTGGACATCGACGACCAGTGGCCCAGGCCGTGCCGCCGCGTCAACACGGACGCCACGGCATTGCGGAGCGCCGCCACAGCTCCCGCGTCATCGGCCGCCGCGAGCGCGATCGAAAGCCCGCTTCCCATCAACCGGCTCATTTGATGACGAAGCGCGCCCGCTGTCCAGCCCGGCCATGCAGACGCGGCCCGATGGCCGCGCCTGCCGCCGGTTATCTTAGGGTGCATTGCAGAATTGTCTTGGGGCGGACACGAGGTCCGCCCCTACGCCAATTCTGCAACCAGCTCTTAGAAGACGAACCGGAATCCGATCTCGGCCTGACGAGGAAATCCGCCGCCGCCGCGCAGATTCGTGAGCACGAGGAACGACGAGGGGATGCGGCGGTCGGCATTGGCCGTCGTCGGGTTGTCGAAGTTCGCACGGTTGGTGATGTTGAAGATGTCGAGGAAGACTTCCAGTGCCTTGTTGCTCCTGACCTTGCGCCGCCAGCCGGCGCGGAGATCGAGCTGGAAGTAGTCGGGACCGACCGCACCGTTGCGCCCGCCTGCGTAGGTCACGTTCTGCATGGCGTCCCGATTCGACGAAGGGCCGCTATAGGTGCCGGCCGGCACCGGATCGACCAGCTCGCCGTTGCGATCCGCGTCGATGCTGCTGTCGTAGATCGTGAACGGCGCGCCGCTCATATAGCGCGCGGTGGCGGACAGCGTCGCCCCGCCGGTCTTCGGAATCTCGGTCTGCGCGCCCAGCGACAGGATGTGCCGGCGATCGACGTTGCTCGGTCCACGCCACAAGTCCAGGTTGAGGTTGGTCATCGCCTGGTACAGATTCTTGTCCGCCTGATCGTTGGCGGTGCCGACCGACTTCGACAGCGAGTACGAGATCCGGCCCGACCACCTGTTCGAGTAGCGCTTCTCGAGCGAGAAGTCCAGCGCGTTGTAGTCCGAGTCGCCCGTGTTCTCCATCACCCAGACCTGTTGGGTGTAGGGCTCCCCCAACACGCCGAACGCGTCCGACCGCGTCAGCGCGCCGGTGCGGCTGGTGTCGACGCGCAGCGCGGGGTTGAGGTTGCGCGCGAGGAACATCTCCTTGTTCATCGCCCGGACGTAGTCCACGTGCAGGGCGAGCGCCGGCCTGAGCTCGCGTTCGTACCCCAGCGTGAACTGGTGCGCGTAAGGCAGCGTCCGATTCGGCGAATCGAAGATCACCACGCCGTTGTTCCGCACCGACACACCGGGAGGATACGAAGCGTCGAGCAGGGCGCGGTTGACGAACGGGCCGTTGACCAGGTACGGGTCGGTCGGGAACCGTCCGGCGCTCGGACCGGGATCGGCGATACCACTCGACGGGAAGGTGACGACATTCGACGAGGTGAACTTGCCGAACTCCAGCGTGTCGTCGACGGCGCCGAGGATCGTCCGGTTGTAGAAGATCCCGTATCCGCCGCGGATCACCGACTTGCCATCCGCATCCATCGAGTGCGTAAACGACACGCGCGGCGAGATGTTGTTCCTGTCGGTGGGTGCGGCCTGGCCGGGCGAGAACAGCGGGTTGCCCGTCTCGTCGAGCGGGATGATCTCGAGATCGTAGCGAACACCCGCGTTGATCGTCGTGCGCGGGGTGATGTGCCATTTATCCTGGACGAACGCTTCGTAGGTGTGGTTCTTGACGTTCTCCTCGAACGCCCCCGTCCGAATCGACAGCCGCTCGGGATAGGTTCTCGCGTTGGCGGGATCGAACGAGGTGTTGGTGTTGAACGTGAAGGTGCCGTTCTGGTTGACCTGCGACACGCGGCGAAGCGCGGTGTAGTTGTAGCGGAAACCGAACTTCATGTCGTGGTCCCCGTGCTTCCCGGGCATGAACCACGAGTAGTCGTCCTCGACCTGGTAGTTGGAATCCCACGGACCTTGCGACTCGGTGCTGGCCTGGGAGAGGTATTCCAGGTAATTCAGCTGCGGCGGGCAGAGCGCCTGATTGCCGGCCGGCTCGCTGCCGAAGTCGAACCCTGCCTGTCCGCCGTTGGGACCCTGGGCGCGGAAGCATTCGTTGCCATGCCACCAGTGCTCCCACGTCCGGGCCACCCTCACGGTGTTGACGCGCGAGTTGCCGAGCACGGTCGTCAGGGTGGCGACCGCCGTCTGATCCAGGTCGGTCTCGTCCTGCGTGGTCTCCGCGGAGTTCTTGCCGACCGGCACCGTCAACCACTGCGGCGCCCACTCGCGCAGCCACCGGATTGCCCACGTGTTGTTCTTGTTGATCTGGTGGTCGAATCGGATCAGCGTGTTCCAGTCCGTGCGGTCCTCGGCGATCGCAAAGTTCAGCGACGGCTGCGACGCAAACGTGCGCGTCCGGTTCGGATTGTCCACCTGCCGCTCGAGGCTGAAGAAGAAGTGCGCCTTGTTCTTGATGATGGGACCGCCGAGCACTCCGCCCCAATCCCGTCGGACCGACGTCGGCTTCTCCAGGTTCTGCGTCCTGACGAAATAGTCTTCGGCCGTCAGTGCGTTGCTGGCCAACTCCCCGAACACGACGCCCTTGAACTGATTGGTCCCGGCCTTGGTCACGGCGTTGACGATGGCGCCGCTGGCGCGGCCCCACTCCGCGTCGTACATGCTCGTGATGACCTGGAACTCCTGGATGGCCTCGAGCGGCGTGCGCACCTGGGCTCCCGAGCTCGTGCCAAGCGCATCGTCACCGTTGTAGCCGCCGTCCACCGAGACGTTGTTTCCCTGCGTAGACTGGCCCGCGGCGACGATCGTATCGTTCCCCATCTGGTTGGAGGGCGAGAACTGCACGCCCGGCAGCAGCGCGACGGTCGCGAAGTAGTTGCGGTTCATCGCCGGCAGCTCGCTGAGCTCCGTCGTTCCGATGTTGCCGCCGACCTTGGCGCTGGTGGTGTCGACCAACGGCGATTCGGCCGTCACGCGGACCGTCTCCTCGAGTCCGCCGACGTTGAGCGAGAGGTTGATGGTGAGGGTTTTTCCGACCTGCAGGACGAGGCCGCTCCGCTCCGTCGTCTGGAATCCCTGCAACTTCGCAGTAATCCTGTACAACCCGGGCACGAGCTGTGAGGCGAAATAGGTTCCCGCCGGCCCGCTGACGACGTCGCGAAAGACGCCGGTCTCCTGGTTGGTGACGACAATCGCGACGCCTGGCAGCACCGCGCCTTGTTCGTCCGTGACCTTACCGGCGATTTCTCCTGTTCCCTGCTGAGCCGCTAACAACGGTGGCGTCACGCACACCAACGATCCGACCAGCCAAGCGACAAGGTGTCTGCGCATCTGCTACCTCCCTGGCATTGATGAAAGCGAAGGGAGTGCGACGCTATGAATGCCGCGATTAGACGCCTGCGTCAATACGGAATCAATACATTTTTGTTACCGTTTTGTTATGTCTGTTGAAGTCGCCTTCTGACGCACTTGACGGCTGAGGTCCGTCGGCCGCGATTGGGGGCGACTATAGTGTGGCGCATGAGCAAAGCGCGGCTCGAAGCGTTCAGCGACGGCGTGTTCGCCGTGATCATCACCATCATGGTGCTCGAACTGAAGGCGCCGCACGGCGGAGACCTGGAGGCGTTCGTGCCGCTCCTGCCGGGTTTCCTGACCTACGTGCTGAGCTATGTGTTCCTCGGCATCTACTGGACCAACCACCACCACCTGATGCACGCGATCGATCGCGTCAACGGCGCCTCGCTGTGGGCGAACCTGCACCTGCTGTTCTGGCTGTCGCTGGTGCCGTTCGTGACCGGCTGGATGGGAGAAAACCATTTCGCGGCGCTGCCTACGGCGATGTACGGCGGGGTGCTGCTGATGTCCGGCGTCGCGTTTCTGATCCTCGAAGGGCGGTTGCTCCACGCCGGGAATCCGCGGCTCGCCGCAGCGGTGGGCAACGACCTGAAGGGCAAGGCGTCGGCCGTCCTCTATCTCGTCGCCATCCCGCTGGCGTTCGTGCACCAGCTGATTGCCGATGCCATTTATGTGAGCGTCGCGCTGATGTGGCTCGTTCCCGATCGGCGAATCGAGAAGCGAGCTTTGTAAATTTACAAGTGTAAATTTACAATTTACAAGGCCGAGCGCTTGACGACGCCGCCTTCCGCGCCTGAAAGGGGATGCGACACGACAAAGGCATGCGGATCGATCTCCCGCACGATGCTCTTCACCTTGCCGATCTCCAGCCGCGTGACGACGCAGTAGAGGATCTCCTGCTCGACCCCAGTGAGTCCGCCGTAGCCCTTGTAGACGGTCACGCCGCGCTGCAGTTCGCTGACGATGCGTTCGCGGATGATCGGGCTGCGCGACGACATGATGGTGATCGCGGTGTGCTCTTCGAGGCCGTAGATCACGAAGTCGAGCGTCCGCGCCGCGGCGATGTAGGTCAGGATCGAGTAGAGCGCCGGCTCGACGCCGAGGATCGACATCGCGGCCAGGAACAGCACGATGTTGAAGGCGAGGATGACGTCGCCGACCTTCAGGAGATCGCTGCGCTTGCTGATCAGCAGCGCCGCGATCTCGGTGCCGTCCAGGACAGCGCCGCCGCGAACCGCGAGACCGATCCCGGCGCCGAGGAAGAGCCCGCCGAACAACGCCGTCAGCAGCAGGTCGTGCGTCACGTCGGGAAAACGCACGGTGGCCAGGACGATGGACAGGCCGGCGATACCCAGCGCGCTGCGCAGCGCGAAGGCGCGGCCCAGCTGACGGTAGCCGACGATCACGAATGGGACGTTGACCAGCGGCAGCCAGACCGACAGCGGCGCCGTCGTGACCTTCGAGAGCAGCATCGACACGCCGGTGACGCCGCCGTCGATGAAGTTGCTGGAGAGGAGGAAGCCCTTCAGGCCGAAGCCCGCGGCGAGAATCCCCAGCGCAATCAGCAACGCGTTCAGGGATTCTCGACGCACGCGCCTGTCTACTGACCGACCACGCCGCAGGCCACGCGATCGCCCGCGTTGCCGGCAGGATCGGTCTTGAGATCGTCAACGCCGGCATGGACGACGAGCGCCGCCGCGACTCCCATCTTCATGTGGGGCGCGATGACGGTCGTTTTGGCCGTGCCGTCCTTGAGGACCGTGAAATTGTTCATATCGCCGGCGTGCGGGCCCTCGGGGTTCTGAAGGCCGTGCTTCTTGTTCTCGGGATTGTAGTGCCCGCCGGCCGATGTGAACGCTGGTCCTTCGCAACTCGGCGTCTGGTGGAAATGGAGCGCATGGCGGCCGGGGGCCATGTTCTTGAGATCGAGAGCGACGGCGACCCCGCCGTCCTTGGAAGGAGTCAGCGACGCGGTGCCAACCGACTGTCCCTGTGCGTTCTTCAGCTCGACCGTCGTTGCGCCGTTCTGGGCTGCGTAGAGAGTGCCAACGGTACAAATAAATACAAATACGCCAACAAATTTGCTCATTCCTCGATTACAGCAGATACGCGCAAACGGTTTGTCACTATTTCGTCACCGCGCGAGCCGTCGCTTCACTCAGGATGTCGGCCGCGCCGATCATCAGTCTCGTGCGAACCAGGCGCTGGGCAGTCCGACGCCGAACGCGTGGATGAGGATGCCGTTGATGAACACGGGGAGCACGAACGGTCCGCGGGTCGTCGCCGACAGCGGCAGCACGACATAGTTCATCACGACGTAGGCGGCCACGCCGTACAGCATGCCGACGACGAGCGTGTTTCGTCTCAGCGCAGGAACGCCACGGCTCACGGCATAGAAGATCGAGACGATGAGAAATGCGATGAAGTAGTGCAGCAGTATGCCGAGACCACCGCTGTGCCAGCCCATCTGCGACGAAGAGCGGCCCAGCAGGCCGGCGGCGATGCTCTGAAAGATGCGCAGCGGCGGCACGCCGTTCCGGATCCGGAAGAACACGACGCGTCGAGCAGGTCGAGGGTGCCGACGACGAGGGTGCCGAAAAGGATGGGGTGGGAGTAGCGCGGGCGGCTCGCCATGCCGGTACGGTAGCAGATGTCACTCGGCGCCGAAGGTGGTGTCAGCGGCCCGATCGGAAGTGGTATCAGAGTCAGTGCTAGACTCATTTCTTTTTTTGCCCAGGAGGCGCCGGTCATGATCGGCTTTCCCAGAATTCGCTCGTTCCTCGTCTGTGGCGCCGCCCTGGCTCTATCGGCCGGCTGGAATGGCGTCGTGCGACCCGAGCTCTCCGCCCAGACGTCGACCTCAGACAACGTGCTCGACCCTGCCCTGGTCACCTCCTTCAAGTGGCGCAGCGTCGGACCTGACCGCGGAGGTCGATCGATTGCCGTGTCGGGCGCGAAAGGACGGCCAAGGGAGGCGTATTTCGGCGCGGTCGGCGGCGGTCTCTGGAAGACCACGGACGGCGGCGCGAAATGGGCGCCCGTTACCGACGGCCAGATCGCGAGCTCGTCGGTCGGCGCCGTCGCGGTCTCCGAATCGAACCCGGACATCGTCTACATCGGCATGGGCGAGGCCTGTATCCGCGGCAACATCATGGGCGGCGACGGCGTCTACAAGTCGATCGACGCCGGCAAGACCTGGACGAACGTCGGTTTCAAGGACTCCGACGCGATCTCGAAGATCCGCGTCCACCCGACCAATCCCGACATCGTGTTCGTCGCCGACTTCGGACGCTATGGGAAGGACAACGACGAGCGCGGCGTGTTCAAGACCATCGACGGCGGCAAGAGCTGGAAGAAGGTGCTGTTCCGCAACGCGAAGACCGGCGCCATCGACGTCGCCATCGACCGCAAGAATCCCAGCGTCATGTACGCGGCACTCTGGGAGGCCTACCGGATCGAGTACCAGATGTCGAGCGGCGGCCCCGGCAGCGGCCTCTTCAAGTCCACCGATGGCGGCGAAACCTGGAAGGAGATCACGCGCAACCCCGGACTGCCTCCCGGCATGATCGGCAAGATCGGCATCGCGCTCACGGCGGCCGATTCCAACCGCGTGTACGCGCTGGTCGAGAACGAGAACGGCGGCCTGCTGTTCTCCGACGATGCGGGCGCCACGTGGAAGATGATCAACACGGGCCGCAACATCCGGCAGCGCGCCTTCTACTACACGCATGTGTTCGCCGATCACCAGAACAAGGACATCGTCTACGCGCTGAACACGAGCGCGTTCCGCTCGGTGGACGGCGGCAAGACGTTCCAGAACATGGGCAACGGCACCCACGGCGATCACCACGACATCTGGATCGATCCCGACGATCCGCAGCACGTCGTGCTGGGCAACGACGGCGGCGGCGCGGTGACATTCAACGTCGGCGCCGGGCAGCAGCGAACCTGGTCCGGCCAGGAATTCCCGACCGAGCAGTTCTATCACGTGATCACGACGAAGCACGTGCCTTACCACCTCTGCGGCGCGCAGCAGGACAACAGCACGATGTGCGTGCCGAGCACCAACGGCATGGCGGGCCGCGGAGGCCAGCGGCGGGTCGATCCGTTCTACGAGGTGGGCGGGAACGAGGACGGCTACATCGCGCCGGACCCGAAGGACACCGACGTCTTCTTCTCCGGGTCGAACAACGGCAGCTTCATCACGCGGCTCAACCGCCGCACCGGCGAGCTGCGCGAAGTGAACCCGTATCCGCGCTTCTTCTCGGGCGAGAACTCGGCCTCGGTCGTCGAGCGATGGCAGTGGACGTTTCCGATCGTCTTCTCGCCTGTCGATCCGAACATCCTGTACACGTCATCGCAGCACGTCTGGAAGACGACGAACCAGGGACAGACGTGGGAGAAGATCAGCGACGACCTCACCCGCCACGATCCGAAGACGATGCAGGACTCGGGCGGCCCGATCACGCACGACATGAACAGCCCGGAAATCTACGCGACCGTCTTCGCGCTCGCGCCCGGCAAGACCGACGTGAACATCATCTGGGCCGGATCCGACGACGGGCTGGTGCACATCACGCGCGACGGCGGCAAGAACTGGACGAACATCACGCCGAAGGACATACCCGATTTCGGCCGCGTCAGCCAGATCGATGCCTCGTCCACGGACCCGGGGACCGCGTACATCGCGGTGAAGAAGCCGCTGCTCGAGGACTTCTCGCCGTATCTGTTCCGCACGCACGATTTCGGCCGCACGTGGACGAAGATTGTGACCGGCATCCCCGCCAACGACTACACGCACGTCGTGCGCGAGGATCCGGTCCGCAAGGGGCTCCTCTACGCCGGCACGCAGCACGGCTTCTATGTGTCGCTCGACGACGGCGATCACTGGCAGCCGCTCAAGAACGGCCTGCCTGACACACCGGTGCACGACATCTGGGTGGAGGCGAGCGACGTCGCCATCGCCACGCACGGCCGCGGCTTCTACATCCTCGACGACGTCCAGCCGCTGCGGCAGTACGGCGCGCCGGTCACCAGCGCGGCGACGGCGTACCTGTTCAAGCCCGCCGATGCCACGCGCTCCGCATATCCCGCGAAGATCACCTACTGGCTGAAGACAACGCCGCAGAAGATGACGCTGGACATCCTCGACGCCGGCGGCCAGGTGGTGCGCACGTTCAACGGCGCCGCACCGACCGAGGGACGCGGCGGCCGCGCAGGCGGTGCCGGCAGGGCCGGCGGAGCAGGCGCGCCCGCGACACCGCCCGCAACGCTACCGCGGCGGTGCCGCACCAGCCACGGCCCCTGACGCGGAGCAGCCGCCGTCAGACGACGAAGAAGGCGGCGGACGCGGTCGTGTGCCAACGGCGCCGATGGCGGTCGGCGTGCAGCACTTCACCTGGGACCTGCAGTACGCGCCCGTGACGCCGTTCCCGGGCATGGTGCTGTGGGGCGCGACGACCAACGGTCCGCTCGCGCTGCCGGGCACGTACCAGGCGCGCCTCACCGTCGACGGACAGGTGTTCACGCAGCCGATCACGGTGAAGAAGCATCCGCTCTACACGATCAGCGACGCCGACATGAAGGCGCAGTTCGATCTGGCGAGCCGGATTCGCGACAAGGTGAACGAGGCGAACGAAGCCATCATCCGGATCCGGCAGCATCAAGACGCAGCTCAAGGATCGCACCGACAAGAACAACAGCGCGGATGCGAAGGCGATCGCCGAGCAGTTCACGAAGGAGCTCAGCGCGGTCGAGGAAGACGTGTATCAGGTGCGGAACCAGAGCAACCAGGATCCGCTGAACTTCCCGATCAAGACGAACAACCGCCTCGCGTCGCTGCTGCGCGTCGTCAACACCGGTGAAGGGCGGCCGATTGGCAACGCCGAACCCATCTTCGAGGATCTGCAAAAGGAACTGAAGGCCGAGACCGACCGGCTGCAGCGTGTGCTCAGCACGTACCTGCCGCGGTTCAACACGCTCGCGCAGCGGATCGGGATGGAGCCGATTTCGGAGAAGTGAGAACTTAGGAGCTAGAAGCTAGAAGCTAGAACCTGGCGTCTACCAGACGCTCGAGCACGACGGTGACCGATACCGAGGCATCCTTGATCACGTCGATCGGCGTGATCGGGGAACCGGCGGCGGCGCGAAAACCTGGCGGCGGTTTGACTTCGACTCGCCGTGGTCCGGCTGGAATGTAGGTCATTTCCACGACGCCGCCACGGTTCGTCCGCTGACTGATGCTATAGGTGCTTCCGACGCTGTTCGGGATGTCGTGAACCTGAACTTCGGCATCCGCGATCGGGCTCCCTGCCGAATCGCGGACCGTCACCACGATCGTTCCAGGATCCTTCGGGACGGGCAAACCGGCTTCCGAGCCAAGCAGGCTCGAGCATCCAGCTGACAACAACGCAACCGCGAGCACGACCGGGCGATGAACGGCGGGCATGATCATCCCAACCCCCTTCATCGCGGGAATGCGACAAGCGAGGCGCTGCCGGCTCACGCCCCTGATTCACTTCACGCGAACGCGGCTTTCGAGATAGGTGATCGTGCCGTCTATCGCGTTGAACCAGTGCGGAGTCCCCGGCGGCACAACGATGACGTCGCCCTTTGCGACCTTGTGCGTCACCCCGTTCTTGATCGCCTTGCTTCGGACCACGTCGGGATCGGCCGGCTCGGCTGGCGGCGGGTCGAGGGTGCCGCCGGTCACGAGCGACCCCGTCCCTTCGACGATGTAGTACGTCTCTGTGCTGAACGGATGGATGATCGCGTATTGCGGTTCGCCGCCGCCGCTTCGACGACGGACGACGATTCCCGGCGCGATTGTCACGGCAGCGCCAGCCGCAGCGTCGGTCGCGACGGCGGTGGAGAGGTTCCTGGCCACGTCCGCGCCGCTCATGTACGAGGCGGCCGGTGCGCCAGTGTTCTGCGCGAAGAGCGACAAGCCCAACGCCTGGAAGCACGAGAAGCGAGGCTCGCAGGGGCGGCATGCTTGGGTCTCCTGTGTGGCAGGCGTGAATGCCTGGCACATTCTGAGGCCAATCGGGCCTTTCAGGGTGACCCCGCAGTTAGACCTGGATCCCGACGTTCATCATGGCGGTGTAGCCGCCCGGCGGGCTCCCGGTGACGGTCGCGAGCTCGTTCGTCACGCCGTCCGAGAACACGTTGTCGTTCGCATTGGTCGTCTGCGTGTTCTGGCCATGCGCCGCATAGACGCCGCTCGCGTACACGGCCGACGAGACGGTCTCCGGAAACGCAATCTGCGTCGACTTCACGATCGCGCCGCCCCTGTACACGTCCACATGGATGTGCGTCGCGCGGCCCGCGTACCAGCCGGGATAGATCGTGTTGAACGTCACCTGACCATTCGCGTCCGTCGTCTGCACACCGCGGAGGAACGTTTGCCCGGTCCCGTTGAAGCCAGGCTGCGAATACTCCGAGTAGTTGCCGGTCGCGTCGCACTGCCAGATCTCGACCTGAAGCCCACTGACTGCGGCACACGCGCTGTTCACGTTGACCACGGTCAGAGTGAGCGCCAGCGGAATGCCCGGCTTTCCTTCCGTGATGTCGCGGCGGAAGAACGCGGAGTTGTTGATCATCCCGGTGGTGTCGGGATACGGACCGCGGGTTTCGGTCGGCGACACCGCGCAGGCAGCATTGACAGTCCCGGGCGTCGTGGTTGTCGTCGTGGTGGCTGCAGTGGCAGTCGGACTTGTGGACGAACTGCCGCACGCGGCGACGGCCGCGCCGACACCGGCGCCGAGCGCCGCCAGCACCTCGCGGCGGCGAAGGGTTCTTCGGACGTGGTTGCTCATGTGGAAACCGTAAAAGCAACCGGAGTGCCAGACGCGCACGCCAGTACGCGGCCCGATTCGCGGCCGCGCGTGAATCGCGTCCTGAATCGTGGTCAGCGACGCGACCGGTCTAGCGGACGCGGCCCAGCCATCGATCGCTGTGAAACGAAGCATCCGCACCTGGCCCGGTCCAAGTTCGAGCTCGGTATCGAACGTCCGATCGACGACAACGCCCGCGCGGGCGATGCGGTCGAACTCGTCGAGCGAGATGGACGCCACCACCGACCGCTTGCTTTGCAGGCGCGTGATAGTCGGCACAGTTTCGCCATCGACTCGCAACATCATCTCCAGCGAATCGTCCTCGACAGGATGTTGTGTCACCACGATGTCAACGACGCCCGCTGAGGCGACCGGTCCCTGCACCGGGTGATGGGCAATGAAGTCGATCGTGTACACGGGCCCGCCATCGGGGTTCTGAAAGGTGAGCGTCGCGGTGTCGATCATCGTGCCGACTTTTCGCCTCGATCTGCATGTTGCCCGAGACGCGGTCGCCGACGATGCGCTGCGACACCTGAGGGGTCGGCTGGCCCGCCGCGATTCCGGCAAATGCGAGGAGCGCAACGGACATCAATGCGAGCTTCATGGAACCTCCACCCGCCGCTCATCCGGAGCGGCATTCCGATGCTCCGGGTTAGACACTTCGGCGAACAGTTTGGTCTGGTTCCGGACAACACCTCGTATACTGGCCGTCGCACACGCAAGGAGACTTCGATGACCGCCGACACGCTGTCGCTTCTTTCGATCCTGATCTGGCAGATTGCAGTCGGCAGGGAGCTCGTCGCCCGCTTCAGCGCCTGCCACTGAACAGGTGGAGATGGCGACGCCGACAGGCACGATTCGCGGAGCACTCGTCGTGCCCGGCGGTCCCGACAAAGTCCCAATCGTGCTCATCATCGCGGGATCGGGGCCTACGGATCGGAACGGCAATTCGACGCTGCTGCCCGGCAAGAATAACTCGTACAAGATGCTGGCGGAGTCGCTGGCCGCCGCGGGCATCGCGTCGCTGCGCTACGACAAGCGCGGTCTCGGCGCGAGCGCCAGGGCCGCCGGCGCTGGAGAATCGGGCCTCCGCTTCGACACCTATGTCGACGACGCCGTCGCGTGGGTGGCGCAGTTGCGCGCGGACAAGACGATTCTCACGCGTGATCGTGGCGGGGCACAGCGAGGGGTCGCTCATCGGGATGCTGGCGGCGCGCAAGGCGCAGGCAGACGCCTTCGTCTCGATCGCCGGCGTCGCCCATCGCGCGTCGGAGGTGCTGCGCGATCAGCTGCGCCCTCAGATTGGCGCGCTGCCCGCGCTCTGGGAGGGCAACGAGACGATCCTGGCTTCGCTCGAACGGGGCGCCACGGTGGATGCGCTGCCGCCGGCCGTGCAGGCGGTCCCGGCAATTGCCCAGTTGTACCGTCCGAGCGTGCAACCGTACTTGATCTCGTGGTTCAAGTTCGTGCCATCGGTCGAGATCGCGGCGTTGTCCGTCCCCGTGCTGATCCTGCAGGGGACGACAGATATCCAGGTGAGCGTGGACGAGGCCAAAGGACTCAAGGCCGCACGGCCGGACGCGGAGCTCATTCTCATCGACGGCATGAACCACGTGATGAAGCATGCCCCGGCGGATCGCACGCAGAACGTCGCGACCTACAGCAACGCCGATCTTCCCATTGTCCCCGACGTGCCGAACGCCATCGTCGCGTTCGTCCATCGTGTCGGGCATCCCTAGCCCGGTTCTCGTTTCTACGCGGTGTCGGAGCACGGAATCAACACAAAGGACGCGCACTCGTCGGCGAAGCGCACCTGTCCTGACAAGCCACAGAGGCGCGGAGACACGGAGTCCGAACGCGTGACACACCGCCTGTGGCGGCAGCGCATCGCCACGAATGGCGGGAACACAAGCAGCGCGTTTCTGAACGCTTGCGTTCCTACCATTCGTCGCGACGCGCGTCGACCGGCAAAGCCGGTCGATGTGTCACGCGTTGGGATCCGCGGCGTGCGCTCCGGATCTCAGTGCCACCGTTCCCCGGTGGTTGAAACACTCTGTGTCTTTGTGTGGCTTCTGATCTCCTGAACTCCTGTTTCAAGCCCAGCGAGCAGCACGACGCACAATCACAAAATGGACTGAGCAGATCATCAGCAAGTGGGTGAACGTGGCGGTCAGCGCCGCTTCCCCGCAGGCGCCCGGCGCGGGCGTTTGGCCGCCGGCGTCTGTGACGCGGCATCGAACTCCTTCAGCAGTCTCATCGGCGCCTTCCGCCGCCACGATTCCGTGATGAGCTCGATCAGATCGGCGCGCTTCACCTTCGCGAGGTTCACGAGAATCGAAGGGTAGCCGTCGTAGTGCGGCGTCGTGTAGTAGGCGGGATCGCCAGACGCGAGCAGCGCCGCCTTCTTGTCGTGATCGCACAGCACCACGAGCCCGCCGTCCGACTCCGTCCTGTAACGCAGGAATCCCTTGCCCGCCACTTTCACTCCGAGCGTCCCGTACCACGTGGAGACCTCGGTTCTCGGCAGCGCGAGAGCGATGGTGGTGACGTCTTTCCACGTCGGCATGGCAAATATGATACCGGATTTGGCGTTCTTGCCTATGGCGCTGCAGGCGTACCGGCGTCTACTCTCGGTGCGAGCCGCGATTCCGGCTCACGGCAGAGAGGACATCGTGCATCGGAACATCCTGCAATCCATCGGTCACACGTCACTATTGGCTTTGCGCCGCATCGTGCCAGGGAACGGCGCCCGAATCCTCCTGAAGCTGGAGAGCGAGAACCCTACCGGCAGCATGAAGGATCGGATGGCGCTGGCGATGATCGAGGCGGCGGAGGCCGATGGACGTCTCACGCCCGGCCGGACGGTCGTCGAGTACACCGGCGGCAGCACCGGCGTTTCACTGGCCCTGGTATGCGCCATCAAGTCCTATCCCCTTCGCATCGTCACGTCGGACGCCTTCTCGAAGGAGAAACTGGACTACATGACCATTCTCGGCGCCGCGCTGCACATCGTGCGAAGCGACGATGGCCGGATGACGGAACAACTCACCCGCAGCATGGTCGAGGCCGCGCGCCTCATCGTGGAAGACACCGGCGGATTCTGGACCGATCAGCTGAGGAACGTCGACCAGCTTGGCGCGTATCACGCGATGGCCGACGAAATCTGGCAGCAGACGGACGGACGGATCGACGCGTTCGTCCAGAGTATCGGGACGGCCGGATCCATTCGAGGCAACGCGGAAAGGTTGCGCCGACACCACCGGCGGATCACGATCGTCGGTGTGGAACCTGCGGAATCGCCTGTGCTGTCGGGCGGAGCGCCAGGCGCTCACAAGATTGACGGGATTGGCGCGGGCTTCGTCGTGCCGCTCTGGCAGCCAGGCATTGCCGATCAGATCGAACGTGTGTCGACGGAAGAGGCGCTCGCGATGGCGCTGCGTCTGGCCAGGGAGGAAGGGCTGTTTGCGGGCATGTCCACCGGCGCCAACGTCATCGCGGCGCTGCGGGTCGCGGAACGGCTGGGACCCGGCGCGACAGTCGTCACGATCATGTGCGACACCGGCATGAAGTATCTGAAGACCTACGGGGCCGCGGCCGGCACCGTCGCGCTCAGCGCGTGAACATCGACTTGGCGAGCATCGCGTGCACGCCCTTGGTGCCGTCGACCAGCTGCGTGACGTGCAGATCCACGGCGACCGAGCAGAGGATGTAGGCCTCGTCGCGGTTCATCTTCTTCTCGGAGACGAGGAAGTCGATCATCTCCTTCACCGCCAGCTTCGCCGCCTCGTCGAGATCGGTGTGCAGCCCCATCGCGATGTAGTGCGTCGGCGTCTCGCCCGCGGCCACTTCAGCGACGTGCCCTTGCGGACCGTGATCTGCACCGTGCCGCGCAGCGACGTCTCGAGCGCGGTGAGCGTCGCTTCCCCGTCGCCCTGCATCGCGTGACCGTCGCCGAACGAGATCAGCGCGCCAGGCACGGCCACGGGAATGTAGAGCGTCGATCCGGCGACGAGCTCCTTGTTGTCGAGATTGCCGGCGTGCGGCCCGGGCGGCCCGCTGGAGATGCGGCCGACCAGCGGGTTCGGCGCGACGCCGATCGATCCGAAGAACGGCGCGAGCTTCAGCGTGATGCCGGGCGCGAACGACGCCGTCCCCGCGCGCTCGTCGAAGCGCACGAGGTGAAAGCGCACGTACGGAAACTCGTCCGGCAGCGTGCCGCTGCCGGGGATGAAGCCGCTGACGCCGTACGGATGCAGGAACTCGAAGCCGACCATCTTCACCTCGAGCACGTCGCCCGGCTCGGCGCCCTCGACGAAGATCGGACCGGTCATCGGGTGCGCGCCGGGCCCGCGCTCGGTGATCGTCCGCTCGACCAGCTTCAGCGATTCCGGGATCTCGTCTTCCTTCACGCCGGCCGCGCGCAGCCGCTGCAGCCCGCGCGCGATCATCGTCTCGACGCGGACGGTGTCGCCGGACGCCATGCGCAGCACCGGCTTCACCGACGGATCGTAGTAGCCCCAGTGCACGTTCTGCGGCAGCAGCTTCAGTTCGTGGACCGCGCCTGCGCCGCGATCGGCGTCCCCAGCGACACGGCCATGACGAGGGCCGTCGCCCACCTTGCGAGTGCGTGTTTCACGGCGTGCGGCTCCGGCCCTGCCATTTCGCGCGCAGCGCGTCGCGATCGAGCATGCGGCCGCGCAGGTACACGCGCGCGATCCTCCGCGTGTTGTGGATGTCGTCGAGCGGGTTGGCGTCGAGGACGACGAAGTCGGCGCTCTTGCCGGCCGCGAGCGTCCCCATGTCGGCGATGCCGAGCAGCTCGGCCGGCCGCGACGTCGCCGCGACGATCGCGTCCGCCGGCGACAGCCCGAGCTGCACCCAGCGCGCGAGCTCGTGATGATCGCCGGTCCCGAAGGTATGGCCGGGGTGCAGGCCGGTGTCGGTGCCGAGCACGATCCGGGCGCCCGACGCGATCATCTTCTGGAAGTTGTAGGCGACGATCTCCTCGCGCCTCGCGGCGTTCGGCGACACCGGGCCGCAGTAGGGCGCCAGCGGCTTCGGCTCGGCCGTCGCGCGAATCTCCGCGACCACCGCCGCCGGCAGCGATTCCTCGAAGAACGGATCGGGCTCGCACACCTCGGTGCGATCGCCGAGGCCGATCACCGTCGCCCAGTACGGCTTCTTCTCCCTCAGCAGCGCCAGAAACTCGTCGTCCAGCTTCTCGCCCTGGACCAGATGGACGAGCACGTCGGCGCCGTCCCGCACGACCTCCTTCTGATCGGCCAGCGTCGTCGCGTGCGCGTTGACGAGCATCTGGTGCGCGTGCGCCTCGTCGATGATCGCCTTGACGACCTCGGGCGACAGCTTCGGGTAGGTGCCGCGGCGATCGTCCACCCAGATCTTCACGCTGCCGATGTGCTTCGCCGCCATCGCCTGCACCGCCGCGCGCGCTTCCTGCGGCGTCGTCACCTCGTTGACCACGTGCAGCGCGGTCGTCGCCATCCAGCACGTGGTCGGGGCCGCCGTGCGGCGGCGCCATGCCGGGCATGAAGAAGAACCGCGAGGCCGGCGGAAACTTCCCGGCCTGCTGATCCCGCTGGAACTTCAGCGCCGCCTCGGTCGGACTGCTGCCGACCGACTGCGTCGCGCCGACGCCGTAGAACGCTTCGCGCTGCAGGTGATCGAGCACGTTCTGCGGCGTGTAGTTCGCCGCGCCCCAGCTCGTGTAGCCCTCGTAGCCGATGTGCACGTGCGCGTTGATCATCGCCGGCATCACCGTCTTGCCGGTCAGATCGACGTGCGCGGCGCCGGCCGGCACCGGCACGGCGCCCTTGACGCCGACGGCGGTGATGCGGCCGCCCTGGACGACGATCGCGCCGTTCTCGATCGGCGGACGCGCGTCGCCGATGATCAGGCGGGCGCCTTCGTAGACGGCGGCGCCGCCGGGCGCCTGCGCGAGACGCCAGCACGGCGGTCAGCGCGATGCGCCGGCCGCCGCGCAGCCAGTGACAGCGCGTGTCACACCAGACGGCATGGTCTGTTTCAAGGCTACGGTTCCAGCGCCTGATAGACGAGCGTCGGGAACTTGCGCCCGAGGTCGGTGGTGTTCGGGCAGCATCTGCACCATGAAGCAGATGACGAGGTGCGACTCCGGATCGACGCGATACGTCGAGCTGTAGGCGCCCGACCAGCCGAACGCGCCGACCGGATCGAGGCCGTTCGCGCCGAAGCGATCCGTGGTCTCGAAGCCGAGTCCGAAGCCGAGGCCGGTCTGCGAGTGCAGCGTGCCGACCTGGTTCGTCGTCATCAGCGCGACGGTGCGCGGCGACAGGATGCGCACGCCGTCGATCGCGCCGCCGCGGCGGATCATCTCGAGGAAGCGCGCGTAGTCGCGCGCCGTCGACAGCAGGCCGGCGCCGCCGGCGAAGCTCTTGCGCGGACCGTCGACGTAGGCGCCCTGGCCGCGCGGACCGTCCGGCGCGCGCTTGACCTTCCCGTCGCTGTTGCCGATGTAGACCGCCGCCAGCCGCGCGCGCTGCGCCGGCGGCAGGAAGAACTGCGTGTCCTTCATCCCGAGCGGACCGGTGATGCGCGTCCGGATGAACTCGTCGAGCGGCATGCCGCTCGCCTTCTCGACGATGCAGCCGAGGATGTCGGTGTTGTAGCCGTAGACCCACGCCTCGCCCGGCTGCGCGACGAACGGCAGCGTGCCGAGCCGCTCCATCGTCACGCAGATCGGCTCGTCCTTGTCGGCCGTGAACCAGCCGTAGCCGGCGGCGGGGCCGAGGCCCTTCGCTTCGTACTGCGCCGCGACGCTCGCGTCGGTGCCGTACGAAATCCCGGCGGTGTGCGTCAGCAGATCGCGGATGTTGATCGGACGCCTCGCCGGCACGATGTCGACGCTCGTGCCGTTGCGCACCGCGACCTTCGAGTTCGAGCGAACGACGGGATGTAGCGGCTGACCGGATCGGTCAGCCCGAGCTTCCCTTCCTCCATCAGCGCGAGGATCGCGACGCTGGTGATCGCCTTGGTCTGCGACGCGATGCGGAAGATCGTGTTCGGCGCCATCTTCGTGCCGGCTTCCTTGTCGGCCCAGCCGACCGCGCGCTCGTAGACCGGCTTGCCGTCCTGCAGCACGTAGCCGACGGCGCCGGCGATGCGGTTTTCGTCTACGTACTGCTGGAGGACCTTGTCGATGCGGGCGAGGCGCTCCGGTGGAGATCGTCGAGTGCGCCGCGCCGTGGACGGCCGGCTGCCGGCGCCTTCTGTCCGGCATGGACGCCGAGCAGCAGCGCGAGAGCGACTGAAGAGAGTGTTCGCATGGCCCAGATGGTAGGCCGTCGCCGGGAACCGGGCAAGGGACATCGAGGGCGGGATTCCGTAGCGCGGACTCGCGGCAGCGGTGTTCTGCGGCCGATAGGCCCGCGCTACGTCCAGGAGCGGAGGGTCAGAGGGGATTCGTCGAGCTCAGACTCGGGTCCCGACGACTTCGATGTACTCGCCCTCGACGTGGGTCGTGCCGTCGGTCGCGATGTCGTTCCGCGCCCAGAGCGCGGTCAGATCGTCGCTCAGCGCCTGCCGGGCGTCGCCGCTCAGCGACGCGTACGCGCGGTTGGTCGGACCGAGTAATCGAAGAAGAACTGCGCGACCTTCGCCGGTTCGAATGGATAGATGAAGGGATACATGCGCCGGTCACCGGCAGCGGGTTGACGGCCGATCCGAAGCGTTCGCGGCATGTGGCTTCGTCGCCCCAGAGCAGCGGGCGAGGGCATCAGCGCCGGCGGCGGTACGTGCTTGCCGATCACCTTGAACATCTGGCCGACGTGCCCTTCCGGCGTCCAGTTGCCCATGATGATCCGGCCGCCCGGCTTGCACACCCGGATCATCTCCGACGCCACGAGGTCCGGGTCGCGGTGCGAACATCGATTCGATCAGGCTCATCGCCGACGTCGAACGACGCGTCGGGATACGGCAGGCTCTCCGCGTCGCCTTCGTCGACCTGCACCTCGAGCTGTTCGGCCGCCGCCCTGGCCCGCGCCTCCTTGACCAGGTTGCGCGGCGAGGTCCAGCGCCGTGACCCGAATCCCTTTTCTCGCGGCCGGAATGGTCAGCTGGCCGGCGCCGCATGCGATGTCGACCAGCCGCGTTCCCGCGGGAATGTTCAGGCGTTCGAAGAACCGAGCGCGCCTGGCTCGAGATACTTCGCGAACGCCGCGTAGTCGCCCGATTCCCAGGTTGTCTTGAGCCGAGCCTTGAGCGCGTCCATTTCCGGCGTCATCGATCGTCGTGCCTGTTGTCATATGTCGCTCCTTGGCGCACAGACTCTAGCAATGCGCCGGAGCGCGCGCTTCACCGCTTCGGGTCATTTTGCGGCCGCGTAAAAAATGGCCTGAACGGGCCATCTCGACGCAGCTGCCGCAGGCGGCAATCCGGAGCATGGCGGGAAATGTTGACACCGAGACGCGCGCGGCCCTAGCATCCGGCCACGCGATAGGAGGCTCAGTGCTCAAACAGTTTGCGATCGGCACGACTTTGCTCGCAGGCCTTGCCTGCGCTGGCGTGGCGCAGCGCCCAGACACAACCGCTGCCATCGCCGCCGCGGCGGCCGAAGCGCCAAAACCGAACGACTATGCCGATCCCAAGGCATGGCTCTGTCGTCCTGGCGCCCACGACGCCTGCGACATCGACGAGACCACGACGGTCGTCGCCGCCGACGGCACGCTGACGAAGGAAACGTGGAAGGCCGACCCGAACGCGCCGATCGACTGCTTCTACGTCTACCCCACGGTTTCCACCGACCCCAGCAACAACAGCGACATGAACGCCGACCCGGCGGAGATCAACGTCATCAAGCAGCAGTTCGCGCGCTTCGCGTCGAAGTGCCGTCCGTACGCGCCGATGTACCGGCAGATCACGCTCGTCGGGCTCCGCAAGGCGCTGGCGGCCCCGGGCGCCGCGCTGCCGTTCGGGCGGGCGTGCAGTACGACGATGTGAGAGACGCGTGGAACTACTACCTGAAGAACGACAACCAGGGCCGCGGCGTCGTGCTGGTGGCCACTCGCAGGGGTCGTTCATCCTCATCGACCTGATCAAGAGCGAGATCGACGGCAAGCCGATTCAGTCGCGGCTGGTGTCGGCGATCCTGATGGGCACGGTCGTGCCGGTGCCGAAGGGCAAGGACGTCGGCGGCGCGTTCCAGCACATCCCGCTGTGCCACTCGCGCATCACAGACTCGGATGTGTGATCACCTTTGCGTCGTTCCGCTCGACCGTGCCGCCGCCGGCCAACACGCTGTTCGGCAAAGTGCCGGACGCGACATGGTCGCGGCGTGCGTGAACCCGGCGGCGCTCGCCGGCGGCAGCGGCGAGCTGCACGCGTATCTGTCCAGCGACGGCCGCACGATCACCGGCACCATCGAACCGAAGCCGTGGGTCATGCCCGAAGCCGATCGACACGCCGTGGGTCAGCGTGCCCGGCCTGCTGACGGCGCAATGCGCGTCGAACGAAAACGCGTCCGGCTATCTCGAGATCACGGTCAACGGCAACCCGGCGGATCCGCGCGTCGACGACATCATCGGCGACCTCGGGCGGCACCAACGTCCTGGCCAACTGGGGGCTGCACCTGGTGGACGTGAACCTCACGATGGGCAACCTGCTCGACATCGTCGGAGAGGAAGCGAAGGCGTATCGAATCGAAGAAATAATCACTGCACACAGGATACGGAATGAGACCTCGATTCGACTGGCGCTCATCGGCACCATCGTCCTGGCCGCGTTTCCGGCCGTGATGAATGCCCATTCAGCTCGTGGAGCCCGCATCCTGGATCGTCGAGGACGAGCGCGGGGATCCGCAGAAAGGCTTCCCGTGCGGCGGCTCGAACACCGACTACGGCAAGCCGAGCTACACCGTCAGCCAGGCCGCCGGCGGATCCAAGCTGCACATGAAGGTGCAGGAACGATCTTCCATCCGGGCCACTATCGCGTCGCGCTGGCCGTCAACTCGCCTGCCGAACTGCCGGTCGATCCCAAAGCGACGCTCGAGACGACGGAACGAGGGCCGCGATCGGTATCGGGTGAGATCATGAACCCCGTGCAGGTGCCGGTCCTCGCCGACGGCCTGTTCCCGCATTCGGCGAAGGTGGACGCTCCGCTCGAAACCGACGTGACGCTCCCCAACATCAGCTGCAAGCGGTGCACGCTGCAGGTGATTCAGTTCATGGAGCAGCACGGGCCGAACAACCCCGGCCTGTACACCTACCACCACTGCGCCACGATCCAGATCACCGCCGATCCGAAGAAGCCGATCGACGCCGCGTGGCCGAAGGAACGGGCGGGCTCGGGGTCCCAGCTTGCGGCGAACTTGACGATGCTGTTCGGCGAGGTGGACTTCCTCGATCGTTTCGAGGCGGCGGCTCGCGCGGGGTTTCGGGCGTCGAGTTTCTGTTTCCCTACGCCTACGAGGCCAGGAGCTGCAGCGGCGGCTGCGCGAGCATTCACTCGCCCTGGTGCTGCACAACCTTCCCGCCGGCGATTGGTCGGCCGGCGAACGCGGCATCGGCTGTCTTCCCGATCGGGTCGATGAGTTCAAGGCGGGTGTCCAGCAGGCGATCGCCTACGCGACCGCGCTCGGGTGCACGCGGGTCAACTGCCTCGCCGGTAAACTGCCGGCGGGCCTCGACCCGGCGGTCGCGCGCGACACGTTGATCGCGAACCTGCGCTACGCGGCGCCGCGCTTCAAGGACGCCGGCATTGCGCTGTTGGTCGAGCCGATCAACACGCGCGACGTGCCCGGGTTCTTCCTCAGCGGCACGCAGCAGGCAATCGACATCATCGACGCAGCCGGCTCCGACAATCTGTGGCTCCAGTACGACATCTACCACATGCAAATCATGGAGGGGGATGTCGCGCCCGGCGATCGCGCGTCTCCTTCCGCGCATCAAGCACATGCAGCTGGCCGATGTGCCCGGACGGCACGAGCCAGTACCGGCGAGATCGACTTTCCTTCGCTGCTGGCCGCGATCGATCGACTGGGATACGCGGGGTGGATCGGCTGCGAGTACGTGCCGAAAACCGAAACGATCGCAGGTCTCGGCTGGGCGACGCCGTACCTTTAGCGCGGTTTCGACATGTGTAGTGTCCGCCTTCAGGCGGACCTTGCAAGTCCGGCTAAAGTGATGCACGACGTCCGGCAATCCGCGTAATCCGCGGATTAAACGCTCTCTAGGACTTGCGCTTGAACAGTCCGACGAGGACCGCCTTGCCGCGAACGTGTCCCGCCATCGCCGTGGTGACGGCCGCACGAGTCGCGGGCGGCGATGCGCCGACCGCGGGCACGTCAATCGTGGTATCCAGCGCGAACAACTCGAAGACGTAGTGATGGGCCGGACCCGAGGCGGGCGCGCCGGGTCCGCGGTAGTACGGGCCGGTCGCACTGATCTGGCGCGTGCCGTCCGGCAGCTGCGACATCGCCGGCGAGTGCTCGTGGAACGACATCACCGTGGCGGGGATGTTCCAGACGAGCCAGTGGAGCAGATCGTCGGTGGCGTTGCCGAGCGCTGCATCGACGTCGTGCACCACCAGCGCGTAGCTCGCGATGCCTTCTGGTGCGCCGCTCCACTGGCAGCGGCGGCGACATGTC
Source organism: uncultured Acidobacteriota bacterium (assembly GCA_963794305.1). Taxonomy (GTDB): domain Bacteria; phylum Acidobacteriota; class Vicinamibacteria; order Vicinamibacterales; family CAVVIG01; genus CAVQFC01. The sequence goes on along the minus strand of CAWCDQ010000009.1, from coordinate 28,539 downwards.
GTCGCCGGCCTGTGTGCACATCGCCGGAATCTCGCCGCCGTCGCGCGAGGCCGAGGAGGTCAGCGTCATCACCTGCACACCGCCGCGTCCACGGCCGCCACCTCGCTGGCCAGCGGGAGCGGGAGGGGCAGGAAGGGCGGGATTGGCAGGAGGGGCAGGAGGCGGCTGGCCACGCTGCTGGCCGATGGCCAGCGTCGAGCACAACGTCACGAGAGCGAACGTCGAGGACAGCAGTCGCATGTGATCGGCTCTCCTCAGGCTCACTTGAACGACGCCGGCTGCGCTTTGCGCCAGGCGTCGTACCGCATGCGAAGGGTCTTCACCGGATTCAGGTTCTCCCCTGCGCGGATGACGTTCGGTCCATGATCCGGCGCCGGCTGCGACACGGTGAGATACATCGTGTACTTGCCGTTGTTGTGCGAATCGCCGTTGGTGTCGCCCTTCTCCGCCATCAGGATATAGGCGACGTGCGCGGTCTTCTCCGAGCACGGGATCGCCGGCTTCGAGCCGTCGGTCGGCCAGGGCGGGCAGGTGCAGCGGCTGTCGCCACCCGATCCGTCCGCGGCTTCCATCGCAGCCATCACGCGATCGGTGATCGCGCCTTTGGCGTGCAGGAACGCCTGCACGGCATTGGGCACCACGGTGCCGGGCCGCAGAATGTTCCCCTGAATCGAATAGAAGATCTCGGTGCCCGGCACCTGGCCGTGAATGTCCTGCGACACGTAGCCGTTTGTGAGACCCGAGTGACCGGCGCTGCGGCCCTGCAGATTGACGATGCCGAACTGGCGCGTCTGGAAAGCGGGATCGGCGCTCAACTGCTCGATGATCGCCTTCGGATCGGTGCCTTTCTGCAGCTCGCGAAACACGAGCATCTGATTCTGGTGCGTGTTGTCGACGCCGGCCTGGCACGCCGCCACGCCCATTCCGGGCACGACGACCGCCTGCACGCCCATGAGGAACTGATCGTCGCGATCGACGCAGGTCGCCGACGCAATCACGACGCGCCCGGTACTGCGATCGACGGCAATCACGGACCAGGTCGCTGACGCCGTCGCGGGCACGGCGACGAGCGAAAGCAGGAACAGAGCCACACGACGCATGAACGTCCTCCGCTAGAGTTTGCTGATCGCGTCTCCGACACGCACGGCGCCCGGCTGAACGACGCGGGCGTTGATGCCGCGCAGGTGAAGGTCTCTCCGCTCGCTGGCGTTGACGAACTTCATCGCGTCCAGGCCGAACCGTTCCACGAATTTCGAGCAGCCCGTGTGCGGCTCGGCCGTGACTTCGATGACGGCGGATCCGATCGCCAGACGCGTCCCGGCCGGCACGTTGGCCTCGCTCAGATCGAAGTCGACGTACAGCTGATCGCCCGCGAGATGCCAGCGGCTCTTGTCCTGGGATACCAGCGCGACCAGACGTGCGTTGATCAGGTTGAGCTGCATGTCGGGATGCGGCATGCCGTCCGCCGTGCGGCTGCTGCTGCGAAGTTTCCAGCTGTCGCCGACAAGCCCTTCAACCGGATCGAGCTGCCCTTCAGAGAGGATCTCGCGTTCGCCGACTTGCGGCCGCCGCACGATCATCTCCAGCACGCCGCCGTCCTTCGGCGATCGGAAAATGTCGTCCAGCCCCGCTTCGAGCTCGCTCGTCGTGAGGTGATGCACGGTCCTATATTACTCGCGTCTATTTTGAACAGGAGATCAGGAGCAGGAAGATTCTTTCTTTGAAACAACAACTTCTGATCTCCTGATTCTTGTGAGAAATTCAGACGCTTGCAGTGGCGTTGTACGGCGAGCCCGCGGTCCGCCCCGGGCCGAAACAAATCCAGCCTCTACTCGACCTCCTGTAAGTCCTCAGTCAACGATCGCTCGGTCGACAAGCGTCTTGAAGCGGGCGCGCAGCCGATCCGGATCCGCGGGCACGGTCTGCCACATGAGGACCGTGATCAGTTCGCGGCGCGGATCGATGGTGAAGATGGTCCCGGCGGTCCCGTCCCACCCGTATTCGCCCGTATCGAGCGCGACGTCGACGTTGCCGAGGCCCCACCCGCGCCGGCCGCCCGCAGCGCGAGCACCGCGTCGGACAGGCTGTTGGCGGTCATCATGTCCACCGTCTTCGCGCTGAGAATGCGAACGCCGTCCAACTCGCCCCGGTTCAGCAGCATCTGGCAGAATCGCAAGATAGTCGGGCACGGTCGAGACGAGGCCGACGGCGCCTTCGAGCAGCGCCGGCCGCTCGGTGAACGGCGCCTCGGGTTCGATTTCGATTGCGGTCAGCCCACCGCCTGCCGCGGGCTGATACGCGGTCGTGAGGCGATCGCGCTGGTCCGGTCGAACCCAGAACCCCGTATCCGTCATCCCCAGCGGCTTGAACACGCGCTCGTCGAGGAACGTGTCGAACTCTCTGGCCCGACCAGATCTCGACGAGGCGGCCGAGCACCGTCGTGCCCTCGCTGTAGCGGAACCGCGTGCCGGGATCCTCCATCAGCGGCGCCCGAGTGATTTTCGCGACGAACTGCGGCAGCGTGTCGGTCCGGACGCGCACGCGAGCGGTCCGGTAGATCTCGGCAGTCCGGTGGCTCAAACCCGAGGTGTGCAGCAGCAGATCCCGAATGGTCATCTCGCGCGTCGGCGGCCGGGTCGACCGTCGGGCAGCGCGACCCGGGCGTCCTTGAATTCGGGCAGGTACTTCGACACCGGATCGGCCAAGCTGAAGCGGCCGGATTCGTGGAGCATCATGACGGCGACGGCGGTCACCGGCTTCGTCATCGAGTAGATGCGGAAGAGCGACCGCTCCGTCATCGGCGCCCGCGTTTCGAGATCCTGAACGCCGACCGACTTCGAGGGACGCGACCTTGCCGCGCCTCGCGATCGCGGCGACCGCGCCGGCGATCTTCCGCTCGGCGACGGATCGCCTCAACAGCGCTGTCGCTTCCTCGATCGGCGCGGACGCAAGGCCGACCGAGGCCGGCGTCGCGAGCGAAATCGATTGCGGCTGTAGCGTGCTCCCGGAGGAGCTTTCTTGGAGGAGCTCATCCGGTTTCCGTCCTGTGAAGTGCCAGGAGGAGGAGCGCAGGCATCGCGTACAGCCGAAGGGCCGCCATCACTTTCCCGGCGTCGCGTGGTCGAGGGTGAGGCCCACCGCCGTGCCGCGCTTGAACCCTTTCCACGCGTCGAAATACGCCAGCTTCTCCTGGTCGCCCTTGAGATAGAAGTCGAAGTACGCCGTCGCGAAATGATCGAGGATGTTGTTCATGCGGACGGTGTCCCACACGGCGTCCGCGTAGTGCGCAAAGGCCGCGGGCTTGCCGGCCTCGGCCGACACGTACGTCTCCGCGGGCGCCGGAATCGGAGCGCCGGCGTTGTGGTTGGCGTTGATGAACGTCAGCAGATACCGATCGGCGTTGACGGCGGCCTGATAGATCGCTTTCGTTCCCTTTTCATACCCGGCCACATCGTCCACGCTGCCGGCCACGAACAGCACCGGCGTGGTGATCCCCTTCAGCCCCTCGGCATCCCAGAAACCGCCAGCCATGCCCCACGGAGCGATGGCGATCGCCGCCTTGATGCGCGGATCCATCGTCTTGCGGTACTCGGGATTGGCAGCGCCGCGCTCGGCCAGCATCCTGTTCGGCGGCGCGCCCGCGATCGTCTCGCTCGCCTTGCTGTAGCCGCCACCGATGACGTTCACCACTCCATAGCCGCCCATCGAGTAGCCGACGATGCCGGTGCGGCTGACGTCGAGGCGTCCGCTGAGAAAGCTGCCGGAGCCAGGCGCGGCGAGCCGCGCCATCTCGTTCAACACGAACAACTGGTCGAACGCGCGGTTGTAGAGCGTGCTGGCAAACGGCTTCTGGTCGTCGTAGGTGCTCTCCTTGTGATCGATCGACACGGTGATGAACCCCTTGCTCGCGAGGTTCTCGGCGAGATGGCTCATGAGGTAGCGATTCCCGGGATAGCCGTGCGAGATGATGACCAGGGGAAAAGGCGCCTGGCTGACGAGCGGCGCCGCATCGCGGACAGCCTGACCGTGCAAGGTCGCCGTGACTGCCGGGTCGCGCGTGATCGCGCGATAGTCGCCGCCAGGTTTCTGGCCCGCGGCCAGCGAGGCGGGATACCAGACCTCGAGGGTCAACGTGCGATCGTACCGCGCTGTCGGTCCGCCCTCTTTCGTGCTCAGAACATCGGGCCGGTTCTTGTCCGTTGCCTGCACCGTGCGAACGCCGATGGAGTACTGCCCGTAGCTCGCGAGCTCCGGCGCCGACGGCGTCACCGTGTCGATGCGGTTGCTCTGGGCGTGCACGACGCCGGCCAGGGCGAGCACGACGATGACGGGGACGCAGACACGGCGGACCATCCCAACCTCCACTCTCATTTCCTGCGCTTCGACGCGGCCATACCGCGATAGCTTTCGTTCATCCAGCCTGCGATCAACCACCGGCCTTACCCTTCCCTGATGTGGCTCGTGCCATCGTGCGCGCCGATCATGGAACGCAACCTACGTCCGCTGCAAGCCGTCGCGGAGCTGGCGGGCAGGATGCGCGACGGTCCGCGCGTGCTAGCATCGCCCTTCCCAGATTACTGCGAGGTTCCGATGGCCAAGAAGCTGAAGGGCGTCAGGATAGTCCGGAGCGCCAAACCGGCGAAGAAGGCAGCGGCGAAGAAGGTGTTGAGGAAGAAGGCAGCCCCGGCCAGGCGACGTGCCGCCGCGTTCGATGCGCTGACTGCGCCGGTCAAGGGAGCGACCAAACGTGATATCGGGCACGTGCAACTCGAAGTCGGCCGCGCCGGCGCCGCGCGGGTGAAGCGGATGATCTACCCGCCGGGGTTCCACTGGGCGGTGGACATGAAACCGAACGTCGGCACCGAGCTCTGCATGCACGCACACGTCGGCTTCCTGGCCCGCGGCGAAATTCACATCGAGTACGCCGACGGCTGCATCGTCGAGCACAAGGCGCCGCAGATTGTCGCGATCGATCCGGGCCACGACGGCTGGGTGGTCGGCAAGGAGCCGGTCGTCCTGATCGAGTTCGACTTCGAAGGCGACACCGTCAACCGGCTCGGCATGCCGGCCTCTCATCGTCACGAGTGAAGCTGGCACCGTGGTGCCTGTGGATCCTTCGCGGTTCGACATTCGGGGGCGCGATCAGGCGCCCGCAAGCTCCCGGAGCCGGCGCTCGAGGAAACGGCGCTCCGGTTCCTGCCGCGTGAGGCCGAGCGCGCGCTGATACGACGCGCGCGCTTCTTCCACCCGTCCCAACCGCCGGCACAGATCCGCGCGCGCCGAGTGCGCGTGCAGGTAGTCGGCCAGATCCCCTCGGGCGAGGATCGCGTCGATGATGGTCAGCCCCGCGAGCGGTCCGTCGCGCATCGCGACGGCCGCAGCGCGGTTCAACTCGACGACCGGCGCCGGGTCGGCGCGGACGAGGATGTCGTACAAGGCGACGATCTGCGCCCAGTCGGTCGTCGCTTCCGACGAGGCCTCGGCGTGAACGGCGGCAATCGCGGCCTGCAGCGCGTACGGGCCCAGCCGCCTCATCGCCAGCGCCCGCTCGACCAGCGCGGAGCCTTCGGCGATCTGGTCGCGGGCCCAGCGCGAGCGATCCTGATCGCCGAGCAGGATCAGCTCGCCGGACGGCGACGTGCGCGCGGCACGGCGCGATTCGTGGAGCAGCATCAGCGCGAGCAGCCCGATCGCTTCCGGTTCCGGCAGCAGCTCGATCAGCAGGCGTCCGAGCCGAATCGCCTCGCCGGACAGGTCGTGCCGCGTGAGCGACTCGCCCGACGAGGCGAAATAGCCCTCGTTGAACACGAGATAGATCACGTGCAGGACGCTGTCGAGGCGCTCGGCCAGCGCGGCGATCGCCGGCACCTGATACGGAATGCCCGCGTCACGAATCTTGGCCTTGGCGCGCACGATGCGCTGCGCCACGGTGGATGGAGCGGACAGAAAGGCGTGGGCGATTTCCTCGGTGGTCAGGCCGCACACCTCGCGCAGCGTCAGGGCAATCTGCGCGTCGGGTGTGAGCGCCGGATGACAGCAGGTGAAAATCAGCCGCAGCCGGTCATCGTCCACGCTCTCTTCGTCCTGCCCTCCGGCCTCGCGGGCGGCCGCCTCGAGGCGCTCGGCGATCTCGGTCAGCGAGGCGTCGAAGCGCGCGCGTTTGCGCATCGCCGTGATGCTCTTGAAGCGGCCGGTGGACACCAGCCAGGCGCGGGGGTTCGCGGGAATGCCGTCGCGCGGCCATTGCTCGACCGCGGACATGAACGCGTCGTGCATCGCCTCTTCGGCGAGGTCGAAATCGCCGAGCAGGCGGATGAGGGTGGCGAGCACGCGGCGCGAATCGGCGCGGTAGACGGCGTCTACCGCTTCCCGTCACGTGATCCGTCGTGTCCTCGCCCCCCACACAATCGACTCCGGCGCTACTGGTTGAACACCATGATCGGCCGCACTTCGATGCTGCCGGTCTTGACCGACGGGATCCGCGAGCCGACCTGGATGGCCTCGTTGAGATCCTTGGCTTCGATCAGATAGTAGCCGCCGAGCTGTTCCTTCGTCTCGGCGAAGGGACCGTCGGTGGTCGACACCTTGCCGTTCCGGCTGCGAATCGTCGTCGCCGTGTGCACGGGCTGCAACGGGTTCCCGCCAAGGTAGTGGCCGCTCGCCTTGACCGATTCCGTAAAGGCGCCGTATTCACCCATGAACGCGTCGCCTTCGCTCTTGGACATCCCCGCCATCTTCTTCTCTTCGTCGTAAATCAGGCACAGATACTTCATGTTCGTGTTCCTCCACCGGTTAGTCGCCCGGGGGCGTTGAATTCGACAACTCGAGTAAGAAAAAACGCGAGGTCGCTAAGAGCGCGGAGATACGTCACATGGCGGCTAGCGTCGATCGGGAAGCGCGGCCCAGACGCCGAGGCCGAGGAAGCTCGTGGCGGTCACCCAGCGCAGCCTTTTCGCGCGTGTTCGGCTTTCGCGAAGCCATCGGCTCACCCGCCCGGACACGTGGGCAACCGCACTGTAGACCGTGACCGTCAGGAACATGTAAATCCCGCCGAGCAACAGCATCTGCCCTGGCACGGCCCGCGCGGACCCGGTCACGAACTGCGGGAGAAAGCTCAGGAAGAAAAGGATCGTCTTCGGGTTGGTCATGCTGGCGACGACGCTCTGCCAGAACACACGACCGTCCGGGTCAGCGATCGCAGTCCGCTCGTCGGCTGCCGGCGGCCGTTCCCGCAATGCCGCGAAGCCCAGATACAGGAGATACAGGCTGCCGCCGTACTTGATCAGGCGAAACGCGAGGTACGACGAGCGAACGATCGCCGCCACGCCGAGCGTCGCCAGCGAGGTATGGATCAGCACGCCCGCGCCGAGACCGAGCGCGCCGATCACGCCGGCGCGGCGCCCCTGCGTGGCGCCGCGAGTCAGGATGTAGAAGAAGTTCGGGCCCGGCGTCACGATCAGGACGAACGCCGCGACGCAGAACCCGACGAGATTCATTCCCATGGCGTTCACGGTTTCTATGATAGCGCCTGCAACAGGCGGTCGACGTCGTGGATGTCGTTGAAGAACGACGGCGCCACGCGCATGCGCTCACCACTCAGCGTGACCGATACGTTGGCCCGCTTCAGACGCGGAGCGAACCGTTGCTCCGCATCGCGAGCGACGAATGCGGCGATCGCCGATGTGCTGTCCGGAGGCGTGATCGACGTGAAGCCCAAACGCGGCAACTCCTCGTGCAGGCGTCGCAGCAGCGGCTGGCGATGCGCGCGGATCCGCTCGACGCCGATCCGCTGCAGGTAAGCGAGCGACTCCGCCAGCGCGTTCAGCGTGCCCTGCGCATAGGTGCCCACCTGGAAATGTGCGCGCGCGTCGGCGTGCAGGGTCCACGTGACGGGAACGGACGCGGGCGGATCGGACGGCAGGTAGTGCATCACGGTGTCCGCCTGCTGGTAGCCGTACTCCGAACGGCGAATCACCTTGTCGAGCAGCGACTCGCGGACGTACAGGAACCCGAGCCCGAAGTCGCCCATCAGCCACTTGAAGGTCGAGCACGCGCAGAAATCGACGCCGCTCGCCCGCACGTCGATCGGCGTGTTACCGGCCGCCTGAATGATGTCCGCATAGACGTACGCGCCGTTGGCGTGCGCCAGGTCGCACACTCGTTTCAGATCGTGCTGGAAGCCGTTGTACCACGACACCAGAGACACGGCGACGAGCCGCGTGTTCCGATCGATCACCTTCTCCATGTCGGCCAGCTCGATCCGCCACTCCCGCGGCCGCACGAGGCGCACGTCGAGGCCCCGCTTCTGTAGCTCGCCGTAGAGAATCAGCGAGCCTTCGAAATGCAGCGCGTCGGTGACCACGTTGCCGCCGCTCGACGGAAGGCCCAGACCGTTGACGACGAGATTCTCGCCGCGGCTCGTGCTCTCCACCAGGCTGATCTCGGCGGGGTTCGCATTGATCAACGAGGCAAACTGCGCCCGCACTTTCACCGCGAGATCGTCGCCGCTCCAGCGCTCACGACTGAACGTGCGGCTCTCGATGTAGCGGCTGACCGCCTGCGCAGACGCGACAGGCATCGGATGAATGAACGCGCAATTGAGATAGGTCTGGCCGGCAGGAATGGCGAACTCGGCCCTGGCGGGAAGCGGCTCCGTCAGCCGACTGCACGACGGCTGCGGCGGCTGCCATCTGCACGGTACCCGCGATGAGCTCGCGGCGGGTCAGGCTCATGGTCCGATCCTCCACGTATAAGTGTATATTTATCGTTGGCACACGTTGATCCACTTCATCCGCGATATTTTCGACACGCGCACAGAAGGCTCGCCGGCCCGTGGTGTCGTTCGAGTTCTTCCCGACCAAGACACCCGAAGGCGAGCGCGCACTGCTGGAGAAAACGATTCCAGCTCTGCGCGAGCTCCATCCCGACTTCTGCTCGGTGACCTACGGCGCGGGCGGCAGCACGCGTGAGAAGACGCTGGCGATTGTCGACCGCATTCAGCGCGAACAGCAGATCACGACGATGGCGCACCTGACGTGCGTCAATTCGACGGTCGACGAAACGCGCGCCGTCCTGGAGCAGACGAGGGCGCTCGGCATCAAGAACGTTCTTGCGCTGCGCGGCGATCCGCCCCCGGGTTCTCAGGAGTTCGTGAAGGCCGAAGGCGGCTTCGAATACTCGTATCAGCTCGTGCAGTGCATCCGCGAAAGCGGCGGATTCTCGATCGGCGTCGCGGGATTTCCGGAAGGGCACATCGCCTGCCGCGAAGGCAAGCTGGTCGACTGGCAGCGGCTCAAGGCGAAGATCGATCACGGCGCCGACTTCGTGATCACGCAGCTGTTCTTCGACAATCGCGACTACTTCACGTTTCGCGACTATCTGGCCGCACAGGGCGTGTCCGTGCCGATCGTGCCGGGAATCATGCCGATTCTCAGCACGTCGCAGATCAAGCGGTTCGTCGCGTTGTGCGGCGCCGAGCTGCCGTCGCTGCTCCTCTCCGAGCTGGAACGGCGCGCCGACGACGACGAGGCCGTGTCGCAGTTCGGCATCGAGTACGCAACCCGTCAGTGCGACGAGCTGCTACGCGAGGGGGCGCCGGGTCTGCATTTCTACACCCTCAACAAGGCGCGCTCGACGACCGAAGTCATCAGGAACCTCGCGCTCGAGCGGTTCGCCTTCGGCGAAACAGCACTTCCCTAGCGCGCTTCTCGATTCGCCATCGTGCGTGATTCGCAACGCCGATCGAACACGGAGGACACCAAGGACACAAAGGAACTGTACATCTCTTGCCTTCGTGTCCTGAGTGTCCTTTGTGTTGATTCGACGCTGCTACGTGACAAGCAACGGCGGTCAGCGTGGGACGCTGACGCTGACTTCCGGAAAAACGGCCCCGCCCGCCAGCAACGGCGATCGCTGACCGCGCAGCTGCTGATCGAAATACTGCCGGACGATGGCGGCCGTGATTTCGGCGGCGCGCGCAGGAGCGATCGCGCCGAGGAGCGGACGCGCGCGAAGCGGCCCGCCCCAGAACACCATGTCGCTGAAGTCGAGGTGCAGGGTGTCGCGCACGTCGAAGCGGATGTAGGGATGCGCCGCGCGGCGGTAGATCGGATCGCTCGCGCCGGCGCGGCCCGGCCGCGCAGAGTAGACCATCGCGAGCGGCCGCGGCATCGACGCGCCGATCATCGGCCCGTATTGCGGGATGCCGTCGAGGTTCAGCGCCGCCTTGCATCGGGCATCCTCGACACAGAATTGCGCGGCCGTCACGCCTCCCATCGAGTGGCCGAAGACACCCATGCGCGCGACATCGAGCCTGGCGGCAAGCCGTCCGCCGGCGCTCGAGCTCGGCAAGCTCTGAAGAGTGTCGATGGCCAACTTCGTATCGTCCACCCATCGCCGCAGCGCGATGCCGGTCCGGTGCAGGCCGTCGAGGTACCCGCGCAGCAAACGGATCTGTTCGGCGGTGTCGGTCGCCTTCGTGACCGCGGCCATCGTCGCGTCCTCGGCGCCCCACTCGGCGAACACGTCCTGAATGCCCTTCAGGAGCGTGCCGTCCTTTCCGGTCATCGTCACGACGCGGCCGTCGGCCAGCGTCGCCGCCGTGGCTTCGTACGGATGGACGACGCTGAGGATCGCGTAGCCGTGGCTGGCGAGATCCTCGAGCAGCGCCGTGTAGGAGCTCGGCACGCCGGTGTATCCGTGCGAGAAGACGAGCAGCGGAAGTTTTGCCGGCGCGGCCGCGGGTGCGCCGTCGAGCTCTGAGTGCGTGCGGATTCCCTCCAGACCATCGAACGCGGTTTCGTCGCCGAACAACTTCGCAAAGGTCCTCACCTCGGAAAGACCTTCGCGCAGGTAGGGCGCGCTGGCGCCGCGACCCGCTTCGGCCGGATACCACGCGAGGACTTCAACCTGACGGAGCTCGCCCGCGGCGAACGGCTCGGCGCGCGAGCAATCGGTCAGTCTCCACGAGGTCGTGGCCACTGGAAAGGGACCCGTGGGCGTCGGGAGTTCGAAAGTGCTGGGTGTCGCTTGACGCGGGAGCGCCGACATCCTCGCTCCCGCCAGGGCCGCGATCATCGTCATGAGCGCCGACCTGCGTGTGCCGTTCACGTGGTTCCCCGTGCGTCGCGCATCGGGATATTGTGCGTCATTTCCGCGCCGTACCGTTTTCAGTCCGGCGTAGTGCAGGCCTTCAGGCCTGCTCACACACAGCTCACGACCAAGAAGAAACCGCGAAGCTCGCAAAGACCGCCGAGAAGACTCGTCTCAGCATCTCGCATTCTCCGCGGTTCCTCCGTTCGGTTTACATCCACTCGGAAGAGCACTCGTCCGCGTGTTGTCAGCGCTTGTGACCAAACGCCGTGAACAATCGGCGACGGACGCTGACGGGCGCCGGAACTGGCACGGGCAGTGAGCGCTCCGTGACCCGCCGCGGCAGCTCGTGGATGAAGAACGTGGTTCCACAAGCAACGCAGCGGTACTGGCGGTCGCCGCTCGGCGACGGCCAGACGCCCCGGATGTGCGGCCGGCCGCACCAGGGGCACGACTCCGGGTGACCAGCCTCCGGACGCCGCGGGCTCGTGCGTCACTGGCGGTTCAGCGGCGCCATGGCCTCGGTCCTCATGGCCGAGGATCGGACCGACGCCAGCTGCGCCTGAGACGCCACCGGTGACTCGTCGTCGACGCGCCTCCAGCCCATCGAGTCGCCGACTTCGTCCGGCGCGCTGACGAAACCTCGAATGATCACGAATGCCCCCTTGGGGGTCATCACGACCCCGCGGGTCAGGTGCGGATGTTGAAACACAGCCATCGTTCGACTCCTCAAACCGCTCGCAGCGTGAGCGGACGCGCTGGCGCCGTGGCGGTTTTGACCTTCGTTGACACGATCCGATTGAGCGACTCGGTTAACCGCGGGGGAATGAGGCTCGGAAGCAGCGACGCCGGGACCGCAATCGACAGGTTGTGCCGGACATCGAGGCCGTGGAGGCTGAAGGCCCACTGGCCGCTGCCGCGCGACGGCCGCACGAAGACCTGCCACAGCCCCGGCAGCGCGAGCTCGCCGAACGCCTCCTGGATGGCCTGCTCGCACTCCGCCAGGATCGACGCGTCGTCGATTCCCTGTATGACGATTGAGACGCGGTTGCTCATATGCTCTCCGTTGTTACGCACGTTCCGAGGCCGTCGCATGCCGGCCCGCCGAGCTTCGCGATCGGCGAAGCGCCTTGTCGCGATACATGCGCTCGTCGCCGGCCGCGAGCAGCTCGTCGAACGAGGTTCCGTCTTCCGGAAATCTGGCCGCGCCCGCGCTGATCGACAGCGAGACGCGCACGCCGGGTCGCGGTTCGAACGGATGCGCGGCCACCGCGTTCTGCAGGTCGGCCACGCGCCGCGCTTCGTGCTCCGGTTGGCAATCCCACAGAACCACGATGAATTCGTCGCCGCCGAAACGCGCGCAGACGTCGTTGTCGCGCACCGTCGCGCGCAGGACGTTGCCCACGGTGCGCAGCGCGCGATCGCCGACGTCGTGCCCGTACGTGTCGTTGATCTCCTTGAGGCGATCGAGGTCGAGCACCACGACCGTTCCCATCGACCCCGGAGTGCTTGATCTGCTGAAGCCCGGCCTCGAGCTGCCGGTCGAGCGACCGCCGGTTCGGCATACCCGTGAGTGGGTCCGTATGAGACTCGTGTTCCGTCTGCTCGAATCGTTTCGAGTTGTAGACCACGGCCGAGGCTTGCTCGCTGACGCGTTCGAGGACACGGCGATGCTCATCGGTAAAGCTGCCGGGGACGGTGTGGTAGAGCACGAGGACACCGATCAGCTGGTCTTCGAGCTTCAACGGACACGGCAGCAGCGACGTCAGATCCTCACCCCGCGGACCGCGGCCGTCCGCGCAGGACGGGATCCGCAGCGACAGGTCGCTCCAGGACTTCGGAGTCCACTTGAACAACGCTTCCGTCCCGGGGCCGTGCGCGTAGCGGCAGACGAATCCCTGCTCGTCGTCGCCAAGGAAGAGCGCGCAGGTGGTGAACGGCACCAGGCGGCTGACCTTCTGCTGGATCAACGCCATCGCGTCGGTCACGCCGAGGCTCGAGCCGAGCGCCTGCGCGATTTCGTACAGCGTCTGCGCCTCACGGTGCGTGCCGGCGATGTCGCGCAGCGCCATCGGCTCGGTGACCGACCAGAGGCTCTGATCGATCGCCTCCACGCTGGACGGCGCCCTGCCGCCGAGGCGCTGGATGAGCAGATCGACCAGCTCCGGATCGAAGGAAGTGCCGGAGAACTCGCGCAGCACCGCGAGCGCGGCCGCCTCGCTTCGCGCCGGCCGGTACGGCCGATCGGCCTGCAACGTGCTGTAGCAATCGGCGATGGCCAGGATGCGCGCGCCCAGCGGGATTTCCTCGCCGCGAAGCCCGGCCGGATATCCCAGTCCGTCCCATCGCTCGTGATGGCAGAGCACGAACTCCCTGACCGGCCCTCCAAACGGCACGCCGTGGAGGATCTCGGCGCCGACGCGCGGATGAATCTTGACGCGCTCGAATTCCTCCGGGGTCAGCGCGTCGGGCTTGGCCAGGATGTGTTCGGGGACCGCCATGTTGCCGATGTCGTGCAGCAACGCCGCGGTGCGTACTGCCTGAACCTCGGCGTCGCTGAGGCCCGCCGCCTCCGCGAGCGTCGCGGCACACTGCTGGATCGATCGAATGTGCTCAGGTGTGCAGCCGGCCTTCGCTTCGATGGCGAGGGCGAGCGCCTCAATCGTCGCCAGCTGCACTTCCATCGCGCGATGCGTCTGGTCCTGCTCTTCGCGCAGCCGGGCGACGACCGTGTGGTAGCTTCGAAACACCAGGTAGAGCGGCACCGCGAGGAGCGCCAGCCATCCGAACCATCCCCGCTCGGACGCCATCGTCGCAACCGCAGCGAGCGCGCCGCCTGCCAGATAGCTCGGTGCGCTCCAGAGAAAATTCCGGCGCCAGGCCAGGATCGCCGGCTGGCGGGTCGAGAGCGCGATCGCCCCGGCGACCAGCGCGGTATTGACGACGAAATACAGCGGCGCGACGATCGCGGCCGTCCGCAGCAGAGCCGCGGCGCCGAGGTCGCCGCCGAGCAGCATCGTCGACGGCAGGCCGGCGACGGCGACGGTGACGGCCAGCGAGGCGACGCTGAAGGCGACGCGGTGAAGCGGGTTCTGCTCCGACGCCCTGAGCCGGCACTGCGCCCACGCGCTGGCGCTCGCGATGCAGACTGTCGGCGCCGGCCCGAGCGCGAACAGCGACCAGAAATTCACCGCGTGGGAAAACGAGAGATTGGACTGGCTTCGGCCGAGCGGCAGATCGATCTTCGCCGCCGATGTCATCACGGCCAGCGCCATCAGCACGGCGAACAGAATCGGACGGTCCAGGCTGAGGTGCGTGAGCGCGAGGGCGAGAGCAGCGGCGCCGGCAATCACCACGGCCGTCACGTATCCGCGCGCCTTCGCAGGCAGCGAGGAGAACGTGGACGTCGCGGAGGCGGGTTTCATCTCGCACCAGTCTCGGCGGGCATTGGGACGTGTGCACCGGCGAGCGCGGCGCCCGCCGGAAAGAGTGAGAACGGCTGCAGCCCCTCGGCGATCGAGAGAAACGCCTCGATCATGTTCGGGTCGAACATCGAACCGCAGCGGTCGGTCATCATCGCCATCGCGGCGGCATGTGACAGCGCGCGGCGGTAGGGCCTATCGGAGGTGAGCGCGTCGTAGCAGTCGGCGATGGACAGCGCGCGAGCGCCGGCGGGAATCTCTTCGCGGCGCAATCGATCGGGATAGCCGGTGCCGTCCCAGTTTTCGTGGTGGTGGCGAACCAGAAGCGCCAGCGGTCCCGGAAACGACAGCCCCGTCAGCAAGTCGGCGCCAATCGCCGCGTGGCGTTTGACCTGTTCGTATTCTTCGGGCGTCAGCGGGCCGGCCTTGGCCAGGAGTCGATCGGGGATCGCGAGCTTGCCGACGTCGTGGAACAGCGCCGCCGTCTCAATCGTTCGAAGGCTCGCTTCGTCGTCGATGCCGATGCGAGAGGCCAGCGCGCGCGCGTAGCGGCGAACGCGCCGCGCATGCTCGAAGGTCGCGATGTCCCTGGCCGCCAGCGTCCGGGCCAATGGAAGTAGAGCCGCAAATCTGAGACTTGGAGCGACACTAACTGACAATATGGCCACGGCTGAGCGTTTGGCAATTGGGGTACCGCGCAGTCGTCTGGGCTTACGCCAGGGCGCTGACGATCAGGTCGCTGGCGTGTAAACGGATATGTGTCAATAGATACAGACGATGACGAGGGACGCAGTTTCGCAGGAAAAACAGGTGGCAGGGAGGACGGCAGTCACCCGACGCTGTGCTGTTTCAGCGCATCCACAGACAACATTGAAATCGCCATATCGAAAAACGCTGCAGGTCTTATGGTGCGGCGACGCGTTTGGCGAGGAAGATGTCTGGCTTGCCGAAACCGTTCGCGTCGGGCAGCACACCGGCGATCCGGAACCCGAGCCGAAGATAAAACTCGAACGGGTGATCTTTCAGATTCCTGATGCGGGCAATGGCGCCCGGAATGTCCGGATAGAGATCCGCGCCGCTCAGCGTCGTCTCACCGTGTTCGTCGTCGCTGCCGGCCCAGAGCGTCAACGCGCCGCGACTGGCGACACATCGCTCGAGATCCTCGACGAGCGCCCGGCCGATGCCTTGCCGGCGATGCGAGGCGCGGACGGCCAGCGGATGCAGTTCCCACACGCGGCCGCCGTACGTCGAAATGCCGCCGATCCAGCCGATCACGACACCCGAATCGTCCGCCAGCACACGGCTGATCCGATCGGGAGCCAGCGAGGCGAGCACTTCCTCGCGGGCGGAATCGAGATCCTGCCAGTCTTCCGTTCGGTTTCGGAAGGTGTCGAGCAGAAGGCCCGCCGTCGGCTCGATCAGCCGGACGTCCGAGGCGAGATCCACGATCGGCGGCACTACGGACTCAATCCCGGGGCCGGCCACCAGACTCCGTCAGGGCGGTCGGACCGCCGATGTAGGTGATCCGCACGTGCGTCACATCAGAGCCGCGGTGCGACGCTGCCGCTGCCTCCGCCGACGTCAGGACGGGTATGCACTTCGAACTCCGTGAGATCGTCCCAGTTGGCGATCCAGCGATCGAGCAGGCGGCGATCGTCGCATTCCATCACCTGGAAGCAGCGGCGCAAATCGCTGCTGACCCAGCTGCCTCGGTACTCGACGCCGTCAGGCATCAAGCGTCCTCGATCGCGGAACCGCCGGTACACCGGAACCGGATCGCCGCCTCGAAAATTCTCCACGACCACGTAGAGCATGGCCGCTCGCCTACTGCGGACGCTTGAAGAGTCCGCCGTAGACGGCCTTTCCGAGAATGTGCCCCTGGATGGCCTTCATCACGTTGGCGCGCGACTCGAATGCGTCCGCGGCCGGCTGCACGTCGATCATCGTGTCGAGCGCGTACAGCTCGAACATGTAGTGATGCTTCGGGCCGTTGGCGCCGGCGCCGGGTCCGCGATACATCTGGCCGGTCGCGCTGAACTGAAAGGCGCCGTTCGCCAGCTTCGGCCCCTTGGGTACGCCTTCGGGCAGTCCCGTGGCCGATGCCGGGATGTTCCAGACCACCCAATGCGCCTGATCGTCGGTGGTCTTGTTGCGGGCGACGTCCATGTCGCGCATGTTCAGAAAGAAGGATTGTGTCCCGGCCGGCACGTTCGTCCAGCTGATCGCGGGCGACAGCCCCTCGCCTGTCGCCACGCCTGGCGCCGCCTGGCTGAACTTCACCGGGATGTCGGCGCCGTCTGCAAATCCGGAGACGGTCAGCGTCATCGCCGGAGGCGCGGGCGCGGCCGGCTGCTGTGCGGTCACCGGCATCGTAGCCGCCGCGGTAAGTGCCGAAACAACGAACCATGTTCCTGCCCGCATGATGTCCTCCTCCACGGCAGCACTGCCGTTATTCGACCAGCGACGATCGCGATATCCGTGGGCGTATCATAACCGCGACCACAGCCAGGAGCATCGACCGCCATGTACCGCACGCGCCAGCAGGATCTCCCGTTCGTCGGCAGCTCCCACCAGTTCGTCGGCGCCGATCGCGGCGACGTGAACGTGTCGGTGTTCCTCCTGAACGCCCTGCCGGGCCGGGGACCTGGACCGCATCGGCACCCGTACGACGAGGTCCAGTTCATCAGGGAAGGACGAGGCCTCTATAACGTGGACGGACGCGAGTTCGAGGCGGGCGCGGGCGACATCCTCGTCATCAAGGCAGGCGAGATCCACAGCTTCACATGCATCGGCGACGCGCCGCTCGTCCAGGTCGACGTCCACCTGAGTCCGAGGTTCATCCAGGAGAACCTGACCTAGATCAGGCGACGCGCGACCCGCTAGGCCCACCCCAGCTGCGACAAGCTGATTCCGTCGTTCCAGATCTTCGTCATGTGACGGATTCGATCGCCGTCGAAATCCATGACGTAGACGTAGTCCGCCTCGACCTTCTTGCCGGTCGGCGGGACCGGGCCACCCTGGCCGGTGTGCGTGCCCCTGAAGATGCCATACGCGGCGACGTTGTGCCGGGCCTCGTCTACCGCGAACGACTTGATCTCGTAGCTGCCGTCCGGCACGGGAGTGAACAGCCCCTTCATCCAGTCGGCGTACGCCTGCAACGTGGTCACGCCGGCGAGCGCGCCGGTCTGGGAGGAGAAGGTCGCGCCGGAATGGCAATATCGCTGGCACACGTCCCAGCCTTTGCCGGTCTCACAGGCGTCGAAGAACTGCTGCGCGGTCTCTGTCATCGAGCTCATGGCTGCTCCTTCGTCGGGTCGGCGGAAAAACGCGCAACGGTATCACGAAAGGGCTTCACGCATCCGACGACAAGAAGAAACCGCGGAGACCGCAAAGAACGCTAAATGAAAAGACGGCACTCACGTGTTGCGTCGCAAAAGAAGAACGAGCACCCAGGCCCAGCCGCTCAGGACCGCGGCGACCAGCGTGATCCCGAGGAACCAGGGATCGCGCGCCAGGCGCGGCTCGACCACGATTCGCGCGATGTGGGCGAGCACGACGAGATCAAAGACGATGGCTGCGGTGATCAGGAACGCCTTCATGGCCTGGAGCCGCCAATCTTACATCCGGCGGCGCGATCATCGCTCGGCCGCAACCTGCTTCACGTGCTCGCGGAGCCGCTCGATCTCGATCGGCGGCCAGTATCTTCCGTCGGCGACCACGCCGGCTATCGTCCGTGTATTGGCGATGTCGTCGAGCGGATTCGCGCGCAGGATCACGAGATCCGCGACGCGGCCGGCCTGGACGCTCCCGGAGTCGGACATCTTCCCGAAGAAGCGCGCGGGATTGATCGTCGCCGTCTGCAGCGCTTCGAGCGGCGTCAATCCCGCCGCCACCAACCGCTGCAGCTCGAGATGCAGGCTGATGCCGGGCGTCACGTCGACGCCGGCCGGCGTATCGGTTCCGGCGAGAAACGGCACACCGGCGGCGTGCAAGGCCCGGACGACATCCAGCTCGTGATCGACGAATCGCCGGCGCACCGCCAGCGCGTCGGTATCCATGCTCTCGAGAATCGCTTTCTGAGACGAGGGATACTTCTTCTCGATCCACGTGCGCGGCGTGAACGCGATATCAGGATCCTTCAGATAGTCGATCACGTCGACCAGCCATTGACCGCGCTCCCAGAAGAGCGTCGGGCACTGCCAGACGCGGCTCGCGGCCAGACGCTCGACGATGATCTTTTCGCGCGCGGGATCGTACCGATCGAGGAACGCGGCCAGGCTCTTGTTGGCCGAGGGATCCTTGCCCGCGCCGTAACGGCGCGAGAGGAAAGCGTCTTCGTCCGGCGTGCTGGCTTCGAAGATGCCGATGAGATGTTCGAACGTCCGCTGTCCGGCCGCAATCGCCTCGGACGCGCGAATCGCGTCCGGCACGTGGCCGTCGAACGGCAGGCCTAGCTTCTTCGCTTCGTCCGCAATGGCGAGATACGCGTCGCGCGGCACTCCGGACTGGATCTTGATGAAATCGGCGCCCTTGCGCTTTCAGCAGGCGCACGGCCTTCCGTCCATCGTCGGGAGTGGCGACGGCGATCGACGCCGCGATAGGTCGCCCGCGGGCCGTCGAGCATCGGACCGGAGACCACCATGCGTGGACCGACGAGACGATGGGCAGCCACTTCCTTCCGCGCACGCAGCACGGCATCGAGATCGCTCCCCATGTCGCGGATGCCGGTGACGCCGTTGGCGATGAACAGCGGCAGGACGTAGCTGTCGCCGAAATCGCGGCTCCAGCCGAAGTACGCATGCGTGTGCATGTCCCAGAGACCGGGAATGACGTACATGCCCTTTGCGTCGACGACCTGACCGCGTGCCGCGGCCGGCGCCGGTGACGATCCGACGCTCACGATGCGATTCCCGTCGATGACGATCGTCTGGTCGCGGCGAAGAGCGCCGTTCGAAACGTCGATGACCGTGGCGTTCGTGATCGTCAGCGTCTGCGCCGAAAGGCGCGGACTCGTGAGCGCGAGGATGAGCAGGAGACTCTCGAGGAGTCTCATCGACCTCTTTGGCGCGAGGCGCTCCATCCGCTTAGGCCGACGCGGGCCGATGCGCACGAAGGAAGGAACGTATCTGGCGCACGGCGAGAGGAATCCGCTCCTTGGGCTCCTTCCACGGGAAGATGCTCGCTTCGGCGTTCGGCGCGAGCATCGCCGCCTCCATGGCGACGGCGTACGGATGCGCCGGGATGTCGTCCGGCAGGATGAGCAGCGGGTTCTCGCACTTGCGCACGAAGTCGCGTGTCACGGTGAACACGAAGTCGGGGTTGGTGCGATACATCCTGGTCAGAAACCGATCGACCATCTCCATCGTGATCTCGGGACGGCGCTTGACCAGATCCGGCCCCCAACCTGCCTTGTTGGTGTCGTAGAAGAGCGTCGGCATCTCCGGCCGAAATCCGCTCGGCTGCGCCAGCACGGCGGCGACGATGCGATTCGGCGCGCGCCGCAGGAGGTTCCAGATGAACGGACCGCCGATGCAGAAACCCATCACCATGAACTTCTCGATGCCCAGGTGATCCATCAGGCCGAGATGGTCATCGGTATAGGCGTCCCATGGGCGGTCGATCTCGAGCGGGCCGGATGACTGGCCGCTGTTGGCGTTGCGAAGGTCCGATGCGATGCATCGGTACTCCCCCTTGAACTCGTCGATCGGGTTGAACGGATTGGCGAGGGCCGCGATCGTCGAGTTCAAGCCCCCACCGGCGATGAGCAGCAACGGGAAGCCGGACCCGGCCTCCTCGTAGTGGATGCGGACCTGGCCTTTTTCGTAGAACGACATGACAGCGCCTCCTTGACTGGTCAGCGATGCGGCACGCGCAGCGCCGTGCCGACCGCCCGCGCAAACGCGCGGCCTGCGGAGCCGTCGGGATCGGCGTCCGGATTGTAGATCGTCAACTGGATGCGGTGGTCATTCGCCCTTGACGTCAGGACGGTACGCGACCCTTGATGGCGTTCGCCCGCGCACCATACGTGATGCGGCCATCCGCGTCTGCGGGCAAGCGCGCGCGCATCCGCCCTCGGAGAAGCGCGAGATCATCGGAGGTCATCGCCGCCAGCTTTGAACCGACGCTCGGCCCGCCGAAAATCGTCGTCCAGTAGTCGTCGAAATCGGCAAACGTCCGCTGCACGGCGATCTGCTCAGTATCGACGGCTTCGAGGCCCGCGTCTGTCCAGAAGCGTCGCATTGCGTCGATTTGAGATGCGTCCGCGCTCGGCGGCGACGGAACCGCAACGCCCATCCCGCGCATTTCGGCGTGCAACGCGTCGTATGGGAATCCACCAGACATGTCCCACGCGTAGGCTGCGACGAGCCCGCCCGGGCAGACCACTCGCGCCATTTCGGCAACACCCTTGCCCGGGTCGGGAACGAAGAAGATCACCAGCGGCATGACCGCCGCGTCGAACGTGTCGTCGGCGAACGGCTGTGCCATGGCGTCGCCCTGACGGAACTGTGCGACGCGCAGCGCAGGTCGTGCGCGGGCGAAGTCGAGCTGCCCCTGCGACGGATCTATCCCGTGGACCGAGGCGGGCGCACACCGCTCGACGATCATTTCGGTGAAGGCGCCGTTGCCGCAGCCGACATCGAGCCATCGCAACCCTGATGCAGGAGCGAGCCAGTCGATGAACGTTTCGCCGGCGAGCTGGCTCCACTTCCCCATGTACCGCTCGTACGCAGCCCCATCGTCGAATCGAAACTGGTCGGTCACGAGTGCGATCTTATCTCCGATGTCATTTCAGACGTGACCGATCCGTCTGGCTCGCACCTGTCGGTCGGTGATCGCGCCGATCCCGATGTGGCGCGCACACCTTCAGATCCGTTCGACATCAAAATCGATGCGCTCTGTCTAGCGCGGTGATCCGGACGCGACGGTCGCGCGCGAAACCGCCGGTCTCGTGAACGCCAGGATCGCGTCGGCGGCGCGTGCGACGCCGCCCGCGGTTCGAAACGACTCGCGCACCACGGCCGCCTGCTCGCGGAACCGCGCGTCGCGTCAGAAGCCGCGCCACCGACTCGCGGAGCTTCTCAGCCGAGACGTCGTGCTTCGCCAGATAGATTCCGGCTCCGATCTCTTCAACCCGGCGTCCGACGACCTCCTGCTCCCCCATCTGAGGAATCACTACCACCGGCACGCCCTGAAACAGGCTCTCGCTGACACTGTTCATGCCGCCGTGCGTCACGAACGCGGACGCGCGCCCGAGCACTTCCAGCTGGGGGACGTGAGGCCGGACCACGAAGTTTGCCGGCGCCTGGCCCAGGCTCGCCTCCGACACGTTCGTTCCGATGGACAGGATGACCTCGATGTCCTCCCGACCGAACGCCTCGAAACAGGCGCGGTAAAACGCGGCGTCCGCGTTGAACAGCGTGCCCAGTGATACATAGACAACGGCGGCCCGGCGCGCCTGTTCGTCCCTCCCGTCGGAGGTACCGGCGAGCGTGAGAGACGGGCCGACGAACTGGAAGCGATCGTCGAAGGTGCCGGCGCAGGGCTGAAAATGCCGCGAGGTGTAGACGATGTTCAAGGCAGAGCGACCGAGCACGAGGCCCGTGATGCCCGGTCCTGCCACTCCGTACTTCCGGCTCAGGCGTCGTCCGAGCCGGAGCGCCTTGTACATGTGGCGGAGCTTCGACAGCAGGAGCTTCGCGCTCTTCGGCCGCACGCCGTGCGATGCCGCAAACGCCAGCACATGGCGGTTGAACGCGAAGGTGCTCACCGATGTGACCACCGGCACGCCGAGCACTTCGCCGACCCACTGGCCCCAGGGAGCCACGGAATCGGCGATCACGTAGTCGGGCCGCTCGGCGCGGAAGGCATCCAGCTCGCGATCGAGAATGTCCGCCGTGGTCTGCATCAGGAGCCACGACAGCTCGTCCATCCGTTCCGGCAGTCGTGTGATGTCCGCCAGGAACGCGTTGCGATACGGCCGGTACCGCGCACCCGTCTGTTCAATCCTCGCGGCGAACGGATCTGCGGAATAGTAAACGACCTCCTCGCCCCGGCCGACCAGCTCGCGAACCAGCGGCAACGACGGGTTGGTGTGACCGTGCAGCGGCAGACCGAGGAACAACGCCTTGCCATAGGATCGGGATCGCTCGACATCGAACACTACTCGATCGCCGCCCCCTGACAGCTTCGATGCCACACAGAGGTAGGCGATCACTTCATCGCGCGACCCGTGTCGCGTCCCCGGCATCGTCAAGTCCAACCTGGTGAGGCGCTTCGTGCTCTCGGCCACTCCCTCGGACGTTGAGCGCCGCGTACAGGTTTCTGACCTCCGTCCAGAGTTCTCTCGCCGCCTTCGTTTTTCCCAGGCTCTCCTGGAGTATGGCGAACGGCCGAAGAGCGTTCGCCAGATCGAGTGGCGCGGTCCGAGGATGACCCTGGTAGATTGTCAGCGCCTCCTGGTAACAAGGCTCGGCCAGATCCAGGCGGCCGCCGTCCTGATGTATGTCGCCGAGATGCCGAACCGTGTGCGCCAACTGGAGAGGATCGTCTTCTGCGCGGCAGAGGGCGACGGCTTCCTCGTACAGCGGCCTGGCCGCATCGCCGCGGCCCAGGTCACGCTCGATCTGCCCAAGGCCCTTGAGCGCCTGGATCAAATCCGGCGGCGAGTCCGCCTGACGCGCGAGAGTGACCGCTTCCAGGAAGTCGCGATGCGCATCGAGCAAACGCCCGCTGCGCCTGGCCCGCGTAGCCTGCTCCATGAGAACCCGAGCGCGCTCAGACATCGTGGCCCTCAGCCGCGAACAGGACGCCCAGCCGCCGAGGCGAGACGGGCGCGCAGCCAGCGGATCTGTCCGCGGTGATTGATCTCGTCCTCCGCGACATGGAACCACGCCCAGTGCGCATTCATGGCAGGAGCGGCGCTGAGCGTCCGCTCCAACCATGCATCATCCCGAGCGGCAAGTTCCTCGAGCGTGCGACGACGGACCTCGCTGAGCTCGTGAACGTAGTGCTCGAGAGGCTCGTTGCGAAGGAGACGGCGCCCGTTGGCGCCAAGTTTGAGGGCGGGCTCCCACGCCGCTTGTTCCACTGCAGAAGGCGGTCGCTCCTCGAACGTGATGCACTGATACCCACGCTCCACCGCAGCAATGTGAGCCAGGAGGGCGCCAATCGAGTTGCTGGATTCATCGTGCAGATGATCCAGTTCCGCAACGCTCAATCCTTCGACGGCAGCCAGTGTGGTTTTGCGCGCGTACAGGAGCATCCCCACCAGCCTTCCTATGGTGGGCGCGTAACCTGGCAAGGGACTCGATACGGAATGATGGTGATGGCATTGGGCAGCCCTACACGTGATTATGTACCTCCGCGCTCTTTGCGATCTCCGCGGTTTCTTCTTCGTCGATTCGATGCCGGCCAAGGGATGACTTCGTGTGTTTCGTGCCTTCGTGGTCAACGCAGCGAAGTCCGCGTGCGTTGATCGCCGCTTCGTACAAAGAAAAAGGGCGGCAGTCTTTCGACCACCGCCCTTCAGTACTTCCAACCTTCCAGTTCTAACTTCTAACTTCTCAGTTCTAACTTCGAAGTCTACTCTCCGAGGTCGCCCGTCCGCGGCCCGAGCGCCTCTTCCGGCTCCACGAAGTACTCCATGTCGCGCTCCAGCTCGAGCTCGTCGTCGCTCGGCTGCGGCAGCGCCGGCGGCGGCGGCGGCTCGTCCGCCGGGATCCGCACGTGCCGGTAGTACTCGAAGCCGGTGCCCGCCGGAATCAGCCGGCCCATCGTCACGTTTTCCTTCAGGCCGCGCAGGTGATCGACCTTGCCGGAAATCGACGCTTCGGTGAGCACGCGCGTCGTTTCCTGGAACGACGCCGCCGAGATGAACGAGTCGGTCGAGAGCGACGCCTTCGTGATCCCGAGCAGCAGCGGACGGCCCTGCGCCGGGCGCCCGTCCTCCTTGATCACGCGCTCGTTCTCTTCGAGGAACCGGAACTTGTCCACCTGCTCGTCGACCAGGAACTCGGTGTCGCCGACATCCTCGATCTTGACCCACCGCATCATCTGCCGCGCGATGGTCTCGATGTGCTTGTCGTTGATGTTGACGCCCTGCAGCCGGTAGACCTCCTGAATCTCGTTCACGAGGTAGGACTGCAGCGCCTTCTCGCCGAGCACGTTCAGGATGTCGTGCGGGTTGGACGGCCCGTCCATCAGCGGCTCGCCCGCCCGGACGCGCTCGCCTTCCTGCACGTTGACGTGGACGCCGCGCGGCAGCGCGTACTCACGCGGCTCCGCGCCCGGCTCGTCCGGAACGATGATGATCTTCCGCTGACCCTTGACGATGCCGCCGTGCTTGACGACGCCGTCGATTTCCGAGATGACCGCCGTCTCGCGCGGCTTGCGCGCTTCGAACAGCTCGACCACGCGCGGCAGACCGCCCGTGATGTCCTTGGTCTTGGTCGTCTCGCGCGGGATCTTGGCGAGCACGTCGCCCGCCGACACCATCTCGCCGTCCTGCACCATGAGGTGCGCGTGCGACGGCATGTGGTACTTGCGGTTGACCTTCCCGTCCTTGCCCTTGATCTCCACCGCCGGCTGCTTCTTCTCGTCCGGCGAGTCGACGATGATGAGGCGCGAGAGGCCGGTGACCTCGTCGACTTCCTCGTGCACCGTGATGCCCTCGAGAATGTCCTTGAACCGGATCTGGCCCGGCTCCTCGGTGAGGATCGCTGAAGGTGTAGGGATCCCACTCGACCAGCACCTGGCCCTGCTCGACGTGCTGGCCTTCCTTCACCTTGAGGCGCGCGCCGTAGACGATCGGGTAGCGCTCGCGGTCGCGGCCCTTGGCGTCCTGCACGACCAGCGAACCGCTGCGGTTCATGACGACCAGGTTGCCGTCCTTCGCCTCGACGACCTGCAGGCCGTCGAACCGCGCCGTGCCGGCGTTGCGCGCCTCGAGCGTCGACTGCTCGGAGACGCGCGACGCCGTGCCGCCGATGTGGAACGTTCTCATCGTCAGCTGCGTGCCGGGCTCGCCGATGGACTGCGCCGCGATGACGCCGACCGCCTGCCCGAGCTCGACCATCTTGCCGGTGGCGAGGTCGCGGCCGTAGCACTTCGCGCAGACGCCGCGCCGCGACGTGCAGGTGAGCACCGACCGGATCTTCACCTTCTCGATGCCCGCTTCCTGAATCGCGGACGAGGTCGCCTCGTCCATGATCTCGTTCACTTCGACGATCGTCTCGCCGGTGAACGGGTCGGTGATGCGCTCGAGCGTCGTGCGGCCGATGATGCGGTCGCGCAGCGGCTCGATGACCTCGCCCTGTTCGACGATGGCGCGCGCTTCGATGCCGTCCACGGTGCCGCAATCCGGCTCGTGGATGATCACGTCCTGCGCGACGTCGACGAGGCGGCGCGTGAGGTAGCCCGAGTCGGCGGTCTTGAGCGCCGTATCGGCCAGACCCTTGCGCGCGCCGTGGGTCGAGATGAAGTACTGCAGCACCGTGAGGCCTTCACGGAAGTTCGACGTGATCGGGGTCTCGATGATTTCGCCCGACGGCTTGGCCATCAGGCCGCGCATACCCGGCCAGCTGGCGGATCTGCTGTTTCGATCCGCGCGCGCCGGAGTCGGCCATGATGTAG
The DNA here is from genome assembly GCA_963794305.1 of uncultured Acidobacteriota bacterium. Taxonomy (GTDB): domain Bacteria; phylum Acidobacteriota; class Vicinamibacteria; order Vicinamibacterales; family CAVVIG01; genus CAVQFC01. Next base: position 2,395 of record CAWCDQ010000009.1, on the reverse strand, counting down.
ACCGGGTTGAACTGCCGGCCTTCCTTGTCGATCTGCTCCATCTCGCTGAACATCGCGTTGGCGATGTCCTCGGTCGCTTCCGACCAGATCGCGATCACCTTGTTGTAGCGCTCGCCGTTGGTGATCGCGCCCTCGAGATACTGCGACTCGACCTTGATGACCTCGTCGCGGGCCGCGCTGACCAGCGACGCCTTCTTCTCCGGGATGACCAGGTCGTCGATGCCGATCGACAGCCCCGACTTGGTGGCGTAGGTGAAGCCGAGGTTCTTGAGCGAGTCGAGCATCTCGACCGTCTTCTCGAGCCCGAACTTCAGGTAGCAGCTCTGCACCAGCTGCTGCAGCCCCTTCTTCTTGAGCAGGCCGTTGACGAACGGCATCTCGACCGGGATGGCCTGGTTGAGGATGACGCGGCCGACGGTGGTGTTGATGATCTTGCCCTTGACCGTCTGCACTTCGGTGCGCAGCACGTCCTGGTCGTCGCGCGACGCGGTCAGGTCCTGGATGTCGCCGGTGTAGCGCAGACGAATCGGCGAGAGCGTTTCGAGCTCCCCCGCTTCGAGCGCCAGCATGACGTCGTCCGGGTTGCCGAACGCGCGCCCTTCGCCCTTGGCGCCCGACTTCGACTTGGTCAGGTAGTAGCAGCCGAGCACGATGTCCTGCGACGGAATCGCGATCGGCGCGCCGTGCGCCGGCGACAGGATGTTGTTGCTCGAGAGCATCAGCACCGACGCCTCGATCTGCGCTTCCGGCGACAGCGGGATGTGGACGGCCATCTGGTCGCCGTCGAAGTCCGCGTTGAACGCCGTGCAGACGAGCGGGTGGATGCGGATCGCCTTGCCTTCGACCAGCACCGGCTCGAACGCCTGGATGCCGAGACGATGCAGCGTCGGCGCGCGGTTGAGCAGGACCGGATGCTCGCGAATCACTTCCTCGAGCACGTCCCACACTTCCGGACGCTGGAGCTCGACCATCTCCTTGGCCTGCTTGATGGTCTGGACCAGGCCGCGCTCTTCGAGCTTGTTGTAGATGAACGGCTTGAACAGCTCGAGCGCCATCTTCTTCGGCAGGCCGCACTGGTGCAGCTTCAGCTCGGGACCGACGACGATCACCGAACGGCCGGAGTAGTCGACGCGCTTGCCGAGCAGGTTCTGGCGGAAGCGCCCCTGCTTGCCCTTCAAGCGTATCCGACAGCGACTTGAGCGGCCGGTTGTTGGCGCCGCGCAGCACGCGGCCGCGGCGGCCGTTGTCGAACAGCGCGTCCACCGCTTCCTGGAGCATGCGCTTTTCGTTGCGGATGATGACGTCGGGCGCCTTCAGCTCCATCAGCTTCTTCAACCGGTTGTTGCGGTTGATGACGCGGCGATAGAGGTCGTTGAGGTCCGAGGTCGCGAAGCGGCCGCCGTCGAGCGGGACCAGCGGGCGCAGTTCCGGCGGAATGACCGGGATCACGTCGAGAATCATCCACTCCGGGCGGTTGCTCGACTTGCGGAACGAGTCGACGACCTTGAGGCGCTTGGCGTACTTCAGCTTCTTCTGCGCCGACAGCTCGCCGCGCATCTTCTCGCGCAGTTCGACGGCGAGCCGCTCGATGTTGACGCGCTTGAGCAGTTCCTTGATCGCCTCGGCGCCCATCTGCGCCTTGAAGCGGTGCTGGTGCTCTTCACGCGCCTTGCGGTACTGCTCTTCGTTGAGCAGCCCGTTCTGCTTCAGCTCGGTCTCGCCCGGATCGACGACGACGTAGGCCTCGAAGTAGAGGACGCGCTCGAGATCGCGCAGCGAGATGTCGAGCAGGTGGCCGATGCGGCTCGGGCAGCCCCTTGAAGAACCACACGTGGCTGACCGGCGTGGCCAGCGTGATGTGGCCGAGGCGCTCGCGCCGCACCTTGGCCTGGGTGACCTCGACGCCGCACTTGTCGCAGATGACGCCGCGGTGCTTCATGCGCTTGTACTTGCCGCACAAGCACTCCCAGTCGGTGATCGGCCCGAAGATCTTCGCGCAGAACAGGCCGTCGCGTTCCGGCTTGAACGTCCGGTAGTTGATCGTCTCCGGCTTGGTGACCTCGCCGTGCGACCACGACATGATCTTCTCGGGCGAGGCGAGGCTGATGCGAATCGCGTCGAAGTCGCTCGTCAGCGCGCCGCGTTCATGAAATGAGGGTCGCATCTATTTAAACCTCCTCCAAAACGGGTTGAGGAGTGACGTCCACGGGCTTCTTCTTCGTCTTCATCAGCTCGACATCCAGGCACAGCGACTGGAGCTCGCGGATGAGCACGTTGAAGGACTCCGGCAGGCCCGCGGTGAACGAGGCGTCGCCCTTGACGATCGCCTCGTAAATCTTCGCGCGCCCGGTCACATCGTCGGACTTGGCGGTGAGGAGCTCCTGGAGGATGTGCG